>JANQGH010000059.1 GCA_028277405.1 Alphaproteobacteria bacterium | reverse complement strand
CGCGGCGCTGACCATGATCACGGGCGTTCTCGGCGCCGCGGCGCAGAACGAGTTCCGCAAGATCCTGTCGTTCCACATCGTCAGCCAGATCGGCTACATGGTGCTGGGGCTGGCCCTGTTCACGCCGCTGGCGATCGCCGGCGCGGTCTTCTATCTGGTCCACCACATCATCGTGAAGGCGAACTTGTTTCTGGTCAGCGGCGTGGCCAAGCGGGTGACCGGGTCGTTCGAGCTGTCGGCGATGGGCGGCCTGTACAAATCGAGCCCCCTGCTGGCGATCATCTTTCTAATCCCGGCCTTCTCGCTGGCGGGCTTTCCGCCGCTGTCCGGCTTTTGGGCCAAGTACCTTCTGGTCAAGGCCAGCCTGGATATCGGGGCCTATGTCATCGCGGCGACCGCCCTGGTCGTCGGTCTGTTGACCGTGTTTTCGATGACCAAGATCTGGGCCGAGGCGTTTTGGAAGCCGAGCCCGACGATCGAGGCGCCGACACTCGGGCTGATCTCGAACACGGATCGGTTCGTTCTGGTACTGCCAATCAGCGCCTTGGCCGTTCTGACCATCATCATCGGCCTGTTTCCTGAGCCGTTCGTGGCCTTCGCCGAGCGGGCCGCCGGCCAGTTGCTGAACCCGGCAACCTATGTCGAGGCGGTTTTGGGAGTATCGCCATGAACCTGCTGGTCCTTAACGCGGCCTTGGCGCTTGGATGGGCCGCCCTCATGGGCAGCTTTACCTTGTTGAGCCTGATCATCGGTTTCATCATCGGCTATCTGGCGCTTTGGGTGGTGCGGCCGATGTTCGGCGCCACCACCTATTTCGAGCGGGTCTGGCGCGTGCTGCGCCTGGCGGTCCTGTTCATCTACGAGCTGTTCGTGTCGAGCCTGCGGGTGGTCTGGGACATCGTGACGCCGACCCATCTCAGCCGCCCCGGCATCATCGCCATGCCGCTGGACGCCACGGGCGACGGCGAAATCCTGCTGGTCGCCAACCTGATCTCGCTAACGCCAGGCACACTGAGCCTGGACATTTCGCCCGACCGGAAGACCTTGTACGTCCACGCCATGTTCGTGGAGGATCCCGAAGACATCCGCCGCGAACTGAAAGGCGGGATGGAACGTTGGGTGCGCGAGGCGATGAACTAATGTTGAGCGACGGATCCCTGCTCACCTGGGCGGTCGACATCGCCTTCGTGATCCTGATGGCGGCCATGGTGCTGGCCTTCGTTCGCCTGGCGCTGGGTCCCAGCCTGCCGGACCGGGTGGTCGCGCTCGACCTGATCACCATCCTCGCCGTCGCCTTCAGCGCACTGTTCGCCATCAGTTCCGGCAAGCAGGCGTTTCTCGATGTCGCGATCGCGCTGGCGCTGATCGCCTTCCTGGCAACCGTGGCGTTCGCCCGCTATGCCGAACGCAGCCAGGCGCAGGCGCAAGACGCATCACCGACCGACGAGGCAAACGATGATTGACCTGATAACGGCAATCCTGGTGATCGTCGGGGCGCTCTTCGCCTTTGCCGCCGGCCTTGGCGTGCTGCGCCTGCCGGACGTGCTGATCCGCATGCATGCCTCGACCAAGGCCGGCACGCTGGGCTGCGGCCTGATCCTGGTCGCCGTCGCCGTCTATTTCGGCGAAACCGGCGTCGTCGCGCGCTCGATCGCCGCCATCATCTTCCTGCTGGCCACCGCCCCAATCGCCGCGCACATGATCGGCCGCGCTGCCTATCGAACCGGCGTGCCCATGTGGCGGGGAACGTCCATTGACGAACTGGCGCAGGCAAACGAGAAGAATGACAAACCGGATCCGTGAGCCTGTTGGCGACAGGGGTTAGCGGTCGACCCGCGCCGCCCCCTCGCTGGTCGCGAGCGGCTCCGACTCCTGCTGGCGCAACGCCGAGACCTCCTGGCGCAGTTTGACGATCTCGTCCTTGATCTCGTCCAGCGTCGCCCGTTCCGGGGCGGCGTCCTCCTCCGCTGCCTGGTGCATCGCGTTCACGATGATCGCGATGAACAGGTTCAGGACTGTGAAGCTGGTGACCAGGATGAACGGCACGAAGTAGGCCCAGGCATAGGGGAACTCCGCCATGACGGGCCGTACGATGCCCATCGACCAGGATTCCAAGGTCATGATCTGGAACAGGGAGTAGAGCGAGGCGCCCACCGTGCCGAACCATTCCGGAAAGGCCGCACCGAACAGCTTGGTCGCGATGACGGCGAAGACGTAGAAGACCAGCGCCAAAAGGGCAACGACGGAGCCCATCGCCGGGATCGCGCTGAGCAGCCCTTGGACCACCATGCGCATGCGCGGCACCATCGACATGAGGCGCAGCGCCCGCAGCACCCGAAGGGCGCGCAAGACCGACAGCCCCTCGCCCGCCGGCACGAGCGCGATGCCGACGATGATGAAGTCGAACACGTTCCACGGATTGCGGAAGAATCCGAACCGATAGACGATCAGCTTCGCCCCGATCTCGATGACGAAGATCACGATGGCGATGGTGTCCAAGAGGCGCAGCAGCCCGCCGGCCCGTTCCATCAGCCAGGCGGATGTCTCAAGCCCGATGACGATGCCGTTGATGATGATGACGCCGATGATGAACTGCTGAACGCGCTCGTTCTCGACCGCCGCGCGCAGCCTTTCGCGCCAGCCCGACCGTTCGGTCGCGACATCCCCGTTCTGCAAGTTCTCACCCTGGCTCATGGCGCTGCCCTATACCGTGCCCGTCGCTAAGGGCTCAAGCCCTTTGCGGCCGCATCGTCGCAATGGCTCATGAGCCGATTCCTTCTGGACGACGGGGCCGCAATATCACAGAAAGACCATGACGTTAGCGAAGGCGGTATGTGTGATCCCAATCCTAGATTTCCAGCGCTTTCGATCGGGCGACAAGGCGGCGTTCGTGGCCGAGATCGGGCGGGCCTGCCGCGAGATCGGCTTCGTGATTCTGCGCGGCCATGGCATTGAGCGCGGCCGGATCGACGGCGTCTTCAAAGCGGCCCACGACTTCTTCGCGCTCGACGCGGCTGAGAAGAAGCGCGTTTCGATCTACAACTCCGAACACAATCGCGGCTATGTGGCTTTCGGGTCCGAACAGCTCGATGAAACGAGCGGCCTGATCGACCGCAAGGAAGCCTTCAACATCGGGCTGGATCTCTCGCCTGACGATCCGCGCGTGCTGGCAGGCGAGCCATTTCGAGGCGTCAACCAATGGCCCGACGTGCCTGGCTTTCGGGATGCGCTGATGGCCTATTTCGATGACCTCTGGGCCTTGGGCATTGAGATCCACCGCGCCTTGGCGCTCGATCTCGGCCTGGATGAGGACTGGTTCGGCCCGCATTTCGACGCGCCGATGGTGACCCTGCGCCTGCTGCATTACCCGCCGGCGACGGGGGCCGAGCACGAGATCGGCGCCGGCGCACACAGCGACTATGGCTCGATCACCCTCTTGAAGACGGACGGCGAACCCGGTCTTCAGGTCAGGCCACGCGGAGAGGACTGGCTGGACGTGCCGTTCGTCGAGGACGCGTTCGTCATGAATATCGGCGACTGTCTGATGCGCTGGACAAACGACCGCTATGTCTCGACGCCGCATCGGGTGATCGCGCCGAGGCACGAGCGCTACTCCGTCGCCTTCTTCTGCGACCCCAACCCGGATTCCCAGATCGCCGCGCTGCCGGGCACCGACGGGGCCGCCAAGTATCCACCGATCACCGCGTCAGACTATCTGACCCAGCGGCTCACCGCGACCTATGCCCAAGAAGGGTCCTGATCGCCAGGCCCCTGCTACATCAGCAGGTTGGGCAGCCAGAGGCTCACCACAGGCACGAAGGTGACGATCGCCAGGACCGCGAACAGGGCGAGGACCAGCGGCAGCGACTCGCGTATGAAGCGGCCGATATCGACGCCGACGATCGAACAGGTGGTGTAGATCAAGGTGCCGACCGGTGGGGTCACACCGGCGATGGTCAAGTTGACCACCATCACGATACCGAAATGCACCGGATCGATGCCGACCGATGCGGCCAGGGGCGCCAGCAAGGGCGTCAGCAAGATCAGGGCCGCGCTGCCCTCGACCAGCATGCCGATGAAGACGAGAAAGAGATTGATGACCAGCAGCAGGACCAGCGGGTTTTCCGTCAGGCTGAGCAGGAACTGGCCCGCCTCCTGCGGGATGCGCTCCCACGACATGTAGAAGCCGAAGGCCTGGGCGGCGCAGATGATCAGCATGACCACGGCGTTGGCCAGTACCGCCTCGCTCAGGATCGCCGGCAGCTTGCTCCAATCCAGCTCGCGATAGATGAAGGCGCCGACGATGAAGGCATAGACCACGGCCATTGCCCCCGCCTCAGTGGGCGTGAACACGCCATAGCGGATGCCGCCGATGATGCCGAGCGGCAGGCCCAGCGCCCACAGGCTGCTGGCCAGCGCGCGGCCGCGATCGCCCCAGCCCGCACGCTCCGGCCGGGAGGGCAGATAGCCGCGCCGGCGGGACACGATCCCGACCACGACCATCAGGGCAACGCACATCAGGATGCCGGGGACAAGACCGGCCAGAAACAGGCGGCCGATCGAGACGTCGGCGAGGAAGCCGTACAGCACCATGCCGACGCCCGGCGGGATGATCGGCGCGATCACCGAGGATGTGGCCGTGACGGCGGCGGAAAAGGCGGGGTCGTAGCCCCGCTTGCTCATCTCCGGCACCAGGATCTTGCTTTGCACCGCCGCGTCCGCGTTGGCGGAGCCCGACATGCCGCCCATGAAGGTGCTCAACAGCACGTTGACATGGGCGAGGCCGCCGGTGCGGTGACCGACCAGCGTGTCGGCCAGGATCATCAGCCGGCGCGTGATGCCGGAATGGTTCATCACCACGCCGGCCAGGATGAAAAAGGGCACGGCCAGCAGCGGGAAGGAATGGGTCACGCTGACCATGCGCTGGATGTAGATTTCCAGCGGCACGCCCTGGGCGGTGAGGAAAAAGACCAGTGCGGCGATGGCGATCGCGAAGGCCACCCGCATATTGGCGGCCAGCAGGCCCAGCATAATCAGGGCGGGAAGCGCTGTACTCATCCGGCCTGCTCCCGCGCGCCCGCAACCCGCCTGGCCATGTGGATGACGTGGTGGACGAAGATCGAGGCGAAGCTGAGCACCACCGCGCCGTAGACATACAGGAACGAGATTCTGAGCACCGGCGACGGCCGGTCGATCGAATCGATGGCGATCGAGATCGCGAGATAGAGCGCGTAGGGCAGAAACACGAGCAGCAACAGATCCATCGCCCAGGAGACCGCCGCCGACCAGCGCTTTGGCAACAGGCGGACGACGAGGTCGACGCTGACATGCATGTTGCGCCGGAACGCCGCCGCCGCGCCCAGGAAGACGACCCAGGTGAAGGACAGGCTGGCCAGTTCAACCGCCCAGGTCGCCGAAGTCTGGGTCACATAGCGGCTGACCACGCCGAACGAGACGCTGGCGATCACCACCAGAAGGGCGATCGCCGCCAGCGTCAGTTCCCAGTTGCACAGAGCCTGGCCGACGAGACGGAACAGTCGGGTCATCGGCGTATCAAAGCGGAACGACGGTGGGCTGCCAACCGGGGCAACCCGCCACCAGCGCCGTCAGTTATCCAGAATGCCGCGGACGGTCTCCAACAGGCCCGGCGTCCATTCCGGGAACTCCTCATAGACCGACAGGGTCGCCTCGCGCATACCGTCGCGATCGACCTCATGGACGAAGGTGATGCCCGCCTCCTCGAAGGTCTCGATGAAGTCGCTTTGGCGCGCCTGGACCAGTTCGGTCAGATAGTCGCCGGCATCGAGTGCGGAACTCAGCAGCACCTGCTGCAGATCCTCCGGCATTTCGGCGAAGATCTCGTCGTTCATCATCAGGCCGATCCAGGCGTAGAAGTGCCCGGTCATCGAGATGGTGTCGCCGTTCTCGTGCAGGCTGGCGCCGTAGATCGAGCCCAGCGGCGCCTCGGCGGCGTCGACAACGCCGGACGCCAGCGCGCCATAGACCTCCGGCCAGGCGATCTGCTCGCCGCGCGCGCCCAGCGCCTCGAAGGTGGCGATCCACATGATGTTCGGCGGCACGCGGATCGACAGGCCCTGGAAATCGTCCACGGTCTCGACCGGCTGGTTGGAGATCACGTTGCGATCGCCGAAGAACCAGTTGAGGGCCAGCAGTTCAAACTCCGACTCATCGCGCAGCCGGTCGACCATGCCGGCGAACCATTCGTCTTCTAAAATCCGCTGAAAATCGCCCGGCTGGTCGAGCAGGTACGGCCCGTTCAGAATGCCGAAATCGGGCACGAAGTCGGCGAGATAGCCGGGATCGGCCAGGATGATCAGCGGCGCGCCCAGGCGCACCTGTTCGTACATCTCCAGATTGGTGCCGAGCTGGCCGCCCGGATAGACCTCGACCGCGATGCGGCCGTCGCTGCGCTCCTCCACCAGTTCCGCAAAGCGCAGGGCGGCGTCGTTCACCGGCTCGGTCGCCGAGGTGACGTGCGGCAGGCGGAAATTGTACTCCTGCGCGCTGGCCACCATGGGCGAGGCCGCAAGGGCGACGGCAATCGCCGCGCCGGCGAGAAGCGCGTTTTTCTGATCACGGAATGCGTTGAAAGTCATGTGGTGAATCCCCCCCTTTGTCGACTTCGGCGGCTGGCTTGGATGCTGCCGCGTGCTCGGAAAGCCAAATCGTGTGCGATTGGGTAGGTCCGACCCGCGGCCCCCCGACCGCGATCGCAACGCTATGGAACATTCATATACAAGTCAAGTTTTCACTGGTGAAAACCAAGGGCATTGGACGCAGGTAGCCCTTCAGGCCCAAGACGGGCCATCCCAATGCCGCGCCAGCCTCGCGCAGCGCTCAGTTCAATCTGTTGGAGGTTTCCCGATCGAACAGGTGAAGACGGCCCGGGTCGAAGGCGAGGGTCAGGTCATCGCCCAAGGAAGGCTTGAAGTCGGCCGACAGCCGTGCGGTCGCCTCCTGCCCGGCGATGGTGAACGAGACGATGGTATCCGCGCCCGTGATCTCGACCAGGTCGACCTTGGTGTCGAAGCCAGGGCCGCCCGCGCCGCCTTCTTGCCGGTACAAGGCCTCCGGGCGGATGCCGGCCACGACCGGTCGGCCATCGGACGCCTCGATGCCGGCAAGCGCCTCCGGCGGCAGAGGGATTGCGGCATTTTCCGGCCCGCCGTCGCGGCCGAGTTCAAGGCTGGCCCCGTTGCCGGCGGCCACGATACGGCCGTCGAGAAAGTTCATCTGCGGCGAGCCGACGAAGCCGGCGACGAACAGGTTCGCGGGCCGGTCATAGATTTCCGACGGCGCGGCGTTTTGCTGAATCTCACCGTCGCGCATCACGGCGATCGAGGTGGCCAACGTCATGGCCTCGACCTGGTCATGGGTGACATAGACGATGGTGGTCTTCAGCCGGTTGTGCAGCTTTTTGATCTCGCTGCGCATCTGGACCCGCAGCTTGGCGTCCAGGTTGGACAGCGGCTCGTCGAACAAGAACAGCTCCGGATCGCGAACCAGGGCGCGGCCCATGGCGACGCGCTGGCGCTGCCCGCCGGAAAGCTGCGCCGGCCTGCGCTCCAGCAGGTGCGCAATGCCCAGCAGATCAGCGACCCGTTCGACCGCCTCGGCCTGCGTCGCCTGATCGACCCGGCGCATATGCAGGCCGAAGGCCAGGTTTCGGCGCACCGACATGGACGGGTAGAGCGCGTAGGACTGAAACACCATAGCGATGTTACGGTCCTTCGGGTGCAGATCGTTGGCCACCCGGTCGCCAATCTTGACCTCGCCGTCGGTCAGCTCCTCCAGTCCGGCAATGATGCTGAGCAAGGTAGACTTGCCGCAGCCCGACGGGCCGAGCAGCACCAGAAAGCCGCCATCGTCCAGGCTGAGATCGATGCCCTTGAGGACTTCGAGCGGGCCGAAACGCTTGCGGATGTTGGTTAAGGACAGGGCTTTCATACGGACCGTTCTCCGCTTCGCGTGTGCCCGATCATGGCTGTCAGCCCTTCACCGCGCCGGCTGTCAGGCCGCGCACCATGGTCTGCTGCACCAGGGCGAACAGGATGATGACGGGAATGATGCTGATGATGCCGCCAGCGGCCAGCAGGCCCCAGGGCAGTTGGAACTCGCCGATCATCAATTGCAGACCGACGGGCCAGGTGCGCGAGCCGGAGCTGGTCGTCAGCATCAGGGCGAACATGTATTCGTTCCAGGCGGCGATGGCGACAAAGATGGCGGTGGCCGCCAGGCCGTTGCGCACCAGCGGCATGATCACGCGCACCAGCGCACCGACGCGCGTGCAACCATCGATGCGCGCGGCCTTTTCCAGCTCCACCGGCACGGTGTCGAAAAAGCCCTTCATCATCCAGATGAACAGCGGCATCAGAAAGCTGGTGTAGGCCAGCGCCAGGCCCAGATGGCTGTCCAGCAAGCCAAAGGCGCGCAGGATCAGGAACAGCGGGATGATCATCAGCACCGCCGGGAACATGCGCACGACCAGATAGAAGATCAGCAGCGCGTGTTTGCCGGGGAACCGGTACTGGGAAAAGCTGTAGGCCGCCAAGGTGCCGATGACGACGCAGATCACCACGGTCATGGTCGTGGTGATGAAGCTGTTCATCATCAGGGTCGGGAACGAGGACTGGTTCCAGATGTCGACATAGTTGGTCAGGATCGGATCGTGCGGATAGTAGGTCAGCGTGCGGTTGACGATCTCATGCTCGGGCTTCAGCGAGGTGATGATCAGCCAGACGATGGGCGCCAGGCCGAAGAACAGGAAGAAGAAGGCGACCGCGTAGGCGCCGACCGTCTTCATGCGGTTCGATCGTTTCAGGCTTGCCATCGCGGAACCGGCCCCCTCAGTCGCGAATGCGCAAGAAGCGCAGATAGAGGATGCAAAACGCCATCAGGATGATGAACATCACCACCGACAGGGCGCCGGCATATCCGAAATCGAACCTGAGATAGGCGGTCTGAAAGGCGTAGAGGGACAGCACCTGGGTCGTGTTGCCGGGCCCGCCGCCGGTCAGGATCAACAGCAGCTCCGGCGAGTTCACCAGGCCGATCACGCGCAGGATGACCGCGGCGGCGATAACCATCTTCATGGCCGGCAGCGTGATGTGCCAGAAGGACTGGATGGCGCCTGCCCCGTCCACGGCGGCGGCCTTGTAGTGGTCCTTGGGAATGCCCTTCAGCGCGGCCAGGAACAACAGCGCGAAGAACGGATAGCCGTGCCAGGCCTCGATCACGACCGCCGTCCACAACGCGGTGTCAGGGTCGGCGAGCCAGGCCATGCCTTCCGACAAAAAGCCGAGGCGCACGAAGATGTCGTTCAGCACGCCCAGGCGCGGGTCCAGCATCAACGCCCAGATGTTACCGGCCACCACGTTGGGCAGGAACCAGGGCAGTAGGATCAAGACCGCGATCACCTTCATGCCGGGCAGGTCGCGGTTCAGGGTCAGCGCGGCGGCAAAGCCCAGGATGAACTCCAGCAGGACGGCCGCCGTCGCCCATTTCACCGTGTTGTAGAGCGCGACCCAGAAGACCGGGTCGGACAGCATGTCCGCGTATTGCCGCAAGCCGACAAAGTCGGTGCCGAGATCGGGCCGGGTCAGCCGCATCTCGCGGAAGCTCAACACGATGCCGTTGGCGGTCGGGTAGAGGATGATGACGAAGATGAACAGGATGCTGGGGACGATCAGGAAGTAGGCCCAGTGCCGGTGTTCCGAAATGTGCCCCAGCCAAGTCTCCGGCCGCGGCAGGAAACGACGCGTCGTCGGCAAACCGGCCCGCGTCGCGTTGTCCGTCATGCCCAGCCGCCCCCGATCAGACGATCTTCACCGCGTTGGCCTCAAGCCAGTCGGCGTCCGGCTCATACCCCAGGCCCGGCCGGTCGGGGATGGTGACGTAGCCGTCGATGATCGGCAGATGCGCCTGGCTCTTCAGGCCGCGAATGTGGTGGCCGTCAAAGACCAGCTGCTCGTAATAGGTGTTGTTCGGGATGGCGGCGCACAGATGGCCGTTGGCATAGCCGCTGCCATGCACCTCGGCCCGCATGCCGAAGGATTCCGCCAGATGGGCCACCTTCACCCCGCCGGTCAGGCCGCCCTTGTAGTGCGTCGAGGTGCGCATCATGTCGAGCGCGCCCATCTTGATCCAGGTCGCGGCGTTCCAGTGGCAGCCATCCGGCGTCTCCGCCGCCAGCACCGGAATGTCGAGCTTGTCGCACAGCTTGGTGTAGCTGACGAGATCGAATTCCCGCATGGGTTCCTCGTACCACAAGAAACCCTGGTCTTGCAGCACGCGGCCGAATTCAAGCGAGGTGATCAGGTCCCATCCGGCCGATCCGTCGAACATCAAATCGGCGTCCGGCCCGGTCCAGCGGCGCAGATTGGCGCACAGCTCGGCATCCCGTTTCGCATCGCCCCAGGCGTGCAGCTTGAAGGCAAAGAAGCCTTCATCGATGCAGTCTTTGATGTAGCGCTCGTACTCCTCCATCGTGTCCCAGGTCACGGTCGAGGCGTAGGCCGGGATCCTGGGCTCGATGCCGCCCAGCATCTGGTAGACCGGCATGTTGGCGGCCCTGGACTTGATGTCCCAGGCCAAGAGGTCGATCAGGCCCAGGAAACCCATATGGATTTCCTCGACCCGGTCGATTTCCCAGACCCGGCGCCACAGATCCTCCGTCAAAAGCGGGTTGCAGCCGACCAGCGGCTTCATCCGACGCCGGACCAGGTCCGCCACCATGTCGCCGCGCCGATCCTCGCGCCACCAGCCCGTGATGCCCGCGTCGGTATCCATGCGCAGGATCGCGGCACGCATGGGCTGATCGGCCGGCGTGCCGTCGCCGGAACCGGGCAGCCCCTCGCGCCAGCGAAAGCTGGGCGACGGGTGCGCCTCTTCCATGACATAGCAACGGATATCGGTGATCTTCACAAAACATCCTTTCCGACGGCGGGTAAGTCAGCGCGAGCGGTTTCAGGCAACGTCACGCCGTGCCGGCCCCTACCGATACGGTTTAGGGGCCGGGTGCGCGCGACACGGTCGGGTGGCTAGTTGACTTCGCGGTCGAGTGCCTGGGCCATGGCGTCCACGGCCTCTTCCGGCGTCGCGGTGCCGACCAGCACGCGCTGGAATTCCGGCAGCATGGATGTGCGCATCCAGCCGGCCAGCCCGACGATCTTCGGCAGCGGTACGCCAATGGCCAGCGACTGCACCGCCGCCTCGTAAAGCGGGTTGGAGGTGATCCTTGGGTCGTCCGCGACCTCCGACGTGGCCGGGAAGTAGCCGGTGGCCTCCAACAGCGTGATCGCGGCGTCGACGTCGCCCCAATGGGCGATCCACTGCCAGCCATCATCCGCGTGACGCGGGTTCATGATACCGTTGTAGAGATAGCTGACCCGGGCGATCCGGCCGGCTGGACCCGAGGGGCGCAGGGCGGTGCCGAACTGGTCCGGGGACAGCGCGTCGGAGATCTCGGCCAGGGAGCCCGTGTGATGCCAAACCATGCCGGTCTGGCCGGTGCGGAAGCCTTCCATGATCTGACGATACGAATCGCCGGCCGCGCTGGGCTGCGCGACCTGATGCTCCGTCAACAGGCCGGTGTAAAAGCGCAAGGCCTCCACGGCGTTCGGCACGTTGATGGCGATCGAGCCGCCGTCATAGTCGAAGGCGCCGTAGGAATCGAACACGTCCTGCAGCATGCTTTGACCACCATCGCCGCCGCGCAGGCCGAAACCGTAGCGGCCTTGGGAGGGATCGGTGATCGCGATGGCCGCCTCCAGGAAGTCCTCGAACGTGTCCGGCGGCTCAAGGCCCGCCTCCTCCAGCCAGTCCTTGCGATAGTACATCCAGTTCACGAAGCTGAAGGCGGGGATGCCGTAGATCTGGCCGTCGAAGGTGATGCCGTCCCAGGCCGCCTCTGAATAGAACTGGTGCTTGTCCCAGCCATTGATCCGATCGGTCAGGTCAACCAGGCCGCCGAGCGCGACCATGTCGGGCAGGCGGTCCGACGTGACCATGCAAGTGTCAGGCCGGCTGTCGGCGATCACGGCGGAGGTGAACATCGCCATGTATTCGGCGTTGGGGATGTTCTCCTGCAGGATGTTGATCTCGGGGTTGGCGGCGTGGAAATCCTCCATGATGCCGGCCAGGCCCGCGAACTCGCTCTGGCTGGTGAAATGGTGCCAGTAGGTGACATCCGTCGCCGCCCATGCCGGCAAGCTGCCACCCAACAATCCCGCCGCGCCAACGGCGCCGCCGGCTGCCAACATTTGGCGCCGCGACAGTTCTGCCTTGATGGTCATCGGTTCCCCCCCTTCTAGTGATAGCGTTTCAAATTCGCTTCTTGAAATTTCAATAGGCGTATTTAATAGCTCAGTCAATTGGATTATGGTGTGGATGGCACCGCGGCTGCTAAGCGTGATCGGTCTGGACGCGCGGCGGCCACCCGGTCGGCCCGATGCGTCCGCCGGGGCAGGAATGGAGAAGCATGTGGATCGGTCGAAGGGGCTGAGCGGAGAGGCCTACGACAAGTTCAAGAAGGGCCTGTTGAGCCGGCGGATCGCACCGGGCTCGACCATGACCCAGTCAGAGCTGGCGGACGTCCTGTCGGTCTCGGTCAGCCCGTTGCGCAATGCCTTGAAGGTGCTGGAATCCGAAGGATTCGTAACGATCCTGCCCCGCAGCGGCATCCAGATCGGCAAGCCGGATCTGGATCTTGTCAGGAACTCCTACCAACTGCGGCAGATCATCGAGGAGCCGGCGTTGATCAGGTTCGCGGAGCATTGCGCGCCGGCCGACCTGGAACGCATCAAGCAGGTCCATCTCGAAGTTCTCGACCGGGCGAAGGGCGCCGTCGGCGATAATTGTGCGCTGTTCGACGAAGCCAGCGAGATCGATATGGGCTTTCACAAGCAGGTGGTCGGCGCCTTGGAGAACCCGATTATCGACACGATCTACAACACCAATCACGAGCGCATCCTGCTGATCCGTCTGGATCGGCACAAGGCCTCAACGGCCTATGTCAGAACCACGTTCGAAGAACATCTCACAATCCTCGACCCGTTGATCGATGGCGATGTTCAGCGCGCCGTCGCAGCACTCCGCATCCATCTCGACAAGGCCCTGAAGCGGGCGATGGGCCTCTAGTTAAGGCTGCGACGGACAAGTCCTGGTCGGACGAAGCGAAAAACTCGTTCGCGATTGACGGATTGCGCGCTGTCTTAATAAGCTTCGCCCCCGTGCTCATCAAAGCGTCATCAGACCGCTCTAGCCTATAGAATCATGCCGTTCGCGCCACCGACGGCCATCGATTGCGAGCCCAGAGCTTCAGCGAGAAAGGGAACGGCCCATGAGTGGTTCAGCGACGCAGACAAACGATGTGCGCGAAGACCTGATCGTCGTGCATCGAGGCACGGATGGGTCAGGACCGGAAGGGATCGACGGCGCGTGCATCAACGCCATCCGGTTTTTGGCGGTCGACGCGGTCCAGAAGGCGAAATCGGGCCATCCCGGCACGCCGATGGGCCTGGCCCCGCTCGCCTACCGCCTGTTCACCCACCACCTGCGCCACGACCCGGCGCAGCCGGACTGGCCGGATCGGGACCGGTTCGTGCTCTCCGGTGGCCATGCCTCGATGCTGCTCTACGCCTGCCTGCATCTCAGCGGCTACGACCTCTCGATCGACGATCTGAAGCAGTTTCGCCAATGGGGCTCGCGCACGCCCGGACATCCGGAAAAGGGCGAGACGCCCGGCGTGGAAATCACCACCGGCCCGCTGGGCCAGGGCTTCGCTAACGGTGTCGGCATGGCCATTGCGGAGCGCATGCTGGCGGCACGCTTCAACGAGCCGGACCTGGACATCGTCAACCACCGCACCTGGGTCTTTTGCGGCGAAGGCGACATGATGGAGGGCATCTCGGCCGAGGCGGCGTCGCTGGCCGGCCGCCTGCATCTGGGCCTGGGCAAGCTGACCGTCTTCTTCGACGCCAACCATGTCACGCTGGAAGGCGCGGCGGATGTTGAGTTCTGCGAGAATGTCGGCGAGCGGTTCAAGGCGGACGATTGGCATGTGACGACGGTCGAGGACGTCAACGATCTGGACCAGATTGACCGGGCCATTGCCGAAACCCAGGCGGCGGTCGACCGGCCCAGCCTGGTGATCGTGCACAGCCATATCGGCTTTGGCTCGCCCCAGCAGGACACCGCTAAGGCGCACGGCTCCCCGCTCGGCGAGGAGTCGGTGGCCAAGACGCGCGAGACCTTGGGCTGGAACCATCCGCCGTTCGAGATCCCGGACGCGGTCTACGCCCATTGGCGCAACCAGGTCGCCGAGCGGGCGGCCGCGCGCGAGGCGTGGCAGCAGGGGTTCGACCACTACAGGGCCAACCAGCCGACCCGCGCGGACGAGTTCGACCGGGTGATGGCGGGCACGCTGCCCGAGGGCTGGCGCGATGCCATGCCGCGCTTCGAACCCGGCGACAAGGTCGCCACCCGCGTGAGCGGCGGCAAGGTTCTGAACGCCTTTGGCGTCAAGCTGCCGGAACTGGTCGGCGGCACGGCGGACGTGTTGAGTTCGACCCACACGGCGATCGAGGGATCGGGCGATTTGAACGCCGGCGACTGGGCCGGGCGCAACATCCATTTCGGCATCCGCGAACACGCCATGGGCGCGATTTGCAACGGCATGGCGGCCCATGGCGGCTTTCGGCCGTTCTGTTCGACCTTCTTTTCCTTCAAGGACTACATGACCGAGCCGGTAAGGCTGGCGGCGCTGATGGGCCTGCCGGTTGTGTTCGTCTTCACGCACGATTCCATCGGGCTGGGCGAGGACGGGCCGACGCACCAGCCGATCGAGCATCTGGCCAGCCTGCGCGCCATGCCGCACCTGCGGGTCTTCCGGCCGGCCGATGCCAACGAGACGGCCCAGGCCTGGGCCGAAGCGATCGCGGCCGACGGCCCGAGCGTTCTGGTCCTGTCGCGCCAAGGGCTGCCAACGCTCGATCCGTCGGTGCTGGATGTGGCCAAAGGCGCCAGCGTAGTGTCGCCGGGCGATGACGTTGCGCTGGTGTCGACCGGCTCGGAGGTGTCGCTGGTCTTGGAGGCACGCGAGGTGCTGGCCAAACAAGGCGTCTCGGCGCGTGTCGTCTCCATGCCGTCGATGGAGAATTTCCGCGCCCAGCCGGCATCCATTCGCAACGAGATCCTGCCGCCAGCTATGCCGACCTTGGCGGTGGAGGCGGCCGCGCCGCTCGGCTGGCACGAGTTTGCCGACGATGTCATGGGGCTGACCCGGTTCGGCGCCTCCGCACCCGGGCCAACGGTCTATAAGGAGCTTGGCTTCACGCCCGAGGCGGTTGCCGACCGCGCCACCAAGCTGATCGCAAAGGGTTGAGCGCCATGCGGGTCGCCATCGCCGCCGACCATGCCGGCGCCGTCATCAGGGACGAGGTCGCGGAGGTCGTGGCGTCCGCCGGGCACGAGCCGGTCGTGCTGGGTGCGGAACTCAACAACCCGAACGACGATTATCCGGTGTTCGCCAAGCTGGTCGGCGACGCGCTGGCGGCCGGCCAGGCCGCGCGCGGCATTCTGATCTGCGGCAGCGGCGCCGGTGTTACGGTCGCCGCCAACAAACTGCCGGGCGTGCGCGCCACCTTGGGCCACGACATTTATACCGCCCACCAAATGGTGGAACATGATTACTGTAACGTGTTGACCCTCGGCGCCCGAGCGATCGGCGCGGAGGTGGCCAAGGAGTTGGTCCGCGCCTTCATCGAGGCGCGCTTCAGCGGCGGTGACCGCCATCGACGACGACTAAGCCAGGTATTGGACATGGAACGCGATCAGCACAGCACCCCTTTGAAGCAGCTTCACGACGCCGGGCAGAGCATCTGGCTCGACAACATCCGACGGGCGCTTTTGGACAGCGGCACGCTCGCCCGCTACATCTCCAACCTGTCGGTGACTGGGTTGACCTCGAACCCGACGATTTTCGAGCACGCCATCGCCGGCAGTAAGGATTATGACGATGCGATTCTGACGCGGCTGGACCAGGGCCTGTCGACCGAACAGCTGTTCTTCGAACTGGCGCTGGAAGACATCGTCGCGGCGGCCGACCTGTTTCGGCCGATCCACGAGGCGACGGCCGGCGTCGACGGTTTCGTCTCGCTGGAGGTCTCGCCCACCCTGGCGGACGACGCCGACGGCACGATCGAGCAGGCCAAGCATCTGCATGCCCAAGCGGCCCGACCGAACGTCCTGATCAAGGTGCCCGGCACGATGGCCGGCAGGACCGCGATCGAGGAACTGATCTTCGCCGGCGTGTCGATCAACGTGACGCTGTTGTTCTCGCGCGACCATTATCTCAGCGCGGCCGAGGCCTATCTGCGCGGGATGGAGCGCCGGCACGAGGCCGGGCTGTCGCTGGACATCGCGTCGGTCGCCTCCGTGTTCATCTCGCGCTGGGACGTGGCGGCCAATCCACACGTGCCGGCCGACCTGCGTAACAAGCTGGGTGTCGCGGTCGGCCAGCAGACATTCGCCGCCTATCAAGAATTGCTGGCGTCGGACCGATGGCGGAAGCTGGCGGCGGCCGGCGCGCGGCCCCAGCGCCTGTTGTGGGCCAGCACCAGCGCCAAGGACCCGGCGCTGCCGGACACTTACTATGTCACCGCGCTGGCGGCCGACAACACGGTCAATACGATCCCCGAGGCAACGCTGCTGGCCTTTGGCAAGCATGGCACCGTCGGCGCCCTGCTGACCGGCGACACGACCGGGGCGGACGCGGACATCGCCGAGATCGAAAAGGCGGGCGTCAACGTCGCCGATCTGGGGGAACAGCTTCAGATCGCCGGCCGCGACGGTTTCGACACCTCGTTCGATAAGCTGCTGCAAGCGATCGATACCAAGGTGAAGAGCCTGCGCGAGGTCCACGATCCGGAGATCGAGAAACTGGGCGGGCTTGCCGCATCGGCGGATGCGGATATGGCGGACCTGAACGCGCGTGAGGCCACGCACCGCATCTGGGCGCGCGACTACACGCTGTGGGGCAAGGACCCGTCGGAGATTTCCAACCGGCTGGGCTGGCTGGTCTCGCCCCATGAGATGGCCGAGCAGGTCGACGATTTGACCGGGTTCGTGCGCCAAGCAAAGGAAGACGGCTTCACCCACGTGCTGTGGAGCGGCATGGGCGGATCGAGCCTGTTCCCCCAGGTGCTGCGGCAGACCTTCGGCGTTGGCGACAACGGGCTGGACCTACGGGTGCTCGATACCAGCGATCCGGGCACGATCAACGCGTTTGCCGAGGAGTTGCCACTCGACAAGACCCTGCTGGTCTTCGCGTCGAAGTCCGGCGGCACGTTGGAGACGCGCAGCCATCTGGCCTATTTCTGGGACCGGCTTGGCAACCCGGCCCAGTTTGCCGTCGTCACGGACAAAGGTACCGAGCTCGATAGGCTGGCGACGGATCAAGGCTTCCGCCGGGTCTTCCACAACAATCCGGACATCGGCGGCCGCTATTCGGCCCTGTCCCATTTCGGCATCGTTCCGGGCGCCCTTTTGGGCATCGACATCGCCGAGCTGCTGTCGCGGGCCGGCTATATGCTGGCCGCCGCCAACGCCTGCGTGGCACCCGACCACAACCCGGCCTTGCGATTCGGGGCCGTGCTCGGCGCGGCGGGCAAGAACGGGCACGACAAATGCACCATCGTGCTGCCCGACGATATCGGGTCGTTCGGCATGTGGCTGGAACAGTTGATCGCAGAGTCCACCGGCAAGCACGGCGTCGGCATCCTGCCGGTGGCGGGCGAGGATCTCGGCGGGCCGGAGGTCTATGGCGACGACCGGATCTTCGTCTGCATCGGTGAGTCCGCCGCCGCCGATGCCTTGGCGGACGCCGGTCATCCGCTGGTCAGGCTGGACTACACTGACAGGTTCAGCATCGGTGCAGAAGCCGTGCGTTGGGAATACGCCATCGCCATGGCGGGCGCGGTCCTCGGCATCAACCCGTTCGACCAGCCGAACGTGGAGGCGGCGAAGGCGGCGGCCGCCAAAGTTCTGGCCGAGGGCATGCCGGAGATCCCCGTCGAACCGGTCGGCGACATCCTGTCGAAGGTGAAGGAAGGCGACTACATCGCCATCCAAGCCTATATCGACACCCAGTCAGCCGACATTCCGGTGCTGCAATCGGCGCGGATGAACCTGCGCGACCAGTACCGCGTGGCGACGACGCTGGGCATCGGGCCGCGCTATCTGCATTCGACCGGCCAGTTGCACAAGGGCGGCGCCGCAACCGGCGTCTTCCTGCAGGCGGTCGGCGACGACCCGGTCGATCTGGCCATACCGGGCAAGCCGTTCAGCTTCTCCCAATTGAAGCAGGCACAGGCGGCCGGCGACTATCTGGCGCTGAAAGATCGCGGCTTGCGGGTCGCCCGGGTTAAGCTGGACGAGCTTTTGAGTTTGGGGCGCTAGACTGGCCCCTGCCCCCAATCGCGAAGAAGGGAACAAGACAATGCAAGTTGGAATGATCGGCCTGGGCCGCATGGGCGCCAACATGGTCCGCCGCATGATGCGCGACGGCCATGAGTGCGTCGTCTTCGACGTCAGCGCCGACGCGGTCAAGGAACTGGCCGGCGAAGGGGCCATCGGCGCCACCTCGATGCAGGATTTCGTCGCCAAGCTGACCAAGCCGCGCACGGCCTGGATGATGGTGCCGGCCGCCGTGGTCGAGAGCACGCTCGACGAACTGTCCGGTTTGATGGAGGCCGGCGACATCATCGTCGACGGCGGCAACTCCTATTATCGCGACGATATCGAGCGGGCAAAACGGCTGCAGCCGAAGGGCATTCACTATGTGGATGTCGGCACCAGCGGCGGCGTCTGGGGGCTGGAGCGCGGCTTCTGCCAGATGATCGGCGGGCCGGACGAGGCCGTGAAACATCTCGACAGCGCCTTTGCCTCGCTGGCCCCCGCAGTCGACTCCGCGCCGCCGACACCGGGCCGCACAAGGACGGACAGCACCGCCCAGCACGGCTATCTGCATTGCGGACCCTCAGGCGCCGGCCACTTCGTCAAGATGGTGCATAACGGCATCGAATACGGCGTCATGGCCGCCTATGCTGAAGGGCTGAACATCCTGCGCAACGCCAATGTCGGCAACAAGACCCACGAGATCGACGCCGAAACCACGCCCCTGCGCGACCCCGACTATTACAAATTCGACATCGACATTCCCGAGGTCGCCGAGGTCTGGCGTCGCGGCAGCGTCATTGGCTCATGGCTGCTGGATCTGACGGCCCAGGCGTTGGCGGCGGACCCGCACCTGTCCGGCTTCGAGGGCCGGGTCAGCGATTCCGGCGAGGGCCGCTGGACCATCATGGCGGCGATCGACGAGGGCGTGCCTGCCCATGTGCTGTCATCGGCGCTTTTCGAACGCTTCAGCTCACGCGGCCAGGCAGATTTCGCCGACAAGATCATGTCGGCGATGCGCTATGAATTTGGCGGCCACCTGGAGAAGAAGTCGTAAGAGGTGCCTCGACACCTTATGCCGACCGCCGAAACCGATAACAGGAACCGTCCATGACCGAACCCAAATCCGACGCTTTCGTGCTGTTCGGCGCGACCGGCGACCTGGCGCACAAGAAGATCTTCTCGTCGCTGTACGCCATGGTCCAGCGCGGCAATCTGGACGTGCCTGTCATCGGCGTCGCCTACGAGGATTGGCCCCTGGAAAAGCTGCTTGAGCGTGCACACGACGGCATCCAGACAGATCGCGGCAAGGTCGACGAAAAGGTTTTCGGCAAGCTTGCCAAGCTGTTGAAATATGTCGGCGGCGATTATCGCGACCCGGCGACGTTCGAGAAGCTGAAGACCCAGCTCGACGGCTCGGCGCGGCCGCTGCACTACATGGCCATACCGCCCAGCATGTTCGAGCAGGTCGTGCAAGGCCTCGAACAGTCGGGCTGTGCGACCAATGCGCGGCTGATGGTCGAAAAGCCGTTCGGCCGCGACCTGGCCTCCGCCCGCTGGCTGAACCGCATCCTGCGCCTGGTGTTCGAGGAAAAGTCGATCTTTCGGATCGACCACTATCTGGGCAAGGAGGCGGTGCAGAACCTGCTCTATTTCCGCTTCGCCAATTCGTATCTGGAGCCGATCTGGAACCGCAACTTCGTCGAAAGCGTCCAGGTCACCATGGCCGAGGATTTCGGCGTCCAGGGCCGGGGCAAGTTCTACGAAGAGGTCGGCGCGATCCGCGACGTGATCCAGAACCACTTGCTGCACCTGGTCGTGATCCTGGCGATGGAGGCACCGTCCGGCAATGTCGACCAGTCCTTGATCGACGAAAAGGTGAAGATCACCAAGGCGATCCGGCCGCTGACCGACGCCGACGTCGTGCGCGGCCAGTTCAAGGGCTATCGCGACGAGCCGGGGGTGGCGCCCGACTCCCAGGTCGAGACCTTCGCCGCGGTACGCATGTTCGTCGATTCCTGGCGTTGGGAGGGCGTGCCCTTCTCCATCCGCGCCGGCAAGTGCCTGCCGGCCCATGTCAACGAAGCGATCATTCGGTTGCGCCCGCCGCCGTTCAACGTCTTCGGCGAGCAGTTCGGCAACGCCTCGAACTATGTCCGGTTCCGGTTCAGCCCCGACATCGCGATCGCGCTCGGCTCGCGCAAGAAGACGCCCGGTGCCAACATGACCGGCGAGCAGATCGAGCTTTATGCTTGCGACGACATCAAGG
The DNA here is from genome assembly GCA_028277405.1 of Alphaproteobacteria bacterium. Classification (GTDB taxonomy): domain Bacteria; phylum Pseudomonadota; class Alphaproteobacteria; order DSM-16000; family Inquilinaceae; genus JANQGH01. Next base: position 137,883 of record JANQGH010000059.1, on the reverse strand, counting down.
ACGAGATGGAACCCTACGAGCGCCTAATCGGTGACGCCATGAAGGGCGACCCGTCCCTGTTCACGCGCGCGGATGCCAGCGAGCTGGCCTGGAAGATCATCGACCCGATCATGGGCGGCGACCATAAGGTGGCCGAGTACGAGCCGGGCACCTGGGGGCCGAAAAAGGCGGGCGCCAAGATCACGCCGCCCCATGGCTGGATCGACCCGGTGATGTGACCGCCCACGATGACGGTCAAGCACTATCAAATCTGGCTGTTTCGCCACGGCTCGACCGCGTGGAGCCGGTCGCGCCAGCATACCGGACGCACCGATCTCGCGCTGGACGAGATCGGTCGGCAGCGGGCGGCGAGGATCGGCGAACGTCTGAACAAGCGGCCCTTTAAACTGGTGCTGTCCAGCCCGCTATCGCGGGCGCTGGAGACCTGTCGGCTGGCGGGTTACGGGGATGACGTCGAGCTGACCCACGATCTGCTGGAGTGGGACTACGGCGACTATGAAGGGCTGCGCACCGACGATATCCGCAAGGAACGACCCGGCTGGCTGTTGTGGAACGACGACGTGCCCAATGGCGAGACGGCGGACCAGGTCGCCGAACGGGTCGACCGGGTCATCGCCAGGGCCGCCGCGGCCGGCGGCGACGTCGCGCTGTTCGGGCATGGCCATTGCCTGCGCGTGTTGACCGCCCGCTGGCTGTCCCTGCCGCCGAGGGACGGGCAGATGTTCCTGCTGGACACCGCCACCGTCAGCGTGCTGGGCTTTGAGCATGACTATCACGTCATCCGAAAGTGGAACCAGGCCGCCGACCTTGTGGAGGTGAAGGAGACATGAAGCTGCAGGTCCTCGCCGATGCCGAAGACGTGGCCAACGCCGGCGCTGCCTTCATCGCCGATGCGGCCCGGGCGGCCATTGAGGCAAGGGGGCGCTTCCTGTTCGCGGTCAGCGGTGGCCGCACACCCTGGGTCATGCTGCGCGCCATGGCTCAGCAAAGCTTGGCCTGGGACGCGATCCATGTGTTCCAGGTCGACGAGCGGGTGGCGCCCGCCGGCGATCCCGACCGGAACCTGACGCACCTGCGCGAATCCCTCCTGGCCAACGCCCCCCTGCCGCCGGAGAACATCCACGCCATGCCGGTGGAGCAGGATGATTTGACGGCGGCCAGCGTCGCTTATGGCCAGACGCTCCAAGCTTCGGCCGGTGATCCGCCGGTTCTCGACCTCATTCATCTCGGGCTGGGCCCCGACGGCCATACCGCGTCCCTGGTTCCAGGCGATCCAGTCCTTAAGGTCGACGACCGGTTCGTCGGCACCACCGCCCCCTATCAGGCGCATCCGCGCATGACCCTGACCTATCCGGTATTGAACCAGGCACGCCAGATCGTGTTCGTGGTCACCGGGGACGAGAAAGTGGATGCCCTGGCGCGGCTCGTCAGGCACGATCCGTCCATACCGGCCGGACGGGTCCGGCCGGACAGCGCCACGATCTTAGCCGATCGGGCGGCAGCGGGAGGAGTTGACGATGGCTGAAACCACCCGAAGGCGCCCTTCAACGGCGCGGTCTAGGGCGACGACCCGGCGCTCGACCCGGCCGGCCAAACCGCCGGCCAAGAAGGTCTTGGCGATCGATATCGGCGGCCACCACGTGAAGATCCTGGCCACCGGCCGGCGCGCGAAGCGCCAGGCCGACTCCGGCCCGTCGATGACCGCGCAGCAGATGGTCGACGATGTCAAGGAACTGGCCCAGGGCTGGGACTTCGACGTGGTTGCCATGGGCTATCCCGGGCCAGTCACCCACAACCGGCCCTTGCTGGAGCCGGTGAACCTGGGCGGTGGCTGGTGCGGCTTCAACTTCGAGGGCGCGTTCGGCAAGCCGGTCAAGATCGTCAACGACGCCCTGATGCAGGCGATCGGCAGCTATGAAGGCGGCCGCATGCTGTTTCTGGGCCTGGGCACCGGGTTGGGTTCGGCCATGATCGTCGACAGTGTCGGCCAGCCCATGGAGTTGGCGCACCTGCCCTATAAGAAGGGCAAGACGTTCGAGGACTATCTCGGCGACGCGGCGCGCAGACGCTTGGGCAAGAAGCGCTGGCGAAAGCAGGTCTTCGGCGTCGTGGAGAAGCTGCAGGCCGCGTTAGAGCCCGACTACATCGTGATCGGCGGCGGCGGGGTCGAAAAGCTGGACCAGTTGCCGCCCGGCTGCCGGCGCGGCGACAACGCCAATGCCTTCAAGGGCGGCTTCCGTCTATGGCAGGAAGGCGGCGTGGTGGTCTGAGGCTGCTTCCCTATCGGGCGGCGCTCTGCCGCAACTCGGCAATGGCCTGATGGCGGTTGGCGCTGCGATAGATGAAGGTGCCAGAGACGAGCAGGTTGGCGCCGGCCGCGGCGGCCTTGGCGGCCGTTTGCGGCTTGATCCCACCATCGACCTCGACGTCGATGTCGCGGCCGGTCTCGGTGATCCATTCCCGCACCTGGCTGACCGCCTGCAGCCGCTCGTCCAGGAAGGGCTGGCCACCGAAGCCGGGCGCCACGGTCATGACCAACACCATGTCGACCTCGTCCAGATAGTCGCGAATGGCCGCCGGATCGGTGCCGGGGCTGATACTGATGCCCGGCCGCCCGCCGGCCTCGCGAATGGCGCGGAAGGTCTGGCGCGGCTTCTGGCTGGCCTCGACATGGATGATGACGAGGTCGGCCCCCGCCTCGGCAAAGCGCGCGGCGTGTTCATCCGGATTGGAGATCATCAGATCGGCTTCGAGCGGCCTTTTGGTCAAGCCGCGCATGGTCTTCAGAATGGGAAACCCGAAGCTTAGGTTCGGCACGAAATGGCCGTCCATGACATCGACCTGATAGCGGTCGGCCCGCTCATCGACCGAGGCCACCTCGTCCGCCAGATGGGCGAAGTCGCAATCGAGGATGGAGACGACGATCTGGTTGGTCATGCGTCCGCTGATCCTTGTCTGTTCGACCGATCGTGCACCCGGCAAAGACCCGATTGACCACGACTGCCCGCCTGTCCGGCGGGCAAGGCTTGGATGACCGGCGTGTCGGCCGCACAATGGCGAATCGCCAAAACTGCTAAAAACAGTACCATCACCGTTGCCAAGACAATGAATAAGGGAAGCGCCGCCATGCCGTTCGAACCCATCGACAACTACGCAATGATCGGCGACATGCATACAGTTGCGCTGGTCAGCGTCAAGGGCTCGATCGACTGGATGTGCATGCCGCGCTTCGACGGGCCAAGCGTCTTTGCGGCGATGCTCGACGATCAAAAGGGCGGCTTCTTTCGGATCGCGTCGGAGAAGGACGATGTCACCTACAAGCAGTTCTATTGGCCCGGAACCAACGTCCTGATCACCCGCTTTCTGTCGGAGAACGGCGCCGCCGAACTGGCCGATTTCATGCCGGTCGGGCATGGCGGCAAGTCCAGCCGGCGACCGCGGGAACTGGTACGGCGCATAACCATGTCGCGCGGCGAGATCACCTTCGAGATGGAATGCCGGCCGGCGTTCAATTTCGCCCGCGATAGTCACACCGTGAAGCTGGAAACAGGCGGCGCTATCTTTCGGTCGAGCGACCTCGATCTCGGTTTGGCTACCGAGACGCCGCTTGAGGTGGTCGAGGGCGGCGTCAGGGCGCGCTTTACCCTGCGGGAGGGCGAGACGGCCGTTTTCGTTCTGCGGCAGCGGTCGCGCAATCAGGATTGCGGCGCGAGCCTGTCGGAAGCGGCCTGCGAAGCTTCCTTTCGAGAGACCGTCAACTACTGGCGCGAATGGGTTTCCCAGTCGACCTACCGGGGGCGTTGGCGTGACATCGTCGAACGCTCCGCGCTTGCGCTGAAGCTCATGACCTATGAGCCGACCGGCGCCATCGTCGCGGCCCCGACCTGCAGCCTGCCGGAACTTGTCGGCGGCGAGCGCAATTGGGATTACCGCTATACGTGGATCCGCGACTCCGCGTTCACGGTCTACTCCTTCCTGCGGATAGGATTTACCGAGGAAGCGGCGAACTTCCTGAAATTCGTCATGGGCCTGTGCGACAAGCCGAACCCGGACGGATCGCTGCAGATCATGTACGGCATCGACGGCCGGAAACACATGAATGAAGAGACGCTCGACCATCTGTCGGGCTACAGGGGTTCGCGCCCTGTCCGCGTCGGCAACGATGCGCACAAGCAGTTCCAACTCGACATCTATGGCGAGCTGTTGGACGCGATCTATCTCTACGACAAGTATGGCGAGCCCATCTCGTACGATCTTTGGAGAACCGTGACGGAGTTGGTCGACTGGGTCTGCGCCAACTGGCATCGGGACGATGACGGCATTTGGGAGGTCCGTGGCGGGTCCCAGCAGTTCACCTACTCAAAGCTCATGTGCTGGGTCGCCATCGACCGGGCACTCAAGATCTCGATGAACCGTGCCTTCCCCTGCGACCGGCAGCGTTGGACCGCCGTGCGCGACCGGATCTATCAGGCGATCATGGAGCAGGGGTGGAACGAGGATCTCCAGGCGTTCGTTCAGTCGTTCGGCGGCGAGACGCTGGATGCGGCCAATCTGATGATGGTGCTGACGCTGTTCGTCTCGCCCGTCGACCCGCGCATGCTGAGCACGCTGGAGGCCATCATGAAGCCACCGGAGAATGGCGGCCTTGTCGCCGACCATCTGGTCTATCGCTATAACGTCGGCCAGACCGACGACGGGCTCGCCGGGTCGGAGTCGACCTTCAACATCTGCACCTTCTGGCTGGTCGAGGCGCTGACCCGCGCCGGCCGTTTCGAACAGCATCGGCTGGAAGAAGGCCGCCTGATGTTCGAACGCATGCTGGGCTTCGCCAACCATGTCGGCCTCTATGCGGAGGAAACCGCCATGAACGGCGAGGGTCTGGGCAATTTCCCGCAAGCCTTCACCCACCTGGCCCTGATCAGCGCGGCGGTGAACCTGAACGCGGCGTTGGGGGACCGTCCGTAACGGAACCGCGTCAACCAGCATCCGGCAGCAGCAACCTTAGCGATCCCCCGCCGGCCGGACGCCGCCGGTCTGCTCGGTCACGTCGAGCGCAGCCTGCCGCACCTTGGCGCCCAGTTCCGGCAGGACCTCGTCCTGCATCCGCGCAGTCGGTCCCGACACGGAAATGCCGGCAACCGCCTTGCCCAGCGAGCTGAAGATCGGTGCCGCCACGCAGCGCATGCCGACATAGCATTCCTCGTCATCGAGCGCCCAGCCGCGCCGGCGGATCGCGTCCAAGTCGTCGAACAGGGCCTCCGGCGACGTTATCGTCCGGTGCGTCAGTTCCGGCAGGCCCTTGGCATGCAACACGCGCTGAACGCTCTCGCGGTCGAGTTCGGCGAGCATCGCCTTGCCGATGCCCGACGCGTGCATGGTGGCGCGCGTGCCGGTGGGCAGCAGGGCCCGGACCGGGTTCAGCGTCTCGACCTGGCTGACGAACACGACCTCGTCCTTGTTCTTGACCGCCAGGTTCGACGTCTCGCCGGTCTGGTCGACCAAATCCTTCATGATCTCGACGCCGACCTCGACGATCTTATCGCCCCTGATGAAGCTGCTGCCGATCCGGAAGGTTTCCACGCCGATCGTCCATTCCTGCGTCGCCTCGCGAAACTCGACCAGGTCGTTCCGTTCCAGCGTGGTCAGAATGCGGTGCGCGGACGATGGCGGCATGCCGACGCGCATGGCCAGATGCGACAGCGTCGCCTTGCTCTCTTTGGCCAGCGCGCGGAGCAGTTGGATGCCGCGATCGAGCGCCTGAATGGTCGCCGCCTGTTTGTCATCGCGATCAATGCGCGGCCGACCGCGTGGCCGGGACTGCATCACTTGCGCCATCGATTCCCACCGAGATTCTGTTGATTGACGTCGCCAATATGACGCGTTCGAGAGGCCAAGCCACCCATTTTCTTTTTTCAGGAAGTTTCGGGCACGAAACTGGAAAAACAGAAATCCAATAAAAATCAATAACTAATGATTTTTCATCCGATTTTGGAAAAATATTCCGAAAAAATTGACAAGGCTCGCCCGCATCTTAGGTTGGGATGATCGCTGATGAGGGCTCGTTCAATGGCGGCGAACATTCCAGTACTTGACGGCCAGAACCCGGTGTTCATTCCGGGGCCGACCAACATCCCTGACCGTCTGCGTTTGGCGATGAGCATTCAGACGACCGACCATCGCGCGCCTGACTTTGTCGAGTTGCTGGCGCCGTTGCTGGCCGACCTGAAGAAGGTCTTCAAGACCCGCACGGGTCAGGTCATCACCTTTCCGGCCAGCGGTACGGGAGGCTGGGAGGCGGCGGTCACCAACACCTTGTCGCCAGGAGACAAGGTGTTGGTGGCGCGCTTCGGCATGTTCTCGCATCGCTGGATCGATCTGTGCCAGCGCCACAAGCTGGATGTCGAGATCATCGATTGCGCCTGGGGCGACGGCGCGCCGGCCGAGCGGTATGGCGAGCGCCTGGCCGCCGACAGGAACCGCGAGATCAAGGCGGTCCTCGTCACCCACAACGAAACCGCGACCGGCGTGCGCAGCGATATCGCTGCCGTGCGCCGGGCCATGGACGCGGCCGGCCACCCGGCAATGCTCTATGTCGACTGCGTCAGTTCGCTCGCCTCGATGGACTTTCGCATGGACGAATGGGGCGTCGACCTGGCGGTGTCCGGCTCGCAGAAGGGCTTCATGCTGGCGACCGGCATGGCGATCGTCGGGGTCAGCCAAAAGGCGTTGGAGGCGTGTGCGACCGCCCAATGCCCGCGCTGCTTCTTCGACTTTCGCGATATGGCGCAGGCGAACGGCAAGGGCGGCTTCCCCTACACCCCACCCCTGCAGATCATGTACGGGTTGCGCGAGAGCCTGGACATGTTGCTGGACGAGGGGCTGGACAACGTCTTCGCCAGGCACTTCCGGATCGCCGAGGGCATCCGCCAGGCAATCGGGGCCTGGGGGCTGGACCTGTGCGCGACGCGTCGCGCGCTCTATTCGGACACGGTCAGCGCGATCTACGTGCCTGAAGGCTTCGACAGTGACGCGCTGACCAACCACGCGTTCGACAGCTACGGCGTCTCATTCGGGGTCGGGCTCGGCAAGATGGCCGGTAAGGCGTTCCGTATCGGTCATCTCGGTTCGATGACGGACGTGATGGCCCTGTCAGGCCTCGCCACCCTGGAGATGGCGATGCGGGATCTCGACTATCCGGTCGAGCTCGGCTCCGGCACCGCGGCCGCGCAGGAATACTACCGCGCCACATCAACAGTCGCGCACAGCGCGGCGGCATGAAACCGGAGGGCGCGCGATGAGCGACATGACTGTGCTGGACGTTCCAACCTTCGAAGACGTCGTCGCGGCGCATGAGCGGATCAAGCCGCACATTCACCTGACGCCGGTTCTGACCTCGAGCTATCTCAACGCCCTGACGGGCGCGGAGCTCTATTTCAAATGCGAGAACTTTCAAAAGGCCGGCGCGTTCAAGGTTCGCGGCGCATCCAATGCCGTCTTTGGGCTGAGCGAGGAAAAGGCAAAGAAGGGCGTCGCCACACACTCCTCCGGCAACCACGCGCTGTCCCTGTCCTACGCGGCGGGCCGACGGGGCATCCCGGTCACCGTGGTGATGCCCAGAACGGCGCCGGAGGCCAAAAAGCAGGCGGTGCGCGGCTATGGCGGCGAGATCGTCGAATGCGAGCCGTCGACCTCGTCGCGCGAGGCCACCTTCAAGGAGGTTGTCGCCGAGACAGGGGCGGAGTTCGTCCACCCCTATAACGATCCGCGCGTCATCGCCGGGCAGGCCACCTGTTCGCTGGAACTGACCGGCCAGGTCGACGGGCTGGACGCCGTGATCGCGCCGATCGGCGGGGGCGGCATGGTCTCCGGCACCTGTCTGACACTGTCGACCATTGCGCCCGACATCGAGATCTACGCGGCGGAACCGAAAAACGCCGACGACGCCTACCGCTCGTTCAAGGCCGGCCACATCATCGCGGACGACGCGCCCCAGACGATCGCCGACGGGCTGAAAGTGCCGCTTAAGGAACTGACCTGGCATTTCGTCAGCAGACACGTCACCGACATCCTGACCGCCACCGAGGACCAGATCATCGATGCGATGAAGCTGACCTGGCAGCGCATGAAGATCGTCATGGAGCCGAGCTGCGCCGTGCCGCTGGCCACGATCTTGAAGAACAGGGAGGTCTTCGCCGGCAAGCGGGTCGGCGTGATCATCACCGGCGGCAATGTCGATCTGGACACGCTGCCCTGGATGAGGGCCTGACCATCCATGTGGAGGACGATCCAATGAACCATCATCAATCCTTCCAGTACCGCGATGTCGGCTATGACGTGCCGGCCGCGGTCGGCATGGACGAAGCGGACATCCAGACGCCCTGCCTGGTCGTCGATCTGGACGCGCTCGAGCGCAACGTCGCGAAGATGCGGAACCTGGCGGCGGAGATGGGTGTGCGTCATCGGGTGCATGGCAAGATGCACAAATCGGCCGACGTCGCCCACTATCAGATCGCCCATGGCGATGCTTGCGGGATCTGCTGTCAGAAGGTGTCGGAGGCGGAGGCCTTCGCCCGTGCCGGCGTGACCGACATTCTGGTCTCCAACCAGGTGCGCGACCCGGCCAAGATCGACCGTCTGGCGCGGCTGCCGAAGCTCGGGGCACGGGCGATCTGCTGTGTCGACGATATCGAGAATGTCGCCGGCCTCTCGGCCGCCACCCAGAGGCATGGAACCGAGATCGAATGCCTGGTGGAGATCGATTGCGGGGCCGGCCGCTGCGGCGTGACGACCACGCCGGAGGTCGTGGCCATCGCCAAGGCGATCGACGCCGCGCCGGGCCTCACATTCTCCGGCCTTCAGGCCTATCAGGGCGCCATGCAGCACCTGGACAGCTACGAAGACCGCAAGGCCAAGATCGACATCGCGGTCGCGATGGTGCGGGACGCGGTCGACGCGCTGAAGGAAGAAGGGCTGGCGTGCGACATCGTCGGCGGCGGGGGCACGGGTTCCTATTACTTCGAAGGCAACTCGGGCGTCTATAACGAGCTGCAGTGCGGCTCGTACGCCTTCATGGATGCCGACTACGGCCGGATCCTGGACAAGGACGGCAACCGGATCGACCAGGGCGAGTGGGAAAACGCGCTCTTCATCCTGACCTCGGTCATGAGCCATGCGAAGGCCGACAAGGCGATCTGCGACGCGGGGCTGAAGGCACAGTCGGTGGACAGCGGCCTGCCGGTGATCTTCGGCCGCGACGATGTCGAATATGTCAAATGCTCCGACGAGCACGGCGTCATCGCGGACCCTGACGGGCTGTTGAAGGTGAACGACAAGCTGAGGCTGGTACCCGGGCACTGTGACCCGACCTGCAACGTCCATGACTGGTATGTCGGCGTGCGCAACGGCAAGGTCGAAACGGTCTGGCCGATCACCGCGCGCGGCAAAGCTTATTGATCCAACGAAGGGGCTGAGCGGTGCTGATCGTATCGGAGGAAGCGTGCGGCGAGGTGGTCGGTCGGGCCGAGGCGTTCGCGGCGATTGAAAACATCTTCGCTGCCATGGCCAGGGACGACGCCTACAACTTCCCTGTGGTGCGCGAGGCGATCGGCCATGCCGACGCGCTTTACGGCTTCAAGTCCGGCTTTGACAGGGCTGGCCTGGTGCTGGGCGTCAAGTCCGGCGGCTACTGGCCTGGGAACGCGGCCAACGGCTTGGCCAACCACCAATCGACCGTTCTGCTGTTCGACCCGGATACCGGACAGCTCGACGCCGTGGTGGCGGGCAACCATCTCACGGCCTTGCGCACCGCCGCCTCCAGCGCCGTTTCGATTGCCCATCTCGCCCGCCCGGACGCGCGGGTTCTCGGCATGGTCGGCGCCGGCCACCAGGCCGCCTATCAGCTTCGCGCCGCCGTCGAACAGCGACCGTTCGAAAAGGTCGTTGCCTGGAACTATCACCCGGACATGCTGCCGCGTCTGGCCCAAGTCGCAGAAGAGGTTGGCCTGCCGTTTGAGGCGGTGGACCGCGAACGGCTTGGCCAAACAGCCGATGTCATCATCACGATCTCGTCTTCGTTCGAGCCCCTGTTGATGAAGGGCTGGATCAAGCCCGGCACCCACATCGCCTGCATGGGCACGGATACCAAGGGCAAGCAGGAGGTCGACCCCGCGCTGGTCGCGGCCGCGACCCTGTTCACCGACGAGATCGCCCAGTCGGTCTCGATCGGCGAGACGCAGCACGCGATCGCGGCCGGGCTGATCGCGGACACCGACATCACGCCCATCGGGATGGTGATCAATCGCGGGCATCCGGGGCGTACGTCGGACGACGAGATCACCCTGTTCGACGGCACCGGTGTCGGCCTGCAAGACCTGGCCGTCGCCTCTGTGGCGGCGAAGCTGGCCAAGGAGCGCGGCAAGGCCACCGAAGTCGCCCTTTGACACGGATGCCGCTCGCGAAGCGGCCGTGAAACCACCGTCAAGGGCGCGCGCCGACGCGCGCAAATCGCTTCTCGACCTGACCGCGATCGCCTAGTCTGCCTCAGTGTCCGCGCCACCATAGGTCCTGCGCGACGACATTCACCCAGGCAGTCAGGTCGGAGGCGAATGTGAGTAGTGGGCTGATCGCACTGCTTGACGATGTCGCCGTGATCGCGCGGGCGGCGGCGGCATCGCTGGACGACGTCGCCACGATGACCGTCAAGGCCGGGGTCAAGTCGGCGGGCGTCTTGATCGATGACGCCGCCGTCACGCCGCGTTATGTGATCGGCGTTTCGCCGGCGCGCGAACTGCCGATCGTCTGGCGCATCGCGCGCGGATCGCTGCGCAACAAGCTGCTGATATTGCTGCCCATCGCACTGGCCTTGAGCCTCTTGGCCCCGTGGGCGATCACGCCTTTGCTGATGTTCGGCGGACTGTTTCTGTGCTTCGAGGGCGCGGAGAAGATCCACGAGGCGCTATTCCCGCACAAAGCCCATGGGCACGCCGACGAAGGTATCGACGCCGAAAGCGACCCGCAGGTCTTCGAGGACAAGACCGTTGCCGGCGCCATCAAGACGGATTTCATCCTGTCGGCGGAGATCATGGCGATCACGCTGTCGGCGATACCGGAAGCCGATTTCTGGATGCAGGCGGTCGTTCTGGCGATCGTCGGCGCCGGTGTCACGATCGCCGTCTACGGCGCGGTTGCCCTGATCGTGAAGGCTGACGATGTCGGGCTGGCGCTGGCGGCGGGCAAGCCGCGAACACCGATTGGGCCCGCGATCCAGGCGCTCGGGCGCGGCATGGTGACCGGCATGCCGACCTTTCTAAAAACGCTGTCGATCATCGGTACCGTCGCCATGGTCTGGGTCGGCGGCGGCATCCTGACCCATGGGCTGGAAGAGCTGGGCTATGGCGGCCTGCAGCACGCCATTCACGATCTCGCCCATGCCGCCGAACTGGCCCTGCCCGCCATCGGCGCCTTTGCCGCCTGGCTGACCTCTGCCCTCGGGTCGGCGATCTTCGGTCTTGTCATCGGCGCGGTCTTGGTCCCGATCGTCACCCTGGGCATCCAGCCGGTGTGGCGCCGGATCCGCGCGGGGCGCAGCTAGAACGGCCGGGTCTTCGGCCGCGCGCTCGCCTAACGGCGCTTGACCTTCCGCTGGTCGGAGATGACCCGCTCGAAATCGATCTCGTGGGTCTGCCGCAGAATGTGGTCTTCCAACTCGTCCTGGATCTCCTCGATCCGGCCGCGCACGAAAACGTCGATCAGCGTCGTGTGTTCTTCCATGATCCGGTTCATGGTCTTGTCGAGCGTCGACAGGCCGAAAATGATCGTCAGTTGCAGCGCCAGGGATTCCCAAAGCTGGCTCAAGACCGGGTTACCGCTGAGGCGGACCAGATGCCTGTGGAAGTCCGTATCGGCCATGGCAAAGCCATAGGCGTCCTGGCGCGTGGCCATTAGCTCCATGACGTCGACAAGCCGGTGAAGCTGGTCGACCTGTTTCTTCTTGTTGTTGCCTTTTGAAATGGCCTGGGTGGCGGCGCGGGTCTCCAAGGCGATGCGCGCATCCTGAAGCTGCTCCACCCGTTCCGACGTGACCGGCATCAGCCGGATGCCCTTATAGGGTTCGATCGTCAGCACGCCCTGGCTGGCCAGCGTGCGGAACGCCTCGCGCATCGGCACCCGGCTCATGCCCAAACGGGCTGACAGTTCGCTCTCCACGATGCGTTCGCCAGGCAGGATCAAGCCGCGGGCGGCCCCCTCGATGATCGCGTCGATGGCATGATCGACCATCGTGCGCGGCTTGACGTTGGTCCAGGTATCGTCAAGCGCCTCGTCCTGCGCACCATCGACGTCTTCGAGATCGCGCACCCGCCTTGAGTTCTTCGTTGCGCCGGTCAAGGGCTGATCCATGTCGTCGGTCGAAGGTTCATGGTCGGTCTTTACGGGGTCTCGCGGATCGCGACGCTGATCTGAACTGCGGTTGGTCAGCCTCTACCACAACGCCCCGCTCCACAACAGTCCGCGGTTTTCCAGGCATCGGGGCAATGGTGCGCCACCGACGATGTCCGGCCGATCGTGACCCATACGAAGATTCACTCTTGCCATTTGAATAATAGTATACAATCATATGATCCAATCAGGCAATCGATTGAAACGATCGCCGGCGTTTAGGGGGGCTTGAAGCGCGGTGACGGCGTCGACCAGTCAGCAGAGTCGCATTCCCAATCCATTGGATTTCTCGGCCGAGGGGCGCCAGGCCGCGTACCTGCGCGCGCCGCAGTCGCGCAACAACTCCGGCTGGGGCGTCGTGGAAATTCCGATCGTTACGGTTGCGCGCGGCGCTGGCCCGACCGTGCTGTTCACCGGCGGCGTCCATGGCGATGAGTATGAGGGGCAGATCGCCGTCTCCGCCCTGGCGCGCAGCCTTCGGCCGGAAGAGATCAAGGGCCGCGTCATCATGATGCCGGCGGTCAACGTGCCGGCCGTGATCGCCGACACGCGCCTGACGCCGATCGACGGCAAGGACCTGAACCGCTGCTTTCCCGGCGACCCGCGCGGCACCTTCGCGGAAATGCTGGCCCACTTCATCGACAGCGAGATCCTGCCCCATGTCGACGTCTCGGTGGATCTGCACACCGCCGGCCATTCGATGGACGCGGCTCTGTCGACCAACATGCACCACCTGGCCGACGCCGACGTTCGCGCTCGGACGCTTGCGCTCGCCGAGGCCTTTGGCGCGCCCTACAACGTCGTGTTCAGCGGCGTCGACGAAGGCGCGACCCTGACGTCGGCCGTCGAGCGGCGCGGCCTGTTGTCGCTCGGCACCGAACTTGGCGGATGGGGCCGGGTCAATGTCGAGGGCGTCGCGGTCGCCCATCGCGGACTGCGCGGCGTGCTGGCGCATCTGGGCATGCTGCAGAGCGAAGACCCACCGGCATCACCGACCCGACATATGATGGTGCCCGATCTCAGCCATTACAGCTTCGCGCCGGCGGCAGGCGTTTTCGAGCCGCGCCACCGCACCGGCGACACCGTCGAGGCCGGCGCGACGGCCGGAACGCTGCACTTCGTCGAAGACATCGACCACGCGCCCATGGCGGTCGCCTACGGCCGATCCGGCGTGTTGTGGATGGCCGCCGGGCCGGGCCGGGTCAGCCGTGGCGACGTGGTCGCGGTGACGATGGTCGACTACGAACCCGAGATTTTCGAAGCGCCCGACGGCCGCATTTGAGCGCGTTTCAACGGACCGCCGACCAGTGAAGGAAGCGAGATGAAAATCACCGATGTCGAGGCGCTGTATCTCCGCCTTCCGGTCATTCAGGAGCGGACGGACAGTTCGCAAGACGCGCTCTTGGTCCGCGTGACAACGGATGCCGGCATCGTCGGCTGGGGCGAGGTGGATGGCTGCCCGTCCGTCACGCGCGCGATCATCGAGGCGCCTTACTCCCACAAGCTCGTCACCGGTCTGAAGAGCCTCCTGATCGGCGAAGACCCGCTCGACACCGCGCGCCTTTGGGAAAAGATGTACCAGTCGACGCTCTATTACGGCCGCAACGGCGCCGTGATCCAGGCCATGGCGGGCATCGACATCGCGCTTTGGGACATCAAGGGCCAGGCCCTTGGCAAGCCCATCGCCGACCTGCTTGGCGGCGCCATGCGCGACCGCATGCGGGTCTATTCATCGAACATGTTTCAGTTCTCGATCGAGGACACGGTGGCGCGCGCCAGGGCGGCCGTGGACACGGGCCACACCGGCGTCAAGTTCGGCTGGGAGCCGTTTGGCGCCGACGAAGTCACGGACCTTGCCTACGTCGAGGCCATCCGCAAGGCGGTCGGCGACAAGGTCGATTTCATGCTGGATGTCGGTCTGGTCTGGGACGCCAAGACGACCATCCGCCGGGCCCAGCTGTTCGAACCCTATCGCCTGTGCTGGATCGAAGAGCCGCTGCATCCCGACGACTATGCCGGCTACGGCAAGGTATCGCGGGCCTGTAGCCAAGCCATCGCCGCCGGCGAGGAGGAATGCACCCGCGTCGGCTTCGAACGATTGATCGACGAAGGCCAAATCGACGTTGTTCAGATCGATCTGACACGCTGCGGTTTCACCCAGGCGATGCAGATCGCCGCCTACGCGGCCAGCCGCGGGCGCAAGGTCTGCAACCATAACTTCACGACGGACATCAACACGGCGGCGTCGCTGCACTTTCTGTGCGCGATCCCCAACGCGTTCGTCATGGAGTACTGCGTCGAGCCCAGTGAAATCTCCCGCCATCTCGCACGCCAAGCCGTCCGGATCGAAGACGGCTTTGCGTACCTGCCAACGGAACCAGGCCTGGGAGTCGTTCCGAACGACGCCGTCATCGAGGAGTTCCTCGTCAAGCCCTGAGGCCAAGGGCGACGGCGACCCGCCGGCCCGATTCGACGGGCCGGCCGAACTGAGGAGGAGTGTTGGAAATGAATGCACGCATACTGCAACTCGCTCTCGTCGGCGGACTGGCGGCAAGCGGCCTGGCGGTGACGGCCAACGCCCAGCAAGGCGGTGACGTCGTCATTGCCCAGACACAGGCACCACCGTCGCTGGACGCCCACGTGACGTCCGCTCAGGCGGCGCGGAACGTGAACCTGCACATCTACGAGACGCTGTTTGCCCGAGACGAAAACGCGGTGCCCGTGCCGGACCTGGCGGAAAGCCTGGAGATCTCAGAGGATGGCCTGACGTATGTCTTTCAGCTTCGCGAGGGCGTCAACTTCCATGACGGCACCGTCATGGACGCGGAAGACGTCGTCGCCTCGCTGGAGCGCTATCGCGAGATCGGCGCGTCCTCGACCCTTCTGAGCGCGATCGACTCGATCGAGGCGACGGGGGACCATGAGGTCACGGTGACCTTGTCGGAGGTCCAGTCGACATTCCTGGACAATCTGTCCTCCCCGCGCGCGCCGATCGCGATCTATACGGCGGAACAGGCGGCGCTGGGCGCCAACGAGGTCGACTATATCGGCACCGGGCCGTTTCGTTTTGTCGAGTACCAGCCGGATAGCTTCGTCCGCCTCGAACGCTTCGACGATTACTCGGTGAACCCCAACTACTCCGAGCGCGACGGCCTGGCCGGCGCCAAGGAGGTGTCGATCGACAGCGTAACCTTCCTGTTCATGCCGGAGGCGGGCAGCCGCGTGGCGGCGTTGGAGTCAGGCGAGGCGCATGTGGTCGAGACGGTCGACGGGCCAAGCGCGGGCCGGCTGGCGGAAAACGACGCCTACACCGTCCACAACGTCCTGCCCTTCGCCTTCCAGGTGATCAAGTTCAACCACGCCCAGGCGCCGACCAACGATCCGGAGTTTCGCCGCGCGGTCATGGCCGCGCTGGACATGGAAGAGATCATGGCGATCTCCCGCCCCGACATCTACCAGATCGATGGTGGCTGGCTGTTCCCGAACTCGCCCTTCTACAACGATGCCGCGTTGGATCAGTACAATGTGGCGGACCTGGACGCGGCCCGCGAGCATCTGGCGAATTCCAGCTATGACGGCGAGACCCTGACCTTCATCGTGGACAATGGCCGGCCCAACGTCGACACTGCCACGGTGGTCCAGCAGCGCCTCGCGCAGATCGGCGTCGATGTCGAGCTGAGCGTGGCCGACTGGCCGACGGTTTCGCAGATCGGCTTTACGCCCGACGGCTGGCATTTCTGGGCCCACGGCTTCGGCATCGAGCCGTTCGAGGGACCGGCCTCGGTGATCGCGCCATGGGTCGACGGCGTGTCGATGCAGGCCGACGATCCGGAGATCAACCGGCTCTACCAAGAGCTGACCACGGCAATGGATCCCGATGACAGAGCGGCGATCTTCGCTGAGTTCCAGCAGCACATGTATGACGACGCCGTGGCCATCAAGGCCGGCAATTACGGCTTGTTCCAGGTCAGCGCGGATGAGTTGGAGAACTTCGTACCCTATCGCATCCCTCGGATGTGGGGCGTCCAGCTCAACCAGTAGGTTTGTGACGTCGGCGGCGGACGGGACGATTGCTATGCCGTCCGCCGCCTCATCTTCGGCTTTAGGGCAGGTGTCATGCTGAGTTTTGTTCTGCGCCGCCTGCTGTCGTCGATACCGGTGTTGATCCTGGTATCGCTTATGACCTTCGCGCTGATCTGGCTGGTGCCCGGCGACCCGGCATCGGTCTTTCTCGACGCCAGCGCGACCCCGGAACAGATCGAAAATCTGCGCCGTCAGTTGGGCCTGGATCAGCCGATCTGGAGCCAGATGCTGAGCTGGTACGAACGCGTGCTCAGCGGCGATTTGGGCCAGTCGATCCTGCTGCGGCGCAGCGTGGCCGACGCGATCCTGGAACGCTTGCCCATCACCCTGTCGCTGGCAGCCTTGGCGCTGTTCTTCGCCGTGCTGTTCGGCATCCTTCTGGGCTCGCTGGCGGCGGTCAACCATCAGCGCTGGGGCGACCAGTCGATCATGGCCATTGCCCTCCTGGGACTGTCGATCCCGGATTTCTGGCTGGGCCTGGTGCTGATCGTGGTGTTCGCCGTTCAACTTGGCTGGCTGCCCTCCGGCGGCTATGTGCCGATCACCGAGGATTTTGTCGGCTGGGCCCGTTCGATGGCCCTGCCGGCCTTCACCTTGACCGTCACCCAGATCGGCTTCATCGCCCGCATGACACGCTCGGCCATGCTCGACGTGTTGCGCCAGGACTATGTGCGCACCGCCGACGCCAAGGGCTTGAGCCATTCCTTCGTGGTTCTGCGCCACGCCCTGCCCAACGCCCTGGTGCCCATCCTGACCGTCACCGGGGTGATCGCCGGCGGCCTCTTAGGCGGTGCGGTCGTCGTCGAACAGGTCTTTTTCCTGCCCGGGCTGGGCCGCCTGATCATCGGCGCGATCTTGAGCCGGGACTTCCCCGTCATCCAGGGTGGGTTGCTGATGCTCGCGGTTATCTACCTGGTCATCAACCTGATCGTCGATCTGCTTTATGCCCTGATCGATCCGAGGGTGCGATATGGCTGACGGTCGATTGAACGCCGTGGAAGGGCTGGCCCCGCACGCCAACCGCCTGCGAACCCTGCTCGTCCGGCTTGTCGCCAACCGGTCGATCGCGCTGGGCGGCGGGCTGGTGGCGATCATCACCTTGTTGGCCGTGTTCGCCCCGCTCGTCGCGCCCTACGATCCGCTTGAAAGCAACTTTCGCGCCCGCCTGTTGCCGCCCAGCGCCGAGCACTGGTTCGGCACCGACCATTTCGGCCGCGACGTTCTCAGTCGGGTCATCTATGGCGGCCGCCTGTCGCTGGAAATCGGCTTTCTGGTGGTCCTGGCTACGGGCATTTTCGGCACGCTGATCGGCGGCTGTGCCGGCTATTTCCGGGCGCTGGACAACCCGGTCATGCGCCTGATGGACGCCTGGATGGCCTTTCCCGCCATCCTGCTGGCCATTGCCGTCAGCGCGACCCTCGGCGCCTCCGTCACCAATGTGGTGATCGCCCTCTCGCTGGCCACGACGCCGCACACCGCGCGCATCGTGCGCGCCTCGGTGCTGGTCGTGCGCGAGATGGAGTATGTCGAGGCCGCAAGGGCGCTGGGGGCCCGCGATATGCGCATCCTGTTCGTGCACGTCTTGCTGAACTCCATCGCGCCGCTGATCGTGCGCCTGACCTATGTCTTCGCGATCGCGATCCTGGCCGAGGCGGTGCTGTCCTATATCGGCGTCGGGCCGCCGCCGCCGGCGCCCAGCTTCGGCAACATCATCGCCAACGGGCGCGACTTCATGGTCGAGGCGCCCTGGGTCACGATCTTCCCCGGCGTCGCGATCTTCGTCGTGGTCCTGGGCCTGAACCTGCTGGGCGACGGGCTGCGCGATGTGCTCGACCCCCGCATGCGGGTTGAGCGATGACCGGCGTGCCACTCTCCCAAAAGCCGCCCTTGCTGACGGTCGAGGCGCTGTCGACGGCGACAGGCCCGGCGCGGCGCCGGCTGACCATCCTGGAGGATGTCAGCTTCACGGTATCGCCGGGCGAGGTCATCGGCATTGTCGGCGAGTCGGGGTCGGGCAAGAGCATGCTGGCACTGACCCTGATGAACCTGTTGCCGCGATCGATCGTGCGGACCGCCGGCACGGTCAGGCTGGGCGA
This sequence comes from Alphaproteobacteria bacterium, assembly GCA_028277405.1. Lineage (GTDB taxonomy): Bacteria > Pseudomonadota > Alphaproteobacteria > DSM-16000 > Inquilinaceae > JANQGH01. The sequence goes on along the minus strand of JANQGH010000059.1, from coordinate 119,269 downwards.
AACGGTGCTGACAAACCTGTCCAACAAGGCCTGGCGCGACCGGCGCGGACGCGACATGGCGATGATCTTTCAGGAACCGATGACCTCGCTGAACCCGGTGATGCGCATCGGCCAGCAAATCGAGGAGGTTCTGGTCCGCCGTCGCCGCATGACCGGGCGCGAGGCAAACCGGGAAGCGGTGCGGTTGCTGGAGCGGGTGGAAATCTCCTCCCCGGCCGAACGCCTGCGGGCCTATCCGCACGAACTGTCCGGCGGCATGCGCCAGCGGGTCATGATTGCCATCGCGCTGGCGGCGAACGCCCGCATCCTGATTGCCGACGAACCGACGACGGCGCTGGACGTGACGATCCAGGCGCAAATCCTCGACCTGCTGCGCCAGCTTCAGGCCGACATGGGCATGGCGCTGATCCTGATCACCCACGATCTGGGTGTCGTCGCCGAAATGGCTCACCGGGTCATGGTGCTCTATGCCGGACGCGTCGCCGAACTGGCACCGGTGGACAGCATCTTCGACGACCCCAGGCACCCCTATACCAAGGCCCTGCTCGCCTCGATCCCAACCATCGAAAGCCGGCGCGAGCGTCTGACAACGATCGACGGCAGCGTGCCCACGGTAGGGGCCATGCCGCCCGGCTGCCGGTTCGCGTCGCGCTGCCCGGTCGCCCGCGCCGTGTGCAAGACCCTGGCGCCACCGGTCATGCCCATCGCGGAGGATCATGGCGTCGCCTGCATGGAACCGTTCGGCTATGCGCTGCCGTCATCCGCCGACCTGCCGGGGGCGGCCTGATGGCGACCGCACCGCCGATCATCGAGGCCAAGGGGCTGGCCAAGCATTTTCCGCTGCGCGGTGGCGGCCCGCTGGGCCTGGGCACTAAGGGCACGGTTCGCGCGGTGGACGGGATCGACTTCACCATCCGGCGCGGCGAGACTTTGGGGCTGGTCGGCGAGTCCGGCTGCGGGAAATCGACCACCGGCCGGCTGTTGCTGCGGCTGATCGAGCCGACCGGAGGTGAGATCTTTCACGAGGGGACTGAGCTGACGGCCCTCGACGTCAAGGCGATGCGGACGCGCCGTCGGCAGCTTCAGATCATCTTCCAGGACCCGTTCGGCTCGTTGAACCCGCGCCTGTCGGTCGGATCGATCATCGGCGAGGCCTATCGCATCCACGATATCGGCGACCGGCGCGACCGGGCCCGGCGTGTGGCCGAAATGCTGGACCTGGTCAGCCTGCCGCGCGACGCGGTCAACCGGTTTCCCCATGAGTTTTCCGGCGGGCAGCGCCAGCGCATCGGCATTGCCCGGTCGCTGGCCTTGCATCCCAACTTCCTGGTCTGCGACGAGGTCGTGTCGGCCCTCGACGTCTCGGTACAGGCGCAGATCGTCAATCTGTTGCAGGACCTGCAGCGCGATCTCAGCCTGACCTATCTGTTCATCAGCCACAATCTGGCGGTCGTCCGCCATATCTCGGACCGGATCGCGGTGATGTATCTGGGCCGTCTGGTCGAAATCGCCGAGTCGGACGCCCTGTTCGCCAACCCCGTCCATCCCTATACGCGGGCGCTGTTGTCCGCCGTGCCGGCGCCGCACCCCAGGGCGCCGAGGCGGCGCCATCAGTTGAAGGGCGACGTGCCCGACCCGCTGGGCATCCCGAAGGGCTGCCGGTTCGCGCCGCGTTGCGCCTATGCCGAAGACCGGTGCCGCACCGTCGATCCGCCTTTGGCGCCCCTGAAGGACGGCCGCCTTGTCGCCTGCCATCTGGCCGCCGACGGATCCCTCCCCCGCGAGCCTTTGCCCGACAACCAGCCAAACGAGGCCGTGTCACCATGACCAGAATCCTGATCGTCGAATGCAAGCAGGAGATCTCGTCCTTCAACCCCAAGCCGTCCCAGTACGAGAACTTCTCGATCCAGCATGGCGACGCGCTGTTGGACCAACGCGGCCTGAATACGGAGATCGGCGGCGCGCTGACCATCTTCGATGCTAGGGACGACGTCGAGGTGGTGCCTGCGTTCGGCGCCAGGGCAGGCAGCGCCGGCCTCTTGTCCGCCGAGGGCTGGCAACAATTGTCGGCGGAGTGCCTGGCCCATATCGACGCCAATCTCGACGGCATCGACGCGGTCTATTTCTGCCTGCACGGGGCCATGGGCGCTTCGGGTGAACTGGACCCGGAAGGGTTCTTGCTGAGCGAGGTGCGGCGGCGGGTCGGCCCCGACATGCCGATCGTCATCTCCCTTGACCTCCACGGCATCCTGACAGACCGCATGATCCGCCAGATCAACGGCCTTGCGATCTATCACACCTATCCACATGTCGATTTCGCGGACACCGGCCAGCGCGCCGCGCGGCTGCTGCTACGGATCATCGACGAAGGTCTGAGGCCGGGCATCGTCCGCGTGCCGATCCCGGCCCTGGTGCGCGGCGACGAATGCATCACCAAGACCGGCTGTTACGGCGATCTGATCCGCGAGGCCCAGCTTCTCGAACGCAGCGGAAAGGCGCTGGCGGCCGGCATTATGATCGGTAATCCGTTCACCGACGTGCCGGAACTGTGCAGCCAGGTGCTGCTGACGTTCGACGGCTCGGCGGAATTGCCGGCTCAAGAGGCCGAAGGCCTGGCGCAGCGATTCTGGGACCGGCGCCATCGGCTGCAGGGCAAGTTCATCTCGCTGGCGATGGCGATCGAACAGGCGCGCCACATGACCGGCCCCGTGGCCTTCACCGACGCGGCCGACGCCACCTCGTCCGGGGCGTCCGGCGACAGCAATCTGATCATCCGCGCGCTGATCGAGGCGGCGTTTCCCAGGCGCTGCCTGGCCCAAATCGTCGATGCGGGCGCTGCCGCCACAGCGCACGCGGCGGGCGTGGGCGCGACGATCCAGGTCACGCTCGGCGGCGAGACGGACCCGGACCGGTTCCGGCCCCTGGCCGTCGAGGCCACCGTCACCACGCTGACCAATGGCCGGGCGCGGTTGGAGACGATGGGCATGCCGCTGGATGCCGGGCCAACCGCGATCCTTGTCATCGCCATTCCGAACGGTGGCAGCCTGACGGTCGTGGTGATGAGCCGGGCGGTCAGCCTGTTCGATCGCGCGATGTATTACGCCAGCGGGCTCAACCCGCAGGATTTCGACGTCACCGTGGTGAAGTCGCCGCATACGGAATACCCGATGTACGACGCCTGGGTGGACCAGAACTTCAACATCGATATCCCCGGCGCCACCTCGGCGAACCTGCCGACCCTGGGCCACACGATCTGCGCCCGGCCGATGTTCCCGATGGATGATGGCGTGAGCTTCACCCCCAAGGCAACGGTTTACCCCGCCGCCTAGCCCTGGCAAGACAGCGTGGCCTCGAGGGCTGGACAAGAACGGACGAACCCAATGAACCAGATCGACCTTTCCGGACGCGTCGCGATCGTCACCGGTGGCGCGCAGGGCATCGGGCTGGCCATCGCAAAGCGCTTCGCGCGCTCCGGCGCAACCGTGGTGCTGTGGGATGTCGACGGTGATCTGCTGGAGCAATCGGCAGACGGCCTACGCGCCGGTGGCGCGAACGTCGCGACCGCGATGATCGACGTCACCGACGCCGCTGCGGTCGCCCGCGAGGCGGAGGCCACAAACGCGGCCCATGGCGCGATCGACATTCTGGTGACCAGTGCCGGCATCGCCGGGCCGACCGTGCCCGTCGCGGACTATGGCCTGGACGACTGGCGGCGGGTTATCGATATCGATCTGAACGGTGTCTTCTACTGCTGCCGGGCGGTCAGCCCGTTCATGGTCGCGCGCGATTACGGCCGCATCGTCAACATCGCCTCGATCGCCGGCAAGGAGGGCAACCCGAATGCTGCCGCCTATTCCGCGGCCAAGGCCGGCGTCATCGCCCTGACCAAAAGCCTGGGCAAGGAACTGGCCGGCGCCAACATCGCGGTCAATTGCGTGACGCCCGCCGCCGCCCGCACCCGTATTTTCGACCAGATGAGCCAGGAACACATCGACTACATGCTGTCCCGCATCCCGCGCGGGCGGTTCTTGGAGGTGGACGAGGCGGCCGCCATGGTGGCGTGGCTGGCCTCAGCCGAGAACTCCTTCACAACCGGCGCTGTTTTCGACTTGTCCGGCGGCCGGGCCACCTACTAGCCCTTGCGGATGATCCCCATCAAAGACCGATCGCGAGGGCCGGTTTCAGCGCGTTGACGCCGCCTTGCAGCCGGCCGGTGTCAGGATCGACCACCACGGCGTTGGGGCGGCCGAAATAGGTCGTCGAAAAGGTTTCCTCGCGCACATCGAGGCGATGGCCCCTGTCGCGCAGCGCCCCCATCGTCTCCGGCGCCAGGCGCGCATCGACGACCGTCGTCTCGTCCTCGCTGTGCACGCGCACGGTCGACACCGCGTCCTGTGGCCCCATGCGGTGATCCAGCACGTTGATGATGGTGTGGAGGATCGACGAGATCACGCGGCGGCCGCCCGGCGACCCCACCGTCATCACCGGCTCGCCGTCGCGCAGCACGATGATCGGCGCGCCCGCCGTCATGGCCCGCCGGCCCGGCGCGATGGAATTGACCGATCCGGGCACCGGGTTGAACCACATCGTGCCGTTGTTCAGCACGATGCCGGTATCCCGCGCGACCACGGCGGAGCCGAAATGAAGGCCCAGCGTCGACAACAGCGAGACCATGTTCCGGTCCTTGTCGATCACGGTCAGATGGGTCGTCTGGCTGTCGCCGCCGCCGGCCGGCGCCAAGGGGGCGCCCAGCGCTTTGGGGTCGAAGGCCCAGGGGTCACCCGCCGGCGTGCCGATCGTCGCATGGGCGCGATCGATGTCTCGGCGCCGGACGTCGGCATAGGATTTTGACAGCATGCCGTCGAGCGGTACGGGAACGGCATCGGCATCGCCCAGATAGGCGAACCGGTCGGTGAACGCGGCACGCTGGGCCTCGGCGATCAAATGCAGTTCCTCGACCGAACCCTGGCCCAGGCCAGCGAGGTCGAAGCCCTCCAGCAGGTTCAGCGCCTGCATCACGGTCGGAAAGCCTGTGTTGTCGAGGCCACCGACGATCTCATAGTCGCGATACTGGCCGCTGATGCCGCCTTTTGAGTATCGAACCTCGTAGCCCGCGAGGTCCTCGTAGCGCAGCAGGCCCCCATTCGCGGCCATGTCCTCGGCGATGCGTTCGGCGATCTCGCCGCGATAGAACACCTCCGCCCCCTGCTCGGCCAGCAGGCGCAGGCTGCGCGCCAGATCGGGCTGGCGAAAAACGTCGCCCTCGACCCCCAACATCGCGCAGCGGTAACACGAGCCATCAGGCCGAAAATATGTCCGCTTACTTTCCGGGAATTGCTGCAGGCGGGTCTGGTTGACCGCCATGCCGAGCGCGACATACCAGTCGATCGGATAGCCATCCTCGGCGTACCCGATCGCGGGTTCCAACACGTCCCGGCGCGGCAGCCGGCCGAAGCGCTCGTGCGCGTCGAGCAAACAGCCGGGCATGCCCGGTACGGCAGGGGTCAGATAGCCCGTGTTGTTGACGTCCCCCTCGACCATCGGCCAGCCATAGATGCCGCTGCGGCTCTCACGATCGGCGATCGTGAACTGGTCGGGCTTGATCGCGCCCGGCAGAACGCCGGTGCCGTCGAAGACATGGGTCTCGCCGGTGCCGTGATCGTAGCAGACCAGGACGGCGATGCCGCCGAGGCCGCTGTTGAACGGCTCGACCACGCCGACCGCGAAGCCGGCCGCGACCGCCGCGTCGACTGCATTGCCGCCGCGCTTCAACACCTCGGCACCGGCCTCCGTCGCTTGCGGGTACATGGTCGCAATAACGGCGGTATCGGATTCCGCCTGGGTCTTGCTAACCAGCCACTCACTGCGCATTGACAACCCTCGTTCCGTTTCGGCTTGTATCCCGGCGCGGTGACAATAGGCCGCTATCCGGACCTGTCACCTGAACGGCCAAGCAGTTCCGGACGCCAACGGACAGCCCGCCCCGGCCGCCGGACAGCCGCCCAGGATCACCGTTGGCTGGTGACGCTGCTGCCACGATCGTTGACCGCCCAACATCAGCCCAGTCGGCGAACGCTAAGCCCGCAGACCTTGATTGTAGTATCGTATACAATCAGTTGATTTAGAGCAACCACCCGTTTCGAGTGTTCCCTCTGACTGTAGCAGGTTGCCGCACACCGAATGACTTGGGGCTGGCACTGCGTCACGGCTTGCTCGCTGCGCAACGACACCACGAGACCAGCCAATGAAGGCCCGCCCGCGAAACCCGTCGAGAGATCCACAATAACAGATTCCTCTTGCTTCAATTGACATGTCAGATTTATAAATTGACCTGTCATGCTTGATCGCCAATCCCCGTTCGATACGACGGTTCGGTTCGAGGCTGGAAAGCTCGCCGATTTCGCCCATGCCAGGCTGCGCGACGCGTTCGTGCGCTGCGACATCGAGCCCGGTGCCGTGATCACGGAGTCGGCGATGGCCCGGCGGCTCGGCCTGGGCAAGGCGCCGGTTCGAACGGCCCTGGCCCGGCTGGAGGCGGAGGGCTGGGTTGAACCGGCGGCGCGGCGCGGATACCTGGTGGCGCCGATCACGCTGGGCAGCATCCGCGATATCTTTGAAATGCGGCGCGCGCTGGAGCCGTTATTGGCGCAGGCGACACCAACCGCATCCGACGCCACCGAAATCGCCCGTCAACGGGACATGGCCGCCGCATTGCGGCCAGCGCAGTCAACCGCCGCCAAATCCAGCGCCATGAAGGCGGCCCGCGAGGTTCGTGCCCTGATGCTGCAGGCGACCGGCAACCGATTGCTGCAAGTCACCCTGCCACGGCTTTGGGATCTGTCCGACCGGCTGGACAACTTTTTGGAGCGGGCCGGACGGACGGCGCCAAGCGCCGCCTATTGGGCGAAATTCGGCGCGTTCGCGGTCGCCGACGATGCCGCTGCCATGGCGCCCGCCATCCAAGACGCGCTGGCGGCCTCGCAAGAGGCCGTTGAGCGGGAATTCCTCGCTTTCAGCCGCGACCTGCCAATCGTCGCGCCGGCCCAAGCCACGGCCGCGCCCAAACCGTCGGCCAACCCGGCAAGGCCGCCCCCGTCCGACGGCCGCCAGCCGTTCGAACAACTCACCACCAACCCGCAACACCCACGAAAGAACTGAACAGGAGGTTTCAGAATGACCAGTTTTGCCAAACACGCCCGCACCCTTGCGCTGGCCGCCGGCGTCAGCCTGTTTGCGCTCTCGGCCATGTCCACCGACGGAATGGCCCAGCCCGAAACGCTTGTGATCGATCTGGTGAACGAGCCGTCGTCGCTGGACCCGCACCGGCAATGGAACCCGGACAGCTATTATGTCTATCGCAACATCTTCGACCAGTTGCTGACCCGCACGGACGATGGCGAGATCGTGCCCAACCTGGCGACCGACTGGACCTATGCGGACGACAGTTCCGTCATCTTCACGATCCGCGATGACGTCGCCTTTCACGACGGTGAGATGCTGACGGCCGACGATGTGGTCTACAGCATCGAACGCATCACCGACCCGGACTTCGCCTCACCCCAGCTTGGTCAGTACAACCAGATCACCGGTGCTGAGGCGTTGAGCCCGACCGAGGTGCGCGTCACCACCAACGGCCCCTACCCGGCCCTGCTGGCCCAGCTCGTCAAGCTGTCGATTGTGCCGCAGCACTATGTCGAAGAGGTCGGCGACGACGCCTTCAACCAGGCGCCGGTCGGCTCCGGACCCTACCAGTTCGGCGAGTGGGACCGGGGCGTGCAGGTCAGCGTCGAGCGCTTCGACGGCTATTGGGGCGAGCCCGGCTTCTTCCCCCGCGCGGAATTCCGCGCCGTGCCGGACGCCGCGACCCGCGTCGCCAACCTGCTGGCCGGCGAGGCCAACCTGATCGTCACCATCGACCCGGACCTGGCCCTGCAGTTGGATGCCAATGACGGCGTCGAGCCGCGCTTCGCCCTGACCGAACGCGTCGGCTATCTGAAGCTGAACACCCAGGTCGGCCCGACGGCGGACCCGAGGGTGCGCGAGGCGATCGCCGCGGCGATCGATGCGCAGCTGATCATCGACGGGCTCTTGGGCGGCTTCGACGCGCCGACCTCGCAAATGCTGTCGCCGGCCCATTTCGGCTGGGTCGACGGCATCGAGCGCGATGGCTACGACATCGACCGCGCCCGGGCGCTGATCGCTGAGGTTGGCGACGCGGCGCTGGAGCCGATGAGCTTCGCCACCGCACCGGTCTTCGACCAGCGTATCGTCCAGGCCCTGCAGCAGATGCTGACCGAGGCGGGCTTTGACGTCGAGATCGAGATGACCGACATGGCGGCCTATCTCGCCCGAGCCCAAAGCGCCCCGGACCAACAGGCGGATATGAGCTTCGGCCGCTGGTCCTGTGCCTGTCAGGATGCGGACGGCGTGCTGTTCCCGCTGCTGCACAGCTCGTCGAACTGGTCGACCTGGTCCGACGACGAGATGAACGCGCTGTTGGAAACCGCGCGCGGCACGTTGGACGAGGACGAGCGCATGGGGGCTTACGAGCAGGTCCACAATCTGGTGGTCGAGCAGGTGCCGCTGGTGCCGCTCTACCAGGCCGCCATCCTCTACGGCGTCGACAGCGATCTCGTCTGGCAGCCGACGCCGAACGAGAGCATGTTCTTGAACCGCATGTCCTGGGCGGACTAGCGGCTGCGTCAACGGCATGCGCCGCCGGTTTCCTGAACAAGAGGCCGGCGGCGCAGACCTATTGGACCTTCGGTGCAAGCGTTTCTGATCAAACGGCTGATCCAGGCTGTCATCGCGCTCTTGGGCGTGGCGACGCTGATCTTTTTCATTCAGCACCTATCCGGCGACCCGACCCTGCTGCTGGTGCCCGAGGGCGCGACGCAGGAGGACATCGATGCGCTGCGCGAGGCGCTGGGCTTCAACCGGCCGCTGATCGTGCAGTATCTTAGCTATATGGGCGACCTGCTGACCTTCGATTTCGGTCGCTCGATCGTCCAGAACGTGCCGGTCATGACCATCATCAGTGCGCGCGTGCCCTACACGCTGGCGCTGGCGGGTGGCGCGTTGGTGGTGGCGTTGGGCATCGGCCTGCCGCTCGGCGCGATCATGGGGCTGAAGCGCGAGCGCTGGTATGCCCGCGCCGCCATGGGCGTGGCCCTGGCCGGCCAAAGCCTGCCGACCTTTTGGTCGGGCATTCTGCTGATCCTGGTGTTTGGCGTTACGCTGGGCTGGCTGCCGCCGTCGGGCGCGCGCAGCGCCTTGAGCATCATCATGCCGTCGATCGCGCTCGGCCTCTTGACCATGGCCACCTTCGCGCGCGTCGCCCGCACGGCCGTGCTCGACGAGATCGGTAAGGACTATGTGCGCACCGCGCGGGCCAAGGGCGTGAACACAAGACGGCTGTTCTTCCGCCATCTGATCCGCAACGGCTCGATCCCCGTGATCACAGTGGCGGCGTTGGAAATCAGCAACCTGCTGGCGGGCGCGGTGATCGTGGAGACGGTGTTCGCCTGGCCAGGCCTGGGCCAGGCCGCCATCCAGGCGATCGCCGCCAGGGACTTCCTGGTGGTGCAGGCGATCGTGCTGTTGGGCGCGTTTGTTGCCATCGGCCTGAACCTGCTGGCTGACCTGCTTTACAGCGTCGTAGACCCGCGCATCCGGCTGGAGCGGGCGCGATGACCAGCCGAACGGTGAATCTGCTGGCGGCGATGCTGGGACGGACGCCGGACGATGGCCCCGACCGGCCGGCGCGGCGGCGCCGGTCCTGGCGGCCCGTTTTGCCCTTCATCGTCATCTTCGCCGGCTTTTGCTTGATGGCGGTGTTCGCACCGTTGCTCGCACCCGCCGATCCAGACGCCCAGAACCTGCTCGGCAGGCTGCGAGCCCCAGGCTCCGAAGTACGCGGCGAGGTCTTTTGGCTCGGCTCGGACGAGCTGGGTCGAGACCTGCTGTCCCGAATCATCTACGGCGCCCGGGTCTCCCTATTCGTCGCCCTGCTGTCGGTCTTGATCTCCAGCGTCTTCGGCACGGTGCTGGGCATCGTGGCGGCGCTGAACCGGGGCATCGTCGAGACCATCATCATGCGCCTGGTCGATATCGTGCTGTCGATCCCGGCGATCCTGCTGGCCATCATCACCGTCGCGGTGTTGGGCCCCGGCCTGCAGAACGTCATCATCGTACTCGCTTTCACGCGCTGGCCGCGCTACGCCCGCGTCGCCTATGGCCAGACACTGGGGTTGGTCGGCCAGCCCTATGTCGCCTTTGCCCGGCATCTGGATGTCGGCACGCCGCGCCTGCTGGTGCGGCACATTCTGCCGAACATCATCGGGCCGCTGGTGGTTGTGGCGACCCTGGAGTTCGGCCTGATGGTGCTGTTCGAATCCGGGTTGTCCTTCCTCGGCCTCGGCGTACAGCCGCCGACCGCAAGCTGGGGCTCGATCCTGTCGACCGGCCGCAACTATGTCTCCACCGCCTGGTGGATCGCGACCTTCCCCGGCGTGTGCCTGTTCTTGCTGATCCTGTCGGTGAACCTGATCGGCGACCATCTGCGCGACCGCCTCGACCCCAGAAGCTGGAGATGACGTGACCAAACCCCTTGTCGACCCTGACCAGTTCGCCGGCAAAGGCGTGGTGATCACCGGCGCCGCCGGCATCTTCGGAAGCTGGTTCGCGGAGGCCTTCGCGAAGGCCGGCGCGCGCCTGTGCCTCAGCGACAATCGCGCCGATGCCCTGGCCGAGCTCGCGGACGGGTTGGACACCGCCGAGAGGCCGCCGACCCATGCGACCGAGCTGCGCGAGGCCGGCAGCATCAAGGAGCTGGCCACGCTGATCGAAGCGGAATGGGGCGCCGCCGACATCGTGATCAACAATGCCGGCATCTATCCCAGCGGTTTCCTCTTGGACCTCGCGCCCGAGGATTGGGACCGGATCATGGACATCAATCTGCGGGCACCGTTTCTGCTGTCGACGGCGCTGGCCAGGTCGATGATCAAGACCGGGCGCAAGGGCGCGATCGTCAATGTCTCGTCCGGCGCCTCGCGCAAGATGCGCCGGTCGGTCGTGCCCTATTGCGTGTCCAAGACCGCGCTGGACCGTCTGACCAAGGGGCTGGCGATCGAACTGGCGGAATACGGCATCCGGGTGAACGCGGTCGAACCGGGCTTCGCCGCCGGTAGCGAAGTCAGCCATCTGACCGACGCGCATCTGGACGCCGTTACCGGCTCCATTCCGCTGGGCCGCGCATCCGGACCGGAGGACGCCGCCAATGCGGCCTTGTTCCTCGCCAGCGACGCGGCCGCCTACATCACCGGTGCAACGCTGGCGGTGGATGGCGGCAACTCCATCGGCTCGCTGGCAGTCTACCAGGACAAGCAGGCGGCCCTATGAGCGACGACGCCAAACGGCCGGCCTATGACTGGCCTGAAGGATACACATGCGCCGCCGCGTTCACCGTCGACGTCGATGCCGATGTGCCCTATCGCTGGCAACACCGGGACGCTATGCCGCCGACCCTGGGCCAACTCGAACAACGCCGCTTCGGGCCGCGCCAGGGCCTTTGGCGCCTTGTTGACCTGATCGAGCAGAACGGTATCAAAGGCAGTTTCTACGTGCCGGGCCTGGTTGCCGAAAGCTACCCGGACCTGCTGCCGGAACTGCGCGACCGGGGGCATGAGATCGGCCTGCACGGCTATTTCCATGAGATCGTGGCCGAAAGCGATGACGCGGAGTTCGCCCGCGCGCTCGACAAATCGCTGGCCCTGTTCGAACGGCAGACGGGCAAACCGCCGGTCGGATTTCGCTCGCCCGCCTGGGAAATGACCCGGCCAATGTTGGCGCGGCTGAAAGAGGTCGGCCTCGCCTATGACAGTTCGCTGATGGGCTTCGACCACCCGTACGAGATCGACGGCGTCGTCGAAATCCCCGTGCAATGGCTGCTGGACGATGCGATCTATTTCAAGTTCGTCGGCGGGGGCAATGACAATAGCCCGCCGGTATCACCGGCCACCGTCCTGGAAAGCTGGCGGATGGAGTTCGACGGGCTGCACCGCTTCGGCGGCCTGTTCATGGCTACCGTCCACGACTGGATCTCCGGACGCGGCCAGCGGATCATGATGCTGGAACGCCTGATCGGCCACATCGCGGCGGTCGGGTCGACCTGGTGGGCGACGGCTTCGGAGATCGCCGACTGGCACCGCCAGTCGCCCAATCTAGGTCGGTTTCAGGTCGACGGCGACATTCCCGCCGCCATCGGCCCGCGCCGTACGGAGTCTGCCTGATGACCGCGTTCACCGGCGCGCAGGCGCCCACCTGGCAGATCCACAAGCCGGCCGTGACCAGCGAGCACGGGCTGGTCGCGGCGCAGAACTGGTTGGCGGCCGAGGCGGGCGCGGCCGTGCTGGCGCGGGGCGGCAACGCGATCGACGCGGCGGTCACGACGGTCCTGACCTTGAGCGTCGTCGAACCGTGGCTGAGCGGCATCGGCGGCGGCGGCTTTCTGTTGCGGGCTGACGGGGCCACCGGCGCGGTAGACGCGCTCGATTTCTCGCTGGTCGCACCGGCCGATCTCGATACCACCCGCTATCGCCTCATCGGCGGGCGCGACGGCGAATGGTTCGACTGGCCGGCGGTTGAGGATGATCGCAACATCATCGGCCCGGAATCGATCTGCGTGCCGGGCACGATCGCCGGCATGGCCGAGGCCCTGAACCGGTTCGGCACGATCAGTTTCGCCGAGGCGCTGGCGCCCTCGATCGCCCATGCGGAACGGGGACTGGGCATCGACTGGTTTGCCGCCCTGGCCCTGTCGATCGACCAACCAGGCCTTGCGCGCTATCCCGAATCGGCCGCCCTGTTCCTACCATCCGGGCAAGTGCCGAAAGTGGTCAGCGGCGCTAATGGCGGCCCATCCCACCTGCCGATGCGCCAAAAGCAACGCTTCCTGGAGGCGCTGTCCGATCAGGGGCCGCGCGCCTTCTACGAGGGCGATCTGGCCGAGGCCCTGGTCCGCGATCTTCAGGCCGCCGGCTGTGCCATGAGCCTGGCCGACCTAGCGAACTACGAGGCACGCTGGACCACGACGGACAGTCTCGACTATGGCGGCGTGGACATCCGGACGGCCAGCGGTCTGAATGGTGGTGCCTCGCTGCTGCGCGCCCTGACCCATCTCGGCGAATTGATGCCGGCGGTCGATCGCGAGACGCTGCCGGGGCCGGAGGCGGCGCATGCCTATGCCAGGGCCATTCGGGGGTCGTATGAGCATCGCCTGACCAAGCTGGGGCACGCGGCCGACCCCAAAGGCGCAGGCCCTGACTGCACGACCCATGTCAGTGTGGTCGATCGCGACGGCACCATGGTCTCGGTGACCAATACGCTGCTGTCGCGCTTCGGGTCGAAGTTCGTGGCGCCGTCCGGCGGGTTTCTGTTCAACAACGGCATGATGTGGTTCGACCCGAGACCCGGTCAGCCGAATTCGATCGCGCCCGGCAAACGGCCGCTGACCAACATGGCGCCAGTGGTCGGCTTGCGGGACGGCAAGCCGGCCCTGGCCATCGGCGCGGCCGGTGGCCGCCAGATCTTCCCTGCCTTGGTGCAATTGCTGTCCTATCAGCTCGATTTCGGCATGGATCTGGAGACGGCCTTTCACCATCCGCGATTGGACGCCAGCCAGCCGACCATCATTGTCGACGCCGCCGCCGACCCGCGCATCGCCGGACGCCTGGCCCGCGACTTTCCGGTCAGCGTGGTGGAAAACACGCTCTACCCCGTCGCCTTCGCCGTGCCCTCCGCAGTTAGACGCGACACGCGCACCGGCATGAATTGCGGCATGGCCCACCCCTTGTCTCCGTGGGCGAGCGTCGAGATCGGCGAGCCGACGGGTGCGGACGGCGGTGATGGCTGATACCTCACCCGTCCTGGAGGTCGAGGGGCTGGGCATCGCCATCAACGGCCTGCCGACCGTCGACGGGTTGAGCCTGTCGGTCGGGCGTGGCGAGACCGTCGCGCTGGTGGGCGAGAGTGGCTGCGGCAAATCGATCTCGGCGCTTGCCGTGATGGGCCTGCTGCCCGGCGTCGCCAGCCGCACGGATGGGCACATCCGGCTTGAAGACCAGGATCTGACCGCGCTGGACGAACCGGCCATGGCCAAGCTGCGCGGCGACGCCATGGCCATGATCTTTCAGGAACCGACCTCGTCGCTGAACCCGTTGATGCGGGTCGGCCATCAGATCACCGAGAGCCTCGAAATCCATCGCGGCCTGTCCGGCCGGCGCGCGCGCCAAGCGGCCCTGGACATGCTAAACCAGGTCGGCATCCCGAACCCGGAAACGCGGTACGACCAGTTCCCGTTCGAGCTCTCCGGCGGCATGTGCCAGCGCATCATGATCGCCACGGCCCTGATCTGCGAGCCGCGCCTGCTGATCGCCGACGAGCCGACCACCGCCCTGGACGTGACCATCCAGGCCCAGATCCTGGAGCTGATGAAACGGCTGCGCGAGGAAACCGGCACCGCGCTGTTGCTGATCACCCACGATATGGGCGTGGTCGCCGACATGGCCGACCGGGTGGTGGTGATGTATGCCGGCCGCGCCGTCGAAACCGCTGATGTCGACGATCTGTTCGACCGGCAGGGGCACCCCTATACGCGCCTCCTCATGGGCTCGATCCCGACACTGGACGGCGCGCGCAAGACCCGGCTGGCGGCGATCCCCGGCACGGTGCCGGACATTGCCAACTGGCCGGCGGGCTGCCGCTTCGCGCCACGATGCCCGCTGGCCAGCGATATCTGCCGGACGACCCAGCCGCCGCTGAAGCCCTTCGCCGGCCCGGGCCACCGTTCCGCCTGCCACCACGCCGATGCCGTGGAGAGCCTGACGTGACGGACGCGCCGCTGCTGACCACCGACGATCTGGCGGTGCACTTCCCCATTCGCGGCGGGCTGATGGGTCGGCCCAAGGGGTGGGTGCGCGCGGTCGATGGAGTGACGCTGAACGTGCGGGCCGGGGAGACCCTTGCCCTGGTCGGCGAAAGCGGTTGCGGCAAGACCACCACGGGCATGGCGGTCATGGGCATGACCAGATCGACCGGCGGGCAGGTGGTCTTCGACGGCGAGCCGGTGTTCGACGCCAAGGGCGATGTGCCGCGCCGGGTCCGCCGCGAGATGCAGCTTGTGTTCCAGGATCCGTTCTCCGCATTGAACCCGCGCATGCCGATCGGCGAGAGCATTGGCGAGCCGCTGCGCCTGGTGCCCGGCCTGACCGCGCGCGACCGGCGCGACCGGGTTGCCGAGGTGCTGGAGCGGGTCGGTCTCAGCGCCGCGCAAGCCGACCGGATGCCCAACGAGTTTTCCGGGGGCCAGCGCCAGCGCATCGTGATCGCCCGCGCCATCGCGCCGGAGCCGCGCCTGATCGTCTGCGACGAGCCGGTCTCGGCTCTCGACGTCTCGGTGCGGTCCCAGATCCTGAACCTGCTGATGGACCTGCAGGCGGAGTTCGGGCTGACCTATCTGTTCATCAGCCACGATTTGTCCGTCGTGCGCCACATCTCCGACCGGGTCGCGGTGATGTATCTGGGCCGCATCGTCGAACAGGCCACGACGGATGCCCTGTTCGACGGGCCGCGCCACCCCTATACCGAAGCGCTGATGACGGCGATCCCCCTGCCCGACCCCAAGGCGCAACGAGCCCGCCAGCGCATCATTCTGGAGGGCGACCTGCCGAGCCCGAGCAATCCCCCGGCGGGCTGCCGTTTCTCGACCCGATGCCCGCTGGCCGAGGATCGCTGCTCCCTGGAAGATCAGCACCTGGCAACCACCGCCGAGGCCCACGAGGTGGCGTGCTGGAAGCGGGCTTAAGGTCCCCCCAAAACCGACCTTGAACTCGTTTCTCTTTTAAGGTGTGTTGCCGGTTGCGCCCGGAAAGCGGTCGCGCCAAACTGACTATCCGTTCGAAATCGCCTCAGCATTTCTTGTCGACGTTCATGGGGGAGTGCACGAACGCCAATGAGTTACAGGCAGATCCTACAAATCATCGTCGGGGCTGGAACGCTCGCCATCGTCGCCCCGGCCGCTATGGGCCAGACATCCGGCGACCCGCAGGCCGGGCAAGCCGTCGCGGTCGAGCAATGCGCTCAATGCCACGCGGTGTTGCCGGGCGAGGGCGTTTTGGAAAACCCGGACCCGTTGCCCTTTGACGGCGCCGGGGCGCTCGCGTTTGAGGACATTGCGAACACACCCGGCGTAACGGCGATGGCGTTGTCGGCCTGGATGACGTCCATCCATCCGACCATGCCGCAGATCCTGCTGAGCGAGGACGACCTCAACGACGTCATCGCCTACATCCTGAGTCTCAACACCGAACGGGACATCTAGTCCTGTCCTCTTAGACACAGGGTCCGTTGGTCGCAGAACCGACGCTTTACGGGCCTATTTGACCAAGATGCAGGTGCAGGGCGCCAGATGCGAGACCTTGTGCGAAACGCTGCCCAGCAGCAGCCCGGCCGCATCGCTGATCCCCCGGCTGCCCATGACGATCATCGAGGCGTCGAGCGAGTCCGCCGCGTCAAGGATGGCGCGTGACGGCCGACCCTCCGCGCTGCGGCTCGACACCGCCTCGTAACCGGCATCCCGGACGCGCTTTTCGCCCGTGCGGGTCAGCGCATCACCGATCTGGCGTGCGGCATGGAACAGGGCGTCTTCCTCCTGCACACTGATGCCCTCGACCTTGGCAAACGCTTTCAGCCCGTCGGGCAAAGGCTCGTACGGCATGGCGTGAAAGACAACGATCTCGGCGTCGCGGTTGCGTGCGAGTTCCACCGCCAGATCCAGCGCTTTCCAGCCATGATCCGAACCATCGATCGGGACCAGGATTCTGTTCGCCATGTTGCGATTCCTTCCTTCTTTTCAGGGTCTTGGCTGCGCTCGTCGCGTCATGCGCAAGGGGGCACGCGCGGGGCAGCAGCCCGAGGCTAGGCCCCGGGTCGCGGCCCGGCCTTGACGACGGTCAATCGCCCGCGCCCCGGCGATGCAGGCCGGGCCGGCTGCAAAGGACGACGCGGGATCGCATTGATCGGGCTCAATGCAGGGTCCATGTCTGCATGGTCACGTGGACCCTACGAACCGTATGGACCCCCAACCTTGCTTCTGGAGAACCACCTTGGCGCCGATGCAATCGCCCCTGGAAATCAACTTTCGCAATATGGACCGATCCGACGCGGTGGAGGCCCGCGTGCGCGAAAATGTCGAGAAGCTGGAACAGGTTTTCGATCGCATCACGAGTTGCCGCGTCGTCGTCGAAGCGACCCACCGGCATCACCACAAGGGCTTCCTCTATCACGTCAGCATCGATATCGGCGTGCCCGGCACCATGGTCGTCGTCAATCGCGATCCGGGCAAGAACCATGCGCATGAGGATGTCTATGTCGCCGTGCGCGACGCATTCAAGACCGCGCGCCGCCGGCTGGAGGATCACTCCGAACGCCGCGCCGGCAAGGTGAAAACCCATGAGGCGCCGCCGACGGAAGACGTCGTGTGAAGCTGGTCTCCGGCAACGGCTGAGACGGCCAAACCAGACCAGGGCCGTCGCCACAGAAACAGTGGCACCGTCATCCGCTTAGTCGGTCATGGCCAACGCGACGCGGATGTTGCTTAGGCTCTGATCGACCGATCCGGAAACGTCGGCCTTCGTCCAAGAAAGGTTGGCAAGATCACGCTCCGCCTGACGTTCCAGCACGTCGACGGTGGCGTCGGACGCATCTTGGCCGCGCCGGATCAACCGGTCCCGCAAGGTGGCAAGCGGTGCATCGAGCCAAAGGCCAACGAAGTCGGCGCCCTGCGTGCGATCGGCCAGCGCCTCCGCCGCCGCGCGGTCGTCGTTGCCCAGGAAGGTCGCGTCGAGGATCACCGTCAGGCCCGCCGCCAGCGCCTGTTCGGCACATTCCAGCATCGCCACATAGACCTGTTCGCGCGCCGCCGGCCGGTACGCGTCGGTGCCGAGATGCGCGTCCAAGGCGACGCCATAGTCGCGCTTTCGGATCACGTCACTGCGCAGCACAACCGCGCCCCAGCCTTCGCCGATCTCCGGCGCCAGCGCCGCCGCCAAGGTCGACTTGCCGGAACCCGAAAACCCGCCAAGCGCGATCAGGCGCGGGCGTGGCTGCCGGTCCAAGAATGAGACCGCCAATCGTTCAAGGCGTTCGACCTGGCGGACCCGGCCCTCGCTCGGGGGGCCGAGAGCAGCCGCCATCGCGCGGATCGCCGCCCTGAAACACAGGAACAGCGGCAACAGGCGCAGGCCGCCATAGTCCCCGGTGAGGGCCAGATAGCGGTTGATCAGCCGGTTTGCCAGGTCGCGCCTGCCGTGATGCAGCAGGTCCATGATCGGAAAGGCGAGGTCGTACAGCACATCGCCGGACGCGATGTCGTCGCTGAACTCGATCGCGTCAAAGGGCGTCGGCCGGCCGTCGACCAAACAGATGTTGGCCAGATGCATGTCGCCATGGATGCGCCTGACAAAGCCGGCGCGCCGGCGCGCCTCCAAGGTCTCCTCGTGCTGCCTGATGGCCTGTTTGACGCGCACGACCCAGCGCCGCGCGTCGCTGATATCTCGACCGTCGTCCCGCAGGCGCAGCAAAATCCTGCCGATATAGGTGCGAAAGAACCGAAACTGTCGCACCGGAGACCGGTCGGGTCGCCGTTCGCAGCGCCCATGCGCATGGGCGACACGATCCGCCAGATCTTCCACCAGGGCAACAGACAGCTCGCCTCGGCGCGCCAGCCGGTCAAACTGGGTGCGGCGATCGAACCGGGCCATTTCGACCAGCCATTCGACCGCTTGCCCCGGTCCGCCCAGACGGAACCCCCCATCGACCCGCACGACGGGGACCAGCCCCAGATAGAGGTCCGGCGCCATCACCCGGTTGGCCTCGATTTCGCATTGGCAAAAGTGATGCCTGAGGGCCAGGGTGGAATAGTCCAGAAAGTCCAGCTTGACCGCGCGCTTCATCTTGTAGGCCCGATCGCCGGCCAGAAACACGTGCGAGATATGGGTGTCGACACGCTCGACCGGCCGGCCGCCAAAGGCCGTGCCCGCCTCAAGAAAAGCGACAACGGCGCTTTGATCGGCGTCGCTGATCACGGCCGATGACATGGGCGGTGCGGCTGATACATAGCTGTTCGATCCTAGTCACCGTGGCCGGGCGAACACGATGCGGTCCAAGGTCACGTTCCGGCAGGCACCAAACTTCAAGTGCCCGCGATTTTGGCCAGGCACGCCCTCAGAACGTCGTTTTCGTCGGCGGAGAACTGTCGGGTGACGGTTTCGTCGTAGGTTCGCGCGGCCGAAAACAGATCCCTGAACGCGGCCCTGCCGCTCGGGGTGAGGGAGAGCGTTTCGTTGCGCTTATCTTCTTCCACGACGGTGCGCTTGATGAAGCGCTTCTTTTCCAACGCCTTCACGGCCCGGCTGACCTTCGTCTTGTGGGTCATGGAACGGTCGCAGATCTCCGTCGCTGTCATGTCGCCATACCGACCGAGGTGGAACACCACCCGCCACTCCGTGCGCAGCATGCCATAGCGACGCCGATAATAGGTCTGGAACTCGCGGCTCGTCACCTCGGCCGCCTGGTTCAGCAGATAGGGCAGGAAATCCTTCAGATCGAACGCGTCCTTTTTGCTCATCGGGTGACATTGTGCCTTGTTAGTTACAAAAGCAACTAATATGTCCTAGAGACAAGCCAGGAGGATACGCAGATGGACACGCAATTGCCGTCGAGCCCGCTGGTGAGGGCGCCTTCCTTGCCGGGGCCGAACGAAGGGTACATGCCCGGGTTTGGCAACAATCATGAGACCGAGGCGCTGCCGGACGCCTTGCCGCGCGGCATGAACAGCCCGCAGAGGGTGAATTACGGCCTCTATGCCGAACAGCTCACCGGTACGGCGTTCACCGCACCGAGCCATCAGAACGAGCGGACCTGGTGTTATCGCATTCGCCCCTCGGTGAAGCATTCCGGCCGGTACGTGAAAATCGACCTGCCTTATTGGCATTCAGCACCCAGTGTCGACCCGGATGTCATTTCATTAGGCCAGTATCGCTGGGACCCTGTGCCGATGGTCTCGGAGCCCCTGACCTGGCTGACGGGCATGCGCACCATGACAACGGCCGGCGATGTGAACACGCAGGTCGGCATGGCCGCGCACATCTATCTCGTCACCGAGTCCATGCGCGACGACTATTTCTACTCCGCCGATTCAGAACTGCTGATCGTGCCGCAGGCGGGGCAATTGCGGTTCGCTACGGAGTTGGGGATCGTCGACCTGAAGCCGCAGGAGATCGCCATCATCCCGCGGGGTTTGGTCTATCGGGTGGAGGTGCTCGAGGGGCCAGCGCGCGGCTTCGTCTGCGAGAATTACGGCCAGAAATTCGAGCTGCCCGGCAGAGGGCCGATCGGCGCGAACGCCATGGCCAACCCGCGCGACTTCAAGGCACCGGTCGCCGCCTTCGAAGACCGCGAGACGCAATCGACGATCACCGTCAAATGGTGCGGCCAGTTCCATCGCACCGAGATCGGCCAAAGTCCGCTCGACATCGTGGCCTGGCACGGCAACTACGCGCCGGTGAAGTACGACCTGACCACCTACTGCCCGGTGGGCGCGATCCTGTTCGACCACCCCGACCCGTCGATCTTTACCGTGCTGACGGCACCCTCGGGCCAGCCGGGCACGGCGAACATTGATTTCGTGCTGTTTCGCGAGCGCTGGATGGTGGCCGAAGTCACTTTCCGCCCGCCCTGGTATCACAAGAACATCATGTCGGAACTGATGGGCAACATCTATGGCCAGTACGATGCCAAGCCTCACGGCTTCGTGCCGGGCGGCATGAGCCTGCACAATATGATGCTGCCCCACGGGCCGGACCGGGAGGCGTTCGAAAAAGCCTCGACCTCCGACCTGCGGCCGGACAAGCTGGACAACACCATGGCCTTCATGTTCGAAACCCGCTTTCCGCAGCATCTGACGCGCTTTGCGGCGGAGGAGGCGCCCTTGCAGGACGACTACATCGACTGCTGGTCCGATCTGGAGAAGAAGTTCGACGGCACGCCGGGGCTGAAGTAAGCCCCGGCAACTGCGCACGACAGCCCGAGACTTTGATGCCATGATGCGCCGTCCGGCTAGCAGCGACGATTTTGAACCGAACCCAGACAGGTAAAGACCCGCGATGACCCAGCTCATCCGCTCATGGGTGGCGCGTGCGAACGACGCCGACACGCCCTTTCCCGTCAACAATCTGCCCTATGGCGTGTTTTCCACGGCGATGTTGGAACCGCGCTGTGGCGTGGCGATCGGCGATAAGATCCTGGACATGGCGGCCGCCGAAGCGGCGGGCCTGGTGCGCATGGGCGACAAAGCCGTCTTTGACGCCCCCGCTTGGAACGGGTTCATGGCGCTGGGGCCCGAGGCCTGGGCGGCCTTGCGGGCCCGCTTGATCACTCTGCTTTCTGAAGGCGCCGCTGAACGAGCCGAAGTGGAACCGCTGCTGGTCGACCAGGCGGATGCCGACCTGCACCTGCCGTTCCGGGTGGCGGAATATACCGACTTCTACGCCGGCAAGAACCACGCGCTCAATGTCGGTACGATGTTTCGCGGCCCGGAAAACGCGCTGCCGCCCAACTGGCTGCACCTGCCGATCGGCTATAACGGCCGAGCGTCTTCCGTTGTCGTCTCCGGCACCGACGTTCGGCGCCCCTGCGGCCAGGTGAAGCCGCGCGACGCCGAAGAGCCGCGCTTTCAGCCCAGTGCGCGCTTCGATCTGGAGCTTGAGATGGGAGCCATCGTCGGCACGGCGTCGGACGGGCCGATCTCGGTTAAGGAGGCGGACGACGCGATCTTCGGCTATGTCCTGCTGAACGACTGGTCGGCCCGCGACATCCAGGCCTGGGAGTATCAGCCGCTTGGCCCCTTTCAGGCCAAGGCCACGGCCACGACCATCTCGCCCTGGATCGTCACCAAGGCCGCGCTGGAACCGTTTCGCGCCGACGCGCCGACGCGCGAGAAGGCGCTGCTGCCCCACCTCGCCGATGTCGGGCCGATGCTGTACGACATCGACCTCGCCGTGACCCTGGCGCCGGAGGGCAAGCCGGCGACCACGATCGCGCGGACGAACTATCGAGAGATCTACTACTCCGCCGCCCAGCAACTGGCCCACCACACGACCTCCGGCTGCCCGATGAGGGTCGGGGATCTGCTGGGCTCCGGCACGATCTCGGGCTCCACCAAGCCGGAGCGCGGTTCACTGCTGGAGCTGAGTTGGGGCGGCAAGGAGCCGATCACGCTGGAGACAGGCGAGCAGCGACGGTTCCTTGAAGACGGCGATACGCTGGGCCTGACCGGCGCCGCGCATGGCGACGGCTACACCATCGGGTTCGGCCCTTGTGTCGGCACCATCGTGCCGGCGCTGGACGATCCCTATGCGCGCTGAGCAAAATCGAAGCCCGACGAAATTCTGAACACACGATCCACCATTAGGTGCCGGGACCACGCCCGGAACAGGGGAGAAAACCATGTCCAAGGCATTCGCATCCGCCGCCGATATGACCGAAAAGGCGATTACGTTCGCGGAGGTCGGCGACGGGCTGTGGGCCTTCACGGCCGAGGGCGATCCGAACTCCGGCGTGATCATCGGCGACGACAGCGTCATGATCATCGAGGCGCAGGCCACCCCCCGGCTGGCCGCCAAGGTGATCGAGAAGGTCCGCGAGGTCACGGACAAGCCGATCAGCCATGTCGTGATGACCCACTATCACGCCGTGCGCGTGCTCGGCGCGTCGGCCTATGGGGCCGGCCAGATCATCATGTCGGACAAAGCCCGGGCGATGGTGGCCGAACGCGGCCAGGAGGACTGGGACAGCGAGTTCCAGCGCTTCCCCCGGCTGTTCGAAGGGCATGAGAGCATCCCGGGGCTGACCTGGCCGACCACGACCTTCAGCGACGGCATGACAGTCTATCTGGGCAAGCGGCGGGTCGACCTGAAACATCTGGGCCGCGCCCATACCGCCGGCGACATCGTGATCTCGGTGCCCGACCAGAACGTCATGTTCACCGGCGACATCGTCGAATACCGCTCCGCCTGCTATTGCGGCGATGCCCATTTTTCGGATTGGGGCGCCACCCTGGACGCGGTCAGGGCCTATGACGTCGACGCCATCGCGCCGGGTCGAGGCGACGCGTTGGTCGGCCGCGACATGGTCAACGCCGCGATCGAAAGCACCCGCGACTTCCTAACCAGCACCTACCTGCCCGCCAAGCGCGTGGCCGCCCGCGGCGGCAGCCTGAAGGAGGCCTGGGACGCGGTCCGCGCCGAATGTGACGACAAGTTCAAAGACTTCGCCATCTACGAACACTGCCTGCCCTTCAATGTCTCGCGGGCCTATGACGAGGCGAGGGGCATGGACACGCCCCGGATCTGGACGGCGGAACGTGATCGGATCCTGTGGGAGCAGTTGCAGGGTTGAACCGGCCCGCCGAATGGCCGCGCAGGCCCGGTCAATAGACCCTCAGGCCCCTGGCCGAAAACTGGTGCCAGACGCGGTTGATCAGGTCGTCGCTCGGCGCGTCGGTGTCGCTGAGCTTGTAGTCCAGGCCCAACTCGCGCCACTTGTAGGCGCCCATCTGGTGAAAGCGCAGCACCTCGACCCGTTCCACGGTCTTCAGCGCGGCGACAAAGTCGGCCAGCCGCTCGATATCATCGGCATCGTCCGTCAGGCCTGGCACGAGCACGAACCGGATCCAGGTCCGCTCGCCCTCATCCGACAGGCGGCGGGCGAAATCGAGCACGGGGGCGTTTGACTGGCCGGTCACGCGCTTGTGCAAATCGTCGTCGAAGGCCTTGATGTCGAGCAGCCAGAGATCGACGTCGCGCATCATTTGCGCGCCGACCTGATGGCCGAGATAGCCGTTGGTGTCGATCGCCACATGGATGCCGCGCTGTTTGATCCGCCGCACCAGCGTGGCGGCGAACTTCGCCTGCACCATCACCTCGCCGCCCGACAGGGTAACCCCGCCGCGATAGTCGATCAGGAAGTCGGCATAGCGCTCGATCTCTTCCATCATGTCGTCGACGGTGACGTGAACCCCGTGCTTCAGTTTCCAGGTGTCGGGGTTGTGGCAGTACTGGCAGCGGAAATGGCAGCCGGACAGGAACGCGACAAAGCGGATGCCCGGGCCGTCGAGCGTGCCGGCCGTTTCGATCGAATGAATGTAGCCGGCGTGCGAGTCGCGCAGGCGCGGATCGAGATTGGCGACGGACGGGGTCTCAAGCGTGTTGTGCTGCAGCGCATAGCGGTGGCTGGCCAGTTGCGTCAGATGCGGCGTCTTCGTGGCCACGGCCGCTCCATCGACGGTATTGGGCACCGGTTTCGGAAGGGTGGGTATCCAGGCCTTCGCCCGGATACCCTTAAAGCGTCAGGCGCTACCCAACCCTTCATGAAAGGTGCGGCTCAACACCTCTTCCTGCTGCTCGCGGGTGAGCTTGACGAAGTTCACCGCATAGCCGGAGACCCGAACCGTCAGTTGCGGGTACTTCTCCGGATGGTCCATCGCATCGCGCAAGGTGTCGCGGTTGAAGACATTCACGTTGATGTGGTGGCCCTGGTCGTCGGCGAACTTCGCGATGATCGTGCGCAGATTGGCGACCTGGTCCTCCTCGACGCGGCCGAGCGCGCCGGGCACGATGGAGAAGGTGTAGGAGATGCCGTCCTGCGCATGCTCGTACGGCAGCTTGGCGACGGATGACGCCGAAGCGATGGCGCCGAGGCGATCGCGCCCATGCATCGGATTGGCGCCCGGGGCGAACGGCTCGCCGGCCTTGCGGCCATCGGGCGTCGCGCCGGTCTTCTTGCCGTAGACCACGTTCGAGGTGATCGTCAGTACCGACTGGGTATGGGCCGCGGCGCGATAGGTCGGGTTGTGGCGCACCTTGTGCATAAAGGTCGTGACGATCTCGACGGCCAAATCGTCGGCGCGCGGGTCGTTGTTGCCGAACGCCGGGATATCGGCGCCCTGGACATCATAGTCGACCGCCAGCCCGTTCACGTCACGGATCACGCGCACGGTGCCGTAACGGATCGCCGCCAGGCTGTCGGCGACCACAGACAGGCCGGCGATGCCGCAGGCCATGGTCCGATACACATCCCGATCATGCAGCGCCATCTCCAGGCGCTCGTAGTTGTACTTGTCGTGCATGAAATGGATGATGTTCAGGGCCTGGACGTAGACCTTGGCCAGCCAGTCGAGGAAGTGGTCATACCGTTCCATGACCTCTTCATAGTCTAGGACGTCGGACCGGATCGGCTCCATCGCCGGGCCGACCTGATCGCCGGAGACCTCGTCACGGCCGCCGTTGATGGCATAGAGCAGGGCCTTGGCCAGATTGACGCGGGCACCGAAGAACTGCATCTGCTTGCCGATGCGCATCGCCGACACGCAGCAGGCGATGCCGTAATCGTCGCCCCACATGGGCCGCATCAGATCGTCGTTTTCGTACTGGATCGACGACGTATCGATCGAGGTCTTGGCGCAGAAATCCTTAAAACCGTCCGGCAGCTCGTTGGACCATAGCACCGTCAGGTTCGGCTCCGGCGCCGGGCCCAGATTGTAAAGCGTTTGCAGGAAGCGGAAGCTGGAGCGGGTGACCAGAGGGCGGCCATCCTCGCCGATGCCGCCCAGGCATTCGGTCGCCCAAACCGGGTCGCCGGTGAACAGCGCCTCATAGTCCGGCGTGCGCAGGAAACGCACCAGCCGCAGCTTGATCACCAGATCGTCGATCAGCTCCTGCGCGTCCGTTTCGGTGACGAAGCCCGCCGCCAGGTCGCGCTGGATGAAGATGTCGAGGAAGGTGGCGACCCGGCCGACCGACATGGCCGCGCCATTCTGGTCCTTGATCGCACCCAGATAGGCAAAATAGGTCCATTGGATCGCTTCATGGGCGTTTCGCGCCGGCTGGGAGATGTTGAAGCCGTAGCTCTCGGCCATCGCAACCAGCTCGGCCAACGCCTTGATCTGGTCGGCGATCTCCTCGCGAAGCCGGATGGTCTCCTCGGTCATGGTGTCCAGTTCGAGCGAGGCCAGTTGGTCCTGCTTGTCGCCGATCAGCATCTCGACGCCGTACAGCACAACGCGCCGGTAGTCGCCGATGATGCGGCCGCGGCCATAGGCGTCCGGCAGTCCGGTGACAATACCCGACCGCCTTGCGTTGCGGATTTCCGACGTGTAGGCGTCGAACACGCCCTGATTATGGGTCTTGCGATAGTCGGTGTAGATCTTGGTGATCTCGGGGTCCGGCGTGTAACCGTAAGCCTCGAGCCCGGCATTCACGGTCCGGATGCCGCCGTTGGGGAAGATCGCCCGTTTCAGCGGCGCATCGGTTTGCAGCCCGACGATCTTCTCGTTGGCCTGATCGATGTAGCCGGGCCCGAACGCGGTGATACCGGCCGGCGTGGAGGGATCAACGTCCAGCACGCCCTTCTCGCGCTCGGCGGCGTAGAGGTCGACGACCTTGGCCCAAAGCGCGCTTGTGCGCGCGGTGGGTCCGACCAGAAACGCCGCGTCGCCCTCGTAAGGCTCGTAGTTGGCCTGAATGAAGTCCCGGACGTTGATCGTCTTCGTCCAGTCCCCCGACGCAAAGCCCGTCCAGGGGCCGTCGGTGATGGTTCCAGCGGATGGGGATTGATCGAGCATGGCGCCCCTCTCATGCATGGTGTCGATGGCTGGGCGGGCACACGCCCCCTACCCTGCCGCGAACCCTAAAAACCGTCCTCACGGTCCGCATTGACGTTGATCAAACGAGACCACGGATTCCGCGTCTCAATTCATGTCCAGCACAATGCGGCCGGTGATCTCGCCGTTCTTCAAGCGCTCCATAACGCTGTTGATGTTCTCCAGCTTCTCCCAGGCGAAATGGGGTGCGACCAGACCGGCGCCGGCGAAGTCGAGGGCCTCGATCAGGTCCTGGCGGTTGCCGACGATCGAGCCGCGAACGGTCAGCCGCTTCAGAACCAGATCGAAGACCGGTGTCGGGAAGGTGCCGGGCGGCAGGCCGACCAGCGACATGGTGCCGTGGCTGCGCAGCATGCCGACCGCCTGATGAAACGACGCCGTGTTGACGGCGGTCGCCAGCACCCCGTGGACGCCGCCAAGCTCCTTGGTAATGCGGGCGATCGGGTCTTCCTCGGCCGCGTTGACGACCTCGTCGGCGCCGAGATCACGGGCGAGCGCGAGCTTGTCTTCGGCGACGTCGACCGCGACGCAGCGCATGCCCATCAGCTTGGCGTATTGCACGGCCATGTGGCCCAGCCCGCCGATGCCGGTGACCGCCACCCATTGGCCGGGCTTCACCTCGGTCTCTTTCAGACCCTTGTAGACCGTCAGGCCGGCGCACAGAACCGGGGCCGCAGCCCCGAAGTCCAGCCCGTCGGGCAGATGGCCGACATAGTTGGGGTCGGCCAACACATAGTCGGCAAAGCCGCCATTGACTGAATAGCCGGTGTTTTGCTGGCTGGCGCACAAGGTCTCCCAGCCGCCGACGCAATGTTCGCAATGGCCGCAGGCCGAATAGAGCCACGGTACGCCGACCCTGTCGCCCTCCTTGACCAGGGTGACGCCCGGCCCCGTCGCGGCGACCGTGCCGACCCCCTCGTGCCCGGGGATGAAGGGCGGCGTCGGCTTGACCGGCCAATCGCCCTCAGCGGCATGCAGATCCGTGTGGCAAACACCGGACGCTTCGATAGCGACCAGGATTTCGCCGGGGCCGGGATCAGGCCGATCGACCTCGCGAATTTCCAAGGGCGCGCCCAGTTCGGTGACAACGGCCGCTCGCATTGTGCTCTGCACGATCGGTTCCCTTCCCGCAGATTGCCCGAAGGGGCGCGATTGCCGAGCGGCCGCCGTCCAATCGGCACCGCCGCCCTCAAGAGCAGCCATCGCCATTCGCCGATTGCAACCGAAACGGAACTCAGCCCGTCCCCCGCCGATAAAATGGTCGGGACGAAGCCATGTTCCAGTCGTCGACTCTCTTGCACAGCGTGAGTTACCGCCGAAACCGGCCGGAACCCGCGACTATCGCCAACTCAGGACAATTTGTCCCACCATTGGATCGCCCGTCCGACCGCGGATCCTGCTTGTCGATTCCAAAGTGGCGCAAGCAACGGGGCACCGAACGAATCTATAATGGGGGGACAGACGGTGATCCCAGAGTCAAACCGCCCTCCAGGCGCGACGACCCTACCAAACGGGGCCAGTTCAGTCAGTATCGACCGGTGGCGTTTCAGCACCTGTGCCATTCAAAGACTTCGCACCCTCGATACCATTCCAAGGGTACTGCTCGATCGCGTGAAGGCGAACCGCCTCGTAGACTTCAGAGGCCACCACGCTTGTTAGGATCACAAGCGGGATGCCAAGGATGTAGTTGAAGTTTCTGCACGCGGACGCGCTTCTAAAGTGAGCCTTCTCCAGCTTGTGGACACGCGTGTGCCAGTCCTTCAGCAGTTCACTTGCTGCAACGGTACCGCTATCGGCCATAACCTGTCCCTCCTCGCGCGGAAGTCCGTGTTGCGTCGACTGCAGGCCTCCTGCCGGTTTTCGCGCGGCGTGTCGGGCGACCTCTAGGCGCCCAAAATCGCCGGTCGCTGTGGCAAACCCCACATCCAAATCGGGCATAAAGAGCAAAATCGACATACTTTCGGTCGATCCGCGGTCGCGATGTTGAGATCGGCGAGGCGATGGAGTTGATAGATGGCTAACTTCGAGCCCTATACGCCCGAGTTCGAAAACCCATACCCCGCAAGCTGGCGACGTATCTCAGGCTTTCGTTTCGAGACGCACCTATATCTCGCGCGGGCAAACGACCGTCTCCTCGCGTCGTCTGATCCCGATAGAGAGGCCCAATACCTGGTTTATGGCGACTATGTCTGTTCGTACGAAGTCGATGGTCAGCGGACTCGGCTCACGGTGCCGAGCGGAATGCTGACGGATCTGGCTTCGGTGCCCCGCATTGCGCGGGGGATTGTGGGAAGGGTTGGACCGCATTTGGAAGCCGCTATTGTCCACGACTTCCTGTTTCTCGCCTGGCAGGATCTGCCCGGCCACGAACCGCAACGCTCCGACTTCCGCTTTGCCAATGAGGTCATGGCACAGGCCATGATCGCGGCAAAAGCAGGGTTCTTCCGTCGCAATGCCATCCTGGCCGCAGTTTCAAGCATTTTCGCTTGGTGGCTCTTTAGGAAACCTAATCCAGGCACTCGCTACGTTCGCGTGCCTGCCAAATCGCCTTGATGGACCCACCTAGCCGTGGGCGCCGGCGATCGGGGCACGCGGGGGCTGCGGCTGCGTGATCACCCCAAGACGGCTGAACGCGCCGCCTTGCGCCTGCGTGCCATTTTGCGACATGTCGCCGGTCTTGAGCTGTTCGGCAATTGCGCCGCGTTGGTCGCGAAGTTGCTGGGGCGTTCGGCGCGTCGACGCCCTGATGGTCGCGTAGAACTGGCTGAGCGACCCGAAGCCCGCCTCCATGGCGACATCGAGCACGGACATGTCGGTGCCGCACAGCAACGTGTAGGCGCGGGCCATTCTTATCTGACGGATGAACTGGCCCAGCGTCTGCCCTGTCAGTTCCCGGAATCGTGTCGTCAGATATCTTGGGTTCAGGTTCATGTCCTCGGCGATCCGTCTCACCGTCAGGTTCGTGCCCGACCCGTCGGCGAGCAGCGCGATGACCCGGGGCAGAAGGCTTGAGATCAGCTTCACATCCCGGCGCGAGCCTTTGGCGGGCTCCAACGCGCCAACGTCGAACTGAAACGACAGCCGTCGAACAAAGCTTGAGATTTCGTTGACGGCGATATCGGTCAGTTGGCGGTTGCCGCCATTGAGGTCTCCGTGCCAGGCGGCGAAGCTGGCCTCGCCATAATGGTGCGGGGTCTCGGCCACGTAGATCTCGCCGCCCAGGATGCGCGACACGAACGTGTTGGCGCAGCCCCAGTTCAAAAAGACCTCGATCGGCAGATTGAGCACATAGACTAGGCTGTCGTCGTCGCTGTCGACAACCCTGTGCGGAATGATCGCCGAGAAGACAGCGACCTGACCCTCCGACAGCACAAGTTCGCGATGGGCGAACTCGTACGTCGCCCGTTCAGCCGCGCAATAGACCATCTCGATATGGATGTGCCAGTGCGGATGGTCCATCGCGGCGGCGTGGCGAAACAGCGAACGGAACTCGCCCGTCTTGTCGAAACTGGAGAGCACGGCTGCCTTCCCAAGGGTTGGAACGCTTGGGCGAACCTACACGCACAGGGAAACGGCGTCACAAAAACTTCGGCGAAAATCTGACTTTTCCGGAATCGGCGATCGCGGACCGGAAAGACTCATCCCGGCCAATCGGTTTCGATGGGGGGGCGTGATGCATCGCCTTTGAGCGGCGTCCCACCCTTTTGGTTTCCAATCGAACTGGAGCACAGCCATGAGACTGAAGCTATCGCTTGTGAGTATGGCCACATTGATCGCCACGTCGCCGGCTCTTGCACAAACCTGCCCGACCGTCGCCGACCCGATGGGTCTGGACCATGGCGGCATCGAGCAGATGGAGTTGGCGCAGTTCGAGGCGCAAACGGGCACCGAAATGGTGTTCACCCAAAACCCCGACCTGGCCGCGCTGGTCGGCCGCGACGACCTGCCCCCGGTCGCCGAACGCCTGCCCGCCGAACCGCTGGTGATCGTGCCTTACGAGAATTGCGGCACGTATGGCGGCGAGATGCGCTATCTCGCCCGGGCCTTGGAATCCAACACGTCCGAGGGGCTGTCCTGGCGCCAGGTCCAGCTCGTGCGCATCGACGACGATCAGGAAACCATCATCCCGGACGTGGCGACCGGCTGGGAATGGAACGACGACTACACCGAACTGACCTTTACCTTGCGCGAGGGGCATCGCTGGTCGGACGGCCACCCGTTCACCGCCCATGATGTCGCCTTCTGGCTGAACGATCTGATCAACAATGAAGAGCTGTACCCGACCACCCGGTCGCCCTGGAATGTCGGCGCGCGGGCCGAAATCATCGACGACACGACGGTTCGGTTCGTCTTCGACGCGCCGCAGCCGGGACTGCTGAACCATTTGGTTGGACAAGGCGTGTTCTTTGCGGCATTCGCGCCGCGACACGCGCTTGAGCCGTTCCATGGCGACTATGCCGACAACGCAGACGAACTGGCCCAGGCGGCCGGCTTCGATACCTGGGCGGACTGGTTCCGCGTGCGCTGGGGCCATTGGATGGACCGCACCACCCATTCCGCGCTGGGCCTGGAGGTGCCGACGCTGGAAAGCCACATCATGGTCGAGGCGCCGGACGAGACCTACCGGACCTTTGTGCCCAATCCGTACTATCACCGTGTCGACACGTCGGGCCAGCAGCTGCCGTACGTGAACCGGCACAGCGAGCGTTTCATCGACCCCAGCCTGTACGTGATCGAGATCATCAACGGCAATGTCGACCAGAAGTCGCCGGACGGTCTGGAGAACTATCCGGTCCTGCGCGAGAACGAGGAGGCCGGGAACTATCGGGTCATCCTGCCGGGCGGCAATAAGGGGCCCTTCATCGTCTTCAACCAGACCCATGAAGACGAGGCAATTCGCGAGATCTACGCCGACCCGCGCTTTCGCCAGGCCATGAGCGTCGCCATCGATCGCGACGAGGTGAACGAGACCCTGTTCCTGGGTCTGGCCACCTTGGGCACGTCGCTGCCGTACAACACGCCGTTCGCCGAGGACAGCGATACCGACCACTTCGCCCAGTTCGATCCCGACCTGGCCAACCAGTTGCTGGACGCGATGGGGATGGAGCGCGGGTCCGACGGCATGCGCCGCCGCCCCGACGGCGAAACCTTCTCGATCGTGTGGGAGTACTCCTCGCAATTCGCGGGGTCGCCCGAATTCCCCATCCTGGTGGCCGAGATGTGGCGCGATGTCGGCATCGATACGCAATTGCGCGAGATCGATTCCGTGACGCTTGGCGAACGCGGGCGCGCCAATGCGCTGGACATCCACATGATCTACGACCAGCCGATCTATCCGGTGCTGGCCGCCGGTCTGGAAGCGATGGTGCCGCCTTTCCACATCAACGACCCGCTGACCGGCCTGCCCTGGCTGGAATACATCGAGACCGACGGGGCGTCGGGGCAAGAGCCGCCGCAGTGGGCGCTGGACCTGCTGGCGCTGGGCGAAGAGGCTGTGACCTACCCGCCCGGGTCCGAGGACTGGAACCAGCGCCTGGTGCAGATGACCGAGATCCACCGCGAGCATTTGCCGATCATCGGCGTCTTTGCGGAACTGCCGCGGGTCTCGATCATTAACGCAGACCTGGCCAACGTTCCGGACATCAACTGGATCGGCAATTCGGCGGCCTATGGCTATATGCAGCCCTGGGGTGTCGACCAGTGGTACTATCCGGCAGGACAGTAGCCGACTGAGCGCAACCCGGCCCACGCCGCTTCTGCTGGCGCGGGCCGGGTTGACCGAGGGCTTGTGATGCTTGCATTCCTGGGACGGCGACTGATCGCGGCCATGATCGTCATGGTCGCTTTCTCATTTGTCGTCTTCTTCCTCGTCCAGTTGCCGCCCGGGGATTTCGCCGACGTCTGGGCCGCCTCACGCGCGGCGCAGGGCGACACGGTGACGCCCGACGAGGTCGAGAACATCCGCGAGGCCTTTGGGCTCAACCGCCCGTTCGTGGTGCAATATGCCGACTGGATGTTCAGCCTGTTGCAGGGCGATCTCGGCTTTTCCTTCGAGTTTCAAAAGCCGGTGGCGCATGTCCTGGCCGAACGGCTGCCGCTGACCCTGGCCATCTCGTTTGCCGCCTTGGTGATCATCTACCTGGTCGGCGTTCCGCTCGGCATCTATTCGGCCGTGCGCCAGCATAAGATGGTCGACTACAGCGCCACCTTCATCGGCTATTTCGGCCTGGCGACGCCGAACTTCCTGCTGGCGTTGATCCTGGTCTATCTGGCCCAGCGCTGGTTCGGCCTTTCCGCCGGCGGCATATTCTCGCCGGAATATCTCGGCCAGCCCTGGTCCTGGGGCAAGTTCTGGGACATGCTGAGCCATCTCGTGATCCCAGTTCTGGTCCTGGGCAGTGCGGGCACCGCCGCGCAGGTGCGGACGATGCGGGCCACGATGCTGGACGAGCTGTCCAAACCCTATGTCCGTGCCGCGCTGGCCACCGGCAAATCCCCCTGGCAGGTGATTTTGAAGTACCCCACCCGCGTGGCGATCATCCCGATCGTCTCGACCCTGGGCTGGGAACTGACGCTGGTGATTTCCGGCGCGCCGATCGTCGGCATCGTGCTGTCCCTGCCCGACATGGGGCCCGTCTTCCTGCAGTCCCTCATCGGTCAGGACATGGCGCTCGCCGGGGTGATCCTGCTGATCTACTACCTGCTGGTGGTCATCGGGACCCTGATTTCGGACCTGCTGCTCTTCTGGCTGGACCCGCGCATTCGCATGGGCGTCGAGTCCAAATGACGGCCGCCGCCGATCTTTCCCGCAGACAGCTCGCCTGGCGCGCGTTCCGGTCGAACCGGCTTGCCTTCCTCAGCCTCTGCCTTCTCGTGCTGCTGGTCTTCGTCTCGCTGTTTGCGGAGTTTTTCGCGCCCTACACGCCGCAGGAGCGCAACCGCGCCTATACCGACGGCGCACCCATGGGCATCACCTTTACCAACGCCGATGGCGGCCTGTCGCTGGCGCCGATGGTGATCGCGCGGGTGACCGAGCGGGACCCGGACACCTTGCGCCGTGTCACCGTGGCCGATCCGGGGGCGCGCTGGCCGATTGCGTTCTTCGCCCGCGGCGAGAGCTACTCCTGGTTCGGCTTGTTCGAAAGCGACATCCACTTCTTCGGCGTCGGCGACGGCGGCTATCTGCATCTGTTCGGGACCGACCGGCTGGGGCGCGATATCTTCTCGCGCACGCTTTATGCCTTCCGCACCAGCCTGTCGATTGGCCTGGCCAGCGTGGTCGCCGCCTTCGTGCTGGGCATCACGGTGGGCGGCATCGCGGGCTATCTGGGAGGGATTGTCGACGCCGCCATCATGCGGGTGATCGAGTTCCTGCAGTCTATCCCCACCCTGCCGCTTTGGCTGACGGTAGCCGCCGCCGTGCCCAGGGAATGGACGGCCCTGCAAATCTACCTGGTCATGACCCTGATCCTGGCGATGATCGGCTGGACGACGCTGGCCCGACGGGTGAGGTCGCGCATCATTGCCATGCACAGCGATGAACATGTGCTGGCCGCGCGGCTTGGCGGCAACCGGCCGGTGCGCGTGTTCCGCAAACACATGCTGCCGGCCTTCACCGGCTATCTGATCGTCGACCTGACGCTGGCCTTTTCCACCATCGTGCTGGCCGAAACCGCGCTGAGCTTTCTGGGTCTCGGGCTGCGCGAACCGGTGGTCAGCCTCGGCGTCTTGATGCTGCCCGCCCAGTCGATCGCCGCGATCATCCTGACGCCCTGGTACCTTATTCCCGGCTTCTTCGTCGTCATCGTCGTGCTGCTCTTGAACTTCATC
Source organism: Alphaproteobacteria bacterium (assembly GCA_028277405.1). Taxonomy (GTDB): domain Bacteria; phylum Pseudomonadota; class Alphaproteobacteria; order DSM-16000; family Inquilinaceae; genus JANQGH01. The sequence goes on along the minus strand of JANQGH010000059.1, from coordinate 84,663 downwards.
GGTGACGGTGTGCGCGACGCCGCCGATCCGTCGAGCTATTAGGCGCGCCGATGGATCCCATCATCGACATCAGCGGCCTGACGCTTGCACTGGACAAGAGCCGATCTTTGCCATCGCTGGTGGACAGGCTGTCCCTGTCCATCGGGCCAGGCGAAACCCTGGGCCTGGTCGGCGAAAGCGGATCGGGCAAGAGTTTGACATCGCTGGCGATCATGGGCCTGTTGCCCAAGGCCATCGGCGCCACCGCCGGCAGCATCCTGTTTCGCTCCGAACGGGCGGGCGCCGTCGATCTGGTTCGGCTGAACGACCGGCGCATGCGCAAGCTGCGCGGGCGCGAGATCGGCATGATCTTCCAAGAGCCGATGAGCGCCTTCTCCCTCGTCCACAAGGTCGGCGAGCAGGTCGCCGAACCGCTGGTGCTGCATCATGGCCTGTCGCGCAAGGCGGCCGTGGCGGAGGCGGCACACCTGCTCGACCGTGTGGGCGTGCGCGAGGCAGGCCGCGCCGTGGAGCGCTATCCGTTCGAATTCTCCGGCGGCATGCTGCAACGCGCGATGATCGCCCGCGCCGTCGCCTGCACACCACGCCTGATCATCGCCGACGAGCCGACGACGGCACTGGACGTGACCGTGCAGGCCCAGGTGCTCGATCTGCTGGCCGAGGTGCAGCGCGAGGTCGGCGCGGCCATGCTGTTCATCACCCACGACCTGGCCGTGGCCTCGAAAGTGGCGGACCGGCTGGCGGTGCTCAAAAACGGCCGGCTGGTCGAGGAAGGCCCGACGCGACAGACGCTGAACGCACCGCGCCACGACTACACCAAGGCCCTGATCGCGGCCCTGCCGCGCCGTGCCAGCCAGACGGTGGCGCCGGCGAGCGAGGCGGATATTCTGACGATATCGGACCTGTCGGTCAGCTATCGCGAAAGCAGCGGCTTCTCCAGGCGACGGGCCTTGAAGAAGGTCCTGTCCGACGTCTCGCTGGCCATCAGGCGCGGCACCGTGACCGCGCTGGTCGGCGAAAGCGGGTCGGGCAAGACGACGCTGGCGCGGGCCGCGCTCGGCCTCATCCGCAGCACCGGACAGGTCACGATGGTCGCCGCCGACGGTAGTCGGTTCGATGTCGGCACGCTGACAGGCAAGGGACTGCGCGCCTACTGGCGTCGGGCGCAGATGGTGTTCCAGAACCCCTACGCGTCGCTCAACCCCTGGCAGACGATCGAGGAGACGCTGGTCGAACCGCAACTGCAGCATGGGTTGGCCTCCACCGCCAAGGCACGCGATACCGCCGTCGAAATGCTGGAAAGATGCGGGCTCGAGGCCGGCATGATGAAGCGCTTCCCCCACGCCTTCAGCGGCGGGCAGCGTCAGCGGATCGCCATCGCCCGCGCGCTGGTCGTCGGCCCCGAACTGTTGTTCTGCGACGAGCCGCTGTCGTCTCTCGACGTCTCGTCCCAGGCCCGCATCATCGCGCTTCTGAAAAGCCTGCGCCGCGATCTGAACCTGTCGGTCCTGCTGATCACCCATGACCTGGCGGTGACCTCGGCCTTGTGCAGCGATGTGGCGGTGATGCGCGAGGGGCAGATCATCGAATACGGGCCGAGCGACGAGATTTTCGACCGCCCACGCGACCCCTACACGCGCCGGCTGATCGCCGCGGCCCCCAAACTGGAACTGACATGATGCCAAGCGACCGGTCGCGAACGACGCGCAAGCGCAACATTCTCCTGATCTATGCCGATCAATGGCGGCTGGATCAGTTCGGCGCCCCACGCTCCTACACGCCCAACCTGGACGTCCTGGCGGCAGACGGCGTATCGTTCGCGCGCCATTACACGCAATGCATCCCCTGTTCGCCGGCCCGGGCGAGCCTGTTCACGGGGCTCTACGCCCAGACCCACGGCGTGACGGCCAACCGCGTCCCGTTGGACGCGCGTCACAAGACCATCGGGCATTATCTGCGCCGGCACGGCTACGATCCGACGCTGTTCGGCTACACGGACACCTCACTTGACCCGCGCAGCCTGGAACCGGGGGACCCGCTCGCCGAGCCCGGATACCGCGTGCTGCCCGGCCTTTCGGTCGGCTGTCACTTGCCCGATGATCGGCCCCACGACTGGCTGGCGCATCTGCGCGCCAAGGGTCTCGACATTCACGGCCGTGACGACGCCTATCGGCCCGATCTTTCGCGCCCCAACGCGACTGGCGGCGCCGGCGGGCATCCGGCCCGATACGCGGCGGAGGACAGCGATACCGCCTATCTGACCGACCGGCTGATGGCGTGGCAGCGCGAACAGGAGCCGGGCTGGTGCGCGCTGCTGTGCTATCTGCGGCCGCACAATCCCACGATCGCACCCGAGCCCTACAACTGCCTGGTCGACCCGAAGAGCCTGGCGGCACCGGTCAGGGCGCCGACCCCGGATGCCGAGGCCGCGATCCACCCGCTGCTAGCCACCATGATTGCCGAGGGCGACGCGGGCGAGAAATGCATCCCCGGCATGTCGGGCCGCATCGCCGATGTCGATGAGGCTGACTGGCGGTCGATCAGGGCCATCCATCTCGGGCTCATGGCCGAAATCGACGCCAATCTCGGGCGCCTATTCCGGCAGTTGAAGGACATGGCGCAATGGGAGGACACGCTGATCCTGTTCTCCTCCGACCATGGCGAGGCCATGTTCGACCACTATCTCTGCAATCAGGCCGCCTGGACCGAGCAATGCGCCCATGTGCCGCTGATCCTGCGCGACCCGACAAGTCGGGCGGACGCGGCGCGCGGCTCGGTCGTCGACAGGTTCAGCGGCGCGGTCGACACCATTCCGACCCTGCTGGACTGGCTGGGCGCCGAGATCCCGCACCAGCTTGACGGCGCCTCGCTGCTGCCGTTCCTCCACGGCGCGCCGCCCGGCGCGTGGCGCGACTACATCACCTGGGAATACCATTTCGGCCGCGATGTCGAGACCGGCAGCGATCGCATTGCGGCGCGCGACACCATGATGACGGTCTATCGCGACGCCCTGTACAAGCATGTCTTCATGCCCGGGCTGCCGCCGCTTCTGTTCGATATGGTCAACGACGCGGCGGAGGTGAGAAACCTGGCCGACGACCCGGCGCATGCGGGCATCGAGCGTGACTATCTTCACCGCCAACTGGCCCATCGCATTCACTATGCCGACGGCCAGTTCTCCCTCTACCGACAGCAACCTCATTAGCCAAACCAACATGACAAAAATCGCCATGATCGGCGCGGGCAGCACCGTGTTCGTCCGCAAGATCCTGACCGACCTGTTCCTGACCCCGCAAATCGGCGCGTTGAACATCGCCCTGATGGACATCGACGCGGACCGGCTGCGCACCTCCGAAACCATCGCCCGCAGGCTGGCGAGCCAGAGCGGCGCGGCCGCCACGATCAGCGCCGGCACGGACCGGCTGGCGGCACTGGAGGGCGCGGACTACGTCATCGTGATGATCCAGGTCGGCGGCTATCGACCCGCGACCGTCATCGACTTCGAGGTGCCCGAACGCTTCGGCCTGCGCCAGACGATCGGCGACACGCTGGGCGCCGGCGGCATCATGCGCGCGCTGCGCACCGTGCCGGTGCTGGTCGAGATCGCCGACGACATGCGCCGCGTCTGCCCCAAGGCCCCGATGCTGCAATATGCCAACCCGATGGCCATGAACTGCTGGGCGCTGGGCCTTCTGGCCCCCGACATCCGCGTGGTCGGGCTCTGCCATTCGGTGCAGAAGACCTCGGCGATGCTGGCCGATCATCTGGGCGAGGATTTGCGCGACATCTCGTTCGAATGCGCGGGCATCAACCACATGGCCTTCTTCACGCGCCTGGAAAAGCACGGGGCCAATGGGGTGGAGGATCTCTATCCGCGCCTGCGCACCGTCTCCCCGCCGGACGACGAGCTGGTGCGGTACGAGATCCTGCGCCGCTTCGGCTATTTCGTGACCGAATCGTCAGAGCATTTCGCCGAATACGTCCCCTGGTTCATCAAGGGGGCGCAGCCGGACCTGATCGACGCCTTCAACATCCCGCTGAACGAATACCCCAGCCGGTGCGAACAGCAGATCGCCGCCTGGGGCGACCTGGAACGGGACCTGCTGTCAAGCGACGGCTCGGACCTGGCGCGTTCAGAAGAATACGCCGTCGACATCGTGCGGGCGCATGTGACGGGCGAGCCGGCCATCATTCACGGCAACGTCCCCAACCGCGACCTGATCGACAACCTGCCGCAGGGCTGCTGCGTCGAGGTGCCCTGCGTCGTCGACCGCAACGGCCTCGCCCCCTTGAAGGTGGGCGCACTGCCCGTTCAACTCGCATCCCTGATGCTGACGAACATCGCACCGCAAGCGACGGCGGTGGAGGCAATCGTGACCGGCAACCACGACCAGATCGCCCGCGCCATGGCCCTGGACCCCCACACGGGCGCGGAGCTGTCGCTGGACCAGATCTGGACATTGGCCGATGCGATGTTGAAGGCGCACGGGATGTCGGGCGGGCCACCATCAGTGTGAATCTCCACAAGCTCGCCGTCAAACACGGCACGCAAACGAAAGCTCGGTGTCGGCATCAAGGAAATCGGTTACGGCATGCTGGTTGCGCTGCAACCAACGGCGGCATGATCGGACGGTTCTGTACGGCAATGCGGGGATCGTTCACGTGCCCGCCATTGCCACGTCACATGGCACCGGTCTTGCTTCGATAAAGATGCGATCGAAACCCGAGGCGAAGGACCTGACACTCACGATCGTCCTGCCGGCCCAAGGGTCGACATCGCCAGATAGGTTTGTCGGAACCGCTCGTAGCCGTGACGGTAGAGAGCCTTGTGGGATGGGTTGGGAAGGATGCGTTCTCCCTTTGCGATGAACGCGGTGGCGCCATCCCAGTCGCTGGTCAGACCCGCGCCGATGGCCGCCATCCAGGCCGCCCCCAGCGACGAGCCCGGATGGCCGGTCAGCAGTTGAATCGGCTCTTGAAGGATGTCGGCGACGATTTGCATCCACAGCCGGGACCGAGAGCCGCCGTCGGAGGCCAGAAACCGGCTTGTCGGGTATCCCAGTTCGGCGAAGACCTCCACATGATGCCCGATGGCGTAGCCGAAGCCTTCCAGCAACGCGCGCCACATATGGGCGACCGAGTGGTTCAGGCTCAGCCCGGTGATCGTCCCTCGCGCATCCGGATCGTGGATCGGCGTCTTCTCGCCGAGAAAATAGGGCACGATCTGAACGCCGTCGGCACCAGGCGGGGTCTCGGCGGCAAGACGGTCAAGATGGGCATGGGCACTCATGCCCGCTTCTGCCGCTTCCCGCTTCTCAAACTTGGCAATGTGATCGACGAACCAGTTCAGGGCCGATCCGCCGCTGGCCATGCAGCCATTGGGCATGAAAAGACCGGGCGCGAGGTGATAATCGAGATAGAGGCGCGGATCGGGCCGCGCCTCGGCGGTGGCGATCATGATGTCGATCGCGCCGCCGAACTTCAGCAAGACGTCGCCCGGCGCGGTGATCCCGGCCGCATAGGCCGATGCGATATGATCGGCCGCGCCGCCGACCACCGGCGTCCCCTCGGCCAGCCCGGTTGCCGCTGCGGCCTCCTTGGTGACCGTGCCGACGGTTTCGTGCGCGGCGACGCTTTCAGGAATGGCCGATCGCGGTATATGGGCCAGGTCGATCAGCGTATCGTCGAGCCTGCCCTGGCCGATGTCGATGAAGCCCGCCTCCAGCGCCCAGTTTCGCTCGACCGTCCGGCGGCCGGTCAGACGCCAGTTTATGTAGTCGTACGAGCCGAAGACGGTGGTGATGCGCGAAAAAACATCCGCCTCGTGCTCTTCGATCCATCGCAGCTTGGCGGCCACCAACTGCTGGTTGATGCCGTTGCCGGCCTTTGCGATGAATGTGGCCTCATCGATTTCGTCCAGAAGCGCCGCCACCTGGGCGCCGCACCGGCCATCCGATTGCTGAATGGAAGGTCGCAAGACCGCGCCAGCCTCATCGAGCAGGACAACCGCCGGCAACATGCCGGTCACGCCGACGGCCTTCACCTCGGACGCCGGTACACCCGCCTTGGCCAGCAATTCCGGAACGATGGCGCATGCATTGTCCCACCATTGCGCGGGATCCTGCTCCGCCCAGCCCTGGTGAGGCGACATCAGCGTCGATGGCCGCGTTGTCATGGCCAGCATCGCGTCAGGCAGCCTGATCAGAATACCGATCGTCGATGTGGTGCCGATGTCGAGACCGATGACGCAACTCATGCTGCTGCCCGGGTTCCGGCTACTTGTACCAAGGCTGGCCCATCGTGCAGGCGCTCAGTCGACAGGCCGTACGTCGACACCGGCGCTGGCGAGCGCTTCGGCCACGGACCCCTCCGGCCGCGCATCGGTCACCAGCATGTCGATGCCGTCGAGATCATCGATGCGGACAATGGACCGACGACCGAACTTCGAGCTGTCGACCAGCGCGACCGTCCTTGAGGACTGCGCCATCAGGGTGCGTTTGATGTCCGTGTCCTCAAGCGAATAGTCGAACAGCCCGTCGGCGCACAGTCCCGAGGCACCGAGAAAGAACCAGTCGAAACGAAGGCTCTCCAGCAGGCTCCGCGCCATCGCACCAACCACCGAGGGCTCCGAGCCGCGCACTTCGCCGCCGGGCACATAGACGCTCGGCCTGGAATGGGCGAGCGACGCGCCAATCTTGAGGCTGTTTGTGAAGATTCTCACATCCCTCGATTTCAAGGCATGGGCGAGACAGAGGGCCGTGGACCCTATGTCGACGGCAATGGTCTGCCCGTCTTCGACGATCCCGGCGGCCGCCTCGCCAATCTTGGCCTTCGCATGGCTGTTGCGCCGGATGCGTTCGTCGATGCCCGGTTCGACGACATCAATGCGCGCGCCGAACTGGCCCCGGGTGGCCACGGCGCCGCCAGGGGCGCGTTCAAGGGAGCCTGCAGCGGCAAGCGCATCGAGATCACGCCGCACGGTCATTTGCGAAACGCCGAGATGCCCGGCCAGTTCGGAGATGGCGACATAGCCGCTTTGCGCGATCAGCAGCGCGATACGATGCTGCCGGTCCGCCGCCGCCATGCGGCGTACGGGCCGCCCAGACATCTCCAGGCTTCGTTCAGCGACCTGCCCCGGTTGAACCATCAGCGCAAGTGATCACGCAGTTTGTTATCTGTCAATCGCGTCTTGGTATTTTATTCACAAGCCGCTTGAGTATCGGCCCCAACTGCCCCACAAACAGGCGGCAGGGCAGAGGAGAGGGCCATGGAGAACCAGATCGTACTTGTGACGGGCGCGGCCAACGGGATCGGCCGTGCCACAGCGCGGGCCTTCGCCGCGCGGGGTGCCGCTCACGTGGCCATCACCGACATCGATGAGCCCGCGGCGCGGACGCTTGCCGATGAGATCGGCGCGCGCGCCAGCGCACATCAACTCGATGTCACCGATCGCGAACAGACCGATGCCGTCTTCGATGCGGTGGCCGAACGCGCCGGTCCGGTCACCATCGTTCATGCCAATGCCGGGGTCTCGACCATGAAACCTGCGGTGGACCTGACCGAGCAAGACTGGGACTTCAACATGGGCGTGAATGCGAAAGGCATCTTCCTGACCAATCAGGCCGCGATCCGCCATTTCGATGCGCACGCGACGACCGGCGTGATCGTCAACACCGCCTCGCTGGCGGCAAAGGTCGGCGCGCCGTTTCTGGCCCATTATTCGGCGAGCAAGTTCGCCGTCGTGGGCTGGACACAGGCCCTCGCCCGGGAAGTCGCGCCAAGAGGCATACGCGTCAACGCGGTCTGTCCCGGCTTCGTCAAGACGCCGATGCAGGACCGCGAGGTGCGATGGGAGGCGGACCTGCTGGGCACGACGCCGGACGCGGTCCGCCAGTCCTACATCGACCAGACCCCGCTCGGGCGGCTTGAAACGCCCGAGGATGTCGCCGGCGTGGTGGTCTTTCTCGCCTCCGACGGTGCTCGCTTCATGACCGGCCAGGCCATCAACGTGACTGGCGGTGTCTACATGACGTGAACCGGCCACCACGCTGCGAGGCGCCGCCGGATGAGTGATCAGCGAGAGGCTCTTGATCGACTATGGGCCGGCCTCGGTCTCCAGGGCGGAATCGTCGGCGCCGCAGATCAGTGTGCATACGGTCTCACCGGGATCGAGCGGCACGCGGCCGAGCCGCAGGGCGGCGAACGAAGCTGCCGCCGACAGGTCAGCGCGGATCGCCAACTCGTCGCGGATCCACCGGGCAGCCTCGGTCATGTCATCGTCGCGGACCAGAACGACCCGTTCGACCCGGTCCGATACCAGATCGAAGATCATCTCGCTGGTCCGGCCGCAGGCCATGGTCGCCACCCGTGTCGTCACCTGATCCAGGCCGACCACCCTTCCCGCCTCCAGACTGCGCGCCAGTGTCGGGCTGCCTTCTGGTTCAACGCCGATGATCCGCGCCTTCGGATTGCGTTCGGCTAGCACGGCTGAAAAGCCGGCGATGAGCCCGCCGCCGCCGACGGCGATCACATAGACATCGGCCTGCGGCACCGCTTCGGCCATCTCCAGCGCGACGGTGCCCTGCCCGGCAACGACATCGGCGTCCTTGAAGGGATGGAAATAGACCGCCCCGCGCGCTTTTGCATGGGCGACCGCGGCTTCATCGGCATCGTCCCAGGTGTCGCCGGTGACCTCGACCGTGGCGCCCCAGCCGGCGATTGCCTGTATCTTCGCCGGTGAGGCGGTCGGCGGCAAATAGACCGTCACCGGCAGACCGGCCATCTGCCCGGCACGTGCCACAGCGGTGCCGTGATTGCCTCCGGACGCGGTGACGATGCCGTTGTTCAGCGTTTGCGGATCGGCGGTCAAAAGCCGGTTTGTCGCGCCCCGTGCCTTGAAGGCCCCCGTGACCTGCAGGCTCTCCAGCTTGATGAAGACCGGATTGGGGACCGGCCGGTCGCGGACATGGGCCATCTCGATGATCGGCGTCTGGCGAATATGCGGGCCAATGCGCTCGGCCGCCGCTTCGATCATCGCCAAGGTCACTTGAGCTGCCACATCACGCTCCAACATGCACCGTTATGGTTTTGAGATCGGACATCGCCATCAGCGTGTGCCGGCCGCCCGTGCGCCCATGACCGGACGCGGTGCCCGCAGCGCCGCCGGCGGGAATATGCATCTCCCAGTAGTTGCTGGCTTCGTTGATGTTGACGATGCCGCAACGCAGGCGTTCGGCGTAGCGGAAGGCGGCACCGACGTCCCCGACGAACAACGCCGCCGAAAGGCCCATCGGGCTCATGGCGGCAAGCGCGAACAGTTCCTCGTCGGTATCAAATGCCAGGATCGGCACGACCGGGCCGAAGGTTTCATCGACATGCAGATCCGAGTCCGGCGGCACGTCCGTCAAGACGGTCGGCTCATAATAGAGCCGCGTCGGAAGACCGTCCGCGCGGCCGCCACCAAGCACAACACAGGCACCGCCGGCCACCGCTTCGGCGATATGCGCGTCGACCTTGGCGGCATTGTCCTCATTGTTGAGCGCGCCGAGGGCGGCATCGGGATCGGTCGCCTTCTGCGGCCGGGTCTTTGACATGGCGGCAGCCACCCGTTCGGCCAGTTCATCACGCAAGGAGGCATGGACCAGGACGCGCTCTGTCGCGGTGCAGACCTGGCCGGCATTGGTGAGCGCTCCGGCGGCGATGCATCGGGCCGCGCGGTCAAGGTCGGCACTGGCCAGCACCACCGTCGGCCCGTTTCCGCCGAGTTCCAGAAGCAGGCTCTTGCCGTTCGCCCGCCGGGCAATTGTCGCGCCCACGGACGAGGAGCCGGTGAAGGCGATGCCGTCCACGTCCGGCGAGGTGACCAGCGCATCGCCCACCACCGGCCCCTCGCCGGTGACCATTTGCACCGCTCCCTCGGGAACCCCGGCCTCGATCATGCACTCGATCAGCAACGCGGCGCACAGCGACGTTGTCGGCGCCGGCGTCCAGACCATCGCGTTCCCGGTGGCGATGCCCGGCCCCAGATAGTAGATCGCCGGCAGCGCGATCGGAAAGTTCCAGGGCGTGATTACGCCAAACACGCCCTTGGGCTGGAGCATGGAAAAGGCCCGCTTGGTCCCGTCCTCCACCGGAAAATAGGCGGTTTCAAGCCATTTGATTTGCTCGCCCGCATTGCGGAAAGCCTGTGCGGCGGCGGCGACCTCGCCGCGCGCTTCCGTCAACGTCTTGCCCTGTTCCAGGCACAGCAAGGGCGCCATGTCGCCTGCCCGCGCGTCGATCCGGTCGGCAACGGCCATGCACAGCGCCGAGCGCTGCCAGGCCGAAAGAGCCGCCAAGCGATGGGCGTTCGAACGCGCCGACGCGATCGCCCGTGCCGCATCGGCCCGTGTGCCCATTGGCAACCAGCCCAGTTCCTCACCGGTCGACGGGCTGACGATCCGCAGCCACTGGCGGCCAGTGCCTTCTTCCCATCGACCGTCAATACGCATCCGCCCGCGTGTGGCGCCGGACGGCGGCGCCTCGCTGACCTGAAGGCCCTTGAACATGGGCATGGGCTGAGTCACATTCTGTTTCCCTGTGTGCATAATTGTTTGCTTTCGATGCGAAACCGTCGCGGATACGGCTCGATCTGCATCGCAAAAGCGATTCTCGGTGGACAGGGTGGAATGACCGCCGCAGGCACGTTAGCCTGTGTTCGACTGCAAACAGGCGAATGTCCGGTCGCACTTCGCCGTCGGGGGGCACTACAGGATCGATCAACGCGAGAGGTTCGATGACCGAGACACCGCGACAAGGGCCCCCAGCCGGCGGTGGCCGGCTCATCGGTCGGGTGCGCAAGGAACGCATCGCGCAGCTCATTCGCGAGCGCGGCTTTATGTCGTCGGCGGCGCTGGCGGCAATGTTCGGCGTTTCCGAAATGACCGTGCGGCGCGACCTTGCGGAACTGGATCTGCGCGGCGTCATTCAGCGGACGCATGGTGGCGCGGTGATCGACCCGTCCCCGGAGGGGGAGGCTGACGCTGCCGCCGAACCGTTCTTTGACGAGCGCAACGTGCAAAACCGAGATGCCAAGACGGCGATCGCCCAGGCGGCAGCCGCGCTGGCCGGGCCGGCGCAGGCCGTCGTCCTCGATGTCGGCACGACGACCTATGCGCTCGCCAAGATCCTGACGCAGGATGAGCGGCTGCGCATTTTCACCAACAATCTTCGGATTTCCGCGCTGGGGACCGCAGCGGGTGCGGAAGTGCATACGCTTGGCGGCCGTGTGCGTCCCAGCGAGATGTCGCTGTACGGGCCGATGGCCATCGAGCAGGCGCGCAGACTGTGGTTCGATGTCGCCTTCATCGGCGTCTCGGCGATCTCGGAGATGGGCATCTACGACTACGCGCTGGAGGAAGCGGAAATGAAGCGCGTGTTCGCCGAGCGGGCGACCAAGCGCGTCGTTGTGGCGGATTCGTCGAAATTCGGAGCGCGATCGCTGGTCGAGGTCGCCGCGCTCGACCGGTTCGAGATCCTCGTCACAGAGCGGACGCCGCCGAGCGGGATCGCCGAGGCGCTTGAGCAGGCAGGTGTGCAGGTGATTGTCGCCGGCGCATGAACCCATGGGTTGTTACACCGGTGGGAGAAACGCGTCCGGCGCCACGGGGCGCCCGGTGCGCACCGATTCCTCGCACGCAAACAGGACCCGATGCATCTGATAGACCGCATCGAAGCCCGAATAGGGCATCGGCACATCGTGGCGCAGATTGTCCATGATCCGCTGAAACATCGGCAGGAACATGTCGGGCTTGATGTCGCCGGCATCGTTGATCGAGCGGGTGGCAAGATCGCTCCAGCCACGCGGCTCAAGCCCGGCCATCATGGTGCGGCTGAGAATCCGCCGGTCGATCAGCGACCCCTCGGAGCCGACCAGCGTGTTGCGCCAATAGTACGGATGCAGCGAATCAAGGCACGATGTGACCTTGCCGATGCGTCCGTCTGCAAATCGGATCAGATTGACCTGGGTGGCCGGGTATTCGAGGCCGGCAAACTCCGGCGCCGTCGATGAGGTGTCCCAAGCCTGGACTTCGGCAACCTGGGCGCCCTGCATCACCAGCATCAGCATCATCAGCGGGTGGCAGCCGCAGAACAGCATGGACGACCCGCCATTTTGCCGCGTGCGCGCCCACCAGTATTGCGGTGTCCAGGTGGAGATGCCGTTGAAATACTCGATCTCGGCCAGGTGCACGCGGCCAAGATAGCCCTTCTCGACCGCGTCGATCGTCGCCTGGAGCTGTCCGTAGTGGAATTCCTGAAACCCGATGAAGGCGCGCACGCCGGCGGCGGTTACCGCCCTGCGCACCGCCTGCAAATCGTCGGGCGTCATGCAGATCGGCTTCTCCAGGAGCACATGGAGGCCCCGCCCGACCGCCTCGATCATCTGAGCGGCATGGGTGTCGTGCATCGTGCAGATCGAGACAAAGTCGGCGTCGACCGCGTCGAGCATTGCGGCGAAGTCGGAAAAGACCGGGACGTCCGGACCGCAAATCCGTGCAATATCGCCACCTTCGACGTCCGGTCGCGTCGAATGGACGCCGACGACATCGACATCGGACATGCCGGTCCAGGTATCGGCGTGGCAGCGTCCGGCAACACCGAAACCTGCGACAGCCACGCGGATGGTCCGGCCATCGGCGATCACGCCCATCACGCAACCTCCCGCTTGCCGGCGCGGATCGGTCGCTCGGTTGCGGGATCGAACATCAGCGCGTGCGACGTGTCCAGGCCCGCATACAGCGTCGATCCAACCGAGGCTGCAAATTCGGAGCCGACGACGATCCGAATGCGGTCATGATCGTCGCTGTCGCAAACCACGATCGTCTCATTGCCCAGATGCTCGATCGCATAGACCTTCAATGGCAGGGCCTGTTCACCAGGCTCGGTCAACGTCATCCGGTGCGGGCGAACCGCCAGAATAACCTGGTCGGCGGGCGGCGTCCCGGCGCTCTCTCCGGTCAGGGGCAATCGCAACGCGCCACGCACGAAAAGCCGCTTGCCGGCCTCATCGATCACCGCACCCTTAAGGAAATTCATCGGCGGCGTGCCGACGAAGCCGGCCACGAACAGGGTCTCCGGGCGATTGTAGATTTCGGTCGGCGTGCCGATCTGCTCCAGCCCGCCGTCCCGCATGACGCCGATACGGTCGCCCATCGTCATCGCCTCGACCTGGTCATGGGTGACGAAGACCATCGTCGTCTCGATCCGCTTTTGCAGATTGACCAGTTCGGCGCGCAAGGTCAGTCGCAGCGCCGCGTCGAGCGCCGACAAAGGCTCGTCCAGCAGGAAGCAGTCCGGCTCGCGGACGATGGCCTTGGCCGTCGCCACCCTTTGCCGCTCGCCGCCCGATAACTGGTTGGGCATCTTGTCCAGAAGGTGGGCGACGTTGACCGTTTCGGCCGCCTTTGCGATGCGTGCTTCGATGTCGGACCGGGACAGGCCCGAGCGCTTGAGGCTCATATAGATGTTCCGCCGCGCCGACAGATGCGGATAGAGCAGCGAGGACTGGAACACCATGGCGATGTTGCGCGCGTGCGGCGGCAGCGTCGTGACGTCATGGCCGTCGAAGAGGATGTGACCGGACGTGACATCGGTCAGCCCGGCGATCATGTTCATCGTCGTCGACTTGCCGCAGCCCGACGGGCCGAGCAGCACCAGCAATTCGCCATCCTCGATCGTCATGTCGAGGTTCTTGACGGCGTGTTGGGTGCCGAAGGTTTTGACGACGTTGTTCAGTTCGATCTTGGCCAATCGATCCTCGCAGGCTTAGGTCACAGACGCATGAACGCGGTGCATTTCGCGGCGGAAATGGCGGGACGGTGCACCAAGCCGCTTGCGGAACGGGCTGGTGGCCCGGTCAAGAGTGGCGCCGGTATCGAACCAAATCGTCTCATATCAAATCCATCGGGTTTATGACTGTATGACCTAGACGAAGTTCATTTCCGCGATGTGCTTCTGCAGGAAGAACGCAATCACGAACGGCGGCAGCACGCTCAGGAATATGCTTGCGGCCAGATGCCCCGGTTCGGGCGCCTGAAACAGAAAGCCCGACATCGCCGCCGGCAGCGTGACCGCGGTCGATCCCGTTACCAGAACCTGGGCGTAGACGTATTCGTTCCAGGCAAACAGAAACGCGATCACCGACGCGACCATGATCCCGCTTCGTGCCATCGGCACCATGATGCGGGTGAAGATGTAGAGCCGGGAGAAACCGTCGATCCGCCCCAGCTGCTCGATGGGCGGCATGTTGCGGAAGAAGCCGATCATGACCCAGGCAACGATCGGGATGGTGATCGTCAGCGTAATGATGATCAGGCCGAAAAGCGTGCCGACGAGGTCGAGCTGGACATAAAGGACATAGAACGGAATCAGCGTCGAGACCGGCGGCAGCGACACCGACAGGAGCACGGCCGCCAGAAGCTTGCCTTTGGCGGGGAATTCCATGCGCGCGAAAACATACGACAGAGGCGTGACGACGAAGATCGTTACCGCCGTCACGACCACCGACACAATCAGGCTGTTGCGCAATCCCAGAATGATCTGCCGGGCCTGACCGGACGCCGGGACGACGGTGCCATCGGCCAGTGTGTAGTCACTGCCGAAAATGTTGAAAAACGACGCCAGATTGGGATCGGGCGGGAACAGAAGCGGCGGAAACCGCGAGATTTCCGGTTTGGTCATGAAGGCGAACTTGACCGTCCAGTACATCGGCAGGAAGGTCCAGATCAGCGCGACGGCGATCGCCAGCACGAGCCAGATCGTGATCCGCGACCGGGTCATCGGCGTGCCTCCCGCCGACCCCAGGTAAAGAAGATGATGCCGGTCGAAATCAGGATCAGGGCCAGCAGGTAAAACGACATCGCCGCGCCGTAGCCAAGATCGAGGTTCTGGAAGCTCGTCCTGTAAAGCACATAGGTCAGCACGGAAGACGCGCTGCCCGGCCCGCCCTGGGTGGCGGTGAAGATGTAGTCGAACGTCTTGATGGACAGGACGGTTATGATGCAGGTGAAGACGAACAGCGTGAAGCGCAGCGGCGGCAGCGTCACGTAGAGAAACGTCTCAAACCGCGACATCCGATCGAGTTTGGCCAAGTCATACAGCCTTGGCGGCGTTGTCAGCATATTGGCCAGAAGGAAAAAAGCGACGAGCGGCGCCATGTTCCACGCCGCGCCCAGCGCCAGAAACTCGACCACCAGGTCTTGGGTAATGAAGTTGATCGAGGTGTCGAATCCGAGCGCGTTGGCAAGCGCCGTGCCGACACCGGTCTGGCCGCGGCCCAGATAGGCGAAGAAGATGCCGGCGCCGTAGGGCGAGACGGCCCAGGGCAGAATGATCAGCGCGCGCAGCCAGCGCCAGCGCGGCGGCAGGTCACGCACCACCAGCGCCAGCGCCATGCCGATGCCGAGCGTCAACAGCACGGTTTCGACCGTGAAGCGGACGGTCAGCAGGAAGCCGTTCCAGAACCGCTCATCCGACAGCACGTCGGCATAGTTCTCAAGCCCGACCCAGGTCGCCGAATAGCCGCCGAAGAAGCGAATGTCGTGGAACGACAGATTGAGCGCGTAGCCCAGCGGATAGGCGATAACAAGAACAAGGAACACCAGCACCGGCACCGTGACGACCAGAGCGAACTGCAGGTTGCTCAACTCGCCGCGCCGCCTGGTTGCGGGGGTTTTAGCCGCCGTTTCCGTGTCGGGACTGGCGAGACGGGCCATAGCGATATGGGATCCTTGCTTGGCCGAGGGCAGGCCACGGTGAACGCCCATGATGGGGCGTCAGAACAGGCCGGGCAATCCCGGCCGAAGCCATTGCACCAAGGGCCGCGGGCGTCAGGCCCGCGACCCTTGCGCCTATCAGATGCCGTACCGTTCGTTCAGACGCGTGATCTCGGCATTGGCCTCCTCGATCACCTCGGCCACCGGCAGGTCGTCCTGCAGGAAGGAGAAAAGCTTCTCGCGTAGCCAGACATTGAACTCTTCCGACCAGACCACGTTCCAGACGCCTTTCGGATAGGGCGTCCTGGCATAAACCTCGAGCACAGTGTCGTAGTCCTCGGGCCGCGCCACGGAACTCTGGATCGCTTCGCGCGCCGCGTCGCTCTCCATCACCGGACGATAGGCCGAGAACAGCATGTTCTCCTCAAGCCAGCGATTGGCCACGGCGAAATCGCCGTTTTCGTCCTTGTACCCGTACCAGGAGGTAAACCGCATGACGTCGTCGGTCAGCGCGTCGGGCCGATCGCGGCTGGTCATCAGATACATCGCCGAGTCGATCAGGCCCCAGCTCTGCTCCGTGCCCGGCAGCAGGCTGATGTGCCCCGCGACATCGGCCGATTGGGCGGGATCGTTGAACGTCTTGATATCGTAGATCTGCTGCGGGCTGAACACGTAGCGGCCCGAGCGGAAGGCATCGATGTAAGCCGCTTCGTTGTAGGACAACACTTCCTCAGGCACGAGACCGGAGTTCCACAGCCGCTTCCAGGCTTCGAGCGTTGCGCCGGCGGGGCCGTCCACCGTCATCA
This sequence comes from Alphaproteobacteria bacterium, assembly GCA_028277405.1. Lineage (GTDB taxonomy): Bacteria > Pseudomonadota > Alphaproteobacteria > DSM-16000 > Inquilinaceae > JANQGH01. Next base: position 68,105 of record JANQGH010000059.1, on the reverse strand, counting down.
TCGGCTGATGGGTTTCGGCGTCCGCGACCTGGCCGCCGCGGTTCATCACCTCGAAGAGGAAGCCCCAGCTGATGCCGAACCATTCGGCGAACCAGTGCGGCAGAAAGGGCGTCTCCACGCCCGCTTCGTGCAGCGCGTAGATTGTCTCGTAAAGCTGGTCCCAGGTCGTCGGCAACGGGTTGTCGCCAAAGCCCGCCTCGTCCAGCCGCTGAAGGTTGGCAAGCAGCGTGCCGCGCACGGACACAAAATAGCTCAGCCCGAGAAGCTGGCCGTTCACCGACCACGCCTCGCGGATATTGTCGTACATCGAATCGGCGATTTCCTGGCCGTTGGGCAACTCGGCCGCCGGCATCACCCAGCCACCGCCCATATAGCGCACCGCGCTCGACGGATTGGCATAAAGCACGTCGAGATCGCCATTGGCGATCAGCGTCGTTTCCATGAGCGAGGGATAGTCGCCGGTGACCGTCGCGTAATCGACGTTGCCGTTCATCCGCTCGTTGTAGGCATCGACATTGCTCTGCACCACGTCGGTGCGGAACTGCCAACCGCGGAAATAGACGGGTTCGCCCGACGTCGCCATCAGATCGAAGTCCTGCGCGTAAGCGAGGCCGCCGCTGAACAGCCCCGATCCGAGCGCCGTCGAACCGAGCAAGGCCGCCGAGCCGGTCGCCATGAAGCTCCGGCGGGTAAAACCTCGCGAAAATCCCCCACGTGTCTTGGTCATCATACTCCCCCTGCTGTGGTCATGTGTTCGTTGCGATGGTCGTTCGTCGCGACAGTCGTTGCCTCGGGCGTACGCCTGCCGGCCTTGGCGCGCCGCGTGTTCGTTTTGCGTTTTATTTTGTTTGATTAACCGTCAGGGGCCATGCTGAGTCAAGCGCAAACTTGACCTGCAGCGGTCATGACCGGGTGCGATCCGTCATCGAGCAAAAGCCCGTCCAATCACGCCTCCCCGCAAGATTTACCATTTAAGTCCAGATATTTGATGCGCTAAATCCACCTCGAAACTGACGGATAACGCCGTAAACGCCACAGGTCGGTAGGCGAAGCGCGCACGGCCCACAATGGCGCCTTCACTTGCGTTTGTTTTTGTTCGTTGTAGAGTGAGATCTGGAGCATTTCGGACAGCAGGGGACCATCATGCAGCGGATCAGGCTTGCCATCGTGGGCGCTGGATTTATGGGCCAGTTCCATGCCCAATCGGCCCGCGGGCTGGAAACCGCCGACCTGACGGCGATTGTCGACATGGACGCCAAACTGGGCGCTAGCACGGCATCGGATTTCGGTGCGGTCCATTATCGCGATGTCGATGCGGCACTGAAGGCCGACGCCGCCGACGCCTATATCGTCGTGCTGCCGGACCGGTTGCATCGCGACGTGACCGTGCGGCTGCTGGAGGCGGGCAAACACGTGCTCGTCGAAAAACCGATGGCGCACACCTTTGCCGATGCGCGCGCCATGGCCGATGCCGAAACGGACGGCGGGCGGCTGATGGTCGGACAGATCCTGCGGTTCGATCCGCGCTATTGCGAGGCCGCCCGGACCGTCGCGGAGGGCGGTATCGGCACCGTGCTGCACGGCTCGTCGGGCCGGCTGACCAACGCCGACCTTGGTGTTCGCATGAACGGTGGCTCTTCGGTCTGCTTTTACCTCGGCATCCACGATGTCGACGCGCTGCAATGGATCAGCGGCGAACGGATCACACGCGTGTATTCACGCGGCGTGTCGAAGCTGATGCCGTCCAAGGGCGTCCAGTCCGAAGACGCCTACTTCACCACCTGCGAGATGACGGGCGGCATGGTCGGCCAACTGCATTTCGGCTGGACGCTGCCCGAGGGCATCCCGACCGGCATCTGGGCGCGCACCGAAATCATCGGCAGCGACGGGATCATCGATCTCGATGTCCGCGATCAGGGGCTGCGCGTCTTGACCGGCAGTGGCTGGTCGCTGCCCGACGCGCTGCATTGGCCGACCGTCAACGGCCGCATCATGGGCGATCTTTATGAGGAACAGCGCCATTTCGTGGAGGCCGTCCGCGACGATCTGGACTTCGTCGTGCCGACGCGCGACGCGCTGCGCAATGTCGCGGTCAATGACGCGATCCTCGCATCGATCGAGACCGGCCAGCCGGTCGATGTCGTGGCGATCGACTGAGGTTACCTAAAGACCCTGCGCCCTAAAGACCCCGCGCCAAATCGACCAGCATCCGCGCCGCCTTTGTCACCTGGCCGATTTCGACATGTTCGTCGAGCGCATGCGCCTGTTCGATCGAACCCGGGCCGAACACGATGGACGGGATCCCGCCATTGTTGAACAGCTTGGTCGCGTCCGATCCGAACGGCACGCCGATCGGCACCGGATCGATGCCGTGGCTGGCACAGACCGCGCCCATCTGTGTGACGATCGGCTCGGTCTCGGGCACATCCATCGCCGAACTGTCGACAAAGGGCGCGCCGACATCGACCGTCAGGCCCGGCATGGTTTTGGCCAAGGACCGTGCGATCGCCGCGAAATCGGCGTGGACGGCCGCGCCGGTCTCATGCGGCAGATAGCGATAATCGAACCGGACCTTGCAGACCGACGGTACGGTGTTGGGCCCCTGGCCCGCCTCGATACCCGTGCAGACCAGTGTTGCCGGACCCAGCAGGGGATGGGACCGGGTGCGCCGCGCCATCTCATCGTCATAGGCGGCCAGCAGCGCGCGGGCGGCATCGATCGCGTTCAGCCCTTCATCGGGCTTGGAGGTATGTGCGGCGCGGCCGCCCAGCGTGACGACCCAACGCACGCAGCCCTTGCAGGCCCGCACGACGCGTAAATCGGTCGGTTCTCCGGCGATGGCCAGGTCATAGACCTCGTTCCGGTCCAGATGATGCAACACGCCCTTGTAGGCGAATTCCTCGTCCATGGCGGCGACCACATCGACCGAGCAAGCGGGCGGGTCTTGGCCGAGCGCCCGCAACGCAAGCAGGAAGGCGGCGATGCAGCCGCCATCGTCCACCGCCCCGCGCCCGTACAGCCTGCCGTCACGTAACACCGGGTCGAACGGCGCGGCCATGCCTGTCACCTGCACCGTGTCGAGATGGCATTCCCAGATCATGCGTTTTCCGCCGGTGCCCTGGACACCGGTGATCAGATTGGGACGGCCCGGCGACACCTCGTCCAGCATCGCGGGCAAACCCGCCGCCTCAAGCCACCCGGCCAGCGCCCGCGCCAGCTTGTCCTCGCCGAAATGGTCGGCCGGATCGTCGGCGCCACGGAATGCGGGGTTGACCGAGGGCGTGGCGACGATGATCGCCAGCAGCGCGCGCGCCGCTTCGTCCGTAATGCCCGAATGGCTCATGGCGTCACCTCGACGACCGGAAACGGCTCGGGGTCCAGAAACCGTCTCAGCACGTTCTCAGTGATCTGCGACACGTTGTTGTCATAGCCGTTGTGCGACAGCGATCCGCACCAGGCGATCGACGAGGTCGCAAACACGGCACCTCCCGCCAGCGTCTCCCAGAAGACCATGTCCGCGCGGACCCGGTCGTTCTGATCGCCGCCGAGATTGGGCGGCACGGGGCCGAACTCCTCATTGACCAGCATCATCATCGCCGAATGCCCCTCTGAAGAAGCAAGACGCAGGATATGGGGTGGCGAGCCCAGTTCCGGCGTGATGCAATCGAGTTCGATGCCCGCGGCGCCCCCGCCAACCAGGCCGAAATCGCCGATGATATCGTCATCGACGCCATCGAAGATGAAGGCCGCGCGCGGATTGTCGGCATCGGGCGCGCGCCGGAAATAGGACGAGAAATCGAAGCCCTGTGCGATGAATCCGACACCGGCCATCACGTTCGGTGCCCGGCCGATGCGCCGCCACAACCCGCCATATTCGCCGCCGAAGGCATGAAAGTACTCGCCCGGCTCGGCAATCCACGGCCGGATGCCATCCTCCGCGCGGCGCAGTTCCATCGCGCCCGGCCAGTGCTCGGAAAAGGCGACCCTCCAGTACCAGCCATTGCCGCCCATATACATCAGCCGCCCGCCGCGATCGATCCAGGCCTTCATGGCATCCCACATCGCGGTGGAATGATACTCCGGATGGGTGCCGGTCAGGATGACGTCGTAGTTCTCGATCGCGCCCAGGCCATCAGCATGCAAGTCCTCGTCGGTAATCACGTCATAGGCAAAGCCCTTCTCGGCCAGCCAGTCGAAAAGCTGGGTATCGGCATTGTACTGATAAAGCGCCGAGCCATGCCCGCCGAGCCAGGAATGATAGCGGGCCGAAAAGTTCAGCACCGGCCGCAGCCGGGAGGAAAAGGCGACGCCGGACCCGTCGGCATGGGTGTCGTAGAGCGAACCGCCCAGTTCGGGATGATCGTACATGTAAAGGTCGGCATGGCCGAAATGCACCATCCGGTTCATCAGCATCTCAACGCCGCGCGCGGTGATATGTTCGGCGTGGTTGGCGTAGGCGATGTAGGAACAGGTCGGCGCCAGAAAGGCAAGCCTTGGCCGGCTGCCTTTGGGCGCGTTCCTCGGCGGAACGACGAAGAAGGAGATGTAGTGCTCGCGGGTGGCGTCGACATCGCTGTCGCCGCAGGACACATGCAGCGCATAAGCGCCCGATGGCAGGTCGTCCGGCAGTAGAAGCGTCACGGACGTCCGCCAATTGGCGTCATAGACATCGTCGGAATGGAAATGGATCGCGCCATAGTGCTCGGGCTTCTGCCGCCAGTCATGGCAGGAACCGTCCCAGTTCCAGCCCTTCATCGCCCGGGTCGGCAGGTTTTCGAGCTGCCCGTGGCGGCCATAGGGGCCAATATCAACCGCCTGGCGGGTTTCGACCTGCCGGCTGAAATCCCAATGCGCGATCGTTTGCGCGGCAAGCGTCGGATCGGCGGGCGGGTTCAGCAGCCGGTCGTGCGTTGTCGGCGCATGCAGCCCTGCCAGCACGATCGGCCGGTCGATCTTGCCGTCGAAATGCCGGTCGACCGAACCGTCCGCCATCGCACAGCCGGCGATCGACACGCCGGAGACCGGCTCGGCGGGCGCGGTCGGCACCAGGTCGAAATCGACGTCGAAGTCATCGTCGGTCAGCGCGTAGGGCGTGATCGGCCGCTGGGCGATCCTGACCGTTCCGGCCACGGGATCGACGGCGACGCAGAGCGCATACCAGTGCCGCTCCAGCATCGGTTTGGGCGCGCGCGCCGTCGCCGGGCCCTGGGCGCCGCCCAACGTCACCGAAACGAAACCGCCGGCCGCCAGACCGATATGCCAGCCGGCCTGCGCGACAGGGTCCCATTGGGCGATGATCGTCTGATCGTCGCGCCGCACCAACGTCGGCCAGACCATCGCGTAGAATGTGAACGGCGCCGCCAGCGCCGGCACGGCGGGGGCAACCAGATAGCTGCCAGCATCAATGCGCTGCGGCGCGCCGGGATGGTGTCCATCGGCGTTGCTGGGCACGTGATCGAACTTCAGACCCGGCCCGTCGGGATTACAGTCGCCATGCACGACGCGCACAAGGCGTGCCTGGAACGTCTCGCCCTCCTCAAGCGAAACCTTGAAGTCGATCTGCTCGCCGGCTCGGGCGCTGTACCGGTCCGGATAGCCGGTGATCTTCAGCATCTTACGAAACCTCGTCGCGGAACGGCTGGTTGATATCCTCGCCGGTATGCTGCCGCCAGCGGCGGCGGAACAGCTCCCATTCCGCTTCCTCGCGGGTGGAAAACGACAGGTCGGTCTCGATGACGATCGGTTGGGCGCGATCGGGCGGCATGCGCCCGATGACGTAATCGGCGAATTCCTCGCGCGCGATCAGGATGAACTGATCGCCGCCGCGCCACAGCCGCATGATGTTGAGCACGCGCTGCAATCCGGGCGAGTGCGGCGCGATAGGCGCGACGCGGAATTCCTCGATATAGGTCCGATCCGTCTCAGCGTCGATTCGATAGACCATACCGGCACTCCCTATCGGCCCTGCAGTCGGTCCTCATCATGGCGTCCCGCCGCCGTTCGGCAAGAGGGTCCGCTGGCGGGGCCGTTCCTTTCTTGCTTTCTTGTTCGCCTTCACACCAACCAGAGACATCAACCGAACGATGTCGGCAGGATTTCGCGCACGACATGGTCCGGCCCAAGCCCCCAGATCAGACGGTGCCGATCGAGATTGGTACAGGGATGGGAGATGCCGAACTCGACGACATCGCCGATTTCGGGGATGGCGCCGGCAGGATCGACGCGCACGAAGCCATGTTGATCGTTGAGCTTGACCAGCGTCAACCGCTCGGCACCGTCGATGACGCTGCCATCGCGCCAGAGCTGGCGTGCCGCCGGCAGGCCCCTGTCGGATGCCGCGTCGCGCATGCCGAGCCCGACGATCGCCAGGTCCGGTTCGGGCCGCGACAGCACTTCGGCCCAAAGGCGAAGTGCCGGGCGGAATTCGCCCTGGGGATGGCCGCCACGCGCCGTCATGGCATCCATCGCGTCGCCGTAAACGCCGTCATCGTGAAAAAACAGAGCGCCGCTGCGCAAGACCAGCCGCGTACGCCCTTGGCGCGCGAGCGGGCCCAGATGATCAAGCACCCGGTCGAACCAGACCGACCCGCCAGCCGAGACGATCAAGGGTCGCGCCGGCCCGACGCTGGCGCGCACGCGCTGGTGCAGATCGGCCACGTCGTTCAGTAGTGTATCGACACCGTGCAGCGTCTGTTCGTAGTCAGGTGCCGTAACCGCGCCCTCATAGGTCGCAACGCCGGCAAGGGTCACGCCGCCATCATCGGGCAGGTCGGCGATCCCGTCGATCAACGCCTGTGCCTCTTTGAGCGAACGAACCCCTGCCCGGTCCGTGCCCAGTTCGATCAAAAGGCCCAGCGATGGCATGACACCCACACGCTGCGCCTCGGCGCGCCATGCATCGGCCAGCGCCGCAACGCCAGCGCGCGAATCGACGAAGACGAAAAGCTCGGCCAGCGGATGATGACCCATAAGCGCGGCCAGACGGTCGGCGCCGCCGCGGCCGCCCACCTGGTTGGCCAGCACCAGCCGCGAAACGCCGCCTTCCAGCAGCACCGAGGCCTGCCGCGCGTCGGCCACCGTCGCGCCCCACGCACCGGCCGCCAGCAGCCGGCGCGACAGCGTCACCGACATCGGCGTCTTGGCATGGGGCGCGATCAGCGCACCCCTATCCGCCAGATGGCCCATCATGACCGCCGCGTTGTGGTCGAAGGCGTCCAGATCGAGCGACAGAAGCGGCAAGGCCATGCGCCCGTCCTGTGGCCGCCAGGCGCGCCCGGCGACCGCATGGGCGGGCAGCGGATCATGGCCGGTGGGAAAGCCGCGCATGCGGTCGTCCAGCCATTCGTCCCAGGTGCCGGCCATCTCGCTGTTCGCGGTCACCGGCCCTTCTCCGTCCGATAGGTCCGCGCCGCGGTGCCGCAGAAGAAATCGGCCTGCTCGTCGGCGCTGAGGTCCGCGGTCAGCGCGCGATAGGCGGACATCATCTTGGCGAATGGGGCATGGAGTTCGGATACCGGGAAATCGCTCCCGAACATCGTCCGGGCCGGGCCGAACGCCTCGATGCAGTGCCCGACCACGGGCCGCAGGCTGTCGATCGTCCAGTCATGGTCGTAGGCAAACGGATTGGATGCCTTGATGACCAGGTTCTCGCGCTCCGACAGCCGGGACAAGCCGTCGGCCCAATCGCGCATCCCGGCCTCGCTGCGATCGACCGGGCTGCCGCAATGGTCGAGCACGAACCGTCCGTTCGGAAAACCATCAATCAGCCGCGCCGCATCGTCCATCTGCCATGGAAAGATCATCAGTTCGAAAACAAGATCGCGCTCGAACAGCGCGGCAAGACCGGAACGCCAGGCGGCATGGCCCATCTTATCGGCCTCGACGAAACTGCGGTTCGGCTCGGGGTGCCAGGCGAGGACATCACGCACACCGGCCGCGCGTGGATGGGCCGCCTCGACGTCGAGCCGGTCGGACGCGTCGGCGGCTGCCAGATCGACCGCGAAGACATGCCGGGCGGCAATCGTGCCGCGATCCAGAGTGTCCAGCCAGGTGGTTTCCTCGCCGGGCGGGCCGCCCTGCCATCCGCCCTCCACATGCACGGTCGCAACGATGTTGCACCCCTCGGCTGCCGCCCAATAATGTTCGGGCAGCACATCGCGGCGCAACGCACCGACATCGCCCATCGGCAAGGCCTTTTCGCCGCCTTCGACGCCGGCGTCGATCCATTGATGCCGTCCCCGGCCGTAAGGCCACAGATGGTGGTGCGCATCGATGATCGGGCCGCCATATGCGAGCATGAACCACTCCGCCACGATTTGTCCGTTGTAGCGGACACTATTATCCTTTAATGAACATCTATACGAACCTTGATGCGTTTCCTCAAGCGAATTGGACCAAGATGACCCTCCCCCCTGCCGAGCGTCGGCGTGAACGCGGACTGGACCGGGCGCTCGACATCTTCGAAGCCTTGCGCGCCGCCCAGCGGCCGTTGCGGCCCAATGAGATCGCCAGCCAGCTCGGCGCGCCACGCTCGACCGTGCACGACCTGGTCCGCACGCTGATCGAACGACGCTATCTGGAGCGGGCGGACGCGGACGGCCGGGTGTTCCTGGCCCGCAGGGTTTACCTTCTGGGCGTCGCGTATGCCGAAACCGATCAAGGTCTGGTGCGGGCGGAGTCGGCATTGAGGCGCGTTGCCGCCGAAACCGGCGAACTGGCCCAGTATTGCGGGCTCGACGGCAACAAGTATGTCGTGCTGCGACAGCACGAGAGCGCCCGGCCTTTTCGCATTTCCGCCGATACGGGACATCCCGTGCCAATTCCGTGGACGGCATCGGGACGGCTTCTGATCTCCGACCTCAACGTCGACAAGATCGCCGCGCTTATCCCGGCTGAGGATTTTGTCTTTCCTGACGGCAGCCGGACATCGCCCGCCGATTTCGCCGAAGAGGCCTATCGCGCGCGCGCCGCCGGTCATTACACCTGCGACAGCGTCATGGACAGTTTCACCCACTGTTTCGCCGTGCCTGTGCTGTCCGATGCCGGCCGTGTCGCAGCCACGCTTTGCCTGGTTGCCCCGCTGGATGACGCGCGGCGCAACCACGCGCACTATCTGGAATGCCTGAAGCGGCTGGCCGAACCGCTTCACGGCCACGCATGATATCAGCGGGACGCAACGCCATGTATGTCGGGCTCGATATCGGCACCTCGATGATCAAGGCGGCGCTGTTCGATGCGACGGGCCAGGAAATCGCCAGCGCCGGACAGCGTGTGGCGCTGCGCGAGGCGCCGATCGGATGGTCGGAACTGGACGCCGAAACGATGCTTGCGGCCGTGCGCGGGACGCTGGAAGCCCTGCTTGACGGTCGCGATCAGCGTGCCCTGAGGGCGATGGGGATCACCGGCGTGATGGTCGGTGCCTGCCTGCTCGACGCCTCGGGCCGGGTCTTGCGGCCGCCGATCCTGTGGAACGACGCCCGGGCGCAATCGCTGGTGGACGATCTTGTCGCCGATAAGCCGGACCTGTTTTCCGACATTTTTTCCGGTTCCGGCTCGCAGATGCAGCTGGGCTGCATCCTGCCGGTGCTGGCCTGGCTCAAGGCGCACGAGCCGCAGCACATCGATGCCGCCCGCCATGTACTGTGCATCAAGGACTATGTTCGCTATTGGCTGACCGGCACGATCGCAACGGACGAATCCGAGGCGGCCATGGCGCCCGGCTCGGCCAGCGCCCGTGATTTCGACGCCAGGCAGGCCGAAAGGCTCGGCGTCGCCGATCTCGTACCTCTGTTGCCAAAGGTCGAACGCGGCGAAACGCTGGCCGGCCAGGTGACGGCGCAGGCGGCCGCCGTAACCGGCCTGCCGGAGGGCTTGCCGGTCGCGATCGGCACGGGCGATGTCAGCGCATCGGTCCTCGGCATCGGCTGTCATGCGCCGGGCCAGGCGGCGACCGTCCTGGGCACGACCTGCCTCAACGGCGTGCTCTTCGATGAGCCGGTCTTTGAGCCTGAGGCGGGTCTGCTGTTCATCGTCCCCGGCGACTTATGGATGCGCACGATGGTCAATGTCGCCGGCACCACGACGCTCGATTGGGCGCTTCAGGCGCTCTGCCCCGATATCACCGCCGGCACCGATCCGTATGCTGACCTGGGCGCCATGGCCGAAACCGCGCCCGCCTACAGCCGGGGCGTCATCTTCCTGCCTTACCTGTCCGCCAGCGGGGTCATCGCGCCCAGGGTCGAACCGCGCGCACGGGCCGGCTTTTTCGGCCTTGCCCCACATCACGACCGGGCGATCCTGGTCCGCGCCGTCTATGAGGGCCTCGCCCATGCGGTACGCCATTGCTTTGCCGATATCGGCTCGGACCTGTCGGTGATCCGTTTGTCGGGCGGCGGGGCGCGCAGCCCGTTCTGGACACAGATGATCGCCGATGCCGTCGGCGTACCGGTCGAGGTGTCGCGGGGCACGGAATTCGGCGCCAAGGGTGCGGCCCTGTGCGCGGCGACCTCGGTGGGCGATTTCGCATCGGTCCGCGAGGCCAGCCGCGTCGCCTTCGCGCTGCAGCGGCGGCACGAGCCGGACCCGCGCGCCCATGCCGGTTTCGAGGAGGCCCATCAAGCCTACAGGATCGCGGTCACCGCCGGGCTGGGCCCGCTTACCGCGCTTACGCGCTGATCGGCCTAAACGGCGTCAGCATGCAGCCGCCGCAACTGCGCGGCCATCTCCTCAATCACAGACGTCAGGATGGCTTCACCCTTCTCAGCCGTTGCCGCGGTGGGATCGCCCAGCACCGGGCTGTCGCTGAACTCGGTCCAGCGACGCGGGCGCACGGCGAAATCGGCGGGGAAATCGGGGTAGTTCGCAACCGCCGCATCCATGCGCACCGCATCGGGCGCGAGATGAAGCATGTAGGAGGTTTCGATCTCGCAGGCGTGCATGTAGGCCGGATGCGCCTGGGGCCGCTGGCGCAGCCGCGCGATCTCCGGCTCCGCCCCAGGATAAAAGAACGCGGCCACCGGAAAGCCCTCATCGATGAGCGCGCGCTGCGCCTCGCGGAGATAGGGCGCGTTGCCCAGATGCGCATTGACGACAGCGAGCCCGGCCACGCCCTTTTGTTGAAGCGCGCGACCGATATCGGTCAGCACCGCGACCAGCGTCGCGCCCGAAATGCCGACCGACCCCGGCGCATGTTCCAGTGACCAGACCTGGCCGAACGGCATCAGCGGCAGCCTGAGCACCGGTAGGTCCGGCACGGCGCGCTCAAGCCTCTCTGCCAGGCGCAGGGCGAGCATGTTGTCCGTGCCCGCCGGCAGATGCGCGCCATGGCTCTCAACGGCCCCCAGCGGCAACAGCGCCACCGGCCGTCGCGCCAACAGCGCGACCATCTCCGGATCGTAAAGCTGGTCCGCTTCGACCATCAGTCCGGCCAGGCAAAGGCGCGCGCCGGATTGGCGACGAAGAACTTCTCGATCAGCCCGGCCCCGTCAAGGCCGGCCTCCCCGGCCTCTTCAACGAAGCGTGGGACCCAAGAGGCAAGGATGTAGCCGAGCCCCAGCCCGCCCTTGCCATAGTTGCGGTACATCGACCGCCGGGCGATGTCGCCACCGACCACGATCTGGTCTTCATGACCGGCCTTGACCAGCTTGATGATGCAGTCGACCAGCACGCTCTCGGGGTGATATTTGACCCGGCTGATCCCGTCGAAACAGACGAACACGCCGGTTTCGGCCGCCTTGCGGTGCACCCACGGATCCGGATTGCGGTCCAGATGGGCGATGGTCAGGCGCGACGGGTCGACATTTTCGGCCTTCACGATGTCCAGCTGCTCCAGGATGAGCGTCCCCATCTCCGTGTGCGAATGCAGCGGGCACCCGGTTTCCTTGTGTGCATCCAGCACCGCCCGCATGACCTTGTCCTCATGCGCCGAGATCGCGTTGTAGCCGGTGCCGAACTTGGCGACGCCGCCACGCAGATCGGTGCCGTCCATGCCCTGCGTCAGCTCGCCAACCACATGATCGCGGATGTCGCCGCGGGTACGCGCCGCGATCCATTCGTCATAGGTGCACTCCTGGCCCGGCATCCGGGCCGGCCACATGATGCCTTTGTTGAAGCCTGCCGTCGCGATGATCTTGATGCCGCCGCGGGTGGAGATTTCATGCAGCTTGGCGACGTTGCGGCCATAGTCGATCGCGGTCGCGTCATAAACCGCTTCGCCGCCGGCGGCGGTGAACAGCGCGACATCGGCGAGCGTGGCGTCGACATCGTCGATCAGGAGATCGGTCTCGCCCTTCTCCTGCCAAAGGGCGGGAAGACAGTAGAGATGATCATGCGAATAGGTCCGCCCCAATTGGTCAGGCGCGATGTCGCCGGTCAGGGTGCGGATGAAGGGCATCGAAAGGCTCCATTGAATCGTGATCGCATCGAAGACCTAGACCATGGTGCGGCGTCAATCCAGACCCAGCTTCAACCGTTTGATGGACATGCTCTGCGTTGGGCCCGGCACGCGCGGCTTCAGCGGGCGCCAGTCCTGCGCCGGCGATCGACACCTAGGCGCGCACCGTGCGGCAACAATCGCTGACGGTGTTCCAAGGCTGACGCTGATTTTATGTCCTTGTGGGCAGTCCGACCGTCCAGATCCAAGCGCCATCGCAGGGCTGCAAGTCCTTACACTGCAGAAGCGAGGTGATTCACTGCGCCACCGATCGACAACTCGTGACATCGATAGCGTTGGCTCTGCTCTTGGGTGGCAAACTGTCCCAGCAAGAAAGAAGTGGCACGGTGTCAGGCTCTCAATCCGTCGTTCGGGTCGTCGGGTCGAGTTCATCGCGCACCCAGTCGCCGACCAGGCTCATCGCCAATGTCGTGAAGAAGATCGTCATGCCCGGCACCATGGCGATCCACCAAGCGTCGAGCAGATAGTCGCGGCCGTAGCTCAGCAAGTTGCCGAGCGAAGTGTTGGGCGGCTGGATGCCGACGCCGAGAAAGCTCATCGCCGTTTCCAGCAGGATCGTTTCAGGGAAGTTGATTGTCATCTGGACGACCAGGGCGGCCAGGATGTTCGGCAGAATGTGCCGGACATAGACCCTGAACGTGCCGCCGCCAAGCAGGCGGACGGATGCGGCGTATCCGTGATTGACTGCAGACAGGGTCATGCCCCGCGTGATGCGGGCATAACGCTCCCAGCCCTGAAACCCGACCAGCAGAATGAACAGCAGCATGTTTCCCGTGCCGGCAACGGCGAATACGGCCAGGGCGATGATCATGAAGGGCATCGAGGCCTGCAAATCGACCAGGGCCATGACGACGTCGTCGACCACGCCCCGTGCCCGCGCGGCGACGAAGCCGATCGATGTGCCGACAATGGCACCGATCAGCGTCCCGACAAGCGCCACGAGCAGGCTGATCTGAATCGAGACCATCAACCGGCTGAGGACGTCGCGGCCCAGATGGTCGGTCCCGAACAGGTGGAACCCAAGCGCATCGGAACTGAAGGGCGGCAAGAGCCGATTGCGCAGATTGATCGCCTGATAGTCGTAGGGCGCAAGGACCTGGGCAAAGACCGCCACCACGATCATGAGAAGCAGCCAGGCGAAAGCGATCCGGACCAGCGTGCCGCGCGGCGCCCAGCCCAGATAGCGGGCCGAGAGCCGCTTTCGCTCCGATCGAGCTGGTGCGGCGGGCGAGGCGATCACGAGCCTTCTCCCTGACCGCTGCCATAGCGCAGGCGGGGATCGACCAGGAAATAGACCATGTCGACCGTGAAGTTGGTGACGATCATCGAGGTCGCGATCAGCATCACGCCGACCTGAACGACCGCCAGGTCACGCGACGAGACGGCGTCCAGCAGCAATCGGCCGGCGCCGGGCCAGGCAAACACCGTCTCAGTGACAATCGACCCGGCGATCAAGGTGCCGATCATGAAACCCACGATCGTGATCACCGGGATGGCTGCGTTCGGCAGGGCAATGCGGGTCAGAACAATATGCCTTGGAACGCCTCGTGCGATGGCCGCCCGGACATAATGCTTGTTCATGACCTCAAGCATCGAGGATCGAACGAAGCGGGCGATCACGCCGGCGCCTGCCGTACCGAGGGTAAGAACGGGCATGACAAGGTGTGCTGCCGAACCGCTGCCGGCGCTTGGCAGCAGGCGCAATTGCACCGAGAAAACCAAGATCAGCAGGATGCCGAGAAAGAAGTTCGGCAAGCTGTAGCCGCTGACCGAGATACTCATGATCACACGGTCAACACCCGAGTTACGGCGCAGGGCTGCCCAAATGCCGGCTGGGACACCGACGATCAGCATGAAAAAAAAGCTGGGGACGGTCAGCAGCAGCGTCTGCGGAATGCGCTCCAGCACCAGATCGACCGCCGGCCGGCCCTCATAGATCGAGGTGCCCAGATCGCCCTGAAGCGCGCCTTGCCAATAGCGCAGATATTGCTGCCAGATCGGCAGGTCCAGGCCCCAAGCCTGCCGCATCTGCTCGACGATCTCTGGCGAGGTGTCGTCGGGCAGCATGGCGAGGACGGGATCCCCTGCCGCGCGCAGGATGACGAAGACGAAGGTGACCGCCAGGACCAGGGTGATCAGTGCCCTAAGCAGCTTGCGGGTGACAAAGCGCAAATTCATGGGCCTGCGATCCCCTCGGCCAGGCCGTTCGCCAGGTGTTGGGGACCACCGGTCGCCATTGGCGATGTCGAGCGGGCGCGCGACATGTCAGGGATCGAGGCGACAAGCGATTGCGTATAGGGGTGGCGCGGTGCCCCGAAGATCGCGGCGGCTTCGTCCTCCTCGACCACCACACCGTCATGCATGACGGCGACCCGGCGGCAGAGCGAGCGAACGACGCGCAAATCGTGGCTGATGAAGAGGAGCGCGAGATCCAGCCGGCGGCGCAGCTCGTCCAGCAGTTCGATGATTTGCGCTTGGACGGAGACATCCAGCGCGCTGGTCGGTTCGTCGCACACGAGCAGTTTGGGCTTCAGCGCCAGCGCTCTTGCGATCACCAGACGCTGGTTCTGGCCGCCGCTCATCTGGTGGGGATAGCGGTCGGCGACATCAGCCGACAGGCCTACGGCAGCGAGCAGTTCGTGCATCCTCGCGATGCGCTCTTGTCTCGTGCCGATGCCATGAATGTCCAGCGGCTCCACGATCTGGCGGCCCGCGTGCATGCGCGGATCCAACGCCTGTTGAGGGTTCTGCGGAATCAGCTGAACGGAACGGGCGTAGTCGCGATGGGCCGGCGTTCCAAGGCGGGGCACCGGGGTGCCATTGAACAACACCTCGCCCGTGCTCGGCGGTTCCATCCCCATGACCAGCTTGGCCGTCGTCGACTTCCCTGACCCGCTTTCTCCGATAATCGCCAGGCTGTCACCGCGCGCGAGACTTAGGCTGACATTCCTGATCGCCCGAAATTCGGCTATGCGCCCAAACAAGCGGCCCGGTTTGCGAACGCGATAGGCGCAATCGACGCCGCGCAACTCAAGCAGCGGTTGGCCAAGGCCCGCCTCCGCGCGGTGATCCGTAAAGGCTTCGTCGAGTTTGGCGCCCGTTTGCGATTCTGGATTGTGGCAGGCCACGATACGGCCTCCACCGCTATCGGCGAGTGCGGGGACCGCGGAGCGACAGATATCGATCGCATTGCCGCAGCGCGGCGCAAAGGCGCATCCGTCAGGGCGCGCCCCCGGCACTGGCACGGCCCCTGAAATGCCGTGGCGGCGCGCGCCGGTCATGGTCGGCATCGCGGCGATGAGACCCCGCGTATAGGGATGTCGCGGCTGATCGAGAATATCGGCCACTGAGCCTTGCTCGACGATCCGTCCGGCGTACATCACGGCGACCCGGTCGCAGATCTGCGCGACGACACCGAGATCGTGCGTAACCAGCAAGATCCCCATGCCGGTTTCGGTCCTGAGCCCGTCAAGCAGGCGCAGAATCTGCGCCTCCATGGTGACGTCCAGTGCCGTCGTCGGCTCGTCGGCAATCAACAGCCGAGGATTGCCGGCAAGGGCCAGGGCAATCATCACGCGCTGGTTCTGGCCGCCGGATTGCTGAAAAGGGTATTGGCGCAGGCGGATCTCGGGCTCCGGCAAGCCGACACGTGTCAAGAGATCGATGGCGATCGCACGCGCCTCAGAACCGTCAACACCGCGCAAGCGCCCCACGGCGTCAATGAGCTGGTGACCGATCGTCGAAATGGGGTTGAGGGACGCGGTCGGGTCTTGAAAGATCATCGAGGCGGCGCGGCCACGCCGGGATTTGTTCCCCCAGGTTCTGCCAACTTCGCCGGCGACGCGAACGTCGCCTTCAACATGGAAGGCATGCCCAAGCAGGTCGAGGATGGCGAGGCAGGTCACCGATTTGCCGCTGCCGCTTTCGCCGACCAGGCCGACGATCTCGCCCGCGTCGATCGAAAGGCGAACATCGTCGACCACGTTCACCCTGCGACCGCGACTGTGCAGATCGATCGTGACGTTGACCAGGTCGAGGGCCGGGTGCTCCGTCACTACGGACATAAATCGTCCAAACCGTGCTCCGACTCTCTGCCGGATATGTGTCGAAGGATTGCCGCCGGCATCTCGCGCTCACGCAGTTCGAATCTTGCCGGCGGCACAGTCTCGGTCCCGCTCAGCTCGTTATGTTGCGCGGCCCGAAATCCATGTAGGGCAGAGAATAGGGCGTCCAGTCCAGGGTGTCGCGGATGCCATAAAGCGCAACTTCCTCGAACAGAACAGCACCAACGGGGTCTTCGATTTCCCAAATGTCGGCCATACGCGCGAACGCCTGGCGTCTTGCTTCGGGGTCGGGATTGACTTCCATGACCTGGCCATGCTGCACGAACTCGTCATTGTTCCATGCCCAGCCGCGCCCTTCGATCACACTTGGCTTGAACAACCGCCAGAGTGCGACGGAGGGGTCTTGCCACAGCATAGTGGCCGACAGGTTGCGGATCGAATGCCGCCCACGCGTGATCTGACCCCAATTCTCTTGGATCGCCAGCTCGACATTGATGCCGACCGCCCGCCACATCTCCAGAAGGATTTCCGCTGTCGAAACCTCGTTGACAAAGTAATTTGGCAGGATCGGATAGAAGATGTCCGAGCCGTCATAACCCGATTGCGCCAGTTCACTGATGGCGCGCTCCGGATCGTATGTCACGGTTTCGCGGTCGACATAGAGCTCGCCGAATGTCGGCAGTTGGGCGCCCGCGGGGACGACTGTTCGGTCGTTGAAGATGGTCTCGACGATAAGCTGGCGGTCGATCGCTAAGGTCAGCGCCCGGCGAAAATGCACATCGCGCATGATCGGGTCGGCGGACTCGCCTTGATTAAAAACCAGCATGCGGATTTGAGCCGACGGCCCACCGACGATGACCGCATCGCCCAGTCCCTCGACCGTTCCGGTCTGGTCAGGTGGGATTGCGACGGCGATGTCGTAGTCTCCTGCTGCAAGGCCGGCGATCCTGGCCGCGACCTCGGGCACCTCCACGAAGGTGATGCGTTCAACCATTGGACGACCGTCGAAGTAATCGTCAAACGCCTCCAATACGATCCGGTCGGGTCCCACGCCGCTGGCCAGCCTGAACGGGCCCGTGCCGACGGGCGCACGTCCCCAGCTTTCATAGTCGGGTGCATCCTGATAGGCGCGCCGATTGATGATCTCACCGCTCCACATGGAAAAGCGCTGCTCCAGAATTGGATCGGGCGCGGCAAAGGTGATCCGGACGGTCCGATCATCAACGACCTCGGAATCCGCGATGCCGGAGAAGTACTGATTGAAGCGCCTGGGCCCTTCCCCCTCCATGCGTTCGGGAGAGAAGGTGAAGGCGACGTCTTCCGCCGTCATCGGATCGCCATTGTGGAAGGTGACGCCGTCACGCAACACGAACTCGATTTGCGTGTAGTCGTCATTGATGGTCCACGATTCCGCCAACCCCGGCCGCAACGCCATGTTCTGGTGAAAATCGGGTTCGATCAGCTTGTCGAACAAATTGTAGGTGATGCGCACGCCGACATCGCTGGTGTCATTGCCGGGGGCAAGGATCGGCGGCAGATCCTGCACCGCCACCACGACCTCCGGACGCGACTGGCCATAGACCGATCTGAAGCGCAAGGTCGAGGCCGCACCGACACCGGCGCCGATCATACTGGCGAAACCACGCCTGGTGAGTGTCAACATTTCCGTTCCTCCCTCATATTCGTTTTCGTTTGCGAACGCCGATCGGTCGGTCTGATGGCCGATCAGAGTCGTTGTCTCGATCGCTATTCGGCCGGTGCCTTGGAACTTCCGCGCACGGTCAGCGTCGGCCGATCAAACAATGTGCGTGGTGGAGCCTTGGGGTTTGCTGCCCGCCAGGCGATGTGTTCTTGCAACGTCGCCACAACCTGCTCGGCACTGCGGCCGACGGTCGTAAACCCGACGCCGTCGTCGCCCTGCGACGTTGCTGACCGCAGATGCACCACGCTCAAATCGTCGGGGATACTCAGTCCGGACTTCTCAATGGCGTCTCTGAGAGTGGCCTCGTCGAACCGACCGGAGACCAGCATGGCGGTGGGCCGCGCATCGGGTTTGGCGCTTTCAAGATGGCTGGTGACGGCGCCATAATCCGCGCCGTTGTCGGTGTCGGCGAGCGGCACGTGGCAGACGCTCCACTCCCCGCCTACGCCGGACGCTTGTTGCCACATCCGGAAGAGGCCTTCGATCTCGGAATAGCCGACGGCATCGCTTGGGTCCTCGGTCAGCAGCATCACGCGGCGATGGCCGAGTTCCAGTAAATGCCCCAGTGCGATGGCGACGCTGGCCCGCCGATCGCGGACCACGACATCCACGTCCAAGTTTTCCAGAATGCGCCCCTCGACCACCACATGGCGCGCGCGCGTGCGGATCAGATCCAACAGCCGGACCGGCAGGACCGAGCGACGCGGCTGTATTACGCAGAAATCAAACTCGCCGCGCCCCAGCAGTTGCTCCAGCGTCGCAACATCGCCGTAAGCAACCGAGATTGATCGATGGCCATTCTGCTGCAGGCGGTCATGCAGCGAATGGGCGATGACGTCGCCGCGATGGCTGGCGGTCAAATGATGCAGCGTCAGCACGCGCAGATTGTCGGTCTTGCTTGACGAAGCTATCGATTCGGCGCCGGCCAACCCGGGATCGCGATCGTGGCTGACAAAGGTGCCCCGCCCCACATGGGTTGTCGCCAGGCCATCCGCCTTCAGGCCCTGCAGCGCCTTTTGCGCAATATGCAGCGTGACGCCGTATTGCTGCATCATCTCCCGAACGGTGGGCAGGCGTGTGCCGGGCGCCAGATCCTGGATCTCGGAGCGAAGAATGCGCCCGAGATCCTCCTCCGACACCACGGTTTCAAGGTCAGGGTTGCGTGCTGACATGCGCTGAGCATACAATCGATCGAACAAACAATCAATATGCAAACAATCAATCGGTTGCTCGTTGCGAGATCGACGGTTTGGAGAATTCATGGAAAACGCCATCGCCAAATACTCGACCGTCGAGCTCGACTGGATCCCCATCGACGCTTACGAAGACGGAAATTGCGGCATTCCGTACGTCTGGTCCTACGCGTCTTCGACCAGCGGACCGCATCTCATGATCTGCGGTATTGTGCACGGTAACGAAATCGCCGGCGCCATCGCTCTGGACCGTTTGCTTCAAAGCGGAATCAGACCAGTGCGTGGTCGCCTAACCTTCTGCTTTGCCAATCCAGACGCCTATGCGCGCTTCGACCCTTCCCAGCCGACAGCGAGCAGGCATGTTGATCAGGATCTCAATCGGTTGTGGGCGCTGGACGTGTTGGACGGGTGCGCGGAAAGTGTCGAGATTCGCCGCGCGCGTGCGCTGCGACCCTTGATCGACGACGTGGATGCCCTGCTCGATATCCACAGTATGCAGGGCGAAGGGCGGCCGGTCGCAGTTGCCGGAGGCAACCCGAAGGCGCTGGCCTTAGCAATGCAGCTTCCCAGTCCAAACTTTGTCGTCTCCGGCGAACTTCACGACGCGACGATGCTGCGTCTGCGCGACTATGGGCGATTCAGCCACCTGAATGACGCCGCGACGGCGTTGCAGGTTGAGGCGGGGCAGCACTGGCAAAAACAGACTGCCGACACGGCGTACGACATCGCGCTCGGGTTCATCGATCTATGCCGCATGGCTCCGGACAATTTTCGCCCAAACGTGACCGAGACGAGCCACACGCACGTCCAGATCTCCGAGCATGTGTACACGTCGTCGGATCACTTCAGATTCGTGGATGATTTCGCCAATGGCGACTGCATCGACAAGACGGGAACTGTGATTGGCTATGACGGCGACACGCCCGTCGCGACGCCTTATGACCAGTGTTATCTCGTCATGCCCGTCCAGTTCCGCAAACGAGGCGGCAGGGCAGTTAGCTTGGCAAAGTCGTGTTCAGTCACACGTAGTATCGCCTGAGCTATCCCTGAGCTATTAGGGCAACACATGTCGCTGGCTCCCGCGCTCTATTCAGAACTGTTGTCGCCTATTGAGAGCCGACACCCAGCTGGCACAGCTTGGCAGCCCCAATGCTTGCTTCGTCATGGGCAGCAATGCGCACCGGCACGCCGAGCTCGCGTTCCCTGATCCGGCACCAGGTTGCATTGCGCGCACCGCCGCCTACGGAATAGACGTAATCCGGCGGGCTTGCCCCGCGCTCGGCCAGCGCGCGGTAGCCCTGAGCTTCGATCCTGGCGATCCCCTGAAACAGGCCGTGCAGGAAACGAACGTCGTTGTCGGGTCTGGGTGACAGCCTTGGCTGCAGGTTCGGGTCGTTGATGGGGAACCTCTCACCCGGCCGCGAAAGCGGGTAGTAGTCGAGCCCGCTGTCGCAATCGGGATCGATCCGCGCACTCAGCGCGGTCAGCGCGTCGGGATCGAAAAAATCGCGCAACACGCCGCCGCCGGAATTCGACGCGCCGCCCGCAAGCCACATATCCGCGACCTTGTGGCTGTAAAGGCCGATCGAGGGATCGTCGATCCGCATGGGGCTCAACAGTTTGATCGCCAACGTGGTACCCAATGAGGAGACTGCCATGCCCGGCTTCGACGCGCCGGTGGCCAGGAAAGCCGCGACGCTGTCGGTTGTGCCGGCACGGAGCATCAGGTTCAACGGCAGGCCGAAGTCCGACGCGACGTCGGCGGCGATCGGTGCCGCCTCCGCGCCGGCTGGAACGACGATGGGCAGAAGCGCCGACCGAACACCGGCCGCCTCGAACCAGCTGGGCCAGGTTTCCGCCTCCGGGTCGTAGCCCGTCTTCAGGGCGTTGTTCTGGTCCGACAGGCCAAGCACGCCGGTGAGCTTGGCCAGGATGAAATCCGCTTGGTGGCACAGCATCCGTGCCGCGCCTTCGCGATCCTCCGACTGCAGGCGAAGGAGCCGGGCCAGGGCCGAATTGGATCCAAGCGTGATATGACTGGCCGGCGCGTGCCGTGCGATCTGTTCCGCCTCGGCGTCGAAGCCGGACGCGTTGTACATTAGTGCACGGGTGACGGGCCTGGTTTCTTCGTCGACCAGCACCATGCTGCCTGAGGTCCCGTCGACTGCCGCCGCGCGGATATCCGTGGGCTCGAACCCGGCCTCTCGCATCGCGGCCATCTGCGCCGCAAGGCAATGTCGAACGGCCGTCCACCAGCCCTCGGCGTCGATCCGGTCGGCGGGCTGGTCCACATGGGCTGCGCGCGCCTGGGAGACGAGATGCCCGCTATCGTCCAGGACCGCGCTACGGACCCCGGACGTGCCGATATCGATGCCCAGGACCAGCATGGTTCAGCCTCGTTCGGCCAAGGCCTGACGGTACTTTTCGGCGTCCCAGTTCAGCAGCGCCGCCTCGGCTTCGGTGCCGATCGGTTCGGCATGCCAATCCTCGGGCAGCCTTGCCAGGACGTCCGACAGGCATTGCAGCATCGCGCGCTGAGAGGATGACGCGTCAGATTTGATCAGAACGCCCTCGCCCTCGACGATCCGCGCGGGGCGTGACGGATCTAGCTCTGAAACAGGCAGAGCCGGGCCAAGAAACACGACGTGATCCGGGTAGTAGGAGCCCGCGCGGGCTAGTGACAGGCGGCGTGGATCGATGCCGAGTCCGGCGGCATCGGCCGCCCATTCGAAGCCGTCGGGTGCCGGGCGGCCAGGCGTCGCGGACATATCGCGCGCTTGCAAGTCAAGGCGGTGTTCCACCTCGTCGATCAGGTCGGATGTCTCTTGAACGGTTCGCCCGCAACAGATCAGCCCGTGATTTTCCAACACGATCACCTGGGTGTCGTCGGTCACATGCCGCAAAACCTCCCGCGTCAAGGACAGGCCCGGCTTCCGGTAAGGCACGAACGAGGTGGGAAGTCCGGCGAGCTTATCCGCGGCCGCCGTTCGGCCCTCAGGCGAGATAGCATGCACGATCGCGGCGACCGAGTGGGTGTGGGCCACGATCGGCCAGTCCAGTGCGGCATGAAACGTGGTCTCGATCGACGGCCTCAGCGTGACCTTCGGGTCCAGAACCGCCGCGGTGCAGCTGCCGTCGCCGGCGCCCGTCACCTCGGCCAGGGCCGCAGCGCGGTCGACGGCGACGAAAATATCCTGTGTTGCGGCGTTGGCAAGTTCCGTACCAGAGGCCTTGATCCACATCACGCCGTGCTGCTTGACGGAGGTGTTGCCGCCGGGCCCTTGGACCTGTAGCGGATCTTGTCCCAGCCGGGCCGACAGGGCACGAAACTCGGGGCTGAGAAGATCGGCGTTGGTCATCTCAGGTCCGCCATGGCGTAGGTCGGCGGCGGCACGCCCATGGATCTGGCAAGGGCGTCTAGCCCCCCGCAGGTACCGCCCTGGGGAAGTTCACCCTTATGGACGCCGCCCCAGATCAAAAGAGTGTCCCATCCCGCTGCCGACGCACCGCCGATATCATGCTCCATACTGTCGCCGACCATCAGTAGACGGTGAGAGTCGATGCCAAGGGCTTTTCGCAGTGAGTTGAAGATGGGCAGGTGCGGTTTGCCGTAATAGGTCACTTTGCCGCCCCGGTTTTCGTATGCCTCGGCCACGGCGCCGGGTTGAAGCACGAAGACGCCTCCCGAACGTGGCGACTTTCGATCCGGGTTCGAACAGTAGGCGGGCACGTCGCGGTCGATCGCCTGGCGCAGGACGGCGTCCCAATCGTCCAGAGCACCGTTGTCGGGCAGGCCCATCAGCAGGAGCGCGTCGGCCTTCGCGACATCCGTGCAGAGCGCGATATCAAGGCCCGCCGCGAACCGAGCCGCGTCGCCGGCCTCACGTTCGATAGCGAAAAACCGACGTTCCGGAATGATCCCTGCCGCCATGTCCCGCCAAAGGGCCTCGCCCGAAGACATGATCTCCGCGAACAGCTCGCGCGAAAACCCCATGGCCTCGATCCGCTCGCGGTTAGCTTGGGCGCGCTTGCCGGAATTGGACAAGACGGCCAAGCACAGGTCCCGGCTGTTCAAATCCGTGACCGCCTGGATAGAGAGCGGGTAGCCAGTTCGACCATCGTGCAACACGCCCCATTGATCGAAGACGATTGCGTCGTAGTCGGACGCCACCTCGGCCAGGGACTCTACGATGCGCATCGCGAGCTCAGTATTCGGCCATGTCCTTGGGGTCGCTGAGCCCGGCAAAATAGGCTTCCGCGTCCTCCTGCGTCATGGCGGGGGTCGCCTTGTCGGCCGTGCCACCGGCCATGTCGCCGAAATAGAACGGGAGCCCCGGGATGGTCTGCCGGCGCTTGCGCATCGGCATGCCCTCGTATGGGAAGATGTCAGACCGTTCATTAGCGGCCGCGTCATGGCAGGGCAGCACATAGTCGGCGCGCTTATCGATCTCTTCCACCGACTTCCAGCCTTCGTAAGCATTGACGAACCGCGCGGGCACCCAGTAGCGCCATTTCTCCGCCGGATTCGGTTCGAGATTGCGCTCGACAAAGATGGCGTCACCGGCGACGACGATATCGCCGGCACTCGTCGCCACCGTAACGGCCATGTGCCCAACCGAATGGCCGGGCGTGTGGAACATCGTGATGCCCGGCAACACCTCGCATTCATCTTCCACGGCCTCGAAAACGCACCCGGCGTAAGCAGGCTCGATCCCGAGTATCCCGCATTCGTAGGTTCGGTAGTAGAGAGGCAGAGGATTGTAGGCCATCTCGATTTCGGCTTTGGGCGCGATGTAGCGAGCGTTCCGGAACTTCTTCATGTTCTGCACGTGATCCCAGTGCAGATGCGTGAAGACGATGGCGTCTATCTCGTCGGGATGGACGCCCAGCTTTTGCTCAAGGTGGTCATGCACCTCCAGGCAGCCGCGCTTTTCGCATTTGTGGTGGTACTTGGTTGCGCGCTCCTCGTCGCAAAGCCCGGTGTCGATCAGGATCTTGTGCGCCCCCGTATCGACATAGTGGCAATAAACCGGGTTCCAGTACTTCTTGCCCGCGGGCCCTTTCCAGAAGATGTAGGTGCCCAGGTCGGCCTCAAGCCAGCCGGTGTTGATGGGGTGGATCTTGGTCTCCGCAACGCCCACGACGTTCCTCCACAAGACGGGTCATGCCTTCATGTATACTAAATCACAGTTTTGCATACAACGCCAGGACGGAGTCGCCTGCCCGGCTTAGTTTGCCGCCAGTGCCTTGGTCAGGCTCTGGGTCATATAGGCCGTCATCCCGTTCGACGCTGTGTCGGAATTCCTGGTGAATATGTCCTGCATCAGCCGCTCATGGGCCTCCGCCGCCAGAACGAGGTCCGCCTTGTCGACGAATTTCTTGGCCCGAAATGGCCCGGTTCGCCGCCGGAAATCGCCGGCAAGCTGCGCCATGTAGGGGTTCCCGGTCGCACGATAGATGGTCTGGTGAAAACGCTCGTTGGCCCGCAGGAACGCGGCCCGGTCACCGGCCTCGGCCGCCTCGACACACGCCGCTTGAGCGGTCTCGATCTCCATCCGGGTCAACAGGGTAAGGCGCTGCGCGGCAATGCGGGCACAGGCGATCTCTATCTCGTGCATCGCCTCGAAGATTTGGCCCAGCTGCTCTCGCGAGTATTCGGCTATCTGGACGCCACGACGTTCCGCCGGAACGAGAATGCCCTGTGCCGTCAGCCTTGACAGGGCTTCGCGAACCGGCGTGCGGGACGCGCCGAACCGCTTGGCAAGGCTGGCCTCGTCGAGCCTGCATCCCGGCGCAAGCACACCCGCAGAAATGTCGTCGACCAGTTGGGCTTCGATGACACGCGCTAGCGGCTGCCTGCGGTTTTCGTCCGGGTCTGACAAGGCACGTTTCCGATGGGAAGGGACGCCAAAACATAGTCCACTCCACAAGAACAATCAATTTTGCATTTTCTGAGGCCGTTATGTATACAAATACGCTCGGTCGCTGACCAAACCACATCGAAGAGGCCGATTGTGGCGCATCCGGTTCTCCTGCTTGCCACGGTTGAAACCAAGGCTGACGCCGTTGCCTATCTGCGAACCGTCCTTATGGATCACGGTTTGTCGGTTGTCGTCGTCGACATATCATTGGGTTCCGGTGGTGAGGTTTGGGACGGCGCGCGCAAGCTTGGCGCCATCGAACAGGCCGCCCTTGAAGCGCTCGCCAAGATTGCCGAAATCACCGGCAAAAGATCCCCTATCGTTTTGGGGATTGGCGGCGGCACCGGGGGCGACATTCTTCTGCGCATCATGCGCGATCTGCCCGTGGCGACACCCAAGGTGCTTGTAACCACGCTGCCTTTCGATCCGCGCCCGGCCGTCGCCGATGATCCGATCGTGCTGGTGCCGAGCGTCGTGGACATCGAAGGCTTGAACCCAAGCCTGCGCGATGTTTTCGATCGGGCCGCAGTGATGGTATCCGGGCTCGCCCGACATGCCCATCACGCGATCGGCGCGCAATCCGTCGGCGTAACGGCGCTTGGCGTCACGAAGGCCGCCGGCACCGAAATCACCCGACGGCTGGAGGCGGCGGGTTACGAGGCGACGGCGTTTCACGCCAACGGCTACGGCGGACTGGCGTTCGCGCGGTATGCGCGCGAGGGCGCCTTTGTGGCCACGATCGACATGACGGTACACGAAGTGACGCGCCTGACGGTCGCGGGGCAGTGTCTGGCAATGCCGGACCGTTTCACGGCGGCGGGACACTTGCCGCGCGTCGTGCTTCCGGGGGGCCTTAACTTCATCGGCCTGGGGGAAATCGGCAGCCTGCCGCGCGATTATCTCGACCGAGCCCACTACCAGCACTCGGCGCATTTCACCCATGTAAAGATGTCTCCGCAGGAGATGGAAAGGGCCTGCACTGTACTGGCCGATGCGCTGAATGAAGCGACCGCGCCGACGACCGTCATCTTGCCCATGGGCGGCTTTTCCAGCGAGGATCGCCCGGGCGGCGCGATCGAAGACCCCGATCTGCGCAACGTTGCGGCATGTGCTTTGGAGTCTCGTGCGAAGGCCTACGAGACAGTGCGGATCGACGCCCACATTTCCGCGCCCGAAGCGGCTGAAAAAGCCGTCGGCGTGCTCCTGCAGTCCCTCTGAACCGAAAGACCCCGTGATGATCGACCATGGCGAACTGACCGCGAAGAAAGATGAGCTGATCGCGACCGCGAAGCGCTGCTTCGATCTGAGGCTCCAGACCAATGCCGGGGGCAACCTGTCGGTCCGGCTGGACAGCGCGGCGGCGATTATCATCAAGCCGTCGGGCATCGGCTTCAACGAATGCGACCGGGACAATCTCCAGGTCGCCTATTTGGACGGGACCATCGAGCCCTCGGACCATAAACCGTCCAAGGATCTCGGCTTTCATCTCGACCTTTATCGCATCCGGCAGGACATCAATGCCGTCGTCCATTGCCACAGCCCATGGGCGACGGGCTACGCAAGCGCCGGTCTGGAAATCCCGTGCCTGACGGTGCAGACGGTCGAGAAGATTGGCCGTATGCCGCTGATCCCCCTGTCGCGCCATGGCGGACCACAGACGGAAGTCGAGATCAGCCCCGTCTTTCGGGACAGCGGCATCGTGGCGGCGGTGCTGGCCAATCACGGAACGATTGGCGTCGGGCCGACCTTGATGAAAGCGCAGTATCTGGTCGAGATCATCGAAGAAACGGCGCAAATCGCCTATGTCCGGGATACGCTGATGGCCGCACACGCCAAAGGTTCGGCCGACTTGCCGAGCTATGGTACCGCCGCCGACGCCGAGGCCCATGCGGGCTGAGGCTTAGAGGCTTAGAGGCTTAGACGTGGCGCCGACACCGCCACGGCGAACCTACATCCGTTGGACGTCTT
Organism: Alphaproteobacteria bacterium; assembly: GCA_028277405.1. Classification (GTDB taxonomy): domain Bacteria; phylum Pseudomonadota; class Alphaproteobacteria; order DSM-16000; family Inquilinaceae; genus JANQGH01. The sequence continues at coordinate 40,806 of JANQGH010000059.1, read as the reverse complement.
CGCCGGGGGGAGGCGTGTGGGTTACGCCGCCCTGGGCGACGATGGCGGCCATCCCGCCGAGCTCCGCCAATCGCGCACGTTGATCCGCCTTGGCATGTCGATCGACGTCTTCCGGATCGACGAGCGTGCGCAGGTCTTTTTCGAACTGAGCCAATAGCTCCGAATAGGCCGGATCGGCGGCGAGGTCCTTGGTTTCGTCAGGGTCCGCTTCAAGATCGAACAGCTCCGCGCCGTATCCCGTGTAGTGGATGTATTTGTAGCGGCCCTGCCGCAGCATCATCAGGCCGGTCGGCGCACAGGAGGCATGGTACTCGGCAAACACCTGACGCGACTGATCGTAAGGTTCCCGGGCGATCTCCAGGAGGGATCTCCCAGGAAGCCCTCGCTCTTCTTCCGTCAAGCCGACGCCGACGACGTCCAGCACGGTCTGGTAGGCGTCCACCAGCCCGACCGGCGTCTGGCACACGGTGCCTTCGGGCAGCCCCGGCCCCGACAGGATCAACGGGACCTTGGCCGCCTCCTCGTACATTGTCGATTTTCCCCAAAGGCCACGGGCGCCCATATTGTCGCCGTGATCGGACAGGAACATGACGACGGTGTTTTCAGCCTGGTCGCTCGCCTCCAGGGCAGCAAGCACACGGCCTACATTTTCGTCGGCGAAGCTGCAAAGCGCATAGTAGTGAAGCAGCGCGCGCCGCCGATGGTCATCGTCCCGGAAATAGTCGTCGAAATTGTAGCCGAAAGTCAGGACCTTCCACCATTCGCCGATCCGACCCTCGGTGTTGAGCGGCTTGCGCGCCAGGACGATATCCGAGGGGTCGTAAAGGTCGACATACCGCTGCGGTACGGTGAACGGAAAGTGGGGCGCAATGAACGAAGAAAAGCAGACCCATGGCTTGTCGCCCTGATCGGCAAGCCGGGTCTCGAACCAGTCCTCGGTGAGCGCGCTGATCTTCTGATCATAGCGCGTGTATTGACTGTCCCCGATGGCCACTTCGCCGGCAACCGCGGCGCTCTGAGGCCGTTTCGGCGGCTGCTCGCGCTCCAGCCCGAAGACGTCGCCGCCGCCATAGAGGTGCATGGGGAGGATCTGCTCGTCGATGCCGGTGTCGCAAATCTCGTCCTTGTAATGGAGCTTGCCGATCGTCGTGACACGATGGCCGGTCTCCTGCAGTCGGTGGCCCCAACCGCGTACCTTGCCGTCATAGGCGAAGACATTGTCCCAATAGCCGCTTTGGTGCGGGTAACGGCCGGTCGCGAAGGCGGCACGCGCCGGAACGCAGATCGGCGAGCTTGCGTAGGCGTTGTCGAACCGGACCCCGCGCGCGGCAAGACGATCGATGTGGGGTGTCTTGACGACCGAATTGCCGTAGCAGCCGACCGCTTGGGCGGCCATTTCGTCGACCATGATGATCAGAAGGTTGCTGGCGGTCATTTTCGTGCCTTCAATTCGGGACGGTGAAGCCGAGGCGGCGATAGGCCGGGCTGGCGGGCGGGCATGAGCGTGTGTTCCCAGGCCGAAAACCGGCCGTGGCAGGTGGCGCCGCCGCAACGTTCCGCCGTGTGCCTGTTCGATGAATCGAACAGGACCAAGACCGTGCGCATTCAGGCCCTCGAACGGTGAACGCGGCGAACCAGGCGCATCCCGAGCGGCCAGATCAGCATCAGCAGGCTCAGCCCCAGCAGCACGGCGCAGATCGGGCGCTCGAGAAACACCAACGGATCGCCGCGCGACAGCAGCATCGCGCGCTTCAGATTGTCCTCCATCATCACGCCAAGGACGATGCCCAGCAGCATCGGCGCGGGAGACAGCTTGGCGATTGACATCGCGTAGCCGATGGCGGCGAAAGCCACCACCACAAAGAGGTCGAAGCCGCTGTTGTGAACGCTATAGACCCCTACGCAGATCAGCATCAGAACGCAGGGATAGAGATACTTGTAAGGGATCGACAGGATCCTGACCCAAACCCCGATCAACGGGATGTTCATGATCAGAAGCATCAAATTGCCGATCCAGAAACTCGCCAGCAGCCCCCAGAAGATTTCGGGATGATCGCCGATCAGCTGCGGCCCGGGCTGGACGCCATGGATCAGCAGCGCACCGAGCATCAGCGCCATAACCGCATCGCCGGGAATGCCGAGCGACAGGGTCGGAATGAACGAGCCCTGCGCCGCCGCGTTGTTGGCGGTCTCCGGCGCGGCGATCCCCTCGATGGCACCCTTGCCGAAACGGCGCCGGTCCTTGGCGACACGGGTCTCCAGCCCATAGGCGACAAAGGCCGCGATCGTCGCCCCTGCGCCCGGCAAGACGCCTAGGAAGGTGCCGAGGGGTGCGGCCCGCATCATCGGTTTGACCGCCTGTTTCATGTCCGCGCCTGTCGGGATCAACTCCCTGATCCGAACGCGCCTGGCCGCGCCGCGGTCGTGCATCTTGCGGCTGAGGTTGTTGATGACCTCGGTCGCGCCGAATACGCCCATGGCCACGGCGACCAGGGTCAGACCGTCGGTCAGTTCAATCAGACCGAACGTAAAGCGGAACGTGCCCGAGGTGATGTCCGTGCCGACCAGGCCGAGGATCAACCCGGCCACGACCATCGCAATCCCCTTGATCTGCGAGCCCGGCGCGACCGTGGACGCCGTGACCAGGCCGAAAACCATCAGCGCAAAGTACTCAGCCGAGCCAAAAGCCAGGGCGACACCCGCGATGACCGGTGAAAAGGCGGCAAGGCAGACGATGGCAAAGCAACTGCCAGCGAACGAGGCCGCGGTGGTGATGAAGATCGCCGGCCCCGCCTTGCCCAGTTTCGACAGCGGGTAGCCGTCCAGCGCCGTGACGGCGGCGGACGGCGTTCCCGGCACGTTGAGAAGGATCGAGGCGATGGAGTTGCCGTATTGCGCGCCATAATAGATGCCGGCCAGCATGATCAATGCCTGGCCGGGCTCCAGGTAAAACGTGATCGGCAGCAGCATTGAGATGGCGGCCATGGCCCCGATGCCGGGCAGGACACCGATGAGCATGCCCACCGTCACCCCGAACAGGCAGAAACTCAACGTCTCTAGGGTGAGGACCTCCTGAAATCCGAGAGCGAGATTGGACAGGATATCCATCAAAGAACGCCACTGATCAGATCAAAGGGGATCGCCAGAAGCCGGACGAAGACTATGTAGACCGCGACGACGAGGAAGATGTAGATCGCACCAAGACTGCGCCAGGTATGGTCGGGGTCGGCCAAACCAGAAATGATGACGAGCCCGGCGGTAGCGGCCAAGAGCCCGGCAGACTCGATCAAGAGCGCAAAGGCCAGAAGGGCGGAAAGAACGGCCACAAGCGGCCGCCAAGCGATGCGGGACGCAGCCTCGTGACCGTCGTCGTTGACAACAGCAACCAGCGCACCGGAGAGGATCAGGAGGATGCCGAGCGCAAACGGCAGCGCGCCCGGCCCCAGCCGGAAGATTGACCCCAAGCCGTAGCCCAGCGCTTCCACGACGACGAATACGCCGACCACCGCGATGACCGCACCGGCAATCCGATTCCTCGCGATCAAGGTCCGGGTCGGTGCAAGGCGGTCTTGAGGGTCCATATCCTGTGTCGGAGCGGCGATGAGAGCGTACCTCGGATGTGGGCGAGCGGCAGATGGCTCCGTCCCTTAGCGCCGCGTTCAAGCGGGGCGTGCATTCGAGCCCGCCCCGCCTTGCCGGCCTTTAGTCGAAGGTCAGGCCCTGCTCGTCAATAACGTTTCGCCAGCGTTCCACCTCGCCATGGCCGAATGCGGTCTGCTCATCGGGCGAGTTGGCCCAAGGGGTAGCGCCAACATTCAGGAACATCTCCGCGGTCTCCGGCCTGGCAAGGACCGTGTTCAACGCCTCCGACAAGGTCGCGACAACGTCGTCCGGCGTTTCCGATCGGACATAAAGCGCGTGCCAGTTGTCCGCGACGAGGCCATCATACCCCAGTTCGACCATTGTCGGCACATCGGGTGCCGCTGGTGATCTTTCCGGCGTGGATATCGCCAGGGCGGTCAGCGCACCCGATTCAACGTGCGGCAACGCGGGGGGAATGCCGGCGAAGAACAGCTGAACCTCGTTCGCAATGACCGCATTGGTCGCGTTGCCGCCGCCCCGATAGGGCACGACCGTCATCTCGATGCCGGCGCGGTCGGCGAACTCTTCCGTCGCAAGCTGCTGGATCGAGCCGATACCCGGGACCGAATAGAAGATATCTCCTTCGCGCGCCCGCTCGACGAAGGACGCCATGTCGGGCGTTCCCAACTCGTTGTTGACGACGAACAGAAGCGGCACCGAGGCGACCATGCCAACACCCCGGAAATCCTCGTTGAAATCATACTCCAGATCGCTTCTGGTCGTCGGCGTGATCGAGTGAACGGCCGTCATCAGCATCAGGGAATAGCCGTCCGGTTCGGCCTGGGCGACCTGCGTTGCCGCGATCGAGCCATTTGCACCCTGCCGGTTTTCGACCACGACAGGCTGGCCCAGGACCTCGGACATGCCTTCCGCGACGATGCGGCCAAGAATGTCAGGCGCCGACCCCGGGGTCGATCCCAGGACCAAGGTAACCGGGCTCTCGGGAAACTGCGCTGCGGCCGGCAAGGCGGTAAGGCACGTACCAAGGCCAAGCGCGATGACGATTGTTTTGACGGTATTCCGCCGCGTGGTCGAAGCGTTCACGATTTCCCTCCCAAGTTTCTCCGTGCACCTTCATGGGCGCGGATTCTGCGCAAACAAACCGGGTTTGCATTCTTCATCGCCATATTGCATACCATCGGTTATCTAGGAATACAATATGGCTTCAGGGCAGGATGGTCTGGCATGTCGGGATGGGTGATGGGAAGGTCGGCTTGTAATGGCTTCAGAAGCTGTTAAACGTTCTCGATCAATGCTTAAGGTCGAGCCCGGCGATACCCTTGCCAACGTTCTGCGCAGACACATAGCGGACGATATTCTTGTCGGTGTCTTCAAGCCGGGATCGCGTTTGGACGAACGGTCGCTGGCCGAAGAATATGGCGTGTCGCGCACGCCCGTCCGGGAGGCTCTGAAGCAACTGGTTTCTGCGGGACTGGCCGAGAGCAAGCCGCATTCAGGCTCCGTCGTGAGGGGGGTCGAGCCGGAACGCGTTTCATCCCTGTGCGAGGCATCGATATTGCTGGAATCACTCTGTGCCCGGCTTGCAGCCTCGCGAATCACGGCAGTAGAACTCGGCCGGCTCAAGAAGGTCCATCGGGCCTGTGAAGCTTGCCACCAGGAAGGCGACGTGGACGGCTACGCGCTTGAAAACCGCAGGTTCCACAGCGCGGTCATCGCTGCAACCCAGAACCAGGACCTTGCCGACGCAGTAGAGTTCTGTCGCCTGCGCATCGCCCCCTATCAGAGGATGCCCTTCAGATCCTTCGAGCGCCGCGCAGCATCACAGCAGGAGCACAAGAGAATCATCGATGGGCTGGAAAAGGCCGACCCGGCCGCAGCGGAGCAGGCGATGAGCGAGCATCTGAAAGCCGCGGCAATTGCCATCGACGAGCATCTTCAGAGCTCTCCATCGCGTACCTGAGGCGGGCCACTCAGCCGTGTGCCTCAATGCGCATTGGTTCCTTGCCTTGAAGATGCCCGAGAAAAGCTGGAGGATTGGCGTCGATACTACAATGAGGAACGCCCCCACGGCGCGATCGGCAATAAGGTCCCGATCATGCTGACAAAATCAGGAGACGCAGCCAGCCCGTCACCCTGACCACAGTCGGAAAACTCTGGCCTCCGGCGGTCCAAACACTGGTAGCGGACCAAGGTCAGCCTTGCTGCGATCTTCATGGATCGTCCCCTCGCCATGCAACATCTCAGTTCGCTGTCCGAATTTCCGGGTCCCCCTCCCCGAGCCGATTTCCGTCTGTCCCAAAACGGTGGATTTCTTCGGGAACCGGACGAAGCCCGACAACGGTTCCTTCTGAATAGGACGTTTGTCCCGGTTGCTGGACCACCATCGGTTCGGCGTCGTCAGCGCCCTTGATATAAAGGAATGTGAACGCTCCAAGCTCTTCGGAGTGGACGATCTCGCCCGAGATTTCAGCGTCGGTGGGATCTGTGACATCAAGCGCTTCCGGTCGCACCCCAATCGTTGCGGCACCACGCGACTGCGCCATGGGCCCGGTGATGAAATTCATCTTGGGACTGCCGATAAAGCCTGCGACGAACAACGAGTTGGGCCGCCGATAGAGGTCGAGTGGCTTGCCGACCTGTCTGATGTGCCCGCCTTCCAGAACGACGATTCGGTCGGCCATAGTCATGGCCTCCACTTGGTCGTGGGTCACGTAAATCATGGTGGTTTGGGAGAGCTGACGATGGATCTGAGCGATCTCTATACGCATCTGAACCCTCAGGGAGGCGTCGAGGTTGGAAAGCGGTTCGTCGAACAGGAACAATTTAGGGTCCTGTACGATGGCGCGTCCGATCGCAACGCGTTGGCGCTGACCGCCCGAAAGCGCCTTTGGCAGGCGGTCAAGGAATGGCGTTAGCTGTAACCGCTCGGCCGCACCGTTGACCGTCGCGTCGATCTTCGCTTTCTCCATCTTCCGCAACTTGAGTCCATAAGCCATGTTCTCGCGAACGGTCATATGGGGGTACAGCGCATAGCTTTGGAAAACCATGGCAACGCCGCGCTTGCGAGCCGGGATGTCATTGGCACGTCGCCCTTCGATCATGAGACCGCCCGACGTGATGGACTCAAGGCCCGATATGCACCTTAGCAAAGTGGATTTGCCGCAGCCCGACGGCCCCAGAAGGACCACGAACTCACCCGAGGGGATGTCGAGATCGATATCGTGCAGCACTTGGGTTTGCCCGTAACGTTTGTTCAGTCCCCTTATCGTGACATCCGACATGGTCGTTCCTTCTCCATCGTCGACACGCTCTTAAGCGACGCGGTAGCGTTCGACTTTCGCCTCGTCGACTTGCACGCCCAGCCCAGGGCCTTCGGGTACGCGGAACGCTCCACCGTCGCTTGCCAGCGGTTTGCTCAACACGTCATCGGCATGGGCAAAATAGGTGCTGTCCATTTCATAAGAGAAAACCGGCAGCGCCGCGCTCAACTGCAGGATTGCCGCAACCTTGATCCCCAGGTCCCAGCCACAGTGCTGCACCAGCGGAATCCGCGCTTCCTCGGCAAGCGCCGCTTGGCGAGCGACGCTGAGCAGACCGCCGCCATGATCGAGATCGAGTACCGCGACGTCGAATGCGTCGGCCTGATGAAGCCTCAAGAGCTGTTGGGGAACATATGCGTCTTCGTTAATCGCAATTGGCGTTGTCCCGCGATAGCGCAGGCTGCGCAATCCCTTGGGGTCGTTGACCGCTATGGGTTGCTCGATGAACTGAAAGCCCATGCCCTCTATGCCCCGGACATAGCGCAATGCGTCCGCCAGGCTCTGGTTCTGGTTCATGTCGACACGCACCGCAACCGAACCGCCGGCGGCGTGGGCAAGCCAATCGGCCCGTTTGAGATCGGCGTCGATGTCGGCGCCTGCCTTGGTCTTGACACAGCCAACGCCCGCGTCGCGGGCGCGCGCCAAGAACTCGACGGTTTCCTGACGCCCCGTAATGCCAAAGCACCACGCAACCGCAATGGTATCGCGCCGGCGACCGCCAAAGAAGTCGGCAATCGGACGACGGGTTTCGCGCCCGATTGCATCCCACAGCGCCATTTCAAGACCGGCGGCAAGAACGCGGGTGTTGAGATGGGGCGTATAAAGCGGATCGAAGTCGGCCATGATCTCGCTCAGACGAAAAAGGTCGCGGCCGATGACGCGCGGCTTGAGATAATCCTCGACGACCGCCGTCATGATGGAAGGCGCCAGGAAAGGGCTCATTTCCCCCCACCCCACGGCTCCGCTTGCCGTCGTCACCTTGAACAGGGTGCTGACCGCGTGCGACGTGCCCTTCGGGTCGCGGGCGCCGCGATAGGGCGAGATCCCGCCCTGTGCGAACGGTCGGACCGGAATGGAAACGGTCACGTGGTCGAGAGCGGTTATCTTCACGATTCAGCCGGCGCTGGGCAGCAGGTAGCTTCGGTTGGACAGGCCCCCGTCGGCAAGCAGGCTGACGCCGTTGATGCACGATGCATCCGGACCGGCGAGGAAGCGAACGACGCGGGCAATCTCCTCCGGCGCGCATGGCCGTCCCAACGGCACACACGCCGCAATTTCCGCCTCGATACGAGAGCGTCTTTCCCGGTCATACCCGTCAAGCCAATCGGTCCATTGACGTGTTGCGACAAAACCGGGCAGGACGGCATTGGAGCGGATGCCTTTTGGGCCGAGTTCGATCGCCAGACTGCGCGTAAACGCGTCCAGGCCCGCCTTGCTGGCAGCGTAAGCCACCATGCCGGGCAGGACCGTTTGGGCATGGATGGAGGAAATGTTGACGATGCTCGCCGCGGTCGCGCGGCGCAACATCGGCAGCGCCGCTTGGGTCAACTGGTACGCGCCACCGAGATTGACGGCCATGATCCGATCCCAATCGGCACGATCGAGTTCGCCGATCAGGGCGGGTTTGGAGATGCCGGCGTTGTTGACCAGGGTATCGAGTTGCTCGAATTGCCCCGACACATGCGTCATCAAGGCGCTGACCTGATCGGGATCACCAATATCACACTGGACGAAAACGTGGCCCGTGCCCAGTTCCTCCACCGTCTGGGCGCCCACCTCATCGATATCGGCGACAATTACCCGCCACCCGGTTGATGCGAGTTCCGCGGCGATGGCCCGGCCGATGCCGGACGCCGCTGCGGTAACGAGCGCGACACGCTCGCTCATTTCACGGCCCCCGCGGCCAAGCCTTTGACAAAGTACTTCTGGAAAAACAGGAAGGCGATCAAGACCGGCACCGTCATGAGGACCGATGCGGCCATCGTGCTTCCCCAATCGGTCGTGAACATGCCGGCAAACTCGGTCAGTCCCACCGGCAGCGTCCGAGAAGCGTTCGTTACGCCGATGATCGAGGCCAGCACGAACTCGTTCCAAGAGTTGAGGAATGCGAATACCCCGATCGCGACCATGCCGGGAAACGCCAGAGGCAAAGTAATGCGCCAGAGCGTACCCAGTCTGCTTGCTCCATCCATTATGGAGGCCTCCTCAAGTTCCCGGGGTATGGTGTCGATGTAGCTCGTCGCCATCCAGACCACCAGCGGCAGGACGACGGTGAGATGACCGATGATCAGGGCGCCGTAGGTGTCGATGAGCCGGAAGCCATCGAATAACAGGTAAAACGGCACGATCAGTGCGGCCAGCGGCACCAACTGCCCGACCAGCATCGCGAGCAGGAAAAAGGAACTGCCGGTGAAGCGGAACCGGGAGAACCCATAGCCGGCCGCGCAACCCAGCGTCAGGGCAACCAGCGTCGTCCCGCCGCCGACCACCAGACTGTTGAGGGCATAGACGGGAATATCGCTTTCGAAAAGGACGGTCTGGAAATTGCCCAGGGTCCACTGATCTGGAAGGAGTCTTGGGGGGATTTGGAAGATTTCGACGCTCGGCTTGAACGCCGTCGCGAACATCAGCACGAGCGGCGTCAAGGCGAAGATCGCGAAGGCTGTCAGGACGGCATAGGCCACGAACCCTGAAAAAACCGCTCTTGTGCGCGCAAACGTCATGACTGCCTTCTCAATCGGGCCATGTAGGCAATGGCGAAGATCAAGCTGGCAACCAGCAGGACAACCGAGGCGGCAGCCGAGCGGTGCAGGTCGAAATTGCGGAACGATTCGTAGACATAGATCGAGAAGATCGAACTCCGCCCGGCCGGGCCGCCCTGGGTTATGACCCAGATGATCGTGAAGGAGTTGAGCGCCCAGACGACAATAACGAGGGAGACAATGAACAGGACGCCCCGCAATGACGGCACCACGATGTCGCGAAACTCCTGCCATGGCCCGGCGCCCGAAAGCCGGGCGGCCTCAAGCACCGATTCGTCGACCGACTGCAAGCCGGCCGAGACCATCAGCATGACAAAGGGAAACGTCGACCAGATCTGAACCAGGGCCACCGCCGGAAGCACGACAAGTGCCGATGACAGCCAAGCGACGGGCGCGTCGATTATGCCGACAGTCATCAGCATGTGGTTGAGCATGCCGAATTCGGAACTGTAGAACCATTTCCAGGTCGTGGCGCTGGCCACTTGGGGAACGATCCAAGGCAGCAACAGGATCGCCCGCCAGACGCCCGGCAAAACCACCGCACGATGTTCCAGGGCCACGGCGGCGACGCATCCCAGGATCAGCGCGCCCAGCGTGGTAAGCAGCGTCCAGACAATCGTGTTGCCGAGAATCCTGGCAAAACGAGGCATCTGAAACAATTCAACGTAGTTGGCGAACCCGACGAACTGCACCCCGTCGGGTCCGATATTGGTGAGGCTGGTCCAGACAAGCGAACCGACAGGATAGACCGTCAGCAGAACCGAGACGAAGAGCGCCGGCAGAACAAATGGCGCCCATTCGCCGTCTTTATCCGTCCGCAAACGAGCCAGAAAACCCCGCCGAGGCGTCGACCGCTTCATGCGTCAGCTCCCGACGAACGCCCGTGCATTGCGTCCAACCTGGTACGCACCGCGATCAGAACAGAGCGTTTATCTCTTCGTTGGCGCTCATCATGGCGTCCTCGACCGTTGCAGAGCCAAGGAGAATGGACTGCATGTGATCGAACAGGATGCGCTGCATTTCTCCCCAGCCCTCTGCGCTCGGCTTCGGCACGCCCTCGTCGAGCTGCGCCAGGAACGGTTGCAGCAGCGGAGCCGAGAAGCGCTCGTTCTCGGCCGCGATCCTGTTGGCGGGGAACGTGGCCGTCAACCGCGTCTGGCTGTCGGGTTGCGCGATAAAGGCCGCGAACTGCCAGGCCGCTTCTGGATTGTTTGCGCGACCCGGAACGAGCACCGAAAACCCATCGACCGTGGTGGTTCCAATCCCGCCGGTTCCCGGCAGGGTGGCGGTACCGATATTCATACCGGCGTCCACCAGCGGATCGACGTCGAACGGGCCGCCCTTGAACATCGCGATCCGCTCGTTGGCAAACAGTTCGCGCAATCCGGTATTGTCGATCTCCAGCGAACTGCGCGGTGCGATTCCGTTCGTCAGAATCGTGTCCGTCAGTCGCTGCATCGCATCGATCGCCGCAGGCGAATCGAGTTCAACGCCGGTGCGATCGGCATTGAAGAACGTGCCGCCGCCATCATACAGAAGCTGAAGATAGCGAACCACGGCGTTGTCGAGATTGCCAAACGGCCAGGCGGTGCCGTACTGCGTAATGACGTTGTTCTGCTCGACCGTCAGCGCTTCACCGAAGGACACGAACTCTTCCCACGTTCTGGGCGGCTGTTCGGGATCGAGCCCGGCGTCTTCGAACATATCCCTGTTGTAGATCAGACCGGAGCCATCGTGCCGGAAAGGCACTGCATAAAGGCGCCCGTCGAACGTCCCGGTGGCGAGCGCGGAGTCGATGAAATCCTCACGCGCGAGATCGCGGTCGAACCAATCGGTGACGTCGGTCAGCATGTCGCGGCTCGCATAGAGCACGATGCGCGACTGCAGTTCGGTGATCAGATCCGGCGGATTGTTGCCCGACATGGCCGTCAGGATACGCTGTGCCATCGTATCCCAGGTCGTGATCACGATCTCCACATCGTAACCGGGATTGGCCTCTTCATAGCTCGCGACAAGCTCGCGCGCGGCCTCCTCGTCCCAATTGGGCACCCACCAAGTAATCGACTCCGCCGCCGCGGGGCCGCAGGCCAGGAGCCACAGTGTGGCAGCCCCAAATATCTTGGTTTTCATCGGAACACTCCCCCCTTGATAAGCGCCCGATTGTCCGGGCGCGTTGCAAACGCTGAGTTCAGTCGCGCACCTGCACGATGAGTTCGATTTCCACCGGCTGGTTCATCGGCAGATTCGAGGTACCCATGGCCGATCGGGCATGCAGGCCGCGGGCGCCGAACACTTCGACCATCAAGTCCGAAAAACCGTGCACGACGGCGGGCTGCTCATGAAAATCGTCGGCGCTGTTGACGAGGCAAAGCGCTTTGACCACGCGTTTGACGCGGTCGAGCTGACCGATGCTGTCCTTGATGCTGCGCAAGAGCTGGATGCCCGTCGCCCGGGCGGCCTTGTAGCCGTCCTCGAGGCTGACCTCGGCGCCCACGCGGCCCCGATAGAGCAGATTGCCGTCATTATCCTCCGGCCCGTGACCGGAAATATAAAGGATGTCACCCACCTGCACGCACGGAACGAGACCCTTTCCCCGCGGGACTTTGGTCGGCAGTTCAATACCCATCTCGGCCAGGCGGCGCTCAATGTCGCCCATGGCTGGGCCTCCATCGTCATTAAGTTTCGGTGTCTTCGGTCTGGCTCAGAAACCTGGTCTGCCAGCTCGAGCTGCGGCCCTCGGACCGGCCATCGTCAAAGGGTTCAAGCACTTCGCCGGCGCGAAGCGTCAGTTCGGCGGACAGAATGTGCCGACCCTCCAGCGTTTCGCCGGCAATATCGCGGAAAACGGTCGGGCACTCCTGCAATTGCAGGATCGCGATATCCGCTTCACCGCCAACGGTCAGGCGTCCCAGGTCGGGGCGACGGATGACGTCCGCGGGCGTGGCGGTCGAGAGGCGAATGACATCCTCAAGCGACAGACCCAGGGCAAGGAACTTCGACATCACATGCGGCAAGCTGAAAGCAGGACCGTCAATGCAATGGGCATGCAGATCGGTCGAGATTGAATCCGGCAACAGGCCCTGGGAGATCGCCGCACGGGCGACCGCAAAAGACAGGCTCGCCACGCCATGGCCGACATCCATGCGCACGCCGCGCGCCATCGCCTCCCGGACAGCCGGCTTGAGCCGCCCGGCCGCGTCCAGAACGCACCCGCCGAGATGAGGGTGATAAACGTGGGTGAGTATGTCGCCCTGCCGCAACCAGGGCATCACCTCTTCGATCGTAGGCGGCGCGGTGCCGATATGGATCATCAGCGGTACGCCGAAAAGGTCTGCCGCCTCCCGCGCCAGCGGCAGGACGACCGGGCCATTGCCACCACACGCATTGTTGGAGGCGCGCAGCTTGACGCCGGCGACCTCGCCTTCGAACTGGTCACGTATGCGTCGCAACTCGCCGAGGTCGGCGAAGCGCCAATCGTCGAGTTCGCCGACATCGATGCTGAGATTGCCGCCCGGCGTCAGGCCGATATAGCTGAGATGAATCAGCGGCAATATGCGCGTCTTGCTGCGCTTGATGACATGATAGAGAAAGCCCTCGAACGTGGCGGCACCGCTGGAGCCGGTGTCAACCCATGTGGTGACACCGGTGGTCGCACCGACCTTGTCCGGATTGACCCCCAAAAGTGTCCCGCCCCAATAGCAATGGGTGTGAAGATCGACCAAGCCGGGTACGACGAGCCGGTCCGTGGCGTCGATGATCGTATGCCCCGCCGCGTCGAGGTCGGGGGCGATTGCGGCTATGCGATCGCCCTGAATGAGAACATCGGCGATCTCGTCTAGGCCCGATGCGGGATCGAGAACCCTGCCGCCTTTCACCAGCATGCTCATGTGACGGGCGCTTTTGCGTTTCGGGTCAGACTGCTGCCGAGAAGAGCCCTGATCACGATATCGACTTCCTCGTCATTGGTCAGAACCATGGGATTGATCGTGACCCCGCGCCGTGCGTCTTCATGCAGATCGAGGTGGATTTGGGGATCACCCGACGCCAACTCGGCAATCAGGTCCCGCGGCGCCGGATTGCCGGACCATCCGATGAAGGCGCGAGGATAGTGCTGCCCCAGCCGTCCCGGCCAAAGCCGTTCGGCTGTCAGCCCCAACTTGCCGTCGAAAGCGTCAACGACATGGGCCACACGGGTTTCCCAGGTTTCGTGTTGTTTCTTCCAGTCGCGCGCCACGAACAGCTCAAGCGCGACCATGAGCCCGACGATCTGTTCGCGCCCCAGCTTCATTGCGCGCCCAAACCCATGATTGGGACTCATATGCGCGCGAGCAGCAGCGATCAGATCGGCGCGTCCGGCGACAATTCCGGAACCCTGCGGTCCGTTTAAACCCTTGCCGCCGCTGAAGACGACGAGGTCGGCCCCCTGTTCGCCGTAGCGCCAAAGGTTCTCGACCGGCGGCAATTGGGCGGCGGCATCGACGATCACGGGCACGCCATGGTCATGGCACAGCGCGCAGGCGCGCGGCAGGTCGATCGCGTGACGTTCAAACGGCGTTCCGGCGATGTGGACGAACGCCGCGGCTCCGTCTTCGAGCGCAGCGGAGAGTTCCCACTCCGCCGTTTGATCGCAAAACCCAATCTCAACCAGCCGCGCGCCGGTCATTCGAATTGCGTGATCGTAGGGGATACGCTGACAGCGCTGCAGGATGACGGCGGGCGCATCAGATCCCTCGTGCGGCAGGCGGGCGGCCCGCGCGGCGTCGTTGCCGACGGTGCAGGAGATGGTTGCCATAGCCAGACCCGCCGCGGCGCCCGCCGACACCATACCCGCCTCGGTTCGTGTGATCGCGGCAATGCGTTCGCCCACCGCGTCTTGCAGTTTTTCCATGGGGACATAGACCCGCGCCGCCTGGGCCATGGCGTCGGCCACCTCCGGGGCGACAACCGAGCCGCCAATCTCCGAATAGGTGTCCGCGGCATTTATTATGCGCGGCAACCCAAGCCCTTCAGGCAGCCTAGGCATGCCCACCACCTGTGGGCGCCAGTTCCGAAGCAAGCTCAAGCAGACAGAAGCAAATGTTCATATTTGAACCTTTACGAGTTCATATTAGAATTGTATGAAGGGTCGACTAGGCTGTCAAGCGGCTGTTTGGAGCATGCAATGGATGAATCCAGATCGATTTCCACCGAACGACATGGCGTGCCGGCGATCGATCGGATGATGCAGATTCTCGAGTTTCTCGAGCAGCGGCCCCAGGGCGCGTCCCTCGGCGAGATGCTGCGATCGATGGGGAGTCCGCCGTCGCGGTCGTCGGTCTATCGGCTGCTGAATTCACTCGTAGCGCACGGAATTGTCGCCAACGATGTTCGTGGCATTTACCGGCTGGGCCCGCGGCTGCACGCCCTGTCTTCAAACATCGTCATCGATGCAACCGGGTATGATCTGCGCGCGCTCGCCGACCCTCATTTGGCGCGACTGGCCCAATCTTGCGGTGAAAGCGCGAGACTTTCGGTCGTCGACCAGAATCAGACGCTGGTATTGACTTCGGCCCGGGCGAACAGCGAGTTCAGCCTCACCGCTCCCGCCGGTCAACGCTTGCCGCTTCACGCCGGCGCCGGCAGCAAGATCCTGCTCGGTAGCTTGGATGCCGATGCCCGGAAGGTCGCCATGTCTGATCTGCCGCGCTTTACCGACAAGACGATCTGCTCGCCGGCGCTTTTGCAGGAAGAACTCGCATTGATACAAAAGCGAGGCTGGTCCTTCGACCCTGGCGAATACAGCGTAAACGTCAACTCCTACGGCGCTCCGGTGAAAGACGGGCATGGCAAGGTCGTCGCCGCGATCTCGGTGCCCTTTCTCTCCGGCAAATCGGACGAGGAAAGCCAGCGCATACGCAATCTCGTCATCGCCGCCGCCGAGACGCTCAGCAGCGAATTGGCGATGGCCGTCTCGCCAGAGTCAAAACCAACCGCCTAGACCGAAACGGACTGAGGTTCATGACCATTCCGACCATCGTCCGGCCACCCCGCGAATTGTGCGACACGCTCGCGCAAATCGGATCTGCTTCGGTCGCCGGCGAACTTGCACACATGGGCATCCGCGATCCGCAAATGACAGGACCGATCGCCCATACGCGCGGTCGGTCGGTTGCCGGCGCCGCACTGACGTTGCAGTTCATGCCCAAGCGAGAAGACCTGCATGGATCGGGGGAATATGAGGATCCCGAGGAGCAACTGCATCGCCACGTGCTTTACCAGGCCGAGGCCGGAGATGTGGTCGTCGTCGATGCCCGCGGCGACATGGGCTCGGGCGTATTCGGTGAAATGATGCTCGCCTATCTTGCGGGACGCGGTGGTGCGGGCGTGGTCATTGACGGTTGTATCCGGGACAGCCGGAAAGCGTTCGAGTTAGACATGGGCTTCTGGATCCGCGGCACAACGCCCAATTTTCACGTGCAGACCGGCATCGTGCCCTTTGCGGTCAACGTCCCCATTGCTTGCGGTGGTACATTCGTGATGCCCGGTGACATCATCGTGGCGGACGACGACGGCGCGATCGTCGTTCCAGCCGCTATGGCCGAGAGGGTCGCGAAAGGCGCCGGGCAACACAACGACTGGGAAGAGTTTTCGCGCCTGCGTCTTGCCGAAGGCGGTGATTTGCGCCGCTATTATCCACTCGCCAAGGATGCCGAGCCCGAATATGTCGCCTGGCGCGACAAGCGCCGAACGGGTGAAACTTGACCGATCGGACGCACGTTCGCCTCCACATAGCCTGCCTCGCCAATCCCGGGATTTTCGTCGCCCAACTCGATGCGGCGACCGGAGAGCTGTCGGGCCTTCGCCCGGCATCGGACCGGCGTGCCACTGGTTGGATGGTCCATCGCAACGGGCATATCCTGACCGTTGAGGAGCTTGACCCGTCCGATGCCCCACGGCTTTCGTTGCTTGCCATATCGAGCGACGGCGCACTGACGCCGCGATGGCAGCGGCCGACGCGGCTCGATCACGCGTGCCATCTTGCGCTTTCGCCCACGGGCGAGCATCTCGCCATAGCCGAATATATGGGCGGCGCCATAACGCTCCTGCCGATTGTCCATGGCGCACCCGACATTGATACCGGCCGCCGGTTCGTGCGTCATGGAAGCGGACCTGATTCCGCTCGGCAAGACAGTTCCCATGTCCATTGCGTCGGCTTCGTCGGGGACGGGCGAAGTCTCATGGCCGCGGATCTGGGCACCGATACGATCGTGCGCTTCGACGGCCCGGAATTCGCGGCTGAAATGGTCTTTCATGCCGTTGCGGGAAGTGGACCGCGCCATTTTGCCCTGGGTCCGAAAGCGGCGCTCTATGTCATCGGCGAACTTGACGGGTCGTTACAGGTCTTTGACCTTGGCGCACCAAAGGATGGGCCGCGCCAGCACCTTTCCTTGATGCAAGCGGAGCAGGCTGGGCCGCCCGCGGCTTCTGCCCTGAAAGTGTCGCCCGACGGGCGGTTTGTCGTTGCGGTTGAGCGTACGAGTGGCGTCATTGCATGGTTTGCCATCGACCAGAAAAGTGGCGCCTTGTCACCGGCCGGCACGTGCATGTCGACCGCTCAATCGGCCCGAGACTTGGCATTCACCCGCGATGGACGCTTTGCCGTGGTCGCGGATCAAACCGGCGATGCCGTACTTTCGTATCGCATCGATCCAGGCACTGGCGCTATGGCGCCGATAGCGCAGCTTTCCGGCCTGCCTTCACCCTGCGCGATATTGGATACATCCTTGTACGAGTGACCTCCCCCCAAGAGCTGTCTGCGGAAGCCGCGCGCCTGCCCCATGGCCGACAGGGTGAGCAAACCGGCACTATCCGGCAGTCCTTGGGGGTCAGGTGGAAAAACGGCCCGAGTTTTCGCGACGCCGTCCGCATGAGGCCTCGCCGCGTTCGCTAATGCTGCCGGTTATCATGACACGACCGCTGCAGCGACTGTGATGCCGCAGCCCATCGTTCAACTCACGGATTCTCGTTTGTTTCGAGGCCCTGGATCCACCACGGCGACGAAATAGCCTTCACCGCCCGCCGATGGCAGATTTCTTCAACAGCCTGCTAGAGGATGTGGCCGGCGCGGGCGCCTTTGTTCTTAAAAGCGCACCAGCTTTCACGCCCGTTCACGAAGACGGTCTCAATGCCTTCTGATGGGCGGATCGGCGTGTCGTAGGTGGCCGCTTCCTTGATCCTGTCGGCATCGAACACAACGATGTCGGCGAAGGCACCTGCTTCAATCCGTCCGCGTCCTTCGAGCCCGAACCGATCGGCCGGCATGGACGTCATGCGTCGGATCGCCTCTTCAAGCGAGAGCAGGCCGACCTCGCGCACATAGTGGCCCAAGACACGCGGGAAGGTGCCCCAGACCCGGGGGTGAGGGTGCTCGCCTCGCGCGATCCCGTCGGAACAGATGATGGTCCGATCGTACGCCATGATGCGCTGAACATCCTGCTCGTCCATGATGAAGAAGATCCCCGTGGCCGGCAGCAGACGCTCTACCGCCTCGTCCAGATCGGTTCCCCATTCCGCCGCGATATCCGCCAAGTCCCGGCCGGCCATCTCCGGGTGCGCTGTTGAATCGGCAACAATCACCCGCGTCGCCTGGCGATGACGGCCGGAGTTCAGCATCGTCGATGACGCCGTCCATGGCGTGGTGTCGAGCCCCACATCGAGGGAGTGCCGCGCCTTGTCGATCATGGACAGCGTTGTGTGAGACAGGCCGTGATTTGCCAGGCCCGCACATTTGTGGTGGCTGACATGGACCCCGCAGCAGGCCTCGCGGCCGATCTGGAAGGTTTCCTCCAGCGCTTCGATCACGCGGTCGCCTTCATCGCGCATATGGGTGACGTAGAGCTTGCCGTGGGACCGCGCCACCCGCGCCATTTCGATCAGCTCTTCGGTGGTTGACGCGCGGGCCGGCGGATAGAAGGCCCCCGTGGACAGACCGATGCCGCCTTCCGACAGCGCCCGATCGAGCGAACGCGCCATCGCAAGCGTCTCTACCTTGTCGGCGGGACGGCCCAAATCGTCCATTTCGTTGATGCGCAGCGTGCTGTGGCCAATCAGGCAGGCTGTGTTGACCGCTGGCGGGGCCTGGCGCAGCCGATCGCGATAAGCCGCGTAGCTGGCGAACCGCGGTGCCGTGTCATCGACGATCATGCCGAGCGGCTGCGGCAAGGCCCCCGAAGCGCTTAGCGGGGCGATGGAGAAGCCGCAATTGCCGTTGATGATCGTGGTAACGCCCTGACTCAGCATGCAGTCCATGTCCGGATCGGTCAGCACGACCTCGTCATGATGGACATGCGGATCTATGAAACCGGGCGCCACGATACGATCCGCGCACGCAACCTCGCGGCCGGCCACCCAGTCTGGCAGCGCGCCGACGGCGACAATGCGGTCATCGGTCACCGCAACATCCCCGCGGTAGCGCGCCGCTCCGGTTCCGTCGACAATGGTGCCCCCGCGAAAGAGGATGTCTGCGTGCATCAGGTGCTCCAGAGCAGCGTTCTCAGCTCAGCCGGTGTCTTCTTGCGCACCGGGTGGCGGATCGCCGGCCCAGCGCGCAAGCAGATGAATGAGGATCACCACGATCATGATCGGGACCGCGATGGCGACCCAGAGCGTTGAGAAGTCCAGCGCGTCGGCTGTGGTTCGGCTGTGCCTGGTCAGAAACCCGCGCGCGAAGTTCGCTCCGGGTCCGTAGAAGGAGTGCCACAGAATGGGCAGCAGGTAGATGAGCACGACCAGCGATTGGATCGTCCCGGCCAGCATGGCCATGCCGGTCGACCCCGTCGCGCCTCTGAACAAGGACGGATCGAAGCGACGCTTGAACGACATGGTCGCGCCGATCAATCCGGCCCAGATCATGGAGTATCGCGCAAGTTCTTCCGTCCATGAAGGAGGGCTTTGAAACAAGTAGCGTGCGACGACCTGCAGAATGACGGTGCCAACCAAGACGGCCAGCGCCGTTGCAGCGACAAGGGAAGCCGCTCGGTCCAGGCCTTGGCTGAGTGCTTGTGCCGACGATCCAATGCGCCGCACCAGCGTCATCTCAGATGCCATCGGCAATCAGATCCCGGGTAGCGCGGATGCCGAATTGGGTGTTCGACAAAGCGGAAAGCCTGTCGGGCTGGCACCTACGTGGTCTCGAAGCGAGCCGTCCATCTGCCATGCAAGCTCCTTTCGAACGGGTTCCGACCCGTCCCTTGTTCGGTCTGCCGGCATCTGAACGGCTCCCTTTCAATGCGACGCGATGATGTGTTGCGTTCGGTCTTAGTTTCGCAACTGCTCCAAAGCCTCAACATACAAGGTGAGGTCCTCCGGCGTCATGATGTCCGCCCAGGTCGATCGCGTGGCTTCAACCATCTGGTCGCGCTCTCCGGGCTCAAGTTCGGAGATCGTCACGCCGGCGTCTTCGTGGCGTCGCACGACTTCCTCGCTCCAGTCGTCGATCCACGCCCGGTTCGCCTCGAAGCCGGCCTGCACCGCACCGTCGATCTGCGTGCGCTGCTCGTCGCTAAGTGACTGGTACCAGTCCTCCGACAGCATAACCGCGCGGGTCGAGGGCGAGATGTTCGCTTGGGTGAAGTGGACCAGAAACTCGGTATGGCCGGTGCGGATGGCGGAGTTCGGCGGGTTGAAGTACCCATCCGCAACGCCGGTCTGAATGGCGTTTGCGACTTCCGACCAGGCCACGATCGTTCCGGTCGCGCCCAATGCTTCCTGATAGGCAAGCTGCTCGGCATTTAAGGAGCGGAAGCGCAAGCCCTCAAGATCCGACATGCGGGTAATCGGGCGGGTGGTGTTATGGATGCCGATGCTGGTGCCGATATAGTTGAAGCCGGCGATCTGGACACCGTTTTCCTGAAGGGGGCCGTTGATTTCGTCCAGCAGGTTCGACCCCGCCATAAGGGCGTCGAACTCATCATTGTCCTCGAACATGAACGGCAGCAGCACGCCTTTCAGAACCGGGCTCATCCCGAAGGCCGTCGAGACGGTTGCCAGATTGACCTCGACAAGTCCTTGCGCGACCTGGTCGAAGCGCTCCCTCTCGCTGCCCAATGTGCCGGACGGGAAGACGCTAACCTCGAAATCGGTGCCTTCCAGCGCTTCTGTGAAGCCGGCGATGAAAGCCGCTTCTGCGTTTGTCTGAGGATCATTGACCCCGTTCAGCGCGATCTTGACTTCATCGGCCACGGCCGCCACCGAGGTGGCTGCAACGCAGGCCAAGAGCCCCGCTGCGATTACGCCTTTTTTCAGTAACCTCATGTTCTTACTCCTCTGTAGGTGCGATTCAGCTCAACCCCAGGGCGCGGGGCAGAGCCAGGGTGATGGCGGGAAAGAAGGTCAGAACCGCAAGCAGGGCGACCTCGGCCAAAAAGAACGGGAAGGTGACGCGGATCAGGCGCCAGTAGTCGATATCGACCGTCGTTGCCAGGATCAGCAGCACGCCGCCCAGAGGCGGCGACAGCAATCCGGTTGTGATGTTGAAGCAGATGACGATGCCCAGATGCACCGGGTCGACACCCATGGCCAAGGCGACCGGCACGAAGATCGGCGCGAAAAGAGCAACCGCCGCCTTCACGTCCATCGCCATGCCGGCGATGAGGAAGACGACGTTGATCAGCATAAGGTACTGCAACGGGCTAAGGCCCCACCGCTCGATCTGTGCGGCGATGGCCTGTGGCCACTGCTCGAGCGCGGCGATGTAGCTGAAGGTAGAAATGGCGCACAATATGATGAACAACGCCCCCAGAAGAACGGCGGTGCGCTTGGCGCTTTCCCAGACGGCGCGCCCATTGAGCTGTCGGTAGGCGAAACCGATCAAAAGCGCCGCGACCACAGCCACCGCGGCCGCCTCGGCCGGCGTCATGAAACCGAACAGCGTTCCGCCAAGGATGATGATCGGAAGTGCCATGGCGGGCAGTGCGCGGACAAAGGACGGCAGGATCGGCGGCGTTTCGGCGTCGAGCCCGCCGGGATGGTTATAGCGCCAGGCGTAAAACGCATTCATGACCATCAGCACCCCCGCGAGCATGAGCCCGGGCACGATGCCGGCGGCGAACAACGCGGTAACGGACGTTTCCATCAGCGCGCCATAGAAGATGAGGATGCTGGATGGCGGAATGATGGGACCGATGATGGAAGAGGCACCGGTGATCGCGGCGGCGTAGTCGAGCGAATAGCCGCGCCGTCGCATCTGCGGCACCAGCGCGTTGCCCAGCGCGGCCGCGTCTGAGACCGCCGAACCGGACACGCCGGCGAAGAAGACGCTGGTCATGATGTTGACGTAGCCGAGCCCGCCCTTCAGCCGGCCGAGAAACGACATACAGAAATCAATCAGCGCCGAGGCCAGGCCGCCGCGGTTCATCAGGTCGCCGGCAAAGATGAACAGCGGCATGGCCAGGAAGGCGAAGACGTCGAGCTGGCTGAACAGCCGCTGCGGCAACACGGCCATGAACCGGGCGTTGTCGGTCAGCAGGAACGTAAAGATCGATGCCGCGCCGATGACGTAGGCGATCGCCGCACCGGACAGCACGCCAACCAACACCAGACCAAGGATCAATATCGCTTGCATCAACACTCCGGCAGCGATGGACCGCCGCAACCCCTGTTCGGAACAGGATTAACGCCATCGCAATCGGTGGAAATAGAAAAGAATTGAGAATACCATAGCGTATCACTATGGGAGGGAGAGCCTCTGCACGGCATCACGCTGCAACGGCTGCATGTCTTCTGCGCCGTCTACGAACGCAACTCGATCACCGCGGCGGCGCAAGCGCTTGGCCTCTCGCAACCTACGGTGAGCCGCCATCTGCGCGATTTCGAGGCTGCTTCGGGTCTGACGCTGTTCGTCTTGGAGCGGGGACGCGTCTGGCCGACAACCGAAGCGGACGCGCTCTACAGCGAAAGCCGCTTCCTACAGGACGGGATTGCACGGCTTCAAACGCGCATCGGCAATCTGCGCGAAGGGACCGGCTCAAAGCTCTCGGTGATGTCGGTGGGCTTCATGGTGCCCCAATATGTGGCATGCGCGACGTCCAGGCTGATGGATCGCATGCCGAAACTGCATGTTTCGCTGGATATCGCGACCGCTTCGCGCCAGTTGGAGGGCATTCGCGCTGGCCATGTCGATCTGGGCATCATGGCGGGCCGCATCGCTGCCGAGGACATGGATATCTGGCAGATTGGCAAAGGCCGTCTGGTGGCTCTCGTGCCTAAGCATTTGCCGCTGGCACGCCGAGAACGGGCGACACTGCCCGATATCGCCGAACTGCAAACCGTCGACACGGTGACCAAGGGGCCGATCGGGCGCATTCTTGACGAGGCAATGCGCGCCCGGAGCCTGACGAATGACGGTACGATCATGTGCCACTCGTTGATGGCAGTGCCACACATGGCCGATGCGCTCGGCCGGGTTGCAATCGTCGATGAATTCACGGCGCGGGCGCACCCCTATCGAAGTCTGCGCGTCGTGCCGCTGGCCGAGCCGATTACGTTCCCTATCTTTGCGGCCTCCCTGTCGCCATCCGGCAGCCGCGTCGCTTCGGACCATCTTATCGAGATCATGCAGGATCTGCTTGAGCGCCCGAAAGCGGACTGATACGGGGCGGGTGCCGGAGTTTGGCGCCTGCCTGACGGGATGCGGTTGCAGCGGGGTTGCCTATGCGGGTTCCGGGGTGGACGGACCTTCACGAAGAGGAACGTCTTGCTGCGCCAACGGCATCGAGGGCTGCTGCCTTCAACGGCCCGGCATCGGAGCCCAGGCCGACAAATCTGTGAATACAACGCCGGACTTCGCTCGCGTTGCGCGCAAGGGTTCCGTCCGCCTTGCAGCGCGCTCGGCGCGAGCGCGATGTCGCGCTTCCCGACCAAGTCCCACCATCAATGCATGAATGCGCCGCCCTATAGCGGATTGTTTCGACAAGGATGGCAACCTCTGCGGATCGCGAACTTCGCTTCAGGGCTAACAAATCTCATGGCATAGACATAGTATATGTTGTTGATAGTTTTCGTATAAGCCGAATCTATGAAGCTTCGCCATCTTCAGATCCTGGTCGCCGTCGTCGAACAACGCGGCATATCGAGAGCCTCGGACCATCTCAACGTCTCCCAACCGGCGGTTTCGGCCGCGATCCGGTCGCTGGAAGACGAACTGGGTGTCACACTGTTCGAACGCGCCAACAGCAGCAAAGGCGTTCGGCCGAATGGTCAGGCGATAAAGCTCTATCACCACGCTCGGGATATTCTGAGACGTTGCGACGAGGCCAAGACAAGTGTCATGCGGCCCGACAAAAGGCGTCCGAAGGTGTCGCTCGGGGTCCTCCATACGCTGGCGCCGATGGAGATCGCCAAAGCCCATTCAAGACTGGTGAAGACCGCGCGACAATGGCGCTGGTCGGTTTGCGAAGGCGCCGCCATCTGGTTGTCCGGCGCCCTGGAAAAACGGCAAATCAACCTAGCCTGGGGCACGGTGGATCAAGGAGAGGCCCGTTCAAAGGTTCTCTGGCGCGAGCCATTCGTGGCCATTGTCGCAAAGGATCATCCCATTGCCAAAAGCGGGCGAACGTCGATCCGCATCGGCGACCTCAACAATGACCGGATCATCCTGCGCGGGCGCTGTGAACTGCCTCGGAATGCACTGCAGGACGCGGGGCTTACCATCAGGCCCGCGGCGCGCGCTGATCGCGATGAATTTGCCTTGGCGCTGGCGGCGCAGGGTCTTGGCTTCGTGATCGCTCCGCGAAGCCTGGCGACCGTCGACGTCGCGGTGTTGCCTGTCGACGATCTGAACCTCGTTCGGTCCATCGGCCTTCGTTGGCACAAAGAGACGTCGCCCGAATTGGTCGAAGCCGCCATTGGCACCCTGGCCGCCTAAGCTACGGCTGAGCGGGAAGATCGCCATGCGTGCCTTGGCTCGATGCCGGCCTCGCTTTTCCGCGGCCTCTAAACCTCGCCTTCGGCAAGAGAGGCATTGAAGAAGGCGATGACCTGTTCGTTGTGAAGGTTTTCAGCCTCGCTTCGGTTGAGATGATCCTCGTCCGGATAATAGTGAACGGTCGGCCTATGCCCGTTGTCTAAAAGGCGCCGCTCCAGTCTTCTCGTCATCTCGACCGACCAAACGCTGTCCTGCTCGCCGTGGCTGAGAAAGATCGGCCCGCAATAGCGTTCGATTTCGATTGGAATCGACGGAAGCAGGTCTTGCGAAGAACCTTTCCAGGTCCAGGCACGCATCGCGGGATCCCAGACCTGCCACCCTGGATCACCCTTGTCCCGCCAGCGTTTGGCGTCGAACGCGCCACAGACGACGTCCGCGGGACTGTGAACCGCGATCGCATCGGGCAGCCCCGCCATCCCGTCCCGCGCCATGAGAAACGCGACAAGCAAGGCATGCTCGCCGCCACGCGAAACGCCGTAAAAGCCCACCTTGCCATTACAGACGCCGAATGCTCTCAGCGCGTTCAAGGCGTCGACAGTGTGATCCAACGGAACCTCGACAATCGAACCGGCATTCCAAGCGTTGCCGTCTCGCGCGTAGCTGTGCGGATAGGCCAGGAAACCGTGCGCGGCGAACATGACGGCCGTGCGATGCGACCAGCCGGACCAGCCGCCTTCCGAGCCGTGCAGAAGAAGGATCGTCGGAAACGGTCCGTCACCGGCCGGCCCATAGGTCGTTCCGAAATCAGGCAAGAGGCGCCTGACGATCTTGAGCATCGCTGCCCCCCTTCAAGGCGGTTTCACAAGTTCAATGACACGCGGGCATCGTTGAAGCGATAGGCAAACACCTTACAGGTCGAAAGCCGGGCGGCTTACCGCGTTCATTCGCCGCCAGATCCGTGCGCGTCGCCGGCACCCGCCGAGCCGGCAAAGACCAGGTCGGCCTCGTGCCGGACGGGGAAGTTGACAGAGTTCGCAATGAAGCAGAGCCGATGCGCCTGGGCGTGCAGATCCAAGGCCTTGTCAGGCGGGCTTTCGGGCGTAACGACCACCCGGGGCCGCAAGCACACTTCGATGAACCGCCCGGCCGCCCCCCGCTCCTCAACCATGGTGCCCTCCGCCCGGTCCGTGTAGCTGACGACGACGACGCCGTTGACCGAGCAAAGGTGCAGATACCAGAGCTTATGGCAGGCAGAGAGCGCTGCGACGAGCAACTCCTCGGGGTTCCAGCGTCCGGGGTCGCCACGAAAGGATGGGTCCGACGAACCCTCGACCGATGGTTTGCCATCAGCGCTGATGAGATGATTTCGGCTGTAGGCTTCGTAACCAGCCGTTCCGGGACCTTCGTTTCCGGTCCACTCGACAATCACGTTGTAGGTGTGTTGCTTGGTCATCCAGATCCCCATCATGGCTAGGTCTGTGTGTCAGGGTCGATGCGCCGACGACTGGGACTGTGCGGTGCGCAACGACGCGAAATGCGTCGCCAAACTCATGACCGCAAAGACGAAGCTGCCGTAAGCGATCGGGGCGATGCTGGCTTCGACGAACGGCGCAGCGAGTGCATTGCCGATCGCGGCGAAGACGAAGCAAAGGAACGCGGACGTCGCTGAAGCGGCGGCCTCGCGGCCCTCGCAGGCGCCGATGGCCTCGGTCATGCTGCCGCCGAATCGCAGCCCGAGGCCGATCTGGGAGGGCAGCAGAACCGCGACGTACAACTCAGCCGTTTGCGGCCAATGGCCGTTGTAGATCAGAAACAGGCCGACGGTGGTGATCGCAAGCATGATCACGCCGACCCGGTTCGCGGCCGTCAGCCCGTAGCGTTCGATGAACGAAGGCGCGGCCAGGGATCCGATCATGAAGGCGGCGACCATGACCAGTTGCATGGCGACGAAGCCGCTCACGTCACGGCCGAAATGGATGTCCAGGACCTGCGGCGCGGTCCCGACGAACAGCATCAGCGCACCGAACGCCGATGCATAGCTGCCGGCAATCGTCACGAACCGCGCATTCCGGAGAACGGCGCCATAATGGTTCAGCGATTGCCGGATAAACCCGCCACGCGGTTGGTTACCGCCGACCGCCGGTGTCTTGTGGCGCATCCGCAGGAGCAGGGCGCACGACAGGATGGCGACGACGGTCAGCGCCCAGAAGGTCGACCGCCAGCCCATGAGAACGACCATTCCCGCGCCGGCAATCGGCGCAAGGGCGGGAATGCAGGACTCGAACACGCCGAAGACCGAGATGACCCGCACCGAGGCCCGCTGATCGAAGAGGCGTCGCACCACACCCGGCACGATCGCCGCGCCGGCCGATGCACCGACACCCTGAATCAGGCGCGCCGCGATCAGCGTCTCGATCGATTGGGCCAATGCCCCGATCAGACTGCCGATCGCCAATAGCGCGATTGCAAGAGCGAGAATGGTGCCGGCGTTGAAGCGCTGAGCCAGTGCGCCATAGACCAGTTGAAAGGCGGAAAACGCCGCGAAGAAGGCGACCAGCGTATACTGCGCGTGCTCGACGGACGCCTCCAGCGCATCGGCGATGATCGGGATTGCGGGCAGATATAGGTCCGTCGCCAGAAGGCCGATGGCGGTTGTCAGAAGGAGCGGAAACGTCGTGGACAGGCGCGCGGAATGCATGGTGCTTTCGGTCATCACGGAAGATGCCAGCACCCATAGCTAGAAGCCTATTGTCGAAGAACCGGGTTTCTTTTTATCTATTTCTATAACTGAAAATTATGGTGGCATGCCTGCGCCCATGCCGGCCGCGCTCATCCAGCTACGAGCGGTCGGGCCGCTTGAGACTCGATGGCCCAGTAGCCGTAACCCAGCAACGTCGACAAGCCGCCATAGCGCAGGAGCCTGCTCCACGCGTCAGCCTCGGTCGAGGGAACCCCGCCAATATGACGGACGACATCCATGTCCGACCACATCTCAGGCATAGCGCCGAAGTCGCTGGCGCCGTGTGCCGGCCAATCTCGGCGAGGCGATCAGCCGCTATCCGACCAAAACCTCCGAAAGCGCACGCACGCCGTCAACGAGCTTGGCCTCATCGAAAGCGGCGTAGCCGAGAACCAGACCCTGCGAGCGGGGCTTGCCCGCATAGTATGACGATAGAGGTCGCAGGACTAACCCAACCTCGCGGGCGCGTGCAGCCACGGCCTCGTCGGTCTCGACACAAGCCCGATCACCGCGCAAGCGGATTACGGCATGCATGCCCGCGGACACATCGCCGATCTCAACAACATCGCCGAGTTGCTCGGCCAGAGCATGGGTCAGGACATCCCGTCTTTGTCCGTAGATCCTCCGCATGCGCCGGAGATGGGTTGCGAAATGCCCCTCCGCCATAAAGCGGGCCAGTACCGGCTGGACGAGGAACGACGCGTGGGGACCCGTAACGAGCAACCGGTCCCTGATCTGATCGAGCAAGCGATCGGGCGCGACGAGAAAGCCAAGCCGAAATGTCGGCGACAGCACCTTGGAGAAGCTGCCCAGATAAACAACGACGCCATGCTCATCCAAGCTCATTAAAGCCGGCAACGGCGCGCCGAAATAGCGGAATTCGCTGTCGTAATCGTCCTCGATCAAGAGGCCGTCGGCCGTTCGCGACCAAGACAAGAGATCCAGACGCCGCGCGACGGGGAGCGTCATGCCCAGCGGGAACTGGCGCGACGGTGTGACAACAGCGCCCTTAGCCTCCGGCGCCAGCGCGGTACCCCAGGCAATATCGAACCCTTGCCGGCCGACCGGAACGGGGCACACCGTCAATCCGCCATCGTCAAGCGCAAGGCCAAGCGAGGCGTATCCCGGATCCTCGACCAGAACGGTATCACCTTTGCGAAAGGCGCTGTGGGCGATCAGATCGATCGCATCACGCGTGCCGGCGGTAATCACGATCTGCTCGGGGCTGCACACGATGCCGCGCCAGGTCGCCAGATGATCGGCGATGGCAACCCGCAGCGCTGGCCAGCCGAAAAGGTCCTGATGGGTGAGCAATGAGGCATCCGGCTGGCGCCAGACCCTGTCGAACGTCCTCGACCAGTGCCGGTGCGGAAACAGCGACAGGTCCGGCATGAATGTCTGAAAGGGCCGAATCTCAGGGGCCTCGGGCACCACGAAGGGTTTGTCGACGCCGCTGTCCGCTCCGCGATCGGGATGCAGCACCATGCCGTCCGGCAGGTCGGCCGTGACGAAAACGCCCGAGCCTTGCCGCGTTTCGATATAGCCCTCGCTTTGAAGCTGATCCATGGCCGTGACGACGGTGACGCGCGAGACGGACAATTCGACGCTGAGCTTGCGGCTCGACGGCAGCTTGCTACCGACCGGGAGCCGCCCGTTCAGGATCAGCCGCCGCAGTTGATCGGTGAGTTGGGCGTGAAGCGGCGTCCTTACCTCTCGGTCGAGTGAGACCGATAGCAAGGAAGCCTGAGCGGCCGTGTCTTTCGCCTGCAATCGACACACTCTCACGATAGCGGAGCGATACCAAACTGGACTTGTTTGATAAGACTAGACTGGCTATTTCTCCAGTCCTGTTAATAGCTTAACAGATGGGCTCGGAACCCTGTGACGAGCCCGGACAATGACCCCAAAGCCTCATTCAGACCGCGTTCGCGTGCGGCGTCACCACGAACGCGGCCACTACGACATGTCGACGATTCACGATATTCTGGACACTATGCCGATCTGCAGCGTCGGTTATGTCGTCGACAGCCGGCCCAATGTCACGCCGACATTGCAATGGCGCGAGGACGAGCATGCACTGCCGATATGGGACGGCGTGCTGCCGGTGCGGATGCAGCTTCCGGATCCCGAACCCGATCCGCGCAACCTCGAAGAGGTTGAAATGCCCGAACACGTCTCGGCGTTTAGGTTCAGGTGATTCCGCACCGCGAGTGCCCGCGGTCCGACCGCGAGCCGGCGACATTGCCGTCCGCCGACCGCATCCGCAGAACTTCGTCGTCGTGAGCCCGATCCTTCTCGACGCCACAGCCCTGGCGCTGGTGTGTTTCGGGGCTCTTCTGGCGGGCTTCACCACAGGGCTGACCGGGTTTGGTACTGGACTGGTCGCGTCGGGCGTCTGGTTTCACGCCCTTCCGGCAGAGATGGTGCCACCTCTCGTGGCCCTTTCATCGGTTGCCGCGCAGCTGGTCGGATTGATCACAGTGCGCAAAGCCTTCAATTGGTCCCGAGCCTGGCCGTTTCTCGCCGGAGGCGCGGCGGGTGTGCCGGTTGGCGTCGCGACGCTTTCGGCCGTCTCGCCTTTGCTGCTTAGAACGTCGATCGGTGTTCTTCTGCTGGCGTATGCAAGCATCGAACTGTTCGGCCGCAGGCGACGCAAATCCAGCAGAGTGCGAAACAGGTCAGCCGATGGCGCCATCGGTCTCGGCGGCGGTTTTCTGGGCGGTTTCGCCGGTCTGTCCGGCCCGCTGCCGCTGATCTGGCTGCAATTGACGGATCGCGACGCCACCGCCGACGCGCAGCGCGCGGTCTATCAGCCCTTCAACCTCGTCATTCTGGGGCTGGCCAGCATCGGCATGGCGATCGCCGGACAGATCACGGCGGACGTTCTTTTGATTGCCGCACTCTGTCTGCCGGCGACACTGATCGGGGCGTGGATGGGCGCACGGCTCTACAAACGCATCTCGGCGGCGCATTTTCGCTATCTTGTGCTCGGATTGCTGCTTCTCTCCGGCGCCGTCCTGATCGCGCAGGCGTTGGGCGGATGAGCCTCGATGTGTCTGATTGGGCGCCAACCCCACAAGGCCGCGGGCACTTTCTCAGGTCGAAAGAGCCGCATTCGCGTGAAGCATTTCACGGTTTCTCCGACAAGGGTGTTCGGCGCAGGACACCCAACAATACGACGACAAAGGGGGCAAGGCCGGCGCCAATCAGCCAAAGCGCCGGGCAGCCAATCATCTGTGCAACCGCTCCAAGCGAAGGCGGACTTGAGAGATATCCGATGTAGGGGGTCATCGTCACGGCCTTAGCACAGTTCCGCGCTGCCGCGCTGCGGCCCGTTCGGTTACAGTCCGGTAAACCGCTGGCTCAATCGGCCCCACGCCCAAGATCAGCCCGACGAACGCTTCATCGCCGCCGATTTCGATGACCCGGAGACGCGACAGGAACGGCGTGCCGTAGGCGGTCGGGTGCGCAACGGTCAGATCGCCGAGACCACGACAACGCCCCTTGCGTCGGCAGCAAGGGCTTATCCGACATGGTGCAGCGCCAGCCCGCCGACGGTGAGCACCGGGCTGGCGCCAATCAGTGCGGCCAATCCTTGAAACCGGCGGCACGCCCGTGGTTGGGCTTGGTCGGTGTCGCAAAGACCGTCCCGGCGCCGACATAGTTCAACAGCGTCGCGTCGCCGGCGACCGGAGGCTGCGCCGGCCTCGACCATGCCCCGGTCCCGCCACAGGGCGGGATCGAGAACGAGATAAAGCGTCTTCATGCCGCGATGGTCTCGGCATCGGCGATCTCCGCCTCGTAGTCGAGCACCGCCGGCATTACACCATGCAGCGTGTCCATGAAGCGCCAGCCGAAACTGCCCGGTCCACCGGCGCCGTCATGGGTCCGGGCGCCCGCGACGCTGAATAGCGCCAACGCGCCGACGGCCGCATCGAACGGGTCGTCGGCGACAGCGGCGAAAGCGCCGCAAAGCCCGGTGAGCGCGCAGCCCATTGCGCTGTTCAGCGACATCCAGTGCGAGCCGCCGCCGATCCTCATAGCGCGCGTACCATCGGTCACATAGTCCTCGCGCGCCGTCACTGCGATGACGGCGCGCGTGTCCCGCGCCAAGCGCCGGGCGGCCATTTCGGCCACATCCACGCCATCGCGGCCGTCCACCCCCTGCCCTCGGTTGGTCTCGCCGGCCAGCGCCAGGATCTCCAAAGCATTGGCCCGGACAATCGCCGGCTTGAGCGCCATGAGGTCGTTCGACGCGCGGCGGCGAAACGCCGTTGCCTGACAAGCCACCGGATCGAATACCCAGGGCCGCCCGGCGCTGTGAGCACCGTCGATTGCAGCGTGCGCGCCCTCCAGCAGCGGCCTCGACGGTGTGCCGATATTCACCGTCAGCGCGCCAGCGATCTCGGCGAACTCGCCGGCCTCCTCGGCATCCGCGACCATGGCGGGCGAAGCCCCCGCCGCCAGCAATGCGTTCGCCGTTATGCTCATGGCGACATGATTGGTTATGCACTGAACGAGCGGCGTTTCCGCGCGCAGCTTTTCCAGCAGGTCTCCCGGTGACTGGCTCATCTTGCATCCTCCAGCGGCACATAGAGATCGCCGCCCTTTCGGAACTTCTCGCTCATCCGCGCCATGCCCTCCTTCTGCGCTTCGGCGCGGATGTCGTGGGAGATGCGCATGGAGCAGAATTTCGGGCCGCACATGGAGCAAAAATGGGCGACCTTGTGCGCCTCCTTCGGCAGGGTCTCGTCGTGCATCGACCGCGCCGTCTCGGGGTCGAGCGCCAGGTTGAACTGGTCCTCCCAGCGGAACTCGAAACGCGCCCGCGATAGCGCATCGTCGCGCACCTGCGCCGCCGGATGCCCCTTGGCGAGATCGGCGGCGTGGGCGGCGATCTTGTAGGTGATGACGCCCGTCTTCACATCGTCGCGGTTGGGCAGACCCAGATGCTCCTTCGGCGTGACGTAGCAGAGCATCGCCGTGCCGAACCAGCCGATCATTGCCGCCCCGATGCCCGACGTGATGTGGTCGTAGCCCGGCGCGATGTCGGTGGTCAGCGGCCCCAGCGTATAGAACGGCGCCTCTGCGCAGGTGGCGAGCTGCTTGTCCATGTTCGCCTTGATCTTGTGCATGGGCACATGGCCGGGGCCTTCGATCATCACCTGGCAGTCCTTGGCCCAGGCGATTTGCGTCAGTTCACCCAGCGTCTCCAGCTCGGCGAACTGCGCCTCGTCATTGGCATCGGCGATGGAACCGGGGCGCAGCCCGTCGCCCAGCGAGAAGCTCACGTCATAGGCACGGGCGATGTCGCAGATCTCCTCGAAATGCTCGTAGAGAAAGCTCTCCCTGTGGTGGTGCAGGCACCATTTGGCCATGATCGACCCGCCGCGCGAGACGATGCCGGTCACCCGGTCGATGGTCATCGGGATCATGTGCAGGCGCACGCCGGCATGGATGGTGAAGTAATCCACCCCCTGTTCGGCCTGTTCGATCAGCGTGTCGCGGAACACCTCCCACGTGAGATCGGAGGCGACGCCACCAACCTTTTCCAGCGCCTGATAGATCGGCACCGTGCCGATGGGCACCGGCGCATTGCGGATGATCCATTCGCGGATGTTGTGGATGTTGCGGCCCGTGGACAGGTCCATCACCGTGTCGGCGCCCCAGCGGGTGGCCCAGACCATCTTCTCCACCTCTTCGGCCATCGACGAGGTGACGGCGGAATTGCCGATATTGGCGTTGATCTTGACCAGGAAGTTGCGGCCGATGGCCATCGGCTCGGCTTCGGGATGGTTGATGTTGGCCGGGATGATGGCGCGGCCGCGCGCCACCTCGTCGCGCACGAATTCCGGCGTGATGATGTCGGGGATTTCGGCCCCGAAGGCCTCGCCGTCGCGTTCGAGAGCCGGTTTCACCACCTTGCGGCCGAGGTTCTCGCGGATCGCGACGAACTCCATCTCCGGCGTGACGATGCCGGCACGGGCATAGGCCATCTGGGTAACGGCCTGGCCCGGCTTCGCCTTGAGCGGCGCGTGCCGGTGCGGAAACTCCGGGGTCAGCCGCTTGCCCTCGGCGAAGCCATTGTCCTCGGGCTTCACATGACGGCCCTCATAGCGCTCGACATCGCCGCGGCCCGTGATCCACGCACTGCGCAGGCGCGGCAGGCCGTTCTCGATGGCGATCTCGGCCTCGGGGTCCGTGTAAGGGCCGGAACTGTCATAGACGGTGACCGGCGGTTCGCCTGCGGACGGATGCAGGTCGATCGCCCGCATGGGCACGCGGATCTGGGGGTGCCGTTCGCCCTCATGCCAGACCCGGCGCGAGGCCGGAAGCGGCCCGGTGGTGACGGTCAGAGAACCGGTAGGTGAGATGTCGCTCATGGCGTGGAGCCTCCTCGCTCAACTGCATGGAGACCCAGTTCCGCCGTATCGAATGGAGAGTGGCCGCGCGGTTTCCGCCTGAACGCAAGAGCACGACACTGGTCGCGCAGCCGTTGCACCATCCCTACGCCAGTATGAACTGGATCAGGTTCGTCGGGTCACCGCGCTGCGCCGGCCGGCGCCATCAGTTTCTCAGCCCCTTGTCGGGACTCCCCAGGTGAATGATCCAAGAATGCGCACCGGTAACCGATTTGTCAATCGGGCCGGCGCATCCCACGTCTATGACATAGCTGACATTCGAGAATCCGAACCATTGTCCGGACGCTGAGACGGCGCGGCAAACCCCTCGTCGACGTTACGGCGGATGAGACGCCCCGAGCCGTTTGGGCAGGAACAATCCTCTGGCCGGAAGCGGCCATGTACGGGTCACGATCGAAATCGGCATGAGCCTTCGGCCGTATCCGCCATCTCGTCGCGCGCCCATAGCAGGAACCGCTCAATGGCGCCGCGGCGCGGCGCATCGGACAGATAGGCGACATAGAAGCACAGCCCCTCGATAGCGAAATCGAGCGGTCGCACCAACGCCCCCGAGTTGAGTTCGTGCTGGACCAGGACGTTGCTCACCAGCGCGACGCCCTGGCCAGCGAGCGCCGCGTCGATGGCGTGGGCTTCCTCACTCAGGCGTAGACCGCGCGTGACCTCGATCTTCGCCGCACCCGGTTCGATGGCGCGCGCTTCGCTGATGTATCGCTCCCATGTCGGTGGGTCCAGGGCCGGCCGTTTCCAGCGGAAATGGATCAGCGTGTGCTGGGCAAGGTCTTCTACGGCGTTCACCGATCCGGACATGAGCAACGCCGGGCTCATCACAGGAATGAAGCGGTCGCGCGCCAGTTCGTTGCATTCCAGATCCGGTATCGGGGTTCGCCTGTAGCGGACCGCGAAGTCCGCCGCGGAGGACCGGAGATTGGCCGGCGTCTCGGATGCCTCGATCTGAAGCTCAAGATCGATGTCCTGCTTCAGCTTGGCCAGACGCGGCACCAGCCAACGGCTTGCGAACGCCGTTGTCGCGGCAACAACCAGCGGGCCCTGATTGGCATCCGCGCGCAGACCGGCGACGGTCGCGGCGAAGCGGTCCAGCCCGTCGCGCAGAACCGGGAAGAGACGTTCCCCGGCTTCGGTCAGTGCGATGGGGCGAGGCCGGCGCCGGAACAGCGCCTGTCCCGTGATCTCTTCCAAAAGGCGGATCTGATGGCTGATGGCGGTGGGCGTCACGCCAAGTTCCTCCGCCGCCCTGGCGAAGCTTAAATGGCGAGCCGCAGCCTCGAAAGCGCGCAGCGCGTTGAGTGGTGGCAGTTTCCGCATACGTGGTATGTAGGTGAATTCAATTCACCCGGAAAGCAGTCATATCCCCTTATCTCACTCGATTCAGGCCGAGCAGGAACAGTCTATGCCTTCGTGAAACACACGGGTTGCCGCGCGCTAAATCGAAGATGAACTCAGGTCATCAGCATACTGAGGAATATGCTCTTATCGGAGATTCTCCCAGAGATTAGTTTCGAGGTCATCAGAGCCGGTATTCCAGATGGAACACGCGTGATGACGGCAGCACAAACCCTTCTACATATTGACGCCAGCGCACAGCTTGAGGCGCGTTCGCATACGCGCAAGCTGACCGGCATCTTCATTGCGCGCTGGATGAACGGGCGTCCGGAAGACCGTGTGATCCGGCGCGACATCGGCCGCTCGCCGATCCCGGCGATCGATCAGAATTGGATTACCGCCGCCTTCACGACCCCCGAGGACCGAACCTCCGCGATGATCGAGCGCCTGGCGCTTTCCGACCAACTGGTCGAGGAGGTGATCGCCTCCGACATCATCGTCATGGGCGTGCCGATGTATAACTACGGCGTACCGGCCTCCCTGAAGGGGTGGATCGACCAGATCGCCCGTATCGGCCGGACATTCTCCTTTGATCTCCGTCGTGGCGACATCCCGATCGAACCGATTCTGTCGGGCAAGACGTTGGTGATCCTCTCCGCGCGCGGGGAGTTCGGCTTCGATCCCGGCGGTATGCGCGCCCATATGAACGCACTCGATCCGGCGCTCGCGGCCTGTGCGCATTACTTCGGCGTCGCACGCGACGATATTCATACGATCACGATCGAATATCAGGAGTTCAAGGATGCGCGCTATCGCCGCTCGGTCGCTCAGGCCGAAGCGGCCGTCTCAGCCCTTGCAGATCAGCTTGCGACGCACGGGCGGCGCGCGGCCTGATCAAACTCAGGCAGGCCGAGCGCGCGACAAAAGTGCGCACCATTCCCTTATGCAGCGACGACAGGGTTGCGCCAGTCGGATCGGCGATGTGGCTTCAGGCCCTCAAGCCGCCTGCAGGGCTTTCAAAAGTGCCGACCGCCGGGTCGGGCCAGGCGCGCAGGTTCCAGGCGCTGT
Source organism: Alphaproteobacteria bacterium (assembly GCA_028277405.1). Classification (GTDB taxonomy): domain Bacteria; phylum Pseudomonadota; class Alphaproteobacteria; order DSM-16000; family Inquilinaceae; genus JANQGH01. The sequence goes on along the minus strand of JANQGH010000059.1, from coordinate 4,648 downwards.
CCCAGAACATCCATTCGAGCAGCGTGCTCCTGGCGAAGGCGGCGTGCATCCGTGGCCGTTCCGCCGCCCCGGCGCTCTCGGCAAGCCTGTCGGCCAGGGCGCAGGCCGCCTCGACCGCGGCGTCGAAGTCCTCGCCCGCATAGGTGTCGATCCAGGCGCGATAGGGATTGTCGGCGCCCGCCTCGGCGTGGATCCCACGGCCGACATCGCGATAGACCCAGAAACAGGGCAGCAGCGCCGCCATCGCCTCGGCCACCCCGCGCGTCGCCGCGGTGGCGACGAGGAAGCTGACATAGTGCTCGCACACCGGCGTCGACGGCGTTGCGGCGAAGCTTTCGGCGCTGACGCCGTAAAGGCCGAGATACTGCTCATGAAGCTGACGCTCCACGGCGATCGCCCCGGCGGCCGATTGCGCGAGCTGGCGCACGCCGTCCGCGTCCGGTGCGCGGGTCGCCGCCAGGGCCAGCGCCCGGGCGAAGCCTTCGAGATAATGCGCGTCCTGGATGATGTAGTGGCGGAAGGCCTCGCGAGGCAGCGTGCCGTCGCTGAGCGCGCGATTGAAGGGCATGGCCCGGATCGCCGCGCACAGGTCGGCATTTTCTGAGAGCACGTCTTGTGTGAAGGTCATGGCGTCGTTCCGTCGAAGGGGTGGCAATGATGGGTTGGACCGTGGCCGTGGCCGACATCGAGCCGGCTGGAGGCCGCGATCGCGGCGGCGGTATAGGCCTTGGCACGGGCGGCGGCCTCGGCCAGCCTCCGGCCATGGCCGAGATGGCAGGCGAGCGCGGAAGACAGCGTGCAGCCCGTGCCGTGGGTATTGCCTGTGGGGTGCCGCGCGCCATCGAGACGCTCGGTGCCCTGCGCGTGGGCCAGAACATCCGGGCTGTCGCCCTGTTCAAGATGGCCGCCCTTGATCAACACGGCCGCCGGGCCGAGCGCTTTCAGGCGCGCGGCGTCATCCTCCATCCCGGCCGTGTCGCGCGCGGGCGCGCGGCCGAGCAGGTCGGCGGCTTCGAGCAGGTTCGGCGTGATCACCGCAGCCATAGGCAAAAGTTGGTCGCGCAGCGCTGCCACCGCCTCTGGCGCGAGCAGACGGTCGCCGCCCTTGGCGACCATGACCGGATCGAGGACGATGGGGGCGGCGAGGCCGCGCAGCGCCTCGGCCACCGCCGCGACGATCTCCGCCGTGCCGAGCATGCCGATCTTGACCGCATCGATGCGGATGTCGTCGCGCAGCGCCGCGATCTGGTCGCGGACCATGCCCGGCGACACGGTTTGGAACCCGCGCACGCCTTGCGTGTTCTGCACGGTCAGCGCGGCGATCGCCGCCATGGCATAGCCGCCATTGGCCGAGATCGCCTTGATATCGGCCTGAATGCCGGCGCCGCCCGAAGGGTCCGATCCGGCGATGGAGAGAATGTTGGGGATCATGCGCAAACCCTCAGCCAGTCGCGGATCCGCGCGTCGGGATCGGAATGAAGCGTGATGTCGGTTACCACCGCGATCAGATCGGCGCCGGCGGCAAAGGCTGCCGGCGCGCGCTCGACGCTCATGCCGCCGATGGCGCACAGCGGCGTGTCGCCCGCGCGGCGCTTCCACTCCGCCAGCCGGTCCAGGCCCTGCGGCGCCCAAGGCATCTTCTTCAAGATCGTGGGATAGATCGGGCCCAGCGCGATGTAGTCGGGGGCAAGCGCCAGCGCGCGATTGCGCTCGGCATCGTCGTGGGTCGAAATCCCAAGACGCAGACCGGCCCGGCGGATGGCGGCGATATCGGCGGTGTCCAGATCCTCCTGCCCAAGGTGGAGCCATTCGGCGCCAAGCGCGATGGCCAGGCGCCAATAGTCGTTCACCACGAGGGTGGCGCCGTGCCGGCGGCAGATGTCCAGCGCCTCGGATATCTCCCGGCGGAGCTCCGGCTCCGGCCGGTCCTTGATGCGCAGTTGCACCAGCCGGGCCCCCAACCGGACGGACCGGGCGACCCAGGCGGCGCTGTCGAAGACGGGATAGAAGCGCGGAAGGGTCATAGCCAGGCCCTGCCGATGACCGGCGTCGATGGTTGGGCCATGTCGCGCGCGGGCATCGGCCCGGCGGATGACGCGATCGCGCCCGCCTGGGCGGCCAGCGCGAAGGCCCGTGCCATGGCCACCGGATCGCGCGCCTCGGCCACGGCGGTGTTCAGCAGAACGGCGTCATAGCCCATCTCCATGGCCTGCGCGGCGTGGCTGGGCAGCCCCAGGCCTGCGTCCACCACCAGCGGAATGTCGGGAAACGCCGCCCGCAGGGTCCGCAGGCCGTGCGGATTGTTCAGCCCCTGGCCGGACCCGATCGGCGACCCCCAGGGCATCAGCACCCGGCAGCCGGCGTCCACGAGCCGTTGGGCCAGGACCTGATCCTCGGTCGTGTAGGGGAAGACCTTGAAACCATCGGCGCACAGCGCCTCGGCGGCCTCCAGCAACCCGAAAGGATCGGGGTGCAGCGTATCGGCGTCACCGATGACCTCCAGCTTGATCCAGTCGGTCTCGAAATACTCGCGCGCCATGCGGGCCGTGGTGATGGCCTCGCGGGCGCTATGGCAGCCGGCGGTGTTGGGCAGGACGTGGATGCCGAGCGCCCGGACGATGTCCCAAAAGGCCCGCCCGCCCTCGCCCTCTCGCCGAAGCGAGACCGTGGCGACCGAGGCACCGCTGTCACGGAAGGCCGCTGCCATCACGGCGGGCGACGGATACCGCGCCGTGCCGAGCATCATGGGCGTGGCCAGACGCACGCCGTAGAAATCGCGCACGGCTCAGCCTCCCTGCATCGCGGTCAGCACTTCCAGCCTGTCGCCGGGCGACAGGGCCGTGCCGTCGCGCACGGCAGCGGGAACGAAGGTGCCGTTGAGCGCCGTGGCCACCCGCCGGTCGCCCCAACCGAGAGCGTGCAGTGCGTCTTGCACCGTGGCGGCCTCGACATCATGGGTTACGCCGTTCACGTCAATCTTCATGGAAGAGATCCCCTTTGTGTCCGTCGGCCAGATAGGCGGCGGCCTGTCGCGCCAATGCCGGCGCCATAAGGTAGCCGTGGCGGAACAGGCCGTTCACATGCAGCACGCGGCCGCGCCGGACGATGCGCGGCACATTGTCGGGAAAGGCCGGACGCAGATCGGCGCCCATCTCGACGATCTCCGCCTCCGCGAAGCGCGGATCGAGCGCATAGGCCGACGACAACAGCTCCAGCGCCGCGCGGGCGGTCACGCCGGACCGATCGGTGCTTTCAATCTGGGTGGCCCCGAGCATGAACGTGCCGCCCGGGCGCGGCACGACATAGAGCGGATGGCGCGGATGCAGCAGGCGTATCGGGCGCCGCAGGACGATCTCGGTGGAGCGCAGAACGATCATCTCGCCGCGCACGCCGCGCAGAGTATCGAGCGCGTCCCGTGCGGCCAGGCCGCGGCAGTCGATAACGGGGCCGGCCATGTCTTCCGGCCGGGCCTGTGCCCGTTCGATCTCGACGCCCTTGTCGGCAAGGCGCGCCACCAGGTCCGCCAGCGCCCGGCGTGGCGCGATATGCGCTTCGTCCCGGAAGAAAAGCCCGCGCCGGTGCCGGCCTTCCAGCCCGGGTTCCAGCCGCATGATCTCCGGCCCATCGACCGGCTCGTGGCCTAAGGTGCGGTCGGCGAACGCGTCGAGTTCGACCCGATCGCGTTCCGGGGCGAGGACCAGCGTGCCGCGTTCGGTGACGTCGGTGACCCGGGCCCATGCCGAAGCGGCACTGCGGCCATGGGCCACCACAAGCGGTTCGGCCAACGCGCCTTCGCAGTCCGGCGCCAGCATGCCGCCCGCCCACCACGAGCAGCCATGCGGCCCCGGCGCCCCTTCCCTGTCGATCAGGCGCGGCGTCAGGCCCTGCGCAAGCAAGGCCCACGCGGTCCACAACCCGACCACGCCCGCGCCGATGATCGTGACGTCAGCCATCGGCCGACGGCGTCAGAGACTGGTGCGCCGGCCCGGCCTCGACAACGGCCTCAGGAATGCGGTGAAGACTGTGCCCCGGGTTCTCCATGTCTCCCCTTTCAGGCCGGGGAGACGCGATGACATCAGGACTTGGGCGCCCGGGAGACAAACATCGCGGACTCCCTACGCCAGCATGATCTGGTTCAGGTTCTAAGGGTGCTTCTCAGTCCGCGGCAAAGGCGGACGCCCCCGTCCATCGCTCTTAACCTGGGTATCTGCCGTGGAAACATCAATGCGTTCGCGTCGAAACACCGGCGAATACCGTCGGGCTGGCGTCTACTGGAGGCCCGGCCTTCCAGCGGCTCTACGGCATGCCGCCATCGCCAGGCTGCTAGGGGCCGGCGCGACCGAACACGAGGTCATGTCGGTGACGGGCTTGTCGCGTCAGACGGTTGACACCTACGCCCTCGGCGGGCGCCAGGACTCACTGGCCGAATCCGCCATCGCACAACTGCCGAAGAGCGACGATTAGAAGGATGGTTGAACGGAACTTTGTAAAACCGATTGCAAAACTCGGTCCGCTTCGGGACTAAACGCCCCGTAACCCCTTGAAAACCTTGGTAGCGGAGGAGGGACTTGAACCCCCGACACGCGGATTATGATTCCGCTGCTCTAACCAGCTGAGCTACTCCGCCATACCCAGGTGGCGGGGATAT
>JANQGH010000054.1 GCA_028277405.1 Alphaproteobacteria bacterium | reverse complement strand
TGCCGCCCAAGGCCTGTACGCCCCGGACACCGCCATCGAACGGCAGGGCGTAGTCCACCTCGCCATACAGCGACACACCCTCGGCCACCGCGATCGTGCCGCCAAAGCCGACCTCGACCCAGCCCTCGCGCGTCTGCTGGTTGATGGCGATGTTCTGCCCTCCACCAGCCGTCGTGAACGTGTTCACCGAGTTGTCGCCCAGGAACTCGTACAGCACGTTGGCCTCGACATAGCCCGTGGCCAGCGAGCTGCCGATCGCCGCGGAGTTCTCGAACGCCACGCCCAAGCGGCCCACCAGACTGTCATCGTCGTTCAGGCTGACCCGGACACCGTCCGGATCGGTGAAGTCGTCGAAGTCGATGTGCTGATAGGTCAACTGACCCTGTGGCACCAACGCGGCCGTCTCGCTGATCGGGATCCGGTAGCCGACCTCGTGCGAGGTCGAGATCGCATAGCCGTCCGTGCTCTGCGACGCCCACCTTGTCACCGTCGAGATGTCGATGTCGTACGCCGTGTACTGCACCACATTGTCGAAGTACCAGCCCTGGGTCGAGTACCAGGTCGCCGTCAGACCGCCGCCATAGAAGTCGAAGTCTGCCGAACCGACCTCCGTGCCGCGCGAGTTGTTGGCATCCAGCGAGCTGACGCCCCAGTGGCCCAGGGCACCGATCAGCAGCCGGCCGCTGGGCCGGTCCAGCACCGTCACGTCGGCACCGGCCTGCAGGAAGCCGATGGTCTGGTCGAACGAGCCGTTGGTCGTGCTGTCGATGTCGCCGTCGCTTTCCAGCGACAGGCCCACCGCACGGCCCCAGATCGCCGTGTCGACCGGCGCGCCGCCCCGGACCGGGTTGCCGTCCGCGTCCGGCAGGCTGCTCGGCACCGCCGAGCGCACCCCGACACGCTCCACCAACTGACCCGTCAGGGCCAGGCCGATGGTCTGCATCGCGCCGGGCAGGTTCTCGTAGACGTAGATCTGGTCGAGATAGTCCGACTGCAGATACCAATTGTCCTGACCCAGAGCCTGACCCTCAGGGTTGGCCAGGAAGTACTCGAAGATACCTGCCGTCAGGTCGAAATTGCCCAGGCTGAACGCATCATCGGTCGAGTCCGACGACGCCACCACCAGGATGCCGTCATTCGGGCCGAAACCCGTCAGGCCGCCGGGGCCGTCACCGACACTCGTGACCAGGATCTCCGTCTCGCCGGTGGCGCTGCCGCTGATGTCAAGGTAATCGGAGTTGTCGGCCGGAGCGAGCGTCTTGCCGTCGTCCAGGAACGTATCGATCAACAGCTCGCTGCCGGCATCATAGTCCCCGTTGATCTGCACCACCGACCCGACACTCATCTTGTCGGACAGGTCAATCTCGCCGTTGTTCTGGACGTTTCCGTCGATGGTGAGCAGGCCGACTTCCTCGAAGGTCAACTCCGAACCGTCTTCGATGAAGACCTCGATCGGGCCGCCGCCATTGGTCTGCAGCGTGCCAGCGCTGAAGCTGACGTTGGAGTTTTCCACGATGTCGACATCGTTCCATTCCACCAAGTCGCCTGGGTCGACGTCGCCGATCCAGTCGTCGAAGACCAACTGGTCGAAATCGACGTCGCCGCCGCCATTGTCGCCGGCCAAAACGCCACCGAGATTGGCGAAATCGAAGGCACCGGTGACGACGCCGGTGTCATCGCCGTCGTTGCCAAAGACGCTGCCGCCGACAGTGCCGTCCGTCAGGACGATGAAATCCTCATCGTTGCCGGCGCGAATGCTGTCCGCGATGTCCGCCCCGGCCTGGATGATGGTGTCGTCACCACCCTGGCCCCAAACGTCCAGGCCGATCACGCCACCGAGCAACTCGATACGGTCATTGTCGCCCTTGCCGTCCGGCAGATCATCGAAACTGTCGCCGGTAATCGCCAGGACGGTCCCGCCATTCATGAAGATGTCGTCTTCGCCGGCATCGCCCTGGACGATGCTCGCCTTGCCGTCAAGGATATCGATATCGTCGCCGCCACGGCCGGCTCGGATGTTGCCGGAAACGACGTCAGAAATGACCGCGCCGTCTAGAATAATTTGGTCATCGCCGCCCTGGCCCCAGACCTCGAAGCCAACGACACCACCCGCCAACTCGATGCGGTCATTGGCGCCGAGCTTGGTCAGCACGCCGTCGTCGAACGTGTCGCCGGTGATCGCGAAAACCGACCCACCGCTGATCAAGATATCGTCTTCACCGGAATCGCCTTGAACGATGCTCGCGGTGCCGTCAAGGATGTCGATATCGTCGTCGCCACGACCGGCTCGGATGTCGCCGGAAAGGGCGTCGGAAATGACCGCACCGTCCAGGATGATAAGGTCATCGCCGCCCTGGCCCCAGACCTCGAAGCCAACGACACCTCCCGTCAGCTCGATGCGGTCGTTGGCGCCGAGCTTGGTCAGCACGCCGTCGTCGAACGTGTCGCCGGTGATCGCGAAAACCGACCCACCGCTCATGAAGATATCGTCTTCACCGGCATCGCCCTGGACGATGCTGGCCTCGCCATCGAGCACGTCGATGTCGTCATTGCCCTTGCCGCCGCGGATGTCGAATTCGACGATCGTGCCGTTCAAGGTGATCTCGTCGTCGCCGCCCTGGCCCCAGACGTCGCCGCCGAGGCCCTTGAACGAGGTCACATCGCCGCCGTTGAGGTTGATGACATCGTTGGAGCCTTTGTCGGTGTCGACACCATCGGCAGCCACATCGCCGACGATGGCCACGACGGAGGCGCTGTCCAGTTCGATAAGATCCTCGCCGGTACCGCCTTCGATGAGGCCAGCCGTACCCGTAAGCAACTGGATCTCGTCATCTTCCGATTGGCCGTCGATAACAATGCTGGTCAAATCGGCGCCGTTCAGCAAAATCAAATCACTTCCGCTGCCGCCGCCGACAACCGCCGCTAGGCCGCCTTGCAGGTCGATGGTGTCATCCCCGCCTTGGCCATTCAGATTGAGAACAAAGCCGCCGGTCATGGTCATCGTATCGCTGTCGCCGCCGCCAAACGCAACGCCATGGGTTCCGTCCGTAACGTTGATGACGTCATTGCCGGCCGAACCATTAATCGCACCGACCTTGCCACCATCGATATTGATCGTGTCGTCTCCGCCGTCGCCGGAAACAAACAGCTGAATGCCCGTTGTGGTTATCGTATCGTTGTTGGCGCCACCCTCAACGCCGGCTCCGAATGGAAAAGCGGCGTTACAGCTGATTGTGTCGGCTTTGTCTCCACCGCTGAAGCCGGCGCCCCCAAGCGTCGGGCCGCCGGACGGTCCGCCGATGCACTTCGCATATGCGTCTGTCGAGGTTAGGCCGCCAACCGCGAAAACGGATATGGCCGTTACGCCCACCGTAACCGCCGATGTGCCAACAGTCACAGCCACGCTGCCGAGCGACAGAGCCGCAGCGCTGGTCGTGGCGAGAAGAAGAGAGGTTCTGCGGGTAGTCATGGTCCTGTTCCCCTAAAAGGCTGCATCCGGAACGGCTGTCAGCGCGCGTTGCATGTTCGGTTCGAGCGTGGCGCAAATGCCACGGCAGAGCACTGTCCAAGCGCGTTGGGGCGCCGACGCAAAGCGCCGCGCCCGGTGCGCGTGCTGCTAAGATCGATGCCCATTCGTTCAGTGCCCTCAGTTTCGCGAATAAGGAAGCAATCTGTGTCCGATTCTTAATGGACGTTGTGACCGTATCTATTTTCCCGTGGCGATCAAAGCGTTAAATCCGCTTTCTCAACCCCAGGTTCAGAAACGTCTCGGCCCGGAACAATCAAGCAAATTCAATAGATTATAAGCAGGTGCGGGACGCCCTCGACACCCGATGAAGGGCGGCACCATCAATTTGGCGCCCAGGTGTCACCTATTTGCCACACCTTGGTCCTGATTGAATGCCGCCGTTCGGTTGCATGACAAGCCGGTGACGCGCCTACACGCGGGCAAAAAGCGGTACAGGTGGCGGGTCTCAATGGCACGAGATTATCTCAGGCATCGCATTGCACCTGACAAAAATCATTGTGTTTCAGAAACTTATATCCCGGACATTCGAGCTTGGCATGGGTAAGGACAATATTATCTTTTGTTAATAACCATAAGAGTGCATATGCGTCCGATCGGTTGTAAATCCGCAAAAAACGGCGAACCGCCACACTCTCCCTATAATTGCACTTAAAACGGCGGCATGCGAGGTATTCTCCAAATACTACGGATGGTGACAAAGATTTCTTGGACGGGATGAGCTTCGCGCCCGTCGTCGCGATGCTCGACCGGCCGCTCAACAGCCTTCACGGCAGCCTCGGCACCTGCCGCCAATCCGCTGTGCCCCAATCCGCTTTCAGAGGCCATGCGGCCGCCTTGATCTGGTCAAACAGTTTTCGTTCCGTTGCCCGGTCCGTCAGCCTTGGTCGGCAGGTAACGGGCGGGCGCCGCGCGAACCATCGACGACCGACCCAACCGATGGTCCTCGGGGCTCATGATCCGGCGGCGGCACCGCGACATCGCCCGGCGATCTCCGCTTTGTGATCGAACGTGCGCCAGCGACATTTGCGGCGCCTGCTAAAAGGCTTAGGTTAAAGGTTCTCAATCAGTCCGGTGTGATGAACGCGACGCCTTATCGCCGGTCAAGGATCTGAATGACGTTGAGACTGACGCTGTTCGTAACGACGAGGAGTGCATGGACCGAGTGCGAACGCGTTCCGGGGTCGGGGATCGGCGGGCGACCCACACGCCCGGCCCCTCGATCGGCCCAACCCCGATGGCCCCGAGCCTGATGGCCCCGAACCTAATGGCCGAGGGCGGCCGGCACATCCGGCTGGCGGATTTCCGGCGCCGGTGCCTTACCGGCCGAAGGCTGGCCATCCTGGCCCTGGTCGCGGCCACCGTCGCCGGCCTGCTGTGGGGCCTGGCCGACGTCATCTTCGCCGACCGCGCCAGTGCTCTGGGCATCGCGATCGTCATCGCCGTCGCCATACCACTGACCATGATCGCGCTGTCGTTTTGGAGCGCGCTTGCCGGCATGGTCCTGATCCTGATGGGAAGGCGCGGCGACCGCGTGGTGCTGCCCGTGCCGGAGGGGCGGACGCGGCTGGCACCGGCCGGCCGCACAGCCATCGCTATGCCGATTTATCATGAAGACCCGCGCCGCGTGATCCGTGGCCTGGAGGCCACCTTGCGCTCGCTGGACGAGACCGGCGAGGGCGACCGGTTCGACCTGTTTGTGCTGAGCGACACGCGCGACGGGCCGGAGGCGGAGCGCGAGCAGGCCGCGATCCAGCGCTGGCGCCAGGCGCAGGACCGGCCCGGCCGCATCGTCTATCGGCGCCGGCGCGCAAACACCGGGCGCAAGGCCGGCAACATCGCCGATTTCTGCCGCCGCTGGGGCGACCGGTACGACTACCTCTTAATCCTGGACGCCGACAGCATCATGGACGGCGCCACGATCGTCCGCCTGGCGCGGCTGATGGACGCCAATCCGCAGGCCGGGCTGATCCAGGCCACGCCGCTGATCGCGCGCCAGACGACCCTGTTCGGCCGGCTGATGCAGTTCGGCGCCCGCATCGCCATGCACCCCTTGTCGATGGGCATGGCCTTCTGGTTCGGCAGCGAGTCCAACTATTACGGCCACAACGCCATCATTCGCATGGCGCCGTTCAAGCGGCACTGCCACCTGCCGGAGGTGCGCGGCCTGGGGCCGCTGAACGGCGAAATCCTCAGCCACGATTTCGTCGAGGCGGCGTTCATGCGCCGCGCCGGCTACGAGGTTTGGCTGCTGCCGGTCAGCGAAGGCAGTTATGAGGAAATGCCGCCGGACCTGCCCGGCTACCTGAAGCGCGACCGGCGCTGGTGCAACGGCAACCTGCAGCACATCGCGATCCTGTTTCAGCCGGGGCTGCACAGCGTCAGCCGGATACATTTGTTGATCGGCATCGTGAACTATCTGGCGGCGCCCCTCTGGCTGCTGCTGATCGGTGCGGCCTGCTGGTCGCTGTTCGCGGCACCAGAGATCGTGGCGCCGGCGCTGAACGATCCGGACGTGCCGACCATGGTCGACAAGCTGGCGGCTCTGGCGCCGAAGATCTGGATGCTGGCGGTGATTGCCGTCTTGCTGATCGCGCCGCGCCTGTTGGGGGCCGCCACCATCCTGGCCCGGCCGGAAAGCCGCCGGCGCTATGGTGGGGCCGCCAGGTTCAGCCTGGGCGTCGCCGCCGAGGTCAGCTTCATGGCCCTGTTGGCGCCGGTGTTGATGATGGCGCGGACGAGCGCGATCGTGGGCATTCTGGCCGGCAAATCGTCGGGGTGGGAGCCGCAGAACCGCGCCGGTGGCGGCATCTCCTGGGCCCACGGTCTGCGCAGCCAGGCGGTGCCGTTGGCGCTTGGGGTGGCGATGACCGCCTTTGTCGTTTGGATCGAACCGGCCGCCCTGGTCTGGTTCCTGCCGGTGGTTGTCGGCCTATTGCTGGCCGTGCCGGCGACCGTGCTCAGCGCGCGGGAAGATATCGGGCTGGCGACGGTGCGCTGGGGCCTGTTTCAGATGCCCGAGGAACAGCAGCCGACCGACGTGACCGCGTTGGAGGCGGCGCAGACCAATCGCGCCGAAAAGCAGGCCGCCTCCATCGCGGCATAGGATTACCGTGAACCGCGCCGGCCGTTAGTTGGCCACGGGCGCGTTGCTGATATCGAACTCAGGCACGGCCGTCGTGTTGGCCGGGCTGGCCTCGACATTCTGCCAGACGATCTCGGACTGATCGATGTAGCCCGGGATGTCCTGTTCCCACCAGCCGACGACGCGCGGCGTGATGTTCAGATAGAGCCGGTCGTCGACGATGCGCCACAAAAGCGGACTGCCCGGCACCTTGCCGCCCTGGGCGACGCCATAGGCGCAATGGCCGTCATAGGCCGGCGCGAAAGCGGCCGGGTCGGCCAGGAACCGGGCGCGGTTCTCCTCGCTCGCGAAGGCCCAGGTGGCGCCGTTGTATTCCGCCGTGATGTCCGACCGGCCCGGCAGCGGTGCGGGCTGCGCCTCGCCGACCGCGTTCTGGGTCAGGTCCCAATAGGAGACGACGTCATAGCCGCTGACGGCAAAGCCGGTCTGGTCGACATATTGCTCGCCGGCGACCGCCGTGCCGGCAATCAGGGCGGAAAGAGAGACGCCGACGACGGCGCCCAAAAGGGAACGCTTCATGAGAACCATGCTCCTAAACCACGCTAATGTTGAACGGAGGGAAGGCCGGCCGCATAGGGACCGTCCTTCAGAAACCGGCGCACATGGGTGCCCAGGATCGACCCGGCGAAGCCGCAGACCAGCCACAGCCAACCGTGCAGGCTGCCGGAGGCGACGCCGCTGAAATAGGCACCAATGTTGCAACCGAAGGCCAGACGGGCGCCATAGCCCATCAACAGCCCGCCCAGGATGGCCGTGGCAACGCCACGCCAGGGCAGGCGCCACCCCGGGGCGAAACGGCCGGCCAAGCCGGCGGCCGCCATCGCACCCAGAATGATCCCGAAATTCATCACAGAGGTCGTGTCGGCGAAGACCGAACGGTCCAGCAGGCCTTGCCGCGCCGCCCAATAGGCGCTGGTCGACAGGTCCATGCCGGCGGCATCGGCGATCTTGCCGCCCCACAGGGCGAAGCCGGAGGTGATGCCCCAGGGCCGGCCGGCGAGGATCAGGGTCGCGGCGTTCAGGATCGCGAGGCCCAGCGCGCCCCAGATCAACGGCCACGGGCCACGCACCAGGCTGCGCCGTCCCTCGGTCGCGAACAGGCGCCGGGCACCGTCTCGTGACAGTCGGCCGACGGCCCAGAAGATCAGCGCGAACACGGCCAGATTGGCCACCAGCGCCGGGAACCAGCCCATCATGCGCACCAGCGAAAAGCTGCCCAGCGAGGGCTGATCCAGCCACCAAGGCAGATGGAAGGTCGCGATCAGCGAACCGGCGATGAACGCCGCCAGCGTCACCACCATGCGGGTGTTGCCGCCGCCGACGGTGTAGAGCGTGCCGCTGGCGCAGCCGCCGCCCATCTGCATGCCGACGCCGAACAGGAAGGCGCCGAACGCCACGGACACGCCGACCGGGAAGACGAAGCCGCCGACCGACCGGCCGAAGATCTCACCCGCGCCCAGGATCGGAAAGAACAGCAGCACGGCGACGGCCAGCATGACCATCTGGGCCTGCAGCCCGGCGCCGCGCCGTTCGAACACGAAGGCGCGCCAGGCGGCGGTGAAGCCGAAGGCGGCGTGGTAGAGCACCAGCCCCAAAAGGCCGCCGACAAGCGCCAGCGCCGCCAACCGCCAGCCATACTCAGCGCCGACCATCAGCGCCATGATGCCGAGCAAGACGAACGCGATCAGGGCCGCGCCCGCATTGCGCGTTCTGTCCAAACCGGCCTTTGCGGACATGGTCTCGGTCATGGGGGCAATCGCCGGGGCTTTCGTCTCGGAAAGCGGCACTAAGCTACCGCACAGCTTGACAAATAATCCCCTGCCGCCGCGATCGCGATCAAGTCAGGGTCAACAGTTGGTGAGGGTTGGGGACAGGAACCGCCGCGACCTCTATCTATGTTCCCGGGGGCAGCGACCGAGTGGACCCGAGTGAGCTCGGCAACAGTTTCTGGGTGAAAGGAAGCTCATGATCAGCGCCGATGCCACCGGCAGCACAGACAGGATGCGATTGGCCGATTGTCGGGGTCTCGCGGTCACCGCCGCGAACGCCGAAGCGGTCGAGAATTTCGACAATGCCGTGCGCGCCTTTCTGCGTCATGGGCGGGATTCGATCGATCATCTGAACGCCGCGCTTGGGCATGACCCCGAGATGGCGATGGCCCATGCGGCAAAGGGCCTGTGGACCGTCCTGCTGGGCCGCCGCCAGGTTCTGCCGGTTGCCCACCAGGCGCTGAAGGACGCGAGATCGAGCTTGGCGGAACGGGGCGGCACGGCGCGCGAGCAGGCGTTCGTGAGGGCCCTGGAACGGGCGGTGGTCGACGATTTTGACGGTGCCGTCGTCGTCCTGGAGGCCAGCCTGGCCGACCAGCCGCACGATGCGCTGGGTCTGAAGCTGGGCCATCAACTGCGCTTCATGACTGGCGACGCGCCGGGCATGCACCAATCCACGGCGCGCCATCTGGCCCATTGGTCGCCCGAGATGCCGGATTACGGCTTCATGCTGGGCTGCCACGCCTTCGGGCTGGAGGAAACCGGCGCGGTTGAGGAGGCCGAAAAGGCCGGCCGCGCGGCGGTGGAGTTGGAGCCGGAGGACGCCTGGGGCTTTCACGCCGTCGCCCATGTGCTGGAGGTCACGGGCCGGCCGCGCGAAGGCGTGGCCTGGCTGGCGCAAAACACGCCGGCCCTGAAGCGCAGCAACAATTTCGCCTACCACGTCTTTTGGCACCGGGCGCTGTTTCACCTGACCATGGGCGAGATTGGCACCGTCTTGTCGCTCTATGACCAATCCGTTCGCGCCGACAAGACCGACGATTTCCGTGACGTCGCCAACGCGGTCTCGCTCTTGTGGCGGCTACAGGCGCTGGGCGTGGATGTCGGCGACCGCTGGCGCGAGCTGGCGGAACTGGCAGAAACCCATATCGGCGACCATGCCTATGGCTTTGCCGACGGCCATTATCTGATGGCCCTGGTCGGTGCCGGCCGGCAGGACGTAGCCGCCCGCTTCGTGCGGTCAGCCGCCGAGGCCAACACGGTCGCCGTGTCGGGCGCGGCCGGCCATCAGCCCTGGGTCTGGCGATCCATTGGCTGCAATCTGGCGGAGGCGATCCTGGCCTTTGGGCAGGGCGACGATGCTGGCGTGATCAAGGCCCTGGTCGGCGTGCGCGATCGCATCCACCTGCTGGGCGGCAGTCATGTGCAGCGCGACGTGTTCGAAATCCTGATCCTGGAGGCTGCCATGCGGGGCGGTAACAACACGCTCGCGGCCTCGCTGATGGCCGACCGCTGTCGCCGGCGCGGCGACGACGCCTTCACCTATCGCTGGGGCGCGCCGGAAGACCTGACGACCGAACCGCTGCTGGTCGCCGGCGCCGGCATCTAGCGCTCTCCTGGACTACTCCGCCGCGCGGGCCGACGGCTGATTGGCCGGGGCTTGCGCGCCCGCCTCGGCAGGGACCGGCGGACGCGGCTTCTTCGACCGCCACGGTTCGGATTTCAGCCAGCCCAGCAGGTAGGCCAGCCCGATCAGCGTGGCGATGGCGCCGGCATTGACCAGCAGCACCCAAACCAGTTCGCGGCCCGTCTGGTCCAGCACGATGCCGGCATAACGGGACAGGGCCATGGCGAACAGGAACACGGGCAGCGATTGCTGGCCGCATTTCATAATCGGCCGGCCGACCGCGCTGGCCAGCCATTGCTCATGCCCTTTCAGCGCCACGACCACCAGATAGGCGGCGGCCAGGAAGTGGATATAGCGCAGGATCCCCAGATTGGTTTTGTTCAGCCAGGGCGAGATGGCCTCGCGCACGGCCGTGAGGGATTCATAGCTGCGCCACAGCGGCCAGTGGCCGACCAGGACGCCGAAGACGATCATGACGATCGCGGCGCCGATCAGCCATTTGGACACCGGCGGTGGCTTCAGCCAGCCCATCGACAGGGCGACGCCGGTAAAGAAGATCAGTTGCCAGCCGAACGGGTTGAAGAACCAGGACCGGTCGCTGTTCGGCCGCACCTCCGCCGGCAGGTCGAAGCCGATGAACCAGTTCGCCCAATAAAGCGCGAACGAGGCGGCGAGCGCCAGCCACGGATGAACCCGCGCCAGCGCGAACATGAACGGCATCAACACCAGCACGACGATGTACATCGGCAGGATGTCGAAATAGTTCGGCACGTAGTTCAGCGTGAACAGGCCGACGATCGCCGTGGCGGTTTCGTTGAAGAAGTAGGTCAGGTTGAGCTGGTTGATGTAGTTGCGGGTATCGAACAGCTCGTTCGCCGCCGCCATCGACATGGCGACGAAGAAGAACAGCAGCAGATGCCCGAGATAGACCTGCCAGACCCGATAGCCCGTGCGCGCCGTGCCCAGCCAGAACCCGCGCTTCAGAAAGCTGCCGCCGAACGCGATGCCGGCCGCGAAGCCCGACATGAAGACGAACATCTCCGTCGCGTCGGAAAAGCCGAAGCGGGCCGGAATCCAGCGCGCCACCCAGTTCGCCGGGACATGGGCGATCAGAATGATGATGAAGGCCAGCCCGCGGAAGAAGTCGACGCGCGGGTCGCGGCCGATCAGGTTGGAAACCGGCGCATTGGCCGCCCTGGACTCAAAAGGCATGGTCATAGGCCTTTCGATCGAACGTGCAGGCGATCACGGAAAAACGGTCGGCGGCAAGCGCCCGGCTAAAGGCCGCCTGAAAACTGTCGACGTCATCGACGGTCATCCCATTCCCGCCCATGGCCTCGGCCACCGCGGCGAAGTCGGTGGCGTCGAAATCGACGCCAACGCCTTGCAGGCCGCGCTGGCGCTGCTTCAGCTCGATCAGCGCCAGCGAGCGGTCGGCGAACACGACGATCACGACCGGCAGGCCGAGATCGCGCAGGGTGGCGAGTTCGCCCAACCCCATCTCCAAGCCCGCATCGCCGATGAACGCGACCACCGGCCGTTCCGGGCTCGCCAGCTTGGCACCGGCGGCCAAAGGCACGGCACAGCCCATGGTGCACAAGGCGGAAGACTGCATCAGCCCGCGCGGCTCGCGGCAGGCCCAAATCTGGCTGAACAGGATGCGATGGGCGCCGCTGTCGGCCGTCGTCAGGGTCTCGGCCGGGGCCAGTTCCCGCGCCTTGTGCACCATTGTCGCGGGCGACCAGTCGCCTGTGGGCTTGAACGTGTCAGCCAGCGCGCGCTGCGCCGCCGCCGGCTCGCCCCCTTGCCAGGTCGGGCGTACGGGCGCTTCCTTGGTCAGGGCACCAAGGCCTGCCGCGACATCGCCAACAAAGACATGGCGCGCCGAATGCATGGAATGGTTATGCGCAACGGCGGAAAACTCGATGACCGGGGCGCCCGCCGGCCAGGGCGCACGCCAGCCGATGCGCATTTCGATCGGGTCGTAGCCGGCCAGGATGATGCAGTCGCTTTGCCGCACCAGGGGCAACAGGATCGCATCCGCCTTGGGCGAGAGGCCGGCACCGCCCATCGCCAGCGGGCTGTCCTCCGGGATCAGCCCCTTGGCCTTGTAGGTGGTGATCAGCGGGATCGAATAGCGCTCGACTATGTCCGCGACCGAAGCCGCCGCACCCGGCTCCAGCGCATCCACTCCGGCGATGATCAGCGGCCGCTCGGCCTTGGCAAACAACGCGCGGGCCGCGTCGAGGTCCTGTCCCTCGGCCGGTCCGCTGGCGGCCGGGATAGGGGCGACGGCCATGCCGGACGGCGTCTCGATGCCCTCGGCGACCCCGATCGGCACATCGATATGCACCGGGCCCGGCTGGCCCGACTGCGCGATCGCCAGCGCCTTTTCGATCACCACGTCGACCGCGCCGCTGGTGGCACGCAGGCTGGCCTTCACCACCGGCCGCAGCAGCGCCTGATGGTCGAACACCTGGTGTGTGTAGGTCAGCGCCTCAGTATCGTCGACGCAGCCGGTCAGGAAGATCAGCGGCACACGATCCTGATAGGCGTTGGCCACCACGTTGACGGCGTTGGCCACGCCCGGCCCGATGGTCGCCAACAGGATGCCGGGCTTGCCGTCGCGATGATAGGCGCCCTCGGCCATGAAGCCGGCATTGTTCTCATGCTTGGTCAGGACGAAACGGATGCCGGCGCGGGTCAGGGCGTCCATCAGGGCCAGCACCTCGCCGCCCGGGATGCCGAAGGCGAAGCGGCAGCCCTCGTCCGCCAGCCTTTGCGCGATGATGTCCGCGCCCGTCCTCTCGCTCATCGCGCGTCCCCCAGCGCGATCGTGCCTTCGGCGGCCAGCGCCGTCAGGCGGTCCTCGTCGAGGCCCAGCGCCTCCCGCAGCACCTGTTCGGTATCGGCGCCCAGCACGGGCGGCGCGCGCGAGGTATCGACGGGCGTTTCGCTCAGCTTCAGCGGGTTGCCGATCAGATCGACGGTGCCGGACAGCGGATGGTCGAGCCGGACGCGCATGCCGCGATCGTACGTCTCCGGGTCCTCGAACACCTGCGACACCGTACGTACGGGCCCGCACGGCACGCCGAGCGCGTCCAGGGCGTCGATCCAGGCCTGCGTGCCGCGCGCGACCGTCAGCGCCTCCAACAGCGGGATCAGCGTGGCGCGATTACGCACCCGGTCGGCGTTGGTGGCAAAGCGCGCGTCGGTGGCCAGGTCCGGCGCACCCGCCTCGTCGCAAAACCGGGCGAACTGGTCGTCATTGCCGACCGCCAGGATGATATGGCCATCGGCGGACGGGAACACCTGATAGGGCACGATGTTGGGATGGCCGTTGCCCAGACGCGGCGATTCCTCGCCCGAGGTCAGGTAATAGGTCCCGCCATTGATCAGCCAGGCGATCTGACTGTCCAGCAAGGCGAGGTCGATATGCTGGCCCTGGCCGGTGAGGTCGCGATGCCTGAGCGCCGCCAGAATGCCGGTTGCGGCATACATGCCGCACATCACGTCGGCGATGCCGACACCGACCTTATGAGGCTCACCCTCTTCCGGGCCGGTCAGGCTCATAATGCCGCCCATGCCCTGAGCCAGATAGTCATAGCCGGCCTTTTTCGCCCGCGCGCCCGTACGCCCGAAGCCGGAGATCGAGCAGTAGATCAGGCGGGGCAGTTCGTCCTTCAACTGCTCGTAGCCCAGGCCCCGCCGGTCCAGATCGCCTGTCTTGAAGTTCTCAATCAAGACGTCGGACCGGGCGGCCAGTGCCTTGATCAGGTCGACGCCTTCGGGCCGCGCGATGTCGATCGCGACCGATCGTTTCGAGCGGTTGGCGGCCAGGTAATAGGCGCTTTCGCGCGTCTCGTTGCCGTCCCGGTCCTTCAGGAAGGGCGGGCCCCAGCCGCGCGTATCGTCGCCCCGGCCGGGCCGTTCGATCTTGATGATCTCCGCGCCCAGATCGCCCAAAAGCTGGGTACAGGTCGGGCCAGCCAGAATCCGGCTGAGATCAAGGACACGTACACCGGCCAACGGCCCGCTCATCGCTCACATTCCATGCTACGGATCTTCCAGCCCCCGGTCGTATCACCCAAGTGGTGCGCGACCTAGCATCCTTTGCCCAAAATCCCACTCACAAGCTGGTTACCAAAACGCATCAGGCACGCACAGCCAAGGGAGCCTGCAAATAGAAGGTGGATCAGGGCAGTTGAATGGTCGATAGTTGCTTGATTCGCATCAGCGTTACTCTGCTGGAACCAAAAAACAAAACAGGGTTCGGCAACTTGCCAAGGGTCGAGACACAGATACGAGGTTTCGGTCGATGTTGAGAGTGGTCAGGGCGGGTGCCCTGCTTTCCATGGCGGTCGTGCTGCTGTCGGCGTGCGACAATGACCAACCCCAGCCGCAGCCACGCGTGCGCGCCATCGCGCCCTTTACGGTGGGCGATTTGGCGGGGGAAGTCAGCCGCACATTGCCAGGACAGTTCCAAGCGGTCGACAGCGCCGCGCTCAGCTTTTCCGTTTCCGGCACGCTTCAGCAATTGCCGGTGGTGGTCGGCCAGCAGGTGCTGGAGGGCGAGGAGCTCGCCGCGCTGGACCCGACATCCTATCAACTGGACGTCGCCTCGGCGCAAGCGGACGTCCAGCAAGCCCAGGCGGCCGCCGCCGAGGCGGAAACCGAGCTTAGCCGCCAACGACAGCTGTATCAGGGGGGCTGGATCAGCCAGTCGGCGCTGGACACCTACATCACCAATGCCGACACGGCGTCCAGCCAGGTCGAAGCCGCCATCGCCCAACTGGCGCTCGCCCAGCGCAACCTGGATGAAACGGTGCTGACCGCGCCCTATGACGGCTCCATCGCCGATGTGATCGCTGACAATTTCACGGTCGTCAGCGCCGGCCAGTCGGTGGTCCAGATGGACGCCGCCGGGGCCATCCAGCTCAACATGGCGGTGCCCGACCGTCTGTCGTCGCGCATGAGCCTGAACATGGAGGTGTCGCTGGACGCCGCCACGATAGACGATTGCGGCTGCGTCGGCCGCATCGCCGAGATCGGCCAGGCGCTCAACGTCGCGGACACGGTGACGGTGAACGTTGCGGTCATAGACCCGCCGGCCGACCTGTTGCCCGGCATGTCGGGCTCGGCGACCTTCCGGTTTCATGACGGGCCCGACGGATACTACGTTCCGTTCGGTGCGGTGGCCGCCGGCGACCGGCCCGGCACGGCCTTCGTCTTCCGCTACGATGCCCAGGCCGGCGTCGTGCGGCAGGTGCAAGTCACCACCGCCGGCGGACAGGGCGAAAACGTGCTGGTGACCGAGGGCGTCAGCCAAGGCGACGTCATCGCGGCGGCGGGCACGGGGCTGCTGCGCGACGGCCAATCCGTAAGACTGCCGCCGGACGCCTCTTCGTCCGACGACGCATCCTGAGCGGGCGAGGCCTTAGCCAATGCAGTTGACGCGGCTGGCGATTTCCAACTCGCGCGTCATGGTGCTGTTGGTGCTGTTCATCACCGTCTACGGCATCATCGTCTACCTGAACTATCCCAGTTCGGAAGACCCGACGATCCAGATCCGGATCGTCAAGGTCTACGCCGAGGCCCCGGCGCTCAGCCCGACCCAAATGGAGAACCTCGTCTCGCGCCCGTTGGAGGAGGCGCTGCGCAATGTCGATCAGGTGACCGACGTCACGGCCGCGGTGCGGCGCGGATCGACCATCATCACGGCCACGATCGGCGACTATGTGACCGACGTGACCGAGGCTATCCAGGCGATAAGAAACCGGGTCGAAAACACCGCGCCGACCCTGCCCCAGGCGGTCACGAGCGTGACCGTGCAGGAGGATATCGGCCTGGTTGCCATCGCCTCCGTCGCGCTCTGGGCCGACGGCTTTTCCTATGAGGACATGCGCCGCACGGCGGAGGATATCGAGGCCCGGATCATGGAGCTCGATGCGGTGCGCAAGGTCCAGTTCTACGGCGTCCAGGACCAGCAGATCTTCGTCGAGTTCGATCCGGTTCGCATTGCCGAGCTGGGCGTGGACCCGCAGGTCGCCGCCAACGCGCTGATCTCGCAAAACCAGCCGGAACCGACGGGCGTCGCCTTCGTCAGCGGCCGCCAGCTGGTGGTCGTGCCGACGGGTGCGCTGCAAAGTGCCGAGGATGTCGCCAACGTCCTGTTTCAAGAACCGGGATCCGGGGACCTGATCTCGATCGGCCAGATCGCCGACGTCAGGACCGGCTATCCCGATCCGCCGACCCAGCCGGTCCTCTACAACAGTCGGCCGGCCATCGTGATGGGCATTTCGACCCATGAC
This sequence comes from Alphaproteobacteria bacterium, assembly GCA_028277405.1. Taxonomy (GTDB): domain Bacteria; phylum Pseudomonadota; class Alphaproteobacteria; order DSM-16000; family Inquilinaceae; genus JANQGH01. Next base: position 62,075 of record JANQGH010000054.1, on the reverse strand, counting down.
GGCACCAACAACGTCCAGTTCGGAACGGTGCTGACCGCCCTGATCGACGAGATCCAGTACGAGCTGCCCATCGGCATGGAGTTGGGTTTCGCGACCTACCAGCCGACCTTGATCGAGGACAGCATCGACGAGGCGATGGAGAACGTCTACGAGACCGTGGGCATCGTGCTGTTCGTCGTGCTGGTCTTCCTGGGTATTCGCGCCGGCCTGATCGTCGGCTCGCTGGTGCCGATTTCGATGCTGGCCGGCGTCATCCTGATGTCGGTGATGGGCGTCGAGTTCCAGCGCATGTCGATCACCGCCGTGATCATCGCGCTGGGTCTGTTGGTCGACAACGGCATCGTCATAGCCGAGGACATGCGCGTGCGCATCGAGCGCGGCGCGACCCACCGCGAGGCGGCCATTCAGTCCGGCAGCAGCTTGGCGCTGCCCTTGTTGAACTCGGCCCTGACGACCTCTGTCGCCTTCGTGCCGATCATTCTGATCGCCGGCGCGACGGGCGATTACGTGCGCTCGCTGGGCAGCGTGGTCATCATGCTGGTGCTGTCCTCCTGGTTCCTGGCCATGACCGTGACGCCGCTGTTCTGCGTCTGGTTCATGAAGGTCAAGCCCAAGGAAAATGTCGAGGAAGACCTCAAGATCGAGGACTATCGCGGCTGGATCTACACCCCGTACAGTAAGTTCATCCACGCCATCCTCGGCGTTCTGCGCATTCCGTTTCTGTTCATCATCGCCGGCTGCCTTGTTGCGTCGATCCTGGTTCTGCAACGGCTGCCGACGGAGTTCTTTCCCCTGGGCGAGCGCAGCCAGTATCTGATCTATCTGACCCTGGAAACCCAGGCCGACGTCCGCACGACCAACGCCGCGACGCGGCAATTGGCCGACTGGCTGTCCGACAGCGAGGTCAATCCCGAGATCGTGTCCAACGTCGCCTATGTCGGCGGCGGCGGCCCGCGCTTCTTCCTGTCGCTGACGCCGCTCGACCCGGCCAACAACGTGGCCTTCATCCTGGTCGATGTCGCCGACGGCTCGCAGGTGCAGGAGATGATCGACCGCACCAATGCCTACGTGGACGAAAACCTTCCGGGCGTGATCGCCGACGCCAAGCAAATGTGGATGGGGGCCACGGAGCCGGGCGTGATCGACATCCGTCTGATCGGGCCGACCGACCACACGGACCAGCTCTATCTGGTCGCCGAACAGCTTCGCGACCTGTTCTTTGCCCAGGAGGGCGCGGAAGGCGTGTCGATCGATTGGGGCAACCCGGCGATCGAGCTGAGCCTGGTGATCGACCAGGCGCGCGCCCAGCGGCAGGGCGTGTCGACCGAGGACGTCACCAACGCGCTCTACACCACCCTGAACGGCCAGCAGATCACCACCTTGCGCGAAAGCGAGTTCACCATTCCCGTCATCGCGCAGTCGATCGAGGCCAACACGGAGGGCTTGGCCGCGATCGCCTCGGTCGAGGTCTGGTCGTCGGCCAACAACCGGTTCGTTCAGCTGGGCGAAATCGCCGACGTGACCACCTTCTGGGAGTTCCCGCTGATCAACCGGCGCAACCTGCAACGGACCTTCACGGTCGAAGGCCGCTCAAGCGTGATGAGTTCGGCGGAGTTGATGACGATCCTGCAACCCACGCTCGACAGCCTCGACCTGCCGCCGGGCGCGCGCTACGAGATCGCGGGCGAACCCTATCAGCAGGCCCAGGCCAACCAGCGGCTGTTCGCCAACCTGCCCTTGGCGTTCGGCGTCATGGCCCTGCTGGTCATCGGTCAGTTCAACTCGATCCGGCGCGGCGGCATCATCTTGATGACCATCCCACTGGTCATCATCGGCGGCGTGGTCGGGCTGGTGGTCTTGCAGGCCAAGTTCGGCTTCATGGCCATTCTGGGCTTCGTCAGCCTCGGCGGCATCATCCTGAACCACTCGATCATTCTGATCGACCGGATCGCCATGCTGGAGAAGGACGGCCGGCCGAAGCGCGACGCGATCATGCTGGCCGCCCTGTCGCGGCTGCGGCCGATCATGATGACCGCCCTGGCCACCGGCCTCGGCATCGTGCCGCTGATCCTGTTCGGCGGCCCGCTGTTCTACGGCATGGCCGCGACCATCGCGTTTGGCGTGCTGCTAGGCACGGTTCTGACGCTGGGGCTGATGCCCGTGCTCTACAGCCTGCTGCTGCCGCAATATCCAAAGCCGGAGGCTGACGACAACGCCGACCAGACGGCCGAATCAACGACCGAATCAACGGCCGAATCGCGGCCGGCACCGGCGACAAGTTAGCCGCAGGGCATAAGCACCGATGGGGCCAAGCCGGCGATGCCGGGATCGGCAACGGCGGCGATCATGATGCCCCGCTACAGCCCCAATTAGTGGTTTTTCTGAACCGGCGAATCGGTTGAAAGGGCACCGAACAGGTCTGTCTTGCGCGGCAAACTGGTCAGTCTGATCTTTTGGGCAGCCGCGATCTGCCTAGTCGCCACGGCGTTCCTGTCGCCGTTGGCCGATCGACATTGGCTGCTCGATCTGGCGAGCAATCTGCGCGTACCGATCATCCTGGTCGGCCTGTTCGTCGCCGCCGCCGCGCTGGCGACCCGGCGCTATCTGGTCATGCTGGTGGCCTTGGGCGCGATGGTGCCGCACGTTCTTTCCATGGCCGTGCATCTTCCCACCCAGCCCCCACCGGGGGGCCGTCCGATCTCCGTGGCGACCGCGAACCTGCTGTGGAACCATGACGAGCCCGAGGCCGCGATCGAACTCCTGGCCGGCCTTAACCTCGACCTGCTGGTGATCCAGGAAAAGGCCACCCAATGGAACGCGCATCTGGGGCCGCTGCGCCAACGCTACCCCTATACAGCGCCAAGATCGCCAGCCTTTTCCCATGACGTCATGGTGTTCAGCCGCTGGCCAATTACGGCGGTGACGCCATTCATCCCCGGCCGGGCCTATCGGATGGGCATGATCGTGGAGCTGCAGATCGAGTACCGCGAGGTGGTCGTCTTCGCGGTCCACGCACCGTCGCCGACGGGGGCCGCGCGATCCCGCCTGCGCGATGATTTCCTGGAGAACGTCGCGACCGAAATCCTGGCGCGATCGGCACGCCCGGTGCTGGCGATCGGCGATTTCAACGTCACGCCCTACGCGCCCAGCTTCGACATATTGACGGCCGCGGGCCTGTCGGCGGCAGCGGCGTCGGGAACACCGCTGTCCACCTGGCCGACCTGGATGCCCATGATCGGCCTGCCGATCGACCATGTGCTTGGCAACGATCTCATCGCCATCGGCACCGTCGAGCTGGGCCCCGACATCGGCGCCGACCATTATCCGGTCATCGCGCACCTCCGGCTGCTGGACTAGAAGTCAAGCAAAATCAACGAGTTACCCCCATGCGCGAGCCGGTGTCGTGTTCGTGCCGGATGTCGCGCGGGCAGGCCGGAGGTGACTTTGCGATGGCTCAAGGCCATTTCATGCGCCTATCATGGCCGGGTTTCGATTCGGCATCTCGCCGGCCCCGCCCGATGTCCGACGTCTCTGACGCATGAGCACTGAAGCCACGAAGACAGGCCGCTTGCGACGCGGTCGATGGTCGAGGGCCGGCGCGTGTGAGGTCCCCGGATGACCAAAGCAGAATTCCAGCGCCAGCCGACCTCGTTCGATGTCGCGCGCAAGGCCGGGGTGTCGCGGTCTGCCGTGTCGCGGGCGTTCACGCCGGGGGCCAGCATCGCCGCCGATACCCGCGACAAGGTCATGCAAGCGGCCGATGCCTTGGGCTATCGGGTCAACGAGCTGGCCAAGGGACTGTCCAATCAGCGCTCCAATCTGGTCGGCCTGATCGTGGCCGATCTGGACACGCCGTTTCGCTCCGCCCAGGTCGACGCGCTGACCCGCGAGCTTGTGGCGACGCACTACCACCCGATCCTGTTCACCGCCGACGGGCCGGTGCAAACCGCGCGCACGTTGCACCAGCTGCTGCATTACAACCTCTCCGGCGCCGTGGTGACCTCCGACGCGCCGCCCTCGGAAATCTGCATCGAGTGCGCCCGGCTGGGCGTGCCGCTGGTGCTGGTCAACAAGCAGCAGGAGCTAACGGCGGTCGACCGGGTTGTCGGCGATAATCCGCACGGCGGCAGGCTGGCGGCCGAAGCGTTGATCGCGTCCGGCTGCCGCAACCTCGTCGCGGTCCGCCCCAGCCGACAGTCCTACTCGCTGGAGGCGCGGATCGAGGAGTTTCTCGGCGCCGCGCGCGCCGCCGGCATAACCGCCCGGGTCTTTGCCGCCGGGCCGCAAACCTATGAAGGTGGCCGGCAATCGGCCGCCGGACTTGTCGCGCAGGCGATGGCGCCCTCGACGGGGATCTTTTGCCCGATGGACCTCATGGCGCTGGGGTTGCTGGACGCGCTGCGCAGCGATCATGCGGTCCGCGTGCCCGACGATGTCTGCCTGATCGGCTATGACGACATCCCGCAAGCGTCCTGGCAGCCCTACCGGCTGACCACCATCCGCCAGCCCACCACATTGCTGGCCCAGGCCGCTGTATCGATGCTGATGGCCAGAATCGAGAACCCGGCGGCGGGGCGGCGAACCTCGATCGTGCCGGTCGAGCTGGTCAGGCGCAGCACAACGCGCTGAATCCGGGCCTGGCTTCGACGGTCTGCCCCTGACGCGACGCGCACCTCTGCGCCACTCTTGCGCCGCCCCTGCGCCCCCCTGCGCCAGTGTCACGCCCACCGTCGCGGGGGCCGCCGGGGCTTGGACGCCAAGGTGCTTTGCACACCTGTGCAAAGTTGCTAGCGTGCCGCCGTTCTGAACCCCCTACGGACACCAGTCGCGGAGATCCCCCATGACCCAGCCGGGCGTGTCCTCTGACGCCGCGCCTTCGTCCGACGGTTCCACCGCCGGTCTTTCCGACAGGCTGGACGCTGCGGGCCGCATCGCGCGGCAGGCTGGCCTTCACGCGCTGGCCCTGCGGCGCGATCTGGCCAGTTTGGAGGTCGAGGAGAAGGGCCTGCAGGACTTTGTCACCCGCGCCGATGTCGAGGTCGAAGCCTTGATCCGCGACGCGCTGCTGCGCCGTTTCCCCGACGACGGACTCCTGGGCGAGGAGAACAGCCGGCGGGCCCCGAACGACGGCCATGGCACCTGGGTCGTCGACCCGATCGACGGTACGTCCAACTACATAAGAGGCATCCGCCATTGGGGTGTCTCGATCGCCTATGTCCAGGACGGCCGGACGGAGATCGGCATTGTCCACGACGCGCCGAACGATGCGCTCTACGCCGCCAGGCGAGGCGCAGGCGCGAACCGAAACGGCCGGCCGATCAGCGTTTCCAAGACCGCGGACATGAACCGGGCGCTGGCCATTCTGGGCATGTCGCGCCGCATGAGCCTGGCGGATTATCTTGACGAGATCCGCCGGCTGACCGAGGCGGGGGCGGACTATCGCCGGCTTGGTGCCGCCGCCATCGGCCTGGCCCGCGTCGCCGAAGGGGTCGCCGACCTCTATTTCGAGGCTCATCTCAACCCTTGGGACGCGCTGGCCGGCATGCTGATCGTCACGGAGGCCGGCGGCACAATCAGGTCCACCGATTTCGCCACCATGCTGGCCGATGGCGGCCCGGTCCTGGCCTGGAACGGCCAGCTTGGCCTGCAGGTGGACGCCTGGAAGGATGGGCTGGGGAAGGGCCGCGACAAATAATCCGCTTTGCACACGTGTGCAAAACTGGTACTGTCGCCCCTACTCCAGGTTCGTGAACGCTCGGTTCATGGGCCGCGTCACATGATACGGTCGGCCGCCGTGACAGCCTCGGCCGGCGTCCTGCGATGGCGGCGCTTGGATGCCGCACAAAGGCCCGGATTGCGGCCGACGAGAAAAGGGCCACGCGCCTCAACCTTTCTGGACCACCCAGAAGGGGAAGTATTTGTGCGCAGTCTATCAGTATTCCCGATGCACTATGAAGAAATTATGAAACCTCACCGACAAACAAGGCGAGGTGATTGAAAAAACACGTGCACGCAATTAATGTCGACACACCAATGGTACTATGGGGTTTTTTTGAGGGAGGTTGCGCCTCACTGATCGTCTTCATCAAAACAGGCAAGCGGCACGCCCGCACGACTGCCGACACTGATGAAGATGAATACGCAAACCGCAACATGATGGTGGAATTTCCAACTGGGAGACGAGGTCGAGCATGACAATCATGAAGCTTGAGAGCATTCGCACAACTGCCCTGGCCGCCGCGGCAGCCGGCGCCATGCTGGTGGCCACCGCCGCCAGCGCGCAGGACTACAACATCACGGTCTGGGCCGGCGGCTCGAACGACGCGGATATCTACCGTGTCGAGGCCATCGAGATGGCCGCCGACATCCTGGAACGCGAGATGGCGATCCTGGGTGAGGAGGTGAATATCGAGGTCGATGGCCGCATCGATTTCGGCTCGTGGGACGAGTTCAAGCAGGCGGTCACCCTGGGCGTTGAATCCGGCACCGGCCCCAACATCGTGGTCACGAGCCATGGCGACATCGCGCCCTGGTCGTCCGCCGGCATCATCCGGCCGGTGGAGGACTATGTCGATCTCGACGCCTGGCCGCTGAACGACATCTACGACAATCTGATCGAGATTTCGTCCTTCGACGGCATCGTCTACGGCATTCCGCAGGATGCGGAGTCCCGGCCCTTCTTCGCCTGGATCCCGCACATGCGGGCGATCGGCTACAGCGACGAGGAAATCGCCGCGCTGCCGGCGCGGGTGCAGAGCGGCGATTACACGCTGTACGACGTTCTGGACGACGCCGAGGCGATGCAAGAGGCCGGCCTGGTCGAGCCCGGCTACGGCTTTTATCCGCGCGTCTCGAACGGCCCGGACTATTGGCAGTTCTACCAGTCCTTCGGCGGCGAGATGCACGATTCGGAGACCGGCCAGCTGGTCCTGGATACCGAGGCCATGACCCGCTTTTATCAGTTCTTCGCCGACGCGGTGGAGCGCGGCGTCACGCGCCGCAACCATATCGGCACACCCTGGGATCAATGGTATGCCGAGGTTGCGTCCGGCCAGGCCGGTCTGTGGCATGGCGGCACCTGGCACTATGCCCGCTATACCGGCCGCGAGGGCCTGGACGATTTCTTCGGCAACGTGCAGTTCAGCCTGATCCCGTCGGGCGGCGATGGCGGCGGATCGAACACCATCACCCATCCGCTGGTCTATCTGGTCACCAGCCAGGATGACGAGGACACGGCCTTCATCGCGGCGGAGCTGATCAAGATCGCGTCGGAACCGCGCATCAACACCCTGCACGCCATCCTGTCGGCCCATCTGGGCATTTCCGAATCCCAAAGCCAGGTCGACCTTTATTCCGGCGACCGCTGGGCCCGCGAGGCGACCGACCGGTTGCTGCCCTACGCCTCGGCGATGCCCAACCATGTCGGCTTCGGCGACTATTGGAACCTGATGTGGGCCGGGCTTGAGTCCGTCTGGGCCGGTCAGGCCACGCCGGAAGAGGCCGTTGAGGGGTTGCAGGTCGCGGCGCAAAACGCGCTCGGCGACAACATCGTCATCCGCTAACGACGACCACGCGCCGTCGACCCCGGAGGTGTCGCAGCACCTCCGGGGTCGGCACCCTCGCAACGTCCCCCCTTGCGGATGGCGACGCCATGACCCAACAGACCAAGCTGGGGCTCGGCTTCATGGGGCCGGCGATCGTGATCGTCGTCTTGCTGTTCCTCGCCCCTGTCCTGCTGACCGGCTTTTTCTCCTTCACCAATATGAGCACGGCCACCGGCATCTCCGGCGGCACCTATCGCATCACGGAGTCGGTTTTGAATCGGCTGCCGGCCGACCAGGTGCGGCCGGACGTCATCGTCTCGCTGAGCGAAAGCCAGTTCGTGGTCGACGAGGCCGGGCTGGAGGCCATGCGCGCCGAGGGGCTGGACCCCGCCTTCATCGAGGAGCTGGCCGAGCGTCATGGCGCGGAGGTCTTCACCAGCGGTGACGACCTCGAAGACGCGATGAAGGATCTGGACAACCGGCCGCGCAGCATCCGCGTGATCAAGGGCGCGGTCGACATGTTCGAACGGTCCCTGCGCGATCGCGACTTCGCCGAGGAGGCCGCGTTCACGGCCGCGCTGGACGATGCCGTCGTCGACCTGACAGACAATGAACGGGTGGTCATCGTCCAGGCCGCCTATTCCGGCTGGACCATGACCACGTCCAACTTCTCACGCCTGTGGTCCACGCCGCAAACCGGCCAGGTCATTATCAACACCCTGTTTTATGTCGGCATGACGCTTCTGCTGTTTAATGTCGGCTTCGCCCTTGTGCTGGCGATCACCACCACCTTCCTGCCCGCCGGCCAGTCCGCCTTTTTCCGCGCCATTTGGTTCCTGCCGCGCATCAGCCCGTCGGTGCTGTACGTGCTGTTGTGGAAGTGGCTGGCCTGGGACACGGGCTTCATCAACGCCGTTTTGGGCCAGTTCGGCATGGCGGGCCGCAACTGGATGCTGGACACCACGGCCAATGCCTGGGTGTTCGTCATCCTGATCAACGGCTTTGTCGGCGCCTCGATGGGCATGATCATTTTCACCAGCGCCATTCGGGCCATCCCCAAACCGCTGTTCTACGCCGCCCAGGTCGACGGCGCCTCGCGCTGGCAGCAGGTGCGCTTCATCATCCTGCCCCAGCTCGTCTGGCCGCTCCTGTTCGTCAGCACCTATCAGACCCTGTCGCTGCTGACCTCGTTTGAATACATCCTCTTGTCCACCGAGGGCGGGCCGGGCTCGACGACCGAGGTCTGGTCCCTGTCGGCCTATCAGACCGCGCTCAGCAACTATGCCGGCAACCTGCAATACGGCTACGGCGCCACCATGGCCCTGGTGCTGGTGGCGATCGGCGTCGCCGCCTCGCTGTTGTTCCTGCGCCTGTTCAACTTCAAACACTTGGTCAGCCGGCCAAGGATCGAGCAATAGGGGGCGCTGACGATGGAAGACGGCAAGCGCACCTGGCACATCGCCACGATCCTGGGCATCGCCTCGGTCCCGCTGATCATCATGTATCTCTTCCTGGTGATCGACACGGTGACCGACACCACCGCCGGTTCGCCGATCCCGGACCGCTTCACCTTCGAACACTGGCGATTCCTCTGGCAGCGCATCGACGGCCGCCAGAGCATCTGGCTCGTCACCATGAACACCTTCATCTTCGCCGCATCGACGACGGTGTTGGTGCTGGCGATCTCGTCGACTGCGGCCTATGCGCTGTCGCGGCTGAACATGCCGTTCCGGCGTTTCTTCCTGGCCGGCATCCTGGTGCTGCACGGCTTTCCGACCATCACGCTGATCATCGCCATCTTCCTGATCTTGAACATGATCGGGCTCTACAACACGCTGATCGGCGTGATCCTGGTCAAGGCGGCCTTGGAACTGCCCTTGGGCATCTGGATCATGAAGGGCTTTTACGACAGCGTGCCCTGGGAGATCGAAATGGCCGGCATCCAGGATGGCGCCAGCCGTTTCATGGTCTGGCGCGTGCTGGTGCTGCCCCAGGTCGCGCCGGGCATTCTGGCGCTGGGCGTCTTTTCCTTCCTGGCCGGGTGGAGCGAGTACATCCTGCCCCAGGTGCTGGCGCCCAATGCCAACGTGCAAGTCCTGTCGGTCTATTTGGCGGGCCTGATCGCCGACGACCTGAACCCCGACTTCAACCTCTTCAAGTCGGTCGGCCTGTTCTACATGGTGCCGGTCGTCATCTTCTATCTGTTCTTCCAAAAGCACCTCATGAACATCTATGGCGGGGGGACCAAGGGGTAATGCAGATCACCTTGGACAAGTTCACCAAGCGCTTCGGCGACGTCACCGTCGTGGAGGACATGGACCTCACCGTCGGCAAGGGCGAGATGGTCGCATTGCTGGGCGAGTCCGGCTGCGGCAAGTCCACGACCCTGTTCGCCGTCTGCGGCATCTACCGCGTCGATGGCGGCCGCATCCTGTTCGGCGACCGGGACGTGACCCGGCTCTCGTCGCAGGAACGCAATGTCGGCGTGGTGTTCCAGTCCTTCGCGCTCTACCCGCACATGACCGTGGCCCAGAATATCGGCTTCCCCCTGCGGGTGCAGAAGAAGCCGCAGGCCGAGATCGATGCCAAGGTGCGCGAGATCGCCGCCCTGGTGCGCATCGAGAACCTGCTGGACCGCCGGCCGGGCCAGCTTTCCGGCGGGCAGCAGCAGCGCGTCGCCCTGGCCCGCGCCCTGATCCGCCGCCCGGCCATCCTGCTGCTGGACGAGCCCTTGGCCAATCTCGACGCCAAGCTGCGCCTGGACATGCGCGCCGAAATCCGCCGCTTGCAGCAGGAGACGGGCACCACCGCCATCCTGGTCACCCACGACCAGGTCGAGGCCATGAGCATGTGTGACCGGGTCGCCATCATGGACCGGGGCAAGATCGTCCAGTTCGCCCCGCCGCGCGCGATGTACGACAAGCCGGCCAACACGTTTGTCGCCGGCTTCCTGGGCAGCCCGCCGATCAGCTTCCTTGACGGCAGGGCCGAGAACGGCCGTTTCGTCGCCGAGGCCTCCGGCGTCGACCTGCCGCTGCCGTCCCATCTCGCCAGTCTCGAATCCGGCCGGCCGATCGGCATCGGCATCCGGTCGGAGTTTCTCGATCCTTCCAGCACCGCGACGGTCAGCGGCAAGATCTCGTTCATCGAGGCCCAGGGCCGCGAGGACCTCTACTACCTGCAACTGCCGGACGGCAAGGTGGTGCGCGGCATCCAGGACGCCGCCCACAGCGCGCAACTGGGCGACGCGGTTTCCTGGGGCGTGAATACCGAGGCCATGCTGGTTTTCGACGCCGACGGCAATACCCTGTGAGGGCGGAGGCGCGCCGCGTCGTCGAGCGCTTGCGCGCGCGGCGCCAGGCCAAGGGCCGGCCGCTGTCCATCGCCCATCGCGGCGCCAGCGCCTACGCCACGGAGAATACGCTGACCGCCTTCCGCCGCGCCGCCCTGCTGGGCGCGGATATGTGGGAGGTCGATGTCCGGGTCACGCGCGACGGCGTGCCCGTGGCCTGCCATGACGAACGCCTGCGCCGCCTGGCCGGCATCGACGACGCGATTGCCGACACGGATTGGGCCGATCTTGCCAAGGTACCCCTGGCCACCGGCGGCACGGTGCCGTCGCTCGACCAGGTGATCGATCTGGCGCGGGACACCGGCACCGCCCTTTATCTCGACCTGAAATCGCCCGATGCCGGCGAAGCATCGCTCGGCCTGCTCGATCGAAGAGGCTTCGACGACGCCGTGCTGGGCGAGCGCGACCCCGCCGCGATCGACCGGCTGCACCGCGCGGGTTGCCCCCTGCCCCTGTCGATCCTGGTGTCGGTCGGCGCCGACCCGTTCGCGCTGGCGGCACGGACGACCCTGGACATGATCCACCCCTGCTGGGAACACGCCTCGCCGACCCCTCAGACCCTGCTGACGCCGGACCTGATCGCCCGCGCCGCCGCCGAGGATCTCGACATCATCACCTGGCACGAGGAACGGCCCGCCATCCTGGCGGACCTGGTGGCGATGCCGGTCCTGGGCATCTGCAGCGACCAGCCGGAGCGGGTCCAGCCCTACCGCGCCGACCCGGCGGAGGGCCGGCCCCTGATCTGCTGTCACCGGGGCGCCAACACGATCGCGCCGGAAAACACCCTGGCCGCCGCGGCCGCCGCCTACAGCCAAGGTGTCGACATCGTCGAAATCGACGTGCGCACCACCGCGGACGGCACGCCGGTGCTGATGCACGACGCCACGGTCGACCGCACCACGGACGGCTCCGGACCGGTGTCTTCGATGAGCGACGCGGAGGTCGGCTCGCTCGACGCGGGCGGCGGGTTCGACCCGTGGTACCGGGGCGAAGCGGTGCCCACCCTGGCCGCCCTTCTCGATGCCGTGCCGAAAGGCAAGGGGATCTACGTCGAAGTGAAACAGGCCGATGCGGCCGCCATCGTGGCCCAGGTGCGGGCGCGCAAGCTGGTCGACCGCACGATGTTCTGGGCGGACGACCCGGCCCTGCTGCGCGCCCTTCGCGACCAGGGCGACGATCTCAGGATCATGATCCCCCGCACGGATGTCGCCACCCTGAACGAAGCGCTCAACGCCTGGCGGGCCGCCATCGTCCAGTTCCTGCCGGATGAGCTGAACCAGGCCGAGATCGACCAATGCCGCGCGGCCGGCGCCCAGATCATGGCCTGGGCCCTGGGCAACGATGCCGCCGCCATCGCCCACGCCCTCACCCACCGCCCCGACATCATCAACACCGACCGGCCGGACATTGTGCGTCGGATCCTGGAGAGGGATGGACGGTCGCCCAGCCAGGCCGTTGAAGTAAGTCGCCTCATGCCCGGTTTGGCCTGACCGAGGCCGCCAAGGCTCCCCCGACGGCGGTTCAGTGCCCAATGCCGCCCGACGCGAGGAGACATCGCACACAGGCGCGGATCACGGCCTCCGCGGCGTCACGAACCCCGGTCGCCACCAGCGGATGGGACGCCGGCGCGGCGTCGGCGCGATCTTGACCCGACCGCCGGCCGGCGTGTCGATCGCCTCGAGCGCTTCGGAGAAGCGTTTGCGGATCTTCATTGTGGTTTCCGAAGCCGCAGGATTGGGTCCGGGCGTGAACCGAGGCGTGAAGGGGTTTGTGTTGATTTCGTAGATGACCGGACGCCCGTCGATATCCGCGTGATCGGCGCGACCGAAATCGATGCCACCGACCTCGAACGCGCGGCCGACGGGGCCTTCGTAGCGATTGGCGTCAAGTGCATCGCGCTCGTCGCGCTTCTCCTGCTCGGTCAGTTTCGCCGGGTCTCCTACTTTCACCAGCCAGGTATCGTCCACGACCAGATGGTCGACAAAGACCGCGTCCCCAATGCGCCAGGAACCCCACTTCGCCCAGAGGCCCTCGCGATAAGGCGCCGGACAATACTCGACAACCAGCATACCGCGGAGCGGCAGCCCGCTGTTCGCCAGCTTGGCTAACGCACGATCAAGCTCGTCCTGGTCATGATAAAGATCAGCTGCGGCGCGCAGGTGATCGTCCTCATGCCGCACGAACACCGGGAACCTCTCAGGCCTCGGCTGCTCATCCGCTCGATAGGCGTTGAAGGGGTTTATGTCGGCGTGATGAAGGCCCCTGAGAAGAGCCAGCCGCGACAGCGCGCGCGCGGGATCGTTCAGACAGCGCAGCCCCGCTTCCGTCATCGACCGATAAAGATCGGCGGCGAGCCGCAACTCCCAAGGCGCAAGTCTTTCTATGTCACCAAAGATATAGGTTGCCCGGGGGACGTGCCAGCACCGCAGCAGTCGCTCGTAGTGCGTCAGGCGGAATGTCGGAACGGGAACTCCGAAAGTGCCTTTGGCCAAGGTGCGCAGCGTGTATCCGTTCCCACGGGTGGTGATCATGACAATCATGATTGGACGAACCAATGCCACGCGGTTTGGTCCCAAGCGCAAGTCGGGAACATGATCAATACCCGCATGACGCCGATTGCTCGGTCATTTACCGGCCTTGCCGTTCGCGACGCCGAAAAGGGGCAGGGAAATAGAGCGGTCATGCAATGCAGCGCCCAGAGCGAGAAGAACCCCAGCGGTACCGGTCGCGAAATCCATGGAGAACCTCAGCAGCGTACTGCCGGGGAACGTCAGTTCTCCTTCATGAAGAAAGGCATGCCATGAAAGGTAGCGCACTTGCTCGGTGATTACCGGATCGTCTGGCGGGCCAGATCCTTTATAGCCATTGGCAAGATAAAGGATCATGCCTGAACGGCCCCAAAACAGCCCGGGGAACACATAGAGTTTTGACCTTGCCACCCGCGAGATGGCCGCAGCCTTTTTGGCCAGCGCCTCATCGGCCTCATGACGAAGAAAATGGTCGATAGCCATACCGATTCCAGCGCTGCCTTCTGCGACATAGCACGTAATTCGCCAGCCTTCGTCGACAAACAGGCTGCCATCCGGCGTTTCGGCGCAGTGCTGCAAATCCCGCCAGATCGCGGTTCGGGCCTTTTCGAGCCAAGCGCGATCGCCGGTGCGTTCGAACCAACGCAGAAACAGCATGGCCAGGCCCGACGATCCGCGGAACAGCCCTGCGTAGGGGTTGTCGCCACCACTGACCCGCACTCCTTCGTCCACCTCACCGAGGCGGTCGACGGCGCGTTCAACGATATCGCCCGATATTTCTTGAAGCCTCTGATCACCGCTGGCGGTCGCAAAATGATCGACAACAAGACCGAAACCGGCGAGACCGCTTGAAAGACCAACGCGGGGATCGGCCATAATCTCTTCTAAACGATCGGTGCAGATTTGCAGAATTCGATAGGCGTCGTCCTGACGCCCAAGACGGTCCAGGGCGAAGGCGATGCCGGCCAGTCCGTCGTAAAACCCAAGCGGACAGCGATCTTGCTGCCGCAGAGTCTGGGTGACGAGCCAATCCTCGTGCTCAGGATAACGGCCCGCATTGACGGCCGCGAGCGCGTAGAGAACCCCGGCGGCACCGTTCGCAAGGTTGATACCCCCGCCGGGTTTCATCTGCTCCGGATCTCCGGGAAAGAGACGGTCGTCCCTTTCGGGAGTCGCGCTTGCCAAAATGCCACGAGCCAACGTGTCACGCAGTTCAGGCCACGAGCCACTGTCCAAGAGACCATCAAGCCGGTCTTGAAGCTGCGTGTCGGATGCCGTATCCGCCCCCGCAATTGTGGTGACGGCTTCTTCGATGAAACCCGGTTCAACCGGAAACAACTTAACGATCTCTGCCCCCAACTGCGCCGCCTTGCGAACATCCAGCCTGATCAGCGCTGTCAGCGGGAGAAACATGAAAATGCGCAGGAGTGCCAAGGCGTTATGGTCGATATCGAAACCGCTGAGATCACCTTGGGTCCGAAAATCCGCCGTAGCCAGTGTCGAACGCTTCCCCTCCTCCGCGAACGTGGCCGCCTCAAAGTCAATGAGGACAATATCTCCGTCGTCCTTCACCAGGACATTTGACGCGCTTATGTCACCGATAATGACGCCGCGTTCATGGACTAGGCCGACCGCGTGCTCGACGCGCCGGCACATATCCATGGCCCACTTCGTGTAAGCGGCCAGTTCCGACGCTGTCGTGTCAGGGTTCACAAGCTGAACCTGCCTGACAAATACGGTGTTGAGGGTCGGCGCTTCGACAAAATCCTGGACCAGATAATGATGCTCACCCGCGACAAAGTAGTCGCGATGTTCCGGCACCACTTTGAGCCCGGAGAGTCTCTCCAAGACCTGCCGTTCGCGATCAAGCCGGGCAACCGCGTCTGTTCCGTCGGCCAAAGGCGATGTAAAGGGCCGCGCTTCCTTAAGCACGACCTGCCTGCCGCTGTGAGCATCAACAGCGCGATAGATGCCGCCACTATTCGAGAAGTGGACGGCTTCTTGGATTTGGTAAGGGATGCCGTCGAATGTAACGCTGCGTCGAGCTGCCAGGCAGGGCTGGAGAAAACCGGGCAGCTTGACCCAAGGGGGAGGTTGGAAGGTCGGTCGACGCTCGTCGCGAATCAGCTTCCCTGAGGGGTCCTCAATTGCCGGTTCCAGCTCACCATTGGGCGCAACAAGTCGCCGGGCGGCAAATCCGCCATAGCGGACATACAATGGCCCCTGTCCCCAACGCAGATCGCTGAGAATGTAGGGTCCGTGCTGCCCTTCGAGATCACTCCCAAGCTCGCGAAGGACACGCTCCAGTTCTGATTCGTCCCGAGGGTAGATCGTGACGAACTTACCGCTTGCCCCACGATCGGCAGACTTGCCGTTCTGAAACAGCATGATTAGCCGGTTGCGTATGAACTTGAACGTCAGGGACCAGTCGATGCAATAATCCCAAACGTGATCGAGAACCCCTTCGGCATTCTCCGCCGTGGCCGATACATGAACCTTCCAGCCCTGTGACGGCAACTGGGTCAGATCCGGGCGAAATTCCACCCAGTCGGAAGACTCAATGCGGCACCAACCGCTGGGCGGTGATCGCCGCGTAGCATCAAATTCCTCGGATTCCGAGACATTCGCTGGCGTGTCAAAAAAGAATGGGTCAGCAAAACAGTATAGTTCGTATGATTTATTCAATTTATGGAGGCCCGCATGTCAGCTATTGCCAAATCGCAATTTGGTGAGTGCTTCAGGCAAGCTCACAGATCACTGTGACATTTGCGCAACAGCATTCGCCAAAAACCCTCGCCAGAGAATTAACTGCGTGACATGCTTAGACCCTACTGCAATACAAATTTTGTGCACTTCTAGCAAACTTAGGGGAAGTATCAATGGCCAATCAAGCTCACATGTCGGTGCTCGACCTTCAGTTGTTCGATGTGAACACGGACCACGAAGCTGCGATTCGCACGCAGGTAGCGAACGTTTCAAGGCATGTTGGACAGGGTCCGCTAAGCCAAACGTCGGAGATGATCTGCGAAAAGATCAGCAGCTGACGTCTGCTCGACGCGTTTTTGACCTGATGCATCATTGCTGCCAGCTCAGTGAGTGAGGCCGACGTCTAGGGCCGGGGAGTTGTGGGACGGACGGCACCAACGGTACCGTCGCTAGTATTGTCACAACATGTTAGCTTGTTGAGCTGGCAGTTAATCGTCGCGTGAAGAATGTGGCGCGGCACCATCTTGGTGTCGTCGCCTTTTTTTTGTGCCCGCTTCGCGTGTGTTACGTGTGTCAGCAAGTGTGCCGAAGTCAACCCGACTTTGCGGCCCAGTGCTGAGCCCTATCTATCAACTTCGAACTGAAACACTCCCAACAGCCATTTGCAAACGGTTGCTGGGCCTGACGGCCGATTCGCCCGAACCCGACTGAAGCGGCGTCGACACGGCCGTTAGCAATTCGCCGTCGAGACCGACATTGTCACCGTTCGCGCTCGGGGCACGCCCCGCTGGCTAGCGCCTATTCAGCCTGCGCCCGTCCAACCTTGCATCCACAAACCGCCGTGATTTCGCGCTGGCGTTGGGGTCCCAGATCGCGGACGGATCGGCGAAGGTGACCTCCGGGCGGACGCCGATGGCGGACTTCACCGCCGCCGCGATTCGTCCGGCGAGGGCGTCGCCGGCCTCGTCGCCCTGGGCGGGTGCGGCGCGCACGGTCAGGCGGTCCATGGACAGCGGGTCGTCGGCGCGTTCCCGGTCGACCACGACCTGGTATTCGGCCAGGCCCAGACCGGACAGGGCGTTCACCAGCACTGCCGGGTCGACCAGCATGCCGCGGATCTTCACCAGATCGTCGGCCCGGCTCGGCAGCTCGACGAAGCGGTCGGTGTTCGCGCCGCATTCGGGGCAGGTTGCCGTGGTCAGCCGGCTGGTGTCGCCCAAGAGGTAACGCACCAGGACGGTGCCGCGCCGGTTCAGGTGGGTCACCACGACCAGGCCGCGCTCGCCCTCCGCCACCGGCCGATGGTCGTGCGGGTCGACCACTTCGAACAGAAACTCGTCCGGGGCGGGATTGTGATAGCCGCTGCCGGGCACGCATTCCACGGTGCCGACCTGCATCTCGGTGGCGCCATAGGAAATGCTGACCCGGGGCGAGCGAGCGCCGATCGCCTCCAGCCGTTCGGTCATGTCCGTGCGCAACGGCTCGGACACCGGCTCGCCCGTGACGAAAACATGGGCGACGGCACTGAAATCGGCGCCCAGCTCCTGCGCGCGCAGGATCACGCGGCGGACATAGCTGGCCACGCCCCACAGGATGGTCGCGTCCGTGCGGGCCACGCCGTCGACGACCTCGTCCAGGCCGGCCGACCAGTGGAAGTGCGGCGACGGCCGGCCGGGCAGCAAGCTGACCACCGGGATCTTCATGGCCGACGCCGCCGCGATGGTCCGATGATAGGCGCCGTACGGGTAGAGCGTCAGCGGGCACAGATTGGCGATGATGTCGTCCGGCCCGACGCCGCGCAGTTCCAAGGCGCGCCGGTTGGCGGTCAGGATGCCGTAGAAGTCCCAAGCGGTGGAGTAGAATGGCGTCGGCTTGCCGCCGGTCGTGCCGGTCGTGTGCATCACGTCCCAGGCGACCTGGGCCTCCGGCTCCAACCCCTCGGTCTCCAGCCGAAACCCCTCCGGATCGGCGGCCAGGTCGCGCTTCACCGTCACCGGCAGCTTCCACAGATCTTCCGGCCCGCGGATGTCGGCGCGCGTCAGTCCGGCCTCTTCATAGCGGCGGCGATAGACCGGATGGCGGTCGAATACCAGGTCGAGGGTCCGGCTCAACCGGCGCGCCTGCAGCGCCTCGATCTCGGCGCGTGGCCGGAACGGCAGGTCGTGGACGAAGCCGTCCTCGTGTTCGGTCATGGCCGACCCTCCGGCGCCTCGGCGGATGGGGCCGTGCCACCCGGTCTGGCGCCCATATAGAGCTGCGCGGTCCGGTCGTCGGCCAGCAGCCGGTCGGCGCGGTCGTGCAGCTTCACCTGACCCAACTCCAGCACATAGCCCCGGTCCGACGCGGCCAGCGCCTTTTTGACATTCTGTTCGACCATCAGCATGGCCTTGCCCTGTTCGGCCAGCGTGCGCACGGTCTGGAAGACCTGGTCGACCAGGCGCGGCGCCAGGCCGATGGACGGCTCGTCCAGCATGATGACCTTGGGCGCCATCAACAGCGTCCGGGCGATTTCCAGCATGCGCTGCTCGCCGCCCGACAGGCCCGCCGCGTATTCGTCGCGCCGTTCCACCAGGATCGGGAACATGGCCTCGACCTCGCCGATCCGTTCGACCAGCAGCCGCTGGTCGCGCAGGAGAAAGCCGCCCATGCGCAGGTTTTCCGCCACGGTCAGCTTGGGAAAGATGCTGTGGTTTTGCGGAATGTAAGCCAGGCCGCCGGCCAACAGCCGGTCGGGCCGCTGGTCGAAGACCTCCGCGCCGTCCAGGCTCACACTGCCCCGGCGCACCGGCACCATGTTGAAAATGCCCTTCAGCAGGGTCGACTTGCCGGCACCATTCTGGCCGATGATGGTCACCACCTCGCCGGCGCGCGCGTCGATGTCGACGCCGTCGACGATGATGCGGCCGCCGCCGTATCCGGCCGTCAGCCCCCGTGCCTCTAACATCGCCCGCCCCCCATCAGCCGAGATAGGCGTCGATGACGGCGGGGTCGCGCTGGATGTCGGCCGGCGATCCCGTGGTCAGCACCCGGCCCTGATGCATCACCACGATGTGCGAGGCCAGCGACATGATGAACGGCATGTTGTGCTCCACCACCAGGAACACGATCGGTCGCTCCTCATACATCTTGAGAAGAAAGTCGTGCAGCACGTTCAGCAGGGTCGGATTGATGCCCGACGCGGGCTCGTCGAGCAGCAGAAAGCGCGGTCTGGCAATCAAGGTCGAGACGATTTCCAACAGCCGGCGCTGGCCATAGGACAGCGCGGCCGCCGGACGGTCGGCATAGGTATCGAGGCGAACCAGCGTCAACAGGCGCATGGCCTCGTCCCGCCGGGCGCTGCGGGCGCCCATGCCGCGCGTCAGAAGCTGGCGCCATTCCACGCCCAGCCGCTTGTCCTGGGCGCCGAACAGCACATTGTCGAGACAGGTTTCGTCCGGAAACACCCGGCATTCCTGAAACGTGCGGGCAAAGCCGAGGCGGGCCAGGCGGTCGGGCGATAACCGACCAACCGCCCGGCCCTCGGCGCGGACCTCCCCCCGGTCCGCGACCTGCCTGCCGCAGACGACATCGAACAGGGTCGTCTTGCCGGCGCCGTTCGGGCCAATCAGGCCATAAATGCCCGGCGCGTCGATCGCCACATCGACACCGTCCAGCGCCTGAATGCCGCCGAATGCCTTGGAAATGTCGCGGATCTCAAGCAGGGCGGCCATCGGCGGCCTCCTCACCCGTCACGGCCGGACCGCGCCGCAACCGTCGCCAGCCCGCCTCGATCATGCCGCTGAGCCCGCGCGGGGCGAACAGGGTCATCGCGACCAGGATGACACCGAACAGGACCAGCCGCCAAGCGTCCGCAAAGCGCAGAATTTCCGGAATGGCGACATAAACGAGGGCACCGATGATCGGCCCGGCCAGATAGCCCGCACCGCCGACGATGGTCAGCAGGACCAGATTGATGCTTTCCAACAGTTCGAACGACAAAGGCGCGGCCACGCGCAGGAACATGACCTTCAAGGCGCCGCCGAGGCCGGCCAGCGCCGTGGAAATGCCGAAGATCGCCAGCTTGTGGGCGAACACGTTGACGCCGCGCGCCGCCGCCAAAATCTCGTCCTGGCGGATCGCCGCCAAGGAGCGGCCGAAATCGGAGCGTACGATCAGGTACTGCACGAGGAGGGCAAACAGGGTCACCACCAGGGCGAACCAGTAAAAGCCGCCCAGCCGGCGGAAATCGATGACCATGAAACCGAGATCGAGCGGACCGGGCCGCGGCACGCCTGGCAGCCCCTCCGCCCCGCCGGTGATGCCGTCGAGATTGTTGAACAGGGCGAACAGGATCATGCCCACGGCAAGCGTGACGATGATGAAGAAATGGCTGCGCAGCCTGAGACAGGGAATGCCGACCAGCACGCCCAGGACGCCGGCGGCGGCGGCGCCTGCGGCCATCGCCGGCACGGCCGACCAGCCATGGTCCATCATCAACAGCGCGGTGGTGTAGGCCCCGACCCCGGCAAAGCCCATATGGCCCAGCGATACCAGGCCGGTATAGCCCAGCAGCAGGTTCAGCCCGATCGCCGGGATGGCGAACGTCATGGTCAGGATCAGGACGTGCAGGAAATAGGGCTGATCGGCCAGCAGGAAGGGCGCCGCCAGCGCCAGCAGCGCGACAATGGCGATCGCCAGCCTGCCGGCACGCGGGGCGGTCATTGCGGTCAAGGCGGTCATGGCGGTCACGGGCGGCCGCTCACGCTTCACCGCGCACCCGGACGCCGAACAGCCCCTGCGGCCGCAACAGCAGCACCGCGATCAGGGCGGCGAACACGACCGTGTCGCGGAAATCGGTCGGGATGTAGAGGGTCGACACGGCCTCGACGATGCCGATGCCCAGACCGCCGATGATGGCGCCGGGGATCGAGCCCATGCCGCCGATGATGATCGCCGCCAGCCCTTTTAGGAGCGGCAGGTCGCCCATGGTTGGAAAGATCAGGAACAGGGGGCCCAGCAAGGCACCGCCAAGGGCCGCCAGCGCACAGCCGATCAGAAAGCTGGCGACATACATCCGGTTGGCGTCGATGCCCACCACCTGGGCCGCCTCGGCGTTCTGGCTGGTCGCCCGCAAGGCGGTGCCGATGCGCGTGCGGGTCAGGAACAGCCAGATCGCGGTCACCGTCACCCCGACGGTGCCGATGATCAGGAAATGCTGCAGCGTGAAGCTAAGCTCGCCGATCGGCACACGTATGTCGGTGGTGGTGATCCGCATCTGCAAGGCGTTCGGCCCCCAGATCGCGATGACCCCGTTCTGGATCACCAGGATCAGCCCCAACGAGGCGATGACCTGCATGCGCAGATTGTCCCGCAGGCGCCGGAAGACGCCGCGTTCCAACGCCAGGCCGATGACCGACAGCACCGCCATCGACCCCAGGATCGCCAAGAGATAGCTGTCCAGCACCTGGGTGAAGAAGAAGTGGCAGACATAGCCGCCGACCATGAACAGCACGCCGTGCGCGAAATTGAGCACGTGCATGACGCCGTAGATCAGCACCATGCCCAGCGCCACCAGCATGTAGATGCTGCCCATCATGGTGCCGTTGATGATCTGCTCAAGCAGGGCTTGGGCCATGGCTGCTTCCTATGCTGGGGCCACGGATGGATGCGTCCGGAACGCGGGAATGGAGGCCGGCTGACCGGGGCCCGACCGGCTGGTCGAGCCCCGCCCGGCGATCAGCCGAAGCCGCAATCGGCGGCCAGGTCGTCCGGGAACAGGATGCGGCGCGTGCCGTCGTCGCACCACTGGGTGATGTAGACCGGCGGCTCGGCCTGATTGTTCTCGTTGAACATGATCGGCCCGATGACGCCGTCCCAGGAGATCTCCGCCAGCGCGTCGCGGATGGCCGCGCTGTCGCTGACCGTCCCGGCCGCCTGCATCGCGGCGATCACGACGAAGATGCCGTCATAGGACTGGGCCGCGAAGCCGTGGCTTTCCTCGCCATAGGCGGCTTCGTAGAGTGCTGAGAACTCTTCGATGCGCGGGATCGGCGCGTTCGGCGGGAAGGCGTTGTACTGCGCCATGCCATCCAGATACTCGGCATTCAGCCGGTCCAGGAACCGGCTTGAGCCCATCGCCAGGGTGCCGACCAGCTGGGCGTCCAGGCCCGCGTCGCGGATCTGGCGGATGGCCAGCGCGCCGGGTTCCTCGTCCATCAGCAACATGATGGCCTCGGACCCCTCGTTGCGGATGTTGGCGATGTGGCTGGAGAAGTCGACCTCACCGACATTGAAATAGCCGACATAGCCGAACTCGACATCGTCCGGCAGCAGTTCGCGCATGCCGTTCACGCCGCCGCGGCCGGCATCGTTGTTCCAGGCGATGAAGGACAGGGGCGACCAGCCATTTTCCGCCACGAAGGCGGCCAGCGCCTCGTTAAGCTGGAAGTTGTTCGGATTGACCCGGAACAGCCACTCATTGCCCTGTTCGGTCAGGTTCGGCGCGGTCGGCACGGTCAGCACCAACGGCACGCCGAAATCGGCCGCGATCGGCGCCTCGGCGGCCGCCACGGGGCTGCACAGCTCGCCCAATACCACCGGCACCTGGTCGACCGTGGCCAGCCGCTGCATCGCCGAGGCGCCCTCGGCCGCGTTGCACCTGGTGTCGTAGACCTGCAGGTCCAGCATGTAGGTCTCGCCGTCGACCTCGAAACCGCCGGCCTCGTTGATCGCCTGGACGGCCAGGTCGAACCCGTTCATCTGGAACCGGCCGGGTGCCGCCAGCGGGCCGGTCTGCGCGGTGACGATGCCCAGGGTCACAGTTTCCTGCGCCATCGCGCCCGATACGCCGAACGCCGGCATGGCGGCCAGCGCCGCCAGCGCCGCAACAGCCGTCGCCCTCGTGGTGATTTGCTTCATTGTCGTCATGACCTCCCCTCCGTCATGGTTGTGGCGGCGCAAGGCCGCTAGGTTGCCGATGCCAGTCGATAGACCCGCTCGGCATTGTCGCGCAGCACGGCGCGCAAGGTCTCCTCGCGCAGGCCCAGAGCCGAGATCTCGCGCAGCGCGCGTTCGAAGGACAGGACCGGATAGTCGGTGCCGAACAGCACCTTCTTCCGGCCATAGCTGTTCAGATAGTGGACGAAGCTTTGCGGCCAGTATTTCGGCGCGTGCGCGTCGGTGCCGATGAAGACATTCTCGTGCTTCCAGGCCATGGCGATCATCTCGTCGTGCCACGGAATGCCGATATGGATGCCGATGATGGCCAATTCCGGAAAGTCGCAGGCGATGTCGTCGAGCGTGATCGGCCGGCCGACACTGCGCAGCGGCCGTTCCGGCGCATAGACCAGCGACTGGCCGACCTGCATCTGGATCGGCACGCCCAGCTCGCAGCATTTGGCGTAGAACGGGTACCAGCGGGCGTGGTTGGGCGGCAGTTCGAACCAGTGCGGGTAGGAGTGGGCGCCGATGAAGCCGTATTCGCACACGGCCCGTTCCAGGCGGCGGACGCCCTCCATTCCCTCGGTCGGGTCGATGCCGACCAGCCCGCTGAACCGGTCCGGATAGGCGGCGACCGCTTCGGCGATCCATTCGTCCGGCATGTGCCAGGCCGCCGGCGTGCCCTCCTGCCCCAACTTGCAGGCGACCAGGAAGGCCCGCTCCACGCCGGCCGCATCCATCTGGGCAATCATCTGCTCATGGGTGACCGAGGCGACCTCGGCGTCTTCGCGGCCGATCTTCTGGGTGTGAAAGCGTCGCGTCCAGGCCGGCCGGGCCGCCACGATCTCCGGCGTCAGCGGATTGACCACGATATCGATCGGCCGGACCGGCAGGTCGCCAGCGCTCATGGGCGCGTAACCCCATCGTCGAGAAAGATCATGTCGTCCGCCTGTGCATCATCCTGTCGGACTTTAAGGCTGTCTGGTATATAGGACAATAGATCTGTCTGGTATTTAGGACAATTGAAGCGCGATGACCCCAACCGACAGCCCACTTAACAGCGCACGCGACGGCCGCCCCCACGATGCCGAGACCGTCGGCGAGGCGTGGCTGCGCCTGTTGAAACGGCGCGGTGTCGATTGTCTGTACGCCAACGCCGGCACCGACTTCCCGTCGATCGTGGAGGGGCTGGCCCGGTCCGAGCAGCTGGGGCTGGATGCACCGCGCGCGGTGATCTGCCCGCACGAAAACGCCGCCGTCTCGATGGCCCACGGCCATGCCGCCGTCACCGGGCGGCCCCAGGCGGTGATGGTGCATGTCACGGTCGGCACCGCCAACGCGCTGGGCGGTTTGATCAACGCCGAACGGGACGGCATCCCGCTGCTGATGTGCGCCGGACGGACCCCGGTGCACGAGGACGGCCCCAGCGGCGCCCGGTCCTTGAACATCCATTGGGCGCAGGAGATGTTCGACCAGGCCTCGATGGTCCGCGAAACCGTGCGCTGGGACTACGAGTTGCGCGCCCCGGCGCAGCTAGAGATCGCGACCGACCGGGCGCTTGCCATCGCCCAGTCCGCGCCGCGCGGCCCGGTCTATCTGACCCTGCCGCGCGAGGTGCTGGCCGACGCACCAGCCACGCCAACCTTCGCCGACCAGCCCTTGCTGGAACCGGCCGGCACGATCGGCCCCGATCCGGCCGCCATTGCCCGGGCTGCCAGACTGCTGGATCAAGCGGCCCGGCCGCTGATCGTCACCGCCCGCGCCGGCATCGACCCGTCGGTTCCGACCCGGCTGGCGCGGTTGGCAGAGCGGCTGGGCGCGCCGGTCGTGGAATACCGGCCGCGCCATTTGAACCTCGCCGGCGACCATCCGCTGCATGGCGGCTTCGAGGTCGGGCCGTGGCTGGCGGAGGCCGACTGCGTGCTGGTGATCGACTGCGACGTGCCCTGGATCCCGAAGCTGGACCCTCGCGCGCCGGGCCAGGTGGTTATCCAGGCGGGTGAGGACCCGCTGCAACGGCACTATCCGATCCGGGGATTCCCGTCAGACGTGACCCTGGCCGGCAGCGCCGGGCTGGTGATCGACGCGCTGCACGATGCCGTCGCCGATGCACAAGCGCGTCGGCGGGTGGCCATGGCCGATGCCGAGCAGATCCGTACCCGGGCGCGCCTGGCGGCCGATGCCGACCCGGCGCGCCTGACCGCCGCCACGGTCAGCGCCGCGATCGACCGAGTCCGGGCGCCCGATGCCTTGTTGGTCAACGAATACCCGCTGGTGCGGTCCGTCATGACCTTGACGGACGGCGCCGGGTTCCTGGGCTCGTCGCCCGCCGGTGGGCTGGGTTGGGGGCTGCCGGCCGCGCTCGGCGCCAAGCTCGCCCAGCCGGACCGGGAGGTCATCGCCTGCCTGGGCGACGGCAGCTACCTGTTCGCCAACCCGCTGGCCTGCCACCAGATCGCGGCGGCCGAGGGCCTGGGCATCCTGATCGTCATCTTCGACAATGCGCGCTGGGGCGCGGTCGACCGGGCGACGCGCGCGCTCTATCCGGACGGCTTCGCCGCGCGCGCCAACCGCATGCCGCTGACCAGCCTGGAACCCAGCCCGGACTATGCCGCCGTCGCCCGCGCCTGCGGCCTGGACGGTTCCACGGTCACCGATGCCGCCGACCTCGATAGCGCCCTAGACCGGGCGCTCGACGTGGTTCGCGGTGCGGGGCGCAGTTTCGTTCTGTCGGTGCGGCTGGCCGCCTGATCAGGCCACCGACACGGTTTCGCCCTGATCGGCGAAATGGGCGATCAGATCGTCGCTGGTGCGCACATCACCGAAGGCCTGCAGGAAGGTGGTCAGGGCCGCCAGATGCGCCGCGTCGGTGCGCGCGGCATTGGCGTCGGCCACCATCACCGTCTTGAAGTCCGTCATCACCGCATCGCGCGCGGAGCTGTCGCAGCAGACATTGGTCATGCAGCCGGTGATCAGCACCGTGTCGATGCCGGCCGCCCGCAGGCGCACGGGCAGGGTCGAGGCGCCGGGCAGAAAGGCGCTGAGGCGGAATTTCGGCACGACCCAGTCCGCCGCCGCCACCGTCAGGTCCGGCCACAGCCCATGCAGCGGCGCGCCCTGCTGCAGCGCGGCCAGGATGCGGCGCCCGTGCTCCGGCGTGACCAGATGGTCGAAAAAGGCCGGCCAGCCGGCCTCGTCGAACGTGGCCTGGACCCAGACGACCTGGCCGCCGGCCCGGCGCAGCGCGGCCGCCAACCGGTTGATCGCGGGCACGATGTCGCGGGCCATCGGCACCTCGGACGGAGCGCCCTGTTCGACGAACGCGCGCTGCATGTCGATCACCACCAGCGCGCAGCGTTCGGGCTCGATACGGTCATAGACGTGGGGCCGGCCGCGCCGTGCGGCGGCGGCCTCGACGATGTCGGCCGGCAGGTCTGGATGGCTCATGGCTTGGTCCTCGCGGTCACGAACGGATAAGGCATAGGGGCTACAGCCCCATGGCGCGCGCGATCAACGTGCGCTGGATTTCGTTGGAGCCCTCGCCGAAGCTGTACAGCCTCGCGTCGCGCCACAGGCGCTGCATCTCGCTTTCCGCCGCGTAGCCCGCGCTGGCGAGGATCTGCATGCCATGGTCGGTGACGAACTGCAGGCATTCGGTCGCGATCACCTTGGCCTGGGCGGCGTGGCGGCCGGCATCGCGATCGGTGGCGATCAGCCAGGCGAGATAAAGATGGCTCATCCTGGCCTGGTCGACGCGCATCTGCATGTCGGCCAGCCGGTGGCCGATGACCTGAAACCGGCCGATCGGCCGGCCGAACTGCTCGCGCTCCTTGGCGTAGGCCAGCGCCAGATCGACGGCGCGTTGCGCCGCCCCGACGGCGGCCGCCGACAGGCCGGAGCGGGAGTAGCGCAGCGTCTGGCCCAGATGGCGAAAGCCCGCGCCCTCTTCGCCCATCAACGCCTCGGCGCCGACCTCGACCCCGTCGAGCCCGATGTCGAAGCTGGGCAGGCAATTGTTGCCCACCTTGGGCAGTTCGGTCATGTGCAAGCCGGCCGTGTCGCGCGGCACGAGAAACATCGACAATCCCTCGCGCCGCTCCGCCCCCCGCGCACTGCGGGCGACCACGACCAGGAAATCGGCCCGGTCGGCGTCCGAACACCAGGTCTTGCGGCCGGTCAGCCGCCAGCCCGTTGCCGTCCGTTCGGCACGCGTCGCAATCGCCGCGGCGTCCGAGCCGGCCTCGGGTTCGGTCAGCGCCAGGGCGAACAACGCGCGGCCGGCAATGATCTCGGGGATCAGCCTTTCACGCTGCTGTTCGGTGCCGTAGGTCATCAGCGACATGCCGCCGAAGCCCAGCGCCCGGTTCATCAGCGACCCGGCCATCCAGGCGCGATACCCCAGCCGCTCCTGAACCAGGGCGACGGTCCGCCAGTCGCCGTCCAGGCCGCCATAGCGCGCGGGAAACGGCAGGGCCAGCAGCCCCATGTCGGCCATCACGGGCAACAGGTGATAGGGCGGATCATGCGCCGCGTCGCGCCTTTGCTGTTCGTCCGGCGGCAAATGGCGCGCGGCAAACCGGTCCACGCTGTCCAGGATCTGCCGCTGCTCGTCCGTCGGTGCGAAATCGATCACCCCTGCCCCCCCCCACGCATGGTCCCCCGATCAGCCGGCGCAAATCGCCCGCCGCCCCTGCGCTAGCATGTCCGACCCGCGCCGGCCAGAGCGATGATCAGCCCAGTCAGACGCCTCGGCGCTGAATGGCGGGCGCGGCGCAGCCTTGCAGCTTTACGTTGATGCACGCCGGCCGTCCGGACGCCAGTGATCGTTTCAGCGCGGGGTCAAGCTGGGCCGCACGCTCCACATGTTCGCCGTGACAGCCAAGAGCGCGCGCCGCCTCGTCGTAGCGGGCGGGCGTAAGGGCACAGCCCAGCAGACGGTCGGCGCCATAGTCGCGCAGCTGGATCTGATGTTCGGCGTTCCATCGCGCATCGTTGCCGATCACGGCCACGAGCGGCGCCCCGCACCGCGCCGCCGTTTCAAACTCCGCCAAGTGAAAACCGGCCGTACCATCGCCCATGAAGGCGATAACGGGTGCCTCGGGATCGGCCAGTTTGGCCCCGATCGCGAACGGCAAACCACCGCCGATGGCGCCGGCGGGGCCGTTGATGATCCGCCGCCGCGGCGTCAGGCAGGCCTGCACCCATTGACCGAACTCGCCGCCGTCACAAACGACGACCGTGTCGGGGTGTTGGTCGAGAAATGGTTGGATCGCGCAACCGATCCGCGCCGGGTGAACACCCTCCTCCCCGTCGCCGGCCTCGCGCCAGTCGCCGGGCCGATAGGCGACCGCCTCCCGGACCCGATGCGTCCAATCCCCCGCTTCGATCGGGCGGTCGAAGCTGGTCATGAGGGCATGCAGGACCGCCCTGGGCTCGCACGCCAACGCCATCTGCAGCCGCGCGCCTAGATTGGTCTCAGCGAGTTCCAGCATCGCGCGATCACCGTCGACCACGACGAAACCGGCGGTCGACGCGAAGGGGCCGCCAAAGCCGATCCCGTAATCGGCCCGCTTGCCCGCCAGCACGATCAGATCGGCCTCCGACACCAGGCCCGACACGGCGCCGGCCGATGGATCGGCGAGCCCTCGCGGACTTTCCATGAGAATGATGGGGACCCCCAGCCTTCCTTCCGCAGCGGCAATGTCGAAACTGCCGCCCGGCTGACCAAAGACCGGGCCGGCCAATATCAGCGGCCTGGAGGTCGCGCGCAATGCGTCGGCCAAGGAAGCCATATCCGCCGCCTCAGGGGGATCCTCAGACGGCGCGGCATCGCCGATCCCGGCGCCGGGCGCCGCGGCCGCCAATATATCTGATGGGATCGCCAGATGGACCGGCCCGGGACGGCCTGTGCACGCCAGGGCCAGGCCCCGTTGGGTCATGACCGCGAGGTCGTCGGCGCTGTCGACGGTGGCCGACCATTTCGTGAAAGGTTCGGCGATCTCCGCCTGCCGCATCTCCTGAAAGGCGCCCTTGCCCGATTGCGCCAGCGGGGCAAGCGCGCTGATCAGCAGCAGCGCGCTGTCGGACTGGCGTGCGGTGTAGAGCGCGGACAGCGCGTTGGCGAAACCGGGCCCTGCCGGCACGAGGGCGATGCCGGGCCCGCCGGTCATCCGAGCGAAGGCATCCGCCATGTGGACCGCCGCGGCCTCGTGGCGAACATGGACCAGCCGTGGGCCAGTATCGACGAACGCGTCGAACAGCGGCATCAACTGATTGCCCGACATGGCGAACAGCGTGTCCGGCCCCGCGTCGGCCAAGACCCGCGCAACGATGTCAGCCCCTCGCATCACGCTCGGTCTGCACCGGCAGGGCGATCCGCCGGGATCGGATGGGGCTTGGCGAAATGGCAGGCGACCGCATGATCGTCGGCCACTGTCTGTGGGGCTGGATCGACCCGCCGGCAGATCTCTTGCGCGATGGGGCAGCGGGTGTGGAAGCGACAGCCGGACGGGACCCGGGTCGGGCTGGGCACGTCGCCGGCCAGCACGATCTGCGACCGCCTGGCATCGGGGTCCGGATTCGGCACGGCCGACAGCAGCGCTTGGGTGTAAGGGTGGTGCGGACGGGCGAACAAGGCGCGCTTTTCGGCGATCTCGACAATGCGGCCTAGATACATAACGGCGACCGTGTCGGCAATGTGCTTCACAACCGCCAGGTCGTGCGCGACGAACAGGTAGGCGATGCCGTATTCGACCTGCAGGTCGGACAACAGGTTGATCACCTGACTTTGCACAGAGACGTCCAGCGCCGACACCGGCTCGTCGGCCACCACCAGCTTCGGGTTCAGGGCGATCGCGCGGGCAATGCCGATGCGCTGGCGCTGGCCGCCTGAAAACTGGTGCGGAAACCGGTCGCCGTGCCAGGCGCTCAGCCCGACCCTCTCCAGCAGTTCAACGACGCGGTCGCGCTGGGCACGCCGACCGTCGACGGCGTTGTGGACCCGCAGCGGTTCCGCGATGATGTCCGACACGCGCTCTCGCGGGCTGAGCGAGGCGTACGGGTCCTGGAACACCATCTGAAAATCCTGCCGCGCCTTGCGCAACGCCTCCGCGGAGAGCTTGGTCAGGTCGCGGCCGTCGAACATGACGCGGCCGTCGGTCGGTTCGATCAGGCGCAGAACCAGGCGCGACACCGTCGACTTGCCGCAGCCGGATTCACCGACCAGGGCCAGCGTCCGACCGCGTTCGATGGTGAACGAGACGCCGTCGACGGCCCGGACAGTGTCATGACCGGCGAACAGCGCCCCCGTCTTGGCCGGGAAGTGCTTGCGCAAGTCCTCGGCCACGAGAAGGGGTCCCGCGTCGGTCATGCCCGCACCTCCGCGAGGTTCGGTCTGGCTTGGCCGGGGTCATAGTCCACATGCCGCCAGCACGCGGACTGGCGCCCTTCGGCCAACCGGACGGTCGGCGGCTCCGCACTGCTGCAGATATCGCGGGAAAAACCGCAGCGCGGATGAAAGCGGCAGCCGCCGGGCCATGCCGTCGGGTTCGGTACCGAGCCCTCGATCTGGTCAAGCCGGTCACGGTCCTCGTCCAGGCGCGGCATCGAGCGCAGCAGGCCTTGGGTGTAGGGATGTTGCGGGTTCTTGAACAGCGCACGCACCGACCCGGTTTCGACGATCCGGCTGGCATACATGACGATCACCCGGTCGGCCAGCTCCGCGATCACGCCCAGATCGTGGGTGATCATGATGATCGCGGTGCCGAGCCGTTTGCGGATATCGCGCAGCAGTTCCAGGATCTGCGCCTGAATGGTGACGTCCAGCGCCGTTGTCGGCTCGTCCGCGATCAGCAGCTTGGGATCGCACGACAGCGCCATGGCGATCATGACCCGTTGGCGCATCCCGCCGGACAGCTGATGGGGATAGCTGTCGACCCGTCGGTGCGGGTCGGGGATGCCGACAAGGTCGAGCATCTCCACCGCGCGCCGCCGGGCCGCGGTTCGGCCGAGCCGTTTGTGGATGCGCACCGCCTCGGCGATTTGCTGCCCGACCGTGAAGACGGGGTTCAAGGACGTCATCGGCTCTTGAAAAATCATCGCCAGATCGGCACCGCGCAACTGCTGGCGATCGCGGCTGGACAATGACAGCAGATCGGCGCCGTTGAACCGGATCTGGCCGCCCACGACGCGCCCGTTGCCCTTTTGCAGCAACCCCATGATCGACAGGGCCGTGACGCTTTTGCCGGAGCCGGACTCGCCGACAATGCCAAGACATTCGCCCCGCCTCAGATCGAACGAGACGCCGTCGACCGCCCGCACCGTGCCGTGGCGGGCAGGGAACTCGGTCACCAGACCGCTGACTGCCAGCAAGGGTTCGGCGCCGCCCGCCATCAGTCCCGATGCTCCGGGTCCAGCGCGTCGCGCAAGGCGTCACCGACGAGGTTGAAAGCCAAGACGCACAGCGTGATGGCCGCACCGGCGAAGATGACCGGCCAGGGCGAACCCAGCAAGTTGCCCAGCCCGTCGCGGATGATGTTGCCCCAGCTCGGGTCCGGCGCCTGAACCCCCAGCCCGAGAAAGCTGAGCGTCGCCTCGATGCGGATCGCCGTGGCAATCCAAAGCGTGGCGACGACCACGATCGGACCGGAAATGTTGGGCACGACATGGCGGAAGATGATGCGCCAGCGCGGCTGACCGACCGCGAACGCCGCCTCGATATAGGGTTCCTGGCGAACCGCCATGGTCGACGCCCGGGCCACGCGAATGAAGCGCGGCAGGAAGGCGAAGGCGACCGCCGCGACGACATTGAAGAAGCCCGGGCCGAGGGCGGCGGACACGAGGATGCCCAGCAACAGCGACGGAAAGGCCATCAGCGTGTCCGTCAGGCGCCCGACCAGCCGGTCGATCCGGCCGCCAAAGAAACCGGCCATCGTGCCGATCGCCGTGCCCAGGATCAGGGCGATCATGGGCGCCAGAAGGGCCAGGGCCAGGGACGGTCGCGTGCCCCAAATGATGCGGGACAAGATGTCCCGTCCAAAGCCGTCCGTCCCCAACAGATGCTCCGCCGACGGCGGCCGGTTCATCAGGATGATGCTTTGCTCGACCGGATTGTAGGGCGCCAGGATGGGGGCCAGAACGGCAACGCCGGCAAAGACCAGGATCAGCGCCAGCCCGAAGATTGTCACCCGCGAGGAGAACAGCGACCGCAAGAATCCGCGCCAGCCGACCAGGGGTTCGGCCGCGATCGGCTGCAGGCCTGCATCCGGCTGCGTCGTCGCGCTCATCTCGCGGCAACCCGAACCCTGGGGTCGATCAGGGCATAGACAATGTCGACACCGAAATTGACCAGGACCACGAACATGGAGAACATCACCAGCCCCGCCTGCACCACGGCATAGTCGCGGGCATTGATGCCGTTGATCAGCACCGAGCCGATACCCGGCCGGGAAAAGATCAGCTCGATGGAGATCGAGCCGGACAACATGGTCAGGATATAGATGCCGAAACCGGTGACGACCGGGATCATGGCGTTGCGCAATGCATGCTTGCCGACGACCCAGCGTTCCGAGACCCCCTTGGCGCGCGCCGTCCGCACATAGTCGCGGCCCAGTACCTCCAGCAAGGCCGACCGGGTCAGGCGGCTGGTAAAGGCCGCCATCACCAGCCCCAGCGTCAGGGCGGGCAGGGCAACATGGTACAAGCTGCCCCAAAGGCCGCTGCCGCCGCCCATGATCGGAAACCAATCAAGGGTCAGGGCGAAGGCAATCAGCATCAAGGCACCCAGGTAGAAGTCCGGAATGCACAGGCCTATCAGGGCAAATACCCGTGCGCCGTAGTCCAGGCCCCGCCCCTTGTTGATGGCGGACAGAATGCCCGCCGGCACGCCGATCAGCATGCCGACCAGAATGGCGCCGGCCGCCAATTGCAGCGTGTAGGGCAGGTTCGACAGCAGTATTCCGGAGATCGAAGCGCCGTTCAGCATCGATCGGCCGAAATCGAGGCGCAGCATGTCCCACAGAAAGTAGAAATACTGCGCTGCCAGGGACCGGTTCAGCCCCAGCTGTTCGCGCAAGGCCTCGATCTGGGCGGTACCGGCGGTGTCGCCGAGCGCCGCGACCGCCGGATCGCCGGGCAGGATGCGCAGCGCGACAAAAACCAGCGTCAGGACCAGCAAGGCGGTCACCAACGTGTCGAACAGCCGGTTGACCAGCAGCCGGATCATCGTCGGCGCGCACCTTGGTGGCGATCCGGCAGGATCGTTGGCACGCGACAGATCAGCACCGGGGGCACGGTCACGCGGCGTGCGCCGAGGCCGGAAGCTTCAGCGGCGCCAACGCCGCTTCGTTCAAAACGAGCCCCAACCCGGGTGTATCGTCGAGTTCGTACACGCCGTTTTCCGGCAACGGGATCTTCGAGAATACCCGCGCCTGCAGGCCCGAGGCATCGTTCAGCTCAACCGGTGCCCA
Organism: Alphaproteobacteria bacterium; assembly: GCA_028277405.1. Classification (GTDB taxonomy): domain Bacteria; phylum Pseudomonadota; class Alphaproteobacteria; order DSM-16000; family Inquilinaceae; genus JANQGH01. Next base: position 28,561 of record JANQGH010000054.1, on the reverse strand, counting down.
GCCATGCAACTGTGCCGCCGCGACATGCAAACAGGCGGTCTGGCCAATCGCCGGCTGTGTCTGGTGTTGGGCGACATCCACGCCATGGGCATGGGCCAGGGCCAACACCTGCTGCAGCCCCGTGAAGCCCCCCATCTTGATGATGTCCGGCTGCAATATGCGCACGCCGGCGTCGATCAGGCGCGCGAAGCCCGCCAGGGTATAGGTCTGCTCCCCGGCCGCGACCGGTATGTCCAGGCGCCGCGCAACCTCACCGGTCATCGCCTCGTGATAGTGCTGCACCGGTTCTTCGAACCAGCAATAGTCCAACGCCTCCAACGCCCGGCCGACGCGTACCGCACCGCCCAGCGAATAACCGTTGTTGCCGTCGAAGGCGAGTTTGATCGAGGGGCCAACCAGTTCCCGCAACGCCGTCGCCTTGGCGATATCGGCCTCGATATGGGCGTCGCGCGCCGTACGGTCGCCGCTGATCCGCAGCTTGATCATCCGGCTTCCGTCTCTATCAAGCCGCTCGCGGACCCGAGCCATCGTTTCGTCCGTGGACAGATTGGCCGTGTGGCCGACCGACGAATAGAACGGGATCGTGCGCCGCCAGGCCCCGCCCAGCAGCTTGTGGATCGGCAGCCCCAGGAGATGACCCTTGAGATCCCACAGGGCAATGTCCAGGGCAGCCAAAGCGGCGGCCAGCGCGCCGTCCGGCCCCAACTTGATCGCGGCATGAAACAGGCGTTCCTGGATCAACCCGGTCTCGACCGGATCGGCCCCCAACAGCATGGGTTGGAGATGGTCTTCCACAATGCCCAGCGCACAGCGCCCGTCGAACATCGGCGACGCCTCCCCCAGGCCGGCGGCACCGGAACTGTCGATCACGCGAACCCAAGCGCTGACCGGTGTCGACCCCGGCTGCGCCGGCCAGTTCACCTGGAAGCATTCAATGCTTTCAATCGCCAAACCTCTGCCCTCTCCCGATCGGCCCGGGTCGCCCGGCCGCCTTATCCCGATTTGTTCCAAGCCTTCTATATACAACAGAGTCGGCTGACACAAACGTTTGTTCTAAGGTTTGATCAGCGCTAGCATCCGCGTACAATCGTCGATGCCGAGTCTCCCGGCTTGAGGACCGAGAGGCCCGGCGTACGAAGAGTGGCGAGGAGACGTGATGCCGTCAGCGCGACCGACCCTGAGAGACGTGGCGCTTGCGGCCGGTGTCGATGTGTCCACCGTCTCGCGCGTTCTGCGTCAGACGAAGGATGCCGCCACCTCTGCGGAGACCAGCGCACGCATCCGCGACGCGGCCGACAGTCTGGGCTACCGGCCGAACCTGCTGGCGCGCACCTTGAAAACGGCGCGGTCCAACTCGATCGGCATCGTCGTTCCCTATCTCGACCACCCGATGAACCAGCAGCTGATCGCGGCGGTCGAGGATGTCGCGCGACCGCTTGGCCAATCGGTCATCATCTATCATGTCGACGAGGGCCATAAGCCCGTGCACACGCTGCAGGATCTGGCCAGCTACAGCCAGGTCGACGGCATGATCATCGCCGCGCGGGTGATCATGGAGGGCGAGCTGGGCCCTCTGCAAAGCCTGGGGTGCCCCTACATATTGATCAACGAAACGGCTGGCGCGGCCGATGCCGTGGCCTTCGATAACCGCGCCGCGACCCATCTGGCGACCGATCACTTGGTTGGGCTGGGACACAGGCGAATTGCGCTGTTTCCGGGTCCGCTTGGCCGCTTCAACGCCGAGCGTCGGCGAGAGGGTTTCCTGGCGGCGACCGAACGCGCGGGGCTGAGGCCCCAAGACGCCTTCGTCGTCGGGTCGCCGCACGGCTATCGCGAGGCCGCCGATGCGATGGCGGATTTTTTGGCAGGCGAGCAGGGTGCCAGCGCGATCATCGCGGCCACGATCCCGATCGCCTTGGGGGTTAATGCCGCGCTCATCGATGCCGGCCTGTCGGTGCCGAAGGATCTGTCGCTCATCGTCATGCATGACGGCACGCTGGCCGAGATCGCCAGACCCTCGCTGACCTCGATCCGGTTTCCGATCGCCGATCTCGGCCGGATCGCGGTCGAACAGCTGCTGCGCAAGATCGGCGGACAATCCGCCAATCTGCCCCAGCGGCTGCCGCCTCTCGGCTTGGTCGAACGGCAATCGACCGGGCCTGTACCGCCCGGGCACCCCGACTGACATCGCAACCGCGCGGCCGACCGCCAGGTGCTGCTGTCGCCTGGGCACAGCAAACGTTTGTTCTTTTTCGTTGCGTATCCAGACCGATCTGCCTAGACTTCAGAGAACAAACGTTTGCTTAAGGCGTCTGCTTAAAGCCGCAATCGCTGCTGCAATACGTTGAAACACAAAGCCGAACGGGGAGGACACCATGACGCGCAAGACCGGTTCGACGGCAGGTCAAGACATTGGACGGCGCGATACGCTAAAGCTCGGCCTGACCGCCGCGGCCGCCGCCACCCTCGCCGGCGCGGGGGGCAGTCGACCCAGCCGCGCCCAAAGCGACAACATTCTGCACTGCGCCTGGTCGGCCAACAGCGTCCGCACGCTCGATCCGCATTACATGCGCCAGGGCGCCGACGCGTGGACCAATCGCCAGGTGCACAACTGCCTGGTCGACCCGCCGCTGGGCACGTTTGACATCAACCTCCCGTCGTTGCGCGGCGAGCTTGCGGAGTCGTGGGATCTGTCGGACGACAGTCTTGTCTGGACGCTGAACCTGCGGCAAGGCGTGCCTTGGCATCGCGGTTATGGCGAGGTCACGGCCGATGACGTGGTCTTTTCCTACCAGCGCATGGCCGACCCGGCGTCGCGCTATTCCGTGGCCTTGCGCAACATGGCGGAGGTGCGGGCGACGGACACGCATCAGGTTCAGTTTACCCTCACCAGCCCCGATCCGACCTTCCACGCCATCGCCTTGATCTCGCCGATGTACATCATGTCCCGGGCCGCGGTCGAAGACCTCGGCGACGAGGGCATCGCCATGAACCCGGTCGGCAGCGGGCCGTTCAAGTTCGAGCGTATCGATACGGACCGCGGCGTGATCCTGTCGGCCAACGACGACTACTTTGACGGCCGGCCGGCGATCGACGGCATCGAGAACCGCTACATGCCCGACACGGCGGCGCGCACCCTTGCGTTCGTCAATGGCGACCTGGACATGATCGACGGCGCGCGCCAGCCCGGCTGGGTCCAGCAGATGCAGGCCCAGGCGCCCGACGCGACGATCAACGCCACCGCGCCCGGCAGCCTGGTGACGCTGGCCTTCAACATGACCCGGCCGCCCTTCGACAATGTCCTGGTGCGCAAGGCGATCCGCTACGCCATCGACCGCAACGTCTTCATCGACGCGTTCGGGCCTATGTGCACGAATGTCTGGGGCATCAACCCGACCCAGTTCGATGGCTCGATCCAACAGCAGGACTTGTCGGAAGAGCTGCAGTACAACGTCGATCTGGAACGCTCTCGCGCCTTGTTGGCCGAGGCCGGCTATCCCGACGGGCTGCAGTTCGACGCCTTCGTCAGCCAGCGCGAGGACTATCAGTCGATCATGCTGCTGATCCAGGAGATGCTGCGCCAGGCCAATATCGAGATGAACTTGGACATCATCGACCACACGGCGTTTCATAACGAACGCCGGGCCGATCGCGGCATGTTGATGCCGTTTTCCAAGACCTATCCTCCGGTGAACACCCAGATCCTGTTCGAGCAGTTTTCGTCGGGCGAGATCAGCCGGGAGGACAGCAGCGGCGGCGTCAACCACAGCCATTACGGCGAAGCCATGCCGGGCATCGATGCGCGACTGGCCGAAATCGCCGTCGAGCCGGACCTGGCGCGGCGCAACGAGATGGTACGCCAGGCCGAGCTTCAGATTCTCCAGGACATGCCGTCCTTCACCCTGACGACGATGTCTCTGATCACCTTGTTGGGGCCGCGGGTCGATCTCGGCTTCACGATCGAAGCGGGTTATCCGCAATACACGTTGGGGTATGCAAGATTGCTGAGCTGATCACATCCGCCTGATCTCTCCTGCGGCTGGAACGGTCATCCCGGCTTGGGGCTGAAATAGTCCTCGAACTTGTTCGGCACGCCGTCATACTGCTCCGCGTCCGGCGGCGACGTGCCCTTCCGCGTGATGTTCGGCCACTTCTCGGCATAGTCGCGATTGAGTTGAAGCCATGCGTCGGCGCCTTGATCCGTATCCGGCAAGATGGCTTCCGCCGGGCATTCCGGCTCACAGACGCTGCAGTCGATGCACTCGTCGGGATGGATAACCAGCATGTTCTCGCCTTCGTAGAAGCAATCGACGGGGCAAACCTCGACACAGTCCATGTACTTGCACTTGATGCAGGCTTCCGTGACGACGAAGGTCATCCACGGCCCCCCGGTCGCGCACCACGCGCATCCCGGCGAACACGCCGCAAGGTCATCGGGTTCTTCATGGGCACGGTGTCCTTTCGAGGTTCAGGTCAGGCGATCAGCAGCAGGATCGACAAGGCCACGGCCGCGATCCAGAACGTCTCCGCGACCAAAAGTATCAGTGCCTTGGGTCCGACCGCGGCGAGGTCCTTGAGCGCGGTCTTGATGCCGAGGGCCGCGATCGCCGCCACCAGCGCCCAGCGAGACGCCGCTTCCATGCCGGCACGCAGCGGTTCCGGCACCAGGCCCAGGCTGTTCAAGACGACAAGCAGAACGAAGGCGAGCAGGAACAGCGGAACGGGAGGCCGCTTGCCATGTCCCGTTTCGCGCCCGTGCGGAAGCAGCAAGGTTATAGCGATAACGACCGGGACGAGCATCGCGACGCGCAGCAGCTTCGTGATCGTGGCAGCCTCGCCCGCCGTTTCCGAAATCGTATAGCCGGCGCCGACCACCTGGGCCACGTCGTGGATCGTCGCCCCAAGAAACATCCCGGCTTTCAGGTCGTCGAAACCCAGCGACACCGCGATGATCGGATAGACGATCATCGCCACCGTGCTGAGCGCGGTCACGCCAAGCACGGCAAAAATCGTATCGCGTTCCTGCAAGCCGTTCTTGTGACGCGGCAGGACTGACGCAACGGCCAGCGCGGCCGATGCGCCGCAAATGCCGACGGCCGCGCCGGTCAATATCCCGAAGTCCCGCGTCAGCCCCATGCAGCGGGCCAGAACCACGCCGAACACAATGGTCAGCAGGACCCCGCAAACGGTGAGCAGCAGCGGGCCGTAGCCCAGTGTCAACACCTCGTCGGCCGTGATCCTGGCGCCCAAAAGTGCGACGCCAATCCGTAGCACGGTGCTGGACGTGAAGCTGATACCCGCACGGCATTGCGGTTCGTCGGCCAGGAAACTGAAGGCCATCCCGAGCAGCAGCGCGAACAGCATCACCGGCGCACCGTAATGGTCCGACAGAAACGTCGCCGCGATCGCCACGGTGGCGCTGACCAGAAGTCCGGGCATGAGCGTTCGGAACCGGATGAAATGCTGGCTCTGAATCAAAGACTGCAATCCTGGATGCGTGCGTTGTTGGATCGATGGTCATGCGCCACGAACAGCGGAACGGGCGCGCCCGGAACCATCGGGCCGCCGGTATCCGGATCGATCTCGTGGGCCGCCAAGCGACGGGTTTGTCCGCCGTCGGCGTTCCAGCGGTCCGCCGGAAACGGCTTCGTAGTCTCGCGGTCAATCGGACAGGGCCATGGCTGCGGGGCGGCGATCTTGGGCTTGATGGCTGTTGGCTGCCGTCTTGATAGAGAGTGCGTGAATGCCGCCTGCGAGGGGGACCGCGTTCAGGGGTCGATCGGCGAAGTCCGATGACGCGCCGGCTGTTGATCTGCATCGTCCTGCACCCCGGCCACCGCGCGGTCAGATAGTTTTGAAACCATACTATTTAGTATGGAATCGAAATCATCTGCTTGTCAATATAGTTTGAGATCGCTATTATCTGGCTAGTATCTGATCGTCATTCGCAGGTCACGCCAGCGACCCCGTGGACAAGGAGCGCGACATGGACAGCCGTGTTATCGCCGAGTTGATTCTGCATCTCGGGCGGATCGCGTCGGGCGACGGGTCCGTGGGCGGCCTGACGCCGGTCCAATGGGCCGGGCTGAGATACTTCGCGCGGGCCAATCGCTTTTCGCGCACCCCGTCCGCGTTTGCGGCGTTTCACGGCACAACGCGGGGCACCGCCTCTCAAACCATCAAGGGCTTGGTCGCGGACGGCTATCTGAAACAGACCCGATCGGCGACCGATGGCCGAAGCGTGAGGCTGGACCTGACGGGGAAGGCCAGGGCCGTTCTGAGCGACGACCCCATCGAAGCCCTGGTTGGGGCGGCCGACGCTTTGCCCCCTGGCGTCCGCGACAAATTCTCCGTAGCGCTTCAGCGCTTGCTTGGCAGCGTTGCCCTGCAAGCGGGCAAACCGCTGTTCGGCACGTGCGAGACCTGCGTGCATTTCCAAGGCGACGGCTGCTGCCGGGAGGGTGCGAACAGGTATGAATGCGGCTTCGTGAACGAGGCCCTCACGGCCGACGAGCTGGTGCAGCTCTGCATCAACTTCAATGCCGGCAAAACCGCGCCGCCACGCGCTGGCACGGCCTGGCGATGACCCCGCCTTTATCGCCACCGGTCCGCTTCGATGACGGCGAGATTACCGTCGACGCCGAGATACTGGCGCCCAAGCTCGGCCTCACCGTCGAGGCGCTGAAGCAGAACATGGCCAAGGGCCTGGTCATGAGCGTCGCGGAAACCGGCGAAAACGAAGACGCCGGCCGGACCCGTCTCACCTTCCGCTATCGGGCGCGGGTTTGGCGCGTCGTGATCAACGCCGACGGCAGCCTGTTGGAGGACCCGCCGCCGGTTCCCCAAACCAAGCCGGCGAAGAAGCCGTCCAGCCTGCTCGACCTCGCAAAGCTCACGTCATGACGGGCGTGGCCGAAAGCACCATGCCGACACTGCAACCGCTGACCAGGCGCCTTCGGGCCCACCTTCAACGGATCGCGGTGCGGGGTGAGCCGGTCACGTACAGGGCGGTGGCCGAGGCCCTGGCGCTCAAGCCGCCCCATACAATTCATCAGGTCGCGCAGGCACTCGAAGGGCTGATGCGGGAAGATGCGGCCAATGACCACCCCTTCATCGCCGCGCTGGTGATCAGTCGCGCGCGCGGCGGACTGCCGGCGCCCGGCTTTTTTGACATGGCCAAGGAACTCGGACGTTTTGACGGCGAGCCGTCCGGCCCGGATGCGGCGACCGCTCATGCCGCGATGGTCGCCGCGGCGGTTGCCTTCTGGAGCGCGGCCGGCCTGCCTGAAGCGGGGACCGCCGCATGATACCTCAACGCCAGTGTCGACACCGCTCACGGTCCCAACCAGGGTCGCGAGCGCCAGAAACGGCGGCGCCCGCGATGCTGGCGGCCGGCATCGAGACCATGCCGCGCCCCGACATCCCTGACGCCATCGACGTGCGGCGGGCATGACGCAGCGGCCGCGCATGCGCCCGGCATCAGGCGTGTCGCCGGCGGAGGCGAATCCCTGGGCGAAATTCACCACGGCCGAACTTGAGGCGAAGCTTCACGAGCTTCGCAAGCTGATCGACAGCGGCATGCTGACGGACCGTTCAATGGAACATCAGTTTACGGAAGTCGGCATCATCGAGAATGAGCTTTTGAGGCGCGATGGCGAATGAAAAACATGCGAAGTTCAAGAACGACTGGGGTGTTCCGGAGATCAGAATCGGGGTTCGAGAGTTCAAATGCGCCGGTGCTTCCGCGCCCCAGGACCATCCGCACATTTATATCGAGATGGGCACGAACGACACGGCCCTCTGCCCCTACTGCGCGACCTTGTTCCGGCATGACGAACGCCTCGGTCCGCGAGAGGCCGATCCACCGGACTGCGTGTTTGTGGATGCCAGCGACGCTTAGGCCGGCGACCTCGACCACAGCCGGTGCCGGCACATGAGCGGGGCGGACCAGGATATCGGCGTTCATCACCTTGCCGAGATGCGGGACACTGGCGCGGCCCATACGGTGCTCGACATTCGCGAGCCGGAGGAGCTGGCCGTGTGCATCATCGACGGCAGCGTCACGATCCCCATGCAGCAGGTTCCGGACGCGCTCGACGGGCTACCCCGCGAGATGCCGCTGATCATTGTCTGCCATCACGGCGTGCGCAGCGCCATGGTAACGGCGTTTCTGCGCCAGAACGGGTTTGACAACGCCTTGAACCTGGCCGGCGGCATCGACGCATGGGCACGCCATGTGGACCCGGACATGGCCCGCTACTGATACCGGCATACGGTGATAATGACGCACGGACCCCGGTGTTGAAGGATCGGTCGTTGCCGTTCTGCGCCTGACACCGTATCTCCATGCGCGGCGGAGCAGCTGGACGGGGGAAGCAAGTGAGCCTTCAGGACAATGGGAGCGAAGAGCGGTCCCAGGACGACGACGACATTCTGGTGCTGCGTGAGCCGGACGACTGGCACGTCCATTTCCGCGACGGGGACATGCTTTCCTTCGTCGCCGACCATACGGCCCGCCAGTTCGCGCGCGCCATCATCATGCCCAACCTCGTCCCGCCGGTAACGACGGTCGCCGCGGCCGAAGCGTATCGCACGCGCATTCTAAGCGCGCTGCCCGAAGGCCGCCGGTTCATGCCCTTGATGACCGCCTATCTGACCGATGAGATCGATGCCGAGGAGATCGCGACCGGCTTCAAGGACGGCGTCTTCACGGCGTGCAAGCTTTACCCGGCGGGCGCCACGACCAATTCGGCGGCCGGCGTCACGGATGTGCGCAAGATCTGGCCGGTGCTGGAGCGCATGCAAAGCATCGGCATGCCGCTGCTGATCCATGGCGAGGTCACCGCGCCCGACATCGACATCTTCGACCGGGAGGCCGTGTTTCTCGAAACCGTGCTGACACCGGTGCGGGCGGCGTTCCCCGATCTGAAGGTGGTGCTGGAGCACATCACGACAGAGGACTCCGTTCGCTTCGTCGAGGCGTCGGGCCCAACCCTCGGCGCGACGATCACCGCGCACCATTTGCGGATCGATCGCAATGCCCTGTTCGAGGGCGGGATCAGGCCGCACGCCTTCTGCCTGCCGGTCGCCAAGCGCCGCCGCCACAAAGAAGCGCTGCGCAAGGCGGCGACATCGGGCAACCCCAAATTCTTCCTCGGAACCGATTCCGCGCCCCACCCGAGGCACGAAAAGGAAAGCGCCTGCGGCTGCGCCGGCATATTCAGTGCGCCGACCGCGCTGGAAAGCTATGCCCAGACGTTCGAGGAGGAAGGCGCGCTGGATCGGCTGGAGGCCTTCGCGTCGGAGTTCGGCCCGCGCTTTTACGGTCTGCCGTTGAATACGGGGACCGTCACGCTGCGCCGGAGGCCGCAGGATGTGCCTGACCTGATGGGCAATGACACCGTCCACGTCGTGCCGTTCCACGCGGGCGAAACCCTGGCCTGGCGCTTCGAAGGCTGAAGACACCGGGCCGCAAGCCCAAGGCTATCGGGCCGATCCCGAATGCCAAAGCCGCGCAGCCTCGGTTCTGTTGTCCGCGCCCAGTCGTTTGAGAATGGTCGAGACGTGAAGTTTCACGGTTCCCTCCGACAGACCTAACTGGACCGCAACGTCCCGGTTCGACAAGCCCTCGGCGACCAGGTCCATGATCTCGCCCTGCCGCTTGGTCAGTCGCGCGCGCTCGGTGCGGCTGCCCTTCCCGCTCGCCTCGGCCTGTTGCACGACCAGATTCTGGGTCGCGGCGAGCGTCCGTTCGAACTCCCCGAACATGCGCACGACCGTTTCCACCGGCCGGGCCCCTTGGACTTCGGGATCTGCGGCCATGCGGTCGACGGCCTGCTTTAGCGCGGCAAAATGGTTCGAGACATCACGCGCGGCGATGTGGCTGAAGCTGCCGTCGGAGGCCTCTTTCATGCGCACGTGCAAAAGCGCCCTTTCCAGGGCCTCCAGCGCCTCGCGCCTTTCGGTCACATCCAGCGCGACGCCGTCCCAGACAATCGTTCCGTCCCCAAGCCGCCTTGGGCGTCCAAGGGAGCGGACCCAGCGATAGCTGCCATCCGGCCGGCGCACCCGAACCTCCTCGTCGAGCGGGCCCAGACTGTCGGCCGATCGTTCCAAGGCATCGACGAAGCGCTGCCGGTCGTCGTCGTGGACCCAGCCGTGATCGACGGACGGCAGCCTGACGAGCTCCTCCGGGTCCAGCCCGAGCATGTCCTTCACGCCGGAACTGACATAGCTGTAGCGGTAGCGCCCATCCGGCGTTCGCACCCGCTGCATGGTGTGCCCGGCGAACGACTCGCCGAGAATACTCGCCACATCCAAGGCCGGATTCTGGCCCGATCGTTCATCACTCATATTTCTAAAGTTATATATCTGGCAAGAATCTGCAACAGATATATAACTTCGGTCTAGATTTCTGCCGCGCGTTCAGCCATCGTTCGGAAAAACAACAATCGGACGGGAGGGACGTTCGATGGACAAGATCATCATCGAGGCGCGCGTCAACGAACTGGCGACGCGCAGGAACAACCCGCACGTGCCGTTTCTGCCGCGGGAGATCATCGCCGACGCCAAGGGCTGCTATGACGCGGGCGCGGCGATCGTGCATTTTCATGGCCGCACGGCCGACGGCGCGCCGGACCACGACCCTGCCTTCTACCTTGAGGCCAATGCCGGCATCCGCGCCCAGTCCGACATTCTGATCCATCCGTCGCTGGGTTACGTCGCCAACGACGCCGACGCCAAGGGCCGCTTCGCCGCCATCGAGCAGATGATGCAATCGGCCGATACGGCGCCCGATTTCGCGCCGATGGATTGCGGCAGCGTGAATGTGGACTGGTGGGACCCGGACGAGGGCCGCTACGAGACGACCGAGTTGATCTACAAGAACTCGACCGGCACGCTGATGTACTTCGCCGAGCGCATCCGTCACTACGGGCTGACGCCCTATCTCGTCAGCTGGAACGTCAGCTTCACCCGGCAGATCGAACAATTCCTGACGATGGGCGTGCTGCCGGAGCCGGCCTACGTCTGCTTCTGCATGACCGACGAGATCATTTTCGCCGGCCATCCGGGCACCGAGGCCGGCCTCGACGCCCATATCGCGTTCCTGCCAAAGGACTTCCGCGCGGTCTGGACGGCCGTGAACTACAAGGGCGACCTGTTCCAGCTGACCGAAAAGATCATCCTGGGCGGCGGCCACATATCCATCGGGCTGGGCGACTACGCCTATACCGAGGGCGGGCGGAACCTGCGCAATGACGAGGTCATCGCCAAGGTGATCGCCCAGGCTCGCGCCCTGGGCCGCGAACCGGCAACGGTCGCCGAAACGCGCCAGATCCTGAACATGCCGAAAATCCGGCTCGCGGCCTGAACCGCGGGCATATCCGAACAACAAGGGAGGACACCATGACACTGAAAACCGTTCTGCTGGGCACCACGCTCTGCCTGGTCGCAACCACCGCGACGGCCGAGGAATTCCGGATGCAGACCTTCCTCGGCGCGACCGCCGCCACCACCGTTGCGTTTGAAGAAATGGCCGCCGCACTGGCCGAGGCAACCAACGGGGAGGTCGAGATCACCGTTCTTCCCGGCGGTGCCGTGGTCGGCGCCTCAGAGACGATCGAGGCCATCCAGAACGGCCTGCTGGACGGGCAGTACACGGCGCCGTCTTACTTCGCCGGCTCCGACCCCGCGCTTGGCGTGCTGGGCGATACGCTGGCCGCCTATCCGGACAGCGCCACGCGCGATCGCTGGTTTACCGAAGGGGGCGGGCTGGACCTCGCCCGCGCGCTCTACGACCAGTACGACCTCCACTTCATCTGCCCGATCTACTGGCCACCGGAACAGATCCCGTCGACCGTACCGATCACCACGGTCTCGGACTTTGAAGGGCTGCGCATGAGGGCGCCTGGCGGCTTGGCTTCCGACCTGTTGAGCCGCGCTGGCGCCTCGCTGGTCACGCTGGGTGTCGGCGAAAGCGTGACGGCGATGGAAACCGGCGTTCTGGACGCCACCGACCTCGCCAACGTGGCGCTGAACGTCGCCTTGGGCATGCACAACCAGGCGGACTATTCGATCCTGGCGCGCCACTCGATGGCCGTGACTGAAATGAGCGTGTCGAACGACAAGTGGAACAGCCTGTCGCCGGAGGCGCAGGCCGCCTTCGAGGATGCCTGCAATGCGATGTCGGTCCAACTGCGCGAGACCTTGACCGAGCAGGACGCGGCGGCGGAGCAGCAGGCGCTGAACGAGCTGGGCGTCACCTTCATCGAGTTCGGCGGGGACGAGGCGGCGACCTTCCGGGGCATCACGCGTGATGTCTGGGCCGATTGGGGCGGTCGCAGCGACAATGCCCAGGCGATCGTCAATAGCCATCTGGCCTTCCTGGACCAGCTCGGCCTGAACTGACGACGGGTTCGGGGCGGCAGGCGAAACCCAATCCGACCCGCCGCCCCGACGATCCAGAAGCCCTGACCCGTGCAGTTCCTCGACACCATTGCGCTTGGCGTGGGCCGGGCAGCGGCCTGGTGCTTCGGCGCCATCGTCTTGCTTATGGTCTACGAGGTTGTGGCCCGCTACGGCTTCAACGCGCCGACGATCTGGGCGCACGAGGCCTCGGTCGCGCTCGCCTCCTTCGCCTTCGTTTTCGGCGGTGCCTATTGCATGGCCGAGGGCACGCATATGCGGATCACCGTATTGGTCGAGAAGCACCCGGCGCTTGGGCGCCTGTCCCATTGGCTCAGCCTAATCGCAGGGACCGTCTATCTGTCGGGGCTGGCCTATGCCTCCTGGCGGATGGCGGAAAGGGCGATCTGGCGCTTTTCACTGAACGGGGCCTGGAACCCGGAACGGTCGGGCAGCACGCTGAACGCGCCGCTGCCGGCCTATCTCAAAGGCCTGCTGTTCGTCGGCGCCGTCCTGTTTCTGCTGGTGCTGCTGCGCCGCGCCCTGCCGCGGAAGGGCTGATGCGCGGTGGATATCGGCACGATCACCGTTCTCATCGTCTTCGCGATGGCCGGGCTGTTGATGCTCGGCGTGCCGCTCGCCTTCGTGTCGGGCGCCATCGCGGTGGTGCTCGCGGTGTCGCAGTTCGGCCTCAATGCGCTCTTCATCGTCGGCAGCCGGACGGCGGACTTTCTCGACAGCTTCGCCCTGATCGCCGTGCCGATGTTCGTCATCATGGCCAGCTTCATGGAGAAATCGGGCGTCGCCCGGGACCTTTACCGCGCCTTCCATGTCTGGACGGGCCGCCTCAGGGGCGGCACCGGTGTCGTCACGATCTTCGTCGCCGTCATCCTGGGCGCGACGACCGGCATCATCGGCGGCGAAATCGTCCTGCTGGGCCTGATCGCGCTGCCGCAAATGCTGAAGCTCGGCTACGACCGCAAGTTGGCCATCGGGATCATCACCGCCGGCGGGTCGCTCGGCACCATGATCCCGCCCTCGATCATCCTGATCTTCTATGGGCTGACGGCCGAGGTCTCGATCTCGCACCTGTTCCTCGCCACACTCGTGCCGGGCCTGATGCTGGCCGGTTTTTACACCGCCTACGTCTTGATCCGCTGCCGGATACAGCCGTCGCTCGGGCCCGCCCTCGGCCCAGAGGAAGCGACCATGCCGCTGGGCGAGAAGCTGGCCCTGTTCAAGGGCGTGGCCTTGCCGATGGCGGTGGCGGCCGGCGTGCTGATCTCGATCTATGCGGGTTTCGCGTCCATCACGGAGAGTGCCGCGCTCGGCGCCTTCGGGGCCGGCTTGGCCACCTGGGCGCGCGGGGTCTTTACGCTCCAGTTGTTGCGCGAGGTGCTGGTCCAGGCGCTGCGGACCTGCGGCATGGTCTTCTGGCTCGTCTTCGGCACCAACGCGCTGATCGGCGTCTACAATCTGATGGGCGGCATCGCGTTTGCCGGCGAGGTCCTGTCGGGCGCGTCGGACAATCCGGCCGTGATCCTGGCGATCATGGTCGGCGTCTTCATCCTGCTGGGCTTCTTCATCGACTGGATCGGCATTCTGTTCCTGACCATGCCGATCTTTCTGCCGGTCCTAAGCGCGCTTGGTTACGACCCGATCTGGTTCGGCATCGTCTTCAACCTGTCCATGCAGATCGCCTATCTGACGCCGCCCTTTGGGCCCGCCTGTTTCTACCTGAAGGGCGCGGCGCCGGAAGGCGTGACGTTGCAGGACATCTTCGCCGCCCAATGGCCGTTTATCGGCCTTCAGATCGTGGCGCTGATCATCGTTATTCTCTGGCCGGGCCTGTCGCTCTGGCTGCCAAGACTGGTCTACGGGTAGCGCGCCATGGCTGACGTCTCCGTCCTCGACGCGCTGGACCATCGCCCGGCCTCAAACCTTCTGGGGCCTGAGGACCGGCGCGACGCCTTGCGCTTAATGCTGCGCATCCGCCGCTTCGAAACCCGCGCGAAGGAGCTGTTCCTGCAAGGTGTGATCAAGGGCACGGCCCATTCCTCCGTCGGGCAGGAGGCAATCGCGGCGGGCGCCTGCCCGGTGCTGAACGATGGCGACTTCCTGCTGACCCACCATCGGGGCCATGGCCACACGCTGGCCAAGGGTGCGGACCCGCGCCGCATGTTTGCCGAACTGATGGGCAGGGCCAGCGGCTATTGCAGCGGGCTTGGCGGATCGATGCACATTGCCGATTTCGACAGCGGCATCCTGGGTGCGAACGGGATCATCGGTGCCGGGATGGGGCTTGGCTGCGGCGCGGCGCTGGCGGAGCAGTTGGACCAGACCGGCCATATCGGGATCGCCTTCTTCGGCGACGGGGCCGCCAATGAGGGGATCTTCCACGAGACGATGAACCTGGCCGCGATCTGGCAACTGCCGCTGATCTTCTTCTGCGAGAACAACCATTACGGCCTGTCGACGCCGACCGGAATGGTGACCGCCGGAACCACGATCGCGGCCCGGGGCGATGCCTATGGGATCCCCAACGATCGGGTCGACGGCAACGAGCTGGCCCAGATCCGCGGCGCCACCGAACGCGCCGCCCTGCGCGCACGGGCGGGCGAAGGCCCCACCCTGATCGAGGCGCTGACCTACCGCTGGGACGACCATTCGATGCGCGCCAACCTGCCCGCCTACCGCACGGGCGAGGAGGAGGAGGCCTGGAAATCGGCCGACCCCATCATCCGCCTGGAAGCGGAGATGGCCGACCGCGACGGTTTTCTCAAGCGCGATTATGACGCCATGGTCGTCGAAACCGAGACGGAGATCGAAGCGGCGATCGACTGGGCCAAGGGCCAGCCCGAGCCGGAGATGGAGACCGCCCTGTCGCTGGTGTCACCGCCGCGCGCACCCTCTTCTGCCCCGCCGCCACAGGGCGATCGTGAGATCACCTATGTCCAGGCCATCACCGAGGCGTTCGCGCAGGAGATGGCGCGGGACGAAAACGTCATCCTGATCGGCGAGGATATCGGGCGCATCGGCGGCATCTTCGGCCTGACCAGAGGTCTCCAGGAACGGTTCGGGCCGGAGCGGGTGCGCGACACGCCGATCTCCGAAGGGGCCATCGCCTCTTGCGCCGTCGGCGCGGCGATGCGCGGCAAGCGCGTGGTCGTCGAGGCCCAGCTTTGGGACTTCGTGACCCTGATGATGGACGCCATCGTCAACCAGGCCGCCAAGGCGCGCTACATGCTGGGCGGCAAGGCCCGTGTGCCGGTGGTGTTCCGAGGCCCGCAAGGCGCGGGCATCCGGCTCGCCGCCCAGCATACCCAAAGCCTGGAGATGTTCTTCGCCAACATTCCGGGCCTGGAAGTCTATGCGCCGTCGACCGCCTATGACGCCAAGGGCCTGATGACCGCCGCCATCCGCCATGACGGGCCGGTCGTCTTCCTTGAACACAAGCTGCTCTATCTCGGCCAGACCCAGCCGGTGCCCGAAACGCCCTATGCCATCGAACCGGGGCGCGCCCGGATCGTGCGCGAGGGCAACGACTGCACCGTGATCGCGACCCTGGCGATGGTCGAGCGCGCCGTTCAGGCGGCCGACAGGCTTGCCCGCGAAGGCATCGACGTCGAGGTCGTCGACCCGCGCACGATCAAGCCGCTGGACATCGAGACCATCTGCGACAGCGTGCGCAAGACCAACCGAGCGGTCGTCGTCCATGAGGCGCCGCTGTTCGGCGGCTTCGGCGGCGAGATCGCCTCGTCGATCATGGAAAACGCCTTCGACTGGCTCGACGCCCCGGTCGCCCGCATCGGCGCGCCGGAAAGCCCGGTGCCGTACAATGACCGGTTGGAGCGGGCGTACATGCCCGACAGCCGCCGCATTGCCGATGCCGTGAAATCCGTCTGCTACAGGACCTGATCCCATGCCCACCCGCAAGCTCATCGTCCCGCAAGGGATGGAGACCATCTACGACACCTATCACTACGCGCCCGGCATCCTGGTCGGCGACACGCTTTACATCTCCGGCCAGGTGGGGCGGGACGCAGACCTCAATGTCGTCGAGGGCGCCGAGGCCCAGTTCGCCCAGGCCTTCGAGAATGTGGGCAAGGTGCTGTCCGCGGCCGGTGCGGGTTTCGACGATGTGGTCGAACTGGAGACCTGGTTCGCCGACAGCATGGCGGACCTGAAGACCTTCATGGAAGTGAAGGACCGCTACTTCACACGTGTCTACCCGACCTGGACGGGCTTCGCGGTGAAAGGGTTCTCGATGCCCGGCATTCTGGTCGAGATCAAATGCACGGCCGTCCTGGGGCTCAGCGCCCCATGACCCGCGATTTGAAGCGGTTGCTCGACGCGCCCGAACGGGTGGTCGGCACCTGGTCGCAGATCGCCGCACCGGAGATGGTCGACATCATTGGCGGCAACGGCTTCGCCTTCACGATCATCGACTGCGAGCACGGCCATTTCGGCATCGAGACGGCCGAGAACCTGGCCCGCGCGGCCGACGCGAACGACATCGCCGCCGCCATCCGCGTGCCCCGGAACGACCCGGTCGAGATCATGAAGGCACTGGATGCCGGCATCCGGCACGTGATCATCCCCAACCTGTCGTCGGGCGCGGAGGCGGAGCGCGCGGTGGCGGCAACCAGGTTTGGCCCGCACGGCTTGCGCGGCGCCTGCCCGTGCTGCCGGTCCGGCGGTCACTTCATTCGCAATTGGGACGACTACGTGGCGGCGGAGGAGGCGCGGGTCGGCGCCATCGGCCTGATCGAGACCGAGGCAGGCCGGCGCAGCATCGACGACATCTGTGCCGTGGGCGACCTCACCGCGCTGATGATCGGCCCTTTCGACCTCTCGGTCTCTATGG
Source organism: Alphaproteobacteria bacterium (assembly GCA_028277405.1). Classification (GTDB taxonomy): domain Bacteria; phylum Pseudomonadota; class Alphaproteobacteria; order DSM-16000; family Inquilinaceae; genus JANQGH01. The sequence continues at coordinate 11,289 of JANQGH010000054.1, read as the reverse complement.
GACTGTCCGGCAACTGGCGCCACCCGCAGGTGAGCGCGGCGGTGCGCGACATGATCACCACTGCCGTCGCCGCCGGGCACCGGGTCATGATGCCGGTCTTCTCCCCGGACCGCGCCGAATGCAGCGACCTGATGGACGCCTACACGGCCCTTGGCGTGACCACCTTCGTACTCGGCTCCGACAAGATCCTGGCCGCCACCGCGTTCAGCGATTGGGTACGCGCCCTGCGGCAATGACCGAGCCGCCGACCGCGAGCGCCGGCCCTTTTCCGAACATCGGCGATGGCGCCCTTCGAGCTCGCCGCCAACGGTTCATCCCCGCGTGGGCGGGGAGCGGCTGGAGGACAACGTCGTCACAATTGAGGACAGCCGTTCATCCCCGCGCGCGGAGAACGGAAACGCCGCCGATCAAGACCATTCGAAAAGTCCGGTTCATCCCCGCGTGGGCGGGGAACGGGTGTCGATCTCGCCTTCGCAGACGACGACCATCGGTTCATCCCCGCGCGTGCGGGGAACGGGGGTCGCGCGGCGTGTAGCCCCGCAAGGCATCCGGTTCATCCCCGCGCGCGCGGGGAACTGGCAATCCCGGCCGCCAACTCGGTCTTGCCGTTCGGTTGATTCCCGCGTCTGCGGGAAACGGACCAGCGCTTCCAGATCCGGCGCGTCAGTCGTCGGTTCATCCCCGCGTGGGCGGGGAACGAACAAACGCCCGCAGTGGCCAAAGCTACCATAACGGTTCAGCCCCGCGCGGGCGGGGAACGGCACGGCAGCTGCTTGGGCTCAGCCATCGCGGTCGGTTCATCCCCGCGCATGCGGGGAACAGACCAACACCATCATCACCTCCGCCATAGCAGTCGGTTCATCCCCGCGCGGGCGGGGAACAGGCGTCCGTGTCGCCCCGCTTCCAGCGCCAGGTCGGTTCATCCCCGCGCGTGCGGGGAACAGGGACAACGCCAGCGGGAGCTTGATTCGAAGAACCGGTTCATCCCCGCGCGTGCGGGGAACAGTTCATCTGGCCTATCTCACGATCGGCCGCGGCCGGTTCATCCCCGCGCGTGCGGGGAACAGCCTTGGATCGCCTCGACGACGAGGTTGAGCGCCGGTTCATCCCCGCGCGTGCGGGGAACAGCTTGGCCACACCGATGAGGTTCCGGCGGGCAACGGTTCATCCCCGCGCGTGCGGGGAACAGGTCGCGTCGGTGAACTGAAGCGCCGCGCCGACCGGTTCATCCCCGCGCGTGCGGGGAACAGCTCGACGTGGTGCCCTCGCTGAGCGAAGGCCTCGGTTCATCCCCGCGCGTGCGGGGAACAGACGCGCTTGGTCTTCAGGAACTCGTCCAGCGTCGGTTCATCCCCGCGCGTGCGGGGAACAGAAAAAGGTGCTGGGATTACTTCCCCGGAACCTCGGTTCATCCCCGCGCGTGCGGGGAACAGCTCACCAATCGATGGAAGCAAGCGTTCGGCGACGGTTCATCCCCGCGCGTGCGGGGAACAGTCTGGCCGCCGCGCAAGGGGAAAGCGGCATGACGGTTCATCCCCGCGCGTGCGGGGAACAGTGAGTTGTCGCCATCCGAACTCGGGTCCGGCACGGTTCATCCCCGCGCGTGCGGGGAACAGGCGCCTTGTGAAACGCTGTAACGCCGTATCGGCGGTTCATCCCCGCGCGTGCGGGGAACAGGGTGTTGAAATGCCCCGTTGATTACCTGATCAAGGTTCATCCCCGCGCGTGCGGGGAACAGACGGATGCGCGCGCCTTCTATCGGCTCGTGGCCGGTTCATCCCCGCGCGTGCGGGGAACAGCGCGGTAAGGACCATTGGCCGCACCTCCACTGCGGTTCATCCCCGCGCGTGCGGGGAACAGCCAAGGACGCCAGCAATACCCCCTGACCATGTCGGTTCATCCCCGCGCGTGCGGGGAACAGGCGAGCGTGATCTCGCTGGCCAATCCCGCTGACGGTTCATCCCCGCGCGTGCGGGGAACAGGCAGCATCCGGCTGTGGCGGGGCTGGCTCGTCCGGTTCATCCCCGCGCGTGCGGGGAACAGCAGGCCAAGGCGGCCGTCATTGACCAGTGTCAAGGTTCATCCCCGCGCGTGCGGGGAACAGCGATCCTGATGATGATCATGACGATGAAGATGCGGTTCATCCCCGCGCGTGCGGGGAACAGACGTCAATCGCGAACTCCACAACGCCAGCGAACGGTTCATCCCCGCGCGTGCGGGGAACAGTGCAAAAGCGCCTGGGCGTGCCCATGATCGTCCGGTTCATCCCCGCGCGTGCGGGGAACAGTTGGTGTTCCACCGGCACCAAGGCCGCCATGCCGGTTCATCCCCGCGCGTGCGGGGAACAGGGTTTCGGTACGGCCGATAGACGCCATCGACCAGGTTCATCCCCGCGCGTGCGGGGAACAGCAAGCGCCAGCGTGCCCAGCACGTCGGATAACCGGTTCATCCCCGCGCGTGCGGGGAACAGTGATGGCCAGCGAGGCCGTGACCATCAGCACACGGTTCATCCCCGCGCGTGCGGGGAACAGATGCAGAATGTCGCGGGTCGACGACCCGGACGCGGTTCATCCCCGCGCGTGCGGGGAACAGTGACGCCGGGCCGACGGCCGGCCCTACGGGATCGGTTCATCCCCGCGCGTGCGGGGAACAGGCCAGCATCGGCGATCGGGATTAGCCCCGGGTCGGTTCATCCCCGCGCGTGCGGGGAACAGATCGTTCAGCGATCGCTCTTTGAGGCCTCCCCCGGTTCATCCCCGCGCGTGCGGGGAACAGTAGCGCTCGACGGCCTCATAGAACTCGTCCGGCGGTTCATCCCCGCGCGTGCGGGGAACAGCAAGATGGATTGGATTGCCAGTGAAGCTGTTTCGGTTCATCCCCGCGCGTGCGGGGAACAGCCTTCAAGATCACCAGCGGCCTTTGCGACTGCCGGTTCATCCCCGCGCGTGCGGGGAACAGGCCATCGACAGGGAGACCGATTCCTTGGCCAACGGTTCATCCCCGCGCGTGCGGGGAACAGCTCACGTCTCCGCCGCGCGGCACGCGGTAAGACGGTTCATCCCCGCGCGTGCGGGGAACAGGCTTGCCGTAATCTACTGAAATAGAATGGTTTTTGGAAGCAGGCTGGAGCTACCGGCTTTTGGGGGCGTCATTTCGGTCCCGCTGCGCTGGCTCGGGCGCCCCGTCGTTGGCGCGAAAGGCCACCAGCTTCAGGCCGTCGACATCCACCGGCATGCGCCGGTTCGTGCCGGCGGTGGCGAAGTCGAAGCCCTGCTCGCCGGGGGCCGACCAGGCCATGATGGCGTCGCCATCCTCGATCGCGGCCTCCACCTGGTCCCAGATGCGCTGGCGCACGCGCCTGGAATAGGTGCCGACATAGACGCCGGCCCGCACTTCCAACAGCCAGGCCGCCAGCCGGCCGCGCAGGCGCGGCGGCGCGTTATTGGTGACGATGACCATCATCACCGGTGACCTCCCCCTTTTCGAAGGCCGGCCCGATCGCATCCGCCGCGGCCCCGGGCGGCGCGATGCCGCCGGTTTCCAGGATGGCGCCAATGTCCGGAATGATGCGGTCCAGCAGGCGCGCCTGGCGAAAGCTGTCGCGACAGGCCAGGCGCACGGCCCGGTCGGGCGGCATTTTCAGCGTGCCTTTCGCGAACGCGCCGGCGATGCGGAATGCCTCCGGCACCACGGTCTCCAGCTTGTAGAGGTCGGCGATGTCGTAGACGAAGGACAAGGGCTTGCCCGTATGCAGAAAGCCGATGGCAGGCGCATAGCCGGCCGCCAGCACCGCCGCCTCGGCCAGCCCGTGCAGGCACGCGGTCGCCGCCGACAGGCAGCGGTTCGGCACGTCGGATGCGTCCCAATCATGCACATCGTAGCGCCGGCGCTGCCATTTGACGCCATGCTTGCGCGCGAGCAGTTCGTAGGATTTTCGGACCCGTGCGCCCTCGATGCCGCGCAGCTGGTCGATCGAGCGGCGCGACGGTGCGTCTTCCTCAAACCGGCGGCGGAACATCTCGCGCACGATGTTGAGGCGGGCCTGGTCGTCCAGCGCCAGCTTGGCCTGCCAAAGCAGCCGGTCTGACCGGGCGCCGCCCGGCTGGCCCGCCGCATAGAGCCGGACGCCCGCCTCGCCGACCCAGGTGATCAGCGTGCCGGTGCGCGCGGCGAGGCCGACGGCCGCATGCGAGATGCGCGCGCCAGGCTCCAGCATGATGCAGGCCAGCCCGCCAACCGGGATATGGGTCCGCGTGCCCTCCGCGTCGATCGCCACGAACGCGCCGTCCACGACGTCGATCTGCGCCCGGCCGATGAAGACGATCGAGGCCCGCTCTTTCAGCGGGATCGGCTTGGGCGGCGGCAGGCCGGTGAGGACCACTACTCAGGCTCGCCGGATCAGCATCAGGCCGCAGCCGAAGGATTTGGCGCGGCCGAAGCCGGACCGCTGGCTGTCCTCGGGCGGCGCATCGAGCTTGCGCGCCAGCTTGTCGAGAAAGGCATCCGGGTCGGTCACGGTCAGGATGCCCCGCATGTCGAACACGCCGAAGCGCGGCTCGCCCTTGCGCTTGCCGCGATGGCTGGGCAGCGCGACGGTCCCGTAATGCTCCAGCACGAAACCCGCCTGTCGGTCTCGGTCATCGTCCGGGCCCGGCAGCGGGTCGGTCTTGAAGCCATGGGCGTCGCCCTGGCGCGACAGCCAGTCATAGGCCGCCTGTCGGGCGAGGTCGTAGCGTTGCCTTTGGCGCTCGCTCGGCTCATTGCCGCTGCCCGGCGACGTCGACGCGCTGCGCCCCGGAATGGGGTTCAAGATATCCATGGCGACGTCGACCTTGCGGCTGCGCACGCGGCCTTTTGGATGGTTCTTGCTGGGCGCGGAGCGGTCGTTCGGGTCCTTCGGCCGCTGCGTCACCGCGTTGGCGCGGAGCTGAAAGGCAAGCCGGTCCCCCGGCGCTAGCGCGGGCGCGAACTCCTTCACCTCCGGCGGTTCGAACAGGCCATGGTTATGGTCCTTCGGCGGCCGGGCCGACAGGGTGTAGAACCGGCCGCGCGCTTCCGCCCGCCACAGGAAGTCCCGCGTTCTGTCGGCGCCGTCGGAAAACACCGACCACAAGAGGCGGTGATGGGCATCCATGGCCAGCGCCCTCTGGCTTGGATTGATCAGCCGGCCCAGCGCCTCGGTGGACGGGTCGCGCCGCAGCGTCAGGCGGGAGAAATAGAGCGTCATCCGGTGCCCCCCGCTTGGCCGCCCGCGGGCCGGTGCATGCGCACCTGCCGCGCGGCGAAGTGCCATTGCCGCCGGTCCAGCGGCTCGTCATGGCGCCACTCGGCCGTTTCCTGGAAGCCCGCCATGTCCGCCGGCCACTCACTGGCAATGAAGTCGGGGCCGGACGATGGCGGATACCATGCGGGCAAGTCGGCCTCCCCCAGCGCCTGGGCCGGGTCCTCGGCGTCTAAGATCTGCGGCGCGACCGGCGCGGACAGCGGGCAGGATTTGCGCCCGAGATAGAGCGTGAAACGCGGCTGGCGCAGCGCCTCTTGCAGGTCGGCAAGCATTGCACCGTCCCCCCAAACAGCGACGGCGTAAAGCACGCCGCAGCGATAGTCGCGCAGGGTGATCACGGTGTTCAAATCACCCTGATCGCCGGCCATCGCCAAGGCCTGGGCGCGCGTCGCCGGGCGCTTGAACTTCTGCGGCACGGTCTGCACCGTGTGATAGTCGCGCAGCGGCACCCCGGTTGCGTAGGCGCCGACCGCGAAGCCCAGCCCGGCCAAAGCCGCCTGCCCCGCGTCATCGTCCCGGCGCGTGCCGTTCGCGGCGCCCAGCAGGCCGATCAGCGCCGACCGCCCCGGCCAACTGTCGCTGCCGCGCCGCTCATGGCCGGCCAGACCGCCGAAGGACGCGATCTGCGCGGCCAGCGTGAAGACCAGGAACTCAGTCATCGTCCGCCGGGCCGGGCATCGTCCGCCGGGCCGGACACCGCGTCCTTCACGAAGGCCTTGATGTCCGCCAGGGACCCGCTGCCCTCAAAGACGTTCATGACCCGACGGTCGTCCGCGCCGTCACCGTAAGCGTCGTCCATCCGGTCGCGCATCGTCTCCAACGCGGCGATCGACGCGGCGCGCAGATCCTCCCCCTTGATCGCGGTGAAGAAGGCGCCGGACAGGTCGCGCGGCTGCTGGGCGCCGGCCTCAGCCAGGATGTAGCAGGCGCGCGGCCGGTGGGCGAAAGAGTTCTGCTTGCCAGACGGCGTGGCGGTCGCCAGCGCCTCGACCAGGGCCTCGCACGCGCGCGCGGCAAGGTCCGTATCGCCGGCCAGGTTCTCGACCAGCAGGCGCGTGTCGATGTTGGCGTAGAGATAATAGATGCCGGAACCGAAGCCAGCCTCGCTGAGAAAGCCGGCGCCGGCATCCTCCGCCGCCGTCTTCAGATCGTCGACGGCGGTGTAGTAGTCGTCCTCCACCTCCGCGCGGTGGGTGGTGATGGCGTGGCTGACCTGCACCGCCGCCTCGCGGTTGAAGTCCGGGTCGTCGGCCAGCATGCGGCCGAACATGGCCACGTCGACGGCACCGTCGGCCCGGCGCAACACGGTCTTCTTCAACGCCTTGTCCGCCTTGGCCGGCAAATCCTCGCCGTCCAGCGCCCGTTCGGCAAGCGCGATGGCCGCCCTTCGTTCGTCCGGCGAGACGAAGGCAAGCTGCGCGGTGAACGGCCCCTTGCCGTCCTTGTTCTTGTCCGCGTCGGGCTTGCCGAAAATGTCGGCCATGGTCTCGGCGATCTCATAAGCCCGCTCTTCGTCCGCGCCGCGCGTGCCGATCAGATGGTCGCGGACGACCTCGCCGATGCGCTGGGTGCGTTCGCCCAGATGGCCCTCAAGCGCGGCCTGAAACTGCGGCGCGGTGCGCACGGCACGCTTGATCGCCTGGCTGGACAGCCGCAGGCGCGGCGCACCGCCGACCACGGCCGATTTCGGCCGGCCCTGATCGTCCCGGTTGGGGTTGGAGGGCGGATAGGTCGTCAACAGGTGAAGCTGGATGAATGGGGTCACGGGTTCAGCCCTCTTGATGGTCGGCGGGTGGTTCGGACGCGTCCGGCGCGTCGTCAGCGTCTGGCGCGTCCGGCGGCGCGGCACCGAAATAGTCAAAGCACCAGCGGGTGCGCACGTCCTCGCCCCAACGCAGAAGATCGGCGCCGAGGCCGGCGACATTGGCGGTGCGGCCCACGATCGGCAGGGCGCGGCGCAGACGTATCGCCAACTCCCAATCGTCGCCCGCGCGCAGGATACGCTGGAAGCGTAGGGGCGACAGGCGCGGATTGTCCCCGTCCTTCTCGCCGAACCGGCGCGGCAGGGAGGCGCGAACACTGCTGTCCAGCCCGGCGACAGTGGCGGCCACCAGCGCCAGGCGCCACGGGCCGTCACCCTTCGAAAAGTCTCTGCCGAGATGCCCCTGTAGATCGTGCGTGACGCCCAGCATCAGCACCTCCATTGGGCTGGTGGCGCGGCGCAATTGCGCCCGGGCCTTGCGTGCCGCACCGGTGTCGCTGTTCAGTCGCCGACCCCACCAGGAGAGGATGACCTGTCCGGGCGTCTTGTTCGTCTCGCTCATGCGGCCTCTCTTTTCCTGGCGCGTCTTTTCGGTAGTGGCAGCTCAAGCGCCTTGAAGGCTGCCTGCCCGGTTTTCGGCCCCCAGCCGGAAAAGGCGGCCTTGAGCCGGCCACGCGCCTCGATGATGGCCTGGGTATCCTCAAGCCGGCGCTCGCCCAGGCCGGGCACCGCGCGCTCGTCATACAGACGCAACGCCGCGCGCCGCAGGGTCTTGACCCAGTCCTGCGCGACCTTGGCCAGCGCCTCGCCCGCCGCCAGGCGGCCCAGCATGCGCTCGAAATCGACCTGCGTGTCGGCGTAGAACGCCTCGCGCACCGGTTCCACGGCGGAGGCGTCCATGCTGGCGGCTTTGGCCAGCGTCTGCATGGCGCCGGCCAGCGCCAAGGAAAACGCATTGGCCGCCTGGACCAGCGCCACGGCCGCCTGCTCGCCTTCGTCATTGAGGGGATAGAGCGGCTGGCGCGACCACAGGAAATCGCGCGGTTTCATGTTGTCCATGGCCCAGCCGCCGACATGCAGGCTGGCCATCACCCCGTCTGGCCGGCGATCGTGCCAGTCGGCAACGACCTGCGCCACATGACGCAGGCCTTCATGTTCCTCAAACGCGATGCCGGCCCAGTTGCGATAGCTGCCGATGCCCGGCCTGGGGTGCACGGGCAGCGGTTCCGATCCTGGCTTCTGCCGGTAGTACGGCGTGAGTGGGTGAGTCCAAAGCCCATAATTTGTCCCATAGGGGCGCTGGCGCACGCCGACGACCAGGGTGTCGTCATCCTCGGCGAAATCCAGCCGCAGCCGGCGCGGCATGCCGAAGAACGTCTCGGCCAGGGCCAGGTCGTCATCGCCCGGCGGCTGCAGCGGGTTGGTGCCTTTCTCCGAGGTGCGCGTCGGCCGCATCCAGGGCAGCGCGTCGCGCAGCCGGTCTGGCGAGGCAGTGTCCAGCAGCGGTTCGCCAGCCGGCACGTTCGCCCACACCATGTCCCACAGGGGCGACGATGCCTTATTATCGGGGCCGGCGCGATCAGCGGGCTCGACCAGCGTGATCAGCGGGCCGCCGCCGCGCATCGACGTCCGGTTGCCGGCCCCGCCGGACGGCGCCTGGGCCTGCAAGGTGAACAGCGCCATCGCCGCCAGCGGCGCGGGAAGCGCGGTGTAGCGGCCGCGCTTGACCATCAGGTCGGCGTTGTTCTTCGCCGTGTTGCCGCCGGAGGCATCGATGAACAGCATGTCGACCGGCGACGCGGCGGTGTCGAGATCCTCCCGGTCCTGCAGGAACCGGTCCCCCTCACCGCCCAGATTGAAGGCCGGCGCCAAGGGCGCCAGCGCCGCGCGCAGCCGGCCGGGGTCCGGGGCACGCCGGTCCCGCCAATCCGCCTCGTCCTCGGGCGGATCGGCGAGAAAGACCAGCCCGATCAGCAGCTCGTAACAGGCCAGGTTGAAGTCGGCCCGCGGCCAATCCGGCCGGGCGATCTCAGCCTCGGCAATCTGGTCCGGCCGAACCACCCGCCGCGCCCCATCGTGCGTGCGTACCGGGATCCAGGCATCCGTGATTAGGTTGAGAGTCATGAACGTAACCTAAACTGAAACGGGCGAGCACACAAAGCCCACCCGCCCGTTTGCAACAGGTTATCCGTTGGTCAATTTGTCGCGGCTACCAATGTGCTTGCGCTCCTTAAGCACATCGTTGACGCGGCCTGGATTTACACCGAACTGGGCAGCAATCCGATGTTGCACAACACCTAACTCATGCAAGCGCCAAACCTCAACGGCTTCGTCGAAGGTCAAGTTGGGTTTCTGTGGAGGAAGATCACCCTGCATAGCTGCAGCCTTTCATGTTAGGCCACAGGGCATTGCGCACTTTGGCGGAACACGCTATTCCGCCACAAGCAAAGATGCCTCAGCCCCGTAGCGGCCGTGGTATCGCCCATTCATCGCTGGAACGATAAATGGGCGGCTCATGGGGCCGACGCGAATCGTAATCGCGTCGGCCTTCTTGTATCGAACCACCCAACGGAACGAATGTCAACAACCTCTCCGCGTCCGCTCCTCACTTGAACACATACTTATCTATCTCCGCGTCTGCGGAGAACGCTATCGCTTGGACGCGCCCCGCTTGAACACATACGGGTCATCACCGCGTGAACAGTGATCGATCAGTGAACTCTAATCCCTTAGGTTCCATTAGTCACTGAATTCGTTTCCTGCCGAATGACCAGTCCATTGCCCTCATCGTAGTACACCCTATCCGTTATCGCCCCATCCTCCGCGACCGGACACACGGCGTGCGTCGCCTCCTGCCACGTCTTCCAGCCCTTGCGCACGGCGGCGATCTCCGGCGCTTCCTGGTCGACCTCTTTCTCGCCCCAGCGGTGCCGGGCCAGGCCGACCTCCGACAGGGCCCAGGCGCGGGCGATGTCGCCGTCTTCGCCGATCGGCGCATAGGGCACCAGCGCCCCTTCGGCGTCGCGGCGCGCCAGCAACAGCGTCATGTGCTCCGGGGCGAGCCGGGTGGGAAACGTCTCGTCGCTCAAGACCTGTTCGGCGTCGCTGTACCCGTGCTTCGCTTTAAGCAGGTTCTGGTTGGCAAGGGCGCCCTTGGCGAACATCTCGCCCAGCCGATTGCCTTCGGCCTCGCTGAGCGCCGGCGGGACATCGGGCGCGTGCGTGCCGTCGACCGCCGCGATCAGGGCGCGCAGGCCGTCCGGCGCATCGATCTGCCCGGCGGCGAACAGCGCCTTGGCCGTGCGCCACTGCAGGTCCACAGAATAGACGTACCAGCCCTGGCCCAGCAAATCGCGCGCCCAATGCTCGTCCGCCACATCGTCCGGATCGGGCGACAGCACGTGCAGCAGCGGCCCCGGCACCGGCACCGGTCGATCCCGCTGGTGCCGCCAAAGCCGGCCGGCGCGCTGGATCAAGGCGCCCATCGGCGCCAGGTCGGTGACCATGACGTCGAAGCAGATGTCCAGCGACTGTTCCAGGACCTGGGTGCCGACGATCACCTGGCCGCGCCGCGTCCGGGCGTCGGCGGCCTTGCCGAACGTGGCGATCACCCGGTCCTCGTTGGCCAGCCTGTCCCACAGGGCGAAGCGGGCATGGTGCAGCATGGCCTCCACCCCCCGTGCGCGCAGCGCCTCGACCGAGGCGATCGCCTCGTCGACCGAATTGCGTACGAAGGCGCAGGCAGCACCACGGGCCGATTGCGTCGCGATCACATCCAGCGCGTCGTCCAGCGTCGCAAGCCGCCGGACCGCGACGCGGCGCACCGTGGCGGCAACCGGCGCGACCGGCGATGACTGTGCCGTGCCCCCGATCATGGTGAACTGGGGATAGGCGTCCGGCAGGTCGGGCGGGTCGCGCCGCGATGCGCCCTGTTGGAAGGCGCGCACGAAGCGGGCCCGCATCTCCGTCGGCAAGGTCGCCGTCATCATGATGGCCGAACCCCCCAGCATGGCGTGGAAGGTCAGCAGCCGTTCCATCTCCGCCTGCATGTAGGCGTCGTAGTCGTGGGCCTCGTCCACGAGCAGCACCTTGCGCGACAGCGCATAGAGCCTGAGCCCGAAATAGCGCGTCGGCAGCACGGCGAGCAGCGCCTGGTCGATCGTGCCGACGCCGGCCTGGGCCAGCAGCGCCTTGCGGCGGCCGTCGGCGAACCAGTCGGCGCAGGCCATCGCGTCCGGCTCGC
>JANQGH010000037.1 GCA_028277405.1 Alphaproteobacteria bacterium | reverse complement strand
TGATCTGCTCTTCGGAATATCTCGTTCGCTTCATCGTCCGTCCCTTCTGTCGGGTCGGACTCTAGCTCCATCTGGAGGAGATTCTCAGAGGCAGGTCAGGGGCGCTCATGGCCGGGCGCTATGCGCACGCCAAACAGTTCAAGCGCCACAATCGTGAGCTCAAATTCCTGCGCACCCGGCTGGGCCGGCTGATCCGCGACATCCGCCGCAAGATCGATGGCGACGAAAGCCTGGAAGCGGCCTTCGCCGTCCCGCTGTCACGGGCCGTCCAGGTGCGCCACCAAAGGCAGCGGCAGCGCGGACCGAAGCTCTACAGCCTGCACACGCCGGAGGTCGAATGCATCGGCAAGGACAAGGCCCGGGCGCCGTACGAATTCGGCTGTAAGATCAGCGTCGCCACCCCGGCCACCAAGCCCAAGGGCGGCAAGTTTGTGCTCCACGCCAAGGCCCTGCATGGAACCCCTATGACGGCCAGACCCTCGGCTCAGTGATTGCCGAGATGGAACAGCTCACCGGCGTCGAAGTCCGCCGCATCCATGTCGACAAAGGCTATCGCGGCCACAGCCACACCAACAAGTTCCGGGTCTGGATCTCCGGTCAGACCCGCCGCGTGACCAAGACCATCCGCCGCGAGATGCGCCGCCGGGCCGCGGTCGAGCCGGTGATCGGCCACGTCAAGGCCGATCACCGCATGGACCGTAACTACCTCAAGGGAAGACACGGCGACCGCGCCAACGCCATCCTCGCCGCCGCCGGCTACAACTTCGCCCTGCTCTTGAGATGGTTCGAGGCCCTTTTGCGCGCCCTGATCTTCATCCTCCTCGCGAGCAAAACCGCCAGTCAATCAGCCTGAACATCTGTCATCGGCGATTCTTCACGGACGACTAAGCAAACAGGCTGATGTCGTATCAATGCCCAGTACGGACCGTTCGCAGTATTCGTGCCCTAAGCCGCAAAATGCCCGCTTCGGGGCCACTGATCGGGCGTAAATGGCAGGCTGGAGTTCTGACAGACAACTTCCCATCGGCCTGCCATCTCCTCAGCGTACAGGCACGGTCGAAATCCGAGCCGGAACGTGTTCACTATCGACGGCAGCCGTTGGTCATCAGTTTCGGCAAACAGATTATGCAACCCCGCAGAGGCCGCGTCGATCATGTGCTGCCTGGTCAGACTTCTGGCGAGGCCGAAGCCGCGGTCCGCTGGCCGCACTGAGATGTAAAGCATCTGCGCACCGTTCGGGTACATCGGGTAATCGCCGATATGCATAAAGTCAGCTGCCGCCAGTCGGCCTGTTTGGCGATGAAAAACGCCCAGCCACGACGTCTCTGCGCCCCAATACTCGTCGAACAAGACCGCCGCCTCGGTTTCCGGATGAAGGAAAAACCCGGACGTTGCTATAAGGTCCAACCAAGCGTCGCGATCGGCCAGCTCCATTGCCCGAAGAACGTATCCCTCCCTCACTTTGACTGGCGCAGGCGGTCTCTCAAGTGTCGGAAACCAGATCATGTGCAGCTTTAGCTCAGACAAGACGGGCCCCCCATCTAAATCTATCAGTCGCTCTTTAGTAGAGCCCAGCGGTCAGGCAAAAGTCCATGGCCCAGCACGCTAACTGGCTTATAGAGCTCTTGCAGGCCGCGGAGGCGGCCTCCGAGGCGCGCGGCGGGCGTAGGCCCGTGTTTCTTCGACCTTGGCGCGCGGGACGGACTTTCGCCACTTCGCGACATGTTAGCACGTCTTGGAATGATCCGGGCGATCGGCTTCGAACCGGATCATGAACATGCTGAAGTGCTTGCGCGGCGCGATCCCCATGTTTCATATCAAGCAAATGCGCTTGGTGCGGAGAACAGCAAACTTGGGGTCCGGACCCATTAACGGGATTTCCCTGAGTTATGGAATGTGATTCAACGCTTCTTGAGCAAGGAGGCGTTGGCGATGGCTGATTTCTTTTGGTTTTCAGATGAGCAGTGGGCGCGGATCGAGCCGCTGTTGCCGCGGAATACGCGCGGGCGCAAGCGTGTAGATGACCGCCGAGTGCTGAGCGGCATCGTTCATGCGCTGCAGAGCGGTGGGCGCTGGAACGACTGCCCGCGCCATGTCTACGGGTCGAAGAGGACGCTCTATAACCGCTTCGTGCGTTGGGCCGAGCGGGGTGTGTGGGAAGACATCTTCCAGGCCCTGGCCGGTGCGGAGGACAGCCCCGACAGGCTGTTCATCGATAGCAGCTGCATCAAGGTGCATCGCACCGCCGGCGGCGCAAAAGGGGGGCCTTGGCCCATGGTATCGGCCAGACCCGTGGCGGCAGAAACACCAAGCTCCACGCCGTCTGTGACGCCAAGGGAAGACCCTGGGTGCTCTTGCTAACGCCCAGAAACACTCATGACATGCGGGTCGCCAAGCAGTGTATCGCCGCCCCGCCACCCTCCGTCGACCTGGTCGCCGACAAGGGCTATGACAGCGACGATCTGCGCCAATGGCTGGCCGAGCGCGGCACGAGGACGGTCATCCCGCCCAAACGCCATCGCAGGGTCCAACTCGACTGCGACGGCGCCCTCTACAAACGGCGCAACATCATCGAGCGCATGCTCTGCAGGCTCAAGGACTGGCGCCGCGTCGCCACACGCTTCGACCGAAACATCGCCAACTTCCTCGCCACCATCACCATCGCTGCCATCGTCATCTACTGGCTCTAATGAGTCCGGACCCTAAATTTTACCTCACCCGCATGCGGGGATGTTCCTCTTTTCGGGAACCAAATTGCGATCTGTTGTCGTCCTATCCGGCCTCGACAGTCTTCGATCTCGTGAGAACCACGACGTTGCAGGTGACGCCGTTGTCGGACCTGATCAAAAAATGGAACCGTACCGCCTGGTGATTTCCTGAAGATCGATACACAGGGGTTTGAGATGGAGACTCCAAAGGGTGCGGGCATGAACTGGCCCCCATTTCGACCGGACACCTGGCATAGCTAGAGAGGCTTAGGGATATCCCTAAGCACAGGCTTATGTCGGACGATTATCAGCGCGTGGA
>JANQGH010000074.1 GCA_028277405.1 Alphaproteobacteria bacterium | reverse complement strand
GGCCGCCGGTCTGTGCGGCCAGCAATGACGCGGGATAGAAGGTCGGGCCCGGCAGATTGGGGCAAAGATAGCCCGAGCCGACGGGGCCGCGCTTCAGCGACTGCAAGATCGTGCCCAAGCCCGCCGCGATCATCGAGATGCGCACCAGGTTGGAGGCGACATCGACCGAATCGGTCGCGGCGTAGGCGATCAACGCCGCCAGCACCAGCCCGCTCGACATGGCAAAGCAATGCTGCACGCCCATGCCGACGGCCATCGGCAGCGAAATCGGATCGTCGACGGAAGCGATCAGGTTGCTGGGGCGGCGTGCCGGTTTGCGCATCGGGCGTGCTACCGGACTTTGTGTGACCGGTCCGGATCGACCGGCGTGGCGCCGGGCGACCTGTCGGTCGAACAGGAAACCGATTTGGCTGTCATGGCAAGGACGCCTACTCGGCCGCGATGGCCTCGTTGAGCGTTTGATAGGTTGCGAGAATTGATGATAGACCCGTCACTTCAAAGACTTGGGTAACGGTTTCGTTCATGGCGCAGACCGCTAACGTGCCGTTGTCGCGCTTCAAGAGCTTGGCGAGAACCAGCAACACCCGCAGGCCCGCGCTGCTGATATAGTCCAGGTCGGCGAGGTCGAGTACCAGGCGACTGTTTCCGGCCTCGATCCGCGATCTCACGTCTTTTTCGAACTCGGCCGATGTGGCGCTCGTCAACTGTCCGGCAGGGCGCAGGACCAGGAACTCGCCCTGCGTCATCTCAAAGAGCTTCATGCCGCCTCCCTAGTGCATTGCAAAACATCATAGATGCACGGCTGCGGGCAGGCTACCGCTAAGGCAGCAACACGATGAAGCAGGCGCGTCTGTCCGGCACGCCGGTCGGCGCCTAGCGATCCGGATCAGGCGTTGGTTCCGCGGGGGGCGGCGTGGCAGGTTCCGCGTCTGCGGTTCGGCTGCGCGGTGTCGCCAGCCTCAGCTTGGAAAGATGCATCGGGTTCGGCTTGCCGTCACCCATCGCCTCGCCGCGCGTGTACCATTTCTGCCATTTCTGCTTGATGGCGGTCGGGTCGTTGTCGGCCAGGCCCTGATTGAACTTGGTGCGCGCGTCGCGCCAGTTCCGGAACCGCGTGGCGACCGCAGGGTCATCGTCGATGGGCACGATTTGGGGCGTCAGACGGTCAAGCGCACGATAGGCGACCGGCGTGATGAAACAGAACGGCTCGCCTTCGTCGAAGGTCACGCGGCCAGGCCGCGTGAACTGCCAGTTCATCGTGAAGGTGAAGTCCAGCCAGTCGGTTTCGATGATGCCGTCGAGGGCGCCGATGCCGTCTTTCAGCCTGTTTGGCGCACCGCGTGCCCAGATGCCGACGCCCGCTTCGGTGCGGAACAGATAGCCGGGACGAAACGTCAGGATGCCGTGCCCGAAATGCGAGCTTGCGAACCGGTCGTTGCCCCAAGACGGATCGTCGATTTCGACGACCAGGTCCTTGATCAAGTCGCCGCCGTTCCAGTCGGCGGTGACACGGGTCGGCGCCAGAATCTCCCAGCCCATCGCGTTGGCGATGGATAGCGGCAGGCACCGGTAGGCGAACCGCTCGTCCGTGTCGTCCATCCACTGCCGGGCCGCCCGGGCGGCGACGATCCTAGGGGCCGTGTCGCGAACTTGATAACAGGTGAGCGTTTGATATGTCGGGCGCTTGCCGTCCATTGGCGCTGACCAGTCCTTCCGCGGATGCAAGTTCGCCGCTGACCGGAACGGTCTTCAGGCGGGTCAAGGCGCCGTCCCCGGCACGCGGCTCGATCACGCGATGGGCGCCAGCCCTTGGCCGGAACTGGCGCCCAATCGTCCGACCAAGTGCTGGACTAGAGGGTGACCGCGCTCGGCGGAGACGGCTTCTTCTCGTCGCCGCTGGCTACTTTTGCAGACCCAGCGGCCAGAACGGTTTCGCTGTCGTCACGCCCGTTGGAGACGGCTTGCTTGAGGTTTTCGATGCGCGCTGCA
>JANQGH010000047.1 GCA_028277405.1 Alphaproteobacteria bacterium | reverse complement strand
GTCGGAGGCTCGCCGGCTGAAGACGCTGGAGGCTGAGAACGCACGGCTGAAGAAGCTGCTGGCCGACCAGATGCTGGACAACGCGGTGCTGAAGGATCTGCCCTGACGACGCCCCAGGACAGGCGGGCGGCGGCGTTACGGGCCATGTCGAGGCACGACATCTCCCAACGCCGAGCCTGCCGACTGGTCGACGATTATCGAACCCCTCGGTTTTTCTGCACAAAACCAGATGCATCGGGAGAGGTTTGATCCAACAACAGGGTCCTATTCTTGTTATAATGTTGACGGTCGACAATGCGCATGATTACATTTTTTTGTGAAGAACATAGGGAGTGGATTGCCTGAAGAAGTGATCCAGCCGCAGCCCAATCGAAGGCGCGGCCAAACAGAGAGGAGCCAGCATGACCAGAATGAAAAAAGCGGCCTTATGGAGCGGTGTAGCGTCCTTAGCTTTGATCGCGTCCGTCGGTACGGCAGTCGCCGAGAGTGATCTGATCATCGCGATGCCCGCCACCAATGAACCCGCATCATTGGATGGCCATATAGATCCGTATCAGTCCACATGGCTGATCAACTCGCTGATCACCGATCCGTTGGTGATCCTCTCTCCGGATGGGACCTACATCCCGGGCCTTGCAACGGACTGGTCCGTCAGTGACGATGGGAAGACTTGGACGTTTACCCTACGTGATGGGGTGACCTTCCATGATGGCGAGCCGTTCAATGCCGAAGCCGTCAGGGCCAACCTGGAACGGATTGTGGCACCAGAGACGGCGTCGGCGCAGATGGCCAGCGACATTGGTCCGATCGCCTCGATTGAAACCGACGGCGAAACTGGATTGACCATCATCTACGACACGCCTTGGGTCACACTGCTGGATGCGGTGCGCCGCGCCCCGTTGTGGTCGCCCGCGGCACTCGCCACGGCGGAGCCCGGCGATATGTCCGCGATACTGGTCGGGACTGGCCCGTTCAGGTTCGTTGATTGGGTGCAGAACGACAACATTACGCTGGAAAGATGGGACGACTACGCCGGCGTCACCGCGATATCGGAGGCGCCCGGGCCGGTTGATCTCGACTCGGTGACAATTCGTTTCATCGGTGAAAGCGCTGTGATGGGCGAGGTCCTCGCCACGGGCGAAGTCAACATGGTCTATACGCTTCCGCCCCTGTTCTCCGACCGCTACGTCGGCAATTCCGACTACACGCTGCTTAGCAAGGGGCAGGCGGGCACGGGCCTCCAGATGGTGATGAACACTCGGTCAGCACCACTCGACGATATCCGTGTCCGTCAGGCGTTGATCCTTGGGACTGATTCCGCGGCGGCAAACGATATCCTCTATGACGGGCTCTATCAGGCGTCGGACGGCCCCCTGAACAACATCCACCCGTGTTTCTGGGAGGGGTCGAGCGATATGTACCCCGTCGACCAGGAGCGGGCGGCAGCCCTGCTGGATGACGCGGGCTGGGTTGTCGGCGACGGTGGGATGCGGGTCGCGCAGGGCGTTGAGGGCGTCGAAGACGGCACGCCGCTTACGGTCCGATATTCGACCCTTCACCACCAGGAAATCGGCGAGGTGTTCCAAGCGCAGCTGCGGCCCCTCGGTATCGACCTGCAGATCGAGGTCGTTCCCGGCCCTGTGCAACTCGATATGGTTCAGCGACGTGATTTTGAGCTGATGTATGAGCGGCAGCGGTCGCCGAGCCCGCTGATCCTGGATCAGGTTTGGAACTCAGCCTACGATGAGCCCGGTGGTTGGGCCTGGACGGGATACGCCAACCCGGAGCTTGACGGGATCCTGGAACAGCTTCGGGCTGTGTTCGATGACGACGAACGTTGTGACCTGGCTCGTGACGCGCAGCAAATCATCATGGAGAACGCCCTGATGCTGCCGACGCTAAGCCAGCCGATCATCGTTGGTCTGGATGCCTCTGTTCAGGGGTTCGAGATGGGTGCCGAGGGGAACTGGTTCTTCCTGCAAAACGCGTCCATCGAAAACTGATACTGCGGCGGCCGTCCTGCCGGGCGGCCGCCGTCCATCCCCTGAAAAGGAAGCCTGATGCGCCGATATGTGTTGGGCCGGCTCTTGCAGTTGATCCCGGTGTTGTTCCTGGTTTCGCTGATCGTCTTTGCGGTCATGCGTCTGTTGCCAGGCGATCCGGCGCTGCTGATGTTGTCGGGCGCCGAGGGTGGGGCGATCACGCCTGAACGTTTGAACGAACTGCGCGAGCAGATGGGCTTGAACGAGCCGTTGGCCGCACAGTATTTGAACTTCGTGCTGGGAGCGCTGCAGGGTGATCTGGGAAGCTCGATCCGGTTTCAAGTCCCGGTAATAGACCTGATCCTTGATCGGTTCGGCAGCACCTTCGAGTTGGCCGTCGCCGGCCTGTTCCTTGCCATCGCCATCGGGATGCCGCTGGGGATGATTGCCGCCGCGCGCCAGGGCGGCTGGATCGATTCCCTTTGCATGACGCTGTCTTACATCGGCTCGTCGATGCCCGTCTATTGGTTGGGATTGCTCCTGGTCCTTGTCTTCTCCTTCACGCTGCATTGGTTCCCCTCGGCAGGCGGCGGGTCATTCGAGGCGCTGATCTTGCCGGCGTTCACACTCGGGCTTTTGTCGGCGGGCGTGCTTGCACGTCTGATCCGATCTTCAATGCTCGAGGTGGCGACCGAGGACTATATGCGCACGGCTCGCGCCAAGGGTCTGTTCCCAAGGTTGATCATCTTTCGGCACGGTCTGAAAAACGCGATGATCCCGGTGCTCACGATGATCGGCCTTCAGTTTGGGGCGCTTCTGGCGGGCACGGTCGTTACCGAGACCGTGTTCAGCCGTCCCGGGCTGGGGCGCCTGATCGTCGACTCCATCCTGTCCAAAGATTACCCGCTTGTGCAGGGGGCGATCCTGTTTCTGGCAGTGGTGTATCTGCTCGTGAACCTCGCGGTGGATCTCGCCTACGCCTTGCTCGATCCAAGAATCCGGTATGGCAACTGAGACCCTGGACGTCGGGGCGGCCGAACGACCCGTGCGGTTGGCGCTGGGGCGGTATTTCAGCCACCCCGGTGCGGTCATCGGTCTGATCATACTGGTGTGCTGGATCCTGGTTACGATACTTGCCCCAATCCTCGCGCCGTATAATCCCGCTGATCTGGTCGCGCGGGCCCGTCAGCCCCCCTCCGCCGACCACTGGCTTGGCACTGACATGCTGGGGCGCGACGTGCTGAGCCGGGTGATCTACGGCTCTCGCATCTCGATCTCTATCGGGTTTATCGCCGTATTGCTCGGGGGCATATCCGGCGTAATCCTGGGCTTGTTGGCAGGCTATTTCGGGGGCTGGACGGACACGGTCATCTCCCGCTTTGTGGACGCGCTGCTCGCATTCCCGTCGATCCTGTTGGCGCTGGTGGTGATCGCAGCTTTGGGGGCTTCCATCCAGAACATGATGATCGCTGTCGGCATCGCGACTCTGCCCGATTATGCCCGCCTGGTGCGCGGCACGGTCCTGGCGATCAAATCGCAACCCTATGTCGAGGCGGCGCGTCTCGTAGGCAATAGCCATCTGCGGATCTTGGCACGACACATCTTGATCAACGTGAATGCCCCCATTGTTGTGCTGGCAACCCTGCAGATCGGCTCGGCGATCCTTATCGGAGCAGGCCTGTCCTTCCTCGGGCTGGGTGCGCAGCCGCCCACCCCGGAATGGGGACTGATGTCGGCCGAAGGCCGGCAGATGCTGCAACGTGCCTGGTGGATCAGTACCTTTCCCGGCGTGGCGATCCTGAGCGTCGTGATCGCCTGCAATCTTGTCGGCGACGGATTGCGCTCGGCCCTTGATCCAAAGATGCGGATGGGCTGATGCAATTGCTCGAACTAGAAGGTCTGCACGTCGCCTTCTCCACTGACCGGGGTGAGGCCAAAGCGGTCAACGGGATCGACCTGTCCCTGAAGGAGAGCGAGACCCTGGCAGTCGTTGGAGAGAGCGGCTCTGGAAAGTCCGTCACAGCGTTGGCGATCCTCGGACTTCTCCCGAAACGGACCGCGATGGTTCGGGCTGACGCTCTTCGGTTCGATGGGCGTGATCTGATGGCGCTGTCGGAAGAGCAGCTTCGCGCGATGCGCGGCAAAGACATCGGGATGGTCTTCCAAGATCCGATGACCTCGCTCAATCCGGTTTTGACCATTGGCCGGCAATTGTCCGAGATTGGTGAGGTCCATCTGGGCATGACCCGCGCGACGGCGCAGGACCATGCAGCGGACCTGCTCGATCAAGTGGGGATACCGCAGGCCAAGGCGCGGCTGCGGGATTATCCGCATCAGTTTTCAGGCGGGATGCGCCAGCGTGTCGGCATAGCGATGGCCATTGCCTGCAAACCGAAGCTCCTGATCGCGGATGAGCCGACGACCGCGCTTGACGTCACAGTGCAGGCTCAGGTCCTTGAATTGCTGGCCGAGTTGCAGGCCGAGATGCGCATGGCGATCATGCTGGTCACCCACGATCTGGGCGTGGTTGCGCGGATCGCGGATCGCGTGCTGGTGATGTATGCGGGCAGTGTGGTTGAGACCGGGTCGGCTGAAGCTGTCTTTTCGCGAACGGGCATGCCCTATACGCGTGCCCTGTTGCGCTCGGTCCCGCGTCTGGACCAGGCCGACGAGGGGCCGCTCCGTCCGATCCGCGGCAGCCCACCCGATGTGATGCGGCTGGCCAAGGGCTGCAGTTTCGCGCCCCGTTGCGACCTGGTCGAGGCGCGGTGTCATCTTGGTCAGCCGCCCCTTGCGCGTTGCGGCCCGGACCACCAGGCGGCCTGTGTTCTTGTAGAGCCAACCGCATGAACGCGCTGATCGAACTCCGCGATCTCGCCGTGCATTTCCCCGTGCATAGGGGGCTCATGTCAGGGACCAGTGGCGCCATCAAAGCCGTGGACGGGGTGACGCTGGAGATCGCCCGGGGCGAGACCCTTGGTTTGGTCGGCGAGAGCGGCTGCGGCAAGTCGACCCTTGGCCGTGCTGTGGTGGGGCTAACCCAGCCTACGGGCGGCACGATTTTGATCGACAACAAGCCCATGACGCGAGATCGGCGCGTGCAGATGATCTTTCAAGATCCATCGGCCAGTCTCAATCCTAGGATGACGGTAGGTGCCGCCATCGCCGAACCTGTTCGCCTTAACGGACTGAGACACGGGCGTGCGGCGGTCGTGGCTCGGATGCACGAACTGCTCGACCTCGTCGGTTTGCCTCAATCGGCCACCCATCGTTATCCGCATGAGTTTTCAGGGGGGCAACGGCAGCGCGTCGGTATTGCCCGTGCGCTGGCGTGCGAGCCGGATGTCATCGTCTGCGACGAAGCGGTGTCTGCCCTCGACGTGTCCATTCAGGCGCAGATCGTGGCCTTGCTTGAGGATCTGCAGGGTCGTCTCGGGCTGACCTATCTGTTCATTGCGCATGACCTTGGCGCATTGAAGCATATCTCGCACCGGGTGGCGGTCATGTATCTGGGCAAGATCGTGGAAGTGGCCCCGAAAGCAGAATTGTTCGCCAATCCGCGTCATGCCTACACGCGCGCCTTGCTGAGCGCGATTCCGGTTCCCGATCCAATGGTTGAGCGGCAACGAAAGCGGATCATTTTGAGCGGCGACATTCCAAGTCCCGCCAACCCGACCTCGGGATGCCGATTTCACACACGGTGCCCGGTGGCAATCGATCGCTGCCGGTCCGACGAACCGGACTGGCAAGAAATGTCGCCCGGCCATCATACCGCCTGTTGGCGGGCGAACGAGCTGGTTGAGCTGATGCCCGATGCGTTGAGTTTGTCGACATCGGACGCCCGGAGATGATTTCTGGTTAGCCCTTTGAGGCTATCGGATGCTGAAGGGCAACAGACCCGACGCGCTTCATAATCGTACGATCCAGGCTCCACTCTCCTGCAAAAGGTTTCGAAAGGTGCCTTCATGCGATCGGCCCAACTTGTCTATGTACTCTGCATCGCCCAGCCTGAGCCGAGGATGGCCAGCTTGCGATGTGCCCCAGCAGGCACGGGCCTTGCTGTGCCGGTCGAAGCGATCGAAGAACTCGGTGCGACGCTCGGTGACGTAGGTATTTCGGCGGCCACCATAGGTCCTCAAACGTCAATCATCACACGGCCGAATGCGCGACGAAAAAGAACGCTCACTGGACGGCTGCGTCCCTAGCTTGGTGTCGGAACAAAAGGCCCCGATGTCAGTCGTGACTCAAAAGACCCGTGTCGCCTGCATCGCATGAAGTCAATGCGCCAGTATCCGAGACGCAGGCCTCATCCTGGACGTCCGCCGCTTGACTGTTAGACACACGCTTGGTTCTGCGCCGCAGCGAACGTCTGGATTCGAAGATGCAACCGCAGCGATTTATCCTCTCAAACAACGGCAGGTTTGGGCCGTTTCTACATGGCTTCGGCCGTATCTCAACTCTTGCGAAAGGCCCGGTTGAATGACGCGATGAACGGGCTGAGCAGGTAGTCGATGACCGTTCTGGCATCTGTGGTGATGAACACCTCGGCCGGCATGCCGGGGCGGAGCTCGACGTCGGGCGGCGTAGTAGGGGATACGGGTCTGCTCGTCGGCCATGCTGTCGGCGGAGAGGGCGACCACCTCGCCGTCGAGCGGCTGCAGGTTGCGCTGGGGATAGGCGGACAGGTGGATGCGGGCGGGCTGGCCCAGGGCCACCGTGTCGATGTCGGTGACGGCGATCTGGGCCTCGATGAGGAGGGCGTCGTTCAAGGGCACGATGTCGAGGATCGGCTCGCCGGGTGAGAGAGGTGCGGGCCCTGAGGCCGACGATCGTGCCGCCGATCGGCGCCGGGATGATCGTTCGGGCCAGCACGTCGGCGCTGGCGGCGAACTGGTCTTCGATCTGCGCCCGTTCGGCCTGGACCTGGAGCAGCTGGTCGCTGACGGCCTGCAAATGCTCGGTCTCCAGATTGACCAGTTCCAGCTCGGTCTCGCCGATGCGTTCCTCCGCCGTCGCGATGACGGCGACGTTGGCCGCACGAGCGCCCTCAAGCTCCGCCATGGCGCGCTGAAGGGCAAGCAGCCTGGGCAGGCGCCCGCGCGTTCCACCAGGAAAGCGCTCATACGACACAGTCGACGGCTACGACGGCTTCTTCTCTATCTGGAAAAGAGCGAAACCACGAACCGTTTGGTGCTACCTATGTGCTACCAAGGCCAGATCACAATCGCTGGTCTGTCACATAACCCATTGAAAACATGGCGACCCCGGCAGGATTCGAACCTGCGACCTACAGATTAGGAATCTGCCGCTCTATCCTGCTGAGCTACGGGGCCGACGGGGCGCAAACTAGCGGCAAAGCGTCGGGCGGTCCAGATGGCGGGGCTTGCCGCGTCGGCATGGCTGGGGCAGGGTGCCGGGGTTCTCGAGCCAACAGGGGATCGGCAACTTGGCCAGCCTCGCGACCGACCAGCCCGACACCGCCGAACATCCACCCAAGCGCCGGGCCTCCAAGGCCAGCAAGGTGGCCGCCGAGATCCTGGCGGCGCTGTTGGTCGTGCATATCGCCTTCCTCTTGTTCGTCGCCTTTGAATCACCGGTGCTGTTCAATTTGATGGTTCTGTTGGATGGCGCTATATCCGCGCAGCCCCAGGCCGTGCTGGTGGCGATCGGTTCGAGCCTGGTCGACGGTACGCCAATCGTCGCGGAGCGGGTGGCCATCGGCCTGGTTCTGGGCCTGGTGTGGTTGGTCCTGATCATCTGGCTGTGGCGGCGCGGCGGCTGGCTGGCGCCCCTGTTGGCGCTCGCCGCCGGCGGCTGGGAGGTCTATTGGCGGATCAGCATTCTGCAGCTTCAGGCGGCGAGCGGCCAGCCGCTGTCCTGGCTGGTGGTCTTCGGCCTCTTGTCCGCCGGCGTCATGATTCTGGCCGGTATCGTCGGCTTGGCCGGCGCAGCCGCGCGCAACCGCTGAAACCGCTGAAACCGCTGAAACCGCCAACCGTCCCATCCTGATCCACGCCGCGCGTCTTTTTGGCGAATTTGTCCACTTTGTGGCAAACACCACAGAGCCTTTGCCCCTTCCCGGCAATTGTATCGGCGCAGGCCAGGTTCAGGGGTCGCTGGCAAGCAGGGTAGGCAGACCGCACAAGCGCCGCCCATCGCCGCGGCAAGGCAAGGCAAGGCGACGGTGCGTTCGCAGCTTCCACATGCCCGACCTTCCAGTCCCCGACCAGAGGCCGACCCGTCGCCCGTGGCGCGACGGCGATGGTGGCAGACGCGAAGGGGGAATGGAGACAATGGCTTATGCATATCGGGTCAACGGCGACACCATCAGGCTAACCCTGCATACGCGCCTCGTGGCGATCCGTTTTCGTGGCGACCGGCCCCTTGGCGCCCAGGCGCGCGCCGCCCGGGCCTGGGCGGCCTGCGATCCTTTTGGCGCGGTGGAGATCCCGGACGAAGACATCGCGATCATGCCGGTCCAGCTACTGATGGCGGACACGGTTCCGGTGGACCAGGCGACGATGGCCCAGGCCGTCGCAACCCTGCGCCGGCAGGCCGACGTCGCCAAGGTCTGGCCCGTGTTCGACGTGGGCGGACATCCCGTTCTCGGCACCAACCGGCTGGTCATCGGGCTTACGGACGCGCGCCAAGCGCGGGCGCTGGCCGATCGGTTCCCGATGACGATCGTCGACACACGCGACGACAAGATCATCTGCGAGGTCGCGGGCACCACCGATGCCTTCGCGCTGATCCCGGACCTTGAGGGTGATCGTGCGGTGCGTTTCGTGGAGCCCGACCTGATCACGGTTGGGACCCCGGTTGTCGAAAACGGCCAGCCCTTGCCAGCGGCGGACGTCCCGCCGATGGGCACGACAGGAACCCAAGCCGGCGCAGGCGATGCCCATCCATCGTCTAACGGCCATCAGGACGCGCTGACCTCCCTCGCCCGGTCGCTGGGCGACAGCCGCGAAAGGATCGCACACAACGGCGATCACAGCCCGCTGATGGCGGTGCGCATCACCCCGACCGCACTGTCGGGCGGGCGGCGCAAGACCACCAACACCATCATCGCGCGGTCGATCAACTGGGCGCGGCGCAACGGCGCTGACATCATCACCCATGGTTGGCAGGGCGCGTTGCCGTCCACGGACATCAGCGAAGAGTTCGAACGCGCCAGGCGACAGGGGCGCGGGGGGCTCGGTTGCGTCATGGTCGCCGCACCCGACGCCGCGCTCAGCCTGGCCAATGTGCTGGGCACCGGCGCGCGTGGCGGATGGGCCTGTGAGCCTGCCGGTGGTGAGGCCGCACCGGCCTCCACCACCTTGTCCGGCGCGTGCGCGCTTATCCTGGCGGCAAATCCCGCATTGACCGAAGGGCAGGTAAGGGAACTGGTGGCCGGGGCCTATCGTGATCCGGCGGCTGCCAAGCCGCGCCGAAACCGGCCTCGCAGCTCTTGTAAACCACACATCGATGTACTGGGCGCGGTGCAGTCGGCGCTGGCCGCGGCCCCGTGACCAGCAGCGGGGCTATCAGGGCGGGGGCCGGCGCACCTCGGTTTCCTCGGGCGGATCGACGACGAGGCGGTTGCTCGCAAGGTCGACCAGCGGAAAGATCGCCTGGGTGAACGGCAGCGCCACCAAATCGCCGGCCCCGCGCTCGATCTCGATCACATCACCGGCGCCGAAATCCTCAACCGCCCGCACGGTGCCGTAGGCCTGCCCATCGGTCGTCTCGACGGCCAGGCCGATCAGATCGGTGCGGTAGAACTCCTCCGGCTCGTCGGGCTCGGGCAGCGCGGCGCGGTCGACATAGAGATGGACGCCGCGCAGGCCCTCCGCCGTGTCGCGATCGGAAACGCCGTCGATGCTGGCGATCAGATGTGCCTTCGCCCGTGACCGGACGACCAGGTCGAACCGGCGGGTGCCCGCCTCGTCCTCAAGCGGTCCGTAGTCGGCCACCGCCTCCGGCTCGGCCGTGAAGCTCTTCAGCCGGACGAGACCACGAACGCCATGGGCGCCCGTGATCACGCCGAGACAGACGCGCGGCCCGCCCGCCACGAGCGGTCCGCCTTAGGACTTGTCCTTGTCGGCCTCGTCGGCAGGAGCCTCTTCCGCAGGGGCTTCCTCGGCGGGCGCCTCTTCGGCCGGGGTTTCCTCAGCGGGGGCTTCTTCCGCCGGGGCCTCTTCGGCAGGAGCCTCTTCAGCGCTCTCCGCCTTCGCGGCTTCCTCAGAAGCGGCTTCTTCCGCCGCTGCCGCCGCCTCCTTGGCGCGCTCCTCCTGCTCGCGCAGGCGCTCTTGCGCCTTGGCCTTCGGCTGCGACTTCTTGGTCGTCTGGCGTTGTGCCGGCATCGGGATCAGCTCCGCCTGGCCCAGGAACTTCGCGACCCGGTCGGACGGCTTGGCGCCGGTCGACAGCCAGTGCTGGATGCGCTCGGCCTTCAGCACCACCCGTTCCGGGTGGTCCTTGGCCAGCATCGGGTTATAGGTGCCGACCTTCTCGATAAACCGGCCGTCGCGCGGGCTGCGCTTGTCAGTGACGACGATCGAATAGAAGGGGCGCTTTTTCGCCCCGCCGCGCGACAGGCGGATAACGGTTGCCATGGTTCAAAATCCTTTTCCAAACGTCCATTCGACGCAAAACGCGCCCCAACGCAAAACACGCCCCAAAGCAAAACGCGCCAGTGCGCGACACTCGCGGACTGACGGACCCCCGTAGGCGCTTCCTCAAAAGGGGGATGTGAGAAGCGGAGGGAACCTAGTGATTGGCCGGGCCGAAGTCAATCGATGCTTCGGGGTGTTTGGCCGAGGCAGCCAGAGCCGCCCCTAACGCATCCCCGGCGGCAGGCCGCCGGCGCCGCCCGGGCCCATCATGCCCTCCATGCCGCGCATCAGGCCCTTTTTGCCCATCTTCTGGACCCGCTTCATCATCGAGGCCATCTGCTGGTGCTGTTTTAAGAGCTTGTTGACGTCCTGCACCGTGGTGCCTGAGCCCTTGGCGATGCGGATCTTGCGCTTGGCGTGGATCAGGCGGGGGTTCTGGCGTTCGAACTTGGTCATGGACGAGATGATCGCCTCCTGACGCTTCAACAGCCCGTCATCCAGTTTCGCGGTCTTCATCTGGTCCTTCAGCTTGCCGACACCGGGCAGCAGGCCCATCAAGCCCTGCATGCCGCCCATCTTGCGCATCTGGCGCAGCTGGCCGGCCAGATCGTCGAGGTCGAAGGCGCCCTTCTTGATCTTCTTGGCGAGCTTTTCCGCCTCGTCCTTCTCGATCGTCTCAGCGGCTTTCTCAACCAGGCTGACCACGTCGCCCATGCCGAGGATGCGGCTGGCGATGCGGTCGGCGTGGAACGCCTCCAGGGCGTCGACCTTTTCGCCCGTGCCCATCAGCTTGATCGGCTTGCCGGTGACCGCGCGCATGGACAGGGCGGCGCCGCCGCGCGCATCACCGTCGACGCGGGTCAGGACGATGCCGGTCAGGCCGACCTTGTCGCGGAAGTTCGAGGCCACGGTGACGGCGTCCTGGCCGGTCATGGCGTCGGCGACCAGCAGGGTTTCGACCGGCTTGGCCACGTCGCGCACGGCGGCGACCTCGGCCATCAGTTCCTCGTCGATGGCCAGCCGCCCGGCCGTGTCGAGCAGGACCACGTCATAGCCTTCGGTACGGCCGGTCTGCATGGCCCGGCGCGTGATCTCGATCGGCTGCTGGCCGGCCACGATCGGCAACGTCGCGACTTCGACCTGCTCGCCCAGCACGGCGAGCTGTTCCTGGGCCGCCGGCCTGCGCGTATCCAGCGAGGCCATCAGCACCTTCTTGCCCTCGCGGGTCTTCAGGCGCAGGGCGATCTTGGCCGTCGTCGTCGTCTTGCCGGAGCCTTGCAGGCCGACCATCAGGATCGGCACCGGCGGTTCTGCGCGCAGGTTCAGTTCGGACTCGTCGGCCTTGGGAGACTCCGTCTTCGCCGCTTCCGCGGCGGGCTCGGGGATCGGCAGGTCGAACGCCGGCGCCGGCTGCGCCGCGCCGCCAAGCCCGGGCAGCAAGGCCGGTTTCGCGGGCGCGGGGGCCGCCGGTTCGGCCGGCTTCTCCGGCTCGCCGCCCAGCATTTCGACCAAACTGTCATGGACGATCTTGACGACCTGCTGGCCCGGCGTGACGGAGCGCAGGACCTCCTGACCGACCGCGCGCTCGCCGGCCTTGGCGATGAAGTCCTTCACCACGGGCAGGGCGACGTCGGCCTCAAGCAAGGCGACGCGCACCTCGCGCATGGCCTCCTTGACGTCGGCCTCGTTCAGGCTGCCACGGCCGCGCAGCTTGTCGAAGATGCCGCCTAACCGGCCGCTGAGACCGTCGAACATGAACCCTTCTCCTTATCCTATCCGCGCCGGCAACCGCCTGCCCCAGCGTGGAGAACGCCAGCGCGCAACAGCGGCAAACAGGCGGCCCCAAACAAGCGCCCCGATGCAGATGTCTGAAGTGCGCGGAACGTAGTAACGCAACCCCAGACTGTCAATCGAGGCACGGCGGACCGGCCGGCCCCGCACGCTAATCTCGGGCTAGCCTCGCGTCCGCCGTCGGCGCTCGATCGCCCCGTCACCGCCCATGACCCGCGCGCCGCGCAAGTCGGCGGTCAAGGGCAGGCGCACCGGTTCGGCGCGAACATCGACAAACCCCTGGGTGACGAAGGCGTCAAAGGGCGGCGGCACGACCACGAACGAGATGTCCCAGATGCCGTTTGGCGGCGCGACGGCATATTCCACCGGGATCAGCTGGGCATCGGTCCAGCCGCCGGTCGGCACCCGGCCCAAGGCGTCGACCTGCAGGAAGACCTCTTCGCCGATTTTGACCTCGGAGATCGAGACGTTGACCAGTTCGGGCACCAGCACGGGCGCGCGGGGTGGCACCTCCGGTTCCGGCGGCGGGCCGGCGCTGATACAGGCCGACAACGCGACGGCGATCAGGGCGAACAGCGTGACTCGAATGGCTTGCATCGACGGATCCTCCGGCAGGGCTCGCGACAGGGCTAGTTGTCTTCTCACCGCTATTGTCGGGTGGTGGCGGTTGTGAGGCAACCGTTCAGCGCGCGGATGTCGCCCCTATGGGCACGTCCTCGCCCTCCCAGAAGGGTGGCCGCCCATCGGCGCCGGAGGGCAGGGGCGCTGTACGATCCAGGGTCCAGGCGGCGATGTCGGCGATGGGTATGTCCGCGTTCAGGTCGCGCAGCAGCATGTGATAGCCGTCCGGATAGAACGCCAGGGTGACCGGGTTGCCGCTGGCCCGCAACTGGTCGATCAGGGACCGGATCGGCGCCTCCGGCACGATCAGTTCATTGTCGCCGTAGAGAACCAGGGTCGGCAGGCTGACCTGGTCGGCGATCGCGTAGGCCTCGCCCATCAGGGTCAGCAGGCCGTCGACCGTGTCGAGCCGGTTTTCCTTCAAGACCAGCGGGTCGGCCGCCATTTCACGCAGGGCCTCGATATTGTCGGTCGGCACCAGGTCCAACCCGTCGCCGCTGACCACCAGGCCCGGCAGCAGCGCGATCCCGATGGCGCGGCCCCACCGTTGATAAAGCGGCGCCAGATCGGTCGACCAGACAGCCGGCGCGACCAGCACCAGCCCGTCGACCGGCAGGTCCGTCTCGCGCACCGCCGCCACCATGGAGGCAGCACCACCCATGCTTTCGCCGACCAGCACCAGCGGCAGATCCGGGTGGCGCAGCCGGACCAGCCGGACCACGGCGATGAGGTCGGCGACCAGCGTGTCCGTGCCGGCCCAGATGCCCGGATCCGTGGTCGCGCCGAAGCCACGCTGGTCATAGCCATAGACGATGATGCCGTCCTCGGCCCATTGGGTGCCTGCGCGATCGAAGGCACGGACATAATCGTCAAAGCCATGGACCGCGATGATCACGGCGCGCGGGTCGTCGGCCGGCCGCCAGACATGGAGAGGAAGGCGATAGCCGTCCGCGGTGTAGAAGGCATCCGCCGTCGAAACCGCCGGCCCCGTCGGCGGGCCCATCGGCTGGCTGCGCGATGTGCAGGCAGCGAGTGACAGCGCGGTCAAGAGGGCGGCAAGCACGAAGAACGGTCGTTTCACGGCTGGTCGCTGCGCCGGCATGGGGGATGGGCCGCGCTGTCGGGGACGGTCAGCTTCGCGTGATCTGCAGGAAGATATCTTCCAGATCGGTCTCTTCGGTCGACAGGTCCGTGATCCGCAGCCCGCCCTCGTTCATGGCGTTCAGAACGTCCCCCAGACGGGTCTGGCTGGGCTCGTACCGCACGATCAAACGGTTCGGATCGGGCAGTTCGACCAGGAAACCCTCAAGTTGAGGCGGCACCCGGTCGATCGGCTCCGTCAACTGGACGGTCAGCGTCTTGCTGTCCAGCCGCCGCAGCAAATTGTCGGTCGTGTCGCAGGCGACCACCTCGCCATGGTTGATGATGGCGATTTCGTCGCACAGCTCCTCCGCCTCTTCCAGATAATGGGTGGTCAGAAGGATGGTGGTGCCGGCCCGGTTCAGCTCGCGCACATGGCCCCACAGGCTTTGGCGCAGCTCGACATCGACGCCCGCCGTCGGCTCGTCCAGGACCAGGACAGGCGGCGAATGGACCATGGCCTTAGCCACCATCAGCCGCCGGCGCATGCCTCCTGACAGGGTGCGGGCATAGGCCGTCGCCTGCTCTGTTAATCCAACCGCGCCCAATAGCCGGTCGGTGATGCGTTCGGACTTCGGCACGCCGTAAAGTCCGGCCTGAAGGTCCAGCAGTTCCGACGGGGTGAAGAACGGGTCGATGTTCAGCTCTTGCGGCACGACGCCGATCGACGATCGGGCGCGCCGCATGTCGGTCTCGATGTCATGGCCCCAGATCCTGGCCTCGCCGGCGGACTTGACGACAAGGCCCGCCAGGATGTTGATCAGGGTCGACTTGCCCGCCCCGTTCGGGCCCAGCAGGCCGAAGATCGTGCCGCGACGAACCGACAGATCGACGCCCTTCAGCGCATGTTTTTCGGGCGTCTTGCCGGACGCCTTGTAGGTCTTGACCAGCCCGGTGACCTCGACGGCCAGATCCGGCATGGAACCGGCGGCGACCGACCGCGCATCGGGCACGGCATCGCCTGGCTTTATGTCTTCGAGCCGTTGATCCATCGGACTGAGCTTTCGTATCGACATGACAAGATAGACCTCAACGCGCATGTCGCGGGCCGGTATGCGCAAGAAATGGGGCAAAGGCAAGCCGAAGCAAACCTGTTGATCGCGCTCCCGCCATCGCTATCATCCGTGCCAAGCCGCAGCAGTGGCCGCCGTCACTGCCCTTTATTGCCCGACCGACACGAGAAAATGGCTGTTGCGCCCCTCAAAATGAACCTGCCAGGACCCGTTGCGATGACGTCGAACCCGCCGGAAATCATCGAAGTCGACCCGCACACCGAAACGGTCGGGTGCGACGGCGGTGATGGCGCGCTGGGCCATCCGAAAACCTACTATTCGTTCGGACCGAACGACAAGGTGATCTGCGGCTATTGCGACCGCGAGTTCGTCAAGGCCGGCTCAGAAGCAGCCCGGGCGGCGAAAGAGGCCCATCCCGACATCTATCGCGTCGCGGACTAAGCGCCTGTCTCTAAACGCCAGGCTCTAAACCCAAAAGGCGAGCGCCAGAGGCAGGGACACGACCGCCAGCAGGGTCGAGATCATGATGAACCCGGCGGCAGCCGGTGCCTCGTCCGGCGTATAGACCTCGACCCAAAGATAGGTGGCGACGGCGGCCGGCATCAGGCACATGATGATGACCACGCCGCGCTCGACGCCCTCGAAGCCGAACAGCTCGGTCAGGCCAAACGCGACTGCCACCGCCATGGCCAGATGAAACACGGCCAGATAGGCGCCGCGCCACAGATTGCCCGTCTTCAGCGTCGCCAGCGTGTGCCCGAGGGTCAGCAGCATCAGCGGGATCGCCAGCCCGCCGAGAATGTGCAGCATATGATCGATGGCGACCGGCAGGCGGAGGTCGAAGCCCATCAGGACCAGGGCGATGATCACCGCGTAGACCACGGGCTTGTTGACGATATCGCGCAGGCCGACCTTGCCGGAGGGCACCCAGATGCCGACGGTGAAGATGCCGACGATGACGATGATCAGGAAGGCCAGCGCATAGGCCAGCCCCTGCTCACCAAAGGCGAGTGCGCAGATCGGCAGGCCGATATTGCCGACATTGTTGAAGATCATCGGCGACAGAAAGGCCCGGACCGGCAACCCCATCAGCTTCAGGAACAGAAAGCCAAGGATCGCGAAACAGGCGACCATGGCGACAGCGGCGGCCGCCGTGATCAAAAAGGCGTTCAGTGTGACCGGGGCGCTTTCCAGATGCGACAGAATCAGGGCTGGATAGCCGACATTCGCAACCAGGCTGCCGACCATCTTGTGGTCGAACGGTGCCTTGATCCTGGCCAGGCCAAAGCCGATCAAGACACATAGCAGCACCGGCACCAGAACGTTCGCCACGCCTAAGATGGTGCTCATTGCGTCTTCCCCCCGCATCGGTCGATCTCAACCTGGCGCCGGTTCCGCAGCCGGCCACCGAGGCGATTCGTTCGCGATGATTGTTGCACCACTATCGACCACCCGGCGCGCAACTTCAAATCGAGGCTTCAGAGTTCAGATGTGGGCGGTCACATGGCGGAGGACTTGGCTTGGCGGACGGAACCGTCGACGGTCATGGAAGCGCCGGTCAACGGGCTGACGATCGGGCAGGCAATGCGAGAGATCTCCGGGCATCCTTCCGCCCGAAGATCTCCCCGATCCGTTTTAGGGCGTGATCGCCACCTTCATCACGCCGTCGCGCTGGTTGGCGAACAGGTCGTAGGCGTCCTCGATGCGGTCCAGCCCGTAGCGGTGCGTGACCATCGGGTTCAGATCCACCCGCCCGGATGCGATGACGTTCATCAGCCGGCGCATTCTCTCCTTCCCGCCGGGACACAGCGAGGTCACGATCTTGTTGTCGCCGAGCCCGGCATTGAACGCGGCCAGCGGGATCGTCAGATCGCCGGAATAGACGCCGAGGCTGGACATCGTGCCGCCCGGCTTCAGCACGCGGAGCGACCCTTCGAAGGTCGATTGCAGGCCCAGGGCCTCGATCGAGGCGTCGACGCCGCGCCCGTCGGTGAGGCGCATGATCTCCTCCACCGGGTCGGACTTGCTGAAGTCGATCACCGCGTCCGCGCCCATGGCCACCGCCATCTTCATACGTTCCGGCACCGATTCGACGGCGAAGATGGTCGTCGCGCCCTTCAGTTTCGCGCCCGCCGTGGCGCACAGGCCGATCGGCCCCTGGGCGAACACCGCGACGGTGTCGCCGATCTTGATGTTGGCGGCCTCCGCACCGGCAAAACCGGTCGACATGATGTCCGGGCACATCAACACTTGCTCGTCGGTCAGGCCGTCGGGCACCGGGGCCAGATTGGCCATGGCATCGGGCACGAGAACATACTCAGCCTGCGTCCCGTCGATGGTGTTGCCGAAGCGCCAGCCGCCCATCGGCTTCAGCCCGTGCGCCTGGCTCTGGCCATCCTGGGCCGCCAGACCGTCAAGGCAGGCGTTCGAATGGCCGCTGGGGCAAATGGCCCCGGCGATGACGCGCTGGCCTTCTTCATAGCCCTCGACATTGCCGCCCAGCTTTTCGATCACGCCGACGGGCTCGTGGCCCACGGTCAGGCCCTTTTCGACCGGGTATTCGCCTTTGAGAATATGAACGTCGGTGCCGCAGATCGTGGTCGTGGTGATGCGCACCAGCGCATCGTTCGGGCCGACATCGGGCACCGGCTTGTCGTCGAGGACGATTCGCCCGGGCTCAACAAAAATGGCGGCTTTCATCATCTCTGGCATGGACACGGATTTCCTTTGATGGGGGTTGGGGGACGGGTGCGGATCACAACATCACGCCCTTGGCCCAGCCGCATTGACGGCGCTCAATCCGGCTTGGAATGCCTGCGCCCGTTCCGCGGCTGGCGCGGCGGCGCGTTTGTCAGGCCCGGATCAAAGCCCACCGGTTAACCAACGCCACAAGCTCAACAACAAAGCGAGCAGACCAACGCCCTGCTTCTGCATTAGCATGGGACGCCGGCAAGGGCTCGATGGGATGGTGCGTTGGACATACAGGCAGCAAAGGACCTGGTCTGGGAGATATGGCAATCGACCACATCCGAAGGCCCGCGTTCGTCATGGCCGGTGGAATCCGCCTTTGACCAGGACTGCAGGTTTTTCGGACCGGCGCCGATCGGCACGCTCACCGGCCGCAGTGCGCTATTCGAAACTGTCTACCAACCGCTCGCGCATTCATTTCTTGCGCTTCGTCGCGAACCCTATCTTTTCCTGGGCGGCGTGTTTGAAAGCCAGACCTGGGTCGCGACGACCGGTGATTTTACCGGCGTGTTCGAGCGTAACTGGCTTGGCATTCCGGCAACCGGACGCGAGGCAAGACTGAGGTTCGGCGAGTTCTACCGGGTCGAACAAGGTCGCGTGCAGGAGATCCGCTGTCTGTTCGACGTTCTCGGGCTCGCGGCACAGGCCGGATATGACCTCTTGCCGCCGTTCGAGGGGCGTGCCGATGTGCCGCCCGGGCCGGTCCTTCGGAACGGGCTCAGCCGTGCGGTACAGGATCCGAACGAGACAGGGGCGACGCTGGACCTGGTCGAAGGCATGGTCGGCGGCTGCAACCGCCTGGACGAGCGCGGTCTGGCCAGCATGGGCATGGACCGGTTCTGGCATACCGACATGGTCTGGCACGGGCCGTGGGGCATCGGTTCCTGCCACGGGTTCCAGGAATTCCAGGACTATGCCCAGGGCCCCTCGGTGGCCAGCTTTCCCGACCGGCGCGGCGGCCATCACCAGGCGCGCATCGCCGATGGCGTCACGGCCGCGTTCACCGGCTGGCCCAGCCTGCAGGGCACCTTCAATGGCGCCCCGTTTCACGGCCTGGCGCCGACCGGCAAACCGATCGGCATGAATTTGATGGATTTCTACGTGCGGCGCGGCGACCGGCTGCACGAGAACTGGGTCCTCATCGACCTGATCGACTTCTGGGCCCAGTGCGGTGTCGACTTGTTGGCGCGGCTGCCGTCCGGACCGGGCCATCGTTCCGCGATCGGTTAACCGCCCGAACTGGTGTCGTGATTGATCATCCAGTTGATGTCGAAACGGTCCTTGCACATGCCGAAATAGGCACCCCAGAAGGTGTCCTGCATCTTCATGCGCACTTCGCCCCCGTCGCTCAGCTTGGCGAACAGGTCGTCGCACTGCTGCTTGCTCTCCGGCGCGATGCTGATCGAGAAGTTGTTGCCGACCACGACGGGGCCACCGAAGCCGCCCGCCGTGTCGCTGCCCATCAAGGTCGACCCGCCGACCGGCAGGGAGACATGCATCACCCGGTCCTTGTCCGCATCGGCGATGGGCATGTCGGGCGGGGCGTCGCCAAAGGTCTGAAAGGCGCTGAAATCACCGCCGAAGACGGACTTGTAGAACTCAAATGCCTCGCGGCAATTGCCGTCGAACGTCAGGTACGTGTTCAAGTGCGTGTTTGGGGACATCGCTAGTCCCTCCCTGGCTGCCGATCAGCCGGAATTCAGCGCCTATTTGCCGACGATGGCAAGCACCTGGTGCGATCAGGCGCCTGCCCCGCGATGCCGCGCCACGAACACCTCATGCTCGTCCGCGTACGGGTCGGGCACATCGACATCCAAAAGCATCAGGCCCGCTTGTTCGATCAGGCCGCGCCAGGTCGCCCGATCGAACAGGCCCTCGATATGCTTGTCGTGCTCGACCCGCACGTCACGGCCGGGCTCGCGGATCATGAGGCAGAAATCCACATCCACCACCGTATCGGCGGGGTCGGGATCGTGGGCCCATTCCATGTAACGCAGGGCCCGTCCGTCGGGCAGGTCGGCCCCGCCGCTATGGACGGTCGGCTCGAATGCGTCCCTGATCAGGTCGGGGATGAAGATGGCAACGCCTTCCGGCGCCAGGTGGGCGCGCGCGGTTTCGATCGCGGCGGCGAGATCTTCTCTCGTGATCATGTAGCCGATCGCGTCGTGGATCAGCACGACGTCGAACGTCTGCCCCAGCCGCATTGACCGCATGTCACCCTGTACGTGCGTGCATTCCGGATTGAGGTCACGGCTGAGATCAAGCATCTCCGGCGACAGATCCGTCAGCGTACACGCAAAGCGGGCCTTCAGGTGCGATGCCAAATGGCCCGCACCCGCCCCCAGCTCCAGCAGGCTCGACGCCGCGCCTCCGGCCGTCGCCTCGACGACCTTAACAAGATGGTCGGCTTCCTCCGCGTACTCTTCGACGATTGAGATCAGCGGATACCAGTCGACGAGGTCTCGATAGATTCGCATCAAAAGGCGCGTCCCATGGCGCGGATCATGCCGCGTGCTGCAGACGGCAATAGCATGAGGCCTTGATCGGCACGTCGGCCCTGGCCGAGGCCAGCTCCAGCCGCTGCTTGATGATCGCGGCCTCCGCCAGTTCGCCACGCCGGACGAGGCATTCGTGCAGGCCGTGCAGGCTCCAGACATTGTCCGGATTCTGGCTGGACCGGTTCAGCGTGCCGTCGATGCCCAGATCGGCCCGGTAGACCGCCTCGGCCTCTTCCGGCCGTCCCTGCTCCAGCAACAGGGCGCCCAGCGCGTGGCGCGGCGGCTGCATCCAGCCCCAGGGTTCGTCATAGGGCAGCGCGTCGTCGCGCGCGACGGCCTCGCGCAGATGGGCGAACGCCGTATCGTAATTGCCCTTCCGATACTCAAGCTCGCCGTCCAGCATCGCCTCGGCCACGCCCAGAATGTCCAGGCAGGTGTTGACGTGGATGTAGCGCGTGTCCGGCACCTTTTCGCGCGCGGCCAGGAAGCTTCGTCGCTCTTCCTCCGCCGCTGGCACGTTGCCGCTGGCGGCATGCGCTACGGCCTTGGCGTAGTGCATCATGGCCGTGGTCACGCAATAAAGCTCGCGATCCTCCGGCAGTTCCTGGTCGATGATCTCCTGCCATTTGCCGAAGCGGACCAGCACATGCTGTTTCAGCGAGAAGTAACCCTCCAGCCAGTCGGCCATGGGCGGCGAGGGCACGCGCAGCAGATCCTCCGGCACGGTCTCGATCAGCTCATCGGCGGCGCGGACCGCCGGGGCGTACTGGCCGAGGAACATCGCGCCATACATCTCGAAGTGATAATTGTGTACGCGATAGGCGGTGTAGAAATTCATCGGACCCTTGTCGTCCAAGAACTTCAGATCCGCCAGGATGGCCTTGCGGTTGCCGTCGACCACCGCGTGATAGTTGCCGCATAAGACGTCGATATGGGTCGGCATGTGGCGCAGATGCCCGGCATCCGGCACGAGGTCGCGCAGCGCATCGCCGGCCTTCAGCGCCCGTTCCGGGAAGGGCGACATCTCCAGCAGATGGATGTAGAGGTGCAGCAGCCCGGGATGGACATAGGCGTCGTCGGCCTGGGCGCCGGAAAATGCCTCTTCCATCACGCCCAAGGCCTCTTCGGTGCCGGCGCCGTCCGCCGCCTTGCCCGTGTTCAGGTCCCACAGCTTCCAGGGCGTACGGTTCATGATCGATTCGACAAAGATCGTACGTACGTCCAGATCGTCGCGGTGGGCGGCAAAGGCTGTTCGCATGGCATTGGCGAAGTCGTCGTTCCAGGGCCGGCAGTCCTCGATCGGATCCGCCTGCGGATAGCGGGCTGGTAAGGCCTCGATCAGCGCCCGTTCGACGGGCGTCACAGCGTCGATGCGCGCCAGCGCGGCCTGGGTCTCGGCATAGGCGCGGCCCAGCGATTCCCGCATGTCGCGCTCGTCGAACATGATCCAGGGCTTGTTGTAGTTGGGACCGATCGAATAAGCGATGCCCCAATGGGCCATGGCGCAGTCCGGATCGTGCTCAAGCGCCTTTTCGAAGCAGTCGATCGCCTCTTCATGGTGATAGCCGTAGCACCAGACCAGGCCGCGATTGAACCAAAGCTGGGCCTCGGCCGAACGCGTCGTGACCGGCCGGCCGTAGCTGCCGAGATCGTAGTAATCCGTCATCAGATCCCTCACTGTACCAAATCGCATCGGGGCGGCGTTGCCCCAGAGGCGATGGGTTGAAGCAATGGTACGTTCGGGCAGGTGGGACCGCAAACGTCTGGATGGCGCGTGACCATCCAAGCCCGACGTCACCGCGTCGTCAACATGAGGGGCAGATGGCAGCCATGAGACTGCATTGGATACTGGCAATGGCCTTGATGGTTCCCGGCACGCACGCGATCGCCCAGGACGAGCGGATGACCCTGGTCTTGTCCGCGCCGACATCGGACGACCCCTATTACCGCGATGTCTATGAAGACATTCTGGACTTTCAGGTCGCCTACGCGCGGGCCATCGCGCCCCATGACGACGTGGTCATCCTGGCCGACGCGGCTGCCTACGAGTATCTGTCGGCGGTCCTGCCGGACGAGATGTTGCTGATGCGGCCGGCGCTCGACATCTGGGTGCGGGACTTCTCGCCGGTTCAGCCGCACGCCCCGGTGTCGTTCCGCTACGCCGCCTCCGCACAGGGCGGCGACCAGCGCGAGGCCGATGGGGTGCAGGCCGGGTTCCGGCAGATCGCCAACGAGGCCGGTATTTCGTTCCCGTCGAGCCCTTTGGTCCTGGATGGCGGCAATGTCGTCGACGATGGTGCAGGCGGGATCATCGTCACGGACCGGTTTTTGGAGGATAATCGCCTGTCCCATGACGAGGGGGTCGCGGCGCTGCGGGACCTGCCCGGCATCGAACGGGTGGCGATCATCCCGAACGACGATCCGGACGGGCTGGCCCACGCCGACGGCATGGTGATGTTCACGGACCCGCAGACCCTGTTCGTGAACCGCTATGACGAGCCCTTTCGAACCGAGGTGATGGAGGCGCTGACGGCCGCCTTCCCGGACGTCACGATCATCGAATTGCCGTCGGCGCCGGACGAGGGCGCTTGGGACGATCGGTTCAGTTCGGCCTGCGGCATCTATGTGAATTCGGTCGTGACCGACAATGCCGTCTACGTGCCGCAGTTCGACAGTCCGCTGGATGCCGAAGTCCTGGCCCTGATCGATGAGCACACGTCCAAGGCGGTGGTGCCCGTGCCAAGCCAGGATGTGTGCTTCATGGGCGGCAGCGCGCGGTGCCTGGTCTGGCAGACGGCGGCCGGCAATGCCGCCGCGATGCGCCAAGCCGCGCGGGAGGATCGGCCCTAACTCGCATCGTGGAAAATGATACCCAGCGTATGCCTGCGGCCGCTGCGCAGCCGGCTGACCCCGTGGCGCATCTTCACCCGATAGACGCCGCGCCCGCCCTGTTTCGGCCGTTCGTTCACCGCAAAGACGGCGCCGTGACCCTTTTGAAGCGGCACCACTTCGGCCCGTGACTGCATGCGCGGGCGCTGTTCGGTCAGCACGAACTCACCGCCAGTGAAGTCGCTGCCCGGCCGGTCCAACAGGATGACAAGCTGGATCGGAAAGGCCTCGGCGCCGTAAAGATCCTGGTGCAGGCAGTTGTAGTCGCCTGGCCCGTACTGCAGCAGCAGGGGCGTCGGACGGGGCTGGCCCGCCGCGTGACAGCGCGCCAACATGTCGTCGAGCGCGGCGGGATAGCGCAGGTCGCGCCCCAGCGACGCCATCCAGCCATTCGCGATCGCCGCCAAGGGGCCATAGAAGGCCGACCGCAGGCCCTGCACAAGGTCGGGCAGCGGATAGGCGAAGTATTTGTACTCGCCCTCGCCAAAGCCGTGCCGGCGCATCTCGACCCGGCTGCGGAAGCGTGTGTCGTCGGCGTACAGGCCGCTCAGCGCGTCGCATTCGGCCGCTGTCAGGATCGGGCCGGTCAGGCCCACGCCGTGCGTGTTCAGCTCCTCGCCGATCCTGGCCCAGTCCAACCGCTCCACCCGGTCGTCCGGGCGTTCGCCGGTCATGGCCGAAACGGACAGTGTTGACGGCATCGCTGGCTCCCTGTTTGTTCGCTCAGCGGCAAGTATCTGCCTTTGGCATGGGCAAAGCCGCCCGTTTCTTGCGTCCAAGAAAGCGGCAGCCTTGCCGACAAGGGGGATTGGGAATGCAGCCAGACATCATCTGCCTCGGCGAACCGATGATGGAATTCAACCAGCAGCAGGATGGCCGATATCTCTCCGGGCACGGCGGCGACACCTCCAACACCGCCATCGCGGCGGCGCGGCAGGGGGCGAAGGTCGGCTATCTCACCCGGCTGGGCAGCGACGTGTTCGGTGACAGTTTTCTGGACCTGTGGCGCGCCGAAGCCGTCGACTGCGCCCATGTCGAGCAGGATCACGCCGCCCATACCGGCATCTATTTCGTCACCCACGGGCCGGACGGCCATCAGTTCAGCTATCTGCGCGCCGGCAGCGCCGCCAGCCGCATGACACCGGGCGCCCTGCCGGCCGACTACATCGAAGGCGCCAAGCTGTTGCACGTCTCCGGCATCAGCCAGGCCATTTCCGACAGCGCGGCGGACACCGTGTTCCGTGCCATGGAAGTCGCCCGCGAGGCCGGCGTGCGCGTGTCCTACGATTCCAATCTGAGGCTGCGCCTGTGGCCGCTGGAGCGTGCGCGCGCGGTCATCCATGCGGCCATGACAAAGTGCCAGATCGCCCTGCCGGGCCTGGACGATGCGATCCACCTGACCGGCCACGACGATCCGGACGCCATCTGCGATTTCTACCTCGGCCTGGGCGCGGAGATCGTGGCCCTGACCCTGGGCGCAGACGGAACGCTGGTCGCCACGAAGGACGAACGGCGCCGCGTGGCCGGTCGCCGGGTCGAAACGGTCGACGCCACCGCCGCCGGCGACATGTTCGACGGCGCCTTTCTGGCCGAACTCGTGGCCGGCAGCGACCCGTTTTCTGCCGCCCGCTACGCCAACGCGGCGGCCGCCCTGTCGACCCAGGGTTACGGCGCGGTGGCCCCCATGCCCAGGCGCGCCGCGGTCGAGACATTTCTGGCCGAGACGGAAGCCGACGCCTGAGATCGCAGGATGCGCCAGGAAGACACAAGAGGTTGACATGTAACCTGTAGGTGACAGATAGTGGGCATCCGTCATTGCCTAGATGAAGAGGATGACCATGCTGCGCCCCATCATCACTGCCATCGCGATCGCCACCGCCTTTGCCGCAACCGGCGCCCAGGCAGCCACGCTTAGCCAGACCCAGCATTTCGCCGGCGCCTCGGCACAAAGCCTGTTCGACCTCTACATGACGGCCAGCGGACAGGAGGCGATCACGGGCCTGCCGGCCTCTTACCTGACGGTCGACGGCGAACCGGTGGAACGGGGCGAGGTCGGCGACCAGCTCCTGGCCTTTTGCTTCCAGCCGGAGCAATGCGGCCTGCACGCGCGGGTTTTGGATATGGAAGCGGGCGACGGCGTCTACACGGTCGTGATGGCGTGGTGGAATTTCGGCTGGGTCAGCGCGGCCGATCCGGCCGTCTACACGGTCGACCAGCGCGGCGCTTTGGACTCGACCCTGGTCCTGACCTTTCGCGACACGTCGACAGGCGCCCAGATCGAATTGGTTCAGGTGAATGTGCCGGACTATGCCGTGAGCATTCCGAGCCCCGACGGCACTGTCGAGGAAGGGCCGCTCAGCCAGATCGTGAACACCCATTGGAACACGCTTTATTGGGACGGCGTGCGCCGGCAAATCGCCAATTGATGCCCCGTGTTCCAGCGCCCCGATGTGAGGACCTGACCGCCCCTTGACCTATCGCTTGCAAGGCATCTTCGGCGCCATCGCCGACCCGCACCGCCGCCAGATCCTCGACTATCTGATGGCCTCGGACCTGACGGCCGGCGAGCTGGCCGAGAAGTTCGACATTTCCCGCCCCGCCGTTGCCAAGCATCTGAGGGTGCTGGAGGACAACGATCTGATCCGCATCACGCGGCGCGGGCGGGAACGGGTTCACCGGCTGAACCCCGAACCGCTGATGACCGTGCGGGACTGGCTTGGCCGCTACGAGCGGTTCTGGGATGCCAATCTCGGCCGGCTGAAGGCCCTGGTCGAGGCGGAGGCGGAGCGCAACGAACGGGAGGAGCCGTCCTGATGGCCGACATTCGCCGCACCATAGAATTCCAGGCGCCCATCGAGCTGGTGTGGACCTATCTGACCGACAGCGACAAGATCGCTCAATGGATGATGCCGAACACTTTCCTGCCGGTCGACGGGCGCGCCTTCACCATGGACTGCCCGCCCGGCATCGGCTCCGGCGCACCGGTCAAATGCGTGGTGACGGCCTTGGAGGCGCCTTCCGGCAAGCGCGCCCACCTCGCCTATAGCTGGGAGATCGACCAGCCCCCGCTCACCACCCAGTTGACCATGGCGCTGCGCGAACAGGACGGCGTGACGACCCTGGACCTAGTCCACTCCGGCTGGCAGGCGCTGGGGCCGGACGACGGCCATGTCCGCGACCGGCACGAGCAGGGTTGGGATCAGCTACTCGAACACCGCCTGCGGCCGCTTCTGGAAGGCCCGGCCTGACCCTCTGTTAGACCAAGATCAAGACCATCGGCCGGGTCGGCCACAACTTCCAGCCCGGCAATTCACCCTTGGGTTTTGCGGCCTAATGGCGCATATGGTCCGGGCAACCAGACCGGCTCGAACCCATGAAGCGCAAGCTCACCACGATCTTTTGCGCCGACGCCCAGCATTACAGCACCAAGATGGCGGCGGACGAGGACGCCACCTTGGACCGGCTGCGCCGCTATCGCGCCATCATGGGCCAGCATTTCGAGCGCCATGACGGCCGCCAGATCAACACTTGGGGCGACGCGGTCATCGCGGAGTTCCCCAGCGTGGTGGAGGCGGTGCGCTGCGCCGTCGAAATCCAGGACGCGATCACGTCGGAAAACCGCGATCTGCCCAAGGCCCAGCAACTCTGGTTCCGGGTCGGCATCAATCTCGGCGACGTCATGCATGACGGCGAAGACCTCTATGGCGACGGCGTCAACGTCGCCTCGCGCCTGGAAGCCCTGGCCGAACCGGGCGGCATCCTGGTTTCCGGCACGGTCTACGAACTGTCGCGCAAGCAGCTCGCCCTCGGCTTCGATTTCGTCGGCGACAAGTCGGTCAAGAACATCGACGAGCCGGTGCCCAGCTACAAGGTTCGCCTGGACGGCCGCAACGCGCCGAACCCGGAAGACGCGGCCAAGGAATCCAACGCCGAACCCGCCGAACAGTCGGTGTTCACCCGGACGGCGACACGCATCGAGGCGGGCCTGGCCTGGCTTCGCCTGCAGCCGAGATCGGTCCAGATCTCGGCCGGCCTGATCGGCGTGTTCGCCCTATTGAACCTGCTGTTCACCGGTATCGCGGCACCTTGGTTCATCATCCCGTCGGCCCCGTTCGCGCTCTACATCTATCGGCACTACAAGCGTCAGCGCAAAAGCGAGCTGGCTGGGGACGGCGGCCGATAGCGCGCCGGCCAAAGC
This sequence comes from Alphaproteobacteria bacterium, assembly GCA_028277405.1. GTDB lineage: Bacteria > Pseudomonadota > Alphaproteobacteria > DSM-16000 > Inquilinaceae > JANQGH01. Next base: position 45,414 of record JANQGH010000047.1, on the reverse strand, counting down.
CTGTCTCAGACCGGCAGCACCGAGGCGGGGTTCTTCAACAGCAGCATCTGGTCGGGCGAAAACTGGCGGATTAGCGGCAGGACCGCGGCGCCGGAAACGCGCGCCGTGGGGCCGATCGTGCCCGGCTTGATCACGGTCTGGCTGGTGCCGGTCAGGTCGATCTGGCGCAGGGCAAGGCGCACATCGTCGACGATCGCCTGGATGTCCGGCGGATGCAGCATGGCATCGATGATGACTTCCTCGAAATCGATCACCGAGACCGCGCTGGCGACGGCAAAGGCGATGACCTCGCTGGCCCGTTCCCGCCAACGTCGTACCGGTGCGGCCGCGCGCGGGTCTTGGACCCGGTCGGCAATCTCACCCTGCGAAGGGATGCCCTCGGCGATCAACGCCTGATCGAGGGTGAATAGCGAGCCATTGGCGAGAAGCTGTTCAACCCCGCCGCCCGCCGCCGGCACCGGTATCGGCCCGATGGCGCCGGCATTGCCCTGCGGGCCGGTGAACAGCCGGCGATCGAGCACGATGCCGCCGCCAATGAAGGTGCCGATGAACAGATAGAACGCGCTGGACCGGGTCATGGCATTGCCCAACACCATCTCAGCCGCGCAGGCGGCGGTGGCGTCGTTGTAGATCTCCACCGGCATGCCCACGATGTCCGACACCAGGGCGGCGACATCCAGGCCGCGCCAATCCACCAGGTCGGCGGCCGCCAGGCCCATCACATCGGCCCATTCGTGCAACAGGCTGGGCATGGCGACACCAACGCCGACGATCCGGTCGCGGGTGGCCTGCCCGATGCCGTCAAGCACGCCGGCCAGTTCGGTCCTCAGGATCTGCTCGACCTCGCTGACCCTCGGGGCATCGTAGAAGACTTGGCTGCGCTTGATGCCTTGTCCCAGGAAGTTGACCAGCGAGACCTCTAGGCTGCGTCGGCCGATTTTTACGCCGATGGAGAAGGCGCCATCCTCGTTCAACGCGATCGGGGTCGTCGGCTGCCCGACCTTGCCGCGCACCTTGCCTTCCTTGCGGACCAGCTTTTCCTTCAGCAAGCCGTTGACGATGACGGAAACCGACTGGCCGCTGAGGCCGGTGAGACGGGCGATTTCGGCCTTGGGCAGCGCGCCCGACTGGCGGATCAGATTGAGGATCGTGCGTCTGTTGTAAGCCCGCAGGCCGGTCTGCTCGCCCGCCAGCGTGCCCCTGTCATACTGCATCGGGGTGTTGGTCCGCCTTCGTGACCGGGATGATCACGCATCTATCCCCATCATGCGCCGATAAGCCGCTTGATGCAAATAAATCTATGTGATTTAGTTTTACTGGACCATGCGCATGGTTGCCTACGCGCGTCTGAAAGGCTTACAGTTCAATAACAAAATCAGATTGATTTATTTATTGACACCCAATCCCGTCAGACGCTAGATGGAGCGATCCGAGGCGACAAGAGACCAGCGCATCGTTCGCCGTTTCGACGGCATCAACCGGCGCAAGCCGAGACGAAATGAAACATTTGGGAGGAAGACAAGATGAAATCCCTTTCCCTGACCACCCTGACGGCCGCCGCCACTTTGTGCATGACGGCTGTGCCTGCCATGAGCCAGGAGATCATCGTCGGCCTGATCACCAAGACCGACACCAACCCCTTCTTCGTCATGATGCGCAACGGCGCCGAGGCGATCGCGGAGGATCTCGGCGTCGAGCTGCGCTCGTTCGCCGGCGCCTATGACGGCGACAACGAGGCCCAGATCGAGGCGATCGAAAGCCTGATTGCCGCCGAGGCCGCCGGCATTCTGATCACGCCGTCGGACACGGCCGGCATCGTGCCGTCGGTGGAGCGGGCGCGCGAGGCCGGCCTGCTGGTCATCGCGCTGGACACGCCGCTGGACCCGATCGACGCGGCCGATGCGACCTTCGCGACCGACAATTTCCAGGCCGGCCTGCTGATCGGCCAGTGGGCGGCGGCGACCCTGGGCGACGAGGCCGCGAACGCACGGATCGGCATGCTCGATCTGTCCGAGGCGCAGGTCACGGTCGACGTGCTGCGCGACCAGGGCTTCATGCAGGGCTTCGGCATCGACGTGAACGACCCCAACGTGATCGGCGACGAGGATGATCCGCGCATCGTCGGCCACGACATCACCGGCGGCGCCGAAGAGGGCGGCCGCACGGCGATGGAAAACCTGTTACAGCGCGACCCCAGCATCAACGTCGTCTACACGATCAACGAGCCGGCGGCCGCCGGCGCCTATGAGGCGCTGAACAGCTTCGGCCTGGCCGACCAGGTGCTGATCGTCTCGGTCGATGGCGGCTGCCCAGGCGTGCAGAACGTCGCCGAAGGCATCATCGGGGCGACCTCGATGCAGTTCCCGTTGCTGATGGCCTCCATGGGCGTGGAAGCCGTCGTTGAGCATGCGAACAACGGCACCGTGCCGGCCAACACCGAGGGCCTCGATTTCTTCAACACCGGCGTTGTGCTGGTGACCGACCAGCCCGTCGACGGCATCGATTCGATCACCTCGGCCGAAGGCCTGGAACGGTGCTGGGGTTAGTGGCAGCCTGAGACAAGAAGCATAAGCCAGCGGCAGGGCGGCTGAGCCCGCCCTGCCCGGTTGCCACCTTGGGGGAGGAAGACCGATGACGGACCAAAGCGGCCCGAACGGTGACGGGCGCCCGAAGCGCGGGATGCAGGATTTCGAGAAGGTCCTGGACCAGAGCGCGACGGACGTCGCCTCGTTCCAGGATCGGGACCGATCCCTGGTCGGCAGCGTGCAGCACATTCTTCATGCGAACCCGACCTTGGTTCCGGTCATCGTGCTGATGGTCAGCGTTCTGGTGTTCGGCGTGATCGCGAACAATTTCTTCACGCCGTTCAACATCTCGCTGATCATCCAGCAGGTCACGATCATCGGCATTCTGGGCGTGGCCCAGACACTGATCATCCTCACCGCCGGCATCGACCTCTCGGTCGCCGCCATCATGGTCTTAAGCTCGGTCGTGATGGGCAAGCTGGCGGTGAATTTCGGCATTCCGGCGCCGATCGCCATCCTGATCGGTTTCGCGGTCGGTGCCTTGTGCGGCGCGATCAACGGTTTCCTGGTCACCCGCCTGCGCCTGCCGCCCTTCATCGTCACGCTGGGCACCTGGTCGATCTTCTTCGCGCTGAACCTTTGGTATTCGGAATCCCAATCGATCCGCAGCCAGGACATCGACGCCACCGCGCCGATGCTGAAATGGTTCGGCGAGCGCATCGATATTCTCGGGTTCCAGTTCACCACCGGCTCGTTCCTGATGCTGTTCCTGTTCGCCCTGTTCTGGTACCTGCTGAACTGGACGCCTTGGGGGCGGCATGTCTACGCCGTCGGCGACGATGCCGAGGCGGCGGGCCTGTCGGGCATCCGGGTCAACCGCGTGCTGACCTCGGTCTACGTCATCGGCGGGTTCCTGTGTGCCATCGCGGCCTGGGCGGCGATCGGCCGGGTCGGCTCCGTCTCGCCGCAAAGCTTTCAGGAAGGCAATCTCGATTCCATCACGGCCGTGGTGATCGGCGGCTGCTCGCTGTTCGGCGGCAGGGGGTCTATCATCGGCACGCTGATCGGTGCGCTGATCGTGGGCGTCTTCCGGTCCGGGCTGAACCTGTCGGGTGTCGATGTGCTGTGGCAGGACTTCGCGGTCGGCCTTCTGATCATCATCGCGGTCGCGATCGACCAATGGCTGAGAAAGGTATCCGGGTGATGGAAGAGACACTCAAACCTGTCCTGCAGGCCAACAAGCTGGTCAAGCGCTATGGCCGGGTCACCGCCATGGACCAGGCGGATTTCGAGCTCTATCCCGGTGAGATCCTGGCGGTGATCGGCGACAATGGCGCGGGTAAGTCGACCATGGTGAAGTCGCTGTGCGGCGCGGTGGTGCCGGACGACGGCCAGATCCTGCTGGACGGCCAGCCGGTGCAGTTCGCGACGCCGATCGACGCGCGCGACAAGGGCATCGAGATCGTCTATCAGAACCTGGCCCTGTCGCCGGCCCTGTCGATCGCCGACAATCTGTTCCTGGGCCGCGAGCTGTTTCGCGGCGGCGTTCTGGGCAAAACCTTCCGCATGCTGGACAAAAAGCGCATGAAGGCGTTCGCCCGGGACAAGCTGACAGAGCTGGGCCTGTTGACCATCCAGAACATCGACCAGCTGGTCGAGACCCTGTCCGGCGGTCAGCGCCAGGGCGTGGCGGTCGCGCGCGCCGCGGCGTTCGCCACCAAGTTCGTCATCATGGACGAGCCGACGGCGGCCTTGGGCGTGAAGGAAAGCCGCCGCGTGCTGGACTTGATCAAGGACGTGCAGGCGCGCGGCATGGCCATCGTGCTGATCTCGCACAATATGCCCCACGTGTTCGAGGTCGCCGACCGCATCCACATCCATCGCCTGGGCAAGCGCCACGCGGTGGTTCGGGCCGACGAGATTTCGATGTCCGACGCGGTGGCGATCATGACCGGGGCGCTGGAGCCGCCGTCTGAGATTGCCCGCCCGGAGGGGGCGACGCTGCACTAGGATTGTCAGCGGGGAGATCGCCCGCGCGGAGATCGCCCAGAATGTCCAGCAGCGCGGCGATCTTCGGCGCGCCGCCGCCCTTGCGCCAGATCAGCACCGTCTTGGTCCTGTCGAGGCCAGGCGGCAGGTCATAGACCGCCAGGCGCGTGGTCTCGGGAAACGTCGCCAGAACGCTTCTGGGCAAGAGGGCAATGCCCATGCCGGCGGCCACGCAGCCCAGCATGGCGTGATAGGACGTCATCTCGATCACCCGCTCGAAAACCGCGTCGCGGTCGGCATACCAGGCTTCCAGCCGCTTGCGGTGGGGGCATCCGGCCTCGAACGCGATCACGGCCGGCGGCAGATCGCAATCGGGCCCGACCGGCGCGTGATGCGCTGCCGCGACGATGGCCAGTTCCTCCTCGAACGCGGGCGCCTTTTCAAACGGCGCCTCCGCGATCGGTTCGACGACAAAGGCGGCGTCCAGATCCCCGCGCAGCAGCCGGGCGCTCAACTGCTCGGGATTGCCCGTGCTCAGCTCCAGCCGGACATCCGGAAACCGGCGGTGATACTCCGCCAGCGGTTCCGGTAGGCGCACGGCCGCCGTGCTCTCCATCGAGCCCAGGCGGAAGACGCCGCGCGGGCGCGAGTCCTGCACCGCCTCCCGCGCTTCGTCCGACAAGGCCAGCAGCCGGCTGGCATAGTCCAGCAGCACCTGCCCGGCAGGCGCCAAATGCAGCCGCTTGCCTTCGCGCAGGAACAGCGGAACGCCCAGATCCTCCTCGAGCTGGCGCACGCGCGTCGTGACGTTGGACTGTACCCGGTGCAGCCGGGCGGCCGCCTTGGTGACGCCGCCTTCTTCGACCACGGCGCGAAAGATGCGCAGGTCGGACAAATCCATCAATCACTTCCAGAGATCAAATTCATCTTATTAATTCATTTTATCTGATGTTTGTGGCGGCGTAAAGCTGGGCGCGACGGGACCGGTTGTGTGGTCCGTCGTGAAACGTCGCGGCAAGCGTCGCGCCTTTACGCCCAATTCACGCCGCCATCGAATGCTGGCCATCAGCAGGCGGTGGGAAGCCTGAGGAGAGAACAGTGCGCGAAACCTACACGTCACCCAAGGCCGGCAAGCGCGCCCAGCGGAACCTGTCGGACGACTGGCACCAGGAGAAGCAGCGGGCCATGCGCCGGGCGCGGCTGGAGCGATCCAAGGCCGCTCACGACCTGATCCGCGCCGTGCTGAGACACCGCCGCAAACGCGTGCGGCAAGGGGCGAAGATCAACGCCATGCGTCACGGTTGGGGCTCTTAAAGCCCGGCCAGCCACCGCATCCGTGCCCATCGATCCGAAGCAGAGCTCCCCCGACGGACACGCCGCCGAAGGAGAGAACCAATGACGCCGACACAGATACAGCTATTGCGCCAAACCTGGGACGAGGTGGCGGTGATGGGCGCGGATGCGGCCCTGTTGTTCTACGCCCGCCTGTTCGAAATCGACCCGACCACCCGTCGCCTGTTCGCCGAGGCCGACCTGACGGCACAATCGAACAAGCTGATGACCGCGCTGGCGGGCGTCGTCCAAGGGCTGGATCATTTCGAGCTCCTGCTGCCGACGTTGGAGGATCTGGGCCGGCGCCATACCGGCTATGGCGTCACCGACGCGCATTACGATTCCGTCGGGGCGGCGCTGTTGTGGACGCTGGAACAGGCGATGGGCGCGCGCTGGAGCGCGGAGGCGGAACTGGCCTGGGCCGACGCCTATGGCTTCATCGCCGACGTCATGCGCAACGCCGCATGGCGCGACGCGTCCCGCATGGGCACGGTGACGCTGGCGGATGGTTGAGCGCCAGGCCGGTTGACATGGCTCAATGCCCGGCGGCATGCCGGGCCATACCGTGATCCGACATTCGATGGATGAGGGGTTGCGGAGACCATGAACACCAAAATCGCCGACCTGATGGCAACCCAGGTTGTCTGTGCCCAACCCCACCATTCGGTGGAACATGTTCGGGCCATGATGGGCAATAACAGCATCCACGCCGTCCCGGTGGTCGGGCCGGAACAGGAATTGCTGGGCGTGGTCAGCAGCGTCGACCTGATGGCCGATCTGAAGCCGGCGACGCCCATCAACTCGATCATGACCGAACAGGTCTTTGCGCTGCCCGCCTACAACGATGTCAGCGCCGCCGCGCGCATGATGCGCAAGAACAAGATCCACCACGCCGTGGTCACGCACGAGAAGAAAGTGGTCGGCATGATCAGTTCCTTCGACCTGTTGCAACTGGTCGAAGACCACCGCTTCGTCATGAAGCCGGGACCGAAGGGCAACAAGCGGTCGCGCGCGGAGAAAGGCGCGGCCTAGACATCACCAACCGGGCAGCGCGCGAGCGCTTGTGACGCCGCCTTCAAGGCGGTACCAGTGGGTCGACCACCCGATGTCTGAGGCCCGACAATGCCCGATGCCCAACAAAGCCGAACCTTCGTCCTGGTCCACGGCGTCTGGCATGGCGGCTGGTGCTGGCAGCGTGTGGCGGACATTCTGCGGGCGCGCGGCCACCGGGTTCTGACGCCGACCCAGACCGGCCTTGGCGAGCGGTCCCACCTTCTGTCCCGCGACATCACGATGGACGTCTTCGTCGCGGACATCGTCAATCACCTGCGCTGGGAGGATCTGAACCAGGTCGTCCTGGTCGGCCACAGCTTCGGCGGGGCGCCGATCACGGGGGCGGCCGATGCGGTGCCCGACAGGATCGCCTCGCTGATCTATCTCGACGGCGCCGTTATGGAGAACGGCGAGACCTGGTTCGGCCTGCTGCCGCCCGACATCGCCGCCGACCGTCAAAAGGCCGCCGAAGAGAGCAGCGGCGGGATCAGCCTGCCGATCGCCCCGGTCGAAAGCTTCGGCGTCACCGATCCGGACGATGCGGCCTTCGTCGCGCCCCGGCTGACACCGCACCCGGTCGTGACATTCTCCACGCCGCTGACCCTGAACGGCCCGACCGGCAATGGCTTGCCCGCCCACTACATCACCTGCACCTCACCGGCCTACGGACCGGCCGTGTTGGGCCTGCAACGGGTCAAGGCGGCGGGCTGGCCCGTCTCGGAACTGGCCACCGGACACGACGCGATGGTGACCGCACCCCTGGCGACGGCGGACCTGCTGGAGCGCATCGCGCAGAGCGGCTGACCGGACGCGGCGTCACGGCGCCATCGCAGCGCGATCGGGCAAAGCCCCCCAAAAACCCGCATGACCCAAACAGGTCATGCGGCCGCCGCGTGAGCAACGCACCCTGTCGATAGACTGGTTCGCACGCCGTCCCGCGTCCGGCTCCGGGGTCGGCGAGCGGTTCACGAGGGGTGTCAGATGGCTGCTAGAGGTGCCCGCCTGCCGGCGATCATGTGCGCGGCGTTGCTGATCGTGACGTTCTTTCTGCCCTGGATCCAGGCCTTCGCCCACGCGCTGTCGGGCTTCGACATGGCCCTCATGCCGCTGACCGAATCTATCCGGTACGCGGGTCCGCTCTACGCCCTGTGGCTGGTGCCCCTGTTCTCTCTTCTGGCGCTTCTGTTCGCCCTATTTCGGTGGGGCCCGGCGCGGTTGATGATCGGCCTCGGCGGTCTCGTGCTGTTGCTCGTTTTTGCTTACTTCCTGGTGATGGGGCAGGGCATTGGCGGCACAAGCCCGGTGCAAACCATCGGCTTCGGGCTGTGGATTGCCGTGATCAGCGCGGTGGCCGCGTTGCTGGTCGCGGTCGGCATCCTCCGCGTCCCGACGGCCAAAACACTGAAGGCGGCTTGACGCCGTGTTGATGACCCAACTGTGTCATGCGGTTCAGCCGGTCATCGCTGTAGACAGGGAGGATCCACGTCCGTTCAGCGCCCGCGAACAGGCTTGGAACCGCCGGAGCATGGGTTCGGCGGAATCGATCGGTTGAAGTCGGAGACAGCCGGAGACGGAAGATCATGAAGAAACTGGCCGTGGCCCTCGCGATGGTGTTTGTATGCGGCATGTCCGCTTCGGCATCGGCGCAGCAGAGAACGGACCGGATGACCAGCCTGATGGCGCTTGTTCCGGCGGTTTGGCTGACGGACTCCGGCGCGCTGATCGGCTTCTCCGACGTCGAGGCGTCGACGGCGGCCACGGTACGCTCGCCAGCCGGATTGCTGGCCGGCCTGATGGGCCGCAACAATCCGATGGCGCCGCTGCAAAGGCTGAGAGCCGTTCCGTATTCCCTCGCCTCGGCGGCTCAATTAGGCATGCGCGGCGGCTGGCAAGAAAGGGTGGGCTTCGAGCCCGACCAGATCTCGGCGCTGTTGTCGGCCGAGTGGCTGGGCGAGGGGGTCAACGAGGTGATGGTCTTCGACCTTGCCGATGGCGCCGATCATGACAGCATTGGCCAAGCCTTACTCGCCAACGACTACCAGGCGCGAACCGTGGGCGACTGGTCCGCCTGGTGGCGCGGCGAGGACTATGTCATCGATCGCGACGCCCGCGACCCCGTAAGTCCATTTGGCGGGGGCATGGGGCAATCGTCACGCGTCGCGTCGGATGGGGAGAGCTTGGTGCATGCGGCTGCCTGGTCGCCGATTGAGGAAATGGCCGGGCCGCCCGACGCCACATTGCAGGATCTGCCGGAGATGGCGGCAATCGCCTCGGCGTTGAACGATCCCTGGTTCGGGGATGCCGGCCTGGTTCAGGCGATGGTCATGCCGCAAGCGCCGCAAGCCGACGATGCCGCGGCCGAGCCGGTTTTGCCGCCCTGGCGGCTGGGCATGTTGGCCGACCTTTCCAGCGGTCCGGTCGACTATGGGGTCGCGGTGGTGGTTTACGACGACCGGGCGACGGCGGAGGGCCTGGCCGGCCCGCTGCTGAACGCCTGGCAAGCCATGCGGTCGACCGAACACGACGCCACCTTCGCCGAGTTGGCCGGCGGCGAGGCCGAGGCCTTCGTCGTCGGGGACGGCCCGGCAGCGCTCGTCCTCGCGATCGAACGGCCGATGGACGGCGAGGAGCAAGAAGCGAGCAACTTGGTGTTCCAGGTCCTGTACGAGGGCTACGTCACCAACGATCTGGGACCGCTCGCGACACGGTGAGGCAAACCAGGCCGGTCATCCTGACCGATCGGACCATGCCCCTGGCCAGTGGCTAAGGGCCTGCCTCACGACTGTCTATGGCCCGGCGGCCATCACTGACCATCGGGGCCGGCAGTCAGTCGGCCCGTGTCGTGCGCCGCAGGACCCAGACCAGTAGCAAAGCGGTCACGAACATGATCATGCTGTAGCTGGCCGCCGGCACGACGAACAGGCCGCCGCCGAACAGGACGGTAGCGGCGGTGATTGCCAACGTGCCGTTTTGCAGCCCGCATTCCATAACGATGGCGATTTGCTGCTTGGCGCCGGCGCGCGCCAGCCGGGCCACGAGGTAGGCCAGCAGCATCATGATCAGGTTCAGCACCAGCATCACCGGGCCCGACTGGCCCAGATACGAAACGATGTTCTCGCGTTCCTGGATCAGCGCGGCGATCACGACCAGGATGAACAGGACGACCGCGATCGCCCGCGCCGCCGGTTCGAACCGCACCGCCGCGCCGGTCGCGAACCGCCTGACCAGCATGCCAGCGATGACGGGCACGGCAACGATCACGAAGATGCCCAGCGCGGTGCCGACGACGGAGAAATCGGCCTCCGCGTCCCCACCCATCAAGTGTGTGTAGGCAAGCGCGATCACGATCGGCACCGTCACCACGCTGACCAGGCTGATGATCGCGGTCAGCGATATCGACAGGGCCACGTCGCCGCGCGCCAGCGCCGTCAGGATGTTTGACGTCGCACCCCCGGGTGCGGCGGCCACGATCATCACCCCGACGGCCATCTCCGGCGGCATGGGCCAGACCAGCACGATGACCAGCGCGACAAGCGGCAGCAGGATGACCTGCGACAGCGCGCCGATGAAGAAGTCGCGCGGCTGGCGCGCAACCCGCACGAAGTCTCGTGCCGTCAGCCCAAGGCCCAGCGAAAACATGATGAAGGCCAGCGCCAACGGCAAAAAGCCGTCCGTGACAATGCCCATGCAACCCCTGCATCAGCCGAAGACGGGAATGGCGAACCGAGGTGATCGGCTCGAAAGGAGCGTGACGCCCCCTACTATACCAACTTGCGGTGTCAGGCGTGCAATCCATGCAGGCAATCGGATTCGGTCTTTCAAGTCATCGTGCCGCATCCTATTTTCCAATGTGATTGTGTAAAACTGATCCGGATCAATGATCGGGACGGGCCGACCCTGTTTTCTGAAGGCCATGTCCCGAATACGCCCGGGAAAGAAGGATTGAGATGACGGAGTTCACCCCGGTTGCGTCGGCGATCGGCGGCGCGATGATAGGCCTTTCGGCGATCATGCTGATGCTGTTCATGGGCCGCATCGCCGGCATCAGCGGCATCGCCAGCCGGCTGCTGCCTCCGGTGGCGGAGGATTATGGCTGGCGCCTGGCCTTTGTCGTCGGCCTGATCGCCGCACCGATTGTCTATCAGCAGGTCAGCGAACAGCCGATCGAGCAGACCGTTTCGGGCGACCTGGTCTTGATGGGGCTGGCCGGCCTGCTGGTCGGTTTCGGGTCCGTGTTCGGCGGCGGCTGCACCAGCGGCCACGGCGTCTGCGGCCTGTCCCGGCTTTCGGTGCGCTCGCTGATCGCCACGGTGGTGTTCATGGTCGTCGCCTTTGTGACCGTCTTCCTCGTTCGCCACGGGCTGGGGGGCTGACGGCAATGGCACGCATCATCCTAGGACTCGTCGCCGGCCTGATCTTCGGCCTCGGGCTCGTCATCTCGGGCATGTCGAACCCGGCCAAGGTCTTGAACTTCCTTGACCTGTTCGGCACGTGGGACCCCAGCCTCGCCTTTGTCATGGGCGGTGCCGTGCTCGTCACCCTGGTCGGCTATCGGCTGGTCTGGGCACGGGGGGCGCCGTTGATCGACACCCGCTTCGAACTGCCGGCCAAGACCGATCTGGACCCGCGCCTGCTGTCCGGTGCGGCTGTGTTCGGTGTCGGGTGGGGCCTTGGCGGCTTCTGCCCCGGACCGGCCCTGACCGCCATACCGCTGGGCGCCAGCGGCACGATGATCTTCGTTCCCGCCATGCTGATCGGCATGTGGCTGGCGCGCCAGGCCCCTGCCGGCCTGCTGACCGCCCGATCGGCGCAATCTTGAGCCCGCTACCAAACGGAGTTGCGAAATGACGCACTATCCCGTCGACACGTCCGTGAAACCGGAGGTGACCGGCTTTTTCGATGAGGCCACCAATACGATCACCTATGTGGTCAAGGACCCGGCCTCGACCGCCTGCGCGGTGATCGATTCGGTGATGGATATCGATTACGCCGCCGGCCGCATCCATTACGAACACGCCGACCAGATCATCGATCACATCACCAGCCGGGGCCTGACGCTGGAATGGCTGATCGAGACCCATGTCCACGCCGACCATCTGTCGGCCGCGCCCTACATCCAGGAACGGTTGGGCGGCAAGCTCGGCATCGGCACCGGCATCTCGGTCGTGCAGGAAACCTTCGGCAAGATCTTCAACGAGGGCACCGAATTCCAGCGCGACGGGTCGCAGTTCGACCGGCTGTTCAAGGACGGCGACACCTACCAGGTCGGCGGCATCACCGCCTTTGCCATGCACACGCCCGGCCACACGCCGGCCTGCATGACCCATGTGATGGGCGATGCCGCCTTTGTCGGCGACACGCTGTTCATGCCCGATGGCGGCACCGCGCGGGCCGATTTCCCGGGCGGCGACGCGCGCGCGCTCTATCGCTCGATCAAGGCCATCCTGGCCCTGCCCGACGAGATGCGCCTGTTCATCTGTCACGATTACGGGCCGAACGGCCGCGAAATCCGCTGGGAGACGACGGTCGCCGAGGAACGCGAAAACAACATCCATGTGCGCAACGGCGTCACCGAGGACGAATTCGTCGCCATGCGCACCGAACGGGACGCGACCTTGGACATGCCCAAGCTGATCATCCCGTCGATCCAGGTGAACATGCGCGCCGGCCATCTGCCGCCGCCGGATGACAACGGCGCCCGATACCTGAAGGTGCCGGTCGACCAGCTTTAAGGGCGAAGGGACAAACGGCCATGGACGTGAAGAAGATAACGCCGGACCTCGCCGTCGGACCACAGCTCATGCCAACCGACATGGTGGCCCTGGCGGCGGCCGGCTTCCGCTCGGTCATCGACAACCGCCCGGACGGCGAAGGCCCGGACCAGCCGACATATCGCGAGATCGCGGACGCCGCCGCCGCGAACGGCCTTACGGCCCAGCACCTGCCCATCGTCGCGGGGGCGGTGACGGACGAGCATGTCGCGGCCTTCGACGCGGCATTGGCGGAACTGCCCAAGCCGGTCTTTGCCTATTGCCGGTCGGGCAACCGGTCCACCACGCTCTGGGCGCTGTCGCAGGCGGGGCGGATGCCGGTGCCGGAGATTCTGATGAAGGCGCGCGACGCGGGGTACGACATGTCCAGCGCCGTGCGCCGCATCGCCGGTGCCGACAAATCCGAAACGGCGCCGACCAGCCACGACATCGTCGTCATCGGCGGTGGCGCGGCCGGCATTTCCGTGGCGGCCAGCTTACTGCACCGCGACAAAAGCCTCGACATCGCGATCATCGAACCGTCCGACATCCATTACTACCAGCCGGGCTGGACCCTGGTCGGCGGCGGCGTCTTCGATCCCGAGACCACCCGGCGCAACATCGCCGCGATCCTGCCGGAAGGTGCGAAATGGATCAAAGCGGCCGTTGTCGCGTTCGAGCCCGACAACAACGCCGTGGTCCTGGAGAGCACCCAGATCGTGACCTACAAGCGGCTGATCGTGGCGCCCGGCTTGAAGCTGAACTGGAACGGCGTCGAGGGCCTGGCCGAAACGCTGGGCCAGAACGGCGTGACGTCAAATTACCGCTACGACCTGGCGCCCTATACCTGGAAGCTGGTGAACGGTCTTAGACAGGGAAAGGCGATCTTCACCCAGCCGCCCATGCCGATCAAATGCGCCGGCGCGCCGCAAAAGGCCATGTATCTGTCGGCCGATCACTGGCGCCGCGCCGGCCACCTGAAGGACATCGATATCGGCTTTTACAACGCCGGCGGCGTCCTGTTCGGCGTCGACGCCTATGTGCCGGCGTTGATGGAGTATGTGAAGCGCTACGACATCAGCCTCAACTTCAACCACAATCTGGTGCGGATTGACGGGCCGGCGAAGACGGCCTGGTTCACCAAGACGGACGCGGACGGCAATACGGAGACGGTCGAAACCAGTTTCGACATGATCCATGTCTGCCCGCCGCAAGAGGCGCCGGACTTCATCCGCGTCAGCCCGCTGGCCGACGCGGCCGGCTGGGCCGATGTCGACCCCCAAACGCTGCGGCACACGCGCTATGACAACATCTACGCGCTTGGCGATGTCGGCGGCATGCCGAACGCCAAGACGGCGGCGGCCGCGCGCAAGCAGGCCCCGGTGGTGGCGGAAAACGTGCTGCACGACATGGGCAAGCGCAGCATCGACGTCGCCTATGACGGCTATGGCTCGTGCCCACTGACGGTGGAGCGGGGCAAGATTGTCCTGGCGGAGTTCGGCTATGGCGGCAAGCTGTTGCCGACCTTCCCAAGCTGGCTGATCGACGGCACCAAGCCGAGCCGGATGGCCTGGTACCTGAAGGAACGGATTCTGCCGCCGGTCTATTGGCGGGCGATGTTGAAGGGCCGCGAATACATGGCCAAGCCCGAGAAGGTGGCCTGACGCCTTTGACCCAGCCTTAGCCGGCGCAACTTGGCGCCGCATGCGGCCGGCCCCACGGCGACCGCGCCCTATGGAGTGAACCGTGACCCAGTCACAAAAGCGACCCGCCTCGGCAAAGGCAGGCGGGCAAAAGCTTGCGCGCTACCTGCCGATTCTGGAGTGGTCGCGGACCTATTCGCGTCACACGCTCGGCAGCGATCTCTTGGCCGCCGTGATCGTCACGATCATGCTGATCCCGCAATCGCTGGCCTACGCCCTGCTGGCCGGCCTGCCGCCGGAGATGGGTCTGTACGCCTCGATCCTGCCCCTGGTGGTCTATGCCGTCTTCGGCACCAGCCGGGCGCTGGCCGTCGGTCCGGTGGCGGTGGTGTCGCTCATGACCGCGGCTGCGGCCGGCGCTGTTGCCGCCGAGGGCACCGCCGGCTTCATCGTCGCGGCCGGTCTCTTGGCCTTTCTGTCCGGCCTGTTCCTGCTCGGCCTGGGCATCCTGCGCCTCGGCTTCATCGCCAACTTCCTCAGCTATCCGGTCGTCACCGGCTTCATCACGGCCTCGGGCCTGTTGATCGCCGCCAGCCAGATCAAGCACCTGCTGGGCATCCCCGCATCCGGCGGCACCCTTTACGACATTGCCCTGTCCCTCGCGGGCGGCATCTTGGAGACCAACCCGATCACGCTGGCGATCGGCCTTGCAGTCCTGGCCTTTCTGCTGTGGGTGCGCAGCCGCATGAAGCCGTCCTTGATGGCGCTCGGGGTCGGGCCGCGCCTGGCCGACGCCCTGGCCAAGGCCGGCCCCGTCGTGGCCGTCGCGATCACCATCCTGATTGCCTGGGGCTTCGACCTGGCCGACCGTGGCGTGGCGCTGGTCGGCGACGTGCCGCCCGGCCTGCCGCCCTTCACCCTGCCCAGCCTGGACATGGCGCTTTGGAGCCAACTGGCAGGGCCGGCGATCCTGATCAGCGTGATCGGCTTCGTGGAATCGGTCTCCGTCGGCCAGACCCTGGCCGCCAAACGGCGCCAGCGCATCGATCCGGATCAGGAGCTGATCGGCCTTGGCGGCGCCAACATCGCCGCCTCCTTCTCCGGCGGCTATCCCGTGACCGGCGGCTTCGCCCGATCCGTGGTTAACTTCGATGCCGGCGCTCAGACACCGGCGGCTGGCGCCTACACCGCGGTCGGCATCGCGATCGCCACGTTAGTTTTGACCCCGCTGCTGTTCTTCCTGCCGCAGGCGACGCTGGCCGCGACCATCATCGTGGCCGTGCTGACACTTGTGGACTTCTCGGTGCTGAAACGCACCTGGCGCTATTCAAAGGCCGATTTCGCCGCCGTCGCGGTCACCATTCTGGTGACGCTCGGCTTTGGCGTGGAACCCGGCGTGGCGGCCGGCGTGTTGATCTCGATCGCGCTCTACCTCTTCCGCACCAGCCGGCCGCATATCGCCATCGTCGGGCGTGTGCCGGGTACGGAGCATTTCCGCAACGTCCTGAGGCACCGCGTCGAAACCGATCCGCGCATCCTAAGCGTGCGGGTCGACGAAAGCCTCTATTTCGCCAATGCCAGGTTCCTTGAGGATCGCATTTACGCGCTGGTCGCCGACCAGCCGGACCTGGACCATCTCATCCTGATGTGCCCCGCGATCAACGAGATCGATGCAAGCGCGCTGAAGAGCCTGGAGGAGATCAACCGGCGCCTGCACGATATGGGCGTCACCTTTCACCTGTCGGAGGTGAAGGGGCCGGTGATGGACCGGCTGCGCCGCGCCGACTTTCTATCCCACCTGACCGGCCGGGTTTTCCTGTCGCAGCATCAGGCGGTTACGACGCTGTCGGCGCAAGACCAAATCGTGCAATAGCCGGCTCTCACCTTCAGATGCCGATTTTGGTTCAGCCGCAGCCAACCAGGCTTCAGCCAGCCTCCGCATAGGAACCAACCGCGAAACAATCGGTTAGCGGCAGGCAAACCGGCGGCTGGCTGGTCAAGGCCAAGGTGAGCTGGACCCGGTTCTGCACCGTCAGCCGATCATAAACGGCGCGGATGTGATTGCGGCTGGTCTCGATGCTGATAGCGAGGCTCTCTGCAATGGCCTCGGCGGTCATGCCCCCGGTCAGCAGTTGCGCGACCTGACGTTGTCGCGCCGTCAAGGGCACGTCGAGCGCGGCAAGCTTGTCGGCTGGCGAAAGGCGCGACCAGGTGCGAACCAGCGACAGACCATACAGGCGGGCTAGCGCCGGCCGCAATCGCACCAGCATAGCGCGCGCCGATTCCGGATAGGGCTGCCGGCTCTGCCGAAACAGCCCGAATTGAATGGTGATGCCGGGGTCGACCCCAAACCCGAAAAAGGCCCCACGATTGACGTGAAGCGGGTTGAGCACCTCGCAATACATGGCCGTGCCGTACAAGGCCGCGTCGTCCATGAAGTCGCTAAACTGCTGCGGCATGCCACTGCGGCTGCCCGACCAGATTGCTTCGCGCGCCATCAGCTGATGGTATCGCGTCAGCAACGCCCCCAGATCAGACCTGTCGTCCGGCCAACGGCCACGGAACGACCAGGTCCGGCGGTTCATCTCGGCATAGGCAACGACATCCGTTTCGACGAGATCGGCCACCACGGCCTGTGTCTCGGTAATGAAGTCGTCCAAATCGTCGGCTGCCGCGACAAGACGTTCCAGGCCATTGGCAAAGGCCCGATCTTGGGCGCCGCCTTGCAACGCATTTGAGGCATTGGAAAGAACAGGGTCGTGAACGTCGGGCATGCGCGTCTCCACCTCCAACGCACCGAGACGAAGTCTATCGCGAGACGTGATGGCGGGTCACGCGTTTCGATTGTCGCGACTTCGCTAAACAGCAACGTCAGATCGGTCGTCTGCTGAATTCCCTAGGCCAGCGTCAGCTTCATGCCCTCATGCGTCGCCTTGAAACCCAGCTTTTCATAGAACCGCTGCGCGTCATGCCGCTGCTTGTTGGTGGCGAGTTGTACGAGGATGCAGCCTCGGTCGCGCGCCCGATCGATGGCCCAGCGGAAGATTCGGGCGCCCAGCCCTTGGCCGCGCAAATCGGCCACGACCCTGACGGCCTCGATCTGGGCCCTCAGCCCGCCGCGCAGGCTGAGCCCGGGCAGGAAGTAGAGCTGGAAGCAGCTGATCATGCGGCCGTCGCGTTCGACGACCCACTGCTCGGCACCCTCCATCCGCTCAATGGCGTCGAACGCAGTCCAATAGGCGTCCTCCAGCTCATCGCCGGCGACCTCGCGATCGACGCCGAGCATGTCGTCCGCCAGCAGCGCGACGACCTCGGGAACGTCCGCCCGCGCGGCTTGCCGAAAGATCAGGTCGTCCGACGGTTGGCTGGGCACGGGTTCAAATATGGATCGGCCGCTTGTCCACGGCCAACGCCGCCTCCTTCACCGCCTCGTTCAAGGTCGGGTGGGCGTGACAGGTGCGGGCGATGTCTTCCGACGAGGCGGAGAACTCCATCGCCATGCCGCACTCGGCGATGATGGTTCCCGCCTCGGCGCCGATGATATGCACGCCGAGCACGCGATCGGTCTTGGCGTCGGCCAGGATCTTCACGAAGCCGTCGGTGGCGTTCATGGCCCGCGCGCGCCCGTTGGCGGAAAATGGGAACTTGCCAACGCGATAGTCGACGCCTTCTTCCTTCAACTGTTCCTCCGTCTTGCCGACCGAGGCCACCTCCGGGAAGGTGTAGACCACGCCAGGAATGGCACCGTAATTCACGTGGCCCGCCTGGCCCGCCAGCAGCTCGGCGATGGCGACGCCCTCTTCTTCCGCCTTGTGGGCCAGCATGGCGCCACGCACCACGTCGCCGATGGCGTAGATGCCCTCGACATTGGTGCGGAACTGGCCGTCGATCTCGACCCGGCCGCGATCATCGACCTTCACGCCGACCTCTTCCAGCCCCAGCCCTTCCGTGTGCGGCTTGCGGCCGATCGACAGCAGCACGATGTCGGCCTCCATGGTTTCGGTATCGCCGCCCTTTGCCGGCTCAAGCGTCAGCGTAACGCCCGATTTGCCGACCGTGGCGCCCGTCACCTTGGTACCGAGTTTGAAGTCGATGCCCTGCCGCTTCAGGATGCGCAGCATCTGCTTGGAAACCTCGCCATCCATGCCCGGCGTGATCCGGTCGAGAAACTCCACAACCGTCACTTTCGCGCCAAGGCGCTGCCAGACCGAGCCCATCTCCAGGCCGATATAGCCGCCGCCGATGACGACCATGGTCTTCGGCACCTCGGCCAGTGCCAAGGCGCCGGTCGAGGTGACGATGCGCTTTTCATCCACGTCGACACCGGGCAGCGGCATGGAGTCCGAGCCGGTGGCGATGACGATGTGCTTGGCCTTGTAGGCCGTGTCGCCCACCGTGACTTCGCCCTTGGCCGTGATCTTGCCCCGGCCCTTCAGCCAGGCGATCTTGTTCTTCTTGAACAGGAACTCCACGCCCTTGACATTGTCGGCCACAACGCCGTCCTTGTGGGCCATGAAGCCCTTTAGATCCAAGGCCACGTCACCGGTCTGGACGCCGAACTTGTCCAGGCCGTGCACCGCCTCCTCGAACTTTTCCGAGGCCTGCAGCATCGCCTTCGACGGGATGCAGCCGACATTGAGACAGGTGCCGCCCAGGGTCTCGCGTTCCTCTACGCAGGCGGTCTTAAAGCCAAGCTGGGCGCAGCGAATGGCGCAGACGTAACCGCCCGGTCCGCTGCCGATGACGATGACATCGAATTCCTGGTCGCTCATGGCTGGTCCTGGGCTGGTCCTGGTATCACGGGGTTCAAGTCGCCGCGCGGGCGCCGCACCATGCCCCAAGCCGCCGGCCCGGACAAGACGCATGACCGCGCTGCCGACCGGCCTGATCGCCGCCTATCACGGCACCCTTTATCGGGTGCACGCAACGCCGGAACTGAACAAGCGCATCGGCGTTCGCTGCCGCGATACCGAGCGGGTTCTGCGACGCTATCGCGTCCGTACCGCCGCCGTGCTGACCGCCGAAAACCCGGGCAGCCGGCCTCAGCCCAGCTTGGTCAACCGCATCCGGCGGCGTCTGCTGGAAGCCGAACTCAAGGCCCTTGGCTTGCGCAGCCTGCCGACCTCGGCGATCGACCTTGCGGGGATCTGGCCCGCCGAACGCGGCCGTTTCGTGCTCGGCGCCAGGCTGGCGGACATGCACCGGCTGGCGCGCCGCCATGGCCAGAACGCGTTTTTGTGGATCGAACATGGCCGACCGACACGGATCACGCTGTGCCGCTAGATGCGACGCATCGCGCTAGGCCGCGAGATCCTTCTCAAAACGTCCCGTATCGAGAAACTGGTCGAGCACGTCGATGACCGCCTCGGTCGGGATGTCCTTCATCATGGTGCCGCCATAGCTGCTGGCGCAGATGCAGGCCAGCGGGTCGGCCCAGGGGCCGAACTTGGA
This sequence comes from Alphaproteobacteria bacterium, assembly GCA_028277405.1. Taxonomy (GTDB): domain Bacteria; phylum Pseudomonadota; class Alphaproteobacteria; order DSM-16000; family Inquilinaceae; genus JANQGH01. The sequence continues at coordinate 25,671 of JANQGH010000047.1, read as the reverse complement.
CGGTTCGGTCGGTCCGAACAGTGAGATCAGGGGCGTGCCGGCGGCGCCGAACAGGTGGCCCGTACCGGTGTCGTTGGCGACCGCGACGGTCAGCCGCGCCGCCATGGCGTAAAGCAGCGGTATGTTGGGAAACTGCCGCTTACCGTCCACGATGTCACAGCCGGGCAGAAGAACCCCCGGTACGCGGGCGACGATCTCGTCGAACCAGCGCATTTCGCGCGGGCCCATCAGGAATACGGGCACGCAGCCCTTCGCCGTGGCGTGATTGGCAAGCGCGATGTAACGATCCAGCGGCCAGATCCGCTCCGGCCCGTTTGAGCCCGTGCCGAACCCGACATAGCGGGGCCCGTCCGGCAAGAGCCGTTCCGCCTCGGCGACCGCATCCTCCGGAAAGGGAATGAAGCCGCTGGGATCCGCGGGGCGGCCGGTATCCACTTCGACCATTTCGACATAGCGCGTGACCCAATCGGTCGGGCGTTTGTGCCCAATCTTCAACGTGCCCGTCGTCAGGAAATAGCCGGGCGCGCAGGTGATATAGCGGCGATAGCGCATGAACGCCCGTGCCATCGCCAGGCGCACGATCTTGCTGCGCATGTCGTAGACGATGTCAAAGCGCGGCAGCGCCCGCAGCTTCTTGATCGCGTGAAAGAACGGCTTCTCGATTTCGGCATGGGCGATCACATCGTCGACATAGTCGCGGGTCAGATCGCGCAGAATGTTGGCGTAGGTGGTGCGTTCATGCACCACCCAGGTGACGTGACTGTTCGGATAGGCCCGTTTCAGGGCGCGCAGGAAAGGAAACTTGTAAACCGCGTTGCCGAGCGACTCCACCGAGTCGAGCACGGCGATGCGCGGCCCGTCCGGGCCATACTCTGTCATATCCGTTCCGATTAGACGTCCAGCAGCAGGCGCTGGGGATCCTCGATTGCTTCCTTGACCCGCACCAGGAAGGTCACGGCCTCGCGCCCGTCGATGATGCGGTGGTCGTAGCTCAACGCCAGATACATCATCGGGCGCAGCACGATCTGACCGTCGATGCCGACCGGCCGTTCCTGGATCTTGTGCATGCCCAGGATCGCCGACTGGGGCGGGTTCAAGATCGGCGTCGACATCAGCGAGCCGAAGACGCCGCCGTTGGAGATGGTGAACGTCCCGCCGGTCAGATCGGCCATCGACAGCTTGCCGTCGCGCGCCTTGCGGCCCAGCCCGTTGATGGTCTCCTCGACCCCGGCGAAGCTGAGCTGGTCGGCATCGCGCACGACCGGCACGACCAGCCCATTGGGCGAGCTGACCGCGACACCGATGTCGTAATAGTTCTTATAGACGATGTCGGTGCCGTCGATCTCCGCGTTGACCGACGGCAATTCCTTCAAGGCGCCGACACAGGCCTTGGTGAAGAACGACATGAAGCCCAGCCGCACGCCGTGCTTCTTCTCGAACGCATCGCGATACTGCTTGCGCAGCGCGATCAGCGCCGACATGTCGACCTCGTTGAACGTGGTCAACATCGCCGCCGTGTTCTGGGCCTGCTTCAGCCGCGCCGCGATGGTCTGGCGCAGTTTCGACATGCGCACACGTTCCTCGCGGTCCTTTTGCGGCCGTGGCTCGGCCGACGGCCGGTCGAAGGCCGGCAGTTCGATGGTCGCACCGGAGCCAGCCGGTGCGCCGCGCGCGTCCAGCGCCTTTTGCACGTCTTCCTTCAGGATCCGGCCATCCTTGCCGGTGCCCTGGACGTCGCCCGTGCCGAGCCCCTGTTCCTGCATCAGCTTGGCGGCCGCCGGCATGGCAATGTCGCTCGCCTTGCCGTCGCCAGCCGGTTTTGCCTCGGCAGCAGGCGCCGGTTCGGGTTTTGCGGGTTCCTTCGCGGCCGCCTTCTCGGCTTTGGCGGGCGGCGGGGCCGCCTGACCGTCGCCCTCGCCGATCGAGCCCAATACGGCACCGACCTCGACCGTGTCGCCCTCGTCGACCTGGATGTCGGTCAGCACACCTGCCTCGGCGGCGTTGACCTCCAACGTCACCTTGTCGGTCTCCAACTCGACGATCGGTTCATCCTTGTCGACCGGGTCGCCCGGCTTTTTCAGCCATTGCGCGACCGTCGCCTCGGTTACCGATTCACCCAGCGTGGGGACCGTGATCTCGATGCTCATGGCGTCCTGCCCCTCATCAATCGTCGCTCGCGAACGGCGCCTGGCCGGTCACGCGGCGGCCAGGGCGGCATCGACCAGCGCCGCCTGCTCTTTCAAATGCCGCCGCAGCAGCCCGGTCGCCGGTGCCGCCGCGTCTTCCCGGCCGGCATAGATCGGCCGCTTGGTCTTGTGATCGATCTCGTGCAACAGCCGTTCGATCCGGCGGTCGACGAAGTACCAGGCGCCCATATTCTCCGGCTCTTCCTGGCACCAGACCACATCGGCATTGGGATATTTGACCAGCTCTTCCTTCAACGCGTGGGCTGGGAACGGGTAGAGTTGTTCCAGCCGCACCATGGTCACGTCGTCGATACCGCGCTCGTCGCGTTCCTTCTTCAGGTCGTAATAGACCTTGCCGGAACACAGCACGACCCGCCTGATCTTCTCAGGCGCAGCCAGCTCCACATCCTCGTAGAGCACCCGGTGGAAGCTCGACTGTTCGGCGAACATGTCGATCGACGAAACGCATTCGCGGTTCCTGAGCAGGCTCTTGGGCGTCATGACGATCAGGGGCTTGCGGAATTCCCGGCGCTGCTGGCGCCGCAGGACGTGGAAATAGTTCGCCGGCGTGGTCGGATAGCAGACCTGCCAGTTGTCGCCGCCGGACATCTGCAGGAAGCGTTCCAGCCGCGCGGACGAGTGTTCCGGCCCCTGCCCCTCGAAGCCGTGGGGCAGCAGGCAGACCAAGCCCGACATGCGCAGCCACTTGGCCTCGGACGAGGAAATGAACTGATCGAAAATGATCTGCGCCCCGTTGGCGAAATCGCCGAACTGGGCCTCCCACAGGACCAGGGCGTTCGGCTCGGCCAGGGAATAGCCGTATTCGAAGCCCAGCACGCCGAATTCAGACAGCGGGCTGTCATGGACCTCGAACGTGGCCTGGTCCGTGCTGATATGGTTCAGCGGAATGTGCCGCTGCTCATTGTCCTGATCGACCAGCACCGCATGGCGCTGCGAGAACGTGCCGCGGCCGGAATCCTGGCCCGACAGGCGGACCGGCACGCCCTCGGCCAGCAGCGTGCCGAAGGCCATGGCCTCGGCGGTCGCCCAGTCGAAGTCCTGGCCGGTCTCGAACATCCTCTGCTTGGCCTTGAGCTGGCGCTTGATTTTCGAGTTGATGTTGAAGTCCGCCGGATAGCTGGTCAGCGCCTTGCCGACCGCCTGCAGTTCCTTGGTCCCGACGGCGGTCGTGCCGCGCCGGTCGTCCTGGGTGGCCGTGGTCAGGCCGGACCAAACACCGCCCAGCCAGTCGGCCTTGTTGGGCTTGTACCCTTCCGACGCCTCGAAATCGCGCTCAAGGTCCTGCATGAACGCGTCGACCATGGCGTCGGCTTCGCCCGGCTTCAGGACCCCCTCATCCTCAAGCTGCTTGGCGTAAATCGCGCGCACCGGCGGGTGTTCGGCGATGGCCTTGTACATCTGGGGCTGGGTGAAGGCCGGCTCGTCGCCCTCATTGTGGCCGAAGCGCCGATAGCAGAACATGTCGACGACCACGTCCTTGTGGAACCGCTGGCGGAACTCGGTCGCGACACGGCAGACATGGACGACGGCCTCGGCATCGTCGCCGTTCACATGGAAGATCGGCGCCTGCACCGCCAACGCGATGTCGGTCGGATAGGGGCCGGAGCGGGAGAAGCTGGGCGACGTCGTGAAGCCGATCTGATTGTTGATGACGAAGTGGATCGTGCCGCCCACGCGATAGCCGCGCAGTTCCGACATCATCAGGGTTTCCGCCACCACGCCTTGCCCGGCAAACGCGGCATCGCCGTGCAGCAGCAGGGGCAGCACCTGAACCCGCTCGGTATCCTTATGCTGGGCCTGCTTGGCACGCACCTTGCCGACGACGACCGGATTGACGCATTCCAGATGGCTGGGGTTGGCGGTCAACGACAGGTGAATGGTGTTGCCGTCGAAATCCCGGTCCGACGACGTACCCAAATGGTACTTCACGTCGGCCGACCCCTGCACCTCCTCGGGGTTGGCGGGATTGCCCTGAAACTCAGAGAAGATCGCCTGGAACGGCTTGCCCATCACGTTGGCCAGCACGTTCAGCCGGCCGCGATGGGCCATGCCAAGCACGATCTCCTTGATGCCGAGCTGGCCGCCGCGCTTGGTGATCTGTTCCAGCGCCGGCACCATCGCCTCGCCGCCATCCAGGCCAAAGCGCTTGGTGCCCGTGTATTTCAGGTTCAAGAAGCGCTCGAACGCCTCGGCCGCCGTCAGGCTGTGCAGAATGGCGCGCTTGCCGTTTTCGGTGAATTCCGTCCGGTTGTGGATCTGTTCGATCCGTTCCTGCAGCCAGGCCTTCTGGTCGGGTTCCTGAATATGCTGGAAGGCAACGCCGATCCGGCCGCAATAGGTTTTGCGCAGGCTGTCGACGATCTCGCGCAACGTCGCGGTGCTCAGCCCCAGACTGTCGACATAGATCGTCCGGTTCCAATCCTCGTCGGTGAAGCCGTAGGACATGGGGTCGAGTTCGGGGTGCGGCTCGCGCTCGATCAGGCCCAGCGGATCGAGATCGGCCTCCAAATGGCCCCGCACCCGATAGGCGCGGATCAAGCGCTGGGCCCGAATGCTGTCGAGGGTCGCGCGCCTGAGCTCTTCGACCGTGTGGCCGGGAACGGCGGCCGCCGCCTTGCCATTGGGCGACGATCCAGCCGGGTCCGCCTGCTCGTCGAACGCCATCAGCGCGTCGCCGAAGGGCACGGACCCGTTGCCCAAGCCCTTGCCGTTTCGCGCCCAGCTTGGGCCGATCTCCTCTAGGGCCGCGGCGTCCTCGCCGTCCAACTGGCTGAAGAACGTCGCCCAGGATGGATCGATCTTGGAAGGATCGTCGAGATATTGGGCGTACAGGTCGCCGATAAAGGCGGCGTTTTGGGCATACAGAAACGAACTCTGTTCAGCGTGATGTCCCATCGTCTCCTTGCACGTATCCGCCTTTATCTGCGGGCCACGTGCCCTTTCCCCTGCCATCGCGGGTCGCTGGCGTATTCCGCTGCCGCGCACCGCACCCTACGCCGAATTGCAAGGTGTTTAAAAGTGCGCGACGCACGGGCATCTCGGTCTCGTGAGTGCAATATGGCAGCACTTGCGCCGAGGACTAGGCCTTCATCGCGTCCAGCATGGCAGTCCCCATCGAAGCGGGACTGTCGGCGACCCGGATGCCGCACTGTTTCAGCGCCTCGATCTTGTGTTCCGCGGTGTCCTGTCCGCCGGAAATCACGGCGCCGGCATGGCCCATGCGGCGGCCGGGCGGGGCGGTGCGGCCGGCGATGAAACCGACGACGGGCTTGGCGTTCTTGGCATCGCGGATCAGCTCCGCGCCCTTGACCTCGGCATCGCCGCCGATCTCACCGATCATGACGATGCCCTCGGTCTCCGGATCGGCCAGGAACATCTCCAGGCAATCGACGAAGTCGGTGCCGTTGACCGGATCGCCGCCGATGCCGATGCAGGTCGTCTGCCCGAGGCCCACGGCAGACGTCTGCTCCACCGCCTCGTAGGTCAGGGTGCCGGACCGGCTGACCACACCGATTTTGCCGCGCTTGTGGATATGCCCCGGCATGATGCCGATCTTGCATTCGTCCGGCGTGATGACGCCGGGACAGTTCGGTCCGATCAGGCGCGTGCCGGAGCCTTCAAGCGCCCGCTTCACCTTCACCATGTCCAGAACCGGAATGCCCTCGGTGATGCAGACGACCAACGGGATCTCGGCGTCAATCGCCTCAAGGATGGCGTCGGCGGCGAAGGGCGGCGGCACATAGATGACGGACGCGTTGGCGCCCGTCTTTTCCCGTGCCTCGGCCACCGTGTCGAAAACCGGCAGCCCCAGATGCTCCGTACCGCCTTTCCCGGGCGTGACGCCGCCGACCATCTTGGTGCCGTAGGCGATGGCCTGTTCGGAATGGAAGGTGCCCTGGGCACCCGTGAAGCCCTGGCACAGGACCTTCGTGTTCTTATCGACGAGAACGGCCATGGTCAGGCGGCCTCCTTCACGGCATGTACGATCTTGTCCGCCGCGTCGCCCAAATCGTCGGCGGCTGTGATGGGCAGGCCGGATTCCGCGAGGATCTTCTTGCCGAGTTCGACGTTGGTGCCCTCCAGCCGCACCACCAGGGGCACGTGCAGGCTGACCTCGCGCGCGGCGGCGACCACGCCCTCCGCGATCACGTCGCAGCGCATGATGCCGCCGAAGATGTTGACCAGAATGCCCTCGACGTTTGGGTCCGACAGGATCAGCTTGAACGCCGCCGTCACCCGTTCCTTCGAGGCGCCGCCGCCGACATCGAGAAAGTTCGCCGGATCGCCGCCATAGAGCTTGATGATGTCCATCGTCGCCATGGCCAGCCCGGCGCCGTTGACCATGCAGCCGATATTGCCGTCCAGCTTGACGTAGTTCAGCTCGTACTTGCTGGCCTCATGCTCGGCCGGGTCTTCTTCCGACTCGTCACGCAGCTCGGCCACGTCCTTGTGGCGGAACAGCGCGTTGTCGTCGAAATTCATCTTGGCGTCGAGGGCGAGAACCTGATCGTCCTCGGTGACCACGAGCGGATTGACCTCGACCAGCGACGCGTCGAGTTCGGTGAAGGCCTTGTACAGCGCCAGCAGCAGCTTCACGGCGGCACCGACCTGCTTGCCCTGCAGGCCCAGACCGAAGGCGACCCGTCTGGCGTGAAAGCCCATCATGCCGATTGCCGGGTCGATCGCCAGCTTGACGATCTTGTCCGGCTGGTCGCGCGCGACCTCCTCGATCTCCATGCCGCCTTCGGTCGACGCGATGACGGTCACGCGGCTGCTCGCGCGGTCGACCAGCAAGGAGAGGTAAAGCTCGCGCGCGATCGCGCAGCCATCCTCGATATAGAGGCGCTTGACCTCCTTGCCCTCGGGTCCCGTCTGCTTCGTCACCAGGGTCGCGCCGAGCATGGACTTGGCGTCCTCGTGGACATCGTCGACCGACTTGACGACGCGCACGCCGCCCTTGCCGTCGGGGTCTTCCTGAAATCTGCCCGCGCCGCGCCCGCCGGCATGGATCTGGGATTTCACAACCCAGACCGGGCCGGGCATGGTCTTGGCGACCTCGACCGCCTCGGCCGGGGTGTAGGCGACGCCGCCGTCCGGCACGGCCACGCCATACTGTTTCAACAGGCCCTTGGCCTGATATTCATGGATATTCATGGATGATCGACGGTCCCGTGGGGTCGATGATTGGGAATGGCCGGGCCGGCGGCCCGATGCCGCACAGTGATAAGCACAAGCAGCGGTCTGCGGCAACCTCTGCGGCAACCTTCGACGGCGACGAATCCGCGGCGATCAACCGCTCAGCGCACGCTCGTAACAATCTTTACGTGTATTACTGAACTCTGTCTATTTTCTAGACATTCAGCCGGACCATGAGCCATGATTCCCCGGCTCGGGGACAGGGATGGCGGCGGCCCACCTGCTGCCACACGCGCGAGCGTTCTTGAGCCCGCCTAACAGCAATCACCCCCAACTTTAAGGTTCCCCCACCCTGAAAGTGAGGACAGCATGCTAAAGGAATTCAAGGAATTCGCGGTGAAGGGCAATGTCGTCGATCTGGCGATCGGCATCATTCTCGGCGTCGCCTTCACCGCCATCGTCAACTCGCTGGTCAACGACATCATCATGCCGCCGATCGGCGTGCTGCTGGGCGGCACGGATTTCACCGACCTCTACATCAACCTGTCTGGCGGTGAGTATGCCTCGCTGGAAGCGGCGCGCGAGGCCGGCGCGGCGACGATCAATTACGGCATCTTCATCAATGCCGTGATCACCTTCGTGATCGTCGCCTGGGTCTTGTTCTTCCTGGTCAAGGGCATGAACCGGCTGAAACGGCAGGAAGAGGAAAAGCCGGCGGAGCCGGCCGCGCCGCCGCGCGAGGAGGTCTTGCTGGAGGAGATCCGCGACCTGCTCAAGCAGCAGCGGTCCTAAGTCTGGTCGCCGGCCCGGCATACCCGGGCCGGCTTACCTCATTCCGGCTAGGCTTCGGCCAGCATCTTCTCGGCGATCTCGACCAGGCCTTTGACGGCCGCGACGGACTTATCGAACATCGCCTGTTCCTGCTCGGTGAACGAGACCTCGACGACGCGTTCCACGCCGCCGGCGCCGATCACCACCGGCACGCCGATGTAGAAGCCGTCGACGCCATACTCGCCCTCCAGGTAGGCGGCGCAGGGCAACAGCCGCTTCTTGTCGCGCAGATAGCTGGCCGCCATGGTGATGGCCGACGAGGCCGGCGCGTAGAACGCCGATCCGGTTTTCAACAGGCCGACGATCTCCGCCCCGCCATCGCGGGTGCGCTGCACGATCTCTTCCAGGCGCTCGGCCGTGGACCAGCCCATCTCGATCAGGTCCGGCAGGGGAATGCCGGCGACGGCCGAATACCGGACCAGCGGCACCATCGTGTCGCCATGGCCGCCCAGCACAAAGGCGGTCACATCCTCAACCGAAACGTCAAACTCCTCGGCCAGGAAATAGCGGAAGCGCGCGCTGTCCAGAACGCCGGCCATGCCGACGACCTTGTTTGCCGGCAGGCCCGAGACCTTCTGCAAAACGCCGACCATGGCGTCGAGCGGGTTGGTGATGCAGATGACGAAGGCGTCGGGGCAATTGCTTCTGATCGCCTCGCCGACCGCGATCATGACCTTGGTATTGATGCCGATCAGATCGTCCCGGCTCATCCCCGGTTTGCGCGGCACACCGGCGGTCACGATCACCACGTCGGCGCCGGCCAGGGCGGCATAGTCGTTGGAGCCCGAGACGTCCGCGTCGAAACCCTCGACCGGCGAGGCCTCGGCGATGTCCAGCCCCTTGCCTTGGGGAATGCCCTCGGCGATGTCGATCAGCACGATGTCGCCGAGTTCCTTTAATCCGGCGAGCAGCGCCAGGGTGCCGCCAATCTGCCCGGCGCCGACCAGGGCGATCTTGTTGCGTGCCATCGATGGGTCCTTCCTAGAGATCAAATGTTTCAATCGGCGGCGGCCACAGAGTTGGGCGCCTGCCGGGTCCGCCGTTTTCTAAGGCCAAACCACGCCCGGCACAAGGCACCGGCCGGGGACCCTGATCACCGGTCGGTTACCGTGAGGCCAGGTAGTCCTTCGACTGCATTTCGATCAGCCGGCTGACCGTCCGGTCGAACTCCAGCTTGTGGCTGTCCGCCCCGTAAAGCTTCTGGGGCGCGGCCTCGGCCGACACGATCAGGCGCGTGCGGCTCTCATACAGCGTGTCGACCAGAATGATGAAGCGCTTGGCCTCGTTCTTCTGCCGCTCGGTCAGGCACCGAACTCCTGTGACGAACAAGGTGTCGAAGGCTTCAGCCATGGCCAGATAGTCGGCGGCGCCCCGCGGCTGGCCGCACAGCTCGTCGAAGCTGGCCCAGGCGACCCCGCCCGCCGCCTTCGGGATGGTCACCGCACGCCCCTTCACCTTAAGCGTCCGGGGCGCGACCTCGGCGCCGTCGGTCAGATCGTCGAACAGCCGCGTCATTGCGGCGTCCGCCGCCGGCCCAAGCGGATAGTGATAGGTCTTCGCGCCCATGATCCGCTGCAGCCGGTAGTCGACCCCGCTGTCGAGGTGATAGACGTCGAGCCGTTCCTTCAACAGGTCGATGAAGGGCAGAAAGCGTACCCGCTGCAGGCCGTCCTTATAGAGATCGTCCGGCGCCCAGTTGGAAGTCGTGACGACCACGACCCCTTCGTCGAACAGGGCGGAGAACAGGCGGCCCAGGATCATGGCATCGGCAATGTCCACGACGTGAAACTCGTCGAAACACAACAGCCACGCGTCGGCCGCCAGATCGCGCGCCAGCGGCGGCATCGGGTCGTCGACGTGCCGCCCGCGCTTGCGGTCGAAATCACTGCCGACCGATTTGCGCCAGCGGTGCAGACGGTCGTGGATTTCGATCATGAAGGCGTTGAAATGAACCCGCCGCTTTGCCGCCACCGGCGCGGTGTCGAAGAACAGATCCATCAGCATGGATTTGCCGCGTCCGACCCCGCCATGGATGTAGAGGCCGCACGGCGGCTCCACCCTGGTATCGCCGCGCAAGCGTGCCCGCCAACCGGTGGGCGCCGGCTTTGGCGCATAGCCCTCCAACCGGTCGTCAAGCCGCTGCAACAGGCGCGCCGCCTCTTCCTGGGCCGGGTCGCGTTGAACCAGGCCGTCGGCGACCAGCCCCTCATAGGCCTGCAACGGCCCCTTCGCCCCGTTCTTGCGGGCCGCCTCGATCAGCTGTGTGGACATGGCTGAACTCTAAACGGAGGGCTTGGCCTCACGTCGCTTCGGAATCGGGCGCGCCCTTGTTCGCGTCGCTGTCGGCGATCAGGTGAACGTCGCGTTGCGGGAACGGAATGGAGTAGCCGGCCGCCTGGATGTCGACCAGGGCGCGCCGGTTCAGGTCGAACAGCAGGCCCCAATAATCCGCGCGATTGGCCCAGCAGCGCATGTTGATCGTTACGGCACTGTCGCCCAGCTCCGTCACCATCACCTGGGGTTCCGGATCGCCCAGCACCCGGTCGTCGCCCGCCAGAATGTCGGACAGCACCTTCATCGCGCCGGCCACGTCGTCGCTGTAGGCGATGCCGACGGAAACATCCATGCGACGTGTCGGCAGGCGCGAATAGTTCTTGATCTCCGAATTCCAGATCTGATTGTTCGGCACGAACTGATAGACGCCGTCGAAGGTGTGCATCTTGGTGGCGAACAGACCGATCTCGTCGACCGTGCCCGCAATGCCGCCGGCGTCGATGAAGTCGCCGGTCTCGACCGGCTTCAGGAACAACAGCATCACGCCGGACGCGATGTTCGACAAGGTGCCTTGCAGGGCGAGGCCGATGGCCAGGCCGGCCGCGCCGAGGGCCGCGATCAGGCTGGTGGTCTGAACGCCGAACTGGGCCAGCACCGCGACCAGGACGAAGATCAAAATGGCGTAGCGGACGATTGCGGCCGTGACCGGCGCCATGGTGTTGTCGAAGCGCGGCGAGGCCAGCATGCGCCGCTTGATCCGCCGATAAAGCCAGCCGGCGACGATCCAGCCGGCGATCAGGATCGCAAGCGCGCCGATGATCTGTATGGCGTAGTCGATGGCGAGCGTCGCCAACGCTTCGGCTTCGGTCCTGATCTCCTCAAGATCCATGGCGGATACCTACGGGGCAGTTCTGGAACGATACGGATGCCCGCAGCGAGCGGGCGCCGGAGTTTAGCGACCAGACTTGGATCAGGAAACCAGCCTTTCGGGGTCGCGAGACCGGAAACTGTCGACGATATGGTCGACGAGGCGGGTGCTCGCCGTGTTCTTCCGCCCGTGGGGCTGGAACAGGGCCACCGTCGCCATGGGCATGCTGGGAAACCCTTCGTCCGGCCGCAGGACCCGCATGCCCGGCACCATGGATGTCTGCGCCACCACGGTCACGGCCAGGCCGGCCAAAACGGCGCCGAACAGGGCATACATGTTGGCGCTGGAATAGGCGACGCGATAGCCGATATTGGCGCGGTCCAGCGCCTCGAAGCCCCAGCGCCGGAACTGGCACGGTTCCGTGAACAGGGCCAGCGGCAGCGGGCGCTGCAGATGCGTGTCGTGTGTCTCCGACGTGACCCAGACGATCGGGTCTTGCGACAGGACGATGCCGTCGGCCGCCTCAAGCTCGTCGTTGCAGGTCACGATCGCCATGTCGAGATCGCCGGCATTCAAATGCTCGCGCAGGCGTTCGGACGCCGCGCACAGCACCTCCAGATGCACGTCCGGATAGGTCTCCGCGAAGCGCGAGAACAGGGTCGGCAGAATGCTCAGCGCATAATCGTCCGGCGTGCCGACCTTGATCGTGCCAGTCAGCTTGGCCTCGGTGAAGTTGCCGACCGCCTCCTCATGGATCTTCAAGATCCGGCGGCCGAACGAAACCAGCGTGCGGCCATCGGCGGTCAGTTGCAGGTCACGGCCCTGGCGTTCGAACAGCGGCCGGCCGACCTGTTCTTCCAGCCGGCGCATCTGCATGCTGACGGCCGACTGCGTGCGGTGCACCCGCTCGGCGGACTTGGTGAAGCTGCCCGTGTCCGCGAACGCGATCAGCGTCCGCAAGACATCGATGTCGAATGTCGGATGAATGGCCGGTCTCCTGTCTCAGACTGAGGCATCTTAACATCAACTATGTTGATCCGTGCCATAAAATCTATTCGTTTGTCTGAACTGTTCCGACACTGCATGTTTTCCCCACGGACCACGGAGACGTGGGTTCTGACCCAAGAGGAAACAGCCATGTCGACCTATGAATCGTGCATTTCACTAGACGCCAAGCAGCAATCCGCCCGCCCCACGCGGTTCATGCGTATCCTGACCGCCATTGCGCGCCTCGGCGCGTCCGTCACCTGGGAATGGCCGGAGCGGGCGCGCCAGCGCCGCCAACTCGCGCGGTTGGACGACCGCATGCTGGGCGATATCGGGCTCAGCCGCAGCGACGTCGATACCGAGTTTCGCAAGGCCCCCTGGCGTCAGTGACCGCGCTAGCGCCCGGCCCTGGCCTCGGCCTCCATATCACGCCTGAGGGCGACCGCAGGCGAGCTATCGTCGATGTCGACATCGGACCAGCGCAACGGCTGGTCCTTGTCGACCGGCGCGCGCGTTTGGATGCCATGGGCAAGGCCGATCGGCAGCCAGTCTTCACTCAACGAATGGTGTGCCGGCACCAGCCGGCCATAGACCGTGGCGCCGCCCTCGCCGTCCAGCCGGTCGCCCGCCGCCAAGCGTCGTTTGGCGACGGCCACCACGTCGCCGCGAAAGCCGGTCGGCGCGCCAGTCGGTTCGCCGCGCAGCCCGGCCGACGCGACGCTGATGCCCAGCTCCAGCCCGATCAGATGATAGGGCTTGTACATCGCGGCAAAGCGACCGCTGTCGTCGGTCGCCAGCCCGTATTCGGCAAAGCAGCGGCGGACATAGTCGTCGGGTGCCTCGAACACAACGTACACACCCCAGCGAAGGTCGCCGTCGACCTCGCTTCCGTCCGGATAATGCGACGACACGACCTCGACCGTGCCCGCATGGGCGGCCAGGCCCCCCACCGATACGGGCTTCAGCGCCTGCGCCAGCCCCTCGGCCGCAACGGGCGGAAAGGCCAACCCGCTCGGCGGCGGCGTCAGGTCGCAGGCATTCGCCACCGCCGCCATCTCAATCGCCGACTTCGTCCCGTCCAGGAAACTGTTGAACATCTGCGCGTTCATGCCGCCCTGCCGCGCCTGCTCAGCGGTCAGTCCGTAATGGTCCCAGACCGTCTCCGGCGTGCTGTATTCGAAGCCGGGCAGATACTTCGTGCCCTTGCCGGCACAGATGACGTCGAACCCGGTCGCGCGGACCCAATCCACCATTTCGGCGATCAGCGCCGGCTGGTCGCCATAGGCCAGCGAATAAACCAGGCCGGCGCGGCGAAACCGTTCCGCCAGCAGCGGCCCGGCGAGCACATCCGCCTCGACCGTGACATTGACCAGATGTTTGCCGTGTTCCAGGCAGTCCAGCGTGTGACCGATCGCCACCTGCGGACTGCCGGTGGCATCGACCACAATCTCGATCGCCGGGTCGTCGATCAGGTCGAAGGCATCGTCGGTGACGAAGGTCGTCCCCGCCCGCACGGCACGGGCGACATCCTTGGCGTCGAATTGGGTCGGGGGCCAGCCGGTGGCCGTCAGCGCATCATGGGCGCGCTGAACGTCCAGATCCGCGACGCCGACGATGTGCAGGCCCTTCGTCCGTCTGGCCTGGGCCAGAAACATCGCCGCGAACTTGCCGGCGCCAATCACCGCCACGCGCAGCGGCGCGCCCTCGTCCGCGCGCGCGGCCAGCATGCCCGCCAGGTTCACGGGACCCGATCCCGCCGCCGTCCGACCACCGCCGCGATCAACGGCGTTCGATCATCAGCTTCTTGATCTCCGCGATCGCCTTGGCGGGGTTCAAACCCTTCGGGCAGGTTTTGGTGCAGTTCATGATCGTGTGGCAGCGATAGAGCCGGAACGGGTCCTCCAGCGCGTCCAGCCGCTCGCCCATATGCTCATCGCGGCTGTCGGCCAGCCAGCGATAGGCCTGCAGCAGAATGGCCGGGCCCAGGAACCGGTCACCGTTCCACCAATAACTCGGGCACGAGGTCGAACAGCAGAAGCACAGGATGCATTCATAAAGCCCGTCCAGCTTCTCGCGATCCTCCGGCGACTGCAGCCGTTCGCGGCTCGGCGCGGCGCTTTCGACCTCCAGCCACGGCTTGATCGACTGGTACTGCGCGTAGACATGGTTCAGGTCGGGCACCAGGTCCTTCACCACCGGCATGTGCGGCAGCGGATAGATCTTGACCGGCCCTTCGATGTCGCTGATGGCGTGGATGCAGGCCAGCGTGTTGGTGCCGTCGATGTTCATCGCGCAACTGCCGCAAATGCCCTCGCGGCAGGACCGGCGGAAGGTGAGGGTCGAGTCGACATCGCTCTTGATGTGGATCAGCGCGTCCAGAACCATCGGGCCGCACTTGTCCAGATCGATGTTGTAGGTGTCGATGCGCGGGTTTTCGCCCGTATCCGGGTTCCAGCGATAGATCTGGAACTGGCGCGGGTTCTTGGCACCCTGGGGCACCGGATGGCTGACACCCTGGGTCACCCGGGAGTTTTTTGGCAGCGCGAGTTCAGCCATCAATCAGTCCTTACACATTCGCTCGTCGCCGAAGCCCGGCTGTTTGAAGATCAATAGACCCGCGCCTTGGGCGGGAAGGATTGCACGTCGTTGGTCAGCGGCTGCAGATGCACCGGGCGATAGTCGATCCGGCTCTTGCCCTCGTCATCGACCCAGATGACGGTGTGCTTCATCCAGTTCTCGTCGTCGCGCTCCGGGAAATCCTCGCGCGCATGGGCGCCGCGGCTTTCGTGCCGGTTGACCGCGCCATGCAGGGTGGCGACCGCCTGGACCATCAGATTGTCCAGTTCCAGCGTTTCGACGAGATCGCTGTTCCAGATCATGGAGTTGTCGTTGACGCCGACGCCCGGGCGCTTCGACCAGACGACATCCAGCTTCTGCTTGCCCTCCTCCAGCACCTCGCCGGTGCGGAAGACCGCGCAATTGGTCTGCATCGTGCGCTGCATCTCCAGCCGCAGATCGGCGGTCGGCACCTCCGGACGGGCATTGCGCACCCGGTCAAGCCGGTCCAGCGCTTTGTCCGTCGCGTCGCCCGGCAGCGTCTTGTGGGCAGAGCCCTTCTCGACCGTTTCGCCCGCGCGATGGGCGGCCGCGCGCCCGAACACCACCAGGTCGAGCAGCGAGTTGGAACCCAGGCGATTGGCGCCGTGAACCGAGACGCAGGCCGCCTCGCCGATCGCCATCAGGCCGGGCACGATGCGGTTGGGGTCGTCCGCGGTCGGGTTGACCACCTCGCAGTTCACGTTCGTGGGGATGCCGCCCATGTTGTAGTGGACGGTCGGCAACACGGGGATCGGCTGTCGAGTGACGTCAACATCGGCGAAGATCCGCGCCGTTTCGGCGATGCCGGGCAGGCGCTGGTGGATCAGGTCGGAATCCAAATGCTCCAGATGCAGGTGGATGTGATCGTTGTCGTCGCCATGCCCCCGTCCCTCGCGGATCTCGACGGTCATCGCGCGGCTGACAACGTCGCGGCTGGCCAGGTCCTTCGCCGACGGGGCGTAACGCTCCATGAAGCGTTCGCCCTCCACGTTGGTCAGATAGCCGCCCTCACCCCGCACGCCCTCGGTGATCAGACAGCCGGCGCCGTAGACGCCGGTCGGGTGGAACTGCACGAACTCCATGTCCTGCAAGGGCAGGCCGGCGCGCGCCACCATGGCGTTGCCGTCGCCGGTGCAGGTGTGCGCCGAGGTGCAGGAGAAATAGGCGCGGCCGTACCCGCCGGTGGCCATCACGGTCTGGTGGGCGCGGAACCGGTGGATCTTGCCGTCATCCAGGTTCCAGCACACCACGCCCCGGCAGGCGCCTTCCTCGTCCATGATCAGGTCCAGCGCGATGTACTCGACGAAGAACTCCGCCTCGTACTTCAAGGACTGCTGGTAGAGCGTGTGCAGCATGGCGTGGCCGGTACGGTCGGCCGCCGCGCAGGTGCGGTAGGCGATGCCCTCGCCGAAATGGGTGGTCATGCCGCCGAAGGCACGCTGATAGATCTTGCCGTCTTCGGTGCGGCTGAAGGGCAGGCCGTAATGCTCCAGCTCGATGATCGCCGGCACCGCCTCGCGGCACATATATTCGATCGCGTCCTGGTCGCCCAGCCAGTCCGACCCCTTGACGGTGTCGTACATGTGCCAGCGCCAGTCATCTTCGCCCATGTTACCCAGCGAGGCCGAGACGCCGCCCTGGGCGGCCACCGTATGGCTGCGGGTGGGGAAGACCTTGGTGACGCAGGCGGTCTTCAGCCCCTGTTCGGCCATGCCGAAGGTGGCGCGCAGGCCCGCCCCGCCCGCACCGACGACCACCACGTCATGTTCATGTTCGACAATGTCGTACGCGCTTGTCATGGCTCAATTACACTCCCACGGCCAATCCAATCACCGCGATGATCGAGACCAGCCCGAGCAGCGTGAGGATAAACTTGGTGACGACGTCGATGACCCGGCGCCGCAGATGGTTGGAGATATAGTCCTCGTAGATCACCTGAAGACCGATCGCGGCGTGATAAAATGTCGCCACCAACAGCGCGATCAAGAGGGCTGCGACCAGCGGGTTGGAGACCCAGCCGGTGAACCGCTCATAGCTGGCGCCGGCCATGCTGATGATCGAGATCACGAACCACAGCACAAGCGGCACGAGGGCGAGCGCCGTCAGCCGCTGCATCCACCAGTGATGCACGCCGTCCTTGGCGGCACCGTGATTGCGGGCGATGGCGAGGGGGGTGCGAATGCTCATGCCAGTGCCTCCTACCACACGATCCAGCCGATGATGAAGGCAAGCACGGTCAGGCCGCTTGCCGTCCCCAGAACGATCATGCTGGACCGCATCATGCCCGACAGTTCAAAGCCGTAGCCGGCGTCCCAGATCAGATGCCGGATGCCGTTGCACAAATGATAGAACAAGGACCAGGCCCAGCCGATCAGTAGGATCTGGCCGATGAACGACCCGATGAAACCCTGCGCCGAGCGATAGGCATCCGGCCCCGCCGCCGCCGACACCAGCCAGTAGACCAGCAGCAAGGTCCCGACCGCCAAGGCGACGCCCGTGGCCCGGTGCAGAATCGACAGCACCGAATTGATCTGCCAGCGGTAAATGGAGATATGGGGCGACACGGGGCGGCTGGTGGCGGGTCCGTCGGCTGCCATGGCTGTCCTCGGCTCAATCAACAGGTGCCCAAGCTTGAGAAATCATCTGCGGGGGCGGCGATCGGCCGTCTAACGGCCTGATTGATAATGATGTACGCCGGCCCCTATGCCGAGTCAAATCATCGTAAGATCAAGGACTTCTGGCGCACACTTGTGCGCGAATTCAGACGCCCGATGCTCGCCGGACACCTCGCTTGGCTACAGAGTGATCCTGAACCGAAGGGCTTGGCCACCGCCGAATACCGTTGGTTTTTCGAACTGCTCGACCAGCCGACCGCCCGCTGACAGAATCACGCGTTGAGAGGGCGCATTGTCGAGATCCGCTGTCAGTTCCACATGCCTCAATCCGCATCGCCGCGCCTCCGGCAAGATCGCTGTCAGAGCGGCCTTGGCGTGACCGCGCTGCCGCTTCCATGGCACCACGGTGAAACCGACATGGCCCAGTACGTGCGGCGGCAGGTCCGACGTTCCCGGTTGCCAGCGCAGACCAATTCTGCCGCAGAAGTCGTCATCCCAGATCCAGCGATGAAAACCGGGCAGGCGTGGCACGGTCGACCCGTCGGGCAGTTGCACCGGGTCGCCGCCGGGTGTTTCGTCGTTCAGCCCGGCTAGGAATTCTGCCGGATCGTCGTGGATAGCGCGGAGATGCTCGGCAATGGTTTCCGGCCCGCGCACGGTGTCAGGCGACCACCCTCGATGCAAGGCAGCCACATAGCCGGGCAGATGGTCGATTGAGGGCGCGACGAGACAGGTGGCCATGATCCAATACGCGCGTTGGCGAGGGTTATCAGAAAGGGGCTGGCAACCCTATCAGACCCGTGTCCGTCGACACGCCGCGTAATGGCATGGCTGCTATCGCGCGGCTCGTCTGGGTTCCGTCGAGATCGGCCCAATGGGCCGTGGAAAGGCTGTGGATAGTTTTGGGATTGTTTTAAAATTTATGCACAGAAAACTTCTTCAAAACGTCATTCTCTTGTTGTTCGCAAGGCAAGTTTGAAGGAACCTTTCCTTGCACGCAAGCAGCGTGTCGACATGTCCGGCGAAGTCGGGTGTCCGAAGCGACCTGCGGGTCGGTTGAGGGTGACGATCAGTCGGGCGGGCTTTCAAGCGGAAGCCAGGCAGGCGAGGCCTTTCGGGGTTGAGCATGGTTTGGCGGAAGATTGGGAGCCGGCGGGGAAGCAGCGTTGGGGGGTTTGAGGTTTCGGCCTGAAATCGTCTGGCGCGGCAGAACCGGTCGGGGCGGCGGTCCCATGATGGGCGCCTTTGACGGGAGGTCAGGTCTTCGGATCGGGTTTCCCGGCGGTGGGGACGATGGCGGCAACGTTGTCGAAACCATCGGGTGGGTTCGGGAGATTGGGCCTTCGGGCCAGGTCGAACGGAAACGCGCAAGGGAGCTTGGGACGGTCGAAACGGTCGGAGCCCTGCGGGTCGGCGGGAAGGCGGCGCGATGCGACGAAACGGAAGGGGCAACCCGGATGGATTGGCGCTGACGCTGACGGAACGACGGCCAACTCGGTGGAACGGGTAGGAATGCGGTTCGCCGCTTCCCTGCCCGGACCCCGAAAAAGCGAAACGCCCGGCAGGCCAGTGCCAGGCGAATTGCAAAAGTCGACACACGCGAACGCGCATGAACCCGAAAGGGTTCGACCGGGCGTCAGGCAATGGCGTTGGGCACCAACTTCTTCGGAGGAGGGGGCCAACCGCCAGGAAGGGATCGCTCCCTTCGCCTGACGCCTATTCTTTTAGCAGCCTCTCACACCAATTGCAACAGCATTTTGTGCCGCTCTCGTTTTGTGCGACTAGCTGTGGTGTGTTCCGCTATATGCGGGCTATGCGGCCGCAGCCGACTCAAGCTGTGAGATCTGCTCAGCCAGGGCAACCAGGCGCTTGGCGTTTTCGACATGCAGGTTTTCGACCAGCTTGCCGTCGACCAAAACCACGCCCTTGCCTTCCGCCTGCGCGGCCTGGAACGCCTCGATGATCTTGCGCGACTCTTCAACGGCCGCTTCGGAGGGCGCGAAGACACGGTTTGCCGCCGCAATGGTCTTGGGATGGATCAGAGTTTTGCCGTCGAAGCCGAACTCCAGCCCCTGCCGGCACGAGGCCTCGAAGCCCTCATCATCCTGCAGGTCGAGATAGACCCCGTCGACGACTGCCAGGCCGTAGGCCCGCGCCGCCAGCAGGCACCAGCTCAGTGACGTGACGAAAGGCAGGCGCATGGGCGTGTGGGCCGCGTGCAGATCCTTGGCCAGGTCCGACGTGCCCATCACGAAGCCGGCCATGCGCGGCGCGGCGGCGATTTCCTCGGCACGCAGGATGCCCATCGGCGTTTCCATCATGCACCAGATGACAAGGTCGTCAGGCGCACCGGCGGCCGCCAACGCCGCGCCGGCCTTGCGCACCGTGTCGGCGCTTTCGACCTTGGGCAGCAGAATGCCGTGGGCACCGACCGTGGCCATGGCGGCCAGATCGTCATAGCCCCAAGGCGTATCGATCGCGTTCACACGGACGATCAGCTCGCGGGCACCGTAGCCGCCTTCGGCCAGCGCCGCCGTGATCTGATCGCGGGCCGTCTGTTTGGCGTCGGGCGCGACCGCGTCTTCCAGATCCAGGATCAGGCAATCGGCCGGCAGGCTTCGGCCCTTCTCCAATGCCCGTGCGTTGGAGCCGGGCATGTACAACAGCGAGCGACGGGGACGGGCCGATGCGGCCATGGGAACCTCCGCTTAGTGGGCTGGACGAAAGCCGGGCTTAGGCCGGCACCAGGAGATGATCGTTGACCAGCGCCTCGGCGATCTGGACCGCGTTCAGGGCCGCGCCCTTGCGCAGATTGTCCGAGACCACCCAGAGGTTGAGGCCGTTGTCGACCGTCGGGTCCTCGCGTATCCGGCTGACATAGACCGCATCCTCACCTGCACATTCGACCGGGGTGACATAGCCCTCGTCCGCGCGATGATCGACTACGACGACGCCAGGGGCCTCACGCAGGGCCGCGCGCGCCTCTTCCACCGAGATCGCGTCCTCGAACTCCAGATTGATCGCCTCGGAATGGCCGATGAACACCGGCACGCGCACGCACGTCACGCTCATCTTGATGGTTGGGTCGAGGATCTTCTTGGTCTCGACCATCATCTTCCATTCCTCCTTGGTCGACCCGTCCTCCATGAACTGGTCGCAATGGGGAATGACGTTGAAGGCGATCTGCTTGGTAAAGGTCTCCTTCACCACCGGGTCGTTCACATAGATGCCGCGCGTCTGGTTGAACAGCTCGTCCATGCCCGCCCGTCCCGCACCGGAAACCGACTGATAGGTTGCGACCACCGCGCGCCGGATCACCGCCAGATCATGCAGCGGCTTCATCGCCACCACCATCTGGATGGTCGAACAGTTCGGGTTGGCGATGATGTTGCGGCGGCCATAGTCGGCGATGGCGTCGCGGTTGACCTCCGGCACCACCAGCGGCACCTCCGGGTCCATGCGGAAATGCGAGGTGTTGTCGATCACCACGCAGCCGGCCTTGGCGGCCTTCGGCGAAAACTGGGCGGAGACGGACGCACCGGGTGAGGACAGCGCGATGTCGACGCCGCGGAAGTCGAAGGTCGCCAGGTCGCGCACCTTGAGGGTCTCGTCTTCGCCGAAGCTGACCTCGCGGCCGGCGGATTTCTCCGACGCCAGCGGGATAACATCGTCGGCGGGAAAGTCCCGCTCGCTCAGGATCTGCAGCAACTCGCGCCCGACATTGCCGGTCGCCCCGATGACCGCCACCTTGTAACCCATGGTCCCAACTCCACCTTCACGCGCCCAGCGCGTTCATATGACGCACGGGCGCAAAGCCCGCCTGACTACAGCCGCCGACGCCGCAACGCAAGGCAGGCCTGCGCTTGGCTGGTCTTCCGACCGGTCATGCCCGCGCTTTTCGTCACCACCGGCGATATAGGGTCGGCTTCCCATCAATGCCAATCGAGGGCACACTCTCCGTCGGGATTAGCGCCATGAGCGACAAGATCGACACCTACGCGGCCTTCTGGCCCTATTACCTGCGCGAGCATTCGCGGGCGGCCACGCGCAACCTGCACTATTTCGGCACTGCGCTTGGTCTGCTGTTGCTGCTGCTCGCGATCGTGCTGGGGATCTGGTGGCTGGTCCTGGTCGCCATCGTTAGCGGCTACCTGTTCGCCTGGATCGGCCACATGACCGTCGAACACAATCGGCCCGCCACCTTTACCTACCCCGTCTGGTCGCTGGTCAGCGACTTCCGCATGTTCTTCCTGTGGTGCGGCGGCCGCCTGGACGGCGAACTGAAGAAGGCGGGCGTGTCCGGCTAACCCGACAGCCGCTCCATCTCGTCGCGGATCGCCTGCCCCATTTCGCCGGTCGACACCTTTTTGGTGTCAGACGTGGCGATGTCAGCGGTCCGAATTCCGGCGTTAAGCACATTGGCCACCGCCGTTTCCATCAAATCGGCCTCGCTTCCCAGATCGAAGCTGTAACGCAGCATCATGGCAAAGCTGAGCAGCATGGCGATGGGGTTGGCCAGCCCTTGGCCGGCAATGTCGGGCGCCGAGCCGTGGACCGGCTCGTAAAGCGCCCGCCGCCGACCCGTCTCATCCGCGGCACCCAGCGATGCCGACGGCAGCATGCCCAGCGATCCGGTCAGCATCGCCGCCTCGTCCGACAACATGTCGCCGAACAGGTTGTCGGTGACGATAACGTCGAACTGCTTCGGGTTACGCACCAGTTGCATGGCGCAATTGTCGGCCAGCATGTGCTGCAGGTCGACATCGGCGAACTGCTCGCCATGCAGCTTCGTCACCTCTTCCCGCCACAGACGGCCGGATTCCATGACGTTCATCTTTTCCACCGAATGCACCAGATTGCCGCGCTTTCTGGCCAGGTCGAAGGCAACCGCCGCCACCCGATGGATCTCCGAGGTCGTGTAGACCTGGGTGTTCACGCCACGGCGCTGGCCGTCGGGCAAAGTCTCGATGCCGCGCGGCTCACCGAAGTAAACGCCGCCTGTCAACTCGCGCACGATCATGATGTCCAGGCCCTCGACCAGCTCGCGCTTTAGGCTGGACGCGTCGGCAAGGGCGGGAAAGACCATCGCCGGCCGTAGGTTGGCGAACAGCTCCAGATCCTTGCGCAGGCGCAAGAGGCCCGCCTCCGGCCTGATGGCGAAGTCGACGGCGTCCCATTTCGGGCCGCCGACCGCGCCCAGCAGCACGGCGTCGGCGTCCATGGCCTTGGCCATTACCGCGTCCGTGATCGGCACGCCGGCGGCGTCGATCGAGCAGCCGCCGACCAGCGCCTCCTCGGTGTCGAAACCCACCGCGCGCTGCTGGCCCATCCAGTCGGCGGTTTTCACCACCTCGGCCATCGCCTCGGGCCCGATACCGTCGCCGGGCAGCAGCAAGATCGATTTGTTGGCGGTCATGAACAGGGTTCTCCCGGCCGTGGGCGGCCTTCTTCTTGTGACGGATACGGGGCCTTAGGGGCCCTTGTGGCGAATGCGGACGCCCCAGGCGGCAAGCGCGGCCAGCCAGATGACGGCGGACGCCACCAGGGCCATGTAGAAGGATGCGGTCAGGCTGTCATAGGCGATGGGATCGCGCTGCATCAAGGACCCCATGAACAAGCCGATCGGCGGCAAGGTCGCCAACGTGGCCGGCACGTAGGCGGGCCGGCGGATCAGATAGACCGCGATGCTGAGCGCGGCGCCGAACGGCGTCAGCCATATCAGAAACGCCCAATACCGCCGATCATCGTTTTCGACGTAGGCACTGCCGAACACCACGAACGGGTCCAGAACGGCCGTGTCGTCCAGGGTGTCGGCGAAGCTGGCATTGACGATGCCGTGCAGGGCGGCGCTGGTGTCGACCGGCAGGCGCGCAACGTCCAGCACATAGACGTTGATGCTGCCTGCCTCCAGCCATTGCGGCAGTTGCGGCATCAGCATCGTCACCGTCGGCGGAATCTCGTCGGCGAAGACCGAGCCGTCGACGGCAAGCCACGGCGAAAACAGGCTGGCGATCAAGATGACCGATGCCAGCAGGCAGATCAGGCGCAGAGGGCGCAGCACCTCGCCAACCCCGGCTCAGGCGCGCTGGTCGGGATGTTCGGGATCGTGCCAGGGGTGGCGATCACGGCGCGCCGCCTCGAAGGCGTCGATGCGATGATCATGCGCCATGGTCAGGCCGATATCGTCAAGGCCGTTCAGCAGGCAATGCTTGCGGTGCGGATCGATCTCGAAGCTCACCACGCCGCCCTCATGGCCGTGGATTTCCTGGGCCGGCAGATCGACCGTCAAGGTCGCGTTGGCGCCGCGCTGGGCGTGTTCCATCAGCCGGTCGACATGATCATCGTGCGTCGCGATCGGCAAAATGCCGTTCTTGAAGCAGTTGTTATAGAAAATGTCGGCGAAGCTGGGCGCGATGATGCAGCGGATGCCGAAATCGAGCAGTGCCCACGGCGCGTGCTCACGGCTGGACCCGCAGCCGAAATTCTGGCCGGCGATCAGGATCTGCGCGCTGGTGTAGTGCGGATGGTCAAGCACGAACTCCTTCCGGTTGCCCTGCTCGTCCGTGCGCAGTTCGTGGAACAGGCCCTCGGCCAGGCCGGTGCGCTTGATGGTTTTCAGGAACTGCTTGGGGATGATCATGTCGGTGTCGACATTGACCATCGGCAAGGGTGCGGCGACCGCCGTCAGCGTCGTAAAGGGTTGCATCTATCGTCCAATCATTCGCATCTGTTCTTCAAATCGGCTCACATAAACTCACGCACATCGGCCAGCCGGCCTTTCAGCGCGGCGGCAGCGGCCATCGCGGGGCTGACCAGATGGGTCCGTCCACCCCGGCCCTGGCGACCTTCGAAGTTCCGGTTCGAGGTCGAGGCGCAGCGTTCGCCCGGCGCCAGCTTGTCGGCATTCATGGCCAGGCACATGGAACAGCCCGGCTCGCGCCAGTCAAAGCCGGCCTGCAGGAAAATCCGGTCCAGCCCCTCGGCCTCCGCCTGCTGCTTCACCAGGCCGGAGCCGGGCACGACCATGGCGTAAACGCCGTCCGCGATCCGCCGCCCGTCGGCCACGGCCGCCGCCGCGCGCAGATCCTCGATGCGCCCGTTGGTGCAGGACCCGATGAAGACCTTTTCGACCGGAATGTCCTGCATGCGTGTGCCGGCCTTCAGGCCCATATAGTCCAGCGAGCGGCGCGCGGCCTCCTGCTGGCGGGCATCTTCGATGGCCTCGGGGTCCGGCACGGCGCCGGTGATCGGCACCACGTCCTGCGGGCTGGTGCCCCAGGTCACGTTCGGCGCGATATCGGCCGCCGCCAGGGTTATCTCCTCGTCATAAACGGCCCCTTCGTCCGACGGCAAGGTCCGCCAATGGGCAACGGCGTCGTCCCAATCGGGCCCCGACGGCGCCATGGGCCGGCCCTTCAGATAGGCGAAGGTTGTCTCGTCCGGCGCGATCAGCCCGGCGCGCGCGCCGGCCTCGATCGACATGTTGCAGACGGTCATGCGGCCTTCCATGGAAAGCGCGCGCACCGCCTCGCCGGCATATTCGATGACGTAGCCGGTGCCGCCGGCCGTGCCGGTCACGCCGATGATCGCCAGGATCATGTCCTTGGCCGTCACCCCCGGCGGCAAGGCGCCGTCGACGGTGATGCGCATATTCTTCGCCCGCCGCTGGTGCAGCGTCTGGGTCGCCAACACGTGTTCGACCTCCGACGTGCCGATGCCGAAGGCCAGCGCGCCGAAGGCCCCATGGGTCGCGGTGTGGCTGTCGCCGCAGACGATGGTCATGCCCGGCTGGGTGAAGCCCTGTTCCGGCCCGATGATGTGCACGATGCCCTGGCGCACATCGTCCATCTTGAAGATCGGGATGCCGAAGTCCCGGCAGTTGGCCTCCAGGGTCTCGACCTGGATGCGGCTTTCCGCGTCCTCGATGCCGTGCGACCGGTCGGATGTCGGCACGTTGTGGTCCGGCACGGCCAAGGTCGAGAGCGGACGGCGCACGGGCCGGCCGGCCATGCGCAGGCCCTCGAACGCCTGCGGGCTGGTCACCTCATGCACAAGGTGGCGGTCGATATAGAGAATGGAACTTCCATCCTCCTGCTCATGCACCACATGAGAGTCCCAGATCTTGTCGAACATCGTGCGCGGCGCCGTCATCGCC
>JANQGH010000043.1 GCA_028277405.1 Alphaproteobacteria bacterium | reverse complement strand
CATTCGCCTCACCGCGCCCCTGCGGCAGCACGCGCGGCCAGGCGACGGAAAAGCGATAGGCGCCGACACCCAGATCAGCCATCAGGTCGATGTCGTCGCCATATCGGTGATAATGGTCGCAGGCGATATCGCCCGTGTCGCCGTTACGGGTCCGCCCGGGTGTATGGCTGAACGTGTCCCAGACGCTTGGTCCGCGACCGTCTTCGTGCACCGCGCCTTCGATCTGATAGGCGGAAGTCGCGGTCCCCCAGACAAAATCCGATGGAAAATCAGTCAACGCGCCCTCCTAGGTGGGCCTTGAGGCTCGGCCTGCGGTCAAGCCACGCAACCAAGCCAAAATACAAACGTTCCGATTTTGATGAATAAGCGATTATCCCCAATTTTCCAAGAAAAATTGGCTATTGAATCGAAGTGGCATTTGGATTATCGTAACGTTACGATTTTGCAGTGCGGCAAGGCAACGTCGCCGAACGCTGCGCCAGAATCATCAACCAATCTGTCCGTGAAGGACCTGAGGGAGGAGCAAGATGACCAGAAAATCGGTTCTACTTGGTGGCGCGGCGGTGATGACGGCATTGCTGCCGGCGGCCATGGCGAACGCGCAGACGGCCGACGTCATTCACTGGTGGACCAGCGGCGGCGAGTCCCGCGCGATCGGCGTCTTCGCCGATGCCTTTGAAGACGCGGGCGGCACCTGGGTCGACAGCGCCATGGTCGGCGGCCAGGCGGCACGTGCCTCGGCCATGACCCGCATTGCCGGTGGCGAGCCGCCGACAGCCATGCAGTGGAACATCGGCGTCGCCGTGCAGCAGTTGGCCGAGGAAGGCCTGCTGCGCCCGCTTAACGATCTGGCCGAGGCCGGCAATTGGACCGATAACCTGCCGCCGCTGATCGTCGAGAACGCCACCCATGACGGCAACTTCTATGCCGTGCCGGTGAACATCCATGCCGACAACTGGATGTGGTACTCGACCGCGATCTTCGACGAGGTCGGCGTCGAGCCCCCGGAAACCTGGGACGATTTCTTCGCCGTCGCCGATCAGATCCAGGCGGCCGGCTATACACCGCTCGCACTCGGCGGCCAGCCTTGGCAGGAATCGCTGCTGTTCCGCACGATCATCATCGCTGCGGGTGGCCGTGACTATTACCGGCAGGTCTTTGTCGACCATGATGTCGAAGCTGCCGGTGGCCCGCAGATGGTCGAAGCCTTCGAGCTGTTCGGCCGTTTGCGCGACTATGTCGATGAGGGCAGCCCCGGCCGGCTTTGGAACGAAGCCACCATGATGGTGGCCAACAACGAGGCCGCGATCCAGATCATGGGCGACTGGGCCAAGGGCGAGTTCAACGCGGCCGGTCTGGTCGCGGGCGAGGATTATGGCTGCCACATGGCGCCGGGCACGCGCGACGCCTACGTGCTGGTCGTCGACGTCTTCACCTTCCCGGTCCTTGACGAAGACGACGCGACCGCAGCCCAGACCATGCTGGCCGAGATCATGATGGACCCGGCGCATCAGGTCGAGTTCAACCGCCATAAGGGCGCCCTGCCCGCACGGCTGGACGCAGACGCCGGCGCGATCGATGCGTGCGCGGCGATCGGCGAGCAAATCGTCAGCGACCCCGACGCGCAACTGCCCAACATGGCGCTGGCGTTCAGCAACGATGTCGAGGGTCAGGTCACCGATCTGGTGACCGAATACTGGAACGACCCGTCGATGACCGCCGAAGAAGCGGCCGAGCGCTTCTCCGACATCGTCGCCAACGCCGACTCCTAACCACTATGGTGACGGGCCGGGGTGTCGCCTGACACTCCGGCCCAATCTTCATCAACAAGGTGAGGGCGAGACATGGTTGGCGCACTCGGGCGAAATCTCACATCCAAGGCGGTGTTGACGCCGACGATCATTGCCATGACCGTCTGCTTCTACGGCTGCATGGCCTGGACGATTTACGTCTCGTTTACCCGGTCAGGCATGTTGCCGAACTACGACCTTGTCGGCCTTGCCCAATATGACCGGCTGTGGGGCGACAATCGCTGGCACGTCTCCTTTGCCAACATGTTCATTTTCGGCGTGCTGTTTATTACCGGCGCGCTGGCCTTGGGCACGCTGCTGGCCGTCCTGATCGACACCAAGGTGCGGATGGAAGGCGCCTTCCGCACCATCTTTTTGTATCCGCTGTCCATGTCGTTCATCGTCACCGGCCTGGCCTGGCGATGGTTCCTCGACCCGACGGACGGGCTGCAGTCCTTCGTTCGCTCGCTGGGCTGGGAGACATTCGAGTTCGACTGGCTGGTCGATCGCGACATGGCCATCTACACGATCGTTATCGCCGCCATCTGGCAAGGTTCCGGGCTGATCATGGCGATCATGCTGGCCGGCCTCCGGTCGATCGACCGGGATGTCTGGAAAGCCACCAAGATGGACGGCATTCCCACCTGGCGGGCTTACGTCAGCGTGATCCTGCCGCAATTACAGCCCCTGGTGATCACCTGTGTCGTGCTGCTGGCGATCACGG
This sequence comes from Alphaproteobacteria bacterium, assembly GCA_028277405.1. Lineage (GTDB taxonomy): Bacteria > Pseudomonadota > Alphaproteobacteria > DSM-16000 > Inquilinaceae > JANQGH01. Next base: position 41,909 of record JANQGH010000043.1, on the reverse strand, counting down.
TGGTGAAGAGCTTTGACCTGGTCGTGGCGCTTACCAATGGCGGCCCCGGCTTTGCCTCCGATCTGCCGGCGAAGTTCGTCGTCGACGCCGCGTTCGAACGGGCCAATATCGGCCAGGCCTCCGCCGCCGCCGTCATGATGCTGATGGCCGTCATCGCCGCGCTTGCGCCCTACTTCTATCTGGTGCGGAGGCGGTCATGACCGTCGCCGTCGATCAGGTGGCCGTGACCAGCGCGCCGAAGCCGAGGGGCTTTCAGATCACACCGGGCCGTATCGGCCTCTACGCCTTTCTGATCATCTCGGCCCTGTTCTTCCTGATCCCGCTCTTGATCGTCTTCAACACCTCGTTGAAGCCGATGGACGAGATCAGGGCCGGCGACATTTTCGACCTGCCGATCGACCCCAGCTTCGCCGCCTGGGCCGAGGCCTGGACCTCCGCCTGCACCGGCCGCAATTGCGAGGGCATCAGGGTCGGCTTCTGGAACTCGGTGAAGATCCTGGTGCCGAGCGTGATCTTCTCGATCCTGATCGCGGCGATCAACGGCTATGCCCTGGCCCAATGGCGCTTCAAAGGCTCTGAACTGATCCTGGGTGCGCTCATGTTGGGCGCCTTCATCCCCTATCAGGTCATCCTCTACCCGATGGTCCGGATCCTCAGCACCGTCGGCCTTTACGGCTCCCTGCCGGGGATCATCGTCGTGCACATCATTTTCGGCCTGCCGGTCCTGACCCTGATCTTCCGAAACTTCTATTCGGGCATACCGATCGAGCTGATCAAGGCCGCCCGCATCGACGGCGCGGGCTTCTTCCGGATCTTCTTTTCCATCATGCTGCCGATGTCGACGAACATCCTGATCGTGGCCCTGATCCTTCAGGTCACCGGCATCTGGAACGACTATCTGCTGGGCCTGATCTTCGCCGGACGTGAAAACCTGCCCATGACCGTCCAACTCAACAACATCGTCGGCAGTGTCACGGGCGAGCGCACCTTCAATGTCGACATGGCCGCGACCATGCTGACCGCGCTGCCGCCGCTGATCGTCTACTTCCTGTCGGGTCGCTATTTCGTGCGCGGCATCACCGCCGGCGCCGTGAAAGGTTAGGCCAATGTCGACCATTCGCATTCAAAACGTGAACAAGTTCTATGGCGCTTTGCAGGTGCTCAAGAACGTCGATCTCGCCATCGGATCGGGGGAGTTCACGGTTCTGCTGGGCCCGTCTGGCTGCGGCAAGTCCACCCTGCTGAGCGCCATCGCCGGGCTGGAGGAAATCCAAGAGGGCGGTATCGAGCTGGGCGGTCGGGACGTGACCCATGTGGAGCCGGCCAAGCGCGACATCGCCATGGTGTTCCAGTCTTATGCCCTTTATCCGACCATGACCGTCGCCGGCAACATGTCGTTCGGCCTGCGCGTCAACCGGACGCCCAAGGCCGAGATCGACCAGCGGGTGAACTGGGCGGCGCGCCTCTTGCAGATCGAGAACCTGCTCGACCGCAAGCCGTCCCAGCTTTCCGGCGGCCAGCGCCAGCGCGTCGCCATCGGCCGGGCGCTGGTGCGCAAGACGCCGGTCTATCTGTTCGACGAGCCGCTTTCCAACCTGGACGCCAAGCTGCGCACGGAAATGCGTGTGGAGATCAAGCGCCTGCACCAGACGCTGGGCGCGACCATGATTTACGTCACGCACGACCAGATCGAGGCCATGACGTTGGCGACCCACATCGCCCTCATGCGCGCAGGCGTGGTGGAGCAGTTCGGCCACCCGGAGGACCTCTACCAACGACCGGCCTCGCTGTTTGTCGCCGGCTTCATCGGCTCGCCCTCGATGAACTTTCTGCCCGGCACCCTGGCGCCGAACGGTGCGGGCGTCGGCCTGGAACTGCCGGGCCTCGGCGGTGGTCAACAGGCGGTCGACGTCGGCAGCTATGCCTTCGCCGCGCCGGCCAAGGCGGGCGAGATCACCGTCGGCTTGCGGCCGGAGGATATCGAGCTTGTGAACGACGGTCCGGCCCTGGAGGGCAAAACCCTCTTTGTCGAACCGATGGGAGCGGATAGTTTGGCCTGGTTCGACGTCGCCGGCCATCGGGTCAGCGTTCGGCTGAAGGCCGACGATGGCAAGCGGGTCGGCGAGACGGCACGCCTGGCGGTTCCGACCGAAAAGCTGTCGCTGTTCGACCCAAACACAGAGAACCGCGTTTAAGTCAAATGCCCTTTCGGCCATGATCGATCCCGGCCGGAACACCCGATGCCCGATGGAGAGATGAGTGTCTGTTGACGACGTGCTGTCCCTGCAGCTTTGGACGCTGCGCGATGTCGGCGATCTGCCGGCCCAACTGGCGATCGCGCGCCAAGCCGGCTACGAGCGGGTGGAGCCCATCGGCGGCCACCTCGCCGACCCGCAGGGCACGCGCCAGGCCCTGGCCGCCGAAGGCCTGACCGCGCCCACGACACATGTCGGCCTGGACGCGCTGCGGCAGGACATCGATGCGGTGATCGAGGCCTGCCAGGTGCTGGAAATCGGCCAGGCCTTCATGCCGGCGGTCCCGGGCGATGAACGCGCTAACAGGGGCCGCGACTATTGGCACGGCATCGGGGCCGAACTTGGCCGCATGGCCGAACGCTTCTCCGGCGAGGGCATCATACTGGGCTTTCACAATCACGATTGGGATTTCGCCGAGGTCGCGCCGGGAGAAACCGCGCTGGACGCGCTCTTTGCCGGGGCGGGTTCAGCCCCTCTAGCCTGGGAGGCCGATGTCGCCTGGATCGCCCGCAGCGGCACGTCGGTCGAGGACGCGCTTAGGCGCCATGCCAACCGCCTGGTCGCCGCCCATGTGAAGGACATCGCGCCCGCCGGCCAAAATCTGGATCAGGACGGCTGGTCCGATGTCGGCGCGGGCACGCTCGACTGGACCGCGCTCTGGCCGCTTTGCCGCGAACTTGGCGCCGAATGGATGGTGGTCGAGCACGACAAGCCCGCCGATCCGGCAGGCTTTGCCGCCGCCAGCCGCGCCTATCTCAAGGCCAATGCGGTCTGATCCGGCTCAACGCCCGCCCTCAAGGAAGTCCCCCATGCCCCCCGTTGCAATCGGCATCATCGGATGCGGCAACATCTCCGACAGCTACTTCAAAGGCGCCGCAAGTTCCAAGATCGTGTCGGCGACGACCTGCGCGGACCTCAAGCACGAGTTGGCGGAGGAGAAGGCCGAAACCTACGGCGCCAAGGCCATGTCGGTCGATGCACTTTTGGCCGACAAGGCCGTCTCGATCGTCATCAACCTGACCGTCCCCCTGGCGCATGCTGAGGTCAGCCGGCGGATCTTGGAGGCGGGCAAGCACGTCTATACCGAGAAGCCCTTGGCCGCCCGGCTGGCCGACGCGAGGCAGGTGCTCGAACTCGCCGGGGCCAAGGGGCTACGCGTCGGCTCGGCCCCCGACACGTTCATGGGGGCGGCTCACCAGGCGGCGAGGCGCGCCATCGATGACGGCAAGATCGGCCGGGTGGTGGCGGGCGCCGCCGCCGTGATTTCGCGCGGCATGGAGCATTGGCACCCCAATCCGGAGTTCTTCTTCAAGCCGGGCGGCGGCCCTATCCTGGATGTCGGCCCCTATTACTTCACCCAACTCATCAATCTGCTGGGGCCGGTCGCCCGGGTGACGGCCGTCGCGACGCGCGGCTTGCCGAAGCGAACCGTGACCAGCGAGCCGCTGGCCGGCAGCCTTATCGACGTGGAGGTGGCGACCAGCGTCAACGGCGTCCTGGAATTCGTCAGCGGGGCCAACGTCACCCTGACCGCATCGTGGGACGTCTGGAAGCACACCAGGCTGCCTTTCGAGATCTACGGCACCGAGGGCAGCCTGCTGGTGCCCGACCCGAACTTCTTTGGCGGCGATGTCGAGATCAGTGAACAAGACGGTGACTGGCAGGCCGTCGACATCGAGGCCTTTCCGTTCGGCACGCCGAACCGGCCGACATCGAAGGGTGACATGGTCGCCGACTACCGCATGATCGGCCTTTTGGACATGGCCGCAGCCATCCACGCCGGCCGACCGCACAGGGCCTCGGGTGCTTTGGCACTGCACACAATGGAAGTCATGGAAGGTCTTCAGACCGCCAGCGACACGGGCCGTCATGTCGTGATCGAAACCAGGCCCGAACGCCCGGCACCGCTGCCGCTAGGCTCTGGCGAAGAGGTCTTCCTGCAGGCGGACAGCAAGGCAGCCTAGGCGCCGCCCTTCCCCATGCAAAAAGGGGCGGTCATCAGGACCGCCCCAATCATTCGAATTCTCAGAGCCTCGCGTCAGGCGACCTTGCGCAGCACCTGCTCCAGCCGCTCGGTCGCCTTCAGATCGTCAATGCGCTCCACGGCGGCCAGTTCGCGGGCCAGGCGCTCAAGCGCCGCCTGATAGATTTGGCGCTCGCTGTACGACTGTTCCGGCTGGTCGTCGGCGCGATGCAGGTCGCGGACGACTTCGGCGATCGAAACCGGATCGCCGGAATTGATCTTGGCCTCGTATTCCTGGGCCCGGCGGCTCCACATCGTGCGGCGAACGCGGCTGCGCCCGCGCAGGGTTTCCATCGCCGTCTTGATCCGGTCTTTCGACGACAGCCTTCTCAGACCCGACTTTTTAGCCTTGCTGGTCGGTACCTTCAACGTCATGCGTTCTTTTTCGAAACTGATCGAATAAAGCTCGACCTCCATCCCGCTGATGGAGTGGGTTTCCAGGGCCTCAATACGTCCGACCCCGTGCGCCGGGTAAACCACGTAATCACCAACCTTGTATTCAAGCTGCGCCATTCTTTTACTCACTCACTTTCTTGGCTCGGCCCAGGGCCGGCATCGTTGTGGGCGTCGTGTCCTGCACGACCAAACATCGCAAGCTCGCTTCGAGCATCGACCACCCAGCGCCGCCAATATTGGCGAGGACGGCCGATTACTTGCGCCTATTCAGTTGAGGCTTTCTGGCCCCATCACGAGACTGAAAACACCACCCGCCGCGCCGGCCCCAAAGAGGGTCGCTTCGCGGCCACGATACCAATACCAGATCGCCAAATTGCAGCGTTCCAATCAGGGTTCAGGGGTGTCCTTCGAAAGAAGGGGCCGGACTCCCGCTCGACCAGCCAGGTGCCTAATATACTACACAGGGCCAAAGTATTAAAGTCCTGTGACGTATTTACCCAATCATTCCAGACGAATGCCCCATTATGGCCACATGCCAATGGCCAGCGGCATACGGGCGTGCGCACGGTAATTTCTGATCACGAGACTGAGTTGAGGCGGCCAGAGGACGGCGTTCCACTCGTTCAATGTCGTTGATCCAGGGCCGGATCGCCGGAGCCTAGTCCCCCTGCCCCGGATTTGCGCTGAAGTGCTCCTCCAGCTTGTTGGGGACCGTCTCCCACTTCTCCGCATCGGGTAGCGGGTCGCGTTTTCGGGTGATGTTCGGCCAGGCTTCCGAGTACTCGCGATTGAACTCGACCCATTTTTCGGCCATGTCGCCTTCGGTGTCCGGCTTGATCGCCTCGATCGGGCATTCCGGCTCGCACACGCCGCAATCGATGCATTCATCCGGGTGGATCACCAGCATGTTCTCACCCTCGTAAAAGCAGTCGACCGGGCACACTTCGACACAGTCCAAGTACTTGCACTTGATGCAGACTTCGGTAACGACATAGGTCATACGAGATCGGTCTCCGCTATCGCTTCGGTCGCGCGGTCGCTAACTGGTGGGGTCGGTTTCAATGCCGTAGCGCTGCAGCACGCGTTTGTGCGCCCTTCCGCTATCCCGATCGTCGACATAGAGCAACCCCGCAATACGGCGGATCAGGTTTGCTTCCATGTCATCCAGCCGACCATCGGCGTAAGCGACGTCCCACAGCATTTCGATGACCTGGATGCGCTCATCGGCATTGAAGGCCGATTTGATCTTGGCGGTCAGCCCATACCATTGCGCCGGGCCATCGGTCAGGCTCTGCGCCGCTTCGACAAGTTCGGCCGCCTCTTCTTGCGTCAGCTTGAAACGCCAGCGCACCAGTTCGACGATACGATCCAACTCGGCCTGATCGATCGCAGAGTCCATGCGCGCCTGTTCCACCAGCAATGCGGCGGAGGCGAGCTTTATGTCTTCCTCACGGTCGACCGGGTCGGTCGGCGTCGGGGCTTCCAGCCGGTCAAGAAAGGTTTGCAGTCGTCGAAGCATTTCTTTTCCTTCGGCTTGCCAAATGGGCCGGGCGATCGGAGTCGACAAGGCCGACCCGCGGTTTCAGGTCCGAACCGCCTCAACGATCATCGACATTGTCGCGCAAGCGATCAACGGCGCGTCGTTCCCGTTTGGTTGGCCGCCCGGCGCCGCGGGCACGCTTTGGCGCGTCGCCCAAGGGGTTCGGCATCCTGTTTTCGCGCGTCGGCGGGGCCAGGTCCTCATACAGAAGCCGCGCCTCGCTGGCCGGCCCGCGCCTTTCGGCAAGCGCCAAGACCTTGATCACCCGCACCTGGCCGCGCTGTACAAAGGTCAACACCTGACCAGGCCGAACCGTCGCATTCGGCTTGCGGGTCGGCGTGCCATCGATGCGCACATGTCCCTCGCCGCAAAGTCGCGCGGCCAGTGTCCTGGTCTTGCAGAACCGCGCGAACCACAGCCATTTGTCGAGCCGAAGGCCGGCCGCCTGCCCGGTCTCTTGAACCGTCACGCCGCGGTCAACGGCTGGTCTCCAGCAGCCTCAGCTTCTCGAACGGTGAACGCCCCGCCTTGCGCGGCTTCGTGCGCCTGCGGCCGGCTTGATTGCGGCGACGATAAACCAGCTGGCCGTCCTCCCGCTGGTGGGCACGGAATCCCATGGCCTGCAAAATGGCGGGCAGCTCTTCCGCCCGTGCGCCGACCTTTGATGCCAGTGAAGGACTGGCGACAAACGCGCCTTTTCGGCTGAGCCGGGCCAGCTCGCCGCCCAGCACCTCGACCCGATCGACGCGAATGGCGCGCGGACCCATCAGCGCATAGCCGAGGCGTAGATAGTACGCGGGATCGATGTCGGTTTCCGGCACCAGCGACGGCACTCCGTCTGGCGGGACCGGTGCCGGCGCGGGTTGCCCTTGCCGCAGCCAGTCCAGCAGGCCGATCAAGCGAATCGCTCTGGGTTTCAGCAGTTTAGGTAGGTAAACGAAGTAGGCGCCCAGGCGCACGCCGTGGCGCGCCAGCGCTTGTCGGTCCGAGCGATTCAACTCGGTAAGTACATCCCTCACCTCACGGCGTTGCAGTTTGCCGGAACTCTCAAAGAGCCGATAAGCGAGCCCCCTTGCCGCCCCCTTTAAATCAGGCGCGCGAAGCCCGTCCAGATCGCCCAGAACAGCCGCAAGATGGCTCTCCCACCAGCGGCTCAGGCGCGCCTCGATCCGGCTGCGCTCGTTCGCTTCCAGCAGGTCGCTGCGCCAGATGGCAATACGCGGGCGCAGCGGATCGCTGTTGGCGACGAGTTCCGCAACCGTGCTTGGGCCCCAGCGAACCACGCCCGTATCGGCCAGTTCGAACGCCGTGTCGGGCGCCGTCTCCAACTGCCGAACGCGGCGCGCGACTTCCTGGCGCAAGGTTCGGCGCGCGGCACGGACGAGCACTCTTGTATCCTCGGCCAGGTGGGCCCGGTCTGGCCGGAAGGTGAAGCCTTCGAGCCGGCCGAGATGCTGTCCGGCAACCGCGACATCGCCGTCACCATCGACCACCGCGACATCAATGGCCGAGCCCTTGGACAAGATCGCGGACCGGCGGTCCACGAAACGCTGGGCCAGCCGGTCATGCAGCGCATCCGACAGAACGTCCTCGATCTGGCGCGTGCGCTCCTGCCAATGGCCGGCGTCGGCGAACCAATCGGCCCGATGGGCGATGAAGGTCCATGTCCTGATATGGGCCAGCCGCCCGACCAGCGTGTCGATATCGCCTTCGACACGATCAAGCCTGGCCACTTGAGCGGCGACCCAGTCCACGTCGAGCCTGCCCCCATGATCCAGCAACTGGCCGTACAGCCGGGCGATCAGTCGGGTATGGGCATCGCTGAGCGTCTTGCGGAAATCGGGCACCTGGCACACCTGCCAGAGCAGCGCGACGCGGTCATGGCCCGTCGCCCGATCGGTGACCGATCGGTCCGTGGCCAGGGCGGATAGTGCCCGCTGGTCGTCGGCCTCCGGCGCGCGGCGCAGGCCCGCCGCGATCGGCTTCATGTCCAGGCTGCGCTTCAGCGCCGCAACGGAGGTGAAGTCGAGGCCGGCGTTCCGCCAGTAGAGCGCCCGCAACGGGTCGAAACGATGATCCTCGATGCGCTCGATCGTGTCGGGCCTCAGGTCGAGCGGATCGTCGTCCAAGGCGCCGGGCACGGTGCCGAATGTTCCGTCCGACATATGCCGTCCGGCACGGCCGGCAATCTGGGCCAACTCCGTCACCATCAAGCGGCGCGACTGGACGCCGTCGAACTTGCTCAATCGGGCGAAGGCGACATGGTCGATCTCCATGTTCAGCCCCATGCCGATGGCATCGGTGGCCACCAGATAGTCGACCTCACCGGACTGAAACAGCTCCACCTGGGCGTTGCGGGTGCGCGGACTCAGCGCGCCCAGGACGACCGCCGTGCCGCCGCGCTGTCGCCGCAACCGCTCCGCCAGGTGGTAGACGTCCGACGCGGAAAAGGCGATGACGGCACTGCGCTTGGGCAACCGGCCGAGCTTTCGGGCACCGTCATACCGCAGGGTTGACAGGCGCGGTCGAGTGGCGAACTCCGCCCCCGGGACAAGTGAGCGAATGAGCCCCCGTGCGGTTTCGGAGCCCAGGAACATCGTCTCAGAAATGCCCCTAGCGTGCAGCAGCTTATGCGTGAAGGCATGGCCGCGCTCGGGGTCGGCAGCGAGTTGGATTTCGTCGACGGCAAGGAATTCGACCAAACGATCAAGCGGCATGCTCTCAACGGTGCAAATGAAATAACGCGCCGTTGACGGAACGATCTTTTCCTCGCCCGTGATCAGAGCGGTCTGGGCCTTGCCCTTGCGCTGGACAACGCGGTCGTAGTTTTCGCGCGCCAGCAGGCGCAGCGGAAAGCCGATCATGCCGCTGGCATGGCCCAGCATCCGTTCGATCGCGAGATGGGTCTTGCCCGTGTTGGTGGGGCCCAGCACGGCCAGCACAGTCGAACGGGACGGAGGCGTCGTCATAGAGTCACACTTGACCTCTAGTTTCCCGATTGGCAAGTCACCAGCTTAAATGGCTGGATATGACGATCTTCGTACGACCGCGTCAAATGGACAGGGACGACCAGCAGATGCACTCAAGAACTCTCAACACTCGCTCGTGGATTCTCGGTGGCGTCGCCACCGCTCTTGTCCTGCTTTCCGGCACCGCGCAGGCGCAGACGACCACGGCGGAAGCCGAGCAGATAGCGGCCGCCTTGAAGCGCTACATCGACGATCGCATCTTGGCGCCCAACCCCGAATTGAGCCTGGACCTGAACGGGCCGATCGAGGTGCGGGCCGCGGGCGATCACTACGCGGGCATGATCCCTGCCGGGCGAATGCTGGTCGATGTCGACCATGGCGATGTCGCGATCCTGGATTTCGGGGAACCGTTCACCTTCGAGATTCGCGTTACCGACCGTGGTTGGTACGACACGACCTTCGTCGTCCCGTCATCCGTTCGGATCAGCGTGGAGGGCGAGCCCGAGGAAGCGGTGACCTTCACCATCGGCAGCCAGACCGGCGCTGCGACCCTCATTCCGGAGTACGAAACCACCGCCGACTTGGACGCGACCTGGTCAGACATTTCGATGCAGGTGGCGAACATGCCGGGCGGCATGACGATCTCCGAGATCGCGCTGTGGCAGCAGAGCGAGGAGCTGGCGGAAGGCCTCTTCGACAGCGAGTTCTCGCTCGACATGTCCGGCCTTCAAATCAGCGTGCCGGACGAGAACGTCTTGATTGAACTGGACGAGGCCGGCTTCTTCGGCGCCTTGGCCGGGCTCGACTACCCGGCAGTCTTGCCGTTCAGCATCGGGCTGAACGAGTTGATGCCCCAGTTCGACGAGGACCCGGAAAATCCGGCGCTTTACGAAGAGCTGCGCGTCCTGATCGCGGAAACGCCGAACTTCATCGCCGACTTCCAAGGCACCTACTTTCTCGAGGGCCTGCGCGTCGATACACCGGATGTTGCGTTTTCGATCACCGGGGCTTCAGCGGGCGGCGCGCTGACGGGCCTGGATTCCGAACAGGCGACGGCCGCGCTGACACTGAATTTGGCCGGCCTCGAAATCCAGCCGCAAATGCCGTTTGAGAACCTGCTGCCGGTCGACACCGGGTACGAGCTTCGGTTCGTCGACGTACCGACGGGTGTTCTCTTGGAATGGATCGACACGCTGCTGTTGGAGATCCCCGAAATCGGCCCCGACGACGCCTTCGAAAACAGTCTGATGGGCCTCTACGGCCAGATTGCGAGCAGCGGCGCCTATTTGGATATCACCGACATCCATTACGATGCCGAGGCCGGTGGGCTGGCGGTCGTGGGCGAGGTCAGCCCGGACACCTCGGCGATGTTCGGCGTCACGGCCGGTGTAGAGATGGTGGTCACCAACATGGCCCAGTTCATCCAGGCCATGCAGGCGCTGCCCGACTTCGGCGGCGAGGCGGCGGCCGGCTTCACCTTCATCCAGGCGCTCGGCTCCATGGAGACAAACGAGAACGGCGAGCCGATCCACGTCTACCAGTTGGAGGTAACCCAGGACGGCGCCATGACGCTGAACGGCAACGATCTCGGACCGATCATGCAGCAGATGCAATAGGGGCGCCGACAAGCGCAGCACCAACGGCCGCCAGCCCCCCTGGCGGCCGTTTCGCGCTTGATGACCGCCCCCATCGTGCGCACCTTGTCTACGATCACCTTGAAGGGGGGCGAAATGCGGCGTCTTGTCTGTGCAGGAATTCTGGCCGTGGTCGTGGGCATCACCAGCGCCGCGACGGCACAGGCCCAAGCGACCGCTGAGCAAGCGCGAGAGATTGCCACGGCGCTGAAGCGCTATATCGACAGCCGCATTCTGGAGCCGAGTCCCGAGCTCAGCCTCGACCTGGACGGGCAAATCGAGGTGGCCGCCGTCGGGGATCGCTATGTCGGGTCGGTCCCCTCCGGCCGCCTACTGGTCGACACCAACGACGGCAGCGCGGTCGCCCTGACCTTCGCCGAGCCGCTGACGTTCGAACTGTTTGTGACGGATCGCGGCTGGTATGACGTCACCTTCACGGTCCCGTCTTCGGTCCGCGTCGGTGTCTATCCAGGCCTGCTGCCGAACGAGATCTCGCCTAGCCAAACGCCGGCCCTGACGGCGACTGGGACGATCGGCCAGCAGCGGGGATCAGCCGTTCTGATGCCCGAATACGAAACCGTGGCAAGCTATGATCTGGTCTGGTCCGACCTGCGTCTGCGGATCGCCGAGCAGCCCATCGATCTGCAACTCGGCCGTCTGTCGGCCATCCAAACCGGACAGGAAGTCGAACCCGGCATCTTCGACAACCGGGCGACCTTCGACCTGGCGAACTTGGCACTGTCGGTGATCGAGGAAGACCTGCTGATCGAACTGGACGGGCTTTCCGGCGAGATGAGCGCGACCGGCGTGAACCTGCCGGCGCAGACCGCGCTGATGGTCACCGTCGAGCCGTTGCTGCAGCAGCTTGAGGGGCAGCCGGAAGACCCTGCCCTCTACGAAGAGCTGCGTTCGATCCTGGCCGAGACGCCCAACCTGATCAGCGGGTTCGAGGGAACCTCGGAGCTGCACGGGCTTCGCATCCATACCCAAGATCAGTTCGTCGGACTTGCCCAAACCACCGGCAGCATCGCGCTGAGTGGTCTTGCGTCCGATCATGCCGATTTGAGCCTGAGCTTTGACCTGTCGGGCCTGGAGATCCAGCCCGAGATACCGTTTCAGGGCTTGATACCGATCGAGGCCGGCTACGACATCCGCGCCACCGATGTATCGACCGATGTCCTGCTGGACTGGCTGGACACGCTGCTGGCGACCATTCCGGAGCTGGGTGCGGAGGTGGCCGTGCCGGCGAGCTTCTTCACACTTTACGAGGATTTGGCCGGGACGGGCGCCCTGCTCGACATTCGCAGCATGCATGTGGAAACCCAATCGGCCGGCTTCAGCTTCTCCGGCCGCATCAGGCCGGACTCGGCCGCCATGTTCGGCGCGACGGTCGAAGCGGACCTGGAGGCTACGGCGCTAGGCCGGCTGACGGAAACCCTGCGCACCCTGCCCGACGCGGGTGCGGCGGCAGCCGCCGGTCTGGCGATGATCCAGGCGCTGGGGTCTCGCGAGACCAACGACAGCGGCGAGACCGTCCATCGCTATCAGTTCGAAGTGACTCGCGATGGCATGGTGATGCTGAACGGCAACGATTTGGGCCCGATCCTCGATCAGGTACGCTGAACGCGGCGCGGTTGGGGCGTCGGCCCTTGGAAGTCGGCGTGTGCGTTTTTATATCTCCGGCCGTAAGTACTGCAGGAACCGGAGGTCTGTCCGCCCATGGCCGAAGAACGGCTTGAATTCCAGGCTGAAGTCAGCCGACTGCTGGATATCGTCGCCCGCTCGCTCTACAGCAAGAAGGACGTCTTTCTGCGTGAGCTGATCTCGAACGCGTCGGACGCGTGCGACCGGTTGCGCTACGCGGCCCTGACGACGCCCGACCTGCTGTCCGATGACGCCGCCTTCCAGATCCGCCTGTCGATCGACAAGGACGCCGGCACGCTGACGATCGCCGATAACGGTATCGGCATGGACCGAACGGACCTGATCGACAATCTGGGCACCATCGCCAAGTCGGGCACCGGCGCGTTCCTGGAACAGATGCAGGGCGACGCCAAGGAAGACCTGGCACTGATCGGCCAGTTCGGCGTCGGCTTTTATTCCGCGTTCATGGTCGCCGACAAGGTCGACGTCTTCACCCGAAAGGCTGGCGACGCGCAAGGCTGGCGCTGGTCCAGCGACGGCAAGGGCAGCTTCGAGATCGGCGAGGCCGACGGTTTGAAGCGCGGCACGCGGATCGTGCTGCACATCGCGGAGGACTCACGTGAGTTCCTGGACCGGTCGCGCCTGGAACACATCGTGCGGACCCATTCCGATCATGTTGCCGTGCCGGTCGTCATGGCGGGCGAGGATGGCGCCGACAATCGCCTGAACCGGGCCGCCGCCCTGTGGACGCGCGGGAAATCGGATATCACGGACGAGGAATACAAGGACTTCTACCAGCATGTCGGCCATGGTTTCGATGAACCGTGGGCGACCGTGCACACCAAGGCGGAAGGAACCGTCGAGTTCACCGCGCTTCTGTTCGTGCCAAGCCAGCCGCCGTTCGATCTGTTCACGCCCGATCGCCCCCATCACGTACGGCTGTATGTGCGGCGCGTGCTGGTAAGTGAGGGTGCTGAGGGCCTGATACCGCCCTATCTGCGCTTCCTGCGCGGCATCATCGACAGCGAGGATCTGCCGCTCAACATCAGCCGCGAGATGCTGCAATCCAACCGCATGGTCGGCAAGATCCGCCAGATCACCACCAAGCGCGTGCTCAGCGAACTGGTGAAGCGCGCGAAGGACGATGAGGAAGGCTACGAAGCATTTTGGCAGTCGTTCGGCGCGGTCCTGAAAGAGGGGCTCTATGAGGAGCCGGACCAGCGCAGCGCCCTGTTGGAACTTGCCCGGTTCCGATCAACCGCCGGCGATGGTTGGACCGATCTCGCAGGTTATGTCAGCCGGATGAAGGAGGGGCAAAACGCCATCTACTTCATCACGGGCGACAACGAGCAGGCGCTGCAACGCTCGCCGCAGCTTGAAGGCTTCCGGGCCAAGGGCATCGAAGTCCTGCTCCTGACCGATCCGATCGACGACTTTTGGACGGCCGGCGTCGAGGCCTACGAGGAGAAACCGTTCAAATCGGTGACCAAGGGAGGCGCCGACCTGGCCGCGATCGGCAAGGAAGAAGAGGCCACGGACGAGCCGAAGCCCGCGCCGGATGTGGCTGACCTGGTGGTACGGCTGAAGGCTGCCCTGGGATCGGCGGTCAAGGACGTGCGCGCCTCGGAACGCCTGACCGACAGCCCGGTCTGCCTGGTCGCCGACGAGGGCGACATGGACATGCATATGGAGCGCCTGCTGCGGCAACATCGCCAAGTGGACATGGCATCCCAGCGGATTTTGGAGATCAACCCCCGGCACGGCCTGCTTCAGGGCCTTGAGCATATGACCGCCGGGGCCGAGTTCGACGACATGGCCCATCTGCTGCTGGATCAGGCCCGCATCCTGGAGGGCGAAAGCCTGCCCGATCCCGCGGCCTTCTCGCGGCGACTGTCCGCCGCAGTTGAACGCGGCCTGACCACATCGTAAGTCAGACCAAAAAGTGAAATGGCGCCACGGTTTCCCGAGGCGCCCATCTCACGGGGGCCGCCAACGCCTAGGCGGCCCTCAAGATCAAGCGAACTAGACCTCCGACGGCTCCAGCGTGCCGTTGACCAGGCGCTCGCACGTACCGGTCGGCACGTAGATCCAGTCACCACCATGGCCATCGACCGTCGACTGGCCGGCGCAGCTGTGGGTGCCGGCGGCGTTCGCACAGTCATTCTGACCGGCGAGCGCGACGCCATAGCATTGCTCGAAGCCCTCAAGCTCCTGCGCCTGGCCCGGCGCGGCAAGGGCGGCAACGGCCAAAGCACCGGCCATGGCGGAAGCAACAAGCGTGGCTCTTTTCTTGGTATCCATGAAAAAGGTCTCCAATCGTGGGTTGGTCGGTCTCAACAAGGGGGAACACTCCGATATTAGGAACGCCCCTTTCAGCCCACAACGACCTCCCTTTGTTCTCACCAAAGAGTTACAAATCGATAACGCGAACCTCACGGGCCGATGATCTCGATCTGCTCGGGATGGTCGGCGACGATCTGGGGTCCGTTACGAAACCCGAGCCATCCACGGACCCGTATGGGCCGCCCTTCCAGAGCGAAGAGATCCATGTCCGAACGCTCGAACGTGCCGGCGTCGCCGGGCGCGATCGTCACGGTGAAATCGTCGCGGTAGTCAGCGCCGAAGTTCAGAAAGTAGCGGCCACGGACGCGCGCGACGTCCAACACGATCCCTTCGACCAGTTGGAAGGTGTCGATCTCCTCGTCCAGAGGATCGGTGGCGAAGCGGATCGCGTAGTACGGCAAGGCCCAGATGCCGAGACCGGCGGCGCGGGCCGTCTCTTCCAAGGTCAACATGTCCGAAATGATGGCACGGTTGTCGGCGAAACTGTAGACGCGGGCCATGCCCGCGGCCAGGATCGCCCCCTGAAGCCACAGACCGTCATCGCGCACGACATGCGCCAAGGCGCGCCCGTGGCGATCCTCGGGCAACCCGCCATAGGCCAGAGAGACCGTTCTGTCCAACGCCAAATCGGCAAGGAAATCGTGCGCCTCGTCGGATAGCGGCCAATCCTCGAAATTGGGCCTGCCAAGGGCCAGCTTGGGCGCCTGGATGCCGACCAAGCGCACCTCGCGGCCATCCGCCAGAACGAGCGTGTCGCCATCGACAATATCGACGACATGGCCGGTTTCCAAGGGCTCCAGGCTTGTGGGCAGGGTCTGGGCCATGGTTGGCATCGCGAGCAGAAGCACCGAGACCAGCACGAGGACGAAACCGGCCCACGACTGTGATGAGAAACGGCCGCCGCATCTTGGCATCCGCACAGCATGTGCTAACTGTTCTAGCCTGGTCATACGTGCTTTCTTTCACAGAACCTGAGCTGCCCGTCCCGTGCCCCGCGACCCGCTTTTTCCCTCGCTTGAAGCCTATCGAACCGGAACGCTCACTGTCGATCCGCTTCACACGCTCTATTTCGAGGAAAGCGGCAACCCGCAAGGCACGCCGGTGGTTTTCCTCCATGGTGGGCCGGGCGCCGGCGCATCGCCGCTGCACCGACGTTTTTTTGACCCGCAGCATTATCGGATCATCATCTTCGATCAGCGCGGTGCCGGCCGGTCGCGTCCGCTGGGCGAGATCCGCGGCAACACGCCTGACGATCTGGTGGCCGACATCGAAACGCTGCGCGCCCATCTCGAAATCGACCGTTGGCACGTGTTCGGCGGCTCCTGGGGATCGACGCTGGGCCTGCTTTACGCACAAGCCCATCCCGAACGCTGCATTTCATTGGTTTTGCGCGGCATTTTCCTGATGCGGAGCCATGAGCTGAACTGGTTCCTGTACGGCATCAAGAACTTCTTTCCCGAGGCGTGGCGGCGCTTTGCCGAATTCCTGCCCGAGGCCGAGCGCGGCGACTTGATGGAGGGCTATCATCGGCGGCTGATGGACCCGGACCCGGCCATCCATCTGCCCGCCGCGAAAAGCTGGAGCGCCTACGAAGCCGCCTGTTCGACACTAATGCCGAATGCCCATCATGTGGCCTCGGCCGGCGCGGACGGCCACGCCCTGTCGATCGCCAGGCTTGAGGCTCACTTCATGCGGAACACCAAGCTGGAACCGGAAACACGGATCTTGGACAATGTCGACCGGATAAGAAGCATTCCGGCGGTGATCGTCCAGGGCCGCTATGACGTGATCTGTCCGCCGGCGACCGCCATGGACTTGCATGCCGCCTGGCCCGAGGCGGGTTTCGTGATGGTTTCCGACGCCGGCCACTCCGCGATTGAGCCGGGCATCCGCAGGGCCTTGATCGAAGCGACCCAGAAATTCCGTCGTCTTCGCTGAGAACCTAAGGGGATTGACCTATTCACCACGCTTGACGCTGTGCAAACGCAAGGCCGGACAAAATAGAAACCGCCGCTGAATTAGACCCGTATTGATCCATTTCAGTTACAGTTGGGCCGCAAATGAGCCATATTACAACATGATCTTCGCTGCCAGGCGGCCGGACCCGGCACGTTACGTGTTTTCAGCGAGGAGTGTGAAGGATGGGTGCCATGGCGCAAATAGTCGCTCTGGTTGACGACGACCGCAATATTCTGACCTCGGTGTCGATGTCCCTGGAAGCCGAGGGCTTCGAGGTTCGCACCTATGCAGATGGCGATGAGGCCTATCGTGGCCTCAGCCAGCGCCCGGTCGACCTCGCGGTGTTGGATATCAAGATGCCGCGGATGGATGGCATGGAACTGCTGTCCCGGCTGCGCAAGGTCTCCAACATGCCGGTGATATTTCTCACCTCCAAGGATGACGAGGTCGACGAGCTTCTGGGCCTGCGCATGGGCGCGGACGACTACATCAAGAAGCCGTTTTCTCAACGCTTGCTGATCGAGCGTATCCGCGCCCTCCTGCGCCGTGAGTCGCTAGCCGGCAACGACGATGAGATCGATCCGGAGGACTCTCTGGTCCGGGGCGACTTGATGCTTGATTCAAGCCGCCACACCTGCGCGTGGAAGGGCGGCCTCGTCGCCCTGACGGTCACGGAGTTCCTGCTGGTCAAGGCGTTGGCGCAGCGTCCCGGTCACGTGAAGAGCCGGGATCAATTGATGGACGCGGCTTATGGCGAACACATCTACGTCGATGACCGCACCATCGACAGCCATATCAAGCGCATCCGCAAGAAGTTTAAGGCGGTTGACGACGATTTCTCCCAAATCGAGACGCTGTACGGTGTCGGCTATCGCTACAAGGAAGAGTAGCGCAGCCCGGCGACTCAGGCCGGCTGAATGAGTCGCCAATCCCAGCGCCGCGTTCCCGATATCGGCCCCGTATCGGCGGATCGGGCGACCGATACGGATGCCGTCGAGGTTGAGGTCGGCGTCTCGCCCGAGGCACCCGCTCAAAAGCCTCCTGCGCAACCCGATGATCTGCCGGAAAACGCAACCGCGCTGCCAATTGCGCGCCGGCGGATCGAGGCTGTGCCTGTTCCGACGCCCAGCGAGGCGCCCAGTGACGGTCAACGGCAGGCACGCACGCCGGTTCCGGTGCGACCGCTGCCGCGGCCGCCGGCGGAGCCCCCAGGGCGCCGAAGGTCCACGTCGGATCGACGCTGGAAACAGGACCGGTCGAGAAAGCAGGGCAACGCGCAGCGGGCAAGGACAACGCGTCCGCGCCGGCGTCTGTCGAAACTCACGCTGCGCGTCCTGGCCATCAACGTGCTGGCTCTGGCCATCCTGGTCGCCGGCCTGCTGTATCTTGGCCAATATGAGGAAAGACTGATCCAGGCGGAGTTG
Source organism: Alphaproteobacteria bacterium (assembly GCA_028277405.1). GTDB lineage: Bacteria > Pseudomonadota > Alphaproteobacteria > DSM-16000 > Inquilinaceae > JANQGH01. The sequence goes on along the minus strand of JANQGH010000043.1, from coordinate 23,722 downwards.
GACAGCCTTCGCGTTGAGGCACAGATCTTTGCCGGCGCGCTGTCGGAAAGCGCGATAGACCAGAACCCCGACGCGCTGCACCAGGTTCTGATCCCCGAGCGAACCCGACCCATGGTTCGCAGGCTGAACGAGTCGACCGAGAGCAGAACCCGTGTTTTCGACGCTCAGGGCGTGCTTGTCGCGGACAGCCGATCCTTGGGCGGACCCGGCGGCCTGATCGAGATCGAACTGCTGCCACCGCCGACGGAGCAGAGTTGGCTGCGCGTTACCTTCGATAGCGTCTATGGCTGGATCACCGGGCTGCTGCCCGCCGGCAAGCGCTGGCCGACCTATCAGGAACGGCCCGATCAAAGCGCGTTCGACTATCCGCCCGTGAGCCGCGCGCTGCTTGGCGATGTCGGCCGCCAGATCTGGACCTCGGCCGATGGCGGGCTGACCTTGGGCGTCGCCGTGCCGGTCCAAAACCTGCGCGAGGTCGTCGGCGCCGTCATGGCCACACGGGATGCCGAACCGATCGAGCGCGCGATGCAGTCGGTCCGGGAAAACATCCTGATCGTCTTCCTGGTCGCCTTTTGCGTGACCGTGCTGTTGTCGCTCTACCTGGCCGGCACGCTGACGCGGCCGATACGACGTCTCGCCTCGGCGGCGGAAGAGGTCCGGCGCGGCCACGGCCGCGAGGCCGAAATCCCCGACTTCACCCGGCGCAAGGACGAGATCGGCGACCTTTCAGGGTCCCTGCGCGCCATGACGGATGCGCTGTGGGCCCGCATGGATGCGATCGAGCGCTTTGCCGCCGACGTTGCGCACGAGATCAAGAATCCCCTGACATCGCTGCGCAGCGCCGTGGAAACCACGGCCAGGGTCAAGGATCCAGAGCAGCAACGGCGCTTGATGGCAATCATTCTGGAAGACGTTCAGCGACTCGACCGGCTGATCACCGACATTTCCAACGCCTCGCGCCTGGATGCCGAGCTGTCGCGGGCCGAGGCCGAAACCGTCGATATCACCTCCATGTTCCACATGCTGGCCGATCTCTATCGCCCCGCCTTGGAAGAGAAAAACCTGACGCTGGACATGCGGATCGAAGGCAGCGGGCTGCAGGTCTCCGGCCTGGAGAGCCGCCTGGTCCAAGTCTTCCGCAACCTGATCGGTAACGCCATCAGCTTCTCTCCGGACGGCGGAACCATCACGCTGGCGGCGCGACCGATTCGCTTGCGCGGCCGACTGTTGGTGGAGATGGAGGTTCTTGACGAGGGTCCGGGCATCCAACCCGGCAAGGAGGAGGCCGTGTTCGACCGGTTCTATACCGAGCGGCCATCATCGGAGAAATTCGGCACCCATTCGGGCTTGGGCCTCAGCATCTCCAAGCAAATAGCCGAGGCGCACAAGGGCGAGATATTTGTTCGCAATCGAAGCGAGCGATCCGGCGCCAGCTTCACGGTCCGCATTCCCGCCCTTTAGACCGATCGACTTGCGTGCCATACTCCCGCCCGACCGCGAGGGCTGCTTATACCAACTTGCGATGATAATGACTCATGTGATGGCGGCCAAATCGGTTCACGGCAAGGCGCGTTGCGCAGCGCGATGCGGTGCATCGGGCAAGCGGCGCAACGCAGCTGCGAGCCGATTTGGCCCCACCGGAGGCCGCGTTGTCTTGTCCGCCGGCTGCGTTGCGCGCCGCTTGTGGTATGCCCACACCACGGCGCGACACGCGCCTGACCAGCGAACAAGACAACGCGGTCACATGAGTCATTATCATCGCAAGTTGGTATTGGGGCCGCCAATGCCATCCAAGATGACAGGTCTTCAGGAGTTTTTTATGCGTCTGCGTTTGCTTGCCGCCACTGCCTTGCTTGCCACAGCTTGGACCAGCCCTGCCCTTGCGCAATCCGAAAGCCAGACCGACACCGAGGCACCGGATGTCGAGATTTCGCAGGAAATGGACGGGACGTTCTTCGTCACCTGGACCGACGCGCGCGTGCGCGCCCAGCCCGACAGCACCTCAGACGTGGTCGCCGACCTCGGTTTTGGCGATACCGTAACCGTGACGGGAGAGGTCGCCGGCGGGTCCTGGTATCGCGTGACAACTGCCGATGGCGTGATCGGATTTGTCTGGCGCGAGGTCGTGGCCCCAGCGGTCGTGGCGTTGCCCGGCACACCGGTCGACGGACCCAATGAGGGGCCGGGTACAGGCGCCGGCGCAATTGGCCCGTCCGCCGACAACAGCTTCGAGAGCGCCAATCCCGTCGGGCCGCTGACATCGACGCCGCAAGTGTTCGAAGGGATGGTCGGTCCCTCGGACGAGGTCGACTATTACCGGGTCACGATCGACGACTGGACAGACATCGAAATCAGCCTCGACATGCTGACGTCCGATGCCGATATCGCCTTGCTGGACGAGGACGGCAACTACCTGGCCGATTCGATCGCCGGCGGCAGTTCGTCCGAGTTCATCGCCTACTCGGTGGGTCCGGGAACCTACTATGTCGAGGTCTACGTCTTCTCCGGCGAGACGAGCTACCGCCTGTCGATCAGCGGTTCGGCGGGCGATCCGCCACCGCCCGACGCGATCGGGAACACGCGCGAAACCGCCGAGAACCTCGGCTTGATCGAGGGCGTGACCAGTTTCAGCGACTGGGTGGGACCCAGCGACAGCGACGATTTCTGGCGCTTCGAGCTGGCGTCCGAGGCGACCGTGACCATCGACATGAGCGGGCTGTCGTCGGATATCGACATCGTGCTGGAGGACGATTTCGGCTCGGTCCTGAACAGTTCCGCGGCCGGCGGAAACGACGACGAGTTCATGGAATCGACGCTTGAGGCCGGCGTCTACTACGTGCGCGTCTATCCGTTCTCGGGCGCGAGCGAGTACGAGGTGACGATCACGGTGGACCCGACGGAAAGTGCCCTGCCGTCCGACAGCGCAGGCAGTTCGCCGGAATCGTCGGCCGATCTGGGCGTTCTGGGCGACCAACCCGTCACCCTGACCGACTGGGTCGGGCCGGAGGATGTGTCGGACTATTACCGGTTCGAACTGGCCGAGCCCGCCGATGTCGTGATCACCCTTAACCCTGAAGGTGGCGACGCCGACCTGGAGCTCTTGTCCGCCGATGACGAGAGCTATCTGGGCAGCTCCATCAGGCCCGACACGGAAGAGGAACGGCTCGAACTTTCCCTGCCCGCCGGCGCCTATGTCGTCCGCGCGTACATCTTTGACGGCGCGACGGACTATGAGCTGACAATATCGCGCTGAACGGGCTGGGTATGCCACGGAACCGATGACAGCCGTCCGAGAGGCATCCGCGAAACGAACCGCAGCGCGCCTCAACATTCATGCCAGCTGCGTCGCGATTGACGGCGCGGGCGTTCTGCTGCGCGGCCCCTCGGGCTCGGGCAAATCGGATCTAACGCTGAGACTGATCGACGGTGGTGCCATGCTGGTCGCCGACGACCGTGTCGACCTTTGTCGCGACGGCGATCGTCTTGTCGCCGCCCCGCCGCCCGCGCTGGCTGGACTGGTCGAGGCGGTCGGTATCGGGCCGCTGGAGGTCCCCCACCGGCCAGATATCGTCGTCGGCCTGATCATCGATCTGGTTCCGGCGGACACCGTCGAACGGCTGCCCAGGTCTTCGGAAGAAACGCTTCTCGGCGTCGCCTTGCCGCGCTTTTCTCTCCACGCATTTGGCATCTCGACGCCCGCCAAAGTGCGCTTGCTGGCGCGCGGATCGCGGATCGTCATGGAACCCAGGACACGATGACCAACATCGCCGCACCCGAGCCGACCGACGACCTGATCGCCGAAAGCAATCAGCGGCGTATCGTGATCATAACCGGCCTTGCCGGATCGGGCATGTCGACGGCCTTGAAAATGCTGGAGGATCTTGGCTTTGAGGCGGTCGACAACCTGCCCTTGTCCGTGGTGCCGACCCTGGCGGATGAACGTCGCGAGCATAAGCGGCCGCTGGCGATCGCCATTGACAGCCGAACGCGGGACTTCAGCGCCGCCAATGCGACGGCCATGCTGGAGCGGCTGAAGCGGGACGGCAGCCACAAGATCGAATTCATCTTCATGGAATGCGACACGGACGTCTTGCGGCGACGTTACACCGAAACGCGGCGACGTCATCATCTGGCCATCGACAGACCGATCGAGGACGGGATCAGGCGCGACCGACAACTATTGGAGCCCCTGCGCGACCATGCGGACGTCGTGGTCGATACCTCGATTTCAACAATCCATGATTTGCGGCGACAGTTGGCCGAACGGTTCGCCCTCGATCGCCAGCCCGGCCTTTACGTGTTCGTCACCTCGTTCGCGTTTCGGCGCGGGCTGCCGCGCGAGGCGGACCTGGTTTTCGATGTCCGTTTCCTCGACAACCCGCACTGGGACCCCGAACTGCGCGATCTGACCGGCCTGGACAAACCGGTTCAGTTCAAGGTGTCCGGCGACCCGGAGTTTCCTGGCTTTTTCGTCAGGCTGACGGCGCTGCTGCAACCGCTGTTGCCCCTGTATAATCGAGAGGGCAAGAGCTATCTGACCATTGCCATCGGCTGCACGGGCGGCAAGCATCGGTCGGTCTTCACCAGCGAGTTGCTGGCCTCTTGGCTGCAAGACGAAGGATACCGGGTCGGTATCGCGCACCGCGATCTGCCCGAATAACTGTGAGTTCAAACATCCGCTGACGGAGCGAGACGCCAAGATGTCGTTTTCCAACCACCCTTGCGGGAATGCAAGGAGATCGCCGCCATGATCGGCATGGTCCTCGTCACTCATGGCCGCCTGGCCGAGGAGTTCATCGCCGCCCTTGAGCATGTTGTCGGGCTGCAGGACAAGATCGCCGCTGTTTGCATCGGCCCCGACGACGATATGGAGCAACGGCGCATGGAGATCCTGGACAAGGTCAGCACCATCGACGATGGCAGCGGCGTTGTCCTGCTGACCGACATGTTCGGCGGCACGCCATCGAATCTTGCGATCTCGATCATGGACAAGGCCCAGGTTGAAGTCATTGCCGGCATCAACCTGCCCATGCTGATCAAGCTGGTGTCCTTGCGCGAAACGGACGGGCTACAAAGCGCGGTCGATGGCGCGCAGGAGGCGGGACGCAAATACATCAACGTCGCCTCCGCCCTACTGGCGGAGAACAAGTGAGCCAAAGCGGCGAAGGTGCGGCACTCAGCCGCGTCGTCATGATCCGCAATGTCCGCGGTCTCCATGCGCGGGCCGCGGCAAAGTTCGTCAAGCTCGCGTCCGACTTCCAGGCGGACATCCAGGTCAGCCGTAACGGCATGGATGTCGGCGGCCGCTCCATCATGGGGTTGATGATGCTGGCGGCCAGCCCTGGATGCGAGATCACCTTGTCGGCCAGCGGCGACGATGCGAAGGCGGCACTGGACGCGCTGCAGGCCCTGATTGAGTCCAAGTTCGATGAGGAGTGAGCGCCACACCAAGGAAGGCGGCGCCTCGGCTGCTGAAACGCGCCTGGAGGGGCTGGCGGTTTCGCCCGGCATCGCGATCGGTCCGGCCTACATCGTCGAGGCTGGCGCCGTGCCGGTCCCTGAATACTCGATCCTGGCGGCTGAAACGGTGGCCGAGCAAGAGCGGTTGCACACGGCCATGGCCGCATCCGTCAAGCAAATCGACAAGCTGAAGGTAAAGGCGCAAGGCCTGCCCGACGCGGCCGCCGAAGAGCTGACGCTGCTCTTGGACGCCCATCGATCGATCCTGTCCGGCTCGCGCCTGATCCGGGGTGCCGAACGGCGTATCGCGGTTGACAAGGTCAACGCCGCGCTGGCCGTCCAGCAAGAGATCAACGAGATCACGCGCCAGTTCACGGCCATGGACGATGCCTATCTGGCGGGCCGGGCGCAGGATGTCAGGGAGGTTGGCGCGCGGCTGATCCGCAATCTCACCGAGGAGAAGTTCCGCGCCTTTTCCGACGTGACGCCGGGCAGCATCATCCTGGCGGAGGACATCACGCCGGCCGACACGGCGCTGATGGACCCCGAACGGATCGCCGGCTTCGCCACCGTGCTTGGCGGCCCCCAAGGTCACACGGCGATCATGGCGCGCTCCCTCGGGCTGCCGGCCGTGCTTGGCGTGCCGGGGCTGCTGCCGGTGCTGGAGCCCGGTCAGACCGTGATCGTCGACGGGCTTGAAGGGACCGTGGTCGTCGCCCCAGACAAGGCGACACTGACCAAGTATCGCGCCCGACAGGCGTCGCATGCCGATGATCGCAAACGGCTTGCCAAGCTCACCAACGTCGCCCCACGCACGCGCGACGGTGCGTTGATCGGCCTGCACGTCAACCTTGAATCGCCGCGCGAGGTGGAAGCGGCCCGCCAGCTCGGCGCCGACAGCGTCGGCCTGTTGCGCACCGAATTCCTGTTCATGAACCGGGCCGATCTGCCCAGCGAAGACGAGCAGTTCGAGGCGCTGGCCCAGGTCGTGGCCGGCATGGACGGCCAACCGGTAACCATCCGCACGCTTGACGTCGGTGGCGACAAGCTGGCGTCGGCGCTTGGCCGGTATTTCACCGAAGCGCCCAATCCGGCCCTGGGCCTACGGGCCATACGATTGTCGCTGCGTGACAAGCCGCTGCTGAACACCCAACTGGCCGCCATTTTGAGGGCTGCGGCCTTGGGACCCGTGCGCGTGCTGTTGCCGATGATCACGGGGGCCGGGCAAATCCGGGCTGTGCGCAAGGCGATGGGCGTGGTCGCAAGGCGCTTGCGAAACAAGGGCGTGACCCTTCCCGACGCGTTGCCGCCGATCGGAGCCATGATCGAGATCCCGGCGGCGGCCTTGCATGCGCCCGCCTTGGCCGATTGCGCCGATTTCTTCGCGCTCGGGACAAATGATCTGGTGATGTACACACTTGCCATCGATCGCGGCGACGACCAGGTCGCACCGATGTACGACCCGTTGCATCCGGCCGTGCTCAAGCTCGTCGCCCATTCGGTGGACGCGGCCGAACAAGCCGGCATCCCCATCAGCGTTTGCGGTGAGATCGCCGGCGATCCCCGCTTCACCGCCCTTTTGCTCGGTCTGGGCGTTCGCGACCTGTCGATGTCGCCGGGCAGCTTGCTCAGCATCAAGCAGCGGCTGATGGGCCTCGACCTCGCGACGGCGGCCGACCGGGCCAAACTCGTGCTCGCCCAGCATGATCCCGGCCGTATTGCGGCCCTGGTTGACGATTTCAACGAAATCGCCTGAACCTAAAGCTCAAGCGCTTATATAAAGATATCTTTATGCTTGCGAGTCCGTCGCTGGACTGATACATGGGCCGCAATAGCGACGGCCCTGCAGCCGCCGACCCCCTCACAGCAATTCGACCATGGAGCCCGCTGGACGCATGCCCGACACTGTTTTTTCCGACTACAAGGTCGCCGACCTGTCGCTTGCCGGCTGGGGCCGCAAGGAAATCGCCATCGCAGAAACCGAGATGCCGGGCCTGATGGCCCTGCGCGCGGAGTATGGCGACGTTAAGCCGCTGGCCGGCGCGCGCATCGCCGGCTGCCTGCACATGACCATCCAGACGGCCGTCTTGATCGAAACTTTGGTCGCGCTTGGCGCGGAGATCAGATGGTCGTCCTGCAACATCTTCTCCACCCAGGACCACGCGGCCGCCGCGATCGCCGCCGCCGGCATCCCCGTGTTCGCCTGGAAGGGCGAGACGGAGGAGGAGTTCTGGTGGTGCATCGATCAGACGATCGAGGGCCCGGCGGGCTGGCGACCGAACCTGATCCTGGACGATGGCGGCGACCTGACCGCGGTCATGCACGACAAGTTCCCCGACCTGATGGCCGATGTGCGGGGCCTGTCGGAAGAGACCACGACGGGCGTGCTGCGGCTGCACGAAATGGCCAAGGAGGGCACGCTCAAGGTGCCCGCCATCAACGTGAACGACAGCGTCACCAAGTCGAAGTTCGACAACATGTATGGCTGTCGCGAGAGCCTGGTCGACGGCGTCAAGCGCGCCACCGACGTGATGATGGCCGGCAAGATTGCCGTCGTGGCGGGTTTTGGCGATGTCGGCAAGGGATCCGCCGAAAGCCTGCGCAGCCAGGGGGCCCGCGTCGTGGTCACCGAGATCGACCCGATCTGTGCCCTGCAGGCGGCCATGCAGGGCTATGAGGTCGCGACGATGGAGGAGGCCGCGCCGGTCGGTGACATCTTCGTCACCTGCACGGGCAATGTCGATGTCATCACCATCGACCACATGCGGGACATGAAGGACCGCGCCATCGTCTGCAATATCGGCCATTTCGACAGCGAGATTCAGATCGACGCGCTGCGCAACTATCCCTGGGAGGAGGTCAAGCCCCAGGTCGACGAGGTCGTGTTTCCGGACGGCAAGCGCCTGATCGTCCTTGCCAAGGGGCGCCTGGTCAATCTCGGCTGCGGCACCGGCCACCCCAGCTTCGTCATGTCCGCCAGCTTCACCAACCAGGTGCTGGCCCAGATCGAACTGTGGCGCAACCACAAGAACTACGATCGTCAGGTCTACGTTCTGCCGAAGCATCTCGACGAAAAGGTCGCGGCCCTGCATTTGGACAAGCTGGGCGCCAAGTTGACCAAGCTGACGGACAAACAGGCCGACTATATCGGCGTCGCCCAGCAGGGACCGTTCAAGGCGGACGCCTATCGCTACTGATCAGGACTGACGGCTAGGCCAAAGCGCGTCAAAGCTGGGTGCGCAGGCTCCAGAGTTCCGGAAAGAAGGACTGGTCGAGGGCGGTTTTCAGGTAGGTCACACCGGCCGAACCGCCCGTTCCCCGGCGATGGCCGATAATCCGCTCGACGGTTTTCATGTGGCGGAAACGCCATTGCTGAAACCGGTCCTCGACATCGACCAGTTCCTCGGCGAGTTCATAGAGATCCCAGCGCTCATCCGGATTTCGGTAGATGCCCAGCCACGCCTGCTCGACCGCGTCGCTGGCCTGGTAGGGTAGACGCCAGTCGCGATCGACAACGCTCGCCGGCAACGCGACGCCGCGCCGGGCCAACAGCATCAGGCTCTCGTCATACAGGCTGGGTTCCGTCAGCGCCTTCTCCAGCCCTTCGTATATGTCGGCTCGGTGGCGATGGGGCTTCAGATAGGCGGCGTTCTTGTTGCCCAGCTTGAACTCCAGCGTCCGATATTGGTGGGACTGAAAACCCGAGGACTGGCCGAGCAGGTCGCGAAACGACAGGTAGTCGGCCGGGGTCATCGTCGACAGCACATCCCACGCCGTCAGCATCTGTTCCTGGATGCGGGAGAGGCGCGCGAGCGCCTTGAAGGCGTGCCGGGGTTCGTCGCCCCTTATCTGCGCCATCGCCTCGTCCAGCTCATGGATCATCAGCTTGATCCACAGCTCCTGCACCTGGTGGATGATGATGAACAGCATCTCGTCATGCTGGCCCGACAGGCGACGCTGGGCGTCCAGCAACCGGTCCAGGCCCAGATAGTCGCCATAGCTCATCCGTTGATCAAAATCGGTATGGATGGCCTCGCCGGCCGTACGGTCGCTCGGTGCGGTGCCGTTGGTCATGGTTGAGGTCCTTATGCCAAGGGGCAGCAATTCTCCTGACGCGGACGCATTGTGTCCCTAGACTGGCAGCCACCCAAGCCCGAATGCCGTGACCGTGCCATGCCGTTAGACCTGACCGACCATTTCAGCCGCTTTCATAACGGCGATCCCGACCGGCTGCATTTCGCCGCCCATAGCCATCACTACTGGCCGGACGTCGCGTTCGAGGCCCAGGCCCAGGCCTGGAACGACGCGGCCCGGCACGCCGATGGCAAATGGTCGTTCCTGTTCGACACGGTGATTCCGGCCAGCAAACGCCATATCGCCGAACTGCTGGGCCTCAGCGATCCATCAACCGTGGTGTTCGCCACCAACACACACGAGCTGCTGGTTCGGGTTCTGTCCTGCCTGCCGGCCGATCGGCCGCAGAGGCTGCTGGCAAGCGAAGGCGAGTTCCACAGTTTCACGCGCCAGACCAGGCGGCTGGCCGAAGACGGCTCGATCGAGCTGACGACAATTCCGGTCGCGCCGATCGACAGCTTCACCGATCGGCTGGGCGAGGCCGCAAGGCGGGTGAAGCCGGATCTGGTCTATGTCAGCCATGTCTATTTCGATTCCGGCCATCGGCTGGCATCGCCGGCCGATGTGGCCGACGCAGTGCCGGATCCCGATACGTTCATCCTGATCGACGGCTATCACGCCTTCATGGCCATGCCGGTCGACCTTGGCGCCGTGGAGAACCGGCTGTTCTACCTGGCGGGCGGCTACAAATACGCCATGGCCGGCGAAGGCGCCTGTTTCATGCATTGTCCGCCCGGCTATGGCGAGCGCCCCCGCAACACCGGCTGGTACGCCGCCTTCAGCGCCCTTGAAAAGGCCCAGGGCGGCGTCGCCTATGCCGAGGACGCCAGCCGCTTCATGGGCGCGACCTTCGACCCCACCGCCGTCTACCGGTTGAAAGCGGTCTGCGAATGGCTGGCTGAGCAAGGGCTGACACCGGCCGACATTCACGCCCATGCTCTCGCGCTGCAACGGCGGTTCGTCGACGGTCTATCCACGCTCGACCATCCCGTGCTGGCAGGCGACCGATTGGTCGTTCCGATCGCCGACCAACACCGCGGCAACTTCCTAACCTTTGAAAGTCCGGCCGCGGCGGACACTCAGGTAAAACTGACCGGCGCCAACATCATCACCGACGTTCGCGGCGATCGCCTCAGGGTCGGCTTCGGCCTCTACCAGACCGAGGCCTATGTCGACCGTCTGCTAGACCGGCTGACGAGCCTGGCCCCCCTAATTCGGTTTGCCATGCCGAGCAATTCGAGTATTGTCCGGCCCGTCTCGCCGGACCCGTAGCTCAGCTGGATAGAGCGCTGCCCTCCGAAGGCGGATGTCAAGTCTGGCGATGGCCGGTGGTGCTGCAAAAAGGAACTGACGAAACAATGGCTTGAGCGGATGTCGGGTTCGCTCTTCATGCCGACGAAAATCTCGCGTAAGCATGGCGTAAGCATCTCGCGAACGGTATGCACCCGTAGCTCAGCTGGATAGAGCGCTGCCCTCCGAAGGCAGAGGTCAGAGGTTCGAATCCTCTCGGGTGCGCCATTTTTCTCAATAAATCAATATCTTAGCAGGCGGCGCTTTTGAGTGCCTAGTGCTTACGCGGCGATTTCGCGTAAGCAGTCGGGTTACTGGGGCCTGCTCGAACGACCGCCGACCCGTGAAACCTGCTGCGTCTGCGGGTTCGAATCTCACGTGCCCCGCCAATTCTATTAGTTTTATCAGTGCCTTACTGGATCCATCGACTTCTATCTGATGTGTGGTCGCTGTAGTGCGTAAGCGGCGGCGTGACGGATGGCCTGCGAAACGGCATCGTATTCGACATCTATGTGAGCTATCGCAAGTTCATCTTAGAACGTCGCCAGCACTGTTTCGGCAAGTTAGCTCTTTAGGTGTGCATTGTCCGGGATCAGCATCTTTGGGACTGATTGAGGGGTTTTCGTAACGGAGGGTTTCTGGCGCATCTGAACCGTCAGGGAGTGAAGGTGAGAAAGGAATCCGGACCACAGAATTCGATCGCTGAGAGTGTCGTCAAGGATATTCACAGTGAATGGGTCTTGTTTTCAGTCACCGCGCGGAGACCGCTTCCCGGGACGCTCCGGCCGCTCGTTTGGGGGACACATAGGTCTGCCTATCCGCACAGAACTGCTGTTCAGATCAGGAGGGCCAGGACCAGTCTCCGAACCGGTGTCCAACTTATCCGGTCAAAGCCTGCCTAACAGCGGGTTCTGATAGGGCCGAGAAGGGCTAGCCTCACTATGTGCTACCTCAATGGTCTCCGGGTCCATTGGCCACACATTCGAACCGTGCGGGTTCAAAAGCATGTATCGACGTCTGCGTGGACCCGTTTGCGATCAGTTCGGTCATGATTTCACCCACGGCCGGGCCCAACTGAAATCCATGCGCGGAAAAGCCGAAGGCGTGGAACACGCCCTCGCTCCGGGGCGAGCGCCCGATGACGGGCAGACGGTCAGGCGTTCGACCTTCTATGCCGGACCAGCACCGTTGGATCGTGGCTCCGCGCATGATCGGGAATACCGCGATCGCCGTCTTCGCAGAGCGGCGCAGTTCATCGAACCGCAGATCGGCGCTGCCCGCTTCGGCATCCGCATGGCCCAGACGGGCGCCGCCAATCAGCACGGTGCCATTGGGCATCTGCTTGAACGACAGAGGCTGTCCCACCGTGCCCACGACCGCGTCGCAGAATGGGGGAAGTCTCTGTGTGACAATCATCATCGGGGCGATCGCTTTGATGGGGATGTGATCGCCGACCATGGCAGCAATCTGGCCGCCCCAGGCCCCAGCGCAATTCAGGATGCGGGCAGCGCGGAATATCGCGCCGCCTGCCGTGACGCACCACGCCGCCCCATCGCTTGCCACGGAAGAGACTGCGGTACCCTCTCGAAACAGAACGCCTTCGGCCTCGGCCTTGCGGCGGAAGGCGGCTGTCGTCGTCCATGGGATCGCGTAGCCGTCAAGCGATGTCAGACCGCCGACGCAATGATCGGCGACGGCCGGGAGGAGCCGCCGCAACGCGCTGCGACCAACGACTTGTTCATGCTCGTATCCCATTCCCCTCAGCGTAGCGGCCCTCTCAACGAGCGTCTCGAGTTCCGCATCGGTCTCGGCGACTTTGACGTGGGGCAAGGTCTTGAACCCGCAATCGTCATCAACGATCTCGGCGATTATGCGCCAAAGTGCCATCGCCCGATCCGAAAGCCCGATCTCGGCGGGATCCCGGCCCAGGCGACGCACACCCCCGGCATTCACCCCCGAAGCATGACGACCGACGCTGTCCTTCTCAAGGACGATCACCGAAAGGCCGCGCCTGACTGCAAACAGCGCGGTCGCGCATCCCTGCAATCCACCGCCGATCACGATCAGATCGGCTTCGCGGCGATAACGACGACGCCCAAGACGATTTGCCGTCATTCGACCGCGTCCGTCAGTTCGAGTTCTGCGAGTTCGTTGAGCGACAGCGGCTTGAGCGGTGGGCGGATGCGGAAGTACCCGATTTCGCCGGGGTCGCCGCCTGCGGCCACCGTGATGATGCGGCTTACGGCAAGGCCGCACATCCGGCCCTGGCAGGGTCCCATGCCTGTCCGAAGGAAAGACTTCACCTGGTTCGGCCCCACCGCACCGTCGTGTACCGTCTTGCGCACCGCGCCGGCGGTGACCTCTTCACATCGGCACACGATCGTCTCGTCCGACGGGTCGAGAACCTCCGGACTGGGGGCGTAGAGCGTTTCAAGCAAGGGCCGGACCGCTCGGTCACGCCGCAACGCCGCAAGGGCCGGTCCCGGGTCCGGCGCCGTCCGTCCAAGATGCTGGGCGATGCGCCAGGCGGCAAGCCGGCCCGACAGCTTCGCGGACACGGCACCAGAGATACCAGCGCCATCGCCCGCAATAAAGACACCGACGCGCGAGGTCTCGCCGAACCTGTCGACCTCCGGGGCAAAGGCATGCTGGCCGGCATGCCACAGATAGTCGCAGCGGAGCAGCCGCCCGATCTGCTGGTTCGGCACCACGCCTTGATGGAGGGCCACCATATTGGTGTCAATTTCTCGGTCCCGGCCACCGGAGAAAAACCGCAGACCGGTTACGCTGTCGTTGCCCAGAATGCGAATGCCGCGTGCGTTGGAATGGATCGGAACCCGCGCCAAAGCAAGCCGGCTCAGGAGACCGATACCCTTGATGAGGTAAGCATGTGCGGCTCGTGACAGCGGAGTGTAGTATCGGGCGGCGGTGAGATAGCGGGACGGTGGCACCGTGGTCACGAGCGCGCGGGGTGGACGACCGGCAGCGACCATCTGGGCGCCGAGGAGATAGAGCAGCGGCCCCGATCCCACCAGGACGAGATCACGCGGCAGCGCGCCGGATGCTTTGATCAGTATCTGAATCGCGCCCGCCGTCATCACTCCCGGGAGTGTCCAGCCGGGCATCGGCGTCGGCCGTTCCAGCGCACCGGATGCGACGACGAGAAATCGGGCGCCCAGAGCGACCGATCCGCCCGACGTCGAGGCATAAAGAACGAAACCGGGGTCAGCGTCCTCAATATGCCAGACAGTTGTCCCCGGGCGGTAATCGACGCCGGATCCACGAAACGCGCGCACCAGCGTCGCGCCGTCACGATAGGCTTTGCCCAGGACAGCGAGTCGGGCTTCGCAGGCCGTTTCGATCCCGCGATAGATTTGGCCACCTGGCTGGGCCGCCTCATCGAGCACCGTTGTCGCGAGACCCACCTTCGCCGCCTCGATGGCGGCGGCCATACCAGCGGGACCCGCTCCGACGATCGCGACGTCATAAAGCGTCACGACAACTCTCCGAACGCGTCGCCTTGCTGCCGCCGAACCCGCATCCCCTCCTTGACCTCGACCATGCAAGCCTGGCGGTTCGGGACGCCATCGATCTCGACAAGACAGTCGAAACAGGCCCCCATCATGCAGAACGGCGCACGGTGCGCCCCGCTGACCGGCGTGGACCGCGTCCAGACGACATCCGCGCAAAGCAAAGCCGCGGCCACGCTGTCGCCGGGCTGAGCCTCGACCGGTTGGTCTTCAAAGAGAATTCGAACCGACCGACCCTGTGGGGTGAAACACCTCTGCATAAGTGGCTCGTCATCGCCTGGCGCGGCAGGGCCGCCTCATCTCCTTTTCTGTTGCACCGGCGCACATAAATCAAATAATAAAAAGATGAAAAAACATTCGTAGATGTTATGCTCTCTCAGAGATCGCTAGAGGCTTTTCGCGCGGTGATGGAGGTTGGGTCGGTCTCCGGCGCGGCGGATTTTCTGAATATCTCCCAACCGGCCGTCAGCCGTCTGATCAAGGATCTGGAACTGCGCACCGACCTGCGGCTCTTCACCCGGCTCGGCGGGCGTGTCGTTCCGACGGCGGAAGCGCATGAACTCGCGCTCGAGGTCGAGCGCTCATTCGTCGGGCTTGCGGAGATCGAACAGGCTGCGGACGGGATCCGGCATGGTCAGCGCGGCGCCCTGACGATCGCCTCCATGCCGGCATTGGCGCATTCGATTCTGCCTGACGTCGTAAGCTGCATATCTGCGGACAAGCCGGAGGCTCGGATCACGCTTATCTCGATGCAGACCCACAATGTGATCCGACACGTCGCGTCCCGACAATGCCAGCTTGGGATAACCTCGCCGACACGCTACGAGTCGGCCGTCGAGCTGGTCGGATCCAACGATCTGGCATATGCGTGCATTCTCCCTCAGGCTCATCCCCTGGCAGATCGCGACAGGGTCAGCATTGACGATCTCGCAGGTCTTGCCTTTATTGGTTTCAATGAAACGACGGCTACGGGTCGGATGCTTGATGGGCATTTCGCGAAGATGCGGAAGCCGCCGGTCATCCGGATACGCTCGCACATGTCCGTCATCGTCTCGGCGCTCGTCCAGCGTGGATTGGGCGTTTCTGTTGTCGACCCGTTTACTGCGCGTCTGCATCAAGCATCGGGCGGGACCGTTTTGCCAATCGACATCGATGAGCGCTTTCGCTTCGCCATAATCCGTCCGATCGGTGATCCGCCAAGTGCCGACCTGACCAGTTTTCTTGAGATCTTCGAGACCGTTCAGGACAGCTATCGATAGGTCCACACGGCGCTCGCGAATCCGGACGAGGCGCCACGCTGGAAGCGGCGCTCGGCCTAGGCGGATCTGTCGCGCGGCGCCAGTTGCCGCAACGCAGTGTCTACGGCACTATCGCCAAAGCAGGCCCGAGCATGCGCCGCGCTGTATCGGCCATCACGAAGGTCCCGGGCGAGGGCGTCTGCCGGGCGTTCTTCCGGAGCGCCGAAACCGCCGCCGCCAGGTGTTTCGAGACGCACACTCTCGCCAGGACCCAGCTCGATGCCGGCGACAACCGGACTCAGTTCTTCCCGCTGAGGGGTGCCGGGATTCTTCAACAGGACGGCGGGCCGCCCCGCAAGACCGCCAGCCGTGCCAGGTGCGCCATGCTTGTGGCCGTCCGACCGCGCCGTGAATAGAACCCCGCCACGCGGTGCAGAGATCTGCCGGGCGATGCCCATGCCGCCACGCTGGCGGCCGGCTCCAGCGCTGTCGTTGACCAACGCGTATTCGTCAACGATCAGGTCGTACTCCAGCTCGAGCGGTTCAATCGGCAGGTTCGACGAGTTCGTCACATGCACATGGATACCGTCCATCCCGTCGGCGTCGTTGCGCGCCCCAGCACCGCCGCCGATGGATTCAAGGTAGACATAGCCTTCCGGTGCGTCAGAGCCTTGGCCGGAGAAGACCATTACTGGGACGATATCCTGTCCGGCGGCCTGGGCCCAATCATCAGGCAGGAGCTGGCTGAAAGCACCGATCATCGCCCGTACCACCTTGTTGCAGGTGATCGAGCGTGCGCCGACCGGAGCCGGCGGGTTGGGGTTCAAAAGCGACCCTTTGGGCGCGGTGATCTCGATCCCACTGAACATGCCGGAGTTGGGCAGCAGATAGGGGTCCAGCAGGGTCTTGACCACATAGTAAACAGACGCGTGCAGCGCGCCGCGCGCCACGTTGAAGGCGCCCGCCGCCTGCGGGCCAGTCCCCTCAAAATCCACCGCGAGCCTGTCGCCCGCAACGGTGACATTGGCGCGGATCGTTATCTCCTTTGGCGTGATCCCATCATGTTCTATCTGCGCCTCGAAGCTGGCACTGCCGTCTTTCATCGCGGCGATCCGTCGACGTAGCCGCGCGTTCGTGTAGGTCAGGAGGTCGTCGACCAGCGCGTCGATATCGCCGGTCCCGAACGTGCCCACCAGTTCGCGCATCAGCCGTGCGCCGCGATCGTTGGCGGCGGCCTGAACTCTAATGTCGAGCCAACGTTCTTGGGGAGCACGGGAATTCAGAGCGATCATGCGCAGCAACTCTTCATCGAGCTTTCCTGCTCGAAAAAGCCGCATCACCGGCAAACGCAGACCTTCCTCGAAAATCGACTTCGCCGCGCCGTAGATGGACCCCGGTACTGTGCCGCCGACATCTGAATGATGGCCGATATTGGCGGCGAAGTAGCGCAGGACACCATCGAGGAAGACCGGCGTCACCACCGATATGTCGGGCGTATGAGTCCCCCCGGCTACATAGGGGTCATTGCAGATGAACACCTCCCCGTCACGTATGGTGTCGACCGGATAGGCCGACAGAATCGTCTCGACCGATCCCAGTAGAGACCCAAGATGCAAAGGAATGTGGCTTGCCTGCGCGATCAGACGGCCATCTGCGGCAAACAGCGCGACCGAGCAGTCCTTTCGCTCCTTGATATTGGAGGAGAAGGACGACCTGATCATGGCATTGGCGATCTCGTCGGACACAGCCAGAAGCCGGTTCGTGAACACCTCCATCGCGATTGGATCGGCAAGGCCTGGGCGCTGTTTCATGTCACTTTGCATAGTGTCGGACCTCGATCACGATGTTGCCCTGGTGATCGACCTGCAGCTTCTGGCCAGGCTCCAAAACCGTGGTTGACGACATCTCCTGGATGATGGCGGGGCCTTCAATGATCGTATCCAGCGGAATGCGGGTCCGGTCGTAGAGGACGGTCTCGTACCAGCCGTCGGTGAAATAGATCGGGCGTGCTCCCAGAACTGGATCGCCGTCGATCGCGCAATACCCTTTGCGCGGCGCTGTTGTGGCACCGCCGGATACGGACAGACGCAGATTGACGATCTCGACGTCGCGCCCATCGATGTCGTAGCCGTACTCGCGGCGATGGGCCTCGGCGAACAGAACTCGGAAGACTTCGAGCGAGATTTCCGGATTGTCCGCCAGATCGATCTGAACCTCGTGGTTCTGGCCCGCATAGCGCGCGTCGAGCGAGAACCGCATGACCCGATCGCCGGTCGAAACGCCCTCGCCATCAAGCCAGGTCAGGCCGTGAAGCGCCATACCCGCGAATGCCGCCGCGACCTGAGGCCATTGCGCCGGCCCGACCGTCGCAACGCCGGTCTTCACGAAATCGAAGCCCACATCGGACAACAGGATGCCTTGCGCGCATAGCGTGCCCGGCTGTGCAGGCACCACGACGGTTCTGATGCCCGTCTCCTGAGCCACGGCACATGCATGTAGCGGGCCCGCGCCGCCGTAGGCGCACAGCGCAAACGTGTCCAGCCGGAAGCCTCTTTCTGTGGAAACGGCCCGGATCGCGCGGCCCATCTTGGCCACCGCTATGCGAATGATCCCCAAGGCTGCGTCTTCCAGAGCCAGCCCCATCGGCTCGGCGATCTTCTGGGCGATGGCACGCTTGGCCGCCTCGACATCAAGACGCATCCGACCCGACAGCAGCGTGTCCCCCGACAGCCGACCGAGCACCAGATTTGCATCAGTTACCGTCGGCTCAGTGCCGCCGCGGCCGTAAGCGATAGGGCCGGGCAGCGACCCCGCAGAGCGAGGGCCGACCGACAGCGCCCCAATGTCGTCGAGCGCGGCAATCGAACCGCCCCCGGCGCCGATCACATGGATGTCCATCATCGGACAGCGAATCGGATAGTGCGCAACAAGCCGGTTGGTGGTAAAGGTCGGCCGCCCATCGCGAACAAGCGACACGTCCGTGGACGTGCCACCCACATCGAACGTGACGATATCGTCAAATCCGGCCGCGCCCGCGATCTTGGCCGCTCCGACGACTCCAGCGGCTGGCCCCGAAAGGCAGGTACGCACCGGGAAGGCGCGAACGGCATCAAGTGACATCAACGCCCCGTTGGAGTGGATTGTGCGGGGTTCGACGCCGATGCCAAGACTGCGCAGGCGGCCCTCGAATGCGGTCAGATAGGCCGCCATCCGCGGGCCGACATATGCGTTCATCACAGTCGTGCTGAAGCGTTCGAACTCCCGGAACTCGGGCAGCACCTCCGAGGAGATCGAGATATAGGCCTCGGGCAGGATCTCCCGGACGATCTCAGCGGCGCGCTGTTCGTGCCGACCGTCGCGATAGGCGTTGAGAAAGCAGATCGCAACGGCCTCAACTCCCGCCGCCCACATGTCTTCAGCCACCTCGCGAACGTCTTGCTCATCCATCGGGACGAGGACCGCACCCCTGGCATCGAGTCTTTCGCGCACTTCCCGACGCAACCAGCGATCCACCAAGGGTTCTGGTTTGGTGACGGTGTAGTCATAGATTTGCGGGCGGCTCTGCCGTCCGATCTCCAGCACGTCGCGCGCGCCCCGGGTGGTGATGAGGCCTGTCAGAACCCCTCGGCGCTCGATCACCATGTTGGTTGCAACAGTGGTGCCATGACCGATGAACGCGCAGTCATCGGGACTGACACCATACTCATTCAAGAAATGGCTCAGACCTGTCTCGATGGCCTGAGAACGGTCCTCCGGTGTCGACGGCGTTTTGAAGTGGGACATCCTGCCGGAACGGCTGTTAATCATCGTGAAGTCGGTGAACGTGCCGCCGACATCGAAACCAATCCGGTACATGGGTCGCTCCACGTGTTCTTCGACGGGCATCACTGCCCGCGCGGCATCAGAAGATCGGGCAGAAACAGCGCGATCTGGGGAAAGAAGGCCACCAGCAAGGCCACGACCAGCATGGCGGCGTAGAAGGGCAGCAAGGATCGGGCAAGCTGGCCCATCGGAACACCCGACACGGCCATGACCGTGTAGAGTACGAGACCCACAGGTGGAGTGATTGTCCCAATCATCATTGTGACGACGACCATCACTCCCAGATGCACGGTGTCGATCGCAAAGGTCGCCGCAAGGGCCAGCAGCGTGGGCACAAGAAGCACGAGCGCCGCCAGCACCTCCATGAACATGCCGACGATCAGCAAAACGATCACAATGATCAGGATGACCGCCGCCTGCGAGACAAAAAGATCCGACATCAGACCGACCAGTTCCGTTGGCAGGCGCTGGATCGAAATGATCCAGGCGAAGACGGCTGAGACCGCGATGATGAACAGGGTTGCGGCCGAGGTGCGCACCGACTGCGCCAGGGCTTCGAAGATCCGCCTGCGATCGAAGCCGAGGCTGACCGACCCGATCAGAAGAATGTAGATCACGACGACGACAGAGGCTTCTGTCGGTGTGAAGACGCCGAAGACGATGCCACCCAACAGGATCGCCGGGGCCAGAAGCGCCGGCAACGCGCGCCAGAAGGCACTGACGACTTCACCGAATGTCGCGCGGGGGAAACTTGGCGCCGTCTCGACCCGCGATTTGACGAGAACATAGACGATCACCATCAGGGCGGCCGCCATCAGAAGACCAGGGATCGCACCGGCCAGAAACAGCCGCCCGACGCTTTCCTCGGCCAGAAAGCCGAAGACAACCATGGTGATCGATGGCGGTATGATCGGCCCGATCGTGGCCGAAGACGCCGTGACCGCCGCGGAGAACCGCTCGCTGTAGCCGGCCTGTTTCATCGCCTTGATCTCAACCGAGCCAAGGCCGCCCGCATCAGCGACCGCGCTTCCCGACATTCCGGCGAAGATCACGGATGCGACGATGTTGACGTGACCGAGCCCGCCGGTGATGTGACGCACCAGCACGCCCGCGAAAGCGAAGACCCGCTCGGTGACGCCCAAGCCGTTCATCAGGTTGCCCGCGAGAAGGAACATTGGAATGGCTAAAAGCGAGAAGCTCTCGATGCCGGCGGATGCCCTGAGCGTCAGTTGCAAGTCCGGCAAGCCGGTCACGAGGATGTAGACGGCAGAGGTGACCAGCATGGTGTAGGCGACGGGCATTCCGACCGCGAGCAGCACGAAAAACAAGAGCAGGAAGAGAAACGGGCTCATGAGTCGCCACGCCGCATATTGGCAAGATCGCGCACGATGGCCTCGACCGCGAAGACAATGGTCAGCCCTGCGCCCAGGCCGAACGGCAGCATGACAAGGGCGAACTGGGTGGTGAAGGGCGAGATCGGCACGGTGCCAAAGGTGAGCCTGCTTTTCAGGGGATGGAGTTGCCAAACCTGAACGACGATGAAGCTAAGGACGATGACCACGAGCGCATGTATCGCCATGCGGATACCCCGCTTCGCCGGTTCGCTATCGAGTGACTGGACGAGTTCGACCGCGATATGGCCACGCTCCCGATAGATGGCTGCGGCGCCTAGAAATGTCAGCCACACCAGGGAGATTTCGGCGATGTCGTCGGTCATGTGGACCGGCGCGTTCAACACGTAGCGGGAGAAGATCTGCACGGCCAGCGCGCCGATGATCAGCACGATCAAGATCACGCAGAACAGCAAAACGAGGCGGTGCAGCCAGTGCAGCATTGTGCTCAAGACGAGATACCCTATTCGAGGTGTCCCGGGCGGGAGACGCCGCCCGGGACGTTGATGCTTTGGCGCGGATCAGTCCCCCATAGCCTGGATCTGCTCCCACCACCCCTCCGGCAGAAGCCCTTCTGCTTCGAGTGCTGGCACCGCGTCCTCGACCTGCGCGGCGAACTGCGCGCGTACCTCATCGGACATATCGCAAAAGGTCACACCCTCGGCCAGCATGGCCTCGCGGTTCGGTTCGGTCTGGTCGCTGACGAGTTGGACGAAATAGTCGCCGGCATCGCGCGCTGCCTGCAGAACGATCTCCTGGTCTTCCGGAGAAATCGCTTGGAACGCGCTTTCGGCGACATAGACCGAGTTTTGCGGAAAGATCATCCGGGCGTCCGTAACGAACGGCAGGACCTCGTAGAACTTCGAGGAGTAGACCTGCTCACCGGCGCTTTCGGTCATATCGGCGACGCCTTGGTTAAGCGCCATGTAGGTCTCGCCATATGCGATGGTCACCGGAACGGCGCCGATGGCTTCCCACCCGGCGATGAACATCGGCAGGTTCGGCGAGCGTGCGCGCAGCCCCGCGATATCGTCGGGGCTGTCCACACAGCCGTCCCTGGTCAACAGCGCCCGGGGCTGGCGGAACCAGTTGGTTGCCAGGATGCGGACATTGAACTCCTCGCGAAGTCGCTCGGCCAAGCCTTCGGCGAGGTCGCTCTCCATGAATCTCAGGAAGTGCTCCTGATCCTCGAACACAAAGGGGATGTCGACGACGCCGAACTCCCTAACGAGGTTCGACGCGTTCGACCCTGACGAAATGTACCCTTCCTGCGCGCCTACGGCCATCGCCTCGATCTGATCCGGTCCCGACCCAAGCTGGGACCCCTCGAAGAAATCCACCGTCACCCGGCCCTCGGTGCGTTCGGTGACGAGGTCGGCGAAGTGCTGGGAGGCGACTGTCACCGCCGCGTTCGGCGGATTGATCCCTCCGAAAGTCCAGGTCACTTCGGCCTGCGCGGCTGTCGCGGTTATCAGGCAAGCCGATATGGCAAAGGCTGCGGACGTGATCTCCCTGTTCATTGTACCACTCCTCCTACTTGGGGTTGAGTTTCAAAGCGCCTTGCAGAAAACGCTTTGAATTCCAATGGCTTCTGGCCATTGAGAATCCACTGGGCAAGCGGCCCACGATGGGCGGGGGCCAGGGTGACGCCGCTATGGGTCGTTGCAACGTAGACGCCCGGATGAACCGGCGACTCGTCATAGACCGGATCGCCGTCGAGCGTCAGAATCCGCAATGCGCCCCAGCTGCGCACGATCCGCAATCTGCCCATAAACGGTACCGACCGCACCGCGCGCCGGGCCAGCGACGCAACACCCGAGGCGCTCGACCGGTCGTCGAAACCCGTATCTTCCTTGGTGTCACCAATCAGTACGCTGCCCTCCGGCGTCTGCCGGATGTTCGACGTGGTCACCGGCAAGAACGGCTCGGTGCGCTCGGTGACCAGTATCTGGCCCTTCTGCGGACGCAGGATTGTCGGAAAACCGAGACGGCTGGCCAGTGCCCCGCTTCCAAGACCGGCGGCCAGAAGAACCTTTGGAGCACGCGCCCGGTGCCCGTCCGTCTTCACGACATACCCATCAGCCTTGGGCTCGATCGCTCGTACCGGAGCCGACCCAATCATCTCTCCGCCCGCCCGGCGATAAGCCATGCCGAGCCCCTGGTACAAGTTCAGCGAGTGGCAATCGCCGTCCAATGATGAGACCGAGGCTCCCACCACGTCGGGCCCGATCATCGGCATTATCTCGAGAAGCTCCTCACGCCCGATCATTCGGGTGTCGTCGCCGGGCAGATTGTAGGCGGCAATCCTCTCCACCATGCGTTCGCGCTTGGCGAATTCATCCTCTTTCAGGCACAGATGCAGGCCGGTGCCGCTTCGGTAGTGCGTTTCGATGCCTGTCAGGGCGCGCAGATCGTCGTTCAGCGCTGGCCAGTCGCGGATGGAAGACCTAGTCCAAGTGGCGTACTCCTGCGACCGGTTTCCTTTGCTTTGCGACCATACGAGACCAAAGTTCCCGCGTGACGCCCGCAGCGAGTTGTCATCGGCGTCAAAGAGAGCAATGCGCCCGCCCATCTCGACCATACCCAAGCCTGTTGCGAGGCCGACAAGTCCGCCGCCGACGACCACTACATCGAATGTCCCAAGATCGATCATGTATGGGCCGTCTGTCATCGGCGGGCGAAGTGTTCTTAGGTGTTTTGGAACAGCCTTCACTATAATTCCAATACCAATAATGGTCCCTGTCATCCACATCTGTTATACTACTTTACAGCAACCCGGGACGCTTCAGCGGAACGGCGTTGTCAGATTCCCTTGTGACAACTGGTTTCTTAACCAAGCAAGCGGATCGAGCAGGTT
>JANQGH010000013.1 GCA_028277405.1 Alphaproteobacteria bacterium | reverse complement strand
GAGAGCAAAATGACAGGCGGACGGCGTCAGTTCACCCGGGATGATTCCGCACAGGACGAGGTAAATCGGACACCATGAGAGGGAAAACCCGCAGCCCTTGCGGGTTTTCCCTCGACAATGTCCGCCGACGCCAAAAAGCTGTCTTGATTGCGACAGCCCCGCTGCGCCAGAGGGGCCACGTATTGGCACCATCGGTATCGTCGAGCAGGGGGCCGGAGTTCCTCGCCGGTCATGTCGGTAACCACCCACTCCGGATCATCGGGAGACAGCCGCCGGGACGTTTGAAAGCGCCGCGCCCTTGTAGAGGTTGGGCGCCGTCAGGCTAAGGCCCGCGCGCGTTACGGGCATGCCAACCGAATAGCGCAATGATTTGAAAGGGTTGAACGGTATTGCGCTTGCCAGCCGGCGCTGCATCGACAGTGTCTTTGCCGCGTGATCCTCAGATCCACCTGAGCCTAAGCGCGAAAAGCATGTCTTGACTATAAAAAACAAATATTGCGCGCAAAAATGTCTCGCTAAATGATGAATAAAAACTTGTTCAATTTTATAATAGACAATTTAAAATTCCAAAGCCGACGAATGGGCTGAAATGATTTGATGGCGTTGCCAGCCGATGATAGTGGGAACGCGTATGGCACTAGGAAAGCTCTTCGGCACTGTCGCGTGCTTGGCGTTGACTGGCGTTTCGCTGGCCTTCTTCATTGAGGAATACGGCGCCTACCGGCTCTCGCGCGAGAGCGATCGTGGCCAGTATGAACGGCTGGCGATAGGGGAGGTTTCTCTCGCCCCGTCGATGCGCGCACGGATCACCGTCCTTCGTGCCTGCGACGAAGGTCAGCGGGGCCTTTTTGGCCAAGTCCAGTCGACACCGTCCCGGCGCGCAGTCGCTGAAGAGTGTCTCGCGCTGGCCGAGCGGGCGATCGAGCAGGCCCCGACTTTCTCGCTCGCCCATTACGTGGTCGCGCGCTCCCGTCTGCGACTGGGGCAAGCCGAGGCCTTCAATCGAGCGCTAGCCCTGTCGCGCCGCACCGGGCCGGCCGAGGGATGGATAGCCCAAAGACGCTTCCAACTGGCGGTCTCGGGAAACAGCCAGCTCGACGGCATTGGTCACGCGACGTTGGCGGCGGACGCGGCCTTGTTGCTGAGAAGCCCGAGTGGCGTGGATCTGGTTGCCCACGGCTTTGCAAGCACGGAGGCTATCCGCGAAACGATACTGGTTGAGGCCGAAACACTGCCGGAGCACGATCAGCGCCGGTTCCTCTCACGCCTGAGCGATGGACGAACGGCGTGGGGCGGCGGCTAGACGGCATGTCCACCCCTTGCTCAAAAGTGACCCCAGGTGCCGACACCGATGGTTGGCTTAACTTCGACGTCCATTCGGTCCGGGGTGGCCAGCCGCGCGAGCAAACGCGTCGCCGCGTCACCGTCGATGATCGCCGCTACTCCAAGCTGAACAACCTAACTGCCGGTTCACTGGTTTTCGTGGTTCTGGCCGCGCCGATTCCGGTGGCCAGCAACAGGCCTTTGCTTTGGATGCTTTGGGCGGCAGCCATCGGTATCTTGGCCACGATCTACCTTGTCGGTGGCCTTCTTATCGATCCTAAGCGCGCTTTGCGGTCGCGCCAACACGGCGTGCTTTTTGGCCTGGCCTCTCTGGTGCCCGCGTTCGCGCTGGTCCAGATGCTGCCGATTGCTGCCCATCTTCCCGATTTCCTGACCAGTCTGCCTGTGACCGGGGCGAGCGCACCGGCAAGCATCAGCCTGATGCCCAGCGGCACGGCGGTAGGGGCCGTCAGAATGGCGTCCTACATCATCTTCTTCGCGCTGATGCTCGAGGTTTCCGGCCGTCGCGACCGTGCCGCCTTTGTGGCGTGGGTGCTGTTTGCAGGCGTGGTCGCCCACGCGCTGTGGGCCTTGGTCTCCCTCAACATGCTGGGCGACCAATTCTTCTGGGGGGACAAACAGTTCTACAGAGGCTCGGCAACCGGCACCTTTGTCAATCGAAACTCCTTTGCGACCTTCTTGGCGATGGGGTTGGTGCTCGGCATCGCGCTGGTTGTCGGTCGCGCCGACCGGAGGCAGCGTCGCGCCGCTGCCAAGCCCGGCTTATTGAGCGCGGAAACCATGGAGGCCGTTCTGCTGTGGCTTCTGGTGGGCTTGATCGTCATCACGCTGCTGGCGACCCAGTCCCGCATGGGGATGATCGCCGGCGGCATAGGCGCCGTTGTCTGCCTGGCGATCATGATCTGGAAGAGCGGGCACAAGCGCGTTGGCACTTTGATCGGCGTTCTGATTGTCGGTGGCGCAGGGTTTTTCGCCCTGCTGATGCTCTTCGGTCGCGGCCTGATCGAGCGCCTGATTTTCGCAGGCGTCGACAGTTTGACGCGAGGCGAGCTCTACCGGCAAGTCGTGGGCATGGTCGGGGAGCGCCCGTTGGTGGGCTTTGGGCTCGACAGCTTCCCAGTTGCGTTTGAGCTGTTCCACCAGCTTCCTTTGTCGTCCGATAGCGTCTGGGACTATGCGCATTCCACCTATCTGGCGCTCTGGGCGGAACTGGGGATCATCATTGGCAGCATTCCGCTGGTCCTCGGGTTCTTGCTGGGCGCGCGTCTGATCCAAGTCATCCGGCGTCGCCAAAGCGACTACCCGCTCGCCGTGGCTGCCTTGGCCGCCCTGCTCGTCGCCGCCATTCACTCGCTCGTCGATTTCAGCTTGGAGATTCAGGCCAATGTCTTCTTTCTTCTCGCACTGATGGCACTCGGCATTGCGCGCGGTCGATCCGTCGGATCCGGCGCCGGGAAGGGCTGAGCTGGTGCTTGGATTCGGTGGGATTCTCACGCTGCTGCGGCCGCAGCGCGCCAAACCGGTCCCGGACCAACCCTCGCAAGGATTGGTGTTGAGGGAGATGCCGGTCGTTACCTATGCGGTTGGCGACGTCCATGGCTGCCATTCGCTGTATCGCCAGCTTGAGGACAAGTTGGTCGAGGATGGACGCCGCATGGATGGCCGGAAGTTGATTGTCCTCCTGGGCGATGTCGTTGATCGCGGGCCGGATTCCGCTCGGTTGATCGATCACCTTACCTCGACGCCACCCGACGGTTTCGAGCGGATCTGCCTTCTAGGCAATCATGAGGACATGATGCTGCGGTTCTTTGAGAACCCGGCAAAGCATGCCGTTTGGCTGGATTTCGGCGGGCGCGAGACGCTTGCATCCTACGGCATTCGGCCGGATCCCGATCACGGTTGGAACATCGACGCGCGCAGGATGAGACTTGTCATGCAGACCCACATTCCGGTGGAGCATATCCGGTTTCTCCAATCCTTGCCGCTTTACGTTTCGGTCGGGGACTATCTCTTGGTTCACGGCGGCGTTGATCCGAACAAGCCCTTGGAAAATCAAACCAAGGATGACTTGATCTGGACCAGATTGACGTCGACCTCCGAGACCTCTCCGGTGGGAAAGATCGTTGTCCATGGCCATACGCCGGTCGAAACGGCGAGCCAGATCGGCTGGCGCGTTGCAACCGATACGGGCGCCTGTTTCAGCGGGCGCTTGAGCGCGGCAAAGCTGACCTCAACCCATCCCGCTTCATTTCTGACGGCCTCTCATTAATGCGGTGTACCGATCGCCGGTCATGGGATTGTGGCAACGGAGCTGTGCGCCAGAACGCCGAACTCAATCGTCAGACGTATCGGCCTTGCGGGGATTGTTCCCATCCTTGCGACCACTCCCCCGG
This sequence comes from Alphaproteobacteria bacterium, assembly GCA_028277405.1. Lineage (GTDB taxonomy): Bacteria > Pseudomonadota > Alphaproteobacteria > DSM-16000 > Inquilinaceae > JANQGH01. Next base: position 123,911 of record JANQGH010000013.1, on the reverse strand, counting down.
CAACCACCGTAAACGGCAGGAAAGCAATTGTGGACACCAACCCGAACGACTTTGATCTCAAAGCCATCATTGCCCTGCTGCGGCGGCAGATCAGACTGATCGTCCTGACGATTGCGGTTTTTCTGGGTGTTGCGCTGATCTATCTTTTTTCGGTCACGCCGATGTTCACCGCATCGACTCTCATCCTGGTCGATCCCGCTCAACGAAATCTGCTCGACCCCACGGAACCGTTGTCCATTCCGGCTATGGCAGCCGACGCGCGCGTCGATAGCGAGGTAGAGATTCTGAGGTCCGATGCGATTGCGCTCGCCGTACTGGACAATCAGAACCTGCTGCGCGATCCCGAGTTCGGCCCACAAATCGGGCTTATGGATCGGGTTCAGCAAGCCGTCGGCTTCGAGGTTGAGACACGCCAATCGGGCGAGGCACTCGTGCAGGGTGTGCTGCGGCGGTTTAGCGACGCCGTCTCCGTTCGGCGCGTTGGTCTGACCTACATCATCTCGGTATCCGTCGACTCGGAAGATCCCGATCGTGCGGCGCGGTTGGCCAATGCGCTAGCGGAAACGTTCATCGCCGCTCAGGTCGAGGCGAAAGTCGCCGTATCGCTGACCGCACGTGACGCGTTGCTCGGGCAAAGCGACGCGGCATTGCAGGCGGTATCTGATTCCGAGGACGCGCTCGACACCTTCATCGAGGTCAACCTTGCTGAACTCGAGGCTGAAAGCGGCCTGTCCGAGGTCGCGGAGTTACGGCGTCTTGTAGACCAGGTGAATGAACAGCGTCTGACCGCCGAGGCATCCACGCTGGCTGCCCAACAGGCGCTGCAAGCGGGGGATTGGGCCACATTGTCCGACCGGCTGGGCGATGAGGCGTTGAGCGAACTGGATCGGCAGCGCGAACAGCTTGAAAGCAGGCTTGCCGCCGCCACGTCCGGTTCGCAGGAAGAGATCGACCTGCGGCAAGCGTTGGCCCGCGTGGAGGCCGAAAGCGTTGATCGCGCAGATGCTGTGATCGGCGTGTTGCGGTCCGAGGTCGCCGACCTCGAGGCGACGGCACGGGACTATCGGACCCAGATCCGCGAGGTTCTGTTGCAGGGCGAGTTGTCGTCGGCATTTCTGACCGCGATGTACGAACTGCAGCAAGAGGCCAGCATTGCGCGCCGGCAATACCAGACGCTGCTGTCGCGCCTGCGGGATCTGGAGACGCAGGCGAACATACAGGTGGCAGACAGCCGAATCGTGGCTCCGGCATTGCCACCGGCCGAGCCGACCTTTCCGAACAGTCGCCTGATCCTCGCCGTGGCCCTGGTTCTTGCGGTGGGGGCGGGCGTGGGATTTGCCTTTCTCAGAGAGTATTATGTCGGCGGCGTCACATCGGCGGACCAGCTGCGCGACATTCTGCACGCCCGGATCGCCACCAGCATTCCGAAAGCCAATCAGGGCGCCTCTCAGCTTTCGCTGGCCGACAGCGTGATCTCGTCTCCGCTATCCCTCTACGCGGAGTCGATCCGGCGTCTTCGGGCAACCATCGATCAGAGTTTTCGGATCCGCGATCCGCGCGGCGAGCATGCCAGCGCGGACCCGGCGGGAAAGGTGATCATGATCACCTCAGGTCTTCCCTATGAGGGCAAGACCACGACGGCGCTGGCGCTTGCCAGAACCTATGCGTTGGCGGGCATCAAGACGTTGCTGATCGACGCCGACTTGCGTAGACCGACATTGCACAAGCAGCTCGGCCTGACGCCCGAGCAAGGCTTCGCCGACTATTTGCGGGATCTGGAGATCAAGCGCGTCGCAAGTTCGTTTTATGGCCGCGATGCAATCGCAAACCTCTCCGTTGTGATGGGCGCCCGGCGGAGCGAGACACCAACCGATCAACTGTTGGATTCCGCGGCCTTCGACGAACTGATCCGGCACGCACGGGATGATTTCGACATCGTCATTCTCGACACGCCACCGCTGATTCCGGTGGTCGACGCGCGTTATGTGGCGCATTACGCCGATGCGGCGATCATGCTCGTACGCTATTCCGTTGCTCATCAGCGCGACATCCGCTCAGCCGCCGCACAACTTCAGGAAGCCTTGCATACCGAGGCGGAATTCTTCGCCGTGCTGAACCACGAACAGGGGCGCCAGAGACGTTACAGCTATTATGGGTACTATTCGGACGAGCATGCGGAAAATACCTGACCGGTTCCGCGACATGCGCGCTAAGCCGAATAGGAAGCGCATACATCCAACAGGCGGCGCGTGTCTTCGACCAACTCGATGCCCCAGATCATCGCGGTCAATCGGGCGCGCGCATCGTCGGGCAGCTTGTCGCCGACGCAGATGGTGAACTTCTCCTCCACCTCGTCGTCGCTCAGGGGCAGTTGGGGGCCGCCGCGATAGCGGGTGTCCGCCCAGCCCTCGATCTGGCGGCCATCCTTCAGCGTGATGGCCATCCGCGACCGGATCAGATCGAAGCCCTGGGCATTGATCGCCTGATCGGTGTGGACCTTGATGCGGTGCTGCAACTCATGGAGCGCGGGGTCGGTGATTACCGGGTCCTCAAAATGCTCAGCATCGGCACGCCGATACGTCAGGATCAGCGCGATCAGGGCGGCCATGGAGAATTTGGCCTGCAGCCCGGTGCGCGCGATTGGATAGCGGATCGGCTTCAGAATGTTGTCGCCGGCGTAGAACTCGACACTTTCGACCTGGTCCGGTCCGATGTCGTGTTCAATGACCAACCGACGCGCGAGATCCATTGACTGGTGGGTCAGGATGCCCGAGGGGTAGGGCTTGATGCTGATGCCGGGCTCGATCAGCGACCAGGTTGTGCCGAAACCTTGCGCCAACTTCTCGTCACTAAATCCACCGGCCAGCACGGCGGAAAACCCCCACCGTCCGTCCAGGGCGGTCTCGTCCGCGGTGAAGCCGTCCGCCGCCATGAGCGCAGCCGTGACACCGTTTTCCGCCGCCCGGCCGACATGAAGCGGTTTGGTCATGGTGCCGAAGTTGCAGCGTACGCCTGCCGCCATGCTGGCGGCGATGCCCAGCGCCCGGGCCATCGTCGGCGTGTCCAGTCCCAGCACGCGGCCCGTGGCGACGGTCGCGCCGAACGTGCCGATGGTGCCCGATGAGTGGTGGCCGCGCAGATAGTGATCGGGTTTCAGCCATTCCGAGATCTTGCAGGTGACTTCGACCGCGATCGCAAAGGTCGATAGCAGGTCGCGCCCAGTCACACCGCCACATCGATCCGCCATAACCAGCGCCGCGGTTAGACAGGGGATCGAAGGGTGGGTCAGCAGGCCATAGACATGGGCCGGATCCTTGCTGACTTGGGTGTCATCCCAGTCATGGGCGTGCCCCGCCGTGCCCATGACGCGGGCCGCCATCGGCGCCGGTACCCGTGCACCGCCCGCACCGAGAAGCATCGATTCACCGAGGCCACCCCAATGGAGGGCCTGCCGGCGCAGGATCGCCGTGGAGCCCGCATCGGCCCCGGCAAAGTAGAGCCCGACACTGTCGAGAATGCAGCGCCGGGCAATGGTGTCGACATCTTCAGGCACGGCGTCGGCGCGCGTCTCGCTGGCAAATCGGGCTGCCGCTTGCGTGATGCCGGAAGGGTGGAGTCCGGCACCGACTTCTGCCGCCGCTTCTGCTGTTGTGGTCACGATGTGCCCGCCTCATCAAATCTGTTGAATGAAAACTGTTGACAGTTTTACGTTTACAAACCACGCTTGTCCAAGTGAAATTTACCGGGGGGCTGAGACATGGAGGACGCGTCAACGACGACCGCTTTTGAGCTGCGCCGCTCTCACACGCTGTCGAGCCTGCTGGTCGACCAGATCGAGGCGCTGATCCTCTCCGGCGAGCTGGATGTCGGGACCCAGGTCAACGAGGTCGCGCTGGCCAAGCAGTTCGGGGTCAGCCGGGGGCCGGTCCGCGAGGCGCTGCGTCTGCTGGCCAATGACGGTCTGGTCAGCTTCGTCGCCAATCGCGGGGCCTTCGTCCGCGAGGTCGACGAGCCGGACATGCTCGAAATCTACGATCTGCGCGCCGTCTTGACCGGACACGCCTGTGCATTGGCGGCCGAACATGCGCAACCCGCCTCCTTGGAAGAGGCAAAGACGCTGTTGAAGGCGATGGACCGGGCGACGGAAGCTGAGGACGCCGAGACTTACTACGACCTCAATCTGCGCTTTCACGCGCTCTTGATGGAGATGGCGGGCAGCGGAAGGCTGGCGCGCAGCTATGGGTCATTGGTGAAGGAATCGCACCTGTTCCGCCGGGTTTCGTTGAAGAACCTGACGGACATGTCGGAATCAAACGCCCACCACGAGGCAATCGTTGCGGCCATCGCGGCACGGGATGCGCAGACCGCGCGCGCACGCGGCGAGGCCCATGTGATCGCCGGCAAACACCGCTTCCAAGCAGCGCTGATCGCTGAAGGAAGCCAGGACTAGTCACGCTACGCACCATGCCGGCCGGTCCAACAGAGACGCGCCGGTTCGGCAATCCAAAAAAGGGGGAGGAGAACAATGAGACTCTGTAACGTGCTTTTGACCAACACAATGATCGCCGGCGCAACGGCAATTGGCCTCGCGGCCCTTACCGCCGGCACGGCCTTGGCCCAGCATGTCGACGTCGCGGTGCGCAGCGAAACCGCATCGGTCGACCCGCACTTTTCCTACGTGGCGACCAACAAGGCCGCCGTGACCCATATCTTCGACACGCTGATCCAGCGTGACCAGAACCTGCAGCTGGTCCCCGGTCTCGCCACCGATTGGACCCATCTGGGCGACGGTGTCTGGGAGCTTAGTTTGCGCGAGGGCGTCACCTGGCATGACGGCGAGCCGTTCACCGCGGACGACGTCATGTTCACGTTCGAACGCGCGCCCAACGTGCCCAACAGCCCGGCGCCTTTCGGCCAGTTCCTGAGCCAGATCGAGGACGCGGTGGTGGTCGACGATCACACGATCCATATCACGACGCGAAACACCTCGCCGCAGCTCTTGTTCGATCTCGCCGAGGTGCCGATCATCTCACGCCATGCCGGTGAAGGTGCGGCGACCGAGGACTACAACAGCGGCGCGGCCACGATCGGCACGGGACCCTTCCGCTTTGTCTCATGGACGCCCGGCCAGGCGATCGAGTTGGTGCGGAACGACGACTATTGGGCGGGCCCTGCAGCCTATGAGAGCCTGAACCTGATCGCCATCCCGAACGACGCCACCAGGGTGGCCGCGTTGCTGTCCGGCGATGTCGACCTGATCGACGCGGTGCCGCCGGATTCGGTCGAGATGCTGGAAAACAGCGACGAGATCGACGTCTGGATGATCCCGGATGTCTATACCGCCTATCTGCATATGGACACCAACCGGACCGACACGCCGCACATCACCGGCAGCGACGGCGAGCCGATCGACAACCCGCTCTTGAACCGGGACGTGCGCGAGGCCCTGTCGCTGGCGATCGACCGCGAGGCGATCATCGACCGGCTGCTGCACGGGCTCGGCCGGCCCGCCGGCCAACTGGCCGGTGAGTTTATGGTTGGCTACAACCCCGAACTGGCGCCCGGCGCTTATGACCCGGACCGCGCGCGCGAGCTGCTCGCCGACGCAGGCTATCCCGACGGGTTCAGCATGACCTTGCATGGGCCGAACAACCGCTATGTCGCCGACGGCGATATCGCCCAGGCGATTGCCCAGATGTTCGAACGCATCGGTGTCGACATGGAGGTCGAGACCATGCCCAGCAATGTCTTCTTTCCCAGCGCCAGCAATCTCGATTTCAGCATCTTTTTCATCGCTTGGGGATCGGCGCAGGGCACGGCCTGGCATGGGCTGCGCGGCGTCTTGATGACCCATGATGCCGAGCAGGGGTATGGCCCGTCCAATCGGGGACGCTACAGCAATGCCGACGTCGACCGGTTGACCATCGCATCCATGTCGACGTTCGATCTCGACGAGGCGGCCAGCCTGTCGGCCGAGGCCGCGGCGCTCGCCTTCAACGATTATGCGATCATTCCGTTGCACTATCAGATGAACGTCTGGGCCTCGCGCGACGGGTTCGAATATCTGCCGCGACAGGACCAGATGACCCTGGCCTATGGTCTGACGCTGGACGATTGAGGCGCAACAGGCGTTACGCTGGTGATCATCGATCGCGCCATCGCGGTGCCGATGCGCGACGGAAACCGCCTCGCGGCCGATCTCTATCGGTCCGGGGCGGCGTTCGTCGGTCCGGTTGTCTTGGAACGGACGCCGTATGGCCGCGACCGTTGCGACCAGGCCGAGCAGGTCGCCGGCCAGACAGAGCCGCCGGCGCGCGATGCCGTCGCGGCGGCCTATGTCGCCGCGGGCTTTGCCTACATGGTCCAGGACTGCCGTGGGACCGGGGGCTCCGAGGGTGAGTTCTCGAAGTATCTGCAGGAACCGGATGACGGCGTCGATACGGTCGATTGGCTGATCCGTCAGCCCTGGTGCGACGGCCGGATCGGCATGGTCGGCTTTTCCTATGCCGCCATGTGCCAGATCGGCGTCCTGGCCGCTGGCGAACGCCGCATTCTGGGCGCGGTCGCCGACTGCGGCGGCTTTGCCGATGCCTGGCGCAGCGGTATCCGGCAGGGCGGCGCCTTCGACCTGAAGCAGGCGACATGGGGCCATGCCCAGGCCTTGCGCATGGCGCGAGCGTCCGGCGACAGCGATGCCGAGGCCGCGTTGGCCGCCGAAGATCTCGGCGCCTGGCTCAAGCGCGGGCCGTGGCGCCGAGGACACTCGCCGCTTGGCACGGCGCCCGACATAGAGGCCGCCGTGGCGCGCTTCTGGCAGGCACCGGCCGACGATCCGATCTGGCGACATCCATCCCTGGCGGCGGAACGGGCGTCCGAAGACCCGGATGGCCTGTCGATTCTGCATATCACCGGCTGGTTCGACACCTCGCTTCGAAACACCGTCGAGAACTTCTCCCGTCACGATGCGGCCAAGGGCGTCGCAAACGCCGGTCTGATCGTCGGCCCCTGGACGCACGGCGACCGTCATCGGGCGCACGCGGGTGACTTGGCGTTTGGCGACGAGGCGTTGCCGGAAATCGGTCTTGGCGGCTCAATTCCCGATCTTCGCTTGGCCTGGCTGAAGCGTGCGCTTGGCGGTGGACCGCCACAACGTTCCGTTCGGGTCTTCGCCATGGGGGGCGGTCCCTGTGATCGTGACCTCAACGGACGCATTCGTTATGGCGGTGCGTGGCTTGCGCCCGAAGGCTGGCCGGATGCTAAAAGCGAGGGGCACAGGCTCTTCCCGACCGCGGACGGACGGCTGGACGAGGAGGGAGGGGGCGCCGGAGAGCGCAGCTTTACCCACGATCCCGATGATCCGGTTCCGACGGTCGGCGGTGCCATCAATTCCGGCGAGCCGATCATGCAGGGCGGCCCGTTTGATCAACGCACCCGGCCGGGGATTCTAGGCGCAAGGCCGCCTTTCAGCCCGCTGGCCGATAGGCCGGACGTCCTTCGCTTTGAAACCGCCCCGCTCGCCGATGACCTGCTGGTGGCCGGTCCGGTCGAGGCCCGCATCTGGGTGAGTGTCGACCGGCCCGACGCCGACCTGGTTATTCGCCTGTGCGATATCTTTGAGGTTGAGGGCGAAACCGTCGCCATCGGCTTGTGCGACGGTATCCAGCGCCTGCGTTGGCGTGACGATACGGGTCGGCCGGTGGTACCGGGCTCAATGGTGCCTGTGCGCGTCCGCGCGTTTCCAACGGCCGCGCGATTTGTCCGGGGCCATCGGCTGGGTCTCGATATCTGCGGCAGCAACTTCCCCCATTTCGACATCAATCCGTTCGGCATGGGGCCAGGAGATACGCCGGCTCAGGCGGAGGTGACGCTTCACCTGGGTGGCAAGACGCCGTCCAGCCTGGATCTAACCGTGCTGCCGGCCAGCCGTGCCTGCCTGCTTCAGCGAAATGCCCAGGCCCCGCTTTTTGAACAGTTGCGAGAGGAGGCTTGCCTATGACGGCCTTGGTCGTCAGCCGAATCCTACAGGGGCTTGGCGTCATGCTCGCCATGTCGCTGATCGTGTTTGTCGGCGTCTACGCCATCGGCGACCCGGTCGAGATCCTGATCAACCCGGACGCCGACCAGGCAACCCGCGCCGAGGTGACGCGATCGCTGGGTCTCGACCGGCCGGTTTGGGAGCAGTACGGCCTGTTTCTTTTCAATGCCCTCCAAGGGGATTTGGGCCGATCGTTCGTTTTCAACATGCCGGCGATCGAGCTGATATTGGAGCGGATGCCGGCGACCTTGGAACTGGCCATCGCGGCCACATTGCTGGCGGTGCTGCTTGGCATCCCGCTGGGCCTGGTCGCGGGCATGAAACCGGCCTCCCGCACGGGCCGCACGATCATGGCCGGCTCGATCCTGGGTTTCAGCCTGCCGACATTCTGGGTCGGCCTGCTGCTGATCCTGGTGTTCAGCATCTGGCTGGGATGGCTGCCCAGTTTCGGCCAGGGCGAGACCGTCGACGTGCTGGGCATTCCGGTCAGTTTTCTCACCGCCGACGGGCTGGCCCATCTGATCCTGCCGGCGCTGAACCTGGCCCTGTTCAAGCTGGCCCTGCTGATCCGACTGACCCGGGCCGGCGTGAAAGAGGTGATGCCGCAGGATTACATCCGCTTCGCCCGTGCCAAGGGCCTGACCGGGCGGCGCATCATCGGGCTGCACGTCCTGAAGAACATCCTGATCCCGATCGTCACCGTGATCGGCATAGAGTTCGGCTCGGTCGTTGCCTTCGCCGTGGTCACGGAATCGATCTTCAACTGGCCGGGCATGGGCAAGCTGATCATCGAATCGATCTACATGTTGGATCGGCCGGTGATCGTCGCCTACCTCATGGTCATCGTCGTGCTGTTCGTCGTCATCAACCTGGTGGTCGACCTTCTGTACTCCGCTCTCGATCCCAGGGTCAGACTTAAGGCGATGCCGGCATGACCGATATGTCCGTCGGCCGGCAATCGGCCAAGACCAAGCCAGGCGCCCCAAGGCCCCGATCGCAGTTGGCCGACTTTGCCGCGCAGTTCGCGGAAAGCCGCGCCGCCGTTATCGGGCTCGTCGTGTTGGCGGTCATGGTTCTCGCGGCGATTTTCGCACCCCTGATCGCACCGCAGGATCCGTACGACCTGGCGAGCCTTTCCATCCTCGACGCCAGACTGCCGCCCGGCACCGAAAGCATGAATGGCTACGTATTCTGGCTGGGTACGGACGGTCTCGGCCGCGACCTGTTCAGTGCCATTCTGTATGGTTTGCGGATCAGCCTTGCCGTCGGCGTGATGAGCGCCGTTTTTGCGCTGATCATCGGCACGTCTCTGGGTCTGACAGGTGCCTATTTCGGCCGCCGGCTGGACGCCGTCATCATGCGGCTGGTCGATCTGCAGATGAGCTTTCCGCCGATCCTGGTCGCGCTGATCCTGCTCGCGGTGCTCGGCCGCGGCGTGGAGAAGACCATGATCGCCTTGATCGTGGTGCAATGGGCCTATTACGCAAGGACGGTGCGGGCCACCGCACTGGCGGAACGCAGCAAGGAGTACATGGATGCCGCGCGCTGCCTGCGCCTCGGCCACATCCAGATCCTGACGCGCCATTTGCTGCCAAACTGCCTGCCGCCGCTGATGGTGGTGCTGACCGTGCAGATGGCCCATGCGGTGACGCTGGAAGCGACCTTGAGCTTCCTCGGCGTCGGCCTCCCGGAAACCCAACCCTCGCTGGGCCTGCTGATCGCGAACGGGTTTCGCTATCTGATCAACGGCACCTATTGGATCAGCATATTCCCGGGCATTGCCCTGCTGGTCGTCATCCTCAGTATCAACCTTGTCGGCGACCAGTTGCGCGACATGCTGAACCCGAGGCTGAACCGGTGAGCGCCCCAATTCTTGAGATCGAGGGTCTGCGCACGCAGTTTGCCACGCGGCGGGGCACCGCCCACTCGGTGAACGGCATCACGCTCTCGCTCCAACGTGGCGAGATCCTGGGGCTGGTGGGCGAGTCCGGATCGGGCAAGTCGGTCACGGGCCTGTCCGTTCTGGGTCTGATCGAGCCCCCGGGGCGCATCGTCGGCGGTCAGGTGCGGCTGGAAGGCGTCGATCTGGTCACGGCGTCGGAGCCGGTCCTGCGTTCCATCAGGGGCGGCAGGATTGCCATGATCTTTCAAGACCCGATGATGACCCTCAACCCCGTGCTCAGCATCGAAACCCAGATGGTCGAGGCGGTCCGCGCGCACGCCGCCGTATCGCGCGCCGACGCCATTGAATGGGCGGCGGCGGCGCTCGGCCGGGTCGGAATACCGTCGCCCCATGAGCGGCTGAAGGCCTATCCGCACCAGTTTTCCGGGGGCATGCGCCAGCGCGTGGTGACGGCAATTGCCCTGTTGCATGACCCGGCCGTCGTGATCGCCGATGAGCCTACCACGGCGCTCGACGTGACGATCCAGGCCCAGATTCTGGCACTCGTGCAAACCCTGGTGCGCGAGAGCCAGACGGCCATGATCTGGATTTCGCACGATTTGAGCGTCGTCTCGGGCCTGTGCGACCGGGTGGCGGTGATGTATGGCGGCCGCATTGTCGAACTCGGACCGACCGAGGACGTACTGACCCGGCCGTCCCATCCCTACACACGCGGGCTCATCGACTCGATACCCGGCGACGCGGTTCCGGCCCAGCGACTTCGCCAGATACCCGGCATGCCGCCATCGCCCTTTGCCATGCCCGCCGGGTGCGCCTTCGCGCCGCGCTGCACCCGGCGGACCGCAGAGTGTGACGCCGACATGCCACCGCTCGCAACGGTCGGCCATAACCGCGCGGCGCGGTGCGTGCATCCGCTATGGGCCACACCCGAATGACGGTCGCGATGATCGAGCGAACGGCTACAGTTTCCGGCCAAGAGGTGACGGAGCGACCGCTTGTTGAAGTCAAGGGCTTGCTGAAGCGGTTTGAGCGACGCTTGAGCCCGGTCCAGCGCGTGTTCTCGCGCAAGGCCCAGGATGAAGTCGTGACTGCGGTGGACGGCGTCGACCTAGCGATCGAAAAGGGCGAGGTTCTTGGGCTTGTCGGCGAAAGCGGATGCGGCAAGTCGACCCTGGGCCGCATGGTCGCTGGTCTTCTGGCGCCGACGCAGGGCGAGGTCTGGTTCGATGGGCGGCGCATCGATGCAGGCGGGCCAAAGGCGCCGGTGCGCCATATGCTGCGGGCCCAGATGATCTTCCAGGATCCGCTGTCGTCGCTGAATCCGCGCCAACGGGTCGGTCGCACGATCGCCGAGGGCCCGCGCTATCACAAGCTTGATGCCGGTGCGGATCTGGATGCGCTGGTGGGCCGGCTATTGGGCGAGGTGGGCCTCGATACCGAGGCCGCCAGCCGTTTGCCGCATCAGTTCTCTGGCGGCCAACGGCAGCGGATCGGCATCGCACGCGCCCTTTCCGTCGCCCCGGATTTTCTCGTGTGCGACGAGCCCGTGGCCGCCCTCGACGTCTCGATTCAGGCCCAGATCATCAATCTGCTGCTGGAGCTGCGCGAAAACAGGGCGCTGACCATCCTCTTCATCAGCCATGATCTCGGCGTTGTGCGTCACCTGTGCGACCGGGTCGCCGTGATGTATCTGGGCCGCATCGTGGAGGCAGGCAAGGCAAGCGACATCTTTGAACGGCCGGCCCATCCCTACACAAGAGCGTTGCTTGATGAAATCCCGACGATCGGAGTGCGGCGCACCTATGCCCCGATCCAGGGCGAACTGCCATCTCCCTTGGCGCCGCCGAGCGGTTGCCACTTCCATCCGCGGTGTCCGTTGGCCCGTGAGGTCTGCAGCGAGACGGCACCGGTGCTCGAAAAGCAGGCTGCACCGGGCCAGATCGCCGCATGCCATTTCGCCGGAGATACCAACTCGGCGCATCTGTGAGTTGCCTAGGAAAGCACTCGAAACCTGATGTTCGGGTGCCATACGGGGCCTTCGGCGGCTTTCATTGCCGACAGCCTGTCTGTGCGCGCAAGCTGCTTGGATGAGGGCATCGCCGGTCATCCTTTCATGAGGGACTGACACGGTCTATCCTGGGCGAGACACTCTTTGCAGGGGTCGCCACACAAGCCTCGGCGACAAAGCTGCGCATGGCCCGCTTTGATCTCGATGCTGGGCTGGCCAAGGCACGGCCAGCGCGACCAGGTGTTGGCGGCGCCGGCAGGTATTCCGCAGGTAGTTTCATGAACGACCGGCTGCTCATCGACGTCTACATGACAACCCACCGGCGACCGGATGTTTTCGCGGCTTCCCTGCGGCGGCTGCTTGAAGCCTGCGCGGCGTCGCCCTTCGACCATCGAATAACGGTCGTTGCCGACGACATCGATGAGGAAACCCTGAAGACCGTCGCGCCGCATATCGGGCAGATCAATCTGCTGTCAAGCTGTCAGCAGCTTGGCATGCCGTTTGGTTACAACCTCATGCTTCAGCACAGCGATCTTGTTGCCGGCCGGACCGAACGGGCCTGTGACTATCTCTGCTATTTCAACGACGATTGCCTGATCGAGTTTCCGGGCGATTTCTTCGACATCCTGGTGAAGACGCATCGTGAGGTGCTGCCGGACCGTCAGGCCGGCTATGTCAGCGGCTTTTACTGTCCGCTGCATCCTGGTTTCGAATCGCGCCGACACCGTCACTACACCGTGGTGCTCAGCGATTCCGTGGACGGCAAGAACTTCATGGCGCCGCCGGCGACGCTGCGAAGCGTGGGCGCGGTCACCTGGCGCCTTGCGGATGGGCAAAGACGGGGCAATCCCGGCCCTGGTCGAAGGGGAAGCGAGGTGGACATCTGGCAATGGCGCGACTCGCCGACCAGCCTGCAGCGTCAGGGGCGGGTTAATCTGATTGTTCCCGGGCTGTGCAGCCATGCGGCGACACGGCCGGAGCAATCGACCTGGAACAACGTAACGACGCCTGAGTTCATCGCCGAAAGAATCCGTCAGGGGCGGTACTACAGGACGCGCGAGACGGAACCGCGCCTGACGGCCGACCAGTTCTATCGGGGCGCCGGACGGCGTTGAAGGTCACGCTGATTTCCCAGGACTTCCCGCCGATGGTGGGCGGGATCGCATCCTATCTCCTGTCCATCTATCGGAGATATCTCGGACAAACCGAGTTCCAAGCCATCGTTCCGGACACGCTCGATCCCGGCCGGTTTCCGTTTCCTGTGCACCAGGCACCCTTTCGGCCCTTTGCGCAGGAGCGTGCGCGAAGCAACGAGATCCTGCTGGCCTTGCTGCGCGACCATAACAGCGACGTCATCCTGTTCGGCTACCTCAGAAGCCATCCCGAAGTGGGGCCGCTATACCAGCGGGAGCGGCCGGATGCCTGTGTCGCCATCGTGACCCACGGAAAGGAGGCCTTTCTCGGCGGCGCGGTTACCGACCAGACGCATCTGGGACAGTCCCATCGGGGTTATGCGTCGCATGAGGTTGGCTTTTACCGACGGCTGCTACGGCGGGCGGATCGCGTATTTGCGGTCAGCCGCTTTACAAGCGATGTATTGCGCCGGGATGGCGTTTTCGAAAACGTCGCCGAGTTGCCGCCGAGCATAGAGATGCCGCCACAACGAAATGGAGCTGCAAATCCTGATCTCCTCGACATCCCACCCGGCGGCCCGGTTCTTCTGTCGGTTGGGCGGCTGATCGAAAGAAAGGGGCACCGTCGCGTCATCGATGCGGTCGCCCGGCTGCGACCCCGATTTCCCGATCTTCGCTATCTGATCATCGGCGATGGTCCTGAGCGCGAGACGCTCGATAGCCAGGTCGTCGCGAGAGGCTTGACCCGACATGTCAGATTCCTGGGGGCTGCCAGCGAAACCGTGAAAGAGGCCAGCCTTCAAGCCTGTGACGTCTTCGTCCTGCCGTGTGATCACATCGCGCCCAACGACGTCGAAGGTTTCGGCATCGTCTTCCTTGAGGCGGCGGCGCACGGAAAACCGTCGGTCGCCGGACGCTCAGGCGGCGTGCCCGAGGCCGTCATCGACGGCGAGACGGGCATCCTGGTCGAGCCGGGCCAAACCGCCGGTCTTGCCACCGCTTTGGCCCGGCTGTTGAGCGATGCGGACCTCCGCGAAAGAATGGGCAGGGCAGCGCACCATCATGCGTCCCGCCACGCGATCGAGCCGACCAGCGGCGAGCTTGTGGATTTGTTTCAGCATCTGCGACGCAAAAGAAGATCGGCATGAAGCCCTTGCGCCTCGTATCGCCAAAGTTTCTGGATCATATCGGCGGCATGGAAAGCCACGGCATAGCGTTCGCCGAGGAATTCCTCGACGACCCCGACTTCCCGATTGAGCGAATCCTAAGCTGCCGGGATGTATCGGACGGTATTCCGGCACCGGCCTGCGCCCCCGGACATGCCGCGCTCCGTTCTCTGCTCGAACCGATCCTCACGGGCGATTTTGAGCGGGACGCTGCAGCCCTATCGACCCGGCAAGGGGCCGATGACGGCCTGTTCTTTCTCAATTCGCCGACTTGGCTGCCGGCTCTTACATCGGTCGGAAGTCGCGATGCCGAGGCTCGGCTGTTCGTTCGGACCGGTGGCAACGACCTCATGGCCGGCTGGCTTGGAAACGAGCACAATCAGCGGGACGCGCTGGAGGAAACGCGCGGCTGGCTGGTCAACTCCATCAACGAGCATGTCGATACCCTGATCGTCAACAGCCTCTACACGTTGAACCGGGTGGTCGAAATCGGCGTCGAAGCCCAAAGGTTGCGATTGTGCGCCGGTGGGGTTGACTGCAGCCATTTTCGACCTGCTGCCGTTTCCGGGCGCGTTTCCGGGCGATCGACGACGGTTACGATCCTAACATCAGCGCGCTTAGTATCTTTCAAGGGCCTTTGCCATTCGCTCTATGCCTTTCGCCAGGCGTCGAAGCGCATGCCCAATCTGCGGTACCTTATCGCGGGAGACGGGCCGGAGCGACCCGCCCTGCAAGCCATCGTCGACGCGTGGGGATTGGGCGATCGTATCCAGTTCCTGGGGGCGGTGGACCATCGCGGGATGCCCGACATCTATCGTCGCGCCGATCTGTTTCTTCATCTTCCGATCGAGGAAACGCGGGAAGAGCGCGGGTCGCGCTATGTGCACACCGAAACCATGGGCCGGTCGTACTGCGAAGCCGCGGCGAGCGGGCTGCCGGCCATCGGCTCGAGGGTGGGCGGCGTTGCGGAAATGGTCGTGGACGGCCAGACCGGCTTTCTGGTCGATGAAGGCGATAGTGATGGTGCGGCGGACCATATCGAAAAGCTGGCGACGGACCGTGCGTTGCGCCGATCCATGGCGCGAACCTCCCGGGCCCTCGCCGAGGCACGGTTCGACTGGTCCGGCATTTTCAACGAATATCGGCGCCTGTTCGCCCGCAAACCGCCGCCGCGCAGCGCCGGCCAGCAGGACGTTCGCGCGGAGATCGGCAAGTATGACCGGCTTTTCGCGGACGGCGACCGGTACAACGCAAACCCCGACCATGATCGGTTCACTGTCGCCGAGGCCTTCGTGGGTCGCTGTACGGGCAAGAGCCTGTTGGACGTCGGCACGGGGCGCGGCCATTTTTTCAACCGGATGGTCAGGGCTGGCTTTGACACCTATGGGGTAGAGCCCTCCGCAACGGTCCGTGCGCGGCTTGGCGAGCGCACGATCGTTCCGGGCTACAGCCACGCCATCCCGTTTTCCAGCGCGCATTTCGACATCGTGGTCTGCCTCGACGTGCTGGAACATGTGCCGGACCGGTTCGTGGTGCCGTCGCTTGAGGAGATCGCGCGGGTCGCGCGCGGCGTTGTCGTATTGTCGCTGGCCGACCATGAGGACATCGTCGACGGCGAACGGCTGCACATCAGCCAGCGGCCCTTTCCGGCATGGCGCGCGCTCATCGAACCGCTTTTTACCATCATCGATGCCCAAGTGGTTTGCAGCAAAGCCGATGCCTCGAAGACATCGGAAGTTCTGCTTTTGAGAAAGCGGCGCTGATGCGGGCGGATGGCCCGGATTTCCTGGGCATCGGCGCGCAGCGCGCCGGCAGCACCTGGCTACACCGGCACCTGGCGTGCCACCCTGATCTCTTCTTGCCGTTCAAGGAAGTGCACTACTTCAACCAGTGCGAGGACACGGCACCGATCCGATCCCAAGACGCGGAATGGCCAAGAGAACGGGGCCTGGAAAGACGCCGCCGGACGCTTCGGTCGGCCTTGCAGCAGGGCGTTCCGGCAAGCCCCCGTTTCCTCCTGGGACAGTGGGACGACGATTGGTATCGATCGCTGTTCCGACAAGCCGGATCGCGCCTGGCCGGAGAGATCACGCCGGCCTACGCCACCTTGAGCGAGCGGACCGTGCGCCGGATCTGGCGCATGAATCCGGGCCTCAAGGTCCTTTTCGTCGTGCGCGATCCGATCGACCGGGTATGGTCGCAAGCGCGTCTGGACGCCGCCCGCGGGCGTTTGGATATCGCGTCGGTCGATGAATGCCTGGCGTTTGTTCACCGGCCGGGCGTGCGCCACAGAACCGAGTACAGCGAAACGATCGCGCGCTGGACCCGCGTATTCGGGTCGGATCAGGTTCTTGTGGGCTTCTTTTCCGATCTCGCGGCCAAACCGGCCGCTTTCCTGCGGCGGGTTTTCGACTTTCTCGGCGTCGCCCCCATTGCCATGCCAAGCGACGTTGCCGTGCCGGTCAACGGCGCGGGTGCTCACCCGATCGACGATCGCGTCGCGGCGGAGATCGCGACCGTCTATCTCGATGAGATCCGCGAGATGGCACGGCGGTTTCCGCGCGCGGCGGCGCCATGGCTGGCGCGGGCCGATTTACTTGCCGGCAGCCTCAAACCGCTTCGTAGTCCGTGACATGGGTCCGCGGAAACGGGGCGTCAGGGATCGGCTTGCGGAGAAAACGGCATAGTTCCGGCCAGCCGTCGCCCTGACAGATGTTCATGACAAGAAGGTCGTCGGGGCGCCTCGCGAAGTGTTCCATCACACTTTGGACATGCCGTTCGTAGGCTTGCTCGAACCGCTCCCGGTCGAACAGGGTCACGCCGTAGACCTCAATCCTTATCTGCGCCCGTTTCGGATCTTCCAGCTTGGCAAGCTGTTCGGGCGTTGGCCGAAGGAACCGCTCGCAGGATCGCAACCAGCTGGATCTCTCCCGAACGGTAAGTATGAAGCGCGCCTCGGGGTAGTGGGCGTCAAGCTCCTTGAAGTAATGGGCAACGGGAATGTCGAACAGCGCGTCGTAGCGATCGACCTCGCTGAACCGTATCGAGAGCTGTCCGTTATCGAACACAAGCGTATCGAACGAAGCCGCCCAATGCCTGGAATGAAAGCCCAGCATGCCGACGGCGCGCGACAGGCTCAGCGTTCCCGTGCGCGACAGTCCAGCGCCGAAGATCTTCATCGAGCGGCCTCTGGCTCCGCCGCGCCGGTCTGCAGCAGCGAGATGCATAAGGCGATCGCCGCGGCACCGGGAACGACGAACAAGGCGTGGGGACCGTACTCCGTCATCATGGCGCCCGCACTGATCGTGCCGGCAATCGAACCAACCTTCCCCGCCACGATAAACACCGCAACCATAGCCGGGACTTGCGACAATGAAAGCCGGCCGACGACGAAGGCCAGCGCGACGTGAGACATCGCCGCCTTAAGGCCGGACATCAGAAAGATCGCCGTCTCGACGGAAAGGCTCTCCGCACTTGCTTGGTAGAGATACCCGCAGGCCACGGCGATCACCACCGCGGCGGCAATCAGGACCCGGCGGACGCCCAGGCGATCGCCGAGCCAAGCGACGGGAACCGCCAGAACTAATGAGCCCGCGCCCAGCCAGGACAGAAGGGTGGCGGCCTGCTGCGCCTCCAAACCCAGGGCTTGCTCCCCATAGATGGGCAACAACGCGCGAAACGGAGAGCCGATCAGGGCGATGCACAAGGGGATGAGCACAAGATTTGGCTGCCGACGCACCTGTTCCAGCAGGCCTGACTGCCTGTCTTCGCGTTCGACCGTTTTTCTGGTGTCAATCGATGGGTCCTTGGAAAGCATCAAAAAAATGGGAACCATTACCAACAGGCTTGCAGCACCGATTTCGAATGGCCGCCAGCCGTAGACGTCCGTTTGCCCGGCGAGGTAAGGGCCCAGAACCCAAGCCAGAGATCCTCCCAATCCAACCACGCTCAGGACCGTACTCCGGCGATGCGACGTGGCCAGGACCACCAAGGAGGATTTGATGCGGATCTTGATCGTCGCTGCGATCAGGCCGATCGTGAATTCAACGAGAAACAGCAGGGGGCTGGCTGCGAAATAGTGCGTAGCCAGCACCAACAAGGCCATCAGCGGGAAGGCTGCCAGCAGGGACACGCGCGCGGAAAAGGTTCGCGCGATGAAGGGTGTCAACGCGCCGGCGGCAAAGAAGCCTACCTGACAGATTGCCGAGGCAAAGCTGATATAGGTCGCGCTGAAATTGTCAGCATCCAGCTCCAGATACAGCGCTGGATGATAGACCGAAAGGCAAAGGTTGTAGACCGCCATCGCCAGCCATAGGGCCAGGAACGTCGAAACGCTGCTCACCATGGCCGACGCGACCTCGGGGCTTTAGGCGGTTCGCTTATCCAGAAATGGATTGCAGAACCCTTGATTTGGACTGCTCCAGAGGCAACGAAGCGATCGCCCTTCAGTCCGGAAGGTCCCGCGAGCCTTGCCACCATCAACTCCGGCCTGCCGGCGGATAGCTCTGCGATGTCGCCAGGGCTGCCAACACGTCAAGTCTCGTTGATCGTTACGACCTCATTGCCTCCAGGTTCATGGCAATGACCGTACGTGGCCGGTTTCTGAAGGGTTCGAGACCACTACCAAGGGACAACAGTATTTGAGGTTTATTCAACAGCAGCAGCCGGTGTGCAATCGGTAACGCGACCTTGGCTGGCTCGTTGTCATGTGGCGCGCAATAAGACGATCGTGCGAGTTCAGCATTCAACCAGGGCGAGTTTCTTGAGCTGCCTGGAAGTATGCCCTTGGCCAGCCTCGCCGCCGAAGACGTGCCGAGCGGCGTGGCTGAACTGCGAAGGGTTTTCGGCCCGTCGGCGTCCGCCGGCGACCGTTCAACCCTGAAAGGCTGACGCGACGTCCGACCGCCCCGGCGTTGCAGCCTTCATCGACGTCCTAGCCGCCTGCCACCACAGTCTGCCGCTGTGTCCCCAGCCCTGCTATCGTTACTTCCACCAGGTCACCGGGCTTCAGGAAAACCTGCGGGTCCATTCCGAACCCGACCCCGGCCGGCGTGCCGGTTGTGATGATGTCGCCGGGCTCGAGCGTCATGAACTCCGAGACATGGGCGATCACCGTCGGAATGTCGAAGATGAAGTCGGAGGTCGAACCCTTCTGCATGGTCGTGGCGTTCACCTTCAACTCCATCGACAGCCCATGCGGATCGGCGACGGTATGCGCCAGTGCCAGATAAGGCCCGATGGGGGTGAAGCCATCATGGCTTTTGCCCTTGGTCCATTGGCCGCTGCGCTTGAGCTGCCAGTGCCGGTCGGAGACGTCGTTTAGGATCATGTAGCCCGCGACGCTGCCTATGGCGGTGTCGGCGGTGGCGTACTTCGTCCGCCTGCCGATGACCAGGGCCAGTTCGACCTCCCAGTCGAGCATGCGCGCGGTCGGCGGATAGGGGATCGGGTCGGTTGCGCCGGACAGGCTGGAGGGTGCTTTCAGGAAGATCACCGGTTCCTCGGGGATCTCCATACCGGCCTCTTTCGCATGGTCGAAATAGTTCAGGCCCACGCAGACGATCTTTGACGGCCCGGAGATGGCCGGCGCGAAGCCCTCATGGTCTGCGACCTCGGGCAGGGCGGAAAGGTCGAAGCCGGTCAGCCGGTCGAGCCCGTCGCCGGCGAAGAAATCGGCATCGAAGTCCGGGACGACCGAAGACAGATCGTAGTGAACGTCGTCGACCAGGGCGCCGGGCAGGACCTTGGCCCCCTTGCGCAGGCGGCAGAGCTTCATGTCAATCTCCTGTCCAATTGGGCATCGGCTTCTTGGCCACGAAGGCGCCGATCCCGGCCTCGGCATCGCGTGCCATCATGTTTTCGGCCATCGCCTTGCCGGCGAAGTCGTAGGCCGCCCCCAGTTCCATCTCGGCCTGCTTGTAGAACGCTTCCTTGCCGATCTTCACCGCGACGGGTGACTTGCCGACGATCGTATCGGCCATGGCGCGGGCGGTTGCTGCGACCTCCGATGCCGGCACCACCCGGTTGACCAGTCCGATACGTTCCGCCCGGGCAGCATCGATGAAGTCGCCAAGCAGCAGCATTTCCATGGCCTGCTTGCGCGAGACGTTCCGGCTAAGGGCCACCATCGGCGTGGAGCAGAACAGCCCGATATTGACGCCCGAAGTCGCGAAGCGGGCATTGTCCGCGGCCACGGCCAAGTCGCAGGCGGCAACCAATTGGCAGCCGGCGGCTGTTGCGATGCCCGTGACCTCGGCGATGACCGGCTGCGGCAGCGTCACGATCGAAGTCATCATCGTCGAACAGGTGGCGAAGAGATCGTTGAAGTACTGGTGGCCGCCATCCGTGTCCCGGCGCCGCGCCGTCATCTCCTTGAGGTTATGGCCGGCGCAGAAATGGTCGCCCGCGCCGCGCAGGATGACCGCCTTGATGTCGCGCCTCTTTGCGATGGCGTCCCAGGCGGAGTGAAGCGCTGCGAGCATGTCCTCGCTGAGCGCGTTGATCGATTTCGGCCGGTTCAGGGAGACCGTCGCCACGCCGCTTGCGATGTCGACCAGAACCGGGCTCTCGATGGTGTCGGTCTCTGCATTCATATCTTGCGCCCCTCTCGATGTCCCGGTTCTTGATTATCGAATTATGATATGTTGCTATCATTTTTCGATAATATGTGCTACAGGAATCTTGTCGCGAGGCGGCATGCCTTGCACCGATCAGCCGGGGGAAGCTGCCGTGTCAGAACATGTCGCCGAGTTGAGCTGGTCGCTTGGGAGTCAGGAGCTTTCGCCGGGCAAATACTCGCCCAATCACCGCATGACCTTCTCAGGCGGGCTGGCTGCGACAATGACCTCCGCACCCGACTATGGCGGCGATCCGCGCTTCGCCAACCCCGAGGAGGCGATGGCTGCGGCGCTGAGCTCGTGCCATATGATGACCTTCGTCGCGCTCGCGGCGAAGATGAAGTGGAAGGTCAGGCGTTACCAGGACCGGGCGGTCGCGACGCTTGGCAAGACGCCGGACGGACGTACCAAGATTGGTGCCATCACGCTGCATCCAAAGGTCGAGTTTGAGCCCGGCCACGACGTGCCGCGCGACGCGCTTGAAGAGATGCACGAACGTGCCCATCGCTACTGCTTCGTGGCCAACGCGCTCGATTGCGACATGGCCGTCAAGATCTGAACGGTCGTTGGGGGAGGGAGATCCGATGTATGCGTTAGCCGAACCGTTTGTGACCGATCCCGCCCAGTTCGATGGGCCAGTCCTGGTGACGGGGGCCGGCGGCTGTCTTGGTGCCTGGACTCTGGCGATCTTGCAGGCGTCGGGCGTGCCGACCGTGGCCTTCGATCTGCGCGACGACCGCTATCGCCCGGCCATGGTCATGGGCGAAGAGGCTGCCGCGAACCTGATCTGGGAGACCGACGACATCACCGACGGCGCGGGGTTTCGGGGGTTGGTCGAGCGCCACGGTGTCCGAGCGATCATCCACTACGCCGGGCTGCAAGTGCCCTTCTGCGCTGCAAACCCCGCGCTCGGCGCGCGCGTCAATGTGGAGGGGACGATCAACGTGCTTGAGGCGGCGCGGGCGTCGGGGATCAAGCGCACGGTCTATGCCAGCTCGGTCGCCGCCCATGGCATGCCACCGGGCGGGCGCTGGCTGCCCACCCTTTACGGTGCCTACAAGGTTGCGAACGAACAGACCGCTTCGGTCTATTGGCAGGACTGGCAGGTGCCGAGCGTCGGTTTGCGCCCCAACGTCGTTTACGGCGTCGCGCGCGACCAGGGTGTCAGCGCTAAGTTCACCCTTGCGATCCAAGCCGCCGTCCTTGGTCAGCCCTACGAGATCACGTTCTCCGGCCCGCTAAGCTGGCTACACGCTGGCGAGGCGGCCGCCGCCTTCATCGCCGCGGTCTCGCGGGACGGCGACGGGGGCCACGTGTTCGACCTCAATGGAACTTGCGACACGGTGGAGAACGGGCTGAAGATCCTGATGATGGTGGCGCCCGAAGCACGGATCACCGTCAGCGGCACGCCGTTCCCGTTTCCGCCCGACATGGATGACGGCCCGGTTCGCGCGCATCTCGACTATCCGTCAGTTGCGATGGCGGACGGCATCCGTTCGACCCACGCCGCCTTCGTCGCCTTGCATGAGGCCGGGCGTCTGCCGGCGCTGAACTGAGCTGGGCGTCGCCCGCTGTTTAGGTCTTCCGATGCGCCGAGGCGCGCCCCGGAGAAGTGTTCACGCCCGCACGGCGACAGGGTGGTCCAGGTCGAACGACCGGCCAAGCTCGGCAGCCAGATCGTCCGCCAGCGTGATCAGCGCGGCGCCGATACGGGATCGGAAATCCTCGGTGAAAACGCGCAGCGACCCGGTCGCCGCCACGCTGAGGCCGACACCGAGTTCCTCCAGACGGACGGGTGCGGCGACCGAGCAGATGCCCAGTTCCAGCTCCTGCACGCATTCGCCATAGCCCCGCTCGCGGATCACCTGGAAATCCGCGTTCAGGTCGTCGGGGTCGGTGCGGGTGAACGCCGTGTATTGCCGCAGATCTCCTTTGAACAGATCCTCAATCAGGTCCGGCCCGGAATAGGCCGCGATGACCTTGGCGCAGGAACAGGCGTGCCGGGGCCGGAAGCCGAGGCCGGGATGCAGGAAGGACACGGCCCCGTCCCGAGGCGTAGCGACTTGCGTGATCTCAACCCCTTGGCCGCGTAGCCGCGCCAGGAAACAGGCGACGCCGTAGTCGTCGGCCGTCTTTTGCAGGTACGGTTCGGCAATCTGGCTCACTTCAACATCGCTTCTGTCCAGGCGGGAGATGCGGTGGAACCGCTCGCCGACGCGGAAAAGCCCCCGCTTCGGAGACTCCAGCAGGCCAGCGGCCTTCAGATCCTGCACCAGCCGGTAGCAGGACGGCATCGGATAGCCGGTGGCGGCACTGATCTCGCTGACCGAGATGGTACCGCCCGAGATCGCCACGACCTCCAGGATGCGGATGAGGCGTTCCAGATGCATGTCTATCGTATTCCAAGAACCGATTGTCGGAATATGAGATAGCATGTCCCGTTCCAGTCCGAAAGCTGCCGGACCGTTGCCGTCCACCGCGCCGTCTTCGGGATCGCTCGCGGTCGTCACGAATCCAGTTCCTCGGACAGTGTCGGGCCGGTGATCCGTTTGACCGTCGACCAGGTGACGCGGAGGATCACGCCGAGCGTGATGATGCCGAACACGATGGCGACGGGATAATCCCAGACGCTGGTGCCCTGGACGATGATCAGCGACTGGCGCACCGCCAGTTCCAACTGCGGCCCGATGATGAAACCGATGATGAAGGTGACGAAAGAAAAGTCGAAGCGTTTCAGGAAGTATCCGACGATCCCGAAAACGACCAGGATGTAAACGCCGAAGACTCCGCCGCCTTGCAGATACGCCCCCACCACGCTGAAGAAAATCACGCCGGAGAACAGGAAGGTGAAGGGGATGGTGATGACGCGTGCGAAAAGACGCATGCCGATCCACCCGATCAGCAGCATCAGCACCGAGGCCAGCAGCATCGAGCCGAACAGGCCGAGCATGAATTCCGGGTTCTCGCGCATCATCAGCGGCCCGGGAATGATGCCGTGCATGGTGAAACCGGCGGCCAGGATCGCGGCGATGACGCTGCCCGGGATGCCGAGGGCGAACAGCGTGATCAGGCTTGACGGGATGACGGCGTTATCCGCGCTTTCCGCCGCGGCGATGCCCTTGATGTTGCCCTTGCCGAAACTGTCGGGGTCCTTCGACAGCCGCCGGGTCAGGCCGTAGGAGGCGAACGAGGCGATGGCGGCGCCGAGGCCGGGCAAGAGGCCGATACCGCCGCCGACGACAGTGCCGCGCGCGATCGTCGGTGCGACTGTCGCCAGGTCCTTGCCCGTTACCCGGTTTTCCTCCCCCGTCTTCAAGTCCAGACTTTTCTGGCCGGGCTCGCCGCCCTTTCGCAGCGACATCTGTTCTTCGAACTGCAGCACCATCTCGGCCACGGCGACGATGCCGATGGCCATGGCGATCAGCGGCAGGCCGTCGAAGACCAGCAGTGATCCGAAGGTCAGCCGTTGCGTGCCGGTTTCGATCTCAAGGCCGACGGAGGCCAGGATGATGCCGATCATGCCGGAGATGAGGCCCTTGGACAGCGACTTGCCCGACAGCGCGGCGATGAAGGTCATCGCGAAGATCAGGATTGCGGCCAGCTCGACCTTGCCGATCTGGACCGCCACGTTGGCGAGCGGCGCTGTGAGAAAGATCAGCAGCCAGGTGGCGCAGAAATCCCCGATCGTCGATGCGATGATCGCAATCTTCATCGCCTTGACGCCCTTGCCTTGGCGGGCCAGCGGATAGCCATCCATGGCCGTGGGAACCGAGGACGGTTCGCCCGGCGTGTTGATCAGGATGGCCGAGACGGCGTTGCCGGCGGTCGAGCCCTTGGCGATGCCGACCAGGAAGCCGATCGCGCTGACCGGGTTCATGGCGTAGGTCAGCGGGATCGCGATCGCCGCGGCGGTCACCTTGCCCAGCCCCGGAATGGCGCCGACGACATAGCCGAGGAAGATGCCCGCCGCGACGAAGAGGACGTTGTAGAGCGTAAACGATTGCCCAACGACGACGGCGATCGTGTCCATCGGTCCGCTCCTAACGTATGTACAGGCCGGCGAGGTCGAGCAGGAACCAAGTCGCGCCGGTCAGCGCGACTGAGAACCCGACCACCCAGAGGGGCTGGCGCATGCCGGTCAAGACCAGGCAGGCGGCGACCATGACGCCCGCCGGAATCCAAAAGCCCACCCATCGCATCGCGATGGCGGCGGCGAGCGGGAGCGCAACGCAGGCCAGAAGCACGAGATAGCTGCGCGGGGCGACCGTGAGCCCCGGCCGCGCAAACTTCAGCGAGGTCAGCAACTTGTAGATCGACAGGACAAAAATGCCGATGGCGCAGGCCTGGGGGATCAGGCGGGGTGATACGGTCACCCAGTCCGGATCCTGAATCTGGGCCGGGATGATGAAGAAATAGAACACCACCGACGCGGCGGCGAGCACGCCGAAGAGGACCTGTTCGTCACGCTGCATGTCTTGGCCCTCCTAGCCGGGGGGTCCTGAGCTTTGCAGGGAGGCCCGGCACGACCCGGGCGAAGGCCGCGCCGGTCTTGATCCTATTCTGCCAGGACCGCGCGTGTGCTGTCGGCCTGGTCGTTCAGGAACTGGGTCGCATCGGCGCTGCTGCGGTAGGCGACCGGGAACTGGATCGTATCCATGGTTTCGATGAACCGCTCGCTTTCTGTGGCTGTGTGAACCGCCGCTTCCAGGGCCGCCACGACATCGTCGGACATGCCGGCGGGGCCGGAGATGACGAGATTGTTCTCCATCGAGATCCCGTAAAGCTCCTGTGCCGACGGCACGTCGGGCGTCGCCATCAGATCGCCCGTCGACAGAAGGCTGAGCAGGACCACCAGATCGCCGCTTTCGACGAACGGCGTGTGGATGCCGCCCGAAATCGAGACGTCGGCGTCGCCGGCGATCAGCGTCGGCGCGAGTGTCGCGCCGCCCTGACCCGGAACGATGGCGATCTCAAGCCCCTCGGCCTCGGCAATCGCGTTCATGATGGGTACGGTGACTTGGCCAAGGGCGTACCAGCGCGTGTTCGGGTTTTCGCGCGCGTAGGCGACGAAGTCCTCCCACGTGTCATAGGGCGCGTCGGCGGAGGCCACGATGGCGACCTGGAACTGTCCGGTGGTCCCGATAATCGTCAGATCCTCCGGCCCATAGGCGAGGCCCTGAAGGATCGGGTTTTCGATCAGCGAGACGGAGGCCGAAGCGGCGATCGTGTATCCGTCCGGGTCGGCCGGCAGGACAAGGCTCTGAATGCCGACGGTACCGCCGGCGCCGCCACGATTGACGACCTGCACGGGCTGGCCGAGGATCTCTTCCATGGCCGGTGCCAGCGCCCGGGCCTGGGTGTCGACGCCGCCCCCCGCGGCCGTCGGCACCACCAGGGTAATCGGCCGGTCCGGATAATCCTGCGCCGCCGCGCCCGAGGCAAACAGGGCGACCGTCAGGGCCGCCGGAACCGCAAGTCTGAGTGTCTTGAGCATCGCCATGGCTTCCTCCCATCGATGTCGTGCCGGTGGCACGCGCTTTCGTTCATCTATTGGCCGACCGCTCAGGCCGGCGATACGCGGCCACGGTAATGCCCGTCTTGGTCGCCGGATATCGATTCCGGTGTCATGCCCTATGCCGAAAATGGTATAGGTCAGGAACTGGCGAGAAAGCACCGATTTCCGACGACGATGCCAGGAGGTTCCTGGGCGGTTTCGGCGCTGCAAGGGGAGGATTCGGTTATCGATATTCGGATCCTGCGTTTGTTCATGAAGGTCGCCGAATGCGGCAGCATTTCGGGCGCCGCCGACGAACTCGGCATGGCGCAACCGGTTCTTTCCCGGCAGATCCGGGGCTTGGAAACCGAACTCGGGGCCACGCTGTTTGACCGGCATGCGCGTGGCGTGAAGCCGAACGCGAACGGGCGCAAGCTGATCGCGGCGACACGGTCGATCGATGCCAACTACAAGAGCGCGCTGCGCGACCTCGCCGACGCCCGAACCGCTGCTCTGGGCCGGGCACGGATTGGCGCGACGCCATCCTGGTTGCAGAAGATGGTGCCGATCGCCGCGGCGCGGGTCACGAGAGCGGTGCCTTCCGCGCGGTTGTCCATCCATGTCGCGCCGGGCCCGGCGCTGCTTAACCAGTTGCTGCAGGGAAAGCTCGACCTTGCCCTGGTGCCGTTGAAGACGACGCGAAACTACGCTGGGCTGGTCGATGTGGAGGTCCTGTCGACCGTGCTCTACGTGGTGTTCGGCGCGCGGACCGACGTGGCGGGTAACGGTCGCACCGTTTCTCTCTCGGAGTTCGCGGGCCGCCAATGGGTGCTGCCGCGCCAGTCTCACGCACGCGAAATCTTTCGCGACGTCCACACAGCCCTGGGCCTTGCGGCGCCAGAGCCGAGGATAGAGGTCGACAATGCCGAGATGGTGTTCGAAATCGTGGCCAAAAGCGATCTTCTCTCGTTCGGCGTTTTGCCGACGAGGGGCCATCGGTTCAGCGATCGCCTTTCTGGTATCGACTGTCCGGAGCTGACGACGTCAGTCGACCATGGCTGCGTCACGGTCCGCAGGGCCACGCTTGACCCGCTGTGCACGGCATTCCGGCAAGAGCTGCGCGACGTCGCCGCCATGCCCATGGGCGATGCGGACCAGCAGACGCCCGAGCACGCCGACTAATACCGTGAACCTCAACCACTTCCGCCTTTTCCTGAAGGTCGCCGAGCGCGGCAACATTTCCGCGGCCGCCAACGAACTCGGCATGAACCAGCCGGCGCTCTCGCGGTTTATCAGTCGGCTGGAGGAAGAGCTCGACACGCCCTTGTTCGACCGGCACCCGCGCGGGGTGGCGCCCAACGCCTTCGGCCGTATCCTGCTGCATTACGCGCAGTCGATCGAGGCCGAGTTGCGCGGCGCACGTCGGCATATTGAGAGCGCCGGGCAGGATGAAGTGCTGGTCGGTGCCGGATATGTCTGGCTGCACGGGCCGCTTGCGCGGGCGCTTGTCAGCCTGCAGGCGCGCTTTCCTGACATAAGGATCAGCGTGGTGGCCGGTGTGCCTTACCGCCTGCATGCCCAGCTCGCGCGCGGCGATCTGGACATGGTGCTGGGGCCTACAACGCTGGCGGAGGTCTATTCCGAAACGCTTGACGCGCAGCCGCTGATGCAGCTCGATCTTGCCGTGCTGGTGCGTCCCGGCCACCCCTGGGCCGACGGGCGGGTCTGCACCGTTCCCGACCTTGCCGAGTTGCGATGGGTCCTGCCCGAGGCGACGTTGATACGGCGGTATTTCGACCAGGTCTTCGAGGCCCACGGCATCGTGCCGCCGCACCCCCATGTCAGTGTCGATGATTTCTCCTGCGCGCTTGAGATCGCCGCGCAAAGCGATCTGGCGATCATGGCCTCGACCGCCGCACTGCAGGGCCGTCTCGCCCACCAGCTCGTCCGGGTTCCGTGCCCGGAAATCGAGATGTTCCGAACCTCTGGGGTTACCTTGCGCCGGGGCGAGCAGCCGCACCCGGTCTGCGTCGCGCTGATGGCGGAATGCCGCCGCCTGATCGCCGACCCGGATACGCCGTGGCAGCCGCCCGAGGCGGGGGCCGGTCACTTGTAGACCGGTGTTTCCCCCGGCGCCGGCGTGTAGCCGAAGGCGCCCTTGCCGCGAATGGCGTCGCGTCCGCCATTGGCGAGTATCCGCGCCTGTTGATCCGACCGCGCCAGCGCGTCAACCGCCTCGGGGTCCACCATCTGGCGCAAAATCGCCTCGTACTCCGCAACGATGTCGGCATACGCCGGATTCCAGGCAAGGTCGGTGATCTCGTCCGGGTCGGTCTCCAGATCGAACAGCTGTGCCGGCAGGCCCACATAGTAGATGTATTTGAACCGGCCCTTGCGGATCATATAGATCGCCGAGTTGGCGGCCGCGGCGTGATACTCCGAAAACGCCACCCGGTCGGGATCGGGATGGGCGATCACGTCATACAGGCTTCGGCCCGGCATGGCCGGCTCGTCCTCATATTCGGGCGCCCCGACACAGTCGAGAATGGTCTGATAGAGATCCACATGGCTGACCGGCGTCTCTTCGACATGGCCCGCCGGCACGCCCTCGCCGGCCATGATCATCGGCACGCCGGCGGAATGCTCGTACATATTGTACTTGCCCCAGAGGCCGTGATTGCCGTCGGCCTCGCCATGGTCGCTGGTGTAGATGACGCGCGTGTTCCCGGCCATGCCGCTGTCTTCCAGCGCTTGAAGCACCAGCCCGACATTGTGATCGAGGAACGAGCAGAGGCCGTAATAGGCCGAGACCGAGCGCCGCACGACATCTTCCGAAAAAGGCTCTTCCGTACCCTGGAACAGGCGGTGGCTACGGAACGCCGGATGGTCGGGCCGATCACCCTGTTCCAGCAAATAGGGCAGCGGCATATCCTCAGGCGGGTATAGCGCGTAGAATTCCTCCGGGCACTGCAGCGGCGGATGGGGACAGACGAAGGAGACCATCGCCACCCACGGCCTGTCTTCGGGGGCCCGCTCCTTCTCGTGCAAAAAGGACACGGCCTCGCGCGTGATGGCACGGTCATACTCGGTGTACGACGACTCCCCCGGTCCGGCGTCGTCATGGTAGGCCCGATACTTCTTCAAGATCACCGTGTCGTCGCGCAGCAGGCCCAGCAATGCGCCACCGTCGGCGATATGCATGGGTCTGATCTGGCGGTCGAAACCGGTCGGGTCGGCCTCGGACCGAAAGTGCAGCTTGCCGATCGATGTGACGCTGTAGCCCTCGAACTGCAGCCGATGCCCCCAAGACGGCACCGAGCCTTCATAGCCCCGGCTGTTGTCCCAATAGCCGGTCTGATGCACGTAGCGTCCGGTGGCGATGGCCGCGCGGGCCGGCACGCAGATTGGCGAATTGCAATAGGCGGCGGAAAACCGTGTCCCGCGCGACGCCAGCCCGTCGAGGTTGGGCGTCTGAACGATCCTGCTGCCCTGGCAGCCGAGTGCGCGCGGCGAATGCTGATCGGAAAGGATGAAAAGCATGTTTTGCGGTTTCATCGTGTTGCCTGTGCAGAACCCTCGGGTGTTCACCGGTTATCCTGCGACCAACGCGCCGTGGCGCTATCGCCGGCATTGTTCCGCGATATTCAGATTTCGTCATAGCTTCTTCGCGGCGCGCGCCCCGTTCAGCCATACCGATTTGGACATGGCTGCCAACTTTTCGCCGCGTATCCCGCCGGCCGGCCGTGTGATAGCGCCGGTGTGAGACTCACCTGCATAGGATCCGACAATGAGCGTCCGGCTGGTTCGCGCCGAGATCTTTCACTACCGGTACAGGCTCGCGCAGCCGATCCCCAGCACGATGGGGCCGTTCTCGTGCCGGCCGGCGATCCTCCTGCGCCTGGAGGACGCCGACGGCGCCCATGGATGGGGCGAGATCTGGTGCAACTTCCCGCCCGACGGCGACCTGCACCGGGCGCGCCTGGCCGCGAATGTTCTGCCAGCGGCACTTGCCGGGCTTGACGCCACGGCCGGGAACGGACCGTTTGCGCAAATTGCCGCGCGGCTTCACCGGATCGCGTTGCAGGCGGGTGAGATCGGTCCCGTGGCCCAGATCGCGGCGGGCGTCGATATCGCGATCCACGACCTCGCCGCGCGGCGCGACGGCCGGCCGCTCGCCTGTTATCTGGCCCATCATCGAAGCGGCACGCGTCTGGCGGTGCCCGCCTATGCCAGCGGGCTCTCGCCGGATCGGTTCGAAGGCCAGATCGCGCGGATGCGGGCCATGGGGTACGCGCATTTCAAGCAACGCATCGGCTTTGGCCGTGACGACAGCTTGCCTGAGGCCGAGGCCGCCGCTGCCGGGCTGGGCCGGTCCGAGCGGATCATGCTCGACGCCAACCAGGCTTGGGACCTTGCGTCGGCGGTCGCCCGGGTCGAGCGGATTGAGCGGCTAAACCCTCTCTTCCTCGAGGAGCCCTTGCCAGCCGACGTCCCCATGGCGGATTGGCAAGTGCTGGCCGCGGCGACGGAGATCCCTCTGGCCGCCGGAGAAAATCTCCGCCGGCCTGAGGAGTTCGCGGCGGCCATCGACGGTGGTGCCTTGCGTGTCCTGCAGCCAGACGCGTGCAAATGGGGCGGTTTGTCCGCATGCCTTGCCGTCGCCCGGGCAGGCCTCAAAAAGGGGATCGCCTACTTCCCGCACTATCTGGGTGGCGGCGTCGGCCTGATGGCTTCGGCCCATCTCTTGGCGGCGGCGGGCGGCGACGGCATGCTCGAGGTCGACAGTTCCGAAAACCCGCTTCTGGAGCATTTCAGTGCTGCGGGCCTTGGTCTCCGGAACGGCCTGTTTCCGCTGCCGGACGCGCCGGGTCTCGGCTACGCGCCCGATGTTGCCGGAGCCTCCGACCTGCTTCATGCCCACCACGATATTGCGATCCGGGATTATACCACCTTGCAATGATAATGACCCATGTGATGGTGGCCAAATCGCTTCACGGACAGGCGCGGCGCGCAGCGCGATTTAGCATCGGGCAAGCGGCGCAACGCAGCCGTGGAGCGATTTGGCCCCACCGAAGGCCGCGTTGTCTTGTCCGCCGGCTGCCCAGGAAGCTCTTTTGGGGCGCGCCGCTTGTGGTATCTCCACACCACGGCGCGACACGCGCCTGACCAGCGAACAAGACCACGCGGTCACATGGGTCATTATCATTGCAAGGTGGTATTAGCCGTCGGCACCGTGGCGTGTCACATCCGGTCCAATGCCCGCGTCAAGCCGTTGCTTAGCGCGTCGGCGCCCGTCCGGGGCCCGTGAGACCCGTACAGCCAGCCATCGGTCAGATCGGTCAAGTCAACGTAAATCCCGGTCAGCTTCAGTATCGGCATTGGTTGTGCTGTTAGGTCGGACATCACGGTCAGCTCGAAAGTCATCCGTCCGTCCAGGGTACTGGGCTCGTTCTCGGTGAACCATGATTTCCAGGTCTGTACCTGCTGTGCGATCAAGTCCGTGATCGGCGTCCCGGTGCCGCCCTCGCCGATCTTGGCGCGGGTCGGCGGCATCAGGAACACCGGCAGACGAACCGGTTCAATCGCGGCATTGACCGAGTAGTTGTAATACGCCCCCAACTGCAGAGTGACAGTCTTGGTGCCAGCGTTCTTGAACAGCACATCATAAAGGAAGCTGAGCTGGCATTCGAGACTGCGCCTCTCCGGCCTACCGGCATCGACAGCATAGATCGTCGCCAGATTGATCGGTGCGGTGTTCACAATCGTCGGGTGCAGCGGCGATTCGAACGACACATCGGGCGTGGTGTAGACAAAGGGCTCGGCGATGATCTTGTCTGGAACCAAGCCGGCGTTGCGCGTCAGGTAGATCTCGCTTTGGGCATCCTGACGTTCCAGGATCTGCAACTCCGGCAGAATGAACCGCCTTTGTGGAATGACCCTGGCCTCAGCCGCGGTCAGATATTGGCCCTTGTCGTCCTTGTAGACGAACACGCCCTTCTTCGCCGTGGATTTGGCGGCGAGGCGGATACAGGTGTATCCGGGAACCTCGATGATCGGATTGCCAACGCGCGGCGGCAACGGATTGGTCAGTTCGACGGTGATCTGCAGCGCATCGGCCGGCACGTCGCCGCCCGGGTCGCCGGCCACGTCTTGCGAGATCACGAAGCCGATGGGGTCGGCGTCCCCCGGCGATGCTGTGACCGTGGAGCTGTCGTCGGGGGCATCGGCGTTATCGAACTCCGCCTTGGCTGAGGCCGCGATCCAGTTGATCATCGTGGCCGCCGATTCCAGCGCATATTGCGCGTTGGTCAGCTGCGTCGGGTCGGTCGTATCTACGTCGACGGGAACAAGATACGTGTTCAGATCGGCCAGAACGTCGGGATAGACATGAACGAACTGCGCCAGATTGTCGAACAGATCGCGCTGTAGCGCGGCGCTGGCGTCAACGCGCGCGGCCACGTTGAAAGTGATCGTGCCGTGCACGTCGTCCTGCAGATGGTGCACCTGCATCGAATAGATGAAGCCATAGCCCCATTGCGTCACATTCTTCAGCGGGTTGAACGTGCCCTCGGGGGTGCAGGCGGATGCTGCGGCAATTTCGCCGGGCTCCGCGCCCATGCCGTCCTGCACGGGCTGGTAACAGGACAGCCCCGTGAAGCTGCTCAGCATTTCCTGATTAACGAGGGTCGGCGTATCTGGGAAGCTGCGCAGCACGATCGGCACGTCGAACTGGCCCAGATCGTCGAAGAGCGGCGACTTGGTCTCGTCGTCGATGTCGACAAAGCTCAGCCAGGACGAAGGCCGGTAACCTTCGATCCCCGGAACGCTGCCGATTTCGTGCTCGAGATTTTGGCCGCTGTAGCGCAGGTTGAGCGTGACCCGTTTCGCTTCGGTCGCGGTCGTGCTCAGCAGCGAACTCAGACGCGAGACCGGCCCGTCCTGGCTGCCGGCAAATCTGAGATCGAGCTTGGGCGATGACAGGCTGACGCTCGCCGTTTTCGGGTCCGGTTTCTGGGCCTCCGCCGCCGAAGCCGACGGAACCAGGTCCAGCATCTGAATATCACCATAAATCCGTGGTGGCTCGGTAGCCGAGGGTTGGGGCTGGATATCGGCGTGTATCTCGGCGTCGAACTGGAAACCCGCCTTGACCGCGTAATACTGTCCGAGCGTGCCCAGAAGGCTCTGATAGAACGCCTCTTGGATGTCGTCCCGCTGAGCCTTGTCCGCTTCTTCGCCGTCGTAGACGGGGATCATCACATGGCGCAGCGCGTCGGCCAGCGCCAGCTTCGCATCGAGCACCGATTGCAGCGCGTTCGACCAGGAACCTCCATCGTTTGGCACGGCTTCGATATTCTTGCGCAGGATTTCGGCTGGCGAGACATATTTTGGCGTCAGAAGCTCGTCGACCTGCGCAAGGGCAACGCCCATCCACTTGTCCAGATCAACGGATGAGAAGGCCAGGTCTTGCGATGTGCCGCTCAGGCTGATCGGCGCGCCGGTCTCGTATCCGATGATCGGCGTTCGCGCCTTGGATTTCAGGACATTCGCGATCGGCCGAGGTGCAAAGACCGTGGGGGCGTTCTTGTTGGTGATGCTGTAGCCGATCGGATTTCCGGTGCCCTTATCGCCGAGTTGCACGCACCAGAGCGCGCCGTTTCCGGAACCGGAAAAGGCAGTGCGGTCCGAACCGGTGGCGACGCGGAACGAATAGCCGACGATCGAGTTGAAGGCGTCCGTGAAATCCGCGCCGAATTGCGACAGGCCACGCTGGATCGTCTCACCACCCGTCATGTTTGTGTCCAGCGGGCCGGTCAGGGGCGTGATGCTGGTCTCGGTCCGGGTCACACCGGGCGCAGTGCGCAGTTCGCCCGCCACCAGGCTCGCGGTACGGGCAAAGGTCAGTGTGGTGTCCAGCTTGAAAATCTGGCCCAGATTCAGTTGCGCGATATCCAACGTCACCGTCGTCGACCAGTTTGGATGGTCGAAAGGCGGGGGTGTGGTACCCGCATTGGGCTTCAAAAGACTATCGAGATAGGCGCGGATCGCCTGCGCCCAGCCGACCATCGTGACGGGTCCGGACGGTTCGGCGTTCGTCAGATCGGTCCAGCTCACGCCGGGTGTAATCGTCGTGGTCAGCGTCACCGTAACCCCCGACGGGTCAGTCAACTGGTCGATAATCTGGTCATAGACGGCAATCGCCTGTTCGATGATCCGCCGACCGGCCATTGCCTGATCCGGGTCTCGGCCGAGCATGTTTTTGGCGGCCTCGACAAAAACGGTGCTGTCGAAATTCAAAAGCAGCGTCAATGTCGGCTCGTTGGTCACGGCCTGTGCGGTCACCTGGTAGGCGCTGGCGACCGAGGGCCACTGGCCGATACCCGCAACGCGGTCGGTATAGCCGGTGATCTGTGGCGCCCTGTTCAGCGGTGCGTCCGTGGCTGGTGCAGGATTGTCAAGCTCGCTCAGCACGCGGTTCCCGAAAATGTCGACCCAGCCGAGATCAAGCTGCAACAGGCTTCCGACGCCCAGATAGGGGCTTGCGTCCGGCTCATCCTTGCCCAGTACCGCGGCATAGGGCACCGCCACGCTGAAATGCCAGATGCCGTCCGCGGTCGTGCTGCTGGGGGCGTTGACCTTGTCGCCGTCGCTATCCGTTTCAGGGTTTATCGGCCCGCCAGGCAGACCCCAATTGGTTTCGGCGAAGTATGAGTTTCCGGTGTTCGGTGCGATGCGATAGCCCAACAGGCTGAACATCTGCCGCAGATAAGCGGTGGCCCAAGCGGCGTCTGGCGGTCCGGATTCCGGCACCATCGGTTCGGGGCGTTGCAGCGTGATGCCGGCCACGCCCTGGCGC
This sequence comes from Alphaproteobacteria bacterium, assembly GCA_028277405.1. Taxonomy (GTDB): domain Bacteria; phylum Pseudomonadota; class Alphaproteobacteria; order DSM-16000; family Inquilinaceae; genus JANQGH01. The sequence continues at coordinate 88,701 of JANQGH010000013.1, read as the reverse complement.
ACTTGCGGTGCCAGGCTGACCGGCCCGGTCACGGCCGCGAGCGGGGCCTCGGGGTAAAGCGCGACCGGGTCACCGAGCGCATCGGCATTTGCCGCCGCGATTACCGGGATCGGGGCCCGGAAGTAGCTCGACAACGTTTCGAAGGAATGGCCCATGGCCGGGTCTTTGCCGATCTCGACGACGATTCTCGGCAGCTTGATCGCCGTTAGCGGGGCCAGCACGGCCGGCAAGCCCGCGCCGGCGATATTGGCATCCTGGATCGCCTTTTTCGTGGTGCCGAAATGCAAGGCAATCTGATCCAGATCGCCACCCGGGTCGTCCTTTGTGGGTGTTTGGGGCGGCACCGCCGGCACCTGATAGCTGCCGCCTTCGACCACCACCATGGCGCCGATATTGAACGCCACCGCCTTGTTCAACTCGGCCAGCACTCCGACGCCCATGTAGTAAGACGCTGCGTAGCTGGTCAGCGTATCCGTGCCGGGCACGAAGTCGCGGCTCTTGTCGACAGGCACCGATACGGGCACCGCGCGGGCGATCATCGAGGCGTTGCTCAGGTCGAACGGCTCGTCCGTGGCCAAGACATTCATGTAGTTGGCCAGCATTCCGCCCGTCTCCGCCGCTGGATCGAACAGCGCCAGCATGGCGACTTCGGCCTCGCCCCGGTCATTGAAGGCGTGATCGGGCAGACCCTTGAGTTCGCCGCCCTCGTTGAGGGTGTAGTTCAGATAGAACCCGCCCTGGCGGGTGATGCTGGCCTCCCACAGGAGACGGAGAATCTCGTTCGGGGTGCCGATCAGATTGCCCGGTGCGGTGTCCGCCGACATTGCCATGACGCCGTCGGGCGGACGTGTTTCGGTCGACAGGTTTGTCTGGGTGATGCCCAGAAGACTGGCCGCCGGATCATCCGACTGCCAGCCATTGCCGTTGCTGCCCGTCGCAGGCGGGCGATAGAGCAGATTGAGGAGGCGGAACGATGTCGGCGTGTCGGTCAGTTGCGCAAGCAGCCGCTCAAGCAAGATGATCTCGCTTTCCGGTGCGCCGATGATCTCGTAGGTGCGTGTCGCCACGCCGGTGGTTGCCGCCGTTTGGAGGCGGCGCACGCTGAAGTTGATTAGCGTGCCGAAGCCGTAATTGCTGACTGCCTCGTCCACGGTCTTGCCGCGGGCCTCGTCGCTGCGGGCCAGAACAGGGATCATGGTCGGGTTGATCCCCACGCCGTTCGGCACATTGATCAACTCGGCAGGCAGTGGCCACATCCGTGGCCGCGGTGTCGCCGGCGTCATGGTATGGCGCGGCAGGGTGACCGGCACCGCCGGTTGCCAGGCGATCTGCTGGCTGAGTGGGAAGCGGCTGGGTTCTGCCGCCGCCGTTTCCAAGGGCACAGTGGCGCTCGACCCCGTGGCCAGATACGCGCCAAGTGCGAGGGCCCGGACCGCGTCATATTGCTGGTAATTGACGTTGCCGTTCTTGCCGTCCAGCGTGAAGGTGACGCTGTCGCCGCCGGCCGCCCCCAGGCTGAGCCAGTCCACCGCTGTGGCGCCGAGCGTGAAGGTGAAATTCGGGTCTTCAGGCTGGGCCTTGGTCGGATCGGGGATAGTGTCCGACAGCGGAATGGCCTGACCGGTCAGCGCAAACAGCCCCAGATCTTCGGGATACTCGCCGCCCTTCTCGACGAACAGCCCGTCGGCCAGGGGCAGCAGCCTGTTCTCGTTGGGGGCGGTGAATCTGGTGGGCAGGCGCAGCCCATGCAGATAATAGCGCGACACTTGGGCGCTGACATGCTGCAACGCCAATGTGTAGGCCATCTCGTCGATCAGCGCGCCCACGCGGAACTGCGGCAGATGGGGGATGTTCAGATAGGGGTCCTCGCCGGTGCTGTCGAAAATCTCCGGAATGGCGCCGTTCGGCGTATTGGCGAGTGTTTCGACATCCAGCCCGTATTGCTGTGCGATGTCCTGCAAGGTTTCGCCGGCCTGGATCGCATGGGGGAAGTCGGGGATATCGAAGATCGACTGTGGCGCAATCAGCGCCGCATTGCTCAGGATCGTGGGCACGGCCGCCAATAGGGCAGCCACGTTTGGTGCCGTCTTGTCGCCAAAGCCGAGCGCCACGGCGATGACGTCGAGAGAATCGTTGCTTTGGGTGGTGTAGGTGGTGGTGTCGAACGATATCCGCTGCCCACTGGCGATGATCGTGCCGTTCGTCGCATTTTTCAGCGCCAGCGCAGATCCATCGAAGCCCCCGCCAAAGATGCCCGCGGCCGCGACCTCGTTGAAGCTTTGTCCGCCGGCGGATTGCCACGTCATGTTCGAAATCGTCAGCGGATGGCCGTTGGTGGCGGTCAGCGGATGGCTGGCATTGGCCACGAACAGTTCCGCCAGCGTGAATGGATCGGCGGGCGTCCCGCCCGGCGTTTCGCCACCGGTCAGTCCGCCTGTCCGGTTGATGAAATCGACGAGATCCAGCGCGGTAGCGTCTTTGTGGTCGGCGATGGCCAGCTTGAAGTTGCGCAGCCCGTCGCGCAGCGACTGGAGCATGAGCCGACCGATCATCGCGAAGTAGTCGCCGAAGATATAGCTGGCGATCGAGGGCCCATTGCTGCCCGGCACGCCCAACGCGCCGGCGCCGGCCTTCGCCTCTTTCTCGATCTGCACCTTGAGCTGGTTGAAATAGGTGTTCAGGCTTTCGAGATACCCGGTCGTGCTGCTGTTATAGCCGCCGAACGCGTATCCCAATTTCTTCGCCCCTGCAAAGGCAGGTACGTCCAGGGTGACGCCCGGCGCTGCGGGGAAAAACACCGCGGACACCGGTTCTTCCTGGCCGTCGGGATTGATGTTCGGCGTTTCCTTCAGCGCGAAGACAAAGGTGGTCTGCTGGCCAAGGAACGTTTCGATGACCGTGTCGGGTATCGGCGTCGGTGTCGTGGCGCCGGACAGATAATCGATGGTCGAGGCCAGGAACTCGTCATCGACCAACATGTCGTTGACATCCGCCACGCTATGCTCACCCGGCCGGCCGGCCGCGATGATCCACTGCAAGACGCGGACGGCCAGATCCTCAAACGTGTGTCCCACGGTCATCGCCGTCAGACGGCGCGCTCTGGCAAGGGCGGTTTGCGCCACCAGATCGGAGGCCACCACCAGGGCCGCTGACGGTGCCGTGTCTTCAGCGATGCCCGCACCCGCATCGGTCTGGATCGGTTTCAGGCCCTCGATCAGGAAATTCACCACATAACAAAGGGTCTGATTGTCGGGGGTGGCGGCGATGTCGCCGGCGACGGTGAGCGCTGGGGCCACATAGCCGGTGAGGTTCAGCGTGTCGCCGGGCTGCAGATTGCTCCAGTCAGGGATGTAGCTGTCCACATCCGCCGCCATGGCCACCAGCGACTGCGGATTGCCGAAGCCGTTCTTCCGCAGCGCGCGGGCCTGCATCCGCTCGAACGCGGACACGGCACTGCTGCTGGCGCCGATCGCCCAGGGCGCCGGGCCCTTCATTGGATTGTCCAGGACGAAGGTCGCCGTGACCGTGGCCTTGAACCCCAGGTGGATTGAGATCTTGAACAGCCCCAGGTTGATCTTGACCGTCAGCGTAACGTCCACCGACGCGGCGGCGGTGATCGGGATCGATTCGTAGGATTTGAAGGTAATCCGGACGTAAAGCTTGATGGCGATGTTCAATTCGGCCGAGATGATGGCGAAGTTGACCGAGCCGTACAGCCGACCTTGCAGCCCCATCGTGCCGGTCAGGGCGAAGTAATACCCATCTTGCAAATTGTTCTTGTTGCCCTCGGGCGTCGAGATCTTATAGGGCTGCCAGCGGGCGATCACGCCCTCGATGATGCCAAAGACGGTCAGGCTGAACCCGGCTTTGAGAATGCCCAGTTCGATGGACTTGCCCAGCCCGATCTGAGCGCCGAAGCCGAACACGATGACCGGGTTGAACCAGCCCTCATCGGTGGCCGGCACGTTGTCCGTGGTCGCGCTGCTGAGCTTGCCGAAATAGAACCCTGCCGAACCCAACATCGGCAGAGGACCCACCTGGACCTCGATCGAGAATGAAACCGAGAAATCCTCTTTCCAGGGGAAACCGATATCGACCTGGAAATCGCCATTGGTGTAGATCTCGATCGAGAAGGTCGGCAAGGTGATCGAGGCCACGCCGATTTGGAACTTGCGCATGATGTCGGGAAGAACGATTTCGGCGGAGTATTTGCCGACGTTCTTGGACACCTGCTGATACATGATCTGGAAATCCAGACCGGCAAAGATCTTGGCCATCGGGCCTTCGAGCCCGATGCGCAGCGCGTAGAGCCGGGGATCGTTGAAAACCACCCCCAGCGAAATGAAATAGGTCGCCTTGTCTTCGGCCGACAGAGCATTCCGCGTGACAACCGGAACCGGCGCCGAGACCGTGCCGTCGCTTGGTCCGGGCAGCGCCGCCGCCGCAGTTCCGCCGTCCGCGTCCTGCTTGTCTTCCTTGTCTTCGACTTTGAGGACGCCGAAATCGAAGGCTATGAACCAGGAACTGTCGGGATCGAAATCCGGCTGGTTGGGGCCGCCGACGGGAATGTCGGGCGGGACGGGAACCTTCAAGCGCCGCAGTTTGTCGATGACCGCGGCGACGTTCTTTTCCTCCGTCAGACCGCTGACCGTGACGTGCTGGCCAAGCGCCAGAAGCCGCAGGTCGAGATATTTGTTGCCGCCGCCGGGCGGGGCCGGCGTCTCGCCGGGTTTGCTTGCGTCCCATGGGCCCAGGGTGGAGGTGTCGCCCTTTGCGTCGCTGCCGACATTCCACGCGAACGAGCCCTTCAGCGATACCATCAGCCCGTTGTCTTTCGGATCGGGCTTGCCGGTGACATAGCTGACCTCGATCGCGTCGACCCGGGCGACCCCCAGATCGATCGGGCCGATGTCGACCTTGAACGCAACGTTTCCGGTGGTGAAATTGTAGACCAGCTTCAGCCCGCTCAGGCTGATGTCGTTGAGCACGCTCCACGGCGCTTCCAGCCCGAAGCCCGTACCCGTGATCCAGGACACCATGGTTTCGATCATGCTGCCCAGGGTCGTGTTTTCGGTGAACCCGAGTTCACCGACCCATTGTTCCTTGTCGTTCTTGGCAACCTCGGTCGTCAGTCTGAAATCTGGCAGCGTAACGGTCCATACCGGCGACTTGCCGGTGGCGAACTTGACGCCCGGATTGATCTTCATCCCCAGCCAGGTGGTTTCGACGGCAATATCCGCGAAATAGCCCGGGGGCCTTTCTTCTTTGGCGGTCGCCGCGGTAACCGGCACGAGGGCCGTGGTGGCGGTCGGCGCCTTGCCCGCGCTGTCGGTCTTCTTGCTGACATAGCCGGCCGTCAGCGCGGCCTTGTTGATGGTCAGGTCAAGAAAATCGATCCTCCAGTCGCTGGCACTGCCCACGAAGGTCCAGGAGTTGTCGGCCGTTGCGATCGTCAAGGCGAGGCTGTCGATCACATACCCGCTCTGGTCGCCGGGATCGAAGCCGAACTGCTTGGACAGCAACGCGCCAAGATTGATTGGCGACGTGGTCAGGCCGGAGAACGTCCAGCCACCATCGGCACCGTCATATGCCGCGGCTACGGTGACGCCGATTTGCCCATCCGGGTCGTCCGGCAGGATCGTCATCGAGCCGGCGACCCGGCCGCTGGAGACACCGTTCGCGTTGGCCACCTGGAAGGTCACGTTCTCGATCGTGAAGACGGTTGTTCCGTCGATCGTGATCGGCCAATCGATGTTCAGGTTGCAATTGACGGAGTAGTCCTTGTTCGCGACGTTGTAGCCGAATTGGAACGCATCGATACTGGGAACGGCGGGAAGGTCCAGCGGCACGCCCGGCAGGAACAGGCTGAGCAAATCCTCGATCTGGATCGTGCCGGAAACCAGTTGCCCGATCAGCGCGACGCCGGGGAAAGAGGCGCCGATTTGGATCACGCCGGCATCGGCCCGTGCGCCGATTTTGAACCGGCCCTGCACATCGACGCTGGTGGTTCTGGACTTCAGATCGGCGGGGGATACCACCGTCATGTCCATCGTCAGCGCCTCGAGAACCAGGTTTGGGATCAGTTCGACCGTCTCCGTCGTCGTGATCTTCGCGCCGCAACTGGCTAGTTTCCGGGCCTCGGCATCGTAAAGCAGGCGTAACTCCGTCGCCTTCAGCGCGGTCAACAGCTTGAACGGACCTTGCAGCGACTGGGCGATGTTCACACCGCCCATCAACTGGAAGACGTCTTCAACCCCCACCGGCGTTTCAAAAGTGCCGTTGATCGCCCACTGGTCGTCCGTCGCCGGGAACCGGAAGGCGACGGTCAGATCGACCTTGTCGATCGTCGCGCCGATCGATCCGGCGGCGGGTAGACCGTCGGCCGTGACGATCTGGAAGAACGGGTCCTTGACGGGTATCCAGGGGATGTTGTCGAGGATGTAGTTCGAAGTCTCGATGTATTTCGCGGACAGTGTCACCGTCCCGTTCGGGGCGGTGAACTCAAGCTCCGCCGCGACGCCCGTCCGCGCATCGGTCGGCCCCAGTTGCGCCGTGGTCGTGCCGCTCAGCTTGACCCATTTCAGTGCGGCGTCGGGGTCCCTTTCGAGCTTTGCGTCATCGATCACCAGCTGGGATTTCAGGGCGCTCAGCAGCGCGTCGTAATACTGCGCAATGTCGACGAAACCCGACAGCGCGCCGGGCAGCAGCGCGACCCTGTCCGAGGCGGCGATTTCCTTCTCAAAGGTTTCATAGAGCTGTTCCAGGGTCGGTGGCGCCGCATGGGTAGCCATGACATTGACATTGCTTTGCTTGACGACGGAGTTCAGATAGGAGGCTGCTAGGCGCAATTTACAGTTGTTTGGATTGGCATAGAAATTTCGGATCCCCGTGATGTAGGATTTCAACTCGTCATCAGGAGACTCGTCGAAATACACCTGCAGGAACGAAGCGATCCGGTAGGGCGCAATCTCTCTGAGGTCTTCTTCGTCGCGTACATCCACGTATTTCGGGAATCCATGGCCGTAACCGGAGACGCCAAGCGACCAGCGGACGCGATCAGCCGCGTCCTGAAATGCCTGCCCGGCGTCTGTCGAATCGTCGGTAAGCGTCACATTGGGGTATAGAACCCTGTTGATATCGGGCCGGCTGACATGGAGATACCAACGGCCAAGGCTTAGCGCCAAGTTGGCGGTTCCCATGCCCTCGAAGATCACGGGCAGGGTGGAGTTGGCGAACGAAACGTTGAACAGGGGCGGCGGAACTGGGCCGAGTTGAACAAACAGAACATGGTCTTCGGCGCTCTTCAGCCAACCCTGAAGCGCCATCACGTCCTGCAGACTACCGCCATCCAGGGTCTTTGCGCGATCAGCCGCTCTGATCAGGTGTAAGTAATCGCGTCTGCCCTCGAATGTCGTCAGGTATCGACCTTGCAGTTCGTGGTCACGATGTTGTGCAATAATGTCCTGCTCGGCAATGATGTGACCACCGGACAGGACGCCGTCAATGTAATCGATGCTTCTTGTTTGGCCGCCGATTTCAGAGAAGTCGAACAGGTCCAGATTGACAATGACCGCAGGCTTGGAAGCCTTCCAGACCCCGCCTTTCTTCCATTGCCATTCCAAAGCCGCGATGATGATCGATACCAGCGCATCAACCGGGTTTTCCGGCTTCATCGGGCAAGCCCTTGACCGGACGCCATAAACCAATTGCAGGTCGATCTCTCCGGCTTGCGCCTGGCCGATAAGCCATTGCAAGATGCGGGCGCGATTTCTTAGGGTTTCATTCGGGCTGTTTGTGTATTGGTCCCAGATCTCTTCCGACAGGTTGGTGGGGGCTTGGTAATAGGCCCGATTGACGAAGGTTTCCCTGCCGAGAGTCTCGACGTTATTGAAGTCGATATACTCTCCGTCTTGACGTTGAATGCCCTGTAAATTGCTCCATTTATAGGGCTGCAGCCTTAGAAAATAGGTAACGTTCAGGTTCCTGGCGAAATCCGGAACGTCATGTTCGGTCGGATAGTTGTCGGCGCCGCCGGTGAAACCGAACTCGACACGGTCGTTCGGCGGCTGGGTGTCATCATAGCGGATCAGCATGACAAACGCCGATCCTTGGCCGTTCAGATGGCCTTCATTCTGACCATCCAGCTCCGGCAAAAGCAGGTGCAGCTTCTCTAGCGTGTCCTCTCCCCCATCGCGGACCTGGTAGTAGACTTCGATGGTGCGGACATACCCGTAGCCGAAGTCCGGCGGTTCGGGAGTCGCGGCCAGAGCGCGCAGCACATGGATGCTGGACGCCTGATGCCCCATGCCCGGGGTGCCATCCACGTAAATCCGGATGACATCCTGGTCCTTGAGAATGTCGGCGAACTCCAATCGGGCCTCATCAAGAAGCGGCCCGTTGAAATTCTGGGTAACCGCCGTTGTGCGCTTTTGCTTGTTTCCCACCGTTCAGGCTTTCGTTGACCTGGATGAACGACCGGTCGGTTGCCCGATACATCCCGGCCAGCGGAAAAGACGTTTCCGCGCGCGGCTCGGCACCGCGGATTCATCCATCTGGGCACAATGCTTTCGGACGCTCTCAGGCTTCGCTGCCCGCGTCCTTTTTGAGTTTGTTATCGCTCAACTCCTTGTTGTACATCGCAAACCATCCCAGCCCGCTTAAATCGGTGGCCTCGGGATTGCCGAACAAAAGGAAGGCTGTGTTGCCGCTGGGCGGTATCTTCAAAAGGCCCAGCAGCTTTAGCGCGATCTGGTTGAGTACCAGCAGATAGCCGCCGGGATTGGCGTCGTGGCCCGTGCCGGGCGCTGTGTAGGTCAGTTGGATCAGCCCGATCGAAAGCTTGATGACGGTCTGCAGGCTGAACAGTTCGCCGCCGGCCCCGGCACCGGGCAACTCGATTCCCACCGTCGCCCGCGTGTCGGCCACGGTCTGGCCCGGCGACGGACCGGCGGCGCCGCTGTCATCCGCCCAAGCCAACAGAAGGCTGGAATTGAGGTTCACCTTGCCCGCCAGATTACCTGGCGTACCCAGGTTCAGCTTGAATTTCAGCCCGTGCCATTTGCCGGAGCCCGAGCCGATGTCGCGAAGCTTGTATTCGGTGATCACGGGCGCAAAACCCAGTCCCGCGGGGCTGGATTCGGCATCGCCGTCGGCGCTGGCGTCGCCGGACAGCAACCCCTGCAGCTCCAACTGGAAACCCTTATAGAGGCTCTGATCGCGGAAATGGCTGGACACCGGATCGGTGTTGAAGGCGATCTCGGATTCGACCATTTGCAGGATTGTCGGCGACGTTTCGGAAGTGACGCCCGAAGACGCGGCTGGCACGGTGATCCTAAGCCCCAGATTGTCGAAATTCAGGCCCTGGCGCAGGGCGTCCTCATCGCCATCGTCGGGTCCGAACGAGAAGATGTCGAAATCGGGCAGGGCAGGCTGCGGATCCTGTGTCAACTGCGGCGGCGGCGGTTGAATCACAGCGAAGTTCATATAGCCGCTCATGCCGATCCACGACACCACGGTGCCGCTGCTCTGACCGTCGTCGCGGGTCGACATCTGAGCCGTATCGATCTCGACACTGGTCAGGACGTTGTTGGCGAGGAAGTATTGGTTCGGCCATTTCGAGGCCAGGCTGTACAGCACGGCGTCGCCGTTCTTCTGGACACCGCCCTCCAGGAGGACCGCGTTGTTGACGTTCTCCGTCCGCCCTTCGGGCCTGATCTCCTGCATCTTTTCGACGGCACTGCCGAAAATGGAATTGAGAACGATCTGCGCCAAGCTGTCGAACGTCTTGATCGCCGAATTCTCGAACAGCGCCTTCAACGTCAGCAAGGTGAAGTCTCGCTGAGCCGACGGGTCGCGGGCGGAAATCGTGTGCGGGGCTTTGCTGTCGTCGTAACGCGGGTCGATGTAGTAGACCAACCCGAACATCGAGGTTGTGTCCCTGACCTCGATCTTCTCTTTTTCGATCTGGCTGATCTCGATCCCGATATGGTGGGCGTAGAAATCCGACGGGTCCTTCACGCCGGCCAGAATTCCCGCCAGATCCGAAGGAACATCGTCGATCTCGGCCTTCAGGATCAGCACGCCGGTCCAGTTCTCGTCGGTGATGATTCTGGCGAAATTGGCGAAATACGGGCTGTCCCTATTGGCATAAGCATCCTGGCAGTAATCGACCAGCCAACTGGACAGCGGCACCAATTGGGACAAATCGGCGTCCGACTTCTCCGAGGACGGGGCGGCGAAATCGTTCTTCATCGTCCACTTTTCGGGGTTCATCACCAGGCTGTCCTGCGTCGCCGCGCCGGTCAGCGGGTCGATGTCCAGGATCTTGCCCTTGACGCCTTTCACCAGCATTACCGACCGGTAATCGCCGTATTCATTGCGCTGGCCGACCTGTGCGGCAAAGTTCCATTTGCCTATGTTGATGTGATTGAAGAACCGTGCCGGTTCGGTCATATCCGGCGCCAGCGGTTGCATGAAGACGCCGGCCGGCGCCGGCGTGCCCAGATAGGCCTTGTTCGCCACCACCAGAAATTGGTCCGTGGTCTGGAACGCGGCCGTCAATTTGGGGTTCAGATCGACAAAGCCCATTTGCCGCGCGCCGGTGACCGACGTGGCCAGAATCTGGGCCAGCAGCAGCTGTTTCCAGCGGCCCGAGCTTTGCGAATAGCGGGTGATGAAACCGGTCGGCGTCGTGGTGCTAACCAGCTGGTCGTCCGATGCCGCGCCGGCCTGCGATGACAGCGAGATATTGGCAGAGGACGAGGGGGCGGTCTGCCCCGACGCCGCGATCGCCCCCTTGCGCGTCGGGCTGATGATTTGGCGGCTCAGAAGCTGCATTTCCTCCGATGACACGTCTTGGATACTGTCACCGGGGACAAAGCCCGATATCGGGAACATCGGATACGTGACGCTGCCGTCCGGCGGCAAACCGACACCTGGGTCCTCCGGGGCCAAATAGCCCTCGACCTTGGACTTCTGGTGACCAAACAACTCAGCACCTTGCGGAGCGGCGGTGTAATGGGCCCGGCGCGATCCATCGGTTGGCGGAGCAACGAAGGCCGTCCAACTCGTCAGAAAGGTCGGATCCAAAAGCCAGGCGTTTGGATCCACGGGCGGGCCGACGGGCGAAGAGGGCGGCAACGGAAAACGTGGCACACCTGCCGGCATGTTGGGCACAAAGCGCATCCGTTCGCCGTCATCGGACCCAGCCGAGGCTGGAAGAAAAGCGATGGTTTCGGTGCCCGACATGCCACACAGTGCCTTGGCCGGCGGTGGCGCCACGGCATCGGGAACCGTCAGCTGGAAGTCTCCGGCGGGCGCAAAGCGAAACCCGTTCTGCAACGGTGTCTTCAAGAAGCCGGGATTGACAACCAGCCTTGCCCGCTGCTGACCCTGGGTGGCCGCCGTCACCGGTGTCAGCACGATGGTATGGCCGTAGTCGGTCATATAGGTGGACCGTAATTCGGTCTTGGGCTGCTGCGAGACGGCGCCGTTCTGGCCGGTGAAAAAGAACGCCGTCTCGCTGGCCCCCGATACCAGATTGTTCGGATTCTTGACGTTGATTTGCGCATCGAACCCGACCCAGTTCGCGCGGCTCGCGATCGGCTGGGCCAGGGGCAGATAGGCTGCCAGCCAGGGGATCGGATCGATCCCACTGCCATTGGCCCCGGGCGTGGGATTCGGGATCACCACCTGAAAACCCATGTTCAGATGGCTGTTCAGGCTCTGCTGATCGATCAGCAGCGAAAACGTGAAGGCGCCATTGGCATCGCCCTCGAACCACAACGATGCGGTCAACGCGGGCGGTGGCGTTTGATCAGGGGCTTCCTGGCCGCCCAACTCGATCGCCGGGCTGGTGTTTGTCGGCGTGAACAGGATACAGGCGTTGTCGGACGCGGCCGGAACACTGAGCGCCACGTTCGAGTTGAACACCGCCTCCACACCCGGAACATCGGGTTGCCCGGTGAGCGTGATGTCGAAGATTGCATTGGGCGTGATCTGACCGCCGAAGCGGCTGAGTGGGATCCAGTCGTTTCCGGTGGGCCGGATATCCTCGATCCGGCCCGAGGGCAAGAAGATCAGCGCCCCGGCATTGATCTGTTGGGCGAGAATAGCCTCGATGGCGGCGACAAACGCGTCGGCGTTCTCCGCGATTTCGTCGGCATTCGCCGCGACGTAAACCAGGGCGCCGTTCCAGTCGCCGTTTTCCAGGGCATCCTTCAGCGCGATCGGTCCCTTGGGCGGGTCAGCAAGTTCGCCGGGCACGACAAAACCCCACCATGCCGCCGACGCCGGATTGCTGTCCGCGATGTATAGTCTGGTCTCTTGGTGCCTAACGAACTGTACCATGCGCTTTCCCCGCGCTGGTCACTGGGACGGCTACCTCTTCAAATCGATCGCAGCAAATCGATCACCGCAAATCGATCACGGCCGCGATATTGTCAGCCCCAAGCGCCGAAGCTGGCGACGAAGCGCGACGCCAGGGCGCAAGGGGCAAGCGTTACCCGGTCGAGAAGGTGACCTGTCCCGCCAGCGCGGTGTTGCCGCCCATGAAATACCCGACGGTGTAGGTCGTGTTGGCCAGGATGTCGTACATGATCGACGCCGGCCCGCTGCTTTGCGAGTAGGGCACGGGGGCTGTGGCCAGCGCTTTGCCGTCATAGCTGGCCTGCGGTGCGTTCCAAAGGCCGATGAAGTTGCAGTTTGCGCTGGGATCATAGTTCGCCAAGGCGTCGTATTTGATCTGTACGAACCCTCTGCCCCAAACCGGCGAGCCGACCGTCAGATTCATTGTGTCACCTGGTGGCGCATTGGGCGGAATGAAGAAGGTGGCACACACCGAACCGGGGTCGGGCGAAAGCCCGTAGCCGATGATGTAGCCGGTCTGCGGCTCGTAATCGAAGCCGACCTTCTGGGTGCCCGAATAGCTGTTCGTAGCCAGTGGCACCTTGGCAATCGGGTCCCTGCTCCACGGCACTGTCGAATTCGCCGATTCCCAAACGAAGAACTGGTTACCAAACTTTTTCGGCTCGTTCCGGTCAAAGGTCGCGTAGTTGACGTTGACCCCGTCCGGAAGTGGCCGGCCGATGGCCGCCATGTAGATCGCCTGCGCGGTCGGCGCTGATGAAACAAAGACCTCTCCGCTGGATTCGTCTGGCATTTTTTCCTCCATTTGCAATTAATATCGAGATTCCAGGGCGCGGCGCCTGCTTCTCGAAATAAATGTACAATTACATGAATAATGCCGCTTAAGTAGTACTCTCCACAGATTTGGATCTCTTGCAAGTCAAATTTGCGCCCAGACTACTCCGCGAAACCCCAAGCATCGATCGAGGTGGATTGCAGGCGGCGGCAGCGCAGTTTCCGCACGAAGCAGTAGCATGCCAAGTGGGATCCTTTGTCGTCGGGCGGCGACAGACATGTTCGCGGCAATTGAGGCACGGGAAATCGATCCTGATGGCACTACCGGCCTCGACGGCTCCCGCGACGCGAGGCAGACCGAAGCGGCGCTTGAGGGATCCGAACAGCTTGACAGTTCGTCCCCATGCGTCCCAGCGTGAGACGGTGAAGGCACGTATGGACCGCATAGGACAAGGAGCTGCGGCGGAGCCGAGGCAGGACGATTGATGCCGGCGGACCCAAAACTGTCATGGCGCGTACCGATGCAGACGAAATCCCATTCAAGATTGAGGATCCGCCGGAAGGCAGCCTGAACTGGTTTTCAATCAAAGTCCTGAGTCAGGCCAAGGATCACATCCTGGTGGATTGCAACGGCATTGCCGGAAACCGTCCGATGTCCAACGAAAACTCGATCGCGTTGTGGGACACGACAGTTCCCACGACAAAGGACCGGCCGCTGAGACTGTATCACTGCAAGACCGAGGACCAGCCCAATCGGCGTACGCTGCAGTTTGAGTTCGAGCCGCTCAATTACGGCCTGACCTATCAGGTTGGCCCTGACGCAACCACGATGTGCGCCTTGGCGGTCATAGCGAACGCGCCGACCGCCATCGCTGCCTTGCCGCTGGATGTAAGACTGACCTTGCGCGCCGTAACAAGAACCTCGATCCAGGTGCAGTATTCGGTTCTGTCGGGCTATCTGCCGCGGGCCAACGGCAACTGGATCGGGCTTTGGCATGGCTCAGCCAGCCCGTATACAGGGGTTCGGCCGGCAGCGTCCCTGGACATCCCCGACGACCAGAACATGGGTGTGGTGACGCTCGACAATCTGAATATCTTGACCGACTTCAGTTATACGCTGGTCTATGTGATGAAGCAGCCAGGAACGCCCGGTATGCCGCTCGCAGCCGGCTCAATTCTCTATTTTTCGACCTGAAGGTTATCGATCTGAAGGGCGGATCGGGATCGGATACGGCCGGGCGCCAGATCTGTGACCGACTGCGTTGCCTTCGCCTCGGATCGCAGCGCTTCGCCAGGGTAGGGACCCGATCAAGCCGGACCGCGTTTTGGGTGGGCTTCGAGCGACTGTCGACGGCTGGCATGAAACGGCTTCCAGACCTGCCGGCACGGTTCGTGGCAGTCTCGGTGGCGCGGCGACGTGACCGCGAACGTGGTGGCCTGTCGCTTCGGCCGCATACCCAGGCGCACAAATCGGTTGTGATCCGGCCGCCAGCCTACCGCAACTCGGAAACGTAGTGAAAGCGATCGGTCCGGCATAGAGAGCGACGCCATTCGACGGCCGTGCCGTCGATGGAACGGGCGACTCGCTCGATCATCAGCAGCGGCGACCCGTTTGGGACGCCCAAATCCGTCGCCACCTTGGCATCCGCCGAAACGGCCTTGAGCGTTTCGGAAGCAACAGCAATCGAAACGCCATAGCGTGTCGCGAATAGCCCGTAGAGATTGTTGGGCACCTCGCCCTTCTCAAAGCCCGGAAACAGGGCGGCGGGCAGGCTGATGGTTTCGATCAGGGCCGGGCCGCCGGCCAGATCGCGCACCCGTTCGATGCGGATCACGCGCGCGTTCGGCCTGAGTTCCAGGACCGTCCGCTCATCGGCGGTTGCCCTGCCGGTTTCGACCTTCAAGAGCCGGCTTGTCGGAAACTCCCGCGCGCCGCCGTCGGGGGTGAGCTTGAAGAACTGAAACAGGACCCGGTTTTCGTCATGGCTGGCGACGAAGGTGCCGCGCCCCTGGCGGCGGACCAGCAGCCTGTCGGCGGTCATGGCGTCCAGCGCCTTGCGCACCGTGCCCTGCGAGACGTCAAGGTCGGCCGCGATCTGCCCTTCGCTCGGGAGCGCCTCGCCTGGCGCCCATTCGCCGCGCGCGATGCGAGCGACCAGCAACTCGCGCACCTGGGCATAGAGCGGACGAAAGCCGGGTCGGGTCTGGTCGGTGTCGCGCGACGTGGTGTCGGTCATTGACAGTTTCTTAGCCTGTCGAACGCCTCGTCCGCCAGCCTCTGGCGATCAGACGAGTCGCACCGGCCACGGCCGCGAGCACCGATGACCCTAAAGGCCGAGATCCTTGTATCGGTGCGGCACCCACATCGTCTCTCCCGCATTGACGGCCCATAATTCTTATGTCTTATATAAGACATAAGATATGCCTTGGGCAAGATCGCGTTCGCGTCGACGCATTGCTTGCCAGAGATTGGGAGGACCCTTCATGAGCCATCCGCACCTTCTGGTTCACGATGCGCGCGACAATGTCGGCGTGGTCGTGGTCGAGGGCCTTGAAGCCGGCACGAAGATGCTGTGCGTCGTCACCCATGACGACAGCTCGTTCGAGTTGATCGCGGCTGCCGATGTTCCCATCGGGCACAAGATCGCGCTGACCGACCTGTCCGAGGGCGACACCGCGATCAAGTATGGCGAGGACATCGGCAAGATGGTCGGCCCGGCCGAAAAAGGCGGCCATGTCCACACCCACAATCTGAAAACCAAGCGCTGGTAGGAGACGGCATGATGGGAGAGCTTTCCAACCTCACCTTCGAGGGCTACCGGCGCGACAATGGCCGCGTCGGCGTGCGCAACCATGTCGTCGTCCTGCCGGTCGACGACATTTCCAACGCCGCGTGCGAGGCGGTGGCGAACAACATCAAGGGCGTCATGGCGCTGCCGCACGCCTACGGCCGCTTGCAGTTCGGCGAGGATCTGGAGTTGCATTTCCGCACCCTGATCGGCACCGGTGCCAACCCGAATGTCGCCGCCTGCGTCGTGATCGGCATCGAGCCGGGCTGGACTGCGCGCATCGCCGACGCCATCGCGGAAACCGGCAAGCCCGTGGCCGCGTTCTCCATCGAACAGAATGGCGACCTCAAGACCATCATGGACGCATCGCGCAAGGCCAAGGCGTTTGTGCACTACGCCTCGGAACTGCGGCGCGAGACCTGCCCGATTTCGGACCTGTGGGTTTCGACCAAATGCGGTGAAAGCGACACGACCACCGGCCTGGCGTCATGCCCGACGGTCGGCAACATGTATGACAAGCTGATTCCCGAGGGCATGACTGGCGTGTTTGGCGAGACGTCTGAGATCACCGGTGCCGAGCACATCTGTAAGGAGCGCGCGGCCAATACGGAGGTGGGCGAGCGCTGGTACGCCATGTGGAAGGCCTATCAGGACGAGGTGATCTTCGCCCACCAGACCGACGACCTCTCAGACAGCCAGCCAACCAAGGGCAATATCGAGGGCGGCCTGACCACCATCGAGGAAAAGGCGCTGGGCAACCTGGAGAAGATCGGCCGGGACTGCCGCTATATCGACATTCTCGACCCCGCCGAGACCCCCGATGCGGGGCCCGGCCTCTATTTCATGGACACCAGTTCAGCGGCCGCCGAGTGCGTTACGCTGATGGCCGCGGGCGGCTATGTGGTGCACACCTTTCCCACCGGCCAGGGCAACGTGATCGGCAATCCGATCGTGCCGGTGATCAAGATCACGGGCAATCCGCGCACCGTGCGCACCATGTCCGAACATGTCGACCTCGACGTTTCGGGCATCCTGCGCCGCGAGATGACGATCGCGGAGGCGGGCGACGCCCTGATCGACATGGTCGCGCGGACCGCCAGCGGTCGGATCACTGCCGCCGAGGCGCTTGGCCACCGCGAATTCGTCATGACGAAGCTCTATCGCAGCGCCTGACGGCAGGACGCTGCAAAAGTCTCAGGGAATCAATACGATCTTGGAGGCCGCGACCGTGCCGGCCCTGAGGTCGGCGAACGCGGTCGCGCCGTCGGATAGCGGCCGCGTTTCGATCCAGCCGAAATCGCCCATCCGGCCATCGAAGATCGCTGCCGCCGTCTGGCGAAAATCCTCTGCCGTATAGGTGTAGGTGCCGAAGAAGGTGATTTCCTGCAGGGTCGCCCGGCGCGCATCGAGCCCGCCGCTGGCGGATCCCAGCCCGATATGCGCGATCACGCCGCCCGGCGCCACGGTCGCGAACGCGGCCTTGCGCGTCGCCTCGATGCCGACGCCGTCGATGATCAGATCGGCCGGCTCCTCGCTCGCCGCCAAGACGTCGAACGGTCCTGCCCCGGCGATCCGTGCCCGCCGCGCTGCGTTCGGTTCGACCAGTCGGATGCTGCCTGCCCCCTGAACGGCCAGCACCAGGGCCGCTCCAAGACCGATCGCGCCGCCGCCATAGACCAGACACCGTGCTTCGGCCAATGGCCGGACGAGCATGCGCTTGGCAAGGCGAACGGCATGCCAGCCGCAGGCCAGCGGCTCGGCCAGTGCGGCATGCAGCGTCTCTACGCCATCGGGAACCGCCACCAGACTTCCTTCCGGCATGGCAAGGCGCTCGGCAAAGGCGCCTTCACGCGGCGGCATGGAGATGATCTGCCGGTCGGGGCAGAGATTGTCCCTCCCCTCGCGGCAATAGGCACAGCGGCCACAGGTGACTAGCGGATTGACCGTCACGCGCGTGCCAGGGCGCGACCCCTGCAGGACGGTCCCGACCGCCTCGTGCCCAAGGATCAAAGGGGCGGGCCGCCGCTCGTCATGGCCGAGATAGGCGTGCATGTCCGAGCCGCACAGGCCGACCGCATCGACCTTGATCAGCGCCTCGCCCGGTCCCGGCTCGGGCTCTGCGGCTTCGCGATAGTCCAGGCGCTCCGGCCCCGTATAAACCAGCGCCTTCATTTCGCGGTGAAGCCGCCATCCACGAACAGCATCTGGCCCGTCACATAGCGAGAGGCGGGCGAGCACAGGAACATCGCTGGGCCGACCAGATCGTCGAGGTCGCCATTGCGGCCGATGGCGGTCTGCGCCGCGTTCCTGGCCGCCCGCTCTGGGTCGCCAAAGACCCTTTGGGTCAGTTCGGTCGGGAAGAAACCCGGGGCGACGGCGTTGGCGCGCACGCCCTTGCCCGACCAGGCCTCGGCCATCGCACGGGTCAACTGGACGATTCCGCCCTTCGACGCGCCATAGGCCATGGAATCGGGAAAGGCGCGGACCGACTGCAGGGACGCGATATTGAGAATCGCGCCGTCGCCCTTGTCGACCATCGCCGGCACCAGCGCCCGGGCCAGGAAGAAGGGAACCGAGAGGTTCAGGTGCAAGGTCGCATCCCATGTCGCCCGCGTGATCGCGCCGTACGGTTCGCGATGGTTCACGCCGGCGGCATTGATCAGGATGTCCGGTGCGCCAAAGGGCTCAGCCAGCGCGCTTGCCAAGGTAGTGAAATCCTCGATCGCGGCCAGGTCCGCCACGACAGGGGCGACGCCATGCGCCGCCGCGAGATTTTCCAGCGCCTCTCGCCGACGGGCAACCGCGACCACCCGTGCGCCCGCTTGGGCGAAGCTTTGCGCCAGATGCCGGCCGATGCCGGCGGAGGCGCCGGTCACCACGGCAACCCGCCCGGCGACGCCGAACAGATCGCTCATTCGGCGGCTGAGAGGTCGAAATTGTGGCCGGGAAAATACTTGGCGAGCCGGATGTCGGCCGTGCGGGCGTGGCCCTCCATGCCCTCCAGCCGCGAGATGCGGGCGCAGGCCTGACCGATCTGTCGGTTGGCCTCGCGGGTCGAGCGCTGCCAGGTAACGGTCTTCATGAACTTCCCGACGAACAGCCCACCGGTGTAGTGGGCCGCGCCCTTGGTCGGCAGCACATGATTGGGGCCGGAGACCTTGTCGCCGTAGGCCACCGTGGTTTCCTCGCCCAGGAACAGGGAGCCGTAATTGCTCAAGTTGGCCAGCCACCAATCCAGGTCGTCGGCCTGGATCTGCAAGTGTTCCGACGCGTAATCGTCAGAGACGCGCACCGCCTCCTCGGCATCTTCGCACAGGATGATCTCGCCATAGTCGTGCCAGGCCGCCCGCGCGTTGTCGCGGTTCAACTCCGGCAGGTCCTCGATCATTTGCGGGACAAGCTCCGCGACTGTCTCGGCCAGCGCGCGGTCGAGGGAAATCAGCCAGACCGGCGAGTTGTAGCCATGCTCGGCTTGGCCGACCAAGTCCGCCGCGACGATCTGAGGATCCGCCGAGGCGTCGGCGATCACCATGCTCTCCGTCGGCCCGGCGAACATGTCGATGCCGACTCGGCCATAAAGAATGCGCTTGGCCTCCGCGACGAACTGGTTGCCGGGGCCAGCAAGAACGCGGGCCGGCGGCGCGCCGAAAAGGCCGAACGCCATTGCCGCGATGCCCTGCACGCCGCCAAGGTTGAGGATGGTATCCGCGCCGCAGACATCGAAGGCGTAGAGAACGGCGGGGTGGATGCCTTCCCCAGGCTTGGGCGGTGAGCACGCGGTGATGTGACCGACACCCGCGACCTTTGCGGTCGTGACCGTCATGATCGCCGAGGCCACATGGGCATAACGTCCGCCGGGGGCATAGCAGCCCGCCGCTGAGACCGGGATCTGTTTCTGGCCGGCGACGAGGCCGGGGACGACCTCGATTTCACTGTCGACAAAGGTCGCCTTCTGGCCTTCGGCGAAGCGGCGGACATTGTCGCGCGCGAACAGGATATCGTCCTTCAGCTTCTGGCTGACCGCTTCAGCCGCCTGCGCGCGCGCGTCCGCCGTGACGACGATGTCGCCATCCCAACGGTCGAATTCCTGAGAATAGCGGCGGGCGGCATCCTCGCCGCCCGCCTCGATGGCATCGAGGATGGCCTGCACCTTATCGCGCACGTCCCGTTCGCCGGTCGCCGCGCTTTTCGGCGCCTTCTTCAAATACTCCATCCTCGACGGGTCCTTTTCGACGGATCAGTTGGTCTGGTTTGCGAAGTCCGCCAACTCCGGCGTGTCGGCGACGAGCTGCATGTAGGTCGGATCGACGAAGCTCGACGCGGCCAGCTCCTCGGTCAGCGTGCCGGTGGAAGTCATGTAGCCGCCCAGCCCGTTGAACCATTCCTCCACGGTCGAGGTGCCGCCCGACGCGTCGAGGATCTCAAGCTGCTCGTCCAGCGTGAACATCGGCCGCGTATCGATCTCGCGCTGCAGATACTCCTCCGGCAGTTCCACGCCCGACAGGGCATAGAAATCCGCCATCATGTCGACGGCTTCGTCGTTGTTGTTGCGGATATAGTTCACCCCGCGCAGGAAGACCGCCAGGAAGCGGGCGACCATTTCCGGGTTCTCCTCGGCGTAGGAGGCCCGGGCGATCAGCGCGCCGGGCACGATGGCGCCGGCATCCTGGCCCGAGCAGAGCAGTTCCGCACCGGCCCGCGATTCCAGCGTGTAGATGTTCGGTGCCCACAGGCCGGCCAGCGTGCCGGTGCCCGTGGCGAAGGCCGAGATGATCTCGCCCTGGTTCAGGTTCACCACCTCAAGGTCTTCGGGATAGTTCAGCCCGAAGCTCTCGATGCAGGCGGCCGAGGCATATTCACCGGTCGAGTTGGTCGTGACCAGAAGCTGCTCGCCGACCAGCGTGCTGGGGTCGGCGCGGATCGCGTCGACATCCTCCGCCCGCGCCATCATGGCGTTGCCGGCGGACTCGTTGTTGGTGATGCCGATGGTGATGATGTCGAAGCGTGCGGCACCCAGCACGGCGGGTGCGGAGCCCGTGCCGCCGACATCCCAGCTTTCCGACGGTGCCGCCGCCACCTGCGGCGCGCCTGACGGGAAGGTGGTGTAGTTGGGCGACAGGCCGATCTCTTCCCACCAGCCCATCTGGTCGGCGATGTAGAAGGGCAGCGCCCAGTAAAGCGCTGGCTGATAGCTGACGCCGATTTCGTCCTGCGCGAGCGCCGGGCCGGTCACAAAAGTGGCGGCGAGACCCGCCAGCAACATGGTCTTCAGTTTCATGGTCGCTTCCCCTTTTGGCTAGAGCGTGGGCATCGATGCTGTGCTCACCGATCGCTGCCCATTTCTTCGCGTAACAGGCGCCAGACCTGCCCACGCAAATGGGTGAATGAGGGCATTTCCATCACATCGTCGATGGGATGGTCGGCCCAGGCTTCCGCATCGCGCGTCTGGGCGACGTCGATGACCTCCCGGATGCGGCCGGGATTGCGGCCCATCACGATCACCCGGTCGGCGAGATAGACCGCCTCTTCCACCGAGTGTGTGATGAACAGGACGGTGCGCGGATTGACCCGGGCAAGGCGCACCAACTCCTCCTGCATGATGGTACGCGTTTGCGCGTCGAGCGCGCCGAACGGCTCGTCCATCAACAGCACGCCCGGATCGATGGCGTAGGAACGGGCGATGGCGACGCGCTGCTGCATGCCGCCGGACAGCTGATGGGGGTAGCTGTCCTCGGTCCCCTCCATCTTCATCAGCTTCAGATAGTAGGCGACCGCCTCGTCCCGCTCGGCCCGTGAGGCGCCCTTGGAGCGCATGCCGAAGGTGATGTTGTCGTAGACCGTCTTCCACGGAAACAGCGCGAACTGCTGAAAGACGACGGCGCGCTCGGGCCCGGGGCCGGTCACTTCGCGGCCGGCGACGGCGACGCTGCCCGCGGTCGGGTGGTCCAGCCCGGCCACCATGCGCATCAACGTCGTCTTTCCGCAGCCGGACGGGCCGACGACGGAGATGAACTGCTTGTCCGCGACATGGAAGTCGATGCCGTCGATGGCCGTGAACGGCCTGCCGCCGCGCGAGAAGACCTTGGTAACGCCTTCGAAGTGGATATCGCTCATGCAGCCCCCCATTTGGCGCGCACACGGGCCTCCGCAAAGCGCAGCAGATAGTCGATGACAAGACCGGTCAGCCCGATGACCAGCATCGAGGCCATGACGATGTCCGGGCTGAGATTCTGCTGGCCGACCACCAGCACGTACCCGATGCCCGACGAGACCACGATCAGTTCCGCGCCGATCAGGCTTTGCCATCCCAGCCCCGCCGACACCCGCAAGCCCGCGACGATGGATGGCAGGGCGCCGGGCAGCAGCACCTCGCGCGCGATGCGGAACTCGCCGGCGCCATGGGTCTGGGCCGCCTCGATCAGATGCCGGTCGACGAGCTGGGCGCCGCGATAGGCGTTCAGCACGCACGGCGCAAAGGCGCCGGTGAAGATCACCATGATCGGTCCGCCGATGCCCGTGCCGAACCAAAGCGCGGCAAACGGCACCCAGGCCAGCGGCGCGATGTAGCGATAGCTCTCGAACAGCGGGGTGAAGAACTCCTCGAACAGGCGGAACCGGCCCATGGCCAGACCCACCGGAATGCCGATGATGGCGGCGAGCGCGAAGCCATAGAAGAAGCGCAGGAAACTCGACGCCAAATGCTCCTGGATCAGAAAGCCGGCGAATGGCCGGTTCGCCATGGTCCACAAGCGGTCGAGCACTTCGACGGGCGAGGGCAGTACGAAGTTGGAGACCAGGCCGGCCGATACCACGCCTTGCCACAGGCCGAAGAACAGCACGATGCTGGCCAGCGCATAGGGCCAGAGCGCTCTTCTCCGCCTCATGGGCCGGTCCGCCACTTGATGAGCCGCCTTTCCACGATGCCAAGCGCCTGGGTGGTCAAGGCGCCGGCGATCGCGATCACCACCATCGCTAAGAGGATCATCGCGGTGTTGATGTCGCGGTAGGCCGTCGACAGCACACGTCCGAGGCCGAGGAAGGCGCCGACCAGTTCCGCCGCGACCAGGGTCGTCCATGCGGCCTGGAGCGACAGGCGAAGCCCGGTGAAGATAAGGGGCAGTGCGTCTGGAACGTAGACTTCGCGGATCAGCCGTCCCCGTGTCGCGCCGTGCACCTGAGCCGCCTCGACCAAGGTCCGGTTCACGTTGCGCACGCCGGTGAAGGTATTGATCACCGACGGCACGAAGGCTGAGACGAAGATCACCAGCATCTTCGACGCGTCCGTGATCCCCAGCCAGACGATGGCCAGCGGAATCCAGGCCAGCGGCGGGATCGGGCGCAGCAGCAGGAAGATGGGGTTGAAGAAGGCTTCGGCCCGCTTGTCGTAGCCCATGACGAAACCAAGCGGTACGCCGACCGCGACGGCGACCAAAAAGCCCGAGACGACCAGCACGAGCGAGCGCAGCAGATGGTCGATCAGATTGCCGCCGGCATAGCCGGTGGTCATCATCTGCTCAAGCGCGGCGAAGAACTGGCCCGGTGACGGAAATCTGTTGGGGTCGATGACGCCGAGCGACGTGGTCAGCATGTACCAAATGGCAAGCATCACCACGACGGTCGCCAGGCCGATCAGAAGCTGACGCGGCAGCCGCAAACGGCGGCGGCCCGCAGACGATGATTCGGTCGTAGCGACCAAGTGCACCTCCCCTAGCGCTGGCTGTGATCAGCTCTTGTATGCGCTTACATGTACGCGCTTACAATGACGGCTGCGTTTCGGAAAATCAATAGCTGATAATTCAACCGAAGATACGAGCTTCTTTCCGCCCGTCGGGTCGGACGCCGGCGTGCTCTTGGGGCGGGTCCAAACGCGTAAGCCGTCCTCGGTCGGGGCAACCCACCGATGCTAGGCCGGAACAGGCGGCGGTCCGCAACTGGCGCGAATGACGAGCTGGGTTTCGAGCCGCACGGACTGCAAGGGCTCGCTGCGTTCCAGACGATCGATCAGCATTCGCGCGGCGCGTGTGGCCATCTCGGCGCGCGGCGTGTTGATTGTGGTCAGCGGTGGGCCGGTACAGCTTGCCATTTCGGTGTCGTCATGCCCGGTCACCGTGACGTCGTCGGGCACCGTGAGACCCAGCCGCCGTGCCTCGCGCAGCGCCCCCATGGCCAGCAGATCCGAGCCGCAGATCACGGCGGTGATCCCCGATCCACGCGCCATCAGCCGGCCGAAGGCCGAGGCCGCCGCATCGATGTCGAACGGCACTTCCTCGATCGCACCTTGGGGCAGGGGCAGCCCGTGGTTTTTGAGCGTCCGCCGAAAGCCGTCCAGCCGGCCGGCCGCGCGGTCATTGCCCCTCAGCCGCCCCGACAGGAAGCCAATCCGCGTGTGGCCCAGCCCAATCACATGTTCGGTGATGGTGGTCGTGGACTCCGGGTTGGAAAAGGCGATCTGGGCCGTCTCGGGCCGGTCGTCCCGCCATGTCCAGGTGACGATGATGGGGATATCGGCCTGCTTAAGCATGCGCCACGTGGCCGGCGTGTGTTCATGGCCGACCAGCACCAGCGCGTCGACGCCGCGCGCCAGCAACTCGCGGATTTGCACCTCCTCGATCTCCATCGTGTATTCGGAGCTGGCGATCACGAGAAGATAGCCGGCTTCGCCGAGCCTTCGCTGCAACTCGCCGAAAAAGCTGCCGAAAAGGATCGAGTTGATGCGTGGGAACACCGCGCCGACCATGCGCGACCGTGCCGAGGCCAGCGAACGGGCCATGCCGTGCGGAATATAGCCCAGCGCCTGGATCGCCGCCTCGACCCTCGCCCGCTTGTCCGGACGCAGCAGGCTAGGCTGGTTCAGAAAGCGCGAGACGGTGGCGGTGGACACACCCGCTTGTCGGGCGACATCGGCGAGTGTCGCCGCCGCGCCACGCCCCGACCCGGTTTTGTCCCTATCCCGCATCACTCAAGCCTGCCCGCCGCCTCCAACCCGTCGAACCGTCTTAGCATGCCGGCGACCAGCGACCATAGCGGCGCTATCTCGTCTCGCATTCGCACCCGCGCCGCAACCGCTGGTCGGTCTTCGACGGCCCTTCGGTCACGTTGAAACCTTCAAGAGAATAGTGTAAGCGATTTCAAAAATCGACAAGAAGCACTGTGCAATAGCACTTTGGGAGGTGACCGGAGTGTCGGAACGACGGCGATCGGCGGGCACGCCTGGGCCGGCCGCCCTGTCGGCGGACGAGCGGAAGGAGCGCGCGCGCTTCACCAAGATCATGAGCGAGCCGGTGCCGATCCCGGAGGCGGCCATCGAAAGGGCGGTCACGGTCATGCGGTCCGGCCGTCTGTTCCGCTACGGCGAGGACACGGGCGGCGAGGGCGAGGCGGCTTCCTTCGAACGCGCGTTCGCCAGCTTGGTCGGCCGGCGCCATGCGGTGGCGATCAATTCCTGTGGCTGCGCGCTGTTCCTGGCCATGAAGGCGCTCGGCGTGACGCCCGGCGACAAGGTGCTGTGCAGCGGCTTCACCTTGGCCCCCGTGCCCGGGGCCATCTCGCATATCGGCGCCGAGCACGTCTTGGTGGACGTGACCGAACGGCTGACCGTCGACCTTCAGGATCTGGAAGAAAAAGCCGCCCAAAGCGGCGCCAAGCTGCTGATCCTGTCGCACATGCGGGGGCACGTGCACGGGCTCGACGCCGTCGCGACGCTGTGTGACCGGCTTGGTGTCGCGATCATCGAGGATTGCGCCCATACATTGGGTGCACGCTGGGACGGCCGCCCCGTGGGCAGCTTCGGGGCCATCGCCTGCTATTCCAGCCAGACGTTCAAGCATATCAACTCCGGCGAGGGCGGCATCCTGGCCACCGACGATGACGCCATCGCCGCCAAGGCGATCATGCTGTCGGGCAGCTACATGATGTATGCGCAGAACGGCACGTGCCCGCCGGAGGAGGTCTTCGCGCCGATCCGGGACGCGACACCGAACTATTCCATGCGCATGTCGAACCTGGTGGCGGCGATCCTGCGGCCCCAGCTGGACCAACTCGACGGCTGGATCGCGCGCTGGAACGACGCCTATCGGCGCATTGAGGCGGGGCTGAAGACGATCCCCCATATCGACCCGATCCCGCGCGATCGGCGGGACGCGTTCGTCGGCAGTTCCATTCAGTTTCTCGCCGAGCCCGATCTCGCGCCGGAGATTGCCGCCGCGTTCGTGGACGAGGCGGCCGCCCATGGCGTCTATATCAAGTGGTTCGGCGCGGACCGGACGGCCGGGTTCACCAGCCGCTACGATCAATGGCGCCATCTGGCTGACCGTCGGCGGTTGGTGGGCGCCGATCGTGTCTTGCCCCGGCTGATGGATATGCGCATTGCCGTCTCGTTCACGCCGGAAGACTGTCGAACCATCGTCACCGTTCTGGCCGAGGCGATGGACGCGGCAACGAAGGGCCAGCGAGGCTGACGCCCTTACGAGCCGGCGTTTGGGCCGT
This sequence comes from Alphaproteobacteria bacterium, assembly GCA_028277405.1. Lineage (GTDB taxonomy): Bacteria > Pseudomonadota > Alphaproteobacteria > DSM-16000 > Inquilinaceae > JANQGH01. The sequence continues at coordinate 62,287 of JANQGH010000013.1, read as the reverse complement.
TTCGGCTCGGCCCGGAGTCAGAGATCGAGATCGTTCTCCGTCGGCAGGCTGGCGAACATGCGTTTCAACAGGGACGTCAGCTGCTCGATCTCGTCTGGCGCCAGTTCCGCCGAGACAGCTTCCAGGATCCTGTCGCTGAGCCTGTTGCAGGTGACGGCCACCTCATCGCCCAAAGCCGTCAACGTGACCACGACTGTCCGGTTGTCGCTTTCGGATCTGGTACGGCGCACGTAGCCGTCCTTCTCCATCCGCTTGAGCTGATGGGAAATGGTGGATTGCGGCAGCGCCATGAGGTCGACCAGCTTGCCCACCTTCATGGCGCCGTTTTCGCTGAGCGCGGCGATGATACGCGAGGAATAGAGATCGAGCTTTAGGGGCGCCAGAACCGGATTGCAGACCTGCTGCAGGCGGGCGTTGATGCGATGGGTCAGAAAGGACGCGCGATCTTCCAACGGAAGGCGCTGTTCTGAACGTTCGATTCTGTTTGGCATGACCATTTCGATGCCTCCGGTCGATTCCGACATCTTGCGCTTTCTGCCCACTACCATCCTGCGCGTTGACTAATTAAATCGAAATCGATAATATTGAAAAGAAATAAATTGAGACCCTGTCGATTCATGACGATCGCTTTAGGCGCAGCCGTGATTGATGTCCACGCCCACGTGGTGCTCGCCGAGACCTTCGGCGCGGCAGGCGACCTCGGGCCTGAGATGGGCGGGCAGGACGGCGACGCACCTTGGTTCCGGGTGGGGGACTATCGGCTTGACGGCGTGCGCTACCAAGGCAGCCCGTTCATGGATACGGCTCTGCGGCTCAACCGAATGGATGCCGCGGGGATCGACTATCAGGTTCTTTCGCCGAACCCGCTGACCTTCCTGCATTTCATTGATGCGTCGGATGCGATCCGGTTTTGCCGGACCCACAATGATGCGCTCGCGCGGTTGGTCTCGGGTTACAACCGTCTCGGCGGCTTTGCCGCCTTGCCGATGCAGGATGTCGCCGCGGCGGCGGATGAACTGGACCGCGCGGTCAGCCGATTGGGCCTGCTTGGCGGCTATATTGGCACCGACATGCCGCACAGGCTGGATGCCCCCGGCATGGACAGGCTCTACGAGACCTGCACGCGGCTTGACGTGCCGCTGTTCATCCATCCGTCACCGGCCGGCATCGACGGGCCGAAAGGCGACCCGAACCTGACCGACTATGATCTCGACGTGGTCGTCGGGTTCGCCGCGCAAGAGACGCTGGCGGTGGCGCAGCTGATCTATGGCGGGGTTCTGGACCGGCACCCGACGCTGGACATCTGCCTCAGCCACGGCGGCGGCTCGACCGGGTACCTGTTCGGCCGCATGGCCATGGCCGCGCGCAAACGGCCCTGGGCCAGTGCCGAGTTGCGGGCAGACGGCGGGTTCGAGGACCGGCTGCAAAGGCTGTGGTTCGACAACCACCTCAACAGCGATGTGTCGCTGGACCTGCTCGTCAGTCGCATTGGCACCGACCGGCTGGTCTTTGGCACGAACTTCGCGGGATGGGACGCGCCTGACGATCTCGGCGCCCACCGCCCGCCGAAAGAGCTCGCGGACAACGCGCGCAGGCTGCTGCGCATCAAGGAATAGGGAGGCAGCACATCTCCGATCTCATTATCACAAACGGCCGCATCATCGATGGCACGGGCCAGCCTGCCTTCGAAGGCTCAGTCCTGGTTCTCGACGGCAAGATCAGGGCCGTGGGCATCGCCGCGGACGACGAGGCGAAGACCAGACCCGGCCTAAGGCGCATCGACGCCAGCGGCCAGACGGTCATGCCGGGGCTGATCGACACCCATTGCCACCTGTCTTTCGACGACGCCGGCTCCAACTCGGAAATCTTCTTTCAGCGTCGCAACGCCCTGTCGGCCCTGGTCGCATCCTATAACGCGCGCAAGCTTCTCAGGGCCGGCGTGACGGGGGTGCTCGACCCGGACTCGACGTTCGAGAACATGACCGACCTGCGGGATGCCATCGACGCCAACATCGTCGAGGGGCCGCGCATGTCCTGCGGGGCCTACGCCCTGATCACCGGCGTCGGAGGCACGGCCGGCCGCCTGATCGGTGACGAAGGCGTCACCGGCTACTACATGGCCGTCAACTCCAAGGACGAGATCGTGCGCGAGGTCCGCCGGCAGATCAAATACGGCGCGGATTGGATCAAGGTCCATGTCACGGGCATCATCCCGCGCCAGGCGCACAAGGGCGAACTATGCGTTTGGACCGATGACGAGCTGAAGCTGATCTGCGACACCGCCCACGATCTCGAAACACCGGTCATGGGCCACTGCCGAGGGGCCGAGGCGACCCGCAAGGCGGCCGAGGCGGGCTTCGATCTGATCTTCCACGCCACCGCCATGGATGATGCGGCGCTTCAGGCGGTCATCGACCGCAAGGTCCCCATCGCGCCTGCGCTGACCTTTCAATACAACATGGTCGAGTTCGGCGAAAAGATCGGCACGTCGGCGTCGCTGATGAAGCTGTTCGAAAGCGAGATCACCGAGTCCATCGAGACCATGACCGCCGCACACAAGGCCGGCGTGCCGCTGCTGACCGGTTCGGAATCCGGCTTCTCGCTCGTGCCGTACGGCGATTGGCACTACCGCGAGCTGGAAGTCTTCGTGAAGTATTTCGGCATGTCGCCGCTGGAGGCCATTCAATGCGGCACGCAAAAAAGTGCCTTCGGCATCAAGATGGCGGGCGAGGTGGGCGTGATCGCACCGGGCTATCGCGCCGACATCATCTGCGTAACCGGCAAGGTGGAAGATGACCTGTCGCTTCTCGGCAACTCCGACAACATCACGACGGTGATGATTGATGGCGTGGAGAAAGACCTGTCGCCGCCACCGAAACGCAAGCCGCTTTCAGGCTGGCGACTGGCATCGATCGGCGACAAGAAGCTGACGCGTGAGGTCGCCTATGGGCCGGAACAGCCGCCGGAGCCGCTCAATATCGAGGAGCTACACTAACTCTCCTCCAGCGCACGATCCTCGAAATCGATAATACCGATATCGATTGAATTTAAAGCGATGTTTTGGTATCGGTGGCGAGACCCGTCGGAAAGGCGGACCGTCGCATGACAAGAAGGGGGGAAGGATGCACGTTCTCGGAAAGTTCGCGGCCGGTTTGGTTGCAACCACACTAGCCGTCGGCGCCTCTGGCGCTGTGGCCCAGGAGGCGCGCGAATTCAATGTCGTGGGCACCTGGGGTGTGCTGTCGCATTGGCAGGAACGGGAAGATCCGTTCTGGAACGAGCAGTTGCCGGCGGCCTCGGATGGCCAACTCACGGCAAACGCCCGGCCTTTGACCGAGTTGGGCATGGACGGAACCACGGTCATGCGCGAACTACGCTCGGGCGCCTTTGACTTCGCGCACGGCGTTTTCCTCTATGTCGCGGCAGACAGTCCGGTCATCGAAGGGGCCGACCTCACCGCCGTGACACCGGACCTTGAGACGTTCCGCCAGGTGGCCGAGGCCTACCGCCCGGTGCTGGAGGACGAGTTCCAGCGGCTATTCAACTCCCACATCCTGATGCTCTACGCCTGGCCGGAGACGCATCTCTACTGTAATTTCCCCGAAGGCACACCGGAGGCGGTGGGTCTCGATGTCTTTGAAGGCCTGAATGTGCGTTCCTTCGGCGCCTCGATGGGCGACTTCATCTCAGAAACGCTTCAGGCGGTGCCGGTCGCCGTCGCTTTCGGTGAGGTGCTGCCAAGCCTTGAGCGCGGTGCCTTGGATTGCGGCGCGACCGGAACGCTGTCGGCCTATTCGGCGAACTGGTACCAGGGCGCTAGCCATGACATCCAGGTTTCGCTGGGCTACACCGCCTCATTTCTGGCGGTGAACAACGACACCTGGAACAGCCTGACCGATGATCAGCGCGCGCTGATCGAGGCCGAGGTCGCCGTGTTGGAAGAGGCCATGTGGGAAGCCACGGCCCGAGACACGGCCGATGGCGTGGCCTGCATGGCCGACGGGCCTTGCGACCGCGGCGACACCGGCGGGATGACGCAGATCACCATGACCGACGAGGCCATGCAGGCGATGCGGGAGTCGATCGAGAGCGGGGTGATCGCCAACTGGGCGCAGCGCTGCGAAGAGCGCTCGCCCGGATGTGTCGAGAACTGGAACAACACCATCGGTCAGCTGCTGGGCTTCGAGGCCAGGCTTTAAGAGAAACGGCGGGTCCTGCGACCCCGGGGCCCGCCGCCCGAAGCCGATGGACACCCTGCATCGGATACTGTTCCGCATCTCGCGGCTGAGCGTCTGGCTTTCCGGCGCGGGCTATCTGCTTATCGCCTTGGCCACGACGTTGGACATCGCGCTGCGCAACCTGTTCGCGATGGCGCTGCCCGGGGTCTATGAGTTTTCCGGCTACGTCTTCGCGATCGCGACGACATGGGGGTTCAGCTTCGTGCTTTTCGAGCGCGCCCATGTCCGGATCGATGTGGCCTATCAGCATTTCGGCGCCAGGCTGCGCGCCTGGGCCGATCTTCTGTCGCTACTGGCCCTGGGGCTGTTCGTCGCCGTCCTGAGCTATCGCGCCTGGCTCACCCTAGACGACACGCTTTTGTTCGATGCCCGGTCGCGCACGACCATGCAGACCCCGCTCTGGATCCCGCAAGCCTTCTGGCTGGCGGGGCTTCTGTTCTTCCTGATCTGCACTGTCTTCCTCGTCACTTACGTCGTTCTTCTGCTGATGCGCCGACGATACGATCGCGTTGCGAAGGTGGCTGGCATTCCGCACGCCTCTCGCCAATCGGAAGAGAGCGCGCTGTGAGCGTCGCGTTCTTCCTTGTTGGCCTCGTCCTGCTCATCGCGCTGTCGCTGCCGGTGGCGGCGATCCTGGGCAATCTTGCGACCGTCACGGACTATTTCTGGAACGATGGGCGGCTACAGCGGACCTTCGGCGGGTTCCTATGGGAGAAATCGAACCAGTACCTGTTGCTCTCCATCCCGCTCTTCATCCTTCTGGGCGAAATCAACTTACGGGCCGGCCTTGCCGGGCAGATGTACTCCGCCGTCGCCAAATGGCTGAGTTGGCTTCCCGGCGGGCTGATGCATTCCAACATCGGCTCGTCGTCGATCTTCGCCGCCACCTCCGGGTCCTCCGTCGCCACGGCCGCCACCATCGGCACCGTCGCCTATCCGGAGATCGAGCGGCATCACTATAACGAGCCGCTGTTCCTCGGCTCGGTCGCGGCGGGCGGAACTCTCGGCATTCTGATCCCGCCCTCCGTCACGCTGATCGTCTACGGCGTGCTGACGCAGACATCGGTGCCGGAGCTTTATCTCGCCGGCGTCCTGCCGGGCCTGCTGCTTGCGGCGCTGTTCTCGGTCATGATCCTGATCATCTGTGTGATCCGGCCGGACATGGGCGGCGACCGCATCCAGGCGAGCTGGGCCGAGCGCCTCGTTTCCCTGAAGGACCTGATCCCACCGGCCATCATCTTTTTCGGTGTGATCGGCACGATCTATGCGGGTCTTGCCACGCCGACCGAGGCGGCGTCCATCGGGGTCGTTCTGTCCCTGATCCTTGCCGCCTGGAACGGCAAGCTGAACGGCGCGATGCTGCTGGCGTCCTTCGAGGGCACGGTCCGCACCACCTCGATGATCATGCTGGTCATTTTTGCCGCGATGATCCTCAACATCATCGTCGGCTTCTTCGGCGCCATACAGGCGGCCAGCGAGTTCATCGGCACGCTGGGCCTGAGCCCGCTGCAACTGATGCTTTTGATCGTGGTCTTCTATCTGGTGATCGGCATGTTCATGGAGACGTTTTCCATGATGCTGACCACGATCGGCATCGTCTTTCCGCTCGTGACCTCCATGGGTTACGACCCGGTGTGGTTCGGCATCATGGTCGTCGTACTGATGGAAACCGCGCTGATCACGCCGCCGATCGGGGTCAATCTGTTCGTGGTGCAGGGCATCCGAACGCGGGGCGCGCCGTTTCGCGATGTCTGCGTCGGCGCCGTGCCCTTTGTGATCGCGATGCTGGCGCTTGTCGCGCTTTTGATCTGGCAGCCGGGCCTTGCGACCTGGCTGCCCCAACTCGTCTATGGGAGGTGACATGACCGACCTCATCGAGCTTGAGGCTCGGATCACTCGACTGGAGGCACGGGCGGAGATTTCCGATCTCGTGACCCGCTATGGCATCGCCTGCGACGAACGCGACATTCCGCAGCTCGAAAGCCTGTTTACCCGCGATGCCGTCTTCGACAGCCCGACCGGCATCATGCGTGCCGAGGGGCGGACGGCGATCATCGACATGTTCTGCGAGGTGCTGGCCATCCGGGGCCCGGGCTATCACTGGACGCATGACCACATCATCCGGTTCGACAGGGGATCCGACGTTGCGGCGTCCGGCCTGCTGCTCAGCCACGCGGAGACGACGCCCGGCGGAACGCACAGCCTTGCCGCCATGAAATACGACGATGAGTATCGGGTGGAAGACGGACGCTGGCGCTTCGCCAAGCGAACCATTCATTTCCTCTATTACGTCCCGGCCTCGGAACATGTCGGCGCGCTGACCCAAGCGGAGCGGGTCGTCGCGGGTGATCGCCGATTGCCCGCCGACTACCCGGAAGGGCTTGCCGCCTGGCAGGAATTCGAAGACCGGTATGTCCAGGGAACGAAGCGGAGAGACTGATGCGACCGATGCACGAAACCATGGACCTCGCCCGCCGCGCCGTGGTCCATTTCTCCAACCGGACGACCGACCAGGCCGCGTCGACCTACGCGCTCGACGTGTCCGCCTACACCGACCCGGCACGCTACGCTCTCGAGGTCGAGAAGGTCTTCAAGCAACTGCCGCTGGCATTGGCGCTTTCGATCGAGGTGGCGGAGCCCAACAGCTACAGCGCGATCGAGGTCGTCGGCACGCCGGTGATCGTCACGCGCGACGGCGACGGCAAGGCTCACGCCTTCCTCAACGCCTGCCGCCACCGCGGCGCCCCGGTCTGCCCCAACGGGCGCGGTGAGCGGCGAGAGTTCTCATGCCCCTACCATGCCTGGACCTACGACATGCAAGGCAAGCTCGTGTCGATCTATGGCGAAAAGACCTTCGGCGACCTGGACACCGAGAAACGCGGGCTGAAAGAGCTGCCCTGCGCTGAAAGGGCGGGGCTGATCTGGGTTTGCCTGACGCCCGGAAGGGCGTTCGATATCGACGACTGGCTGGGTGCTTTTGCCTACGAGCTGGAAACGCTCGACCTCGCCAACTGGTACCTGTACGAGCAGCGCGACATCGACGGACCCGGCTGGAAGGTTGCCTGGGACGGCTATCTGGAAGCCTATCACCACAACACGCTTCACGCCGAATCGGTGGGCAAATACACCGTCGGCAACCTGATGCTGCACGACACTTACGGCCCGCACCAGCGCATCGTCTTCGGCCGTAAGTCCCTAAGGCGGCTTGCCAAACTGCCCGAGGACCAATGGGATGACCCGTCGGAGCATATCCGCCTGATCCATTCGGTCTTTCCCAACACGTCCATCTCAGGCGTCGTGGGCGACCATTGCCTGGTCAGCCAGGTCTTCCCCGGCCCGACACCCGACACGACCCTGACGCGCCAGTCGATCATGTGCGCGAAGAAGCCCGAGACGAATGAGGAAATCGACAAGACCGAGGGTTTCAGCCAACTGGTGCTGAAGGCGGTGCGCGAAGAAGACTACGCCATGGGCTTCCAGATCCAGAAGACGCTGGGGTCAAAGGCCAATGAGGCGTTCGTCTTCGGACGCAACGAACCCGCCTTGCAGCATTATCACGACCACGTGGCGAAGTTCGCGGGGTCGGCTGGCTAGCACTTTGGCTCACGATCTTGGCGCGGACTCGTGCGATGCCTGCTAGGCCATTTCTTCTCGAACGCCCCTGAGGATCTGATTCTCAGCATCCCTCAGCGCCTGCCGTGCCGTCTTGCCTTGGAAGACCGCCTCGTGGATCTGCTCGCCCAAGGTACGTTCGATCAGGTTGAATTCCGGGATCGGCGGACGCGCCCAAGTGACCAGCTCGTTCTTGCGCGCCATTCGGTCCACCATGCTGACGATGGGCGACGAGGCCAGCGCCTCGGGATCGGCGCAGACCGAAAACCGCGGCGCGACGGGGAAGCCGTTCTTGACATGGGCTTTCATCGCCTCGGGTGAGACCATCCAGGCGATGGCGTTGATGATCTTCTTGCGGCGCGCCGGTTCGACATAGGCCGGTATCGTCAGCAGGAACCCGCCGATGGGTGCGGCGACCTTGTGCATGCGGCGCGACGGCGGCGGCAGGTAGGCCACGCGCCTTGTCACGCGCGAACTCAACTCGTGCTCGAACCGCGCCGCGCGCATGGTCCAGCAATAGGCCAGCGCGACCTGCCCGGACATGAAATAGCGAATGCGGCCTTCCCAATCGATGGTCGCGATATCGGGCGGGGAGACCTCGACGAGCTGTTTCATGTAGTCGATGACTTCCAGCGCGTCGTCCGTATCGATCTGCAGTTTCAGCCGTTCGAACGGGTCGAAGGTCCAGCTGTCGTGATTGCGCAGCGGCATGTCGATCACGGTCGTGCGGCAGGCCGCCAGGAAGAACATGAACGAATTGGCGATCGGCATGCCGCGCTGTCCGTTCCAGGCGATGCCGTAAAACTCCTTCTCCGGGTTATGGAGCGATCGTGCGGCGTGGATCGTGTCGTCGAACGTCTTTGGAAAGGCCAAGCCCTGGTCCTCGAACAGGTCCTTGCGCGCGGCCAGGATCTCGATCGTGCAATAGAGCGGTATGCCGTATTGGGTCCCCTTCCAAGTGCCGGTGCCCCAGACCGACGGATGGAAATCGAGCGGGTTGATGGCGGCATCCGCGATCAGATCGTCAAGCGGCGCCAGATCGCCCCGGTCGGCGAAATCGCCCAGCCAGGGCATGTTGAGGGCGACGACATCGTATTCGGGCGTGCCTTTGGCGAACGTCTTGCGCGCTTGGGCATAGAGGTTCGGCAAGCGCTGCATCTCGAAGCTGCTTTTCCGCCCGATATCGGTCCGGAAGTCGGCCCACATGTTGCGCATCGAGGTGAAGTAATTGTCGTCGTTGAGCAAGAACCTGATGTTGTTCAGGCCCATGCCGGAGATGTCCTCGCCCCTGATCGGCGAGATGATCTGGGCCGCGAAATAGCTGCCGCCGAAATAGTACTCGCTGGTCTCCGTGCCTTTCCGCAGCCCGAATGTCTGGGCCAAATGCTGCTTCACATGGGTGGCGTAGACCATGAAGGCGCGCAACAGCGCGTCCGTCGGCTCAAGGAAATGGGTCTTCAGCCCGTTGCCGCGCGGCACCAGGTCGATCAGCCCGTCGTCGATCATCTTGGTGATCATGCGGTTGCCGGTGCTGTAAGGCACCTCGGCAAGGCTGATCAGCCCGGACTTGTCGATCGGGTTTCGTCGCAGATGGGCATCGACGAGTTCCAGGACGATGTTCCAATAGACGTCCGGTTTTGCGCCGGGCAGGCCGGCGTCGAACGGCTCCCGCAGCTTGCGCAGAAAGTCGACGATCCTTGAGAGTTCGTGGCTGGCCAGGTCCGTTTGAAAAGCGCCTGACTGTGGGTCTGGCTGCACGATAGGTCTTCCTAGCGCAATGACAGGTCCGACTGCCATTTCACCAAAGCGAAGAAATCATCGTCCTTCAAGCCGGCATTTGCCGCCGCGCGGTAGAGTTCGAGGATCACGCCGGTCGTGATCAGAGGCACGTCCTCGGCTCGCGCGGTGTCGCTGATCAGGGTGAAATCCTTGATCATCTGGCCGATCGTAAAGGCCGGGGCGTAATCGCCGGAAACGACCGTCTGTTCCTTGTATTTCAAAAGCGGCGAGGCGACCACGCTCTCGTTGATGACCTCCATCATCGCAGTCGGGCTCAAACCGCCGCTTTCGCCGAGCGCCAGGGCCTCGGAAAGAATTGCCGACGAGGCGCCAACCAGCGTGTTGAGCACCAGCTTCATGAAGCGCGCTTCCTCGCCGGGGCCAAGATAGAACTGGCGCGACGACATGATTTGCAGAAAGGGCAAAGCGGCCGCCCAGGCGGGCTCGTCGCCCGAGGCAAGCACCGTCAATAGCGCCTGCTCGGCAAGTGCCGTGCTGCCGGACAGGGGCGCGCGGAGGTAGTGGACACCGCGTGCGCTTAACGCTTCGGCGACCTTGGCCGAGCATCCCGGCGAGACCGTGCTCATCTCGACAAAGACCGCGCCAGGCGCGAGTACCCCGGCAAGCGCGCCTTGCGCTTCGGACCCCAGAACCACGTCCAAAAGGACCTTGTCGTTGGGCAAGGTGGAAAAAACGATCTTTGAAGCGGCGTGGTCTGTAAGCGCGTCGGCCCCAGTGGCGCCGGCGGTAAGCAAAGGCGACAATCGCGCCTCGCTTGGCTCGGTCACCAGCACCTTCAGATCCTTCGCCAGAAGGTTCTGGATCATCGGCGCGCCCATCTTGCCGGCGCCGACCCAGCCGAGCGCAAGATCTTTGGGCGCCAGGCTCGCGGTGGTCCGCACAGTCGAGGTCATGGTCCTTGCTTCCCATTCCGTTCCGAGACGCGGGCGCCCAGCCTAGATTTCCAGAGCGGAGCCGCTGAGGTTAATTTCTCCGAAGCGGATAAATTTCCCCAAATTGCCCAAAAGTTTTCTTGCTACGCCTTGTCCACGCTCAAGCGGTCCGGCCTTCGAACGCCACTACGCCGAGAGCGCAACGGTCACGGGTGATGTCATGCGCGCCGTGATCCAAGACACAACGCGCATGGGTCGGCCAGGCCGGCAAGGCCGGCGCAAGGGGAGGATCAGATGAGGGCGGTCCGGTTCCATGGGGCCAAGGATATTCGGGTCGAGGACGTCGCCGAGCCTGCGGATGCACTGGCGCCGGATGACGTGCTGATCGCCCCGGCTGTCACCGGGATCTGCGGCACGGACCTTCATGAATACATTGCCGGCCCTATCGTGACCCCCGAAACGCCGCACATATACACGGGCGCCAGCAATCCCCAGATCCTCGGCCACGAAACATCGGCCACCGTGCTCGCTGTCGGGGACGGCGTCTCCCATGTCGAGGCGGGCGACCGCATTTCGGTCCAGCCGCTGCTTTCGCCGCGCGACGACTATTACGGCAAGCGCGGCCTTTATCACCTGTCGCCGAAGATGGCTTGCGTGGGGCTGAGCTGGGCCTGGGGCGGGATGGCCGAAAAGGCGATCGTCAAGGACTACAACGCCCAGCCTATTCCCGACGGCATCACCGACGACCAGGCAGCGATGATCGAGCCGGCGGCCGTGGCGCTCTACGGCGTCGATCGCGGCGGCGTCACGGCGGGTTCGACCGTCCTCGTCTCCGGCGCCGGGCCGATCGGCGCCCTGACCGTGCTGGCGGCCTGCGCGGCGGGCGCTTCGACCATCATCGTCTCCGAACCGAATCCAAACCGCCGGCGGATCATGTCCGAGATCGCGCCTTACGCCATCGTCGTCGACCCCGGCACCGGCGACCTCCCTACCTTGGTCGGGGACCTGACCGAGGAAGGTGTCGGGGTCGACGTCGCGCTGGAATGCGTCGGTCTCGAAGCGTCGCTGAACGCTTGTGTCGAGGCCGCGCGCCGCCAGGGCCGGGTCGTTCAGGTCGGTCTGCATATTAAGCCCGCGCGGATCGACGCGATGCTCTGGGCGCTGAAGGACATCACCGTCGAGGCGACCTGGTGCTACCCGACTCAGATCTGGCCGCGCATCGCGCGCATGATCGCGGCCGGAGGCTTCCCGGTCGAAAAGGTTATTACCGCCCGGATCGACGCGGACGATGTGGTCGAGGAAGGCTTCGAGGCGTTGCTCGACCCGGCCGGCGAGAACCTGAAGATCCTGGTGACCACATGACCGGTTCGAACGTCGCCCTGATCGTCGGCGCCACCGGCCTGTCGGGCAGCTATGCCGGCCGGCACCTGAAAGACGCTGGCTGGACGGTCGTCACGGTGTCGCGCGGGGCGGCGGACCTTCCTTGGTCCGACCGCCACATCGCTGCCGACCTGACCGATGCTGAGGCCAGTGCCACGGCGCTTCGCCAGGCGTCCGACGTTACGCACGTCTTCTATTGCACCTGGTCTCGCCAGGCGACCGAAGAGGAGAACATCGCCGTAAACGCCGCGATGATTCGCAATCTCTTCGACGGGCTTGCGGCCGCGCCGCTGCGCCATGCGGCCCTGGTGACGGGCCTGAAGCATTATCTCGGCTCGTTCGACGATTATGCGCAGGTCACGCCCTATACGCCGTTCCTGGAAGACAGCCCAAGGCTGCCGGGCCCCAACTTCTATTACGATCAGGAAGACGTGCTGTTCGAAATGGCCGAACGGCGGGGCTTCACCTGGTCGGTCCACCGCCCCCACACCATGATCGGGTTCGTCGTTGGCAATGCCATGAACATGGCGGTCACGCTCGCGATCTACGCATCGATCTGCAAGCACACAGGTCGGCCCTTCGTCTTTCCCGGCTCGCCCGACCAGTACAACGCCGTCACTGATGTGACCGATGCACGGCTGCTGGCCAAGCAACTCCATTGGGCCGCGACCACCCCGGAGGCCGCCAACCTGCCGTTCAATACGGTCAATGGCGACGTGTTTCGCTGGACCTGGCTGTGGGCTGAGATCGCCAAGTATTTCGAGCTAGAAGTCGCTCCATACCCTGGCCATCCAACCCTTCTTGAAGAGCAGATGGCCGATGCTCATGCGGTTTGGTCCGAGATCGTGGCCAAGCATGAGCTTGAAGACCTTCCAGTCAGCCGCCTGGCCTCCTGGTGGCACAGCGATGCCGATCTGGGCCGCAATCTGGAATGCCTCACCGACATGACCAACAGCCGTACGCGCGGCTTCACCACCCATCAGCGCACGCCCGACAGCTTCTTCGATGTGTTCGACGAGCTGCGGGCGCGCCGGATCATTCCCTCGTGATGACTGCAGCCTAGGGGAAGCACCATGCATTACGTCGTTCATTGCCTGGACCATGACGGAGCGATCGAAAAGCGGTTGTCGCTGTATGAGACCCACAAGGCCTATCTCGCCCAGGCGCCGGTCAAGACCGTGATTTCCGGCCCGCTCTTGGCCGATGACGAAGAGACGATGATCGGCAGTTGCTTCGTCCTCGAGGCCGACAGCATTGAAGAGGTCGAGGCCTTCAACCGGGACGATCCGTTCGCACAGGCAGGCCTGTGGAAGACGGTGTCGATCCGCCCGTTTGCCAAGCGGGTGGACAATCGCTGATGCCCGATCCGGTCCGCATCGCGCTGGTTGGGCTCGGCTGGTGGGGCCGCAAGATGCTTGCCGTGCTGGAGGCCGCATCGGACGAGATCGCGGTCGTGCGCGCGGTCGAGCCCGACATCGGTTCCGCTATGTCGTTGTGTGCCGAAAGAGGCATCCCGCTGTCGGCCGACTATGCCGATGCGTTGCGCGATCCGGCGGTTGAAGCCGTCGTGCTGGCCACGCCGCACGCGCTGCACAGCGCCCAGATCGAGGCGGCTATCCGGGCAGGCAGGCACATCTTCTGCGAAAAGCCCTTGGCCCTGACGGCCGCCGAGGCTGCGCGATCCGTCGCGCTGTGCGGCGATGCTGGGCTGGTCCTGGGCATGGGGCACGAACGGCGCTGGGAACCGCCGATCGCCGACCTGCTGGCCAGCGCGGAAGCGGGACAACTTGGACGCATCCATCAGATCGAAGCCAATTTCAGCCACGACAAATTCCTGTCTCTGGATCCCGGCAATTGGCGCCTAAAGGCCGATCAGGCGCCTGCCGGTGGGATGACGGCCACCGGCATCCATCTGCTCGATCTGTCGGTTAGGCTGTTGGGGCCGGCGCAAAGCGTGCTGTGCCATTGCGAGCGGCTGTCGTCCGATCTGCCGCAGGGCGACACCGTGGCGGCTTATGTCAAATTCCGGCGCGGCGGCACGGCCTACGTCTCGGCCTCGCTTGCCACTCCCTTCATGTCGCGCTTCACCGTCTATGGCTCGAAAGCCTGGATCGACATCCGCGACAAGGCCCATGTCGAGGCGCCCGATGGCTGGGTCGTCACCTCCGCCACGGCAGGTGGGCCGATCGTCACCGAGGAAGTCGGCCCGGCCGAGCCGGTGAAGGACAATCTGGTCGCCTTCGCCCACGCGGTGCGTGACTTGGCGCCCTATCCGATCACCGGCGATGAACTGGTCAACACCATCGCGCTGCTGGAGGCGGTCTTCAAATCCGCCTCGAGCGGCCGGATCGAAACGGTGCCCGAACCGGCACCGGCAGAGATGGAGACGGTGTCATGAAAGCGCTGATTTTCGATGAGCCGAAGAAGCCGGTGGTTACGCGGGTACAGTCGCCGGCGATCACCGAGAACGAGGTCATGATCCAGTCTCGCAAGGTCGGGATCTGTCATTCCGACTACGAGCTTCTGGCCGGTCACTACATCATCCCGATCACTTATCCGGTAACGCCCGGCCACGAATGGGTCGGCGAAGTGGTGGACGTTGGCAGCAACGTCACCGGCCTATCGGTCGGCGACCGGGTCGTCGGCGAATGCGTGATCCCGACGCCGGAGCGGATCCACCATTTCGGCTTTTCGATGGATGGGGCCAACCGGGAGTTTTTCCCGGCGCGGCCGGAATGGTTGCACAAGCTGCCTGATGCGGTGGACGACGACAAAGGCTCGCTGATCGAGCCCTTCACCTGCGGCTATTACGCGGTGCTGCGCCATGGCGGCGTCGATGCCTCGCAGACGGTCGTTGTCTCCGGCGGCGGCACGATCGGGCTGGTTTCGGCGGCGGCGGCCATCGGCATGGGTGCCCGGGTGATCGTCGTCGACCCCGTGCCGTTGCGGCGCGACATCGCCATGCGCCTCGGCGCCGAGGGCACCGTCGATCCCTCCGCCGGCGATCCAATCGAGGCCGTGCAGGAGATGACGGGCGACGGCGCCGACCTGGTGGTCGAGGCGGCGGGCCACGCCGCGTCGCTGGCCAACGTCTTCGATTACGCGAAGCCCGAGGGCTGCGTGTCGATGGTCGGCATCAATATCGGCCAGAAGTTCCCGGTCGAGCTTGGCAAGATTCAAATCAAGGACCTGACCGTGCGCGGCTGCATCGGCTCGCCCGGCGTCTGGCCAGCGGCGATCCGTTTTCTGGAACGGACCGGCCTCGACCTGTCGCCGATCCAGACGCACCAGTTCGACCTCGATGACGCTTTGACCGCGCTGGACCTCGGCAAGAAGCCTGAGGCGGCGGTCAAGGTGACCCTGAACATCTCCTGACGACAGCAAACCCGGCGGACCAGCCAGATACAGAACGCAAGACAAGGGCGATGGCACAAACCGACACACAGTTCGAAACACGGGGCCCGCGGCAGGCGATCCATCAGATCCCGCTCGCCAAGGGGTTCGTGACCATCGTCGGATCGACGGTGGCGCTGATCGTGCTGTGCCTCATCTTCGCCCCGTCGGCGGTTTCGACGGGGGCGTTGGTCGGCAGCCTGCCTTTCGCGGCAGTGCTGGCCATCGTCGGCCTTGGCCAGATGCTGGTTGTGCAGCAGGGGGGCTTCGACCTGTCGGTGCCGGGGGGTGTCTCGCTGGCCGTGGTCATCGCGACGCACATGCCTTCAGGCAACGACGCGGATCTCTTAGGCGCCGTTCTGTTCGCCTTCGGCTGCGCGATCGCGGCGGGCGTGATCAACGGCCTGCTTGTCGGCGTCTACCGGCTGAACGCGATCATCGCGACCATCGGAATGAACGCGCTTCTGTTCGGCGGCGTCTTCGCGATCTCCCGCGGCGTGCCGCGCACCACCACCGACCTCCTGGCCGAGATCGCCGGCGGCAGGACCTTCGGCATCAACCATTCGGTCTTCATCGCGCTTGCGATCCTGGTGCTCGTTTCCTTCGTCATGAAGAAGACGGTTGTTGGGCGACGCTTCGAGGCGATCGGGGCCAACCCGCTTGCCGCGCAGGCCGTGGGGCTGCGGGTGAAGCTCTACCAGATGATGGCCTACGTCTTCGCACAGTTGCACTACTGCGTGGCCGGCATCCTGATCGCCGGCATCACCCGCGAGCCCACGGCGTTCCAAGGCAACAGCCTGCTGCTGCCCTCGGTGGCGGTCGTGGTGTTAGCCGGTACGTCGCTGCTGGGCGGACGCGGCTTCCCGATATCGGTCGTGATCGCGGCGTTCTTCTTGAACCAGTTGAGCCAGTTCGCGCTCGCGGTCGGTGTGCCCTTTTCGGCCCAGACCATCATCCAGGCCTTAGCGCTCGTGGTCGGCATCGGGATCTACTCGATCAACTGGACCACCCTCACGACCAAACTCGCCAACAGAAATCCAAAGGAGGAGTGACATGACCCAATCGACTTGCAGAACCGCCGTCGCGGTCGCCGCGGCCGGACTTTCAATGGCCTTGCTCGGCAGCACCGCCTCAGCGCAGGACACGCCGGCCTGGTGTGGCCCGAACGAGGCATCGCTGGCGCTGCTCGACGGCTTCGGCGGCAATAGCTGGCGGATCGTAACAGCGGAGGCAGGGCGTCAGGAGGCAGAGCTCTGCCCCAGCATCACCGAATACCTCTATGCCGATGGGCAGGGCGACACGCAGAAGGCCATTTCGGACATCAACTCCATGGCCGCGCGCGGGATCGACGCGCTGGTCGTCTTCGGCGACGCCGGCCCGGCGGTACTGCCGGCGCTGACCAACGCCTACCGCGCGGGCGCGATCGTCATTCCGTATCGCGTGGTTGTCGGTGGTGAGGCCGGCCGCAACTACACGCGCTATGTCGCCGCCTCGTTCGTCGAGAATGGCGTGCTGTGGGGCGAATGGATCGTCGAGCAGTTTCCCGACGGCGCCAACATCCTGTTCCTCAGCGGCCCTGCCGGCAACAGCCAGGGCTTGGAGGAGTTGGAGGGCATGATGCAGGTCCTCGACGACAGCTATGTCTTCCTCAACCCCGAACCGTTCGCGGTGACGAACTGGGACCCCGCGCTGACGCAGCAGGTCCTGTCGGCCGCCATCGCGCAGCACGAAGATATCGACGTCATCGTCTCGGATTTCGGTCCGTCCCTCGTCGGTGCTCTGCCGGTCTTCGAGAATTTCGATCGCTCGATTCCGGCGCTGGCGACCTCGGACGGCAACTCGCTGGGCTGCTTCTGGCAGGAGAACCGCGCGAACAACTCCGATTTCGACCTGATGACGGTCGAGACCGGGACGGACAACGTCCGCTTGGCCGTGCAATGGGCCATAGCCGAAGCGACAGGCGGCACGCCGCCGGAGTCCGACGTATTCACCTCGGGCGTGTTCGAAAACTCGATCACGGATCAGCCGAACGCGGTCCAGTGCGAGCCGGATCTGCCGGGCGCGATCTACCTGTCCTCGGCCGTGCCGGCCCAGGTTCAGGCGGACGCCGTGGGCAACTGATCCGAGGGCGGCCCCGGGCATTCCTCCCTGCCCGGGGCCAGCCGCCCTTGCCGGTGCATCCCAAGGTTGATCGAGACTGACCATGACAGCGACACAGCCCATCGAAGCCGCAAGCGCCGTCGACGCCATCGAGCCCGATCGTGGCCATCCCGTGATTCGGATGACCGGCGTGTCAAAGTCGTTCGCGGGCGTTCACGCCTTGACGGATGTCAGTGTCGAGTTCTTCGCCGGCGAGGTTCACGCCATCCTCGGCGAGAACGGTGCCGGCAAGTCCACCTTGATGAACATCATTTCCGGCGTGCTTCAGCCCGATCGCGGCGCGATCGCGTTCGACGGGCGCGATGTGACCCCGCTGTCGCCGGACAGTTCGGCCGATCTCGGGGTCGCGATTTCCTATCAGCACCCGGCCATTCTTGAGGATCTGTCGGTGCTGGAAAACCTGCAGGTGGCGTTGCCCACCCAGGTCTTCGCAGTGGGCGATACCAGGGGCATTGCCCGGCGCATGCTGGACGAGGTCGGGCTGCATGTGCCGCTGCAGGCGAGGGCGGGCAGCTTGCCCGTCGCGCAGAAACACCTCTTGGAGCTGGCGAAGGCGCTGGCGGTCAATCCACGGGTGCTGATCCTTGACGAACCGACGGCGTCGCTCGACCAGGACGCCACCAACATGCTGTTCAGCCAGGTCCGGCGCCTGGTGGCCGAGGGCACATCGGTCATCTACATCACCCATCGCCTCGCGGAACTGCGCCAGATCGGCGACCGTGTGACGGTGCTGCGCGACGGCCGTATGGCGGGGCGCGCCATGGTCGACGCGGTCGGCGACGAAGACCTGCTCAGCATGATCGTCGGCCGCTCGCTGGAGTCCGCTTTCCCGCTGAAACTCGACGACCCCGCGCCGGAGATCAACTTCACCGTCTCGGGCCTCAGCGGGCGAAAGTTCAAGGATGTCAGTTTCGAGGTCGGCCGCGGCCAGATCATCGGCGTTGCCGGCGTCGAGGGTAATGGCCAGGCCGACCTGATGCGGGCATTGGCCGGCCTACAGTCGATTACGGGCGAAGTACAGCTCAATGGCCACGCCATCGGGGCGTCCGCGCTCAAATCCCATGCCGCCTACATGCCGTCGGATCGCCATACGGAGGGCGTCGCCAAGGATCTGACCGTGCGCGAAAACGCGACCTTCGCCGCGCTGGAGAAGTTCAGCTTGCGCGGCGTGATGCGCCGGCCGCGCGAGCTGGCAAAGGTCAACGAGGTCTTTCGTGAGCTCGCGGTCAAGACAGCCGGGCTGGAGGCCAAGATCCTGTCGCTATCCGGCGGCAACCAGCAGAAGGTGGTCATGGCCCGAGCGCTGTTGTCGGAGCCTGGCTTCATCGTCGCGGACGAGCCCACCCAGGGCGTCGATGTCGGCGCGCGGTCGGAGATCTACCGCATCCTGCGCGAAGTCTCGCGCTCGGGAACGCCGGTTGTCGTGAACTCCTCCGACGCTGCAGAACTCGAGGGGCTGTGCGATGTCGTGATCGTCATGTCGCGCGGGCGCGTGGTCGAGACGCTGCGCGGCGACGACATAACCGAGGCGCGGATCGTCGGCGCGGCGGTACAGGCCGACACCCACGCCCATCATGTCGAAGAAGCCCGCCGGCATCACGCCAGTTTCGGCGAGCGCGTGAAGCATTTCGTGCAGACCGACAATGCGACGGTCGGCCCGCTGGTCGTGGTGGCGGTCGCCTTGGCGCTCTATGTCTTTGGCCAGAACGAGAATTTCCTGTCCGCCTTTAACGTCTCGAACATTTTGATCCTCGCCACGGCGCTGGGCTTCATCGCTCTTGGGCAGACGGTTGCGCTGCTGATGGGTGGCATCGACCTGTCGGTCGGTCCGCTCGCCGGCTTCCTGGTCGTGATCGCCTCGTTCTTCGTCAATGATGGCCAGCCGGCGCTGACGATCGCTGCCGGTTTCGCCTTGATGCTCGCCGCCGCCCTTGTCGTCGGGCTGATTAACGGCTCTCTGATCCGGTTTGCCAACTTCACGCCGATCGCGGCCACTCTGGCGATGTTCATCGGCCTGCAGGGGCTCAGCTTCGTGCTGCGGGACGGGCCGGACGGCTTCATCAATTTCGGGGTTATCGAGACGCTGACTTGGCGCCTCGGGCCGATTCCGGTCGCGTTCATCGTGCTGGTCGTGTTGGCGATTGCTGCCGAGTTCACGCTGCGCAAGCGCCGGCCCGGTTGGAGACTGCGGGCCGTCGGGTCGAACGAGGACAATGCCCGCCGGGTTGGCGTTCGGACCAACCTGACCTTCATCGCCGGTTATGTCGCCTGCTCGCTGCTGACGGCGCTTGGGGCCATCATGCTGATGGCGCAGATCGGCGTCGGGGACCCGGCCCAAGGCGTCAACTACACGCTCGCCAGCATCACGGCGGTCGTCCTCGGCGGCACCAGCCTGCTCGGCGGTCGTGGCACCTTCATCGGGACGGTGATGGGCGCATTGCTGCTGACGATGGTACTGAACGCCGTGTCCTTCCTCGGCTTGACCCAGACCTATCAATACATGTTCCAGGGCGCGCTGATCCTCGCCGCGGCGCTGATCTATTCGACCGTGCGGCGGAAGGCGGAAGCCTGATCTCCGATATTCTCGCGGACGACCGAACGCAAAGGACCTTCGATGACGGACCACAGCAACATTCAGTATTTCACCGAACAGTCTTCGGTCGAGGCCGTGAACGCACGCGTCGGCGACAAGACCGACGGTCGCCTGACCGACGTGATTCACAGCCTGGTCAAGCATCTGCACGCCTTCATCAAGGATGTCGAACTGACCCAGGACGAATGGGCCGCCGCGATCGAGTTCCTGACCCGCACCGGACAGATCTGCGACGACAGTCGGCAGGAGTTCATTCTGCTGTCGGACGTCCTCGGCGTCTCGATGCTGGTCGACGCGATCAACAACCGGCGTCCGACCGGCGCCACGGAAAACACGGTGCTGGGCCCGTTTCATGTGAACGGCGCGCCCGAATACCCGATGGGCGCGTCGATCGCGCTGCAGGGGGCCAGGGAGACTTGTGTCTTTGAGGGGGCCGTCAGGGACCTGGACGGCGCCCCGATCGAAGGCGCGCGGATCGATGTCTGGTGCGACAGCGAGGACGGCTTCTATGACGTGCAACAGCCTGACGTGCAGCCGAAGCACAATAATCGCGGGGTGTTCACGACCGGGGCCGATGGCCGATATCAGTTTCGCGGGATCAAGCCGGTCTCCTACCCGATTCCGGATGACGGGCCCGTGGGGCAGTTGCTTTACCGGCTTGAGCGGCACCCCAATCGCCCCGCGCACATGCATTTCATCATCAGCGCCGAGGGCTACGACACGGTCGTCACGCACATTTTCGTGGATGGCGACCCCTATCTGGAATCCGACGCGGTCTTTGGCGTGAAGGAATCGCTGATTGTCGCGTTCGAGCCGGTCACCGACGGCGACACGAAATGGCGGTCCGCGTTCGACTTCGTCCTGCACAAAAAGACCCAGTGATCACGGGAGGCAGATCATGAGTTCAGACAATCTTGGCGGCGTCGTCGTCACCGGTGCTGCACGCGGCATCGGGCTGGCCATTGCCGAGAGCAGTGCCAAGAAGGGCTACGGCGTGGTCATCGCCGATTTGGACGACACCGAGGGCCCAAAGGCCGCTGCCAAGATCGAGGAAGCTGGCGGCAGGGCGATCTTCTGCAAGACCGACGTTTCGGACCGCGCGTCCGTGGCGGCGGCCATCGGGGCCTGCGAGGACGCGTTCGGCTTTCTGCATGCCATTGTCAACAATGCCGGCTTCAACCGGCCCCAGCCGTTTCTGGAGACCACCGAGGACAACTGGAACCAGATCATGGCGGTCAATGGCATGGGCGTGATGATCGGCATTCAGGAGGCCGCCAAGGCGATGATCGCCAAGGGCCACAAGGGCAAGATCGTCAGCACGGCGTCGATGGCCGGCCGCACCGGGTTCGGTGACTTTGCGCCCTATTGCGCCAGCAAGGCCGCCGTCATCAGCCTGACCCAGGCCGCCGCCCGCTCGCTGGCCGAGCACGGCATCACGGTGAACGCCTTCGGACCGGGCGTGGTGGTGACGGAACTGTGGGACAAGCTCGACAGCGACCTGATGGACATGGGCGCAACGTCTAAGCCGGGTGAGGCGATCGAGAACTTCTCCGCGGGCATCACGCTTGGGCGCGCCTCAACCCCGCAGGATATTGCCGGAACCGTCGACTTTCTGATTTCGCCAGCGTCCGATTACATGACCGGACAGTGCCTTATGATCGATGGCGGCATGATCATGCAGTGAGCAGCGCCGCCGCGACGGTCTAGGCCTCTGGCCGCCACACCAACGTCCAACGGGAGGAAGAAACCCATGTCCGAACAACTCACCGTCATCGCCCATCTGCGCGCCCTGAACGGGCAAATCGAGGAAACCAAGGCGTTTCTCCTGGGCCTGATCGAACCGACACGGCAGGAAGCCGGCTGTGTCGAATACTGGCTGCACCAGGACAATGACGATCCGGCCGAGTTCACTTTCTATGAAAACTGGACCGACCGGGCCGAATGGGACAAGCACATGGAACTGCCCCATCTCGAAGCCTTTGCCGAGGTCAAGGACAAGATCTTCGAGCTTGAGAAGCTGCGGCTGATGACCATGGTCTGCGAGCCGGTTACTAAGAGATGAGTGGGCTGCCTGGCCTGTCGGGCACGGACCATGTCGGTTTCACCGTGCCCGACATCGAGGAGGCGACGCGCTTCTTCGTCGACGTGATCGGCTGCGAACTGGTGTTCGAAATCGGGCCTTTCGTGTCCGATGATGACTGGATGGAGGTCTGTCTGGGCGTCCACCCGCGCGCGGTGATCAACAAGCTGCGGATGCTGCGCTGCAAGAACGGCCCGTCGTTCGAGATCTTTGAATACGCCCTTGACGGTGCTGCGCAGTCTCCGCCGCCCAACAGCGATGTCGGCGCGGCCCATCTGGGTTTCCTGGTCGATGATATGGATGCGGCCGTGGCGCATCTGAAATCCCATGGCGTCAAGGTGCAGGGCGACCCCACCACCATGACGGAAGGTCCGTCCGAGGGTTTGATCTGGGTCTATTTCCTGGCACCCTGGGGCATGCAGCTAGAGCTTGTCAGCTATCCGAACGGCATGGCGGTGACGCGCGAAAACCCCGGCGCGCTCTGGTCACCGAAGCAGGGCTGACGTTCTTGGTCTTCTGGGTTCAGCGATCAGCGGCATCGTTCTTCCGGAGCCATTCACGGCGACACTAGCATCCTCCATCAGCCCGTTGCTCTCGGCGACGCTGTTCGGTATGAGAACAATTGTGCGCAATGCAGGCGCGCCATCAACCGACCGCGTGAGAGAGAGGCTGAGACGTGCTTCACGGCAAGACGATCCTGGTTACGGGCGCTTCGAAGGGGATTGGCCGGGCCATCGCCGAGGAGGTCGGATCGCAAGGCGCGCGGGTCGTGGCCCATTACGGCAGCGACCGCGCGGGTGCGGAGGCGGCCGTGGCCGGGCTGCCGGAAGACCGCCGCATTCTGATCGGGTCCGATCTGGCACAGCCCGACGGGGCCGACCGGCTGTTCACCGAGACGTTGGCGGCAACGGGCGGCATCGACGGCGTGGTCAACAACGCTGCCATCATCATCCAGGATGGCGGCATCGACGACCCACCCGAAGCCTGGGACCGGGTCTGGCGCGAGACCTTCCAGGTCAACGTGCATTCGGCAGCCACGCTGCTGCGCCATGCCGTCGCCCATTTCAGGGAACGGGGCGGGGGAGAGATCGTCGGCATCTCAAGCTGGGCGGCGCAAAAGGGTGTCACCAACCCGCGCGCGATCGCCTATGCGGCCTCCAAGGCCGCGATCAAGGCGGCCTTGCAGACCGTGGCGACCGGCTATGCGCGCGACAATATCCGGACCTACATCATCGCGCCCGGCGTGGTGGACACGCGGATGTCGCGCGATTTCGCCGAGACCCAGGGCGGCCGTGCCGCGGTCGAGGACCGGCTGGCAATGGGCGCGTTCGTGCCGCCGTCGGACGTTGCAACGCTCGCCGCGTTCTGTCTGTCCGGCCGCTGTCGCCATCTCTCGGGCGCGACCCTCGATGTCAATGGCGCGAGCTATATCCGTTAGGCTGCGATTTTCAGGTAGAAGGAATAAAGCTTGGGCAGGATCGACGCCGGTTCCGGATGGCCCAGCTCGATCGCGGCTAGATAAGGCCAGCTTGGCCGGCGCAGCATCTCGCGCGCCAACGACACCAGATCGGCGCGGCCCTCGGCGATGATGCTGTTGGCCTGTTCCGCCTCGGTAATCATGCCCACGGCCATGGTCGGCAGGCCGGTTTCGTGCCGGATCCGCTCCGCATAGGGCACCTGAAAGCCCGGCTTCGGTTTCATCTGCGCCAGGCGCATGCCCGACGGGATGCCACCGCCCGAGGCATCCAGAAGATCGACGCCGACGCGTTTCAACTCAGCGGCCAGCGCAACAGTGTCGTCCAACGTCAGGGCGCCGCCCTCGCCGTCGACGCAAGACGCGCGATACAGAACCGGCGTGGTATCGGGCACCGCAGCCCTGACCGCCTTGGCCACCTCGATCGGCAGCCGCATCCGGCCGGCCAGCGTGCCGCCATAGCCGTCATCGCGCTGGTTCATCACCGGCGACATGAAGCTGTGCAGCAGATAGCCGTGCGCGCCGTGGATCTCCACCCCGTCGAACCCGGCTGCCAAGGCGCGCTTCGCGGCGGTGGCGAAATCCGAGACAATGCCGGCGATCTCGGCCTCGTCCAGCGCCTTGGGCACGTGCCAGCCCTCGCGCGCCGGCACGGCGGAGGGGCCGTAGGTCTGCCAGGCCGGTTCGGGGCCGGTTTCATGCAGGGGCCCGCTGCCGTCCCAGGGGCGCATGGTCGATGACTTGGGCCCCGCATGGCCGATCTGCATCAGGATGGGGATGTTCTGCCGGTGGTAAAGCTGCGTCACCGGGCGCCACGCCGCGACATGGGCGTCGGTATAAATGCCCGTGCAGCCAGGGCTGATCCGCCCCTCGGCGGAGATGCCGGTGGCCTCGGTGATCGCGCCGCCGACACCGGAGGTTGCATAGCGCCCGTGATGGGCGACATGCCAGTCCGTCGGCGTGCCGTCCTCGGCCTGGTACTGGCACATCGGGGCAAGCACGATGCGGTTGCGAAACGTCGCCCCTCTCAGGGTGAAGGGCGTGAACAGCGGTGGGATGTCGGTCATGCAGCCTTGCTTTCAAGTTGGACCATCAGCCGGTCCAGATCGTCCATGATGCCCTTCAGTTTGGCCGCGCGTGCCCGGCCTTCTTCGCCCAAATCGGCGAAGGGCGTTAGCGGCGGGCGCACATCGCCGACGGGACAGCCAGCCTCGGCGGCCAGCGCTTTGGAATAACATTGGTGGCCATAGGTCGGATGCCCCTCGGCAATCGTGTGCTCGATCACGCTGATATGGCGCTGAATGGCCTTGGCATCCTCGATCCGGCCAGCGGTGAGAAGATCCCAGATCCGGGTCGAGGCGTGGGGGATGTAGTTGCCGAACGGGTTCACATAGCCGACCGCGCCCAGCAGGAAGCTCTCTACGATCCGCTCGCCGGCAAAGACGTTCATCACGCCCTCGGTTTCCTCGACGATGTCGTAGACCCGCGCCACATCCATGCTCGCCTCCTTGATGTAGCGCACGGTGTCGAACTCACGCGTCAACCGCCCGACCAGCTTCGCCGACATGTCCACATTGGAGGTGAACGGGTTGTTGTAGAGCATGATCGGCAGGTCGCAGGTGGCCGTGATTGTGCCGTAGTATTTGACGATCTCGTCCTCGGTCGGCGTGTAGTAATAGGGCGGAACGATCATCAGGCCCTGGGCGCCGGCCGCCTCGGCCTCGCGCGCGTAACGGGCGGCTGTCGGCGAGTGGGCATTCGAGGCGCCGACCAGCACGTCGATCCGCCCGTTCACATGGGCGACGGTGTCTTCGACAAACGACGCGCGCTCGGCATCCGTCAGGGTGAGGAACTCGCCCGTCGTGCCCAGGATGATGATGCCCGGCACGCCCTGGTCGATCTGCCAGTCGATTAATCGGCGGTTGGCCGCAAGATCGACCGCGTCGCCATCTTCCGTGAACGGCGTGACGTTAACGGAATAGCTGCCGCGAAAAGGTTTCATCGTTCCGTCTCCAGTTTCAAAGTACGCCGGCCTTCGCCGCATGGGCGGTGTTCAACCTGCGTACAAAAGTTAGTATAGTGAACGAATAGGCCGACTCAATCCGGTTCCTGATGCCTTGAAACCCTTTGATCTGATTGTTGTCGGCGGTGGATTGTCCGGTGCGGCCACGGCCTATTTCGCGTCGCGCCGGGGCGCGCGGGTGCTGCTGCTGGAAAAAGCCGACTTGAACCTGGCCGCCTCCGGGTCGAACGCGGGGTCGATCCATGCGCAGATCCCGTTTGAGCCCTATCGCGCGCTTGGGCCGGATTGGGCCGAGGGGTACGCCGCCACGATCCCCCTGTTCATGGCCGCGATCGATCGCTGGTCCCGGTTGGAGGCCGAGCTGGGGGGGTCGCTGGGTGTGTCCACCAAGGGCGGTTTGATGGCCGCGGCATCCGACGCGGACATGGCCGATCTGGAACGCAAGGCCGCGATCGAACGGCGCGCCGGCCTGCCGGTCGAGCTGTGGGACAGGGGCGACCTGGCGCGTCGTGCGCCGTTTCTCGCGGACGATCTTGCCGGCGCCGCGTTCTGCCCCATCGAGGGCAAGGCCGATCCGTTTCTCGCCACCCCGCTGTTCGCCCGCCGGGCTATGGATCATGGGGCCGAGATCCGCCGCAACGCCCCGGTTCAGGCGATCGACCACGATTCCGACGGTTTCGTGCTGGAAACGCCTGAAGGCCGCTTTGCCGCGCGCTGCGTGGTCAACGCGGCCGGGGCCGAGGCGGCGCGGGTGGCTGCTATGGTCGGGCTCGACATCGCGCTCGAAGGGCATCCGATCCAGGTGGCCGTTACCGAAAAGCGCCCGCCGTTGTTGCCCTATCTGGTCTATTACACCGGCGAGAAGCTGACCTTGAAACAGGCCGCGGAAGGGGGCTTTCTGATCGGCGGCGGCTGGCCCGCGCGGATGCGCGGCGCGCCCTGGGTCGATCCGGTCTCGCTCGCTCGCAATCTGGCGGTCGCACAGCTTGTGTTGCCGGCGCTGTCCGGTGCGCAAATCGTGCGAAGCTGGGCGGCGATGGTCAATGGCACCGCCGATTGGCACCCGATCCTTGGCGAGGCGCCCGGGGTGCCCGGCTTTTACCTCAACCTCGTTCCCTGGATGGGCTTCACCGCCGCACCTGCAGTTTCCGAGGCTTTGGTCGATCTGGCCTTGGGGCTCGAACCCGCGCTGGACCTCTCGCGCTTCTTTCTCGCTGCTTAGCGTCAGAATTCTGGCCGCGATCGTGGCCGGCAGCCGCCAGTCCAATTGTCGGTTCGTCCGCACGTCCATACCCGGTTTCAGCACCTGCAGCTTGTCGAACATTCGTTCGCATAGTCGTATGTTGTGGACATGCCGGTAAATGGACAGTAAATTTTTTTTACTGGGAGAACAACGAATTTGGCAGGCCCTGAGCCTGACAAAAAACCCGACCCCCAGCGCGCCTCAGCGACGTTGGGCGCCGGTCAACACGGAGGGACACGAGTATGAAAAAATGGTTAGTCGGCCTGATGGCCGCGGTGTTGCTTGCCGCAACGCCCGGGGTCGCGCAGGAGGTGCTGACGATCGGCGTGCGATCGGAAGCAAGCTCGCTCGACCCGCACTGGACCCAGCTTTCGGCGGATCTTCAGGTTCAGGAACACATCTTCGAACGCATGGTGGCGCTCGATTCGGCCTCGCAGCCCGTGCCGGGCCTGGCGGTCTCGTGGGAGCCGCTGGACGACACCACGTGGGAGTTCCGGCTGCGCGAAGGCGTCACCTGGCATGATGGCGAGCCGTTCACCGCCGAGGACGTCATCTTCTCGATGGACCGTCTGCGCGGCGGCATCTCCGGCGCCCCGGCCAGCCCGGCCTTCACCTTGGAGAAGGGCGGCAAGACGTGGGAGATGATCGACGACTACACGGTGCACATCTACACCGACGGTCCCTATCCGACGGTGGCGGAAGACCTCGCCATGGTGCCGATCGTCGCGCAGCATGCCGCCGAAGGCGTCACGGCCTCCGTCGACTTCAACAGTGGCCAGGCCGCCATCGGCACCGGTCCGTTCATATTTGAGGAGTTCGACCCGGGTAACCGCGTCTCCGTCGTGCGCAATCCCAACTGGTGGGGCGGTGACGTCCAATGGGATCAGGTCGTCTTCCGGCCCGTCGGGCAGGATTCCGCGCGTCTGGCGGCGCTTTTGAACGGCGATGTCGACATGATCGACTATCCGCCGACCATCGACCTGCCGCAGCTTGAAGAGAACCCGGATTTCACCGTGTCGACCATCCCGTCCGACCGGCTGATCTACATCATGCCCAGCTACCGGCATGTCGAGGAGTTCATTCGCGACAATGACGGCAACGTCATGGTGCCGAACCCGATGCGCGACTGGCGCGTCCGCCGCGCGATGAGCCTGGCGATCAACCGCGATGCGATCCGCGACCGGATTATGGGCGGGGCCTCGCTGCCCACGCGCAACATCGTGCCGCCCGGCTTCTTCGGTTATGTCGATGAGCTTGAGGCCGATCCCTATGATCCGGAAGCCGCCATGGCGCTTTTGGAAGAGGCGGGCTATGGCGACGGGTTCCAGATCACGCTGCACGGGCCGAACGACCGCTACATCAACGATTCGCGCATCCTGGAGGCGGTCGCCCAGATGTGGAGCCGTATCGGCATCACCACGGAAGTGGACGCCATGCCGCGCAACATCTTCTTCTCGCGCCTCATTCGCGGTGACGAGTTGACGATGCCGGGCTTCGACGTGCCGGAATTCTCGGTATCGATGACCGGTTGGGGCACGGTGGCCGGCGAGGCGACCTATACGGTCTCGGGCACGCTTGAGACCTATAATGCGGCGACCGGCGGCGGGAATGGCAATTTCGGGCGCTATTCCAACCCGGCGATCGATGCGCGGTCGGTGCTGGCCAAGCAGACGATCGATCCGGAAGAGCGTCTGGCGATCCTGCAAGAGGCCATCCAGATCGGCATGGATGACTACGCCTACATTCCGCTTCACTTTCAGGTCAACAACTGGGCCATGAGCAGTGATCTGGTGCACGAGCCCCGCACCAATGAGCGGACCTTGGCGATCGAGGTCAACCGCGTCGAATAGTCCAGGCTCGCACGCAAACCGTCGAGGCGAAGATTGAATGGCCGAGTTCATCCTGCGGCGCATCCTGCAGGCCCTGCTGGTCCTGATCGTGATGACCGTGCTGGTGTTCTTCGGGGTCAATGTGATCGGCAATCCGGTCTACATCTTCGCCTCGTCGGAATGCGATCAAGAGTGTCTCGCCCGCATCATCGCCGATCTCGGTCTCGATCGGCCGGTGTGGGAGCAGTATCTGGTTTTCATGGGGAATCTTGTCCGGGGCGACCTGGGCAATTCCTTCACCCATGGGGTGCCGACGCTTGACCTGATTTTCGAGCGTCTGCCCGCCACCCTGGAGCTGGCGGTAATGGCCTTGCTGATGGCGCTGGCCATCGGCTTACCGCTGGGCATGCGTGCCGGGCTGAAACCCGACGCGTTTTCCAGCCGGCTGATCATGGGTTTTTCCATGATCAGCTTTTCGGTGCCGGTCTTCTGGATCGGGCTGATCATGATTGTCGTCTTTGCCGTCCAGCTTGGCTGGATGCCGGCCGTCGGCCGGGGCGAGACGGTGATGATCTTCGGCATCGATATCAGCTTTGTTACGTTCAGTGGCCTGCACCACTTGATCCTGCCCGCCTTCACCCTGTCGTTGATCATGATGGCCTTGGTGATCCGGCTGACCCGGGCCGGCATGCGCGAGGTGCTGTATTCCGACTACATCAAGTTCGCCCGAGCCAACGGCGTGCGCGAACGGCGCGTGCTCAGCCTGCATGTGATGAAGAACATCCTGATCCCCATCGTCACGGTCTTGGGCATGGAGTTTGGCGGCATCATCGCCTTTGCCGTGGTGGTGGAGTCCATCTTTTCGTGGCCCGGTGTCGGCAAGATGCTGATCGACGGCATCGCCGTGCTCGACCGGCCCTTGATCGTCGCCTACCTGATCTTCGTGGTGTTCATGTTCGTGATCCTCAATCTGCTCGTGGACATCCTTTACACATTGCTTGACCCGCGCGTGCGGCTGGGCGCGGCCTCTGCATGACCGATCTGGCGCAGGACGTACCCGGCCCGCGGACCAGCAATTTCCGCCTGGCCGTAAGGCGCTTTCTGGCGTCACCCACGGCCGTTGGCGCGCTGCTCGTGTTCGCCTTCTTCTGTGTCGCCGCGCTGCTGGCGCCTTGGATCGCGCCCCAAAATCCGTACGATCTGGCGCAGGTCGATATCCTCGACAGCCTTTTGCCGCCGGGCAGCGAAAGCTTCACCGGCATGACTTATTGGCTCGGCACCGACGGGCAGGGGCGGGATATGCTCTCTGCCATCCTGTACGGCATCCGCATCAGCCTGATCGTCGGCCTGCTGTCGGGCTTCTTCGCCCTGATCGTGGGCACGACGGTGGGGCTGATCGCCGCCTATCGGCGGGGCTGGGCGGAAACCGTGCTGATGCGGATCGTCGATCTGCAGCTCAGCTTTCCGACCATCCTTGTGGCGCTGATCCTGCTGGTCATCTTAGGCCGCGGCGTCGACAAGATCATCTTTGCGCTGGTCGTGGTTCAATGGGCGTATTTCGCCCGCACCGTTCGCGGTGTCGCCCTGGTGGAAGGCGCGCGCGAATATGTCGAGGCCGCGCGCGGCCTGCGTCTGGGCGGGGTGCGCATTCTTCTGGGCCACGTCCTGCCGAACTGCCTGCCCACGATCCTCGTTGTCGCGACCATGCAGATGGCCACGGCCATCTCGCTGGAGGCGACCTTGTCCTTCTTAGGCCTGGGCTTGCCACCGACCCGCCCGTCGCTGGGCCTGCTGATCTCCAACGGCTTCGACTATCTGCAATCGGGCCGCTATTGGATCAGCGTCGTGCCCGGGCTGGTGCTGTTGGCCATCATCGTCAGCGTCAACCTTTTGGGCGACCGGTTGCGCGACATTCTGAACCCGCATTTGAGGCGGTGAGTCGATGACCCATGTCCTCGAACTTCGCAACCTCGACACGTCCTTCTTCACCGAAGGGGGCGAACTGCGCGCGTTGCAGGGCGTCTCGCTGACGGTCGGCAGCGGCGAGATCCTGGGTCTTGTCGGCGAAAGCGGGTCTGGCAAATCGCTGACCGGCTTTTCGATCAATGGCCTGATCAGCCCGCCGGGCCGCGTTGTCGGGGGCGAGGTGCTGCTGCATGGCGAGAACGTGCTGGATCTTTCGCGCGAGGCGATGCGCCGGATCCGCGGGCAGAACATCGCCATGATCTTCCAGGACCCGATGATGACGCTGAACCCGGTCCTGCGGGTCGAAACCCAGATGCGCGACGCGCTCGCCGCCCATCTGAGCCTCTCCAGGGCCGAGGCGAGGGCACGATCCATCGCCGCGCTGGACGAGGTCGGCATACCGTCGCCGGAGGAGCGCCTGCGCGCCTATCCGCACCAGCTTTCCGGCGGCATGCGCCAGCGCGTGGCCATCGCCATTGCGCTCCTGCACCAGCCTGATCTGATCATCGCGGATGAGCCGACGACAGCTCTCGACGTAACCATCCAGGGCCAGATCCTCGCCTTGGTGCAGCGGCTTTGCCGCGAGCGGGGCACGGCGCTGATCTGGATCACCCATGACCTCGCGGTGGTCGCCGGCATCGCGGACCGGATCGCGGTGATGTATGCCGGCCGTTTGGTGGAGGTCGGGCCGGTCGATGACGTGCTCGACAACCCGGCCCATCCCTATACGGCCGGCCTGATGGACTCGGTGCCGTCCCGGGGGCGGCGCGGCCGCCGGCTTAACCAGATCCCCGGCCGAATGCCGGCGCTGACCAGCCTGCCCGAGGGCTGCGCCTTCCGGCCGCGCTGTTCCCGCGCCACAGATGCCTGTCGTGCGCCGCAGGAGTTACACGACATCGGGCCCGCGCGAAAGGTGCGCTGCATCCATCCGCTGACCGAGGCAACGGCATGACCGAAGCCCCGATGCTCACGGTGGAAAACGTCAGCAAACGGTTTGGCAGCAAGGGCGATTTTATCGCCCGTGGGCTGGCCGCCATCGGGCTGGCCAAGCCGCGCCCGCAGGTGCTCGCGGTCGATGATGTCAGCTTCGTGCTCAATCGCGGCGAAGTGCTGGGCGTCGTCGGCGAATCCGGCTGCGGCAAATCCACCCTGGGCCGCATGATCGCGGGCCTGCTGGAGCCGAGCGAGGGCACGATCCTGGTCGATGGCGAGGCGCGCGGCGCCCGTGTGGCCAAGCGCGACGAGCCGGGTAAGGCACCCCGGGCCCTGGACCTGCAAATGATCTTCCAGGATCCGTTCTCGTCCCTCAACCCGCGCAAGCGCGTGACGGACCTGATCGGCGAGGCGCCGCGCGTCCATCGCATCGTCGACCGAGACGGTCTGGAGCGCTATGTCGCGGACCTGATGGAGCGCTGCGGCATCGACCCGGCCTATCGCGACCGGTTCGCCCACCAGTTTTCCGGCGGCCAGCGCCAGCGCATCGGCATCGCCCGCGCCCTTGCCGTAAAGCCCGAGATCCTGGTCTGCGACGAGGCCGTCTCGGCCCTCGATGTCTCGATCCAGGCCCAGATCATCAACCTGTTCATGGATCTGCGCGACGAGTTCGGCCTGACTTACGTGTTCATCAGCCACGACCTCGGCGTCGTCGAGCATATCGCCGACCGCATTCTGGTCATGTATCTGGGGCGGATCGTCGAAAGCGGCCCGGCGGCGGAGATCTTTACCGACCCGCAGCACCCCTATTCGCGTGCCTTGATCGAGGGTGTGCCCCGGCTCGACCGACGGCGCGTGGTCTACAATCCCATCGAAGGCGACATTCCGTCGCCGCTCGACCCGCCCAAGGGCTGCCATTTCCATCCGCGCTGCCCGCTGGCGCAGGATCGCTGCCGCGTGGAGGCGCCGAAACTGCGCCGCATCGCGCCCGGCCGAAGTGCGGCCTGTCACCTCGTTCCCGAAACGTCAACCGTTGCCCCACCCGTTGCCAAGGAGAGCACTGAATGGCCAGTTACCAAGACCGGATGACCAGATTCCAAACGCTGATCGAGGGCAGGGCCGACCTGGTCTTCTTTCCGATCGGCACGGATCTGGATTATCTGACGGGCATTCACCGCGACATTCCGAACTATGGCCGCAACCTGCATCCGGGCAACTGGCTGGAAGGCGCCTGGCTGGCGCCGGGCCGGGCTCCGATCCTGACCTTGCCGCGCATGACGGTCGAGTTCGGCACGCCCGAGGGTCTTGACGGGCTGGATGTCCGGGTGCTGGGCGACTGGGACGACCCGGTCGAAATGGTCAAGGGCATCCTGGCCGAGATCGGCTTGCCGGATGCGCCGCGCATCGCGACCAGCGACGACGCGGAGGCGGAATCGCTGATGGAGTTGCAAACCCTGTGTCCGGGCGCCCGCTTCGTCTCCGGCACGGCAATCCTGCGCGAACTGCGGGTGATCAAGGATGACGACGAGATCGAGAAGCTGCGCGAGGCCGGTGCGATCACCGAACAGGCCTTCGCCGCCGTGGTCGGCAATCTGAAGATCGGCATGACCGAGCTGGATGTCAGCTCGGAGGTCGATTATCAGATGAAAAGGCACGGTTCACTAGGGCCGTCCTTCACCACCTCACTCTACAATACCGGGCCGAACCATCCGCTGTGTTTCGGCAACAAGCTGGAAAGCTGGCCGCGCAAGCTGACGCCGCCGGTGTCCGTGCTGTTCGACTTCGGCGCCGTGCATGACGGCATGTGCTACGATTTCGGCCGCACCGTCTGCTTCGGCGCACCCAGCGACGAACAGGTGCTGGTGCACAAGCTGATCATGGACAGCCAACGTGCGGGGATCGAAGCGCTGAAAGCGGGTGCCGTGACCTGCGAGGCCGTCGACAAGGCCGCGCGCGATGTGCTGGAGGATGCGGGCTACGGCCCCGCCTTTCGCCATCGGTTGGGCCACGCGATCGGCTGGGACGTCCACGAGCCGCCGTTCCTGACCAAGGGCGACACGACCGAGGTTCGCGAAGGCATGATCTTCACCATCGAACCCTCGATCTTCCAGGATGGCGGTGTCAGCGCCCGGGTCGAGGACTGCATCGTCGCGCGACCCGGTGGCGGCGAGGCCCTGACCAGTGGCTTTCAGGATCTGATCGTCATCGAATAGGAGGAATAGGGGACGGCGCCGCTTCGATGGATGCGTCGACAACAAAAGCGTCAGTCGTCGTCCGCAATGCTGCTGATGGGGTCGCGAAACAGATCCATTGTCCCGGTCCACAAGACGTGGGCCGGGACGGGGCCGGGGTTCGACCAGCCATGCAGCCGATTGGCCTTGTAATGGGCGCTGTCGCCAGCCTTCAAACTGATCTCGTGGTCGTCCAGCGACAGATCCAAACGCCCGTCCATGATGAAGAACGTCTCTTCGCCGCCATGGGTTACCCGCTCCGACCGGTAGCCGGGGGGAATGGTCATGATGAAGCTGGACAGCACATGGCCGGCGAACTCCGCACCCAGACGTTCGTAGTGGATTTCCGACCCGCCGATCGCGAATCGCTGTCGTCTGTCGCTGTGCGTGACGCAGTCGGTCGGCTTCGGACGCGCGATGAAGAACTCCAGGGTAACGCCGAGGGCACCGGCGATGCGGGACAGGGTGGTGATCGTCGGGACGGCCAGATCGCGCTCGACCTGGCTGAGGTAACCGCCCGAGATTTCGGCAGCGTCGCAAACCTCTTGGAGCGTCATGTTGAGCTCGCGTCTGCGCGCCCTAATCAGGCCACCCATTTGCGGGGCATCGGTCGGGGTGGCAATGGAGGACTGGGTGGAAATGGGATCGCTCCAAATCACTAAAGTTTTTTAGACCTGACTAAAACAACATAGATGAATTGAGCCGGTTGCACCAGAACACGCCTGTGTGAGAGGCGCTCCTCTTGTCTCGTTCGGCTTAGCCCGTCGACTCCAAGCCGCACGCCGCGCGCGCATGGCGGGCGATCTGTTCATGGGTGGCGAACCAGACCTTGCCCCGCGATCGGGCGTGCGTGATCAGGGCGTCCAAGATCCAGATGCGCGAGCGATAGCCGATCACGAACGGATGCATCACCAACTGGCAGAGGCCGCCCGCATCGAAGGCGCCATCGAACTCGCGGCGGAAGATGTCCAGCACCGAGTCGGGCGAGGTGTAGGGCCGTGTCGGCGGCGTGCGGTTGAACATCAGATAGACGGCGTCGTCGCGTACCCAGTCGACCGGGATCTCAACCAGCCCGGAGGGCTCGCCCTCGATCATGATTTCGTAGCAATCTTCATCGGCCATCATGGAGCTGTCGTAGAGAAACCCCAGCTCCGCGACCAGCCGCGCCGTGTTGGGGCTGAGATCCCAATGTGCCGCGCGGTGGCCCACCGGTTCGCGTCCGGTCAGGTCGGCCAGCGTCGCGCGGGCGCGCAGCAGCATCTCGCGCTCCTCGAACGCCGACAGGGTCGCATTGCTCTCATGGATCCAGCCATGAACGCCGACCTCGTGGCCTGCCTCGACAATGCGCCTGGGCTCGTCCGGACCAATCAGCGCCGCCACCGCCGGCACGAAAAAGCTGGCCGGAACATCGTGGTGGGCCAGCACGTCCAGGATGCGCGGCACACCGACACGGCGGCCATACTCGCCCCAGCCCAGGCGCCCGATCGCTCGCCCGCCGGCGCCGAGCTCAAACGTCTCGTGGTCGCAGTCGAACGACAGGGCGACCGCACAGCGCGCGCCGTCCGGCCAAATGTCAGGCGCGAGCCGACGGCCTGCACGCACTTGGCCGACAATGCCGCGCCATGTCTCCTCCGCCCAATGGAAGGGGGGAAGGTCCTGTGAGTCTCGGCTGTCGTCCACCATTGCCCCTTCTTGTCTTGCTCTTCGAGATACCAAAGTCCGGTTCGGAGATGTATCGCACGCGTGTCGTGGTTTTGCGACGCTGTCGACTGCCGAATTGCCGGCGGACGTTCCACGATCGAATCCGCTGATCTGCGGGATTTTTGTGTTGCCGGAACAGCCTGTGACTGGCATCGTTTCGGAATGCGAACAAAAGTCCGGAAATGACGAAAGAGCCTTGCGATCGGGATGCGGCCCAGGTCCTGGGCCTGGTCGTCAATCCAGTGGCCGGGCTGGGTGGCGCTGTGGCGCTGAAGGGCACGGACGGGGCCGCGATTGTGGCCAGGGCGCTGGCGGCGGGTGCTGAGCCTCATGCGGGTGAGCGGGCGCGACGGGCGATGGACGCTTTCAAGCGCGACGGTGGCGGGCCGGTGCTGACCGGGCCGGGTAATCTGGGGGCCGAGGCCGCGCCCTGGGCAGACGTGATCACACTCCCGCCAACGGGCACGGCGGAGGATACCAAGGCGCTGGTGAAGGCCATGCAGGGACGGGTCGCGCTGATCCTGTTCGCCGGCGGTGACGGGACCGCCAGGGACGTCATGGCGGCCAACAACACGGAGATCCCGATCCTGGGTATCCCGGCCGGCGTGAAGATGCATTCCGGCGTCTTCGCGCGGACGCCGGAACGGGCGGGCCAAGTCGCGGCCGCCTTCCTGGCCAGCCGGGGCCGGCGGATGGATGACGCCGAGGTCATGGACATCGACGAAGAGGAACGCCGGCGCGGGCGGCTGTCGGCCCAGCTTTATGGGATGGCCCGCACACCAGCGGGGCCCACGGCGCATCTAGGGCCAAAGGCAGGCAGCGGCGGCGATGCTGTGGCGGAGATCGACGCAGCCCTCGGGGCCTACGCCCGCGACATGGACGACGACACGCTCTATTTCATAGGCCCTGGGATGACCATGGCGGCGCTGAAGCAGCGCCTGGGCGGCGGCACGCTCTTGGGCGTTGACGCAGCACGGGCGGGCCAGATCATCGCCCGCGATCTCAGCGAGGCGGATATCCTGGCCTTGCTTGATGCCAACGGTCGCACGCGCATCGTGTTGACGGTCATCGGCGGGCAGGGCTTCTTGCTAGGCCGGGGCAATCAGCAGTTCTCGCCCCTTGTGATCGGCCGCATCGGCCTCGACGCCATCGACGTGATCTGCGCTGCCTCGAAACTGGCGGCGCTTACTTTGCCCGAGCTTGCCGTGGACACGGGCGATGTGGACCTCGATCAAGGGCTGTCGGGCTTCCGACAGGTCATTACCGGGCCTGGGCGACGCCAGGTCATTCGGGTCGCGGCCTGACAACATGTTCGAAACGACGAGGTGAGACGATGACCAAACCCCATCCCTGGATGGCCAATTCCGCCAGCGATGCCAAGCAGGAAATGCTGGCCGCGCTGGGCGTGAACAGTGTCGAGGCGCTGTTCGGCCAAATCCCGGAGGACCACTACCATAGCGGCACGTTCAACCTGCCGCGCCAGTTGGCGTCCGAGGTCGAACTCTCCCGTCATCTGAACGATCTGTTGTCGAAGAACGCGACGGCGGCGGACAATCTCTGTTTCCTCGGGGCTGGGGCGTGGCCCCACTACGTGCCGGCGATCTGCGACGA
Source organism: Alphaproteobacteria bacterium (assembly GCA_028277405.1). Lineage (GTDB taxonomy): Bacteria > Pseudomonadota > Alphaproteobacteria > DSM-16000 > Inquilinaceae > JANQGH01. The sequence goes on along the minus strand of JANQGH010000013.1, from coordinate 25,149 downwards.
GGTGGTGGGGCGCTACGAATGGCAGACCTCGGTGTTTGGTTCGCCGACCTCCGACCACGGCCGCAACCAGGCCTGGTTCGAGTTCTGCTCGCAGATCGGGGCGCTGGTCGAGTTCGATTTCGTTGGCCTGCCGGTCTATAGCTGGGGCTGCGCCATCGGCCACGCGGTGCGCATGGCCGCGCGCATGACGGGCCGGCGCACGGTGCTGATTCCGGCGATCATGGACCCTGAGCGCCTGTCGGTCCTGCGCAACTATTGCGAACCGCCCGAAATGGCCCGGCATATCGACATTGTCGAGGTGGCTGTCGGTCCCGATGGCTGCATCGACCGGGCCGATCTGGCGGCGAAGCTGAATGACGGCGTCGCTGCGCTCTATTTCGAGACACCGTCCTATCACGGCGTGATCGAGGCCGATCCGGCCGGCCTGTGCCAGGCCGCCACTGCCGTCGGCGCGGAGGCGATCGTGGGTGTCGACCCGCTGTCGCTGGGCGTGCTCGAGGCGCCAGGCGCTTATGGCGCCACCATCGCAGTAGGCCCGACCCAGCCTCTGGGCGTGCATATGAATGCCGGCGGCGGTGTGGGCGGCTTCATCGCCAGTCCCGACACGGAGCGATACGCCCGAGAATACCCGACCCTGAACATCACGATCGCCGAGACGATCGAGGAGGGTGAATACGGCTTTGGCCTGACGCTGTTCGGGCAGTCGTCCTACGGCTCGCGCGAGGAAGGCAAGGACTGGACCGGCAACTCGGTCTATCTCTGGTCGCTGGCCAACGCCGCCTACATGGCCGCCATGGGGCCGGCTGGCTTTGAGGAGATCGGGCGTCTGATCCTGGCGCGCGCGCGGCACGCGGCACAGGCGATCGACGCTATCGAGGGCTGTTCGGTCGACCTCAGCCGTCCCTTCTTCAAGGAGTTCGTGGTCCGGTTCGACAGCGCCAATGTCGACACGGTGAACGCCAAGCTGCGCGACCAGGGCATCTTTGGCGGCAAGGACATTTCCGGCGAACCGGGCATCGATGGACAGGCCGCGCTCTACTGCGTCACCGAAATCCACACCGACCAAGACATCGATCGTCTCGTTGCCGCCTTGAAGAAGAGCCTCTGACATGACCGCACCGATATCCAACCGCTCCGACGCCCGGTTCGAGGGTTACCATTCCGCCAGATGGGCCGAGCCCGTGGTGATGGAGTTGAGCAGCCCTGGCCGCCGTGGCGCCGTGTTCCCGGATGCCGGGCCGGTCCCCGACCTGCCGCCGGGTGCCTTGCGCAAGGCCCGTCCAGTGCTGCCGGAGATGACGGAACATGACGCGCTGCGCCATTACCTGCATCTCAGTCAGATGACCCTTGGTATGATGGGTGTCTCGCTGTTCGGCACCTGCACGATGAAATACAACTCCCGCATCGGCGAGCGTGCGGTCGCGGCCGATCAGTTGGCGGAGGTCCATCCGCTGCAGCATCCGGATACGCTGCAAGGCGTCTTGGAAATCTACGCCAATTTCAACGATATGCTGTGCGAGCTGTCCGGCATGGACCAGTTCGTGTTCCAGGCCGGCGGCGGGGCGGACGCGGCCTACACGCACGCCTGCGTCACCCGCGCCTATCACGCCAGCCGGGGGGAGTTGGCGCAGCGCGATCAGATCGTCACCACGATCCAGAGCCACCCCTGCTCGCCTGCGACCGCCAACGCCGCCGGGTTCGAGGTGATCACGCTCAGCCTGGAGGAGAACGGCTACCCGTCGCTCGACCAGCTGAAATCGGCGATCGGGCCGCGCACGGCGGCGCTGATGGTCAACAATCCGGACGACATGGGCATCTACAACCCCGAGATCAAAGAGTGGATCAAGGCGGTGCACGGTGTCGGCGGGCTGTGCTTTTACGACCATGCCAACTTCAACGGCGTGATGACCCGCGTGCGGGCCCGCGAGCTGGGCTTCGACGCCTGCATGTTCATGCTGCACAAGACCTTCGGCGCGCCGAAGGGCGGCGGTGGCCCTGCCGTCGGTGCCTATGGCTGTGCGGACCATCTGGTCCCGTTTCTTCCGTCACCTCTGGTGGTGCGGCAAGGGCAGGGCTTCGCGCTTGACGAAGATCGGCCGCAATCCATCGGCCGTGTGCGGGAATTCTGGGGCAACGCACCGCAGGTGGTGAAGGCCTATGCCTGGGCAAGGGCGATGGGGGCCGAGGGCCTGCGTGAGGCCGCCGACCTGTCGGTCCTCGCCAACAACTACATGGACAAGCGTCTGGGCGAGCTGCCCGGCGTGACGAAATCGCACCCCCATATCGACGCCTGGCGGCTAGAGATGACGCGCCATTCGGTGGAGCAAGTGACCAAGGACACCGGCTGCACGGTGGTCGATATCGCCAATCGCATGACCGACTACGGCATCGACGCGCTGTGGCTGAGCCACGAGCCCTGGGTCGTGCCGGAGCCGTTCACGCCGGAGGCGGGTGAGCTATGGTCGAAGGAGGATATCGACTATTGGATCGACGTCATGGCGCGGGTGATCAAGGAAGCCTATGTCGACCCGAAGACGGTCAAGACGGCCCCGCACAAGGGTGCGATCCATCAGTTGAAAACCGACGGCATGGAAGATCCGGAGCGCTGGGCGACGACTTGGCGCGCCTATCAGCGCAAGCAGGGTATGGCCGAAGCCGCTGAGTAACAGCTAAAGCGCGCTTTCCAGGCGCGTATTGGCGACGATTTCCGGCACGCTGGCCTGATTGGGCAGCCTCAGCAGCAGCGAGACGATCTCCGCGATCGTCTCGGGCTGCAGCCGTTCGGCCTTCGGCGTGACGCCGGGAATGCCGGCGATCATGTCTGTGTCGATGGCGCCGGGGCAGATGGCCGTGCCGCGCAGCCCCTCGTCCCAACCGGCGAAGCGCACCGCGTTCGTCATGGCCAGCAGGGCGTGCTTGGTCATCACATAGCCCAGCGACACGGTGCTATCGCGATAGCGCTTGGCGTCGGTCGAGGCGATGTTGACCACCCGCCCGCGCCCGGACGCCTTCAGATGGGGCAAGGCCGCGCGAATGAGGCGAAAGGGCGCCTTAACGTTCACGCGCCATAGATCGTCAAGGTCGTCTTCGTCGCCGCGGGTGAAATCGACCATCTTCAAGATGCCGGCATTGTTGACTAACGCATCCGGCGGGCCGAGTACGGCAACTGTTCCAGCCACCCACTCCTCGGCGGTCTCCGGTTTGTCAGCATCGAAGCAATGCGCGCTTAGTTTCTCCGGCGCGATGTCGGTGAATGCCTTCGCAATGGCCCCCTTGTCGCGGGCGCCGACGGATACCTTGTGACCATCGTCCAGGCACCGTTGCACGATCGCCGCGCCCAACCCGCGCGCGCCGCCGGAGACCATGACAATTCTGGGCGCGGCCATATCAGAACAAGCCCTGATAGACGCCGCCATCATTGATGATGTTCTGGCCGACGATGAAGCCGGCTTGGCTGGAGCAAAGAAAGGCGACCAGGTCGCCGCACTCCTTGGGGTCGGCGAAGCGTCCGGCCGGCACGCTTTGCAGGCGGTTCTCCACGATCGCCTCGTAGGTCGTGTTCCCGCGTCTGGCGTGGTTGTGCAGGTTCGTGTGCAGGGCGTCCGTGTCGAAAAAGCCCGGACACACCGTGTTCATGGTCACATTGTCCGGCACGCATTCCCGCACGATCGAGGCGATCGCGCCCGACAGGGCAAGGCGCGCGGAATGGGAATGGGCGAAGTTCACCTGCGGGAACTTGATGAAGCTGACCGAGATGTTGACGATCCGGCCGAATTTGCGTTCGCGCATGCCCGGCACCAGGGCTTGGATCATTTGGATCGAGGACAGAAAATGGACGTCCAGCCAATAGAGCCACTCATCCTTGCCCCATTCGTTGAAATCACCCGGGATCTGCCGGATGCCGGGGTTTGAGACCAGGATGTCGACGTCCGAGGCCTGCTCCAAAATGGCCGCGCGGCCTTCGTCTGTATTGTAGTCGGCGGCCACCGTGGTGACTGAAACGCCGGTCTCGGCGCGGATTTCTTCCGCCGTGGCTTCCAGCGCCTCGGCGGTCCGGGAGTTCAGCACAAGGTCGACCCCTTCGCGCGCGAGCGACATGGCGCAGGCCTTGCCCAACCCTTTGCCGGCCGCGCTGACGATGGCTCTGCGGCCGCTCAGACCCAGGTCCATACCGAATTCCTTTCTTGTGTTCTTAGTTTAGGGGCGCGTCAGGCCGCGGTGTCCCGAACGTCCAATATGCTGTCGAGCCCCGCGAGCAGGCCGCGAAGCTGCGCCCCTTCCAAGGGCGCCAGAGGCGCACGTGGCGCGCCGCCGCCGGGGAAGCCCAGATGGTCCATGGCCGCCTTGGTCGACGGGTAGAGGCTGCGCCCGTCGCTGGTGAACAGCCGGGTCAATTGCTGCGCCCGGCGCTGCACCTGCCACGCTTCGTCCAGCCGCCCGGCTTTGGTCAGGTCCCACAAATCCATGCACCGCTCCCAGACATTGGGAAAGCAGTCGATCAAACCGTCACAGCCGGCGAGAATCGATGGCACGCCGATCGTCGACGAGGGGCCGCAGAAGACCAGAATCCGGTCGCTCGCCACGGCCAGCGTTTCCTGGAAGTTCAGCCAGTCGCCGGAACTCTCCTTGATCGCCACCACCGGGTCGAGGTCGGCGAGCCGGTCGACGATTGCCGGCGTTAGCGCGTTCCCGGCATTACCGGGAATGTTGTAAAGCACGACCGGCAAGGGGGCCTGGGCGGCGACCGCCTCGAAATGGGCGATCAGTTCCGCCTCGTTCAAATGCACGAAGTAGGGCGGCATGACCAGGCCGGCGTCGCAATCTGCTTCCTTCGCCGCGTGCAGCGCCTCGATCACGGCGCCGGGCGTCACGGCCGCCGCGCCGACGATCGCGGTGCCGTCCGGCCCGACGCTGCGGCGCGCGGTCTGGTAGATCGCGTTGCGCTCGCTGTCGTTCAGGCTCCAGAACTCGCCGGTGCAGCCGGCCGCAACCACGCCGGTCGCGCCGGCCTTCATCAGCCGCTCGATATTGGCCGCAAGGCCGGTGTGGTCGACGCTGCCATCCTTGGCGAACGGCGTCGTGACGGCGGGCATGGCGCCCGTCCAAGTGACACTGGTTCTATCCAACGTTCTGGTACTCGCTTTGTTGGTCACTCAAGACGCCGTCGCTTTTCAGCGTCTCCAAAACCTTGGCTGCCGCCTGACGCAAGGTGCTGGCGGTGAAGGCGATTTGGTCCTCGGTGATCACGAATGGCGGCGACATGGAGATGGCGTCGCACAGGGGCAATGCGCGAACGATCAGTCCAGCGTCCAGCGCTGCCCGCGCGATCTTCGGGCCGACGGTCAGCTTCGGATCGAACCGTTGCCAGCCATCGGCGGATGGTTTGGCGAACTCGACCGCGGCCATAAGCCCTTTGCCACGCGTCTCGGCCGCAATCGGGAAATCCCGGAATGTCTCACGCAGCTGCTCTTGAAGGACCGCCCCCATCTTGCCGGCGCGTTCGATCAGCCCTTCGCTTTCCATCAGGTCGAGGTTGGCAAGGCCAGCCGCCGCCATGACCGGGTGAGCCGTGTAGGTATAGCCATGCCCGAAGGCGCCGTATTCGGCCGCCTTTTCGCTGGAGATGACCTGCCAAACCTTTTCACCGACCAGGCAGGCGGAAAGCGGGGCATAGCCCGACGTGATCCCCTTGGCGACGGTCATCAAGTCGGGCCGTATGTCCAGCTTTTCGCAGCCGAACCATGTGCCGAGCCTGCCAAAGCCGCAAATCACTTCATCGGCGATCAACAGCACGTCGTGCCGGTCCAGCACCGCTTGGACTTTTGCGAAGTACCCTTCCGGCGGCACGATCACGCCGCCGGCGCCCATCACCGGTTCCGCGATAAAGGCCGCCACCGTCTCCGGCCCTTCCGCCAGGATCGTGTCTTCCAGTTCTTGTGCCAGGCGGTCGGAGAAGGCCACGTCCGTCTCGCCGGCCTGCCGCACCCAGAGATTATGCGGCGCGCTGACGTGGCGGACCATCGGCAACGGCAGGTCGAACCCGTCATGCAGAGTCGAAAGTCCGGTTAGCCCGCCGGACATAACGGTGACGCCGTGATAGCCCCGCTCACGCGCGATGATCTTCTTCTTCTCCGGCCGGCCCAGCACGTTGTTGTAGTACCAGACCAGCTTCGCCTGGGTGTCGTTGGCGTCGGAACCGGAGGCGCCGAAGAACGCCTTGGACATGCCGGCCGGCGCTTTTGAGATCACCCGCTCGGCCAGGAGCGCGGCTGGCTCGGTCGCCATCGACGAGAAGCCGTGGAAATAGGACAGTTTCCGCGCCTGATCGGCCAGCGCGTCGGCGATCTCGCCACGGCCATAGCCGACATTCACGCACCACAGCCCGGCCATGGCGTCGAGGTATCGTTTGCCCCGGTCATCCGTGATCCATACGCCTTCCGCGGAGCGCGCCATCATCGCCGCCCCCGCCTGCTCATGCGCATTCAGCACGCTGAACGGGTGGAAAATGTACTGCCGGTCGAGTTCTCTGATGTCGGTCATCTTAGCTCTCATCCGAAGCCGATCTTTGGGCTTGCATCGGGATCACGTGGGCTTGGCCGGTGGTCTCGAACCGAGACCCGTTCTCGCCCGGTTGGAACAGATGGATGAAGTCGGCGTCGAAGCCGATCTGACAGGTCTGCCCCACGCTTGGCCGCTGGCCAGAGGCCTCGCGCGCGAGCAGCCGATGGCCGCCGGGGATCTCCACGGTCACGATCTGCTCATGCCCGGCATTTTCGACCAGCCGAACGGTCGCGGGCAGGCTCCCGCCCGAAAGCGAGACATTCTCCGGCCGGATGCCAAGAACGACGGGGCCGTCCTTGAGGGCCTGTTCGTAGAGCGCCCGGTTGATCGGCACCTGCTCGCCGTTGATCACAAAGCTCGATCCGGCGATCGCGCCTTCCAACTGGTTCATCGAGGGCGTGCCGATGAACCCGGCCACGAACCGGTTGGCGGGCTGATTGTAGATGATTTCCGGCTCATCGAACTGTTGCAGCCGGCCGTCATGCATGACCGCGATCCGGTCGGCCATGGTCATGGCCTCAAGCTGATCGTGGGTGACGTAGACCATGGTCTTGCCGATGCGGCGATGCAGCTCGATCAGTTCCGCCCGCATATAGCTGCGCAGCTTGGCGTCCAGGTTGGACAGCGGTTCGTCCAGCAGGAAGACCTTGGGCTCGCGCACCAGAGCCCGTCCCAGCGCGACACGCTGCTGCTGACCCCCTGACAACTGTCTGGGCTTGCGGTTCAGCAGCGGTTCGAGCTGCAACAGCGTCGCGGTCTTGGCCACCGCCGCGTCGCGCTCCGGCCGGGCCACGCCGCGCTTCTTCAAGGGGTAGGCGATGTTCTGCGCCACCGTCATGTGCGGATAAAGCGCGTAGGACTGGAACACCATGGCGATGTCGCGCTTGCCCGGCGCCACATCGTTGACGACACGCCCGTCGATCGAGATTTCGCCCGCTGTCGGGAAATCCAACCCGGCCAACATGCGCAACGTGGTGGATTTGCCGCAGCCGGAGGGGCCGAGCAGGGCCACGAACTCCCCCGCATTGATGGCGACGTTCAGCCGCTCCAGCGCGACGAACGTGCCAAATTCCTTGCGGATATCCTTGAGGACGACTTCGGCCAACGATCTGGCTTCCTCTAACCTTTGACTGCACCCGCGCCGAAGCCGCGGGTGAGATAGCTTTGCAGGAAGGCGAACACGACGATCAGCGGCAAGCTCATCATCACCGATGCCGCCATCAACAACGACCATTCGATGTTGAAGGCGGAGATCAGCATCGTCATGACGCCGGTGGTCAACGGCCGCACGGCGTCCGAGTTCACCAGCACCAGCGCGTAGAGATACTCGTTCCACGACAAGATGAAGGTGAACAGCGCGGTGGAGATGATGCCGGGCAGAAGCTGCGGCAGAATCACGTCGCGAAAGGCACCCATGCGGCTGGCGCCATCGACCAGGGCCGCCGACTCAAGATCCTCCGGCACGCCCTCCATGAACGACCGCAGCAGCCAAAGCGCGTAAGGCAGGGCGAACGTCGTGTGGGCCAGGACCAGGCTGGCCAGGGTGTTGGACAGCCCCAATTCCACCATCATCAGATAGAGCGGAATGATCAGGACGACCGACGGCAGCAGATAAGTGAACAGGACCAGGGTCGCCAGGGTCTCGCGCCCACGATAGGCGAAGCGGACCAGGCTGTAGGCGCCGATGGCGCCCAGTACGACGACAAAAACAGTGGTGGTTGTTGCCAGGACGACCGAGTTGCGGAAATAGATGAGGAACGGCGTCTCGGTCAGCAGGCGCCAATAATGCTCGAACGTGACCGTTTCCGGCAGCCAGGTCGGCGGGATGCGGAACAGCTCCGTTTGCGGCTTCAGCGAGGTCAGGATCATCCAGACCAGCGGAAACGCCACCAGCAGGACCAGGATCCAGGTGAACAGGTTGAAACCCAGCTTGCGCAGGATCCGCACGGTCACGCCTCCCGCGCCGTGCGGCGGATATAGACCAGCATGAAGACCAGCATCACCAGCATCATGCCGATCGAATAGGCCGCGGCCTGGCCCATTTCGTTCAGCGCGAACGCCTCTTGATAGACCAGCAGAGACAGGGTCTGGGTCGACGTCACCGGTCCGCCGCCGGTTAGCAGGTAGATCAGGTCGAATTCCTTGAAGTCCCAGATTGCGCGCAGCAGGATAATGACCACCAGGACCGAGCGTAGCTGGGGCAGGGTCACGTCAAAGAAGCGGGCGATGGGGCCGGCGCCATCGATCTTGGCGGCCTCGTACAGATGTTCGGGGATCGTCTGCAGGCGCGCCAGCACAGCAATGACCACGAAGGGGAAGTACTTCCAGGCGCCAACCAGAATGACGCCGATCATGGCGTTTGGCATTGTTCCGAGCCAGTCCAGCGGCATGTCCATGATGCCCAACTGCATCAGCCCGTGATTGATGGCGCCATAGAGGTCGTTGAACAGCCAGCGCCAGACCAGCACGGCCACGACGGTCGAAACGAAGTAAGGAAACAGCACCAAGCTGCGCGCCAGTGATCGGAACCAGAGATTCTGGTGCAGCAGCAACGCCATGCCGACGCCGAAAACGATCTGCAGGCTCAACGTGCCCACGGTCCAGATCAACGTGGTGATCAGGGAGTTCCAAAACGCCGCGTTCGTCAGCAGACGGATGTAGTTGTCCGCGCCGGTGAACTCCCCCTCCAAAGTCGGCGTGTAGACCGAGAAGAAGCTGAGATAGATCGCCGCCAACAGCGGGTAGACGATCACCAGGCTGAACACCACGATCGTTGGTGCGATCAGAAACACACCCAGACGGGCGTAGCGGCGCTCGAGCCTATGGCCGGCGTGGGCTGCGGTTGCCATATGCGGGGTCACCAACCGAAGGGCGGCGTCAGCGGATCAGGCGCCGCCCTTCGCTGCGTCATTAAGAGCCCATGATCTCTTCAAGACGGCTGGACGTGTCGCTCAGCACCTGATCGACATTCTCGTCGTTCAGCACGACCCGCTGCACCATCTCCGAAATGACGTTGGAATTGATGATCTCGCCGGCCTTGACGTTGGGCTGATGGCCTTGGCTTTCCCAGCCGAGATTGTAGCCTTCGGCCGCGGCCGCCGCCATCAGGTCCACCTGCGGCGTGTAGCGCTCGATGATCGGATTGTCCAAGTATTCCGGGTTCTCCGAAATTGTCCAAAGCACCGGCAGAACGTGACCCGGGGCGGCGTGAAGCTGCTGGATATAGCCTTCGGGATCGAACAGGAAGGCGGCGAACTGCTTCGTCACATCCATGTTCGACGCCTGCCTTGGGATGAAGACGGACGGGAAGTCGTTGAAGGTCCAGGCCGGCACATCCTCTGAAACCGTCGGGTAGAGGACGCAATCGATGTAATCGGCGATGCCCGGGTTCTGGTTGGCGACGTTGATCAGCACCCGGCCGGTATAGATGCCGGTTGCGGTCGCGCCCGACACGAAGGCCGTCAGGCTTTCGCCCCAGCTATAGTTGGTGGCACCCGGCGGGCAGTACTCACGCATGGAGCGGTAGAACTCCAGCGCGTTGCGGGTCTCGTCGCTGTCGATGGCCACCTGCAGGTCCGGGCTAAAGACCTGGCCACCCGCCTGATGGATCACGCCGATGAAAATCAGCGATGTCATCGAGTTGCGACCATAGGGCAGGGGCGCGCCGAAGATGCCGCCGCCTTGCATGCGGCTGACCGCGTCGCGCAGCTGGTCCCAGGTGCGCGGGGCCTCGTCGATGCCCGCCTGCTCCATCAAGTCGGTGCGCAGCCACAGCATGTTGGCGGCCGAGTTGCCGATGCCTGTGCCCGCGTAAACACCCGGGTCGATCTCGTAGATCTGGTTGGCGCCCTCATAGTAGTTTTCCGGACCGACCATATCGATCACGTCATTGAACGGCTCCAGAAGCCCGGCGCTCCAATAGTCGGAAACCGCGAAGCTGGGCAGGTGGGTGACGATGTTCGGCACGTCGCCGCTGGCGAAGGCCGCCGCCAGTTGCGGGGCATAGCCTTCGTCCGACGTCCGCTCGAACACCACCTGGACATTCTCGTGCTGGGCCTCGAAGTTCCGCATCTGGGTTTCGTAGGCGGCCAGCTGTTCCGGCGAGCTCTGTGGCGACCACCAGCGCAGCGTAATCGTCTCCTGCGCGCGGATCCGGCGCGGCATCGCGGCGGCGGCGCCGACGGCGGCCATTCCGCCCAGCACGGACCGGCGGCGAACGCCCGTCGACATAAAGCGATTAAGAGTCATTTGACCTGTCCCCTGTTGTGGCTAGTGTTCGTATCACGAACTTATGTTCGTACTATGCGATTGCGCCCCAGGCAAGGCAAGCGGTTTCTCGGTGCCCTGGGCGGGGCGTGCATCGAACTGCGCCGCGCTTCTCAGATGGCACACGCTTGTGCTATCGAGCGCCGGCTGGACGGAGACGAAGAGAATGGCAAGACAGGCTTTGCGTACCCCCCCATCGGCGGTCAGTGAAAACCGCCTCGGCACTGTCGACCCCGGGATCGGCTTCGACGAGGAAGAGAAACTGTCCAGCCGCGACTTCGTCAGTTCCCTGTCGCGCGGACTGTCGATTCTCAGCAGCTTTTCGAACACCTCGCGCAAAATGACTTTGAGCGAGGTCGCTGCCGAAACCGGCATGAGCCGCGCCACCGCCCGGCGGTTTCTGCTCACGCTGGTCCGGGACGGCTATGTCGTCACCGACGGCAAGCTGTTCGACCTGACGCCCAAGGTGCTGGACCTGGGCTTTTCGGTGCTGTCGACCATCGGGGTTTGGGACCGCGCGCGCCCATTCATGGAACGGCTGTCGGACCAGACCGGCGAAACCTGCTCGGCGGCGATTCTGGACGGGTCGGAAGTCGTTTATGTCGCGGGCGTGCAGGCCCATAACATCATCTCGGTGGGCATCACGATCGGTAGCCGTCTGTCGGCGGTCTACACGGCCAATGGGCGGGTCTTGCTGGCGGCCCAGCCCGAGGAGTATTGGGACGGCATCATCAAAAACGCCCAGCTCACCCCGCGCACGCCCTACAGCGTGACCAAGAAGACCAAGTTCCGCGAGGTGCTTGAGGATGTGCGCGACAAGGGCTGGTCGCTGGTGGTCGAGGAGCTTGAGTTGGGGCTGCTGTCGATCGCCATTCCGCTGCGCTATCGCTCCGGCGTGCTGGCCGGCGCGATCAACATCGCTGTCCCCTCGGTGCGGGCCGTGCCGGAGGATATGGTCAAGATCTACTTGCCGAAGCTCAAAGAAACGGCCGACCAGATCCAGAGATCGCTAGCGCGCTAGTCGTACCAGCGGTTCGGCGCGAAAGGCGTCGGGTCGATCTGGCTTGGCAGGCCAAGGATCTGTTCCGCGGCGCTGCGTCCGACAATGGGGCCGAGCGTATAGCCCGCGTCGCCAGGCAGGGAGAGCGAGACGCGCGCGCCCGGGCGAACGGGTCCGATCGTCGCCTTTCCGTCCACGGGCGTGTTGACCCCGGCCCAGGTGCGCAAGACCCTCAGCCCCGCAATTCCTGGCGCGATGGCCGCCGCCAGGGCGACATTGCCCAGCAAGCTGTCGCCTCGGACCCGGGGCGTTGACTCGACGCCGTTTTGGCGTGCCGGCCAGCCGCCGCCGATCACAACCTGGCCGGATCGAAACTGCTTCAGCGTGATCGACCGTTCCGCATGTTGAACCAGATGCTTGATGGCGTACTCGCCCGCCTCGGTGATGTTCATGTGCAGCGGTTCGGGCGGCGTGGGCAGACGAAGACCCAGCGATCGGGTCAGCGCCTCGGTGCCCCAGGCCGCCGCGATCAGGATGTGGGCGGCCTTGTGGCGGGCTTGGCCAATCGCGGCCGGCTTTCCATCGCCGGCCTCAATGCCGATTATCCGATCGGCGATGTGCCGAACCCCAAGCGCACTTAGTCGAGCGTTCATTTTGCGGTTGGCGATGAGGGGGTTCACCTTGCCTTCGTCGCGGCAGATCTCGGCGCCGACGATGTTGGGACCCAGATAGGGCGCGATCCGCTCCAGTTCCGGGCGCTCTAGTATGTCGACGGCGAGGCCTTTCTTCGCCTCCCGTTCCGCCTTCTCCCGCAGAAAGGCCATCTGATCGGCGCCTTCGGCCAGCATCAGCCCGCCCTCGCGGGTCAACTCGACGCCGCCAAGCGCTTCGTCCAGCACGTCCCACTCGGCGACGGCCGCGAGATAGAGCGGCAGCGAACTCTCGACATTCTCCGCAAGGTGTGGGTTCAGGCGCAGGAAACGGCTCTGCATCTGCACATGCAGGCTACCGGCGTTGGCGTGTGAGCCGACATTCTGCGCCATGTCGACGATCGCCACCCTGGCGCCCGCGCCTGCCGCGGTCAGCGCGGCCGATTGTCCGGTGATCCCGCCGCCGACGATCAGCAGGTCGATCGCTTCAGCCATCGGCCGGCGGCGTTTCCAGCAGCGCTTCCGTCGCGGCGACGGTCGCGATATCGACCGGCTTTATCGGCACCTGCGGCGCGAAGAAGGACAGATCCTCAAGGGGGCGGCCTTGCTTGCCGGCCAGATACGCGGCCAACACAGGCGCGCAATAGCGGCCCTGACAGCGCCCCATGCCGATGCGCGTGGCGCGCTTGATCGCGCCGATGTCGCTGCCGCCGGCTTTGAGCGCATCGTCAAGCTTTGCGCAGGTGACTTCCTCGCACCGGCAGATAAGGGTTTCTGGGGTCGCGTGCTCGATGCCGGGCGGTTCGTCGGCCGCGTAGACTTGCCAAAGCGCATCTTGAAAGCGCCGGTGACCGGACAACTCGGCACTCTCCTTGTCGGTAGGGCCGCTGCCGCCAGCGGCGGCCCGCCCGGCGATCCGGCCCTCGACCATTGCCGCGTGCGCGCCGCCAAGCCCACAGCAATCGCCAACCGCGTAGACGCCGGGCACGCTGGTCTCCATCACCGCGCTACGGTCCGGGCGAAGCTGGCCGAACCTGGCGTCGAACCGCATGGCCGTGCCTAGCAGGCGCAGGATCTCGTTTTGCGGCTGAAAGCCGAAATTCAGGCAGACCGCATCCACCGTCACCTGCCGATGCCGCTTTCCCGCCTGATACGCCACGGTCAGACCGGCCCCAGTCTGTTCGATCGCCAGCGGCTTGGCCCGCCAGGTGACCGCAATGCCGCGCCGTCGCAGCCCGGCCAACATGCCGGCACCCTTGGCGGCCAGGGCGCGGTTGGAAAGAGCCATCGCCGCGACCGCCCGCGGCTGGGTCCAGCCCGGTGCCGCCGTTTCGCCGAGAACGGCGATCTCGGCCCCGCCCTTCGACAGTTCCAGCGCGACCTGGGCGCAAAGCGGCCCGTTGCCGAAGATCGCCACGCGCTTGCCCGGCAGCACGCCATAGCTGCGCCACAGGGTTTGCGCGGCCCCGACGGTCATGACCCCTGGCAATGTCCAGCCCGGTATCATGATCGGCCGTTCATAGGCGCCGGTCGCCACGATCAAGGCACGCGGCGTCAGCACATAGACATGGGTCGCGGTCGAGGCCATGATTTCGGGGCCGTCGAAGGCCCCCCAAACCTCGGCCCCGGCCACAATCGTGACGCCGCTTTCGCGTGCACGCGCGACAAGGGCGGCGCCGTCCGCCTGTTGCGGATCCATCGCGGGTGCGTCGGCGCGGGCCGGCTGCTTGAAATACTGGCCCCCGGCGACCTTGCGCTCGTCGAGCAGCAGCACCTCGGCGCCCTCGGCGCGGGCTGCGATACCGGCCGCTAGCCCCGCCGCCCCACCACCGATGATGAGAACATCGGGTGACAGTCGTTCGGCCTTCAGTCGCGGCGGCGCTGGCCCGCTGAGCGGCGCTCGGGCGGCCTGCGTCTCGACCGTCATGCCGTCCTCCAAGAGCGTCATGCAGGCCCGGCGATTGGGCCGGCCGTCGATGGTGACGAGGCAGTCCTGGCAGACGCCGATACCGCAGAACATGCCGCGCGCGCTGTCCCCGTCGGTGCGGCGCAGTCTGGTGTGTCCCGCGCCCGTCAGGGCGGCAGCCACCGAGACACTCCCGGTCGCGGTTTGCGGCTCTCCGTCAAACGTGAAGCGAACGGTTTTGCTCATCTCTCCGCCTCGGCCAGCAACCTGCGCCGCGCTGCCAAGAGATCGGCCAGCGCGGTCTCTCGCCAGGCACGGCGGGCCGGCAAGGCTTCCTCGGGCAGGAGGCGTCGCCGCTCAGTGGCCACCCGGTCGACCAATGCGGCAGACCAGCTTGGGTTGGTCTCGCCCCGCGCCGCGCCAATGGCCGCGTAGGCGGGCCCCAGCCTTGCCGCATGGCCGCGAATGCCGCCGGCGGTGTTCAGATCGGCGGTCTCGAACGGTCCGGACAGCGCCCATCGCGGCCCCAGCCCGTCGCGCACCAACCGATCGAGCCCGTCCACATCGACCACCCCTTCATCGACCAGGCGATAGGCCTCGCGCATAAGGGCCGACTGCAGCCGGTTGAAAACGAAGCCCGGTAGCTCGTGGCCGAGAGCAACCGGGTCGAAACCGGCGGCGGAGAAGAGGGCGGAGGCGCGCGTCACGGTCTCGGGCGCGGTGCCCGGCCCCGGGACCAGTTCCAGCACCCTGATCAGGCTTGGCGGATTGGCCGGATGGGCGACCAGGCAGCGCTGCTGGTCGGCGGCATGCGGCAAGATCGCCGAGATTGGAAGGGCCGAGGAGGCGGTCGCCAGGACCGTCGTACCGCCCATGGTGCGCAGCAGGTCTTGAAACAGCGCGGCCTTCAGATCCCGGTCTTCGGCCGCCGCCTCTATGGCGAGCGCCGCCGTACCGGCGTCATCCAGGCTTGCGATCAGCGTCAGTTCACCCTCGGCCGCATCGGTTGACAGGCCGGCACGGGCCATCGCCGCGCGATGCCGTTCGACCGCTGCCATCGCATCTTCGCGTGCGTTCGCATCGGGGTCGAGCAGGCTGACCCCGCACCCCGCCTCGACAAAAACGGCCGCCAGTGCCGTTCCGATCGCCCCGGCGCCCAAAACCAAAATGCGCTCGTTCATCGCTTGAGGGCTTCCCTCCGCCTGTCACGTTGCGAACAACTGTTCGCGTCGACCTCGAGCCGCTGATCGCCGCCCTTTGGGTCGGGTCGCGCGCCGGGGGCTCAGCTATTCATGGTGCTCCCGAGGGCCGTACGCCAAGGGTGCCGGAGGCAGACTGTGTAAACTCCGGCCTAAAGGGCCGCCCAGCCATGCTTGGCCAAGATGTCATGGCTGGCCTTGATGTCGCCGTCGGGGTCCACGCCGGGCAGGTTAGCGTCCGTGATGATCTCCAGCACGGTGAACTTGTCGTAGCCGATGTCGCGCAGCGCCGCGTGGGCAGGTCCGGGGTCGACGATGCCCGTGCCCAGCCGGTCGTGCTTGAAATCGTCATAGCCGCTGTCGGAGATGTGCACGTTCTCGACCAGGTCGCCCAGCAGGCGAATCGCCGCGCCGACATCCTCCTTGATATAGGCGCTGTTGCAGACATCGAAGTTCACGCCCACCTCGGGGCCAATCAGCGCGGCGGTGTCTTTCATGTCCTGCGCCGATGGCAGGAAGGTAAACGGCACATTCTCCAGCAGCAGCTTGACGCTGGTGCCATTGGCATGCGCGACCAGCGATTTCATGCCCGACACGAACCAGTCCAGCATCCACTTTTCCGGCGCGTTGATCAGGCTGTTCACGGGGCCGGGGATCGCGACCACGTACGGGCAGCCCCATTCCGCCGCCAGATCGATCGCCTCGCGGTACCGGGCCAGGGTGTAATCCCGCATGATCTTGTCGGTGGAGTTCGGATTGTTGTCCAGCAGCGGATAGCAAAAGGACGTGATCCGTCCGCCTTCGCCATCGAGCCAGCTCCTGATCTCCGTCCGGTCCGCCGCGCTCATCTCCGCCGGCCAGCAATGGGGCGGGAAGATCATCATTTCGAAGTTTCGGTATCCCATCCCGTGCAGGTGCTTCAGCGCATCGAGCCCGGAGTGGGAATAGAGATAGGGAAACGTGCTGGCGGCCACCTTCAGTTCGGACATGGGCGGGCAACTCCTGTCGGTCGGGTTTGGTCTGGTGTTCAAAGAGCGTACAAAAGTTAGTATAGTGAACACATGCCGTGGCTCAATCGGATTCCGTTGGGCTGCGTTCACGTAACTCGTTGGTCGTTGCATGGCACCTGCGCGGCGCTCGGGACCGACCGCAACCCGTCACTTTGCGAGCAAGAACCAGGAAAGAGAGGCCATGGCCGAGCTTATGGGGCGGACGGCACTCGTCACGGGCGGCGCGCGAGGCTTGGGCCGTGCGATTGCCGACAAGCTGCATGGCGCCGGGGCGGACATCGCGGTTCTCGACTTGCCCGAGGTGCTCCCTGCCGCCGATTTGCCGGACGATTGGCAACCGATCGCGCTGGACCTGACGGCGGCTGACGCGGAGAAGAGGCTGGCCCGCCACGTTGCCGATCTCGATCGCCTGGACATTCTCGTGGCGAACGCCGGCATGGTGCCGCCCTGGCGCTCGGTCGCCGATCTGGACTTCGCCGAATGGGATCGGGTCTTTGCGCTCAATGTACGCGGCGTGGCGCTGAGCCTGAAATGTACGGCGCGGCGTCTGGCGGAGGATGGCGGCGGGTCCGCCGTGCTGATGGCCTCGATCAACGCCTATCGGCCGATGGCAGGGCAGGCCCTGTACACCGCGACGAAGCACGCGGTCCTTGGCCTGATGCGCGCCGCCGCGCAGGACCTTGGCGGCCAGTCGGTCCGCGTCAACGCGCTCGCCCCCGGCCCGGTCCTGACCGATGCCCTTCTGACCCGCGTCAAGGCGCGTGCGGCGGCAGGCGGCGAGGAGGAGGCAACGGCGGTCGCCGGCCTGGCGGGCACAACGGCACTGGGCAGATTGGCCACGCCGGCCGATGTGGCAGAGGCAGCTCTGTTCCTGGCAGGCCCACGGTCCTCCAGCATCACCGGCACCTGCTTGCCGGTCGAGGCCGGCTTGTCCTGACCCGTCTGTCAGTCGAATACGTGCAGGGCGGTTCGGTTGGCCTCGATGAAACCCCAATCATAGTCGACGCCCAATCCGGGGCCGGCCGGCACCGGATACGCGCCGTCGCTGCCCACGCCCTCCAACTGGTCGGTGTAGTCGCAGGCATAGATCGGCGGCACCGGATTGCGCGCCTTCGGGTTGACGATGGCCAGTTCGTAAAAGTTGGTGTTGCGGATCGCCGCCATGCACAGGCGATGGGCCGGACCACAGCCATGCAGTTCGACATCAAGGCCGAAGGCTTCGGCCAGATGGGCGATCCGCATGGTGCCGGTGATGCCCAGATCGAGGTCTGGGTCGGCGCGCACGAAATCGGTCGCTTCGCCCGCGATCCAATCGGCCTTCGGTTCGATGCCGCGCACATGCTCGGTCGCCAGCAAGGGCGTCTTGATCATCTGGCGCAGCTTGCGGTGCGCGTGCATCGACACGCCGCAATCGCGCATCGGATCCTCGTACCAGAAATAGCCGCCGGCATCACAGGCGCGCCCGACATAGAGCGCGTCGGCAAAGGTGCGCAGTTGGCTCGCCGGGTCGAGCATCAAGGTCATCCGGTCGCCAACCCGGTCGGCCACAAACTCGACATTGCGTGCCTCTTCCCGCGCGTCGCCGTCGTTCCAGCCGTGGATCTTGAAGGCGCGAAAGCCCAGTTCGTGGCATTGCTCGGCAAACGCGGCGTAGTGCTCCGGGCTGGACAAGGCGCCTTCGCGATCGCCATGGGTCGTCGAGGCGTAGGTCGGCAGCCGCTCGCGATAGGCGCCCAGCAGTTCGCCGACCGATACGCCGAGACGCCGTCCCGCCAGGTCCCAGAGCGCGACATCCAGATGGCTGACGCCGATAAAGCCGACCTGCCGCAGCGACCGCTTCATGTCGTCGTAGAGGATCGACCGTTGCAGCGCGTTACGGCCGATCAGTTGCGGCGCGGCCATCAACACCTGTCCCAGATGGGCCTTCTTGCCGCCATGCTGGGGGAAATAGTCGCCGCGCGACCCGTCGTCGGTCAGGATCGTGACACCGAAGCTGCTGAGCGTCAGCTTGGCATCCGGCTGATAGGCACGGTGCTGGTCCAGATTGTCGATCGTGAAGGCGTACTCATACACTTCAATGCGACGTATACGGCTCACGGGCCTGCCTCCGCTCACGCGCTTTCGCGCATCATGATTTCGAAACCGAGATTGACGGCGCTGCCGACCGTGTTGTCGCCGGCCAGGCGGCCCAGCAACAGGCGCGCCGCCTCCTCCCCCATCTCGCGCATGGGGAACCGAACGGTGGTCAGCGCCGGCCGGATCCAGCGTGAGATGGGCGAATCGCCAAAGCCGGCAATCGCAAGGCGTTCGGGAATGTCGATCCCATTGTCGATCGCATAGCGGATCGCTCCGACCGCGACCTGGTGCCCGGCAAAAATGATGGCGTCCGTCTCGGGCGCGGCGTCGATGATCGTCCCGACGACCTCGCCCCCCATACCCGTTCCTGGATCGCTGTCGATGGCGTGAAGCCGCACGTTCAATCCGGCCTTGGCCGCGGCGGACAGCGCCCCGTCGCGCCTGGCGTTCATACGGCTGTCGTCGATATGGGCGTGTTCGACAAAGGCGATCCGGCGCCGTCCCTTGCCGATCAGATAGTGCGTCAGCGCCGCGCCGGCCTCGAAGTTCGAAAAGCCGGCGTTACAGTCGATCGGGCTGGCGGTGAACTCGAATGTCTCGACGACCGGCACACCCGACCGTCGCAGTTGCGTGACGCAGGCGGCGGAGTGCTGGACGCCGGTTATCAGCATACCGTCCACCTGATGGCCAAGGAAGGTCTGAACCAGTTCCGCCTCGCGGGCCGTCGAATAGCCGGTATCGCCGAGCAGGATGCGATAGCCCGCGCCGCCCAGAATGTCGGTGGCCGCCTGCAGCGTTTCGGCGTGGATCGGGTTGCCGATGGTCGGCACGATCGCCCCGACGACGCCGGTGCGCGACGATACCAGGCTGGAGGCCAAGCGGTTCGGGATGTAGCCGAGCCGGGCTGCCACCTCAAGGACATGGGCCCGGGTCTTCGCCGAAACGCGATCTGGCCGGTTGACGCATCTCGACACGGTGATCGTCGAAACGCCCGCCGCCTCCGCAACTTCCTGCAGCCGGACCGGCCCTGTTAATGCTGAATCTGAATCCGTCACCACCGCAGACCTTGACAAAAGCAACTCTCTGGACCTAAGAATAGCAGCAATGGACAGCGCTGTCCATTGACAACCGGCGCAGCGATTTGGCCGTGAAGGGCTTTCAAGTGTCAGTGTTCGTATCGCCAAGTAAAAGGAATTCGAGAGGGTGAAGCGCCTTGTGGTTCGAGAGTTCCTAGATAGAAATGACCAGTCATCGAGTGCATAGGCCAGACCCTCTAGCTACGTTCAAGCGGGTTCTCGCGTCGATCGGCGCTATTGAGCTCACGCTTTCTGTGATTCTTGTCTTCTTTATCAGCATCACGATCGTTGTCGGCGTGTTCTTTAGATATGTTTTAGGATCATCTCTTGTTTTTGTTGAGGAGGCTGTAACAATATCCTTCATTTGGATTACGTTTCTAGGTGCGGCCGTCGCTATTAAGATGAGAAGACATATTGTTATCACCACGCTCTCAATATTCAAGAGTGCAAAATCCAGAATATATATGTCGATATTCTGTGATTTTTTCGTTCTGATTGTCGCAGTTATCGTTTGTGTTTTTGCAATTAGATACATAGAGCCGCAAAACCGCAGCCTTACCGTCTCCTTACCCGTCAACTTTCCCAGAGGATGGGTGTTTTCCATTCCGACACTCATCGCCATGGCTTCGATTGCCCTGACGCAGCTTGCCTATTTCATGGACAGCGTTGTCCGCCTTCGAAATCCGAGCCAAGAGCGTGAGCCGATGAAGATTCTGGGCGGCTGACATGTCGATCGGCTACATCCTGCTGTTCTTTCTGGCTGCGGCGGCTTTGCAGGTCCCCGTCGCCTTTGCCTTGATCTTCGCGGCGGGTGCTTTTCTAGCGATCGACGGCATGTTTCCGACATCGGTCATCGCCAGCAGAATGGCGCCGGGCTTGGAGAGCTTTCCGTTTCTCGCCCTGCCGCTGTTCGTCTTCGTTGGCGCGATCCTGAGCCAGGGCGGCATCGCCCGGCGCATTTTCGATTTCGCCAACAGTCTGGTTGGCCATTTCCGGGGCGGCCTCGGCCACGTGAACGTGCTGGCCAGCATGATCTTCGCGGGCATGAGCGGCGTGGCGCAAGCGGATGCCGCCGGCCTCGGGCGCATCGAGATTCAGGAGATGCGCCGCGCTGGCTACGCCGCCAATTTCGCCGCTGCCATAACGGCGGCCTCGGCCGTGATCGGTCCGATCATTCCGCCGTCTGTCATCATGGTGGTTTATGCCGTCCTGGCGGAGGTGCCGCTCAGCGACCTGTTCCTGGCCGGCATCCTGCCTGGCCTATTGATGGGCGGCGCGCTTATGGCGACCATCGCGGTTATGGCCGCGCGCGGCAAGATCGATGTGGCCTTGCAGCCGCGCGTCGCCTGGTCGGGCCGGGGCCGCGCCTTTTTGCGCGCGCTGCCGGCCTTGGCTGCGCCGGTCTTCCTGATTGGCGGCCTGCTGTCCGGCGTGGCGACGCCGACGGAACTGGGCGCCCTCACCGCACTTTATGCCGTCATCCTCGGCTTCGTGCAGGGCGAGTTGACGCTTGCGCGGCTGTGGCGTTGCGGTGTGGAGACGGTTGTGACCACGGGCGTCCTGGCCTTCCTGATCGCCGCCGCCTCGCCATTCCTGTGGACGCTGGCCATGCACGACATGTCCGGCTGGTTTGCCCGAACGGTTGCCGGCATCGCCGCCGATCCGATTGCTCTGCTGCTGTTGATCAATGTCGCGCTGCTGATCGCGGGCGCGCTGTTGGAAACGACGGTGGTCCTGCTGATCGTGGTGCCGGTATTGGCGCCGGTGATGCTGCTGGCCGGCCTCAATCCGATCCATGCGGCGATGGTGATCATCGTCAATTTGCTGATCGGCGCGCTGACCCCGCCGTTCGGCGTCCTGCTGTTCGTGATGATGGACATCACGAAATCGTCGCTGAACGCGATGGTTCGCGCGGTGCTGCCCTTCTACATCCCGCTCGTCATCGTCTTGCTGCTGCTGACCTTCATCCCGGCCATCTCAACCTTTGTGCCGCGCCAGTTCGGCACCGGGCTGTGGTGACCGGATCCGCCGTTCCATCAACCAACCAACTGGGGGGAATCCATGTTTAGAAAATCCTATCTCGCGACCGGGATCGCGATTGGCGCGTTAGTTTTGACGATCGGCCTCGACGGCAATAGCGCGTCGGCGCAGACCACGCTGACCATGGCGACCGGCGACGCGGTCGGCTCGCTGCGCAACCAGGTCGGCAACTGGGTCCGCGACCAGCTTGCGGAACAAGACGGCGCGCTGCGCGTGCAGCACATCGAAGGGCCGGTGTTGGGCAACGCGGCCCAGATCACCGATCAGGTCATCGATGGCAGTGTCGACATTTTCGGCACCGATGCCGCCTGGCTGACGCCCTATTCGGACCTGCTGAAGACGACGTCGTTCGCCTTCGTGTTTCGTGATGAGGAGCATCTGAGCAACGTCTTCGACAGCGACCTGATGGCGTCGGTGGAAGAGGCCATGGCGGACGAGTTCGGCATTCGCATCCTTGCCGTCGGCGTCTTGCCGGCCCGTACCTTCTTTTCCCTCGACCCGCTCGCCTCAGACAGCGACCTCGACGATTTGAAGATCCGGTCGCCGCAACTGAATGTCTGGATCGAGTCCTACCAGTCGCTCGGCGCCAATCCGACGCCGGTGAACTGGAACGAGGTGTTCCTCGCCCTACAGACCGGCCTGGTCGAGGCCGGCCATGGCCTGCCTGCTGACGTGATCGCCAACCAGTGGCATCTGGCGGCGCCGCACATTACGGCCTTGGAGGATATGTTCGCGGTCCATGCCTGGTTCATGAACGAAGATCGCTGGCAGTCGCTTTCGCCGGCAGAGCAAGAAGAGCTGACTTCGGTGATGGACGCGTCCATCGATTGGCTGGCCGAGCGCTCCGACGAGCTGGACCACGACGCCGTCGTCACCATGCTGCAGGACGGCGGCGGGACCTATACCTCGCACAACCAGGCCAATGTGGACCGGATCGCGGCGGCGATCGGCGAGGACCGGGTCGTGCTGTTCCCCGACGCGGCCTATCAAGCGCTGCGCCAGGGCGCACTGGACCGGGCCCGCGAATTGGAGGGCACGGCCGACTGGTGGGGCGGCGGCCTGGTCGACCAGATCCAGGCGATCGAATAACTGCTCGGTCCAAGCGAAGCAGGCGGCGGCGAGGTTGACGCCTGCTTTCCTTAACGATTGTCCGTGCCCATGGCGACCGACAGGCTGCTCGACTTTCCCGTAGTCGACGCTCACTTTCATCTCTGGGACCGGGCGGCCAACCCCTATCCCTGGCTGGCGGAGGACAGCCCGAGGCCGGCCCTGGGCGACCATCGCCCGCTGATGCGCTCGTTCGGCCTGTCGGATCATCGCCGAGAGATTGGCCGATTTCTGGACGTTGCCGGCGGTATCCATGTCGAGGCGGGCTGCGCAGATCCGGTGGCGGAAACACGCTGGATCGCCGATGTGGCCTCGTCGGCCGGCATGCCGCTGGCCCATGTGGCGCGTGTGGATCTGACCGACGAGCGAGCGCCGAAGCGCATCGCTGAGCTGAGCGACGAACCGATCGTGCGCGGCGTCCGCATGCGCCTGAACGCGGACCCGAGGATCGCCGGACGCGCCGGCATCGCCGACGAGCCGCTGTTCAGGTGCAACTTCCGGGCCGTCGCGGACAGCGCACTGGTGTTTGAACTGAGTATCTTTCCCAGCCAATATGAGGAGGGCGGTCGCCTGGCGCGTGACTTCCCAGGGACCTGGTTCATCCTTAACCATCTCGGTTGGCCGCGCATCGCCGAGGGGCTGGACGACTTCGACACCTGGCGGCGGGCCATGGGTCATCTGGCGCGCCATCCCAACATCGCCGTGAAGCTCTCGATGCTGTGGCCGATCGATCGTGGCTGGCGTCGCAACATCGTCGAGCCGTTCATC
Organism: Alphaproteobacteria bacterium; assembly: GCA_028277405.1. Lineage (GTDB taxonomy): Bacteria > Pseudomonadota > Alphaproteobacteria > DSM-16000 > Inquilinaceae > JANQGH01. The sequence continues at coordinate 1,490 of JANQGH010000013.1, read as the reverse complement.
GCGGAGACGGTTGACCTGTTCGGCACCGACCGGGTTCTGTTTGGATCGAACTATCCGATCGAGGCGGTGATTGGCGAAACCGAGCACCAGCTCTCCACCGTGATCGACTGTCTTGGCGATCTCACGAAGCCGGAACTGGAGGCGGTCTTCCGCTTCAACGCAGCGCGGATCTTCGATCTTTCACTCTCCTGATGGGGCCTGGTTGGCGGGCTGACGTGGGTCCCGTCATCCGCTTCTTTGGTAACCGGCCGCGATCTCGGCCAGTAGCGCGTGGCCGAAGTCCGATGACGTGGCGATCTGCCCAAGATGGATGTCCGGTTCGTTGTGGTACTGCAGCCGCAGGACGTCCCCGTCCTGTCGCGCCTCGGGCAGGATGCAACTGAACGCGAAGCCCAGGTCCGCCAAATCCGCGCCGTAGACGAACAGGTTGGGGTCGGCCAGGGGCAGGTCGATGAATAGGCAGGCGAGACCCTCGGCCTTCAGCGTCTCGACGCGGGCAGCGATCTCGGCGCATGAAGCGGCGCCGACGCTGTCGCAGGTCAACAGCGCGGCGTTGTGATCGTGGTCGCGCTTCAGATGCACCTGGCCATCGGCATCGCTTGGTGAAATCTCACCAGTGCCCGCGGTGCGGGCGAACCCCGCATTGCCGTAAATGCGCATCGCGATCTCTCGATATGCGGCGGGCGGATGCACCGTTCGGCTGGGCTCGCGGTTGGTGCGAAGATACATCAGGGCGGCCGTTTTCCGGTGAAGCGCCGCAGGATCGGCCATCTGTTTGTACTGAACGCCGCCGGGGATATAGCCGAAGATGAACCCCATCTCGTGCGCCCCAAGTGCCAGGTTTCCGCGCTGGGAATAGGGGTGGGCGGTGGTCGCCTCGCTGAACAGGCCATAGAGGCCCTCATCGACCGCCCAGGCCGCGAGCTGCTGCTTCATCGATTCGAAAAGATGATGACCACGGTAGCGCGGGCTGACCACGGCCTGGCCGGCCTCTGCCACCTTGGACGCGCGCCCCGCAAAGGATGCCGCCAGATGTCCGATCACCTCGCCGTCCGGTGCCAGGCCGACAACGGACATCATCATACGTTCGGCCCAGCGCCGCCGCAGCGCGTCGGGCTTGTAGACCCACTCATGGTCGTAGCTGTCGCCATAGGCGCCGTAGAAGCACCGCGCGAGACCATCGGCGTCTTCCGCGCGGGCCAAGCGGATTTCGACCGGGGCATCGGCGCCGGTCTTCGCGGCGGCCTGCGCGTCGGCGTGATAGGCGTGCGTCAGTTCTTGGCGAACATCGATATCGGCGTCTTTTCGGTCCATGGTCGGAACGGTACATCGGCTTGGCCAGCCAGTCGACCGGGGCCTCGACGCACGGCCCGAGGCGAGCGACACGTTCCGTCAGGTCGCCGGAAAGTGGCAGGCGGCGTGGTGATCGGGCCCCAGTTCACGCAACGACGGCCGTTCTGCTCGGCATCGCGGCCGAACGATCGGGCACC
>JANQGH010000050.1 GCA_028277405.1 Alphaproteobacteria bacterium | reverse complement strand
AAGTTGATCTTTCGAATGAAACTGGTAGCGGAGGAGGGACTTGAACCCCCGACACGCGGATTATGATTCCGCTGCTCTAACCAGCTGAGCTACTCCGCCATACCCAGGTGGCGGGGATATAGGGGCAGGCGGGTTGAGCTGTCAAGCGAGCGGCGTCCAGTCGGTCGACGCGGCGTACGAATTGGGCCGCGGCCACTTGCGGGTCGAATTGGCCCGTCCCTCCGTGAGCGATACACCTAAGGTGCCGAAGCTGCTAGGATGCCGCCAGAAAACAAGCAGACAAGAAGCAAACAAGAAGAGGCTTCACCGATGATCAAGAAACTCTATTCCCCCCTCACCCGCCGCCGTTTTCTGAGCACCGCCGGGGCCGTCGGCGCCGGCGCCGGCTTTGCGCTGTCGCCCTGGCCGCGCCTGGCCTATGGCGCCGGCAACGTGCATCTGCGCCTGTTGGAGACGACGGACATTCACGTCCATGTCTTCCCCTACGACTATTACCGCGACCGGGAGGACAATCAGGTCGGCCTGGCCAAGATCGCGACCCTGGTCGACGGCATCCGCGCCGAGGCGCCGAACACCATGCTCTTGGACAATGGCGACTTCCTGCAGGGCAACCCGATGGGCGACTACATGGCCTATCAGCGCGGCCTGGCCGAGGGCGACGTGCACCCGATCATCGCGGCAATGAACGAGATGGATTTCGACGCCGCCACGATCGGCAATCATGAGTTCAATTACGGGCTGGAATTCCTGAACCGGGCCATGGCCGGCGCGGATTTCCCGATCGTGCTGGCCAACGTGCACACCGGCCTGCCGGCCGCGACCATCGCGGCGGACACTTTCTATGTCCCGCCCTACACCATCCTGGACCGTGCCGTGATCGACGGCGACGGCAATGAGCACACGATCCGGGTCGGCGTGATCGGCTTCACCCCGCCGCAGATCATGACCTGGGACCGGCGCCATCTGGAAGGCAATGTCGGTGTGCGCGGCATTGTGGAGACCGCGCGCGCCCTGGTACCGCAGATGCAGGAGGAAGGGGCCGACATCATCATCGCGCTGTCCCACTCCGGCATTAGCCTGGAGCAGGACTCGCCGGAGCTGGAAAACGCCAGCTATCAGCTCAGCACCGTGCCCGGCATCGACGCGATCATGACCGGGCACCACCATCTGGTCTTCCCCGGCCCCGACTACGCCGATCTGGAAGGCATCGACGCCGAGGCCGGCACGCTGAACGGCGTGCCCGCCGTCATGGGCGGCTTCTGGGGCAGCCATCTCGGCGTCATCGACCTGATGCTGTCCAACGAGGGTGGCGAATGGCGCGTCTTGGACAGCGTCAACGAGGCGCGTCCGATTTACGAGCGCGACGGTCGCGAGGTCATCCCGCTGGTCGAGGCCAGCCCGGCCGTGCTGGCCGCCACCCAGCAGGCGCACGACGAAACGCTGGCCTACGTCCGCGCCTCGGTCGGGCAGATCTCCGCGCCGGTGAACAGCTATTTCGCGCTGGTGGCCGACGACCCGTCGGTGCAGATCGTGAGCCAGGCCCAGATGTGGTACATCGACCAGATGATGCAGGGCACGCCCCATGAGGGGCTGGCGATCCTGTCCGCCGCCGCACCGTTCAAGGCCGGTGGCCGGGGCGGGCCGGAATACTTTACCGACGTGCCCGCCGGCGATATCGCCATCCGCAATGTCGCCGATCTCTACCTTTATCCCAACACGGTGCGGGCCGTGCGCATCAATGGCGCCAACGTGCGGGAATGGCTGGAACGGTCGGCCGGCATCTTCAATCAGATCGAGGACAGCGATACCGAACAGGTGCTGATCAACACCGACTTCCCGTCCTACAATTTCGACGTCATCGACGGTGTCACCTATCAGATCGATCTGACCCAGCCCTCGCGCTACGACACCGAGGGCAATCTGATCAATCCGGACGCGCGGCGCATCGTCGATCTGGCCTATGACGGCCAGCCGATCGACGACGACCGGGAATTCATCGTCGCCACCAACAACTACCGTGCCAGCGGCGGTGGCAACTTCCCCGGCATTGGCGGCGAGGTGATCGTGTTCGAAGGGCCGGACACCAACCGCGACGTGATCGTGCGGTACATCGTCGACCAGGGCACGATCAACCCGTCGGCCGACAACAATTGGTCGTTCCGGCCGATGGCGAACGCCTCCAACGTTATCTTCGTCAGCGGACCGGCCGCGCAGAACCATCTGCACACCATTCCGCACGCCGACTATGTCGAGGATGACGAGGAAGGCTTCTCGCTGTTCCGGATGAATCTGACCGGTTCGAACTGAGCGGCGTGTTCCGACGCGGCCGGCTGACCATCGCCGGCCGCGTCAGACCTCCCATACCGGTTCGTCGCTGTACCTGGCGGCTCCTCGCGTGTAGCAATCGGGCGACGATTGGCACAACCGGAGGAGTGCCGTGATATCCCTGTTAGACTACGCGACAGAGCAGCGCTTTGACGCCCTGATCTTCGACTGCGACGGCACGCTGGCCAACACATCACCGGTCCACTATCGCGCCTTCAGCGAGGCCTTCGCCGAGCAGGGGCAAGCCATGGACCGCGCCTGGTACTTCGCCCGCATCGGCTTTTCCCGCGACCAGGTGTTCGACCAGTTCGAGCGTGAATTCGGCGCCAAGCTGGACCGCGCAGCCTTGGCCGAGCGCAGCCGGGTGCTGTTCTTCGACTATCTGCATGACGTCGACGCCTTCGACGCGGTTGCGGCCGTCGCCCGACACTTCCGCGGCCGAGTGCCGATGGCGGTGGCCTCCGGCGGGCAGCGGCCGATCGTCGAGGCTACCTTGCGCGCGCTCGATCTACTGCCGCTGTTCGATGCCATCGTCGCTGTTGAAGACGTGGCGCACAGCAAGCCCGCGCCTGACGTGTTTCTGGAGGCGGCGCGCCGGCTCAAAGCCGCACCGACCGCGTGCCTGGTGTTCGAGGACAGCGACGAAGGGCTGGAGGCGGCACGGCGGGCCGGCATGGACGCCAAGGACGTGCGCGCCGCCAGGGCCAGCGCGGCATGACCGACGGTCCGGCACAGGAACGCACCTGCCTGGTCGTGTCCTGCCATCCGCTGGAGGACAGCCTTTGCCGCCACCTGACCGACCGGGTGGTCGAACGGCTGGAGCGCAGCGCGCTTACCGTGGAACGTCTTGAGCTCTACCAGTCCGGCTTCGCGCCGGCGCTGACGGGCGAGGAACGGGCCAACTACTACGTCGAGGGCTATGACTGGCCCGGTATCGAGCGTGAAGCCGACGCCCTTCAGCGCGCCGATGCCCTGGTGCTGATCTTTCCGACCTGGTGGTTCGGCTATCCGGCGATGCTGAAAGGCTGGTTCGACCGCGTCTGGGCGCCCGGCGTAGCGTTCGACAACCATCCCGAGGGCAAGGCGATCATCCCGCGCCTGACCAGGCTGACGCGCTGCCTGGCAATCACGACGCTTGGATCGCCGAAATGGGTCGACCGGCTGGTCATGCGCCAGCCCGTGCGCCGTAATCTGAAGACCGCATTGCTGAAGGGTTGCGCGCCAAACGCGCGGCTACGGGCTCTATCACTCTATTCGATCGAAACCGTCAGCGCGCTTAGGATCGAGCGGTTCAAGCGCAAGATCGACGACGTGCTGGACCGCCACATCGTCGCGCGGTGAAATTGATGGCCTAAAGACAGGGAGGTCTGCGATGCCACGTGAATGGGTAATTCACGATTACTCCGGCTATCAGGGCCTGACGCTGCAGGCGTGCGACGAGCGGGAACCGGGACCCGGCGAGATCAGACTTCGGGTCGAGGCGTTTGCCCTCAACTGGGGCGACATGAACCTGATGCGCGACATGTACTCGTTCAGCTTTCGCAGCCTGCCGGCACGGATCGGCATGGAAGCCGCCGGCATCGTCGACGCCATTGGGCCGGGGGTGACCGGCGTGGCGCCGGGGCAGCGCGTCTGCACCCTGCCCTATTTCTACTACAACCAGGGGACCAGCGCGGAAACGGCGATTGTCGACGCGCGCTATGTGACCGCCGCACCGCCTGGCCTAACGGCCGTGGAGAGCGCTTCGGTCTGGATGCAGTACATGACCGCCTACTTTCCGGTCGTGGAGCTGTCGAAGGCCGGGCCGGGCACGCACTTCCTGGCCACCGCCGGCACCGGCACGGCCGGCACGGCGGCCCTGGAAATCGGCCGGATGCGCGGTGCCACGATGATCACCACGACTCGGTTTGAGCGCAACCGCTCCTACCTGAAGGCAGTCGGCGCCGATCATGTGATCGTCTCGGGCAGCGGCGACATGGCGCAGCAGTTGCGGGACATCACCGGGGGCAAGGGCATCAACGCCGCGTTCGACCCCGTCGGCGCCGGCATGATCCGGCAATACAGCCCGGCCCTGGCGAAGAACGCCAAGATCTTCTGCTACGGCACGCTGGACGAGACTTTCCCTACCCTGCCGATGGTCGATCTGTTCCAGGCCAATGCCTGGTTCCACCCCTATTCGCTTTTCAATTACGTCGAAGACCCCGAGATGTGCGCCAAGGGCAAGGCGTTCGTCTATGACGCGCTGGCATCGGGCGCGATCGCGCCGCGCATCGACCGGGTCTATCCGATGGAGCAATACCGGGACGCCTGGGACTATCTGAAAGCGCCGCGCACATCCCACGGCAAGGTGGTGATCGAGACCGGGCTTTAAGGGCTACTCGACAGCGCTTCCGGCAAGGGTCTCGCTGGATGGGCCGATCGCGCCCCCCGCCTTTCATAGGTCAGCGAACATCTAAACTCTGCTCAAAGCGGTGTCAGTCTTCGACCGCGTATTGACTACCGACTCGGCTATGGTAACTTGTACGTAACGTAACTTAGAAATTACCTAGCACAGCGAGCCCGGTGTCGACTCAGCATCCTCAGCTAAGACGCGATCAAACCCTCGCATTCGATGCCCTTGGAAACCCCCTCAGGCGACGGATCATGGAGCTGCTGGCCATCAAACCCCTAAACGTGACGGAGTTGGCCGAGCAATTGCCGGTGAGCCGACCTGCCGTTTCCAAACATCTTCGGCTGCTGAACCGCGCCGGTCTGGTGACGCATAGACCCGACGGCGCGAGCAATCTCTACAGTTTGGAGGCAACGGGGTTTGAGAACGCGCGGGACTGGCTCGACAGTTTCTGGAGCGAGGCGCTGGGGCGGTTCCGACTGGTCGCGGAAAACACGCAGCCGGCAAAAGACCATGAATGACCCGTTGCGGAAATCCATCCGTGTCCGCTGCGCCGCTGCCCACGCGTTCGACGTTTTCACCCGGCACGTCGATCTCTGGTGGCCGCCCGGCCATCGGCGCTTCGATGATTCCCGTATTCTGCTGGACCCCGTCGCTGGCGGGCGGTTTTGGGAGCGCGCCTCAAATGGCGACGAGTTCGAACTGGGTGAGGTCGTGACCTGCGACCCACCGAAGACCATCACCTATACCTGGAATCCCGGCAAGGGGGCCGGCCCCACATTGGTCAGCGTCAACTTTGCCGCCGACCGGACAGGAACGCTCGTCGAAATCACCCATTCAGAAGGCGACAGCGCGCTGGCCGATCTTTGGAAAGAGCGCGTCGCCTTGTTTGAACGCGGCTGGAACCTCGTGTTGCCGGCATTCGCGGCGTTCGCCGACGGTGCGAACACACCCTAGCGACGGGATCTGTATCCCTACAAACCGCTCAAGGCTGCCCGATGCGGCCCTCTGACATTGGCAGGAGTACGTGATGGAAATGAACTTCGATGGCCTGAACTGGTTGGCGATCATCGTCTGCGTGATCGTCGGGCAAGCGTTTCTCACCCTCTGGTTCCTCGTCTTGTTCGGGGAGCCTTGGGCAAAGGCCTACGGCGCAACCGACAAGAAGGCCCATGCCAAAGAGGTTCCCGGATACACCTATGCGATCGGGCTGGTCTGCATGATTGTGCTCACGATCGGCCTCGCCGGGCTGCAGCGCGGATTGGCCGTCGCATCGCTTGGCGACGGGCTGGAACTTGGCCTGTTCGTGGCCATCAGCTTTTGCATAGCGACGGCCCTGCCAGGCTACGCGTTTCTGCGCCGATGGAGCGCCTTCTTCCTGGCGATCGGGGCGCAGGCGGTTTTGATCCTGATCTTGTCGGCCATCTTGTCGGTATGGCGGTGATCGCCGAACACCGTCTGATACGATAGGCGGAACCCTACTCGGAGAGCATGCCCGCCAGTGCCAAGGCGACCTGGAAATCGCCGGCGACCTTGATCTGGCCATTCATGAACGCCGCACCCCCGTCCACGGTTCCGTCTAACAGGCCGGCGAGCGTTTCGGCGGATAGCGTGATCGTGCAGGCGGCCAACGTCTCGCGATTGTCGACCACGCTGTCGGCGTCGGTCCCGTCCACGAAGACGCGGCCGGTATCGCCCAGATCGAGGGTCAGGGTATGGCCGAGGGGCGATTGCTGGCCGACCAGGGTGCGCACACGGTCGGTCAGCGCGGTGAGGCTGGTTGCATCGGTCATGTCGTCAGGCTGCCAAGGCTTCGGTCAGATGGGCACTGGCGATCCAGCCGCCGCCCAGCACACGGTCGCCACGACAAAACACCGCCGCCTGCCCCGGCGCCACGCCATCCTGGGGCGCGTCGAGCAGGATTTCGGCGGCGCCGTCCCCGAGACCACGCACGCTGGCCGGCACGGCCGGCTGGGCTGAACGCAGTTTTACCTCGACCCGTTCGGCACGCTGGTCGAGTGGTGCATCGCCCAGCCAGTTGACCTCGCGCACGACCACCCGGTCGCGGCCAAGCGCCGATTTCGGCCCCACGATCACGCGATGCCGTTCGGCATCGAGGCCGACCACGTAAAGCGGTTCGCCGCCGGACACCTGATGGCCGAGTTGGAGGCCGCGCCGCTGGCCGATGGTGTAACGGATGATGCCGTCATGCCGGCCGAGCACCGTGCCCGCCTGGTCGACGATCTCGCCCGGCTCCACCGCGCCCGGCCGCAGCCGTTCGACGACGCTGGCATAGCGCCCGTCGGGCACGAAGCAGATGTCCTGGCTGTCCGGCTTTTCCGCGATCGACAGGCCCAGCCGCTCGCCATGGGCCCGCGTCTCGGCCTTGTCGAGGCCGCCAAGCGGAAAGCGCAGGAAATCGAGCTGCTGCGGCGTCGTGGCGAACAGGAAGTAACTCTGGTCCTTGCTGACGTCAGCGGCACGCAGCATCGCGGGACCCTTCGGACCGTCGACCCGCCGGACATAATGGCCGGTCGCGAGACAGTCGGCGCCAAGGTCGCGCGCGGTCGCCAGCAGATCGCGGAACTTGACCCGCTGATTGCAGCGCACGCAGGGGATCGGCGTCTCGCCGCGCAGATAGCTGTCCGCGAAATCGTCCATCACCGCGTCGGAAAAGCGGCTCTCATAGTCCAGCACATAGTGCGGAAAGCCGATCTGGTCGGCCACCTGACGCGCGTCGTAAATGTCCTGCCCGGCACAGCAGGCGCCCTTGCGCTGCACCGCCAGCCCATGATCGTAAAGCTGCAGCGTGATGCCGACGGTGTCGTAGCCCTGTTCGGCCAACAGGGCAGCCGTCACCGAGCTGTCGACGCCGCCGGACATGGCGACCACGACGCGCGTGTCGCGCGGCTGCTTTTCGAAACCAAGGCTGTTCATGGCGCGGAATATAGGAAGGGCGGACGAGGAACGCCAGCGGCATCCGGCGCCACGGGCTAGCAGCCTTTGCGTGCCCGGACCGAACCTTCCTTGATCGGCCCCGTCCGCATTGACCGTCTATTTCTCCAAGAGAAATGGACGTTGAGTTAACGCAAGGCCGGTACAAGAGGGTAGCACTGGGGGAGGCAGCAGCCATGGACACGTTCAAGCTGACCAGTTGGAACATTGAGCACGCCGACAAGCTGATCGACCGACTGGCCGACACCGATCCTCGCCGGAAACGAAAAGCCGAGCGTCGATTCGCGGCCATCCGCGACGAGATCGCCGCGCTCGATGCGGACATCTTGTTTGTCAGCGAAGGCCCCAACGGTGAAGCACGGGCACGCGCGTTCTTCGACCAGGCCGCCCCGGGATACAATCTTGTGACGCGGGGAACCGACGACCGCAGGGACTACGGCATGTCCGGCTCGGCCAGGGGAAACGGCCGGCAATGGCTATGGTTCCTGGTCAAGCAAGACCGCGACATCAACGCATCGCTGCTGCATCTCGATATCTGGCAACACCACACCGAACAGAACTCCAACGGGGCGCACGCGAAAGGCAGATGGGACGTATCATTCCCCAAGCTGGCCGGGGGTCACCTGGAGTTCGAGATCGACAGGAATCACCGCCATTGGCGTCACCCCCAAGTTCTTCTGGTTGAGATCGGTGGCGCAGCGATGGAAATCGTCGGCTGTCATCTCAAGAGCAAGTACACAGGGGTAAGACCCAATGGCGACGCATCCGACCCGTCATTCTTCGAAAACAACCCGGAGCTGGTGGCCGAGGTCATCAAGGCACGGGTGAAGATCAGCACCGAGTGTGCCGACGTCCGCCACTATATCGATCAACGGTTCGAGGAGGACGCCAACGCGGCGATCATCGTTGCCGGCGACCTGAATGACGGGCCCGGCAAGGAAGTGATCGAGCGTCGGTTCCTGTACCACGACCTGATCAGCACCCTTCAGGGCGAGGTCTTCTTCGCACGGCGCTTTCTAAACCATGCCCTGTTCGATCTGGAGGAATCGGAGCGCTGGACGGTCTTCTTCGAGGACCGGATCGATCCGGGCCGAAACCCCAGAATCTTGCTGGACCATATTCTGTTCAGCCAGAGCCTCACCGGTCGAGACGGCGACACCAAGGCGGCCTATCGGGCGCGCCCGGGCGGCGGCTATGTCGAGCACGACGTCCATCACGCGATCACCGGGCCGCGCCCTCGGTACGCGATGACCAGCGACCACAAGCCCGTCTCGATGCTCTTCGATCGCCGGCAACCGGGAAGCTGATTGATCCGAACTGTTTGCAGACCCGGTGTCTTGCGGCTGATTTTGGGGCGGATTTCGCGGCGCCCGGGCGTATCGGGCACCGCCTGAAGCCTGGCCCGTCTACGGTGCGGCCGGCTCGGCTTCCTGCTGCTGGACGCGGAAGCTCTCGCCACAGCCGCAGCGGTCGACCTCGTTGGGATTGTTGAAGACGAAGCGCGCGCCGAGGTCTTCCTCGACATAGTCCATTTCCGTGCCGATCAGGAACATGGAGGCCGAGGGTTCGATCAGGATGGCGACGCCCTTGGTCTCGACCTTGTCCTCAAAGCGTTTCTGCTCGTCGGCATACTCCAAGAAGTAGGACAGGCCCGAACAGCCGCGCGAGCGCACGCCGACCCGCAGGCCGATGATCGGCTTGTCCGACTTGTCCATCAGCTCGCGCAGCCGCGCCGCCGCCCGGTCGGTGATGGTCACCGGTGGCGGCAAAGCCGGTCTCGCCGGGGCAGCCAAGGTCTCAGCACCCATCTTTCTCTCTCCCGCGCGCCGCCCGGCGCGCTCTTCCGTCTATCCAGCGACCGCCGCTATTGGCGATCAATGGCTTCGTGATGCCGGATGACCTCCTTGACCACGAAATTCAAGAACTTCTCCGCGAAGTCCGGGTCCAGCTGGGCCTCCTCGGCCAAGTGCCGTAGGCGAGCAATCTGGCGCTGTTCGCGCGCCGGATCCGCCGGCGGCAGGTCGTATTGGGCCTTCAACTCGCCGACCTTTTGCGTGCAGCGAAACCGCTCCGCCAGCATATGGATCAGCGCCGCGTCGATATTGTCGATGCTGCCCCGCAGCGAGTTCAGCGCCTCGACATGCTCGCCCGGCGCTCGGCGGCCACCGCCGACCGCCTGGCGCCCGTTGCCAACAACCCGTTGTGTACCTTCAGAAATCGGCCTGCCCCTTCCTACTCAATCCACCGCATCACATACCTTACCATATCTGGCCGGCCGGCGAAGCGTGCAAGGCCGCATGCGTGTCAGAAGCCGAGCACCAGCCTTGCATCTTCGCTTGCCATGTCCAGGCTCCAGGCCGGTTCCCAGGTCAGCTCGACCTCGACCTTGCCTACGCCCGGCACCAGGCCGGCGCCGGTCTCTACCATGCGCGGCAAACTGCCCGCCACCGGACAGTTCGGCGCGGTCAAGGTCATCAGGATATGAACGGCCCCCTCCTCGCCGACATCGATGCGGTAGATCAGGCCCAGCTCGTGAATGTTGATCGGGATTTCCGGGTCGTAGATCTGGCTGAGATTGTCGACCAGCTTTTGCCGGATGACTGCAGGATCGGTGTCCGGCGTGCCCGAGGCCACGCGCTTGTCGTGGATCCATTCCGGCTCCACCACCTCCAGATCGGGCATGAAGCTGGCCAGGCTGTAGCCCGGCGGCGGCGCCCGGTTGACGGGTTCGTCGGCGGCCCTTGTCGGTGTGTCCAAATCCTTGTCCTCCGTCACCGCGCCCTCACGCGAAGATCCGCTTGACCTGTTCCAAGGCCTCCGCCAGCCGGTCGGCCTCGGCCCGGCTGTTGTAGAGGCCGAAGCTGGCCCGCGCCGTCGCCGGCAGGTCGTAGCGCTGCATCAGCGGCTGGGCGCAATGGTGGCCGGCGCGCACGGCGACGCCGTAGCGGTCGACCAGCGTGCCGATATCGTGTGGGTGAATGCCGTCCAGGGTGAACGACAGGATCGACGCCTTGCGTTCGGCCTTGCCGACAATAGTGATACCCTCGACCGCCTCCAGCCGTTCGGTCGCGTAGGCCAGCAGGTCGGCCTCATGGGCCGCAATGCGCTCAAAGCCGACGCCGTTCAGATAGTCGATGGCGGCCCCCAGCCCGATCGCCTGCACGATCGGCGGCGTGCCGGCCTCGAACTTGGTCGGCAAGTCGGCGAAGCTGGTGCCTTCGAAGCTGACCGTGCGGATCATCTCGCCGCCCGACTGATAGGGCGGCATGGCATCCAACAAAGCCTCGCGGCCGTACAGCACGCCGACGCCGGACGGCCCATAGACCTTGTGCGACGAGAAAACCATGAAGTCGCAGCCGAGCGCCTGGACATCGACCAGGCCGTGCACGATGGCCTGGGTGCCGTCGACCAGGGTGGCGATGCCGCGCTCGCGGGCGGCCTGCACGATCGCCTCGATTGGGGTGATGGTGCCGACGGCGTTGGAGACGGCGGTGATCGCCACCAGCTTGGTGCGCTCAGTCAAGAGGTCGACATAATCGTCGAACAGGAAATTGGCGTCCTCGTCGACCGGCGCGATCTTCAGGACCAGCCCCTTGGCCTGGGCCAGCAACTGCCAGGGCACGATGTTGGAATGGTGTTCCAGCGTCGAGATGACGATCTCGTCGCCTTCCTGCAACGCCATCGCGCCATAGCTGGCGGCGACCAGATTGATGCCCTCGGTCGCGCCGCGCGTGAAGATGATCTCCTTGGTCGAGGCGGCATTGATATGCGCACGGATGGTTTCGCGCGCACCTTCATACAGCTCGGTCGACCGGGTGCTGAGATAATGCAGCCCGCGATGGACGTTGGCGTAGTCCTCGCGATAGTGCCGGTCCACCGCCTCGATCACCGATCGCGGCTTCTGCGCCGACGCGGCGTTGTCGAGATAGACCAGCGGCTTGTCATACACCGTGCGCGCCAGGATCGGAAAATCCTGACGGATGGCGGTCAGATCATAGTCGTTGACCGCGCTGACATGCAGCATGGCGGTCGCGCCCGCGCCCTCGTTGGCCCCCAGATCTGGCCGGGCCCTCTGGCTCACGGCGGTCATGCCGCATCCTTTCGAGAGAATTCCTCCGTCATCCAGGTATCGACCATAGCGCCGAAACGGTCCCGAACGCCATCGTCGCTGATCTCGGCCAGCGCCTCGGCCAGGAAGGCCTGGACCAGCAGCCGTCGTGCGGCGGTCTCGGGCACCCCGCGCGAGCGCAGGTAGAACAGCGCATCGCCGTCGATTTCGCCAGCCGTCGCGCCATGGCTGCATTTGACGTCGTCGGCGTAGATCTCAAGCTCCGGCTTGGCGTCGATCTCCGCGCCCCGGGACAACAGCAGCGATTTGTTGAGCTGATGACCGTCGGTCTTCTGCGCCAGACGGTCGACCTTGATCTTGCCTTGAAAGACGCCCCGCGCGCGGTCGTCCAGCACGCCCTTGAACACCTGCCGACTCAGGCAGTTGGGCGCGTCGTGCTGGACCAGGATGGTGTTGTCGCGGTGCTGTCGGTCCCGGCCCAGATAGGCGCCGCCGACATGGGCCTCCGCCGCCGGCCCGGCCAGGGTGACCACGCTCTCATGGCGGGTGAGCTGGCCGCCGATCGCCAGCACGAAGCTTTCAAAGCGGGCATCGCGCGCGACATGGGCGTGCACGCGCTGGACCTCCAGCCCCTGCAGTGCGCCGTCGGCGTTGCGGTAGTGCCGCAGCGATGCGCCCTCGGCCAGCGTGACTTCTGTCACGGCGTTCACAAAACTGGCCGCGCCGTCGCCACCAATATGATCCTCGATGATCGTTGCGCTCGCGGCTGCGCCCAGCCTGATCACATGGCGGGGATGAACGGCGAACGCGTCTTTTCCAGGCTGAATGACATGGATGATGCGGATCGGTCCCGGCACCGCGACCCCTGCCGGCACGTCCAGCAGGAACCCGTCCTCCATCCAGGCGGCATTCAGGCCGATCAGGGTATCCTCGGTCTCGCCGATCACCGTGCCCAGCAAACCGACCAGACCGGTCGCGTCCGGCTTGGCCAGTGCATTGGCGAGGCCCGACACCGTGACCCCGTGCGGCAAGCGCGGCAGCGCTGACAGGTCGGCCACCAAGCGACCGTTCAGGAAGACCAGCCTGGCGGCATCATCAACAGACCCCAACGCGGCGACCCGACCGGCCACGTCGCCATCGACGAGACCTGTCGGCGCGGGGCCAAAGGCGTGGCGCGACAGAAAGCGGCGAAGATCGGTGAACTTCCAGGCCTCGACGCGACGCCCGGGAACCCCGTGTGCCTGAAAAGCGGCCATGCCGCGCTGCCGGGCATCGGTCAAGGCCCGGCCGGGCAGGCCCGACAGGGCGGCGTCAAAGCCCTCGGCGAAACCGGCCAGGCTTGCTTCGTCGGCCATCACGCGGCCTCTCGGATCAGGTCCTGATAACCCTTGGCCTCAAGCTCGATCGCCAGCTCCTTGCCGCCGGAGCGGACAATGCGGCCATCGGCCAGAATGTGCACATGGTCAGGCACGATGTAGGACAGCAGCCGCTGATAGTGGGTGATCACCAGCGCCGAGCGGTCCGGCGCGCGCAAGGCATTGACGCCCTCGGCGACCACCTTCAAGGCATCGATGTCGAGGCCGCTGTCCGTCTCGTCGAGCACGGCCAGCGCCGGCTCCAACAGCGCCATCTGCAGAATCTCATTGCGCTTTTTCTCGCCGCCGGAAAAGCCGACATTGACCGGCCGTTTCAGCATTTCGTCGCGGATGCCCAACGCCTTCGTTTTTTCGCGGACCAGCTTCAGAAAGGCCATGCCGTCCAGTTCCGGCTCGCCATGGGCCTTGCGGTGGGCGTTGTAGGCCGTACGCAGGAAGGTGTTGGTACCGACACCCGGGATTTCCAACGGGTATTGGAAGGCCAGAAACAGCCCGGCATGGCTGCGCTCCTCCGGCTCCATCTCCAGCACATCCTCGCCGCGGAAGCGCACAGACCCCTCGGTCACGTTGTAGCCTTCGCGCCCGGCGATGACATAGCTAAGCGTCGACTTGCCCGAACCGTTCGGGCCCATGACCGCGTGCACCTCGCCGGCGCCGATCGTGAGGGACAGCCCCCGCAGGATCTCGCGGCCGTCAACGGTGACGTGCAGATTGTCAATTTCCAACAAAGGTGCGGTCATCAGGACCCCTTGAGCTTCAAAGTTTCAAAAGTTTCAATCGTCGGCCGCCGTGCGGCGGCGGACCAACAGGACAAACAGGAGTGTCGCGAGCCCCATCACGGCAAGGATCGCGATCAGCGGCGTGGCAAACGCCATCGGTTCCAGCGCATTCGGCTTCGGCATGGCCACCGCCGCGGCCAGAAGGGCGGCGAGATAGGCAATGACCGTCGCCCAGCCCTGCCAACTGACCGGCCTGATGCCGCGCCCGGAAGGCCGGCGCGCGAACCAGATCGCGCGCCCTGCGATATCGGACCGGGCGGACATCAGCCGACGCTGCCCTCCAGGCTGATGGCCACCAGCTTCTGGGCCTCGACGGCGAATTCCATCGGCAGGACCTGAAGCACTTCCTTGCAGAAGCCGTTGACGATCAGACCCAGCGCCTCTTCCTCGCCGATGCCGCGCTGGCGGCAGTAGAAGAGCTGGTCCTCGCTGACCTTCGAGGTGGTCGCCTCATGCTCCACCTGCGCGGTCGGGTTCTTCATCTCGATGTAGGGCACCGTGTGGGCGCCACAGCGATCGCCGACCAACAGGCTGTCGCACTGGGTATAGTTGCGGGCGTTTTCCGCCTTGCCCTGAATGCGCACGAGGCCGCGATAGGTGTTGTCGGACAGGCCCGCCGAAATGCCCTTGGAGATGATCCGGCTGGT
Organism: Alphaproteobacteria bacterium; assembly: GCA_028277405.1. GTDB lineage: Bacteria > Pseudomonadota > Alphaproteobacteria > DSM-16000 > Inquilinaceae > JANQGH01. The sequence goes on along the minus strand of JANQGH010000050.1, from coordinate 116,714 downwards.
GGTATTGCGGCCGAGATGGATCATCTTGGTGCCGGTATCGGCCTGCTGATGATTGTTGGTGATGGCGACGGAGTAGAACTCGCCCACCGAATGGTCGCCCTGCAGGATGCAGCTCGGATACTTCCAAGTGATGGCCGAGCCGGTTTCGACCTGGGTCCAGCTCACCTTGGAGCGGTCGCCTCGGCACGCCGCCCGCTTGGTGACGAAGTTGTAGATGCCGCCCTTGCCGTCCTCGTCGCCGGGATACCAGTTCTGCACGGTGGAGTATTTGATCTCCGCATCGTCATGGGCGACCAGCTCGACCACCGCGGCGTGCAGCTGGTTCTCGTCCCTCTGGGGCGCGGTGCAGCCTTCCAGGTACGAGACGTAAGAGCCCTTGTCGGCGATGATCAGGGTGCGTTCGAACTGGCCGGTGTTCTGGGCGTTGATGCGGAAATAGGTCGACAGCTCCATCGGGCAGCGAACGCCTGGCGGCACATAGACGAACGAACCGTCGGTGAACACGGCGGAATTCAACGCCGCGAAATAGTTGTCGCCGACCGGCACGACGGAACTGAGATATTTGCGCACCAGGTCCGGATGGTTGCGGATGGCCTCGGAGATCGGGCAGAAGATCACCCCGGCCTCGGCCAGCTTTTCCTTGAAGGTGGTGGCGACCGAGACGCTGTCGAACACCGCGTCGACGGCGACCACGCCGGCCAGGATCTTCTGCTCGTCCAGCGGGATGCCCAGCTTGTTGTAAGTCGCCAGCAGCTCCGGATCGACCTCGTCGAGGCTGTTGAGCTGCGGCTTCTTTTTCGGCGCGGCGTAGTAGTAGGCGTCCTGATAGTCGATTGGCGGGAACTTCAGCTTCGCCCAGTCCGGTGACTTCATGGTCTGCCAAACGCGGAAGGCTTCGAGGCGCCATTCCAGCATCCACTCCGGCTCTTCCTTCTTGGCCGAAATGAAGCGGATGATGTCTTCCGACAGCCCCTTCGGCGCGGTTTCCTGCTCAATATCCGTGACGAAGCCGTATTTGTAACGATCAGTCGTGACCTGTTCGACCTGCCGGATCGTCTCGGTTACCGCTGCCATCGTGTTCTCCAACCCTTCGGGATCTATAACAGACTATTTAAGTCAGGTATTCCAAACAGGCAAGAGCCTAATTTGTCGCGATTCTATCGCATCTGACTCTCAAAGCCCTACTAGTTTACTGGGTATTCACATCATCATGTTGTTGGTGCCGCTGGGAAGCTGGACAGTGAGACCGTTCAGCTCGTCCGACATGATGATCTGACAGCCCAAGCGCGACGTCTTGGCCAGGCCGAACGCCAGGTCCAGCATGTCCTCCTCATCCTCCTCGATCGGCTTCAGCTTGCCGAACCAGGACTTGTCGACGATGACGTGACAGGTGGAGCAAGCAAGCGAGCCTTCACACGCCCCCTCCAGGTCGATGTCATGCAAGTGCGCAATCTCCATTACGGAGAGACCGTTGGGGGCGTCGACCTCGCGCCTCGTTCCATCGGGTTCGATAAAAACCATCATCGGCATGGATCTGCTTCTGTTCCTCGTTCGTGTTGTTGGGCCGCAAGGCGGCCATTCCTTCGCAAGATGCTGACGGAAATCAGCGCTGTTTCCGGTTCTTGTTCATTCGCCTATGCCACCGCCCTTCGCCCCTGTTGACCCCTGACCGCGATCTGACCCCACACGGCCACAAACCGATCGATGTCCGCTGCCATCGTGTCGGGGCAGAGGCTGACCCGAACGGCGCATCGTGCCAGCGCATCGGGAACGCCCATGGCGCCCAAGACATGGCTGGATGCGACCTTGCCGGACGAGCAGGCGGAACCCGCGCTGACCGCAATGCCGGCAAGATCGAAGGCCATCACCTGGGTTTCGGCATCGACACCGGGCATGGCAACGCATGTCGTATTGCCCACACGGTCCGCGTGGGCGCCGAAGACCACCGCACCGGCGTCCGCTGCGACCAGCTGGGTCTCCAGCCGGTTTCGAAGGCCCGTCGCCCGAGACCAGGCGTCGATGTTAGCGGCCTCGACAGCGGCCCCGAAACCCGCGATCGCCGCGACATTCTCCGTGCCCGCGCGGCGCCGGCGTTCCTGCCCGCCGCCCCTCAAGAGAGGCTTTAGCGGCAGGCCGTCGCGCACGACCAGGGCACCGGCACCCTTCGGTCCGCCGATCTTATGGCTGGAGAGCGTCAGGAGATCGACCCCAAGAGCGTCGGGCGAAAACGCCAAGCGCCCCAGCGCCTGCACGGCGTCGCAATGGATCAGCGCGCCATGGTCACGGGCCAGCGCAGCGGCCTCTTGAACAGGTTGAACGACCCCGGTCTCGTTGTTCACGAGCTGCAAGGAGACCAGCGTAGGCGTATCCGCTTCGACCAACGCGCGCTCAAGGCTGGCGAGGTCCGCGACGCCTTTGCCATCGACGGCAAAGGTCTCGACCGCGTTGGCAGCCAGCACACTGTCATGTTCGATGGCGCTAACCAGGCGCCTGGTCACATCAACGCCACTAAGCGCCGCCGCGTTCGCCTCGGTCGCGCCGGAGGTGAAGATCACGCGCTGCGGATCGACCGCCAGACGCGCGGCAAGCTGTCGGCGGGCATGGTCCACCAGGCGCCGCGCGTCGCGGCCGAACCGGTGCACCGACGACGGATTGCCAACCACGTCCAACGCGGCCACCACCGCATCGCGCGCTGCGGGCAACAGCGGCGCTGAGGCGTTGTAGTCAAGATAGATCGACGCCGACACGGAAACCCCCCTTGAGAACCGTCTGAACGGCTATTCGGCCGCTACGGTTCCGGGCGCGATGGCGGGCCGCGGCCGGCGACGTTCTTCGACTTGAAGACCGGCGAACACGCGGCTGGTGCCAAGGACACGGCGCTGAATGACATCTTCGAGGCTGACGGAGCTGAGATAGAGGTGGATCTGGTTGCCCAGCTCCTCCCACAAATCATGGGTCATGCAGCGGCTCTTGTCGCTGCGGCAGCCAGCGCCCGAGCCGGACGGACACCGGGTCGCCCGGATGGGCTCGTCCACGGCGACGATGACGTCGGAAATGCGGGTGTCGTCGGTTCCCCGGGTCAACAGATATCCGCCGCCGGGGCCGCGCACGCTTTTGACCAGGCCCGATCGGCGCAGCTTGGCGAAAAGCTGCTCCAGGTAGGACAGCGAGATTTCCTGCCGCGCGGCGATGTCGGCCAGTGCCACCGGCCGTCCTTGCGCATGCTGCGCCATGTCGACCATCGCCATGACCGCGTACCGACCCTTCGTGCTCAGCTTCATGAACTCATCTCCCCCTACCCGCGACCTTCGGGCCGATCGTCAGCACCGGCCTTCGCGGCGCTGTTCTCCAGCACCCTCCTCATCACGGCCATCAAGCGGCCCGTCCGGCGCCGCGTCCCTGTGGTGGGCCAATTCGTCCTCCAACTGGACGATCCGCTGACGCAGCGTCGCCAGTTCGGCGTTCAATCCGTGCACCGCGCGCGCCACCGGATCGGGCAGATCGTCCGTCGGCGTGCCGTAAGCGACGAACTCGGGCTTGGGCTGCTTCGGCATGCCCGCCGGCCGCGCCGGCACGCCGACCACGGTGACGCATTCCGGCACATCCTTCAGCACCACGGCGTTCGAGCCGACCCGCGCGTTCTTGCCGATCGTATGGGGGCCCAGGATCTTGGCGCCGGCGCCGACGATGACGCCGTCCAGCAAGGTCGGATGGCGCTTGCCGCCGTCCGACGACGTACCGCCCAAGGTCACGCCTTGATAAAGCGTGACGTCGTCGCCGATTTCCGTCGTCTCGCCGATGACGACCCCGGTGCCGTGATCGACGAAGAAGCGCCGGCCGATCGTGGCGCCGGGATGGATTTCGATGCCCGTCAGGATGCGGCCGACATAGGACAGCCACAGCGCGAACCCGCGCATGTTCCAGTTCACGAACCGATGGGACAGGCGATAAAACATCACGGCGTGCAGGCCGGGATAGGTGAAGAACACCGTGATCCGGGAACGTGCAGCCGGGTCGCGCGCCATGATGGTGTCAATGTCTTCGCGAAGGCGCTTGAACATATGGGCTATCCCTATGATATACCACGCGACCTGCGCGGCCCGGTCTTGTCCTTCAAGTCACGCGTGCCGGTGCCGGACCAACCCGCTGTGCGCTCTCGACGGTCCGGATCTCCGGTACTAGCGACAATCGGAATATAATTATCCGGGTAGTGCGGTCAAGTATTCTGGCTGGCCAGGCGTTTTTCCTGAGAAAATGCCCCTCCAGTCAGATGAGGTTTATGCCGAATGCCGACGGGGCCGAGCCTAGCCAGCCTCGACAGCGGCAACCCGGAGGGAACACACGCCGATGCCCGAAGTCATTTTCAATGGCCCCGACGGCCGTCTCGAAGGCCGCTATCAGCACGGCAAAAAGCCGGGCGCGCCCGTCGCCCTGTTGCTGCATCCCCATCCGGAACATGGCGGCACGATGAACAACAAGATCGTCTATGTCCTGTTCCAGGCCTTCGCCCGCCGCGGCTTTTCGACCATGCGGTTTAACTTCCGCGGGGTCGGGCGCAGCCAGGGCGCGTTCGATCGGGGCGAAGGGGAATTGTCGGATGCGGCGTCGGCGCTGGATTGGCTGCAGACCTATAACCCGAATGCCGCAGGCTGCTGGGTCGGTGGCTTCAGCTTCGGTGCCTGGATCGGCATGCAGCTGCTGATGCGCCGGCCGGAGATCGACGGCTTTCTGTCGATCGCCCCGCCTGCAAACATGTTTGACTTCAGTTTTCTGGCGCCGTGCCCGTCATCCGGGCTGATCGTCAATGGCGCCAACGACGACATCGTGACGCCGGAATCGGTCGAGAAGCTGGTCGCCAAACTGTCGCTGCAGAAGGACATCGTGATCGATCACCGGGTCATTGAGTCCGCCAACCACTTCTTTCACGGCAAGATCGACACGCTGGTCGAGACCATCGACAGCTATTTGGACGCGGCCCTGGAACCGAACAAAGCCGTAGCCGAATAGGGCTGCTGCCCGCCTCCACTCCTTCGACTGGTCCAAATCGCAATGTCACGCTTCAAATCCGACCTTCTCAACGTTCTTCAGGAACGCCAGTTCATCCACCAGATCACCGACCCCGAGGCGCTGGACGCCAAGGCGGCCGAGGGTTCCGTCGTCGGCTATATCGGCTTCGACGCCACAGCCGACAGCCTGCATATCGGCAGCCTGGTGCAGATCATGATGCTGCGCTGGATGCAGCAGCTGGGCCATCGGCCGATCGTGCTGATGGGCGGCGGCACGACCAAGATCGGCGACCCGTCCGGCAAGGACGCCTCGCGCCAATTGCTGACGGCGGAGCGGATCGACGCCAACATCGCCGGGATCAAGGCGAACTTCGCCAGCTTCCTGGCCTTCGGTGACGGGCCGACGGACGCGATCCTCGCCAACAATGCCGATTGGCTGGACGGTCTCGGCTACATCCCGTTTCTGCGGGATGTGGGCCTGCACTTCACAATCAACCGCATGCTGACCTTCGACTCGGTCAAGCTGCGGCTCGATCGCGAGCAGCCGCTGACCTTCCTGGAGTTCAACTACATGATCCTCCAGGCCTACGACTTTTTGGAGCTGCATCGCCGATATGGCTGCAGCCTGCAACTGGGCGGGTCGGACCAGTGGGGCAACATCGTGAACGGCATGGAGCTTGGCCGGCGCATTGACGGCGCGGACCTGTTCGGGCTGACCACGCCGCTGATCACCACCGCGTCGGGCGCGAAGATGGGCAAGACCGCCGAGGGTGCGGTCTGGCTGGCCGCCGACCGGCTGAGCCCTTACGACTACTGGCAATTCTGGCGCAATACCGAGGATGCGGATGTCGGCCGCTTCCTGCGCCTGTTTACCGATCTGCCGATCGCCGAGGTTACGCGGCTGGAGGCGCTGGGCGGTGCGGAGATCAACGAGGCCAAGAAGATCCTGGCGACCGAGGCCACACGCCTTTGCCATGGCGAGAAGGCCGCCCTGGAGGCGGCCGAGACCGCGCGCCGCACCTTTGAAGAGGGCGAAAGCGCGGCCGGGCTGCCCCAGGTCGACGTCGCTCGGGGCGAACTGGAAGACGGTATCCCGGCCTTCAGGCTGTTCGTTATGGCCGGCCTCGCCGCCTCAAACGGCGAGGCGCGACGGCTGATCAGCGGCGGCGGTGGCCGGGTCAACGACGTCAAGCTCGCGGACCCTGAGCAGGCGGTCGATATCGGCACGTTGGCAGACGACGGCACGATCAAGCTGTCGGCCGGCAAGAAGCGACACGCTCTGGTTCGTCCGGGCTAAGCCTTAGCAGCTTAGGAAGGCGGCATCCCCTCGAAGAAGATGCGCCGCAGGATGCCCGGCGCCAGGACCGACAGGGGATTGACCGAGACCGTCGGCGCGTCCGTCGGGCCGGAGACCCGGTAGGTGAAGGCGAAGACCCCGCCGCCGGCGCCGCCATACAGGATATCGCCGATCAGCGGCACGCCGCTCAAGAGCGAGTTCAGGCCGTAAAGCGGCACGAAGGTGCCGGTGAAATCGATCGTGTCGGACGAGAAGTCCGCGACACCGCCCATGGTGATGCCGAGTTCGCCGCCCGACGCGCGACCGTCGCGCACGGTCAGCCGACCGCCGGTCAGGGCCAGGTCGGCCTCCAGCCTGTTGAAGACGACGCTGTCCGCCTCCGGCGGCTCGGCGTGGGCCACGACGGGTTCGGCCGCCATGATGCGGGCTAGTTCGGGCGCGTCGCGTACCCGGAAGTCCTCCACCACCAGCATGCCGGAGGTGGTGCCGCCCGCGATCGTGGCGTCGAGCGCCAACTGGCCCCCATTGATGCGATCCGTCTCACCCAAGAGGCTGAGCAGCGCGCCGGTATTGGCGCTGCGCACCGACAACGCATCGCCTTGGGCGATCGGCTGCAAGCTGACCGCAACGGCGCCCCCGCCGTCATGCATCGCGGTGAGGCTGAGTTGGGTCATCGCCCCGGCTTCGCTGGCCATGTCGGCCGTGACATCATTCAGGCCCCGATTACCGCCGACGATCAGCCGATCGACCGCGACGCTGATGTTGCGCGGCGGTTCGTCGGTCGACCCCTGCTCAAGACCCAAATCGCTCAGCCCGACATCGCCGATCAGTTGCTGGATATCAAGCTGGCGGCCCTCGATGTCCACGGACGCCGCCCCGGACGGGGAAAAGGCCGCCTGAACAGAGACATCCGTCCGGCCGTAGACAAGGCTGTCGACGTCGAGGAACGAGGCATCGCCGCCCTCGTCTAGCTCAACCCGGCCATTGGCGGCCAGGCCCATAGCGTCGACCGAAAACGCCACGTCGCCGATCACCTGGCCATTCCGCAACGTCACTGTGGCCCAGCCTTGGCCCGCGGTGCCGGGGGGCTTGGTATAGCGCAACGGCTCTATCTCCAGCCGGGCGCGGGTCAGGTCGATGGCCGCGTTCAGCCGCAGGCTGGCATCACGCTGCAAAGTGGCATCGACCCGGATCGGCAGCGGGCCGGACAAGCCAGGGATGTCCGGAACACCGAGCACGTCATAGCGCCCCTCGGGCAAGGTCGTGCTGATCTCCGACCGCAGATTGCCGTCACCCTCCGGCTCATAGGATTGGGCGATCAGAATGTCGGCCGGCAGCCCGTTCAGCGAGCCGGTGCCTGTCAGGCTGAAGCCCTCGCCGTCAACGCGAACCTCGCCCGCCAGATCCGTCAGTGTCAGGGAATCGAAGACACCATCGGCCGACCCCCCTTCGATGGCGAACACGCCGCCATACGCGACCGGTATCTCCTCGTCCCGCCGCGCCAAGGGGAAGCTGAAGGCGAGCCGGCCCGACATTTCGCCGCCGATCAGCGTCGGGTTAAGCCCCGCCCGATCGGCCAGCCGCAAGCGCGGCGCGTTGATCACCTCCATCGCATTCGTCACGGGGCCGGCCAGCGCCAGCGAAATGTCTAACTGGGCCGGTGGGCGGTCCAGTTCCGTGATGGCGATGACTGCCGCCAGAACATCCACGCCCTGAACAAATCCACTGTCCAGCGTGATGATGAAGTCGCGTTCGTTGAAAATGGCGGTGCCGCTGGCGCCTGAAACCGGATCCATGCCGCCGAGATATTCAACGGTCATGTCTTCGAGATCCATCTCGCCGTTCAGCGATACCAGCTCCACCGGCTGGTCCGGTAGATTGAACGCGCGCGTGTGAATGTCCATGCTGGCGCGCCGGACCACACCCCGGCTGATCTGGCTGGTGATCCATTGCCGGGCCGGCGTGATCGCCTCGGGCCAGTAGCGCGACAAGAGGTCGACCGGCATGTCCGACAGGGTGACCGTGCCGACCGCGTCGAGCAGGCCGATCGGTTCGATCTGGATATCCGCGGTCACGTCGATCCGCGGCCCGCCGACATCGATCGTGAACTGCGGCAGGCTGAAGCGACGGGTCGCGAAGTCGGCGACGGCCGTCAACTGGATACCGGCGACGTTCAAGGGTTCGTCGTAATAGGCCGGCAAGTTCAGCTGGCCCGAGCCCGCCCGCATATGCATTTCGATCCGCTGCGGCAGGAACCGGTCGTTCAGCTGCAACTCGCCGCTCGCGGTTACTGGCGTGGTCAGGCTCGACAAGGGTGACAGTACAGGCGCCGCCATGGCCCAGTCGGCCGGCACGACCCGGTCGATGGCGTAGCGAATGACCGATGACAACGGGTTCAGGGTCTGATCGACGATGATCTCGGCCCTCAACTCAGGGCTGTTGGCGTTGATGCGACCGGTCAGACTGCCAACCAGTTCGACCGAGCCTTGTCGATCGGACCGGTAGGAAACACTGCCGCTGTAGCTGACCAGCCGGTCGGCCTGGCGCACCATCAGGTCGATCTGCCCAGAGATCGACGGCCCGGCGGCGGCATCGATCAGTTCGCCGTCGAAGTCGAGCGCCAGTTCAAGCTGCCCGATATCGGCCGCCAATGACAGGGCGCCCTCGATGCCGTCCGCCGACCGCCGCAACTCGATGTTCGTCGACGGGGCCGTCCATGTCAGCCCGATCGCCCGGTCTTCGACGAAGACCAGCCCGTCCTCGATGCGAAGCGACTCGAACCCGGCCAAGATCGGATTGCTCGATTGCAGCATGGCCATGAGGCCGCCCAGGGCTGACTGGTTGTCAGCCACCCCCCCGTCGCCGCCAGGGCGCCCCAACTCAAGGCCCGCCAACTCCAACCCGACCGAACCGTCCGCATCCCGTTGAACGCGCATGATCGGCTCAATCAGGGTGATGCTTCTCGGTGAGATGTGCCCGGCAAACAGCTCCGGCGTATTGATCGTTACCGCCATGGCCGGAATATCGGCCAAGTCCGCACCGGTCGTGGCGTCAAGCACACTGACATTCCGGGCCAGCAGCTCGATCGGCGTGCCGAACCCGTCCCAAACCAGCGATGTGCGGTCGATGTCGAGGCGCACCGGAGCGTCGGTCATCGCGTCTTCGAGGTAAGGGGTCAGGAAGCTGACATCGACCGGACCGGCGGCCAGGCGCAACACGGCCAGCCCGGCGAGCACGACCACCACGCCGAACACACCGACGACGAAGCGCAGCGCCAGGCGCCAAAAGCTCATCCGCCGGCCCCGCGCCCGACCGGCTTGACCTGGGCGCCGCGTTGACAAAGTGTGGCGGTGATGACGACGCTAGCCAAAGCCGGGCACGGCACCCTTGTCCACTGGCCGCAGCCAGCCGACGCCCGGCTGCTGGAACTCGGCTGGGAACGCTGGCGCCAGATCGATCCAGCCCCGGCCTGGCAGGACGACCGCCTGCTGTCGGCCCTGTTCGGCAACAGCCCGTTCCTGACCGACTGCGCGGTACGCGAACCGGACCTGCTGCAAGCGATCGCCGCTGACGGGCCGACCAGCGTGTTTGACGGGTTGATCGGCGCGCTTTGGCGCGACCAGGCTGACGCCGAGCAAGAGGACCCTTTGATGGCGGCCTTGCGCCGGGCCAAGCGCCAGGCTGCGCTGTTGATCGCGGTGGCAGACATCGGCGGGTCTTGGAGCCTTGACCAGGTAACCGGCGCCCTGTCGCGCTTCGCGGAAACGGCCCTGCGGCTGACCACCCGTCTGTGCCTGCGCATAGCCGCCGACCGCGGGGCCTTGAGTTTGAGCGATCCGGCCGACCCTGAAAGCCGGTCGGGCTTGATTGTCTTGGGCATGGGCAAACTGGGTGCGGCCGAACTGAACTATTCCAGCGATATCGACCTCATCATCTTCTACGACCCCGAAAGGATCCAAACCGGCGACCTCGACCGCCTGCCGCGCACCATGATTCGCCTCGTGCGCTCCATGGTTCGCATTATGGAGGAGCATACGGCGGACGGCTATGTTTTCCGCACCGATTTGAGGTTGCGGCCCGACCCCGGGGCGACACCGCTGGCCGTCAGTCTCGACGCGGCGGAGAACTATTACGCCAGCCTGGCCCAGAATTGGGAGCGGGCGGCGATGATCAAGGCCCGCCCCATCGCCGGCGACCTGGAGGCCGGCGAGGCCTTCCTGACCTTCCTGCAGCCCTTCATCTGGCGTCGCAATCTCGACTTCGCGTCGCTGCAGGACATTCACGGCATCAAGCGCCAGCTCGACCGCAAGGCCGGCACCAACGGCATGGCGATCGAAGGCCATGATCTGAAGATCGGCCGGGGCGGGATCCGCGAGATCGAGTTCTTCGCCCAGACACAACAGATGATTTACGGCGGCCGTGACCCGCGATTGCGCAGCCGCCGCACGGTGGACACGCTGCGAACCCTGGCCGGGGTGGGGCGGATCGGCACCGACGTGGCCGACGAACTGTCGACGGCCTATGCACGCCTGCGCCGGATCGAACACCGGCTTCAGATGACCGACGACCAGCAGACCCAGCGCTTGCCCGAATCGCCGGAAGGTGTTGCCCGGCTCGCCTGCTTTCTCGGCGAACCAGACGCCGACTTTCGCGATGCCTTGCGCGCCACCCTGGCCACGGTGGAACGGCAGTTCGGCCAACTGTTCAGCGAGACGATGGGCGACAACAGCGGCCTCATCTTCACCGGCCCCGACGCGTTGCCCGATACCGAGCGGGTTCTGGCCGGACTTGGCTTCAGCGAGCCGGCCAAGATTGTCGACACGGTGCGCGGCTGGCTGCACGGACGCTATCGCGCCGTGCGCAGCGACCGGTCGCGTGGGCTGCTGACCGAGATGCTGCCCCAGCTGCTGGGCGCGATCGGGCGCTCGCCCCACCCCGACACGGCCTTCAACCGGTTCGACAAGTTCCTTGCGGGCCTGCCGGCGGGCATCCAACTCTTCTCAATGTTCCGGGTCCAGCCGAGCCTGCTGAACTTCGTGGTCGAGCTGTTGGGCGTATCGGACCGCATGGCCGACCATTTGGCCCAGAATCCGGAGGAGCTGGATGCCGTCTTGACACCAGGGTTCTTTGACACGCTGCCCAATCGCGTGGAACTGACCGACGAGATCGAGCGGCTGTTGGCGCCGGCGCACTATCACGAGGACGAGCTCGACATCCTCCGCCAATGGACCCGCGACCATCGCTTTCGCGCCGGCGCGCAGCTTTTGCGCGGCACGACGACGGGCGACCGGCTGGGCCCCTATCTGACGGCCATCGCGGATGCCGGGCTGGCGGCCCTGCAAGAGCGGGTGGAAGCGGAGTTCGCGCGGCGCCACGGCAGGTTCTCGGCACCCGGCCTGGCCATCGTCGCCATGGGCAAGCTTGGCAGCGGCCAGATGTCGATCCGATCCGACCTCGATCTGATCATGGTTTTCGACGCCGGCGACCAGATGGAATCGGATGGCGACAAGCCGCTGGGCGCAACGGTCTATTTCACCCGCCTGATCCAACGCATAGTGTCCGCGATCACCGCGCAAACGGCCGAGGGTGCGCTTTACGAGGTCGACATGCGGCTGCGCCCCTCGGGTAACGCCGGGCCGCTGGCGACCAGCTTCGAGGCGTTCGCCAAATATCACGAAGAAAGCGCCTGGACGTGGGAGCATATGGCGCTGACGCGCGCCCGCTGCATCACGGGCGAGCCTGAGATGCGCGCGCGGCTGGGCGACATGCTGCGGAGAATTCTCACCCGCCGGCGTGACCCCGCTGCCCTCTATCGCGATGTGGCCGACATGCGCCAGCGCATCGAGAAGGAGCATCGCCAGACCTCGCCTTGGGCGGTCAAGCATGTGCGCGGCGGGCTGGTCGATATCGAGTTCATCGCGCAGAGCCTGCAACTGCACCACGCTGCCGAGAAGCCTTCAGTTCTGCATGCCGATACGAACGAGGCGCTAGTAGCCCTCGGCAAGGCCGGGATTTTGGCCGATGCGGCCGTCGATGATCTAACGGCGGCGCTCGCGCTGGGCCAGCGCATCCAAGCCTATGAGCGCTTGGTTCAGGTCCGCATCCCCGATCTGGAAACGGCGCCACCTTCCATCCTTGACGGTCTGAAACGCGCCGCCTTCCCCGCCGATGCGCCAGCAAGCTTTCAAGCGGCCGAGAGCCGTGTACATGCGGCGCAGGAGACCGCCTACCGCCACTATGTCGAACTGGTAGAGGCGCCCGCCAGACAGGCGGGATGGGAGCAATGACGAACGCGCCCTTGCCGGCCCGACAGGGTCGACTACCTTTACGATCGCGGGCTTTCGCCGGCCCGCCCCTGCCCGTTTTCGTGACGACCAAACCCAAGGAAATGCAACCATGTCGCTTGAAGTTGGCCAGCCCGCCCCGGATTTCTCTTTGCCGACCGCCGGTGGCGGCAGCGTCAGCCTGTCCGGGCTGAAGGGCAAGAAGGTCATCGTCTATTTCTACCCGAAGGCCGACACGCCGGGCTGTACCAAGGAAAGCTGCGGTTTCAACGACAATCTGCCGGATTTCGGCAGCGCCGGGGCGGAGATCATCGGCATCTCCAAGGACCCGGTGGCGAAACTGGACAAGTTCGCCGGCAAGTATGGCCTGAACTTCACCCTGGCCTCCGACGCCGACGGCGACACGGTCGAACGCTACGGCTCTTGGGTGGAGAAGAGCATGTACGGCAAGAAATACATGGGCATCGACCGGTCGACCTTCCTGATCGACGAGGACGGCAAGCTGGCCGCCATCTGGCGCAAGGTGAAGGTGCCGGGCCATGTCGATGCGGTATTGGAAGCGGCGAAGGGCTAGGCTCGGCGGCCCGAGGCAAAGGAGCGTGTGGTTCGATGAACGCGCTCCACACCAAGATGCCGCTGTTTCCCGAAGGCCGATAATCGGTAGAATGCCACCCGAATCGGCAACCCGACATTGACAATAGTCGGGAACTCCGGTCGCGATTGATCGGACAACGGGGCGAGGCCCGTCATGGACCGGCTGACATCGCTGGAGGTTTTCAACAAGGTCGTTGAAAGCGCGAGCTTTTCGGAAGCCGCGCGCCAGCTCGGCCTGTCGCGCGCGATGGCCAGCAAGCACGTGCAGTCGCTGGAAAACCGCCTGGGCATTCGCCTGCTGAACCGGACCACCCGGCGGCTCAGCCTGACCGAAGCAGGGTCGGACTTCTACAATCGCACCTCGCAGATCGTGGCCGACCTGGAGGATGCGGAGGCCAAGGCGGCCGACCTTCACCTGACGCCGCGCGGCGTCTTGAAGGTCAACGCGCCGCTGTCCTTCGCGCTGTCTCAACTGGGGCCGATCCTGCCTGCCTTCCTGGCCGACCATCCCGAGGTGCAGATCAACCTCACCTTGAACGACCGGATCGTGGACCTTGTCGACGAGGGCTACGACATGGCGATCCGTGTCGGCCGGCTTGCCGACTCCAGCCTGATTGCGCGCAAGCTGGCACGCTGTCGGCTGGCGCTCTGCGCCTCGCCCGGCTATCTCAAACGGCGGGGTACGCCCAAAACGCCGGAGGATCTGACCCGCCACAACTGTCTCGGCTACACCTACTCCGCGCGACCGAACCAATGGGATTTCGACGGCCCGTCCGGCCATGTCACCGTGCCGATCAAGGGCAATCTGCTGGCCAACAATGGCGACATTCTGCGCGACGCGGCGATCGCCGACGAAGGGATCGTCATTCAGCCGACCTTCATCGTCGGGGCAGACCTGTGTGCCGGCAAGCTTGTGCCCCTGTTGCCCGACTGGCGCGTGCCCGACATCGCGGTCTATGCGGTGTATCCCGAAAACCGCCACGTCGCGGCCAAGGTGCGCAGCTTCGTCGACTTCCTGGTCAAACGCTTCGGCCCCGAACCGCCCTGGGACGACTGGCGCAAGGCCGACTGTGCGATCGCTGATAACGGTAAGGTGTCGCGATAACGCGCCGATAGTGTGGGCCTGATCGGAAACGCCATGGATTACGACGTCATCATCGTCGGCGGCAGTTGGGCCGGCCTGGCCGCCGCGATGCAGTTGGCCCGCGCCCGGCGCAAGATCTGCGTGATCGACAGCGGCAAGCCGCGCAACCGTTTCGCCGGGGCTTCACACGGCGTCTTTGGTTTTGACGGGATGGCGCCGGCGGAGATCGGCGCCACGGTCCGGCGTCAATTGCTGGCTTATCCAAGCGCGACCATCCACGATGGCGCGGCTGTCGACGCCCGGCCTCACGGCGATGGGTTCTCGGTGGCGCTGGCCGACGGCCAGACGCTAACGGCAAACCGAATGATCCTGGCAACAGGCGTGGTCGACGAACTGCCGCCGATACCGGGACTTCAAGAGCGCTGGGGCAAGTCCGTGCTGCACTGCCCGTACTGCGATGGCTACGAGGTGGCGGACCGCCGCCTGGGCGTGCTGGCCACAATGGACGAGTCGCTGCATCAAGCCGCCGTCCTTGTCGATTGGTCGGCAAACATCGTTGTGTTCACAAACGGTGCCGTATCGCCGGACGAAGCGACACTTCGTGACTTGCGTGCCAAAGGTCTGCAGATTGAAGACGCGCCGGTCAGCGAACTCGTCGGCGACGTGCCGGCGCTCCGCGCGGCGCGCCTTGCGGACGGGCGCGAGGTCCCGTTGGATGCCCTGTTCACGATTTCGCGGACGCGCATGGCGGCGCCGTTGGCCGAACAGCTCGGCTGCGGCTTCGAGGAGGGGCCGTTTGGCCCCGTGATCAGCACCGATGAGCAAAAGCAAACGACGGTCGCCGGTGTCTATGCCGCTGGCGACGCCGCCAGACCGGTGCACAACGCCTCATGGGCGCTGGCCGACGGGGTCACGGCGGGCATCGCCGCCCATCAGTCCTTGCTGACATAGACCATTACAACGGCTCGCCAGGGTTGAACGGGCGGTCGAACGCCATGACCTACCGTCCGTGGACATCGAAACCGGAGGAACGAGGAGATGGGGCAACTGACCTTGCCGCAGGATGGCGGCTGCCGCTGTGGGGACGTTCGGTTCACGATCAGCGCGCCGCCCCTTCTGGCTATGGCCTGCCACTGCACGGGCTGCCAGCGCATGTCGTCGAGCGCCTATTCCCTCAGCGCCGCGATCCCCAGCGACGGGTTCGAGGTCACCAAGGGCGACCCGGTCATCGGCGGGCTGCACGGCGCCACGCGCCACTTTTTCTGCCCGACCTGCATGACCTGGATGTTCACCCGGCCCGAGGGTATGGACTGGCTGGTCAATCTGCGCCCGACCATGCTGGACGACCCAAGCTGGTTCACGCCGTTTATCGAGGTGTGGACGTGGGAAAAGCTGCCCTGGGCCACGACCGCGGCCGTTCACAGCTACGAAACCCTGCCGGCGATGGAGGAGTTCGCGGGCCTGACCGAGGCCTATTCAGAGCAGTTCAGGGATGCACCCCCGTCAGCCTAACCGGAGGTCAGAAACAGGCTGGTGATCAGGCCAAAGATGACCACGAAGCCAAGGCCGAACAGCGCCAGGCGCGAGAGACGGCGGCGGATGCCGGGGAACAAGAGCGCGGCAAGCGCGGCGATCAGCAGAATTTGTAACAGCATCGTCGTACCTTAGCGCGCCTGTTGCCTCCCTCATGCGGCATCGCCCTCCGGCACCCGGGGCGCCAGCCCGTAGGCGGCCATGCCGCGCTGGTTGTCGTCCACCACCAGCCGGTGGGTTATCGGCGGAAAGGCGCGCTGATTGCAATCGATCCGTTCGCAGATCCGGCAATGCGGGCCGATCGGCACCGCGATGTCCTCGTTCAACAGGTCGACGCCATCGGCATAAACCAGTTGCGCGGCATGGGCGATCTCACAGCCCAGCGCGATGGCCAGCCGCTGGCCCGGATTGTGGAAGCCGGAGCCGGGCTTGGCGATCGCGCGCGCGACGGAGAAGTAGCGTTCGCCGTCCGGCATCTCGGACACCTGGATGTGAAGACCCGGCGCGCGAAACGCGTCATGCACGTTCCAGCGCGGGCAGGCGCCACCGAACTGGGCCACGGCGGCCCCCTTGGCGCTGAAACGCTTGGAGACGTTGCCGGCCGTGTCGACCCGGATCATGAAGAACGGTACGCCCTTGGCGCCCGGCCGCTGCAAGGTGGTCAGCCGGTGGCAGACCTGCTCAAAGCTGGCGTCGAAGCGCTGGCCCAAGACCTGGATATCGTAGCGCACGGCGGTCGCGGCCCGCCAAAACCGGTCATACGGCATGGTCAACGCCCCGGCGAGATAGTTGGCGAGCGCGATCCGCACCAGCGGCTTGGCGTCGTCGCTGACCAGCCGCGCATCACGCACCATGCCGTCCAGCAGGCTGCGGTATTTGATCAGGGCGAGCTGCAGCGCCAGTTGAAACGCCCGGGTCGATGGCGGCAGCATCTCGGCCAGCAGAATGCGCCTGCCGTGCCGGTCATAGCGGCGTTGCAGCCCGGCCATCACGTCGCTGGGCACGATCTTCACCCGAAGGGCCAGTTCGCGGTCCAGATAACCGACCAGCCCTTGATAGAGATTGCCCGGCTCGATCCCGCCCTCGTGCCAAACCTCCTCGGCCGCCGCCTCCAACGGTTCGAAATGGTTGCCGTGGTCGTGCAGATAGTCGCCGACCTCGTCCATCGCAAAGCTGGTGCCTTGGCCGGCTGGGACGCCGGTCTCGCTGTTCGAACCGGACGCCTCCGACGACTGCATGAGACGCGTATCCCGAACCAGATCGCGATAGGCATGGAAAAGCGAAATCATCGCCTTGGCCGCCGTCGGCACGCGCTCTGACAACTCCATGAGGTCTTGCCGCTTTACGTCCGCCGTGGCCAACAGCGGATCGGCGAAGACCTCTTGCAAACCGCTGAGCAGCCGCGCGCCCTCATCCTCGGCAAACCGCCCGACATCGACGTCGAATTCCTGACCGATCCGCAGCAAGAGATCGACCGTCACCGGGCGCTGATTGCTTTCGATCAGGTTCAGATAGCTGGGCGAGATGCCAAGCCGTTCGGCCATCGCGGTCTGGGTCAGATCCCGGTCCCGTCGCAGCCGGCGGACCTTGTGCCCCAGCATGATCTTCCGCGCCATCCGAATAATCCACAACCTTTACAAATATGCGCGACTGTTGAGCTCTATTTTTACAGAAAGACATCATTACGTTCAAGGACTTATTGCTTGTTGTAAGAATCACTGAGATGGTCAGGGCATGAAATACGGGACCGCCGCTTGAGCGGTTCGCAATAGACAAGGAGCAAGATCATGGCCCCGTTGGACCACGGCCGACACACAGAGACGGACATGCGCGGCACGGTGCACGAGCAACGCTTCGACGGTATCCGCCGGGATTACACGCCTGAAGATGTCGATCGGCTGCGCGGCACCGTGACGATCGAACACACGCTGGCGACCATCGGCGCAAGGCGCCTGTGGGAACTGCTGCACAAGCGCGATTTCGTCAACGGGCTGGGTGCGACCAACGGCACGCAGGCGATGCAGATGGTCCGCGCCGGGCTGGAGGCGATCTATCTGTCCGGCTGGCAGGTCGCGGCCGACGCCAACACCGCTGGCGCGATGTATCCGGACCAAAGCCTCTACCCCGCCAACTCGGTGCCGGAGGTGGTGGACAGGATCAACCGCACTCTGCAGCGGGCCGATCAGATCGAACATGCCGAGGGCGGCGCCCAACGCCATTGGTTCGCGCCGATCGTCGCCGATGCCGAGGCCGGCTTTGGCGGGCCGCTGAACGCCTTCGAGCTGATGAAGGCGATGATCGAGGCCGGCGCGGCGGGCGTGCATTTCGAGGACCAGCTGGCCTCGGAAAAGAAGTGCGGCCATCTGGGCGGCAAGGTTCTGGTGCCGATGAAGAGTTTCGTGCGCACACTAAACGCGGCGCGCCTGGCGGCCGACGTGATGGATGTGCCGACCCTGGTGATCGCCCGCACCGATGCTGAAAGCGCCAAGCTGATCACCAGCGACATCGACGAGCGCGACCATCCCTACATCGACCGCGAGGCCCGGACGGACGAGGGCTTCTATCCGATCAAGAAGGAAAACCGGCTGGAATACTGCATCGAGCGCGGGTTGGCCTTCGCGCCCTATGCCGACCTGTTGTGGATGGAAACCTCAAGGCCCAACCTGGACCAGGCCAAGGCCTTCGCCGAGGCGATCCAGCGCGCCTTCCCGGGCAAGATGCTGGCCTACAACTGCTCACCCAGCTTCAACTGGAAGGCCAATCTGGATGACGCCACGATCGCCCGGTTCCAGCGCGAACTCGGCGCCATGGGCTACAAGTTCCAATTCATCACCTTGGCCGGCTTCCACAGCCTGAACATGGCGACGTTCGACCTGGCGCGGGGCTACAAGGAGCGCCAGATGGCCGCCTATTCGGAACTGCAAGAGGCCGAATTCGCGGCCGAGACCGACGGCTATACGGCGACCAAGCACCAACGCGAGGTCGGCACCGGCTATTTCGACGCAGTCAGCCTGGCCATCTCCGGCGGCAAATCGTCAACGACAGCCTTGGCCGAAAGCACCGAGGCGGCCCAGTTCCGCTGACCGCACACAGACTGCTGCTGCCGGACCCCAGGGGAAGGCCGACAGCGGTGCCAGGGCGGGCGGATCGACCTTGAGACGAGGACGCTGGATTCCTCCGGTCCGCCCAGCCCGCGCAACATCATGGGGGAGAGGTGACAATGGATACGCGTTTTTGGATCGTCGGCGGGGAGTATGAAGACACGGGCTTCACCCGGTTGAAGCCGGACACCGGCTCGCTCAGCGGCCCATTCGCCAGCTATGACGACGCCCTGGCGGAATGGCGCCAGCTCGCCACCGCAAGCCGCTACGACGCGCACGCCCGCTACACGATCGCGACCGAAACCAGCCGGCGCTGAGCCCAGGCGGGCTCAAGCGCCCCGTCATCCACGCGAGGCGACAGCGACGTTGAAACGTTTCCCAGCCATGGCATCATTCAAGGTGCGTTCACCAGCCGCACCGTCCAAGGATGCACGCCATGATCCGCAGACTGCTCGCCACCCGCCGCCAACTCCTGAAGTCCAGCGCCGCCCTAAGCGCCGTTGTCAGTGGCGGCGCGAGCGGATTGATCGGCGCCCCTTCCATCGCCCAGGCCGCCCGGCCCAGCATCACCCATGGTCTGCAATCCGGCGATGTCGATATGACGTCGGCGACCGTCTGGGCCCGCGCCGACCAGCCGGCGACCATGCTGATCGACTGGGACACGACCCAAAGCCTCACAAACCCGCGCCGGATCATCGGCCCGGACGCGCTCGCCGAGACCGGGTTCACCGCCAAGCAGGGCCTGACCGGGCTGCCGCCGGGGCAGGACATCTTCTACCAGGTCAGCTTTCAAAGCCTGGACGACCCCGGCGCTTACAGCGAACCGCTGGTCGGCCATTTCCGGACCGCGCCGGCCACGCGGCGGGACATCCGCTTCGTCTGGTCCGGCGACACCGCCGGCCAGGGCTGGGGCATCGACCGCGACCGGGGCGGCATGCGCGGCTATGGCGCCATGCTGGCCACCAATCCCGACTTCTTCATCCATTCCGGCGACACGGTTTATTGCGACGACCCGCTTGAGGCCGTGGTGCCGTTGGATGACGGCACGGTGTGGCGCAACCTGGTCACGCCGGAAAAGGCCAAGGTCGCCGAAACCATGGCCGAGTTTCGCGGCAACTTTCTCTACAACATGCTCGACGACAACGTCCGCGCCTTCAACCAGACCGTGCCGATGTTCGCCCAGTGGGACGACCATGAGGTCGTCAACAACTGGTATCCCGGCGAGCAACTGGTGGACGACGACCGCTACACGGTCAAAAGCGTCTCGCTGCTGGCCGCCCGCGCCAATCGCGCGTTCCGCCAATGCATACCCATCCGTGAAAACCCGGCCGACCCGCGCCGGATCTATCGCAAGATCGCCTATGGCCCGTCGCTGGACATCTTCTTCCTGGACATGCGCAGCTATCGCGGCCCCAACGGCGCCAACGACCAGGACGCGCCGTCCGCCGACACGGCCTTCCTGGGCGCGGAGCAACTGCGCTGGCTGAAGCAGGAGCTGCTGGCCAGCGACGCGACCTGGAAGGTGATCGCGGCTGACATGCCGATCGGCCTCGTCGTGTTCGACAATTGGCGCGCGCGCGACACGTTCGAGAATGTCGCCAACGGCGACGGGCCGGTGCGCGGCCGCGAGTTCGACATCGCCGATCTCTTGAGCTTCATCCACCGCAACACCATCACCAACACGGTCTGGCTGACCGCCGACGTGCACTACACCGCCGCCCACTATTACGACCCCAACCAGGCCCAATTCCAGGACTTCGCCCCGTTTTGGGAGTTCGTCTCCGGCCCGATCCATGCCGGCACCTTCGGCCCCAATGAGTTGGACAACACGTTCGGCCCGCAGGTGATGTTCCAGTCCGCCCCACCCGAAGGTCAGTTCAACCTGCCGCCCAGCGCCGGCCTGCAGTTCTTCGGCCAGGTCGACATCGATCGCGACACCGAAGTCATGACCGTCGGCCTGATGAACATCGCGGGCGAGACCCTCTATTCGGTTGATCTGGAGCCGGCCTAGACGCTGCGCCAAGCAGTCATCGCACTGGGGAGCGGCGATCCCTTTTTGGCCTTGACCAAGGCGCGGCAACGGGCGATGCGATGGACCCATGACCAGAACTCTCGCCGATGCCGCCATCGCCGTATTGACCTGCGCCGATGCGCGGGCCAAGGCCGAGACCAGCCTCGACGCCGCGGCCGCCTGGCGCGACGGGCGCATCGCCGAGATTGGTTGCGCCAAGCCGCCGGACCGGCCTGGCCGCCCTGAGACGCCTGAGCTTCGGCTGCCAAGAGACATGCCCAAGCGGCGCAAGGCGCAGAGCCTGGCCGGCCGGACCGCCCTGTTGCACGCGCTGGCGCATATCGAGCTGAACGCCATCGACCTGGCCTGGGACGCGGTGGCCCGCTACGCCGACCCGGCCGCCGCCGGGCTGGACCTGCCGCGCGGGTTTTTCGACGACTGGGTCACTGTCGGCGCGGAGGAGGCGACGCATTTCTCCCTCCTGTCCGACCGGCTGGCGGCGCTGGACAGCCACTATGGCGCCCTGCCCGCCCATGACGGGCTGTGGCAGGCGGCGATGGACACGTCGGAGAACCTGGCGGCGCGGCTGGCCGTGGTGCCCATGGTGCTGGAGGCGCGCGGCCTGGACGTAACCCCGGCAATGATCGCCGCCCTGAAAAAGGCGGGCGACCCGGACTCCGCCGCGATCCTGCAACGCATCCACGACGACGAAATCGGCCACGTCGCCATCGGCAAGCGCTGGTTCGAGCATGTCTGCGCGGCGGAGAACCGCCCGCCGATCGAGACGTGGCAGGCGCTGGTGCGGCGCTACTTCAAGGGCACGCTGAAGCGGCCGTTCAACACCAAAAGCCGGGATATGGCCGGGTTTGCCAGCGCGTTCTACGAGCCGTTGGCGGATGACCCGCCCGGTCACTAACAGGGCCGCCCTCGCCCTAAGGCCATGCAATCCAGCGTAGCGGCCAATTGTCGCTTGCCGGCAGATCATTCACCCAATTGACGGGCTTTCGACGGCATGAGCTTTATCGGACGGGCGCCGTCACCTAGTTTCCGGAATTCTGCTGAACCAACAGTGTAGCAAAGGGAGGTTCATGGCTGATCCTGACCGGCCTTGGACAGCGTTTTACGGCCCGGATGTCCGCACGGAGATCGAGGCGCCATCCTATCGCAATCTGCCAGAGATGATCCGCGCGGTGGCCAAGACCTATGGGGCCGCGAGAGCGTTCACCTGCTGCCTTCCCAACGGCATGAACGGCACGCTCAGCTTCACCCAGATCGACGAGATGTCCGATGCGCTGGCGGTCTATCTGCGTGAGGTGGCGGGCCTTGCGGCGGGCGACCGGGTTGCGCTGCAGATGCCTAATTGCCTCGCCTTTCCGGTCGCGGCATTCGCTGTCTTGAAGGCCGGCTGCGTGCTGGTGAACGTCAACCCGCTGTACACGGCCGAGGAAATGGCCAAGCAGTTCGAGGATGCGGAGCCGCACGCGCTGATCATCGTCGACATGTTCGCGGACAAGATCCCGCAAGCGACAAGCGGCCACCCGATCCCCAACGTGATCGTAACAAGGGTGGCGGAGTTCTTCCCCGTCATGCCGAAAGGCATCGTCGGGCTGGTGCAGAAATACTGGGACAGGTCGGTGAAGCCGGTCGAGGTGGCCCACATCCGACTGCCCGAAGCCCTGGAGGCCGGACGCAGCCACATCGCCAAGGACAGGGTGCAGGTCGACCTCTATCACCAAGCGATCGCCAGCGACGACATCGCGGTGCTGCAATACACCGGCGGCACCACCGGCATGCCCAAGGGCGCGATGCTCACCCATGGCAATCTGATCGTGAACATGGAGCAGGCGATGGCGCTGATGGTCGGCGCGCTGGATAAGGGGCGCGAGGTCGCCCTGACCGCCCTGCCGCTCTACCACATCTTCGCTTTCACGGTGAATTTGCTGGGCTTCTACTGGCTCGGCGCGCGCAACATCCTGATCCCGAACCCAAGGCCGATATCGAACCTGAAACGCGCGCTTGAGAACTACAAGATCACCTGGATGAGCGGCGTGAACACGCTGTTCAGGGCCCTGTGCCACGAGCACTGGTTTCTCGACACACCGCCCAAGCACCTGAAGTTCGCGGGCGCCGGTGGCATGGCGCTGCAATCCGCCGTCGCCGCGCGTTGGCGCGAGATCACCGGGGCAGAGGTGGTGCAAGGCTATGGCCTGACCGAGACCTCGCCCGTCCTGACCTTCGAGCCCTTGGGCAAGCCCCGCGAGGGTACGATCGGCATTCCGCTGCCGTCGACCGACCTGGCCTGCTTTGCCGAAGACGGTGCGCGCCTGCCGGCGGGAGAAATCGGCGAGCTTGGGGCCCGCGGGCCGCAGGTGATGAAGGGGTATTGGCAAAAGCCCGATGAGACCGCAAAGGCGATGAACGGCGATTGGTTTTTGACCGGCGACATCGCCGTCATGGACCATGACGGCTATGTCCGCATCGTCGACCGCAAGAAGGATCTGGTCGTGGTCTCCGGCTTCAACGTGTACCCGAACGAGGTGGAGGACGTGCTGGCCGCCCATCCGGCCGTGCGCGAGGCGGCCGTGATCGGCGTGCCCGACGAGGCCACCGGCGAGGCCGTGAAAGCCTTCATCGTCAGCGCCGACCCAAGCCTGGACACCAACGCGGTGCGCGCCTTCTGCAGGGACCATCTGACCGGCTACAAAGTGCCGAAACGGGTGGAGTTCCGTGACGCGCTGCCGAAGTCGAACGTCGGCAAGATCCTGCGCAAGGACCTGCGCGCCGAGGCCCTGACACAGACGGCGGCGCAAACGGCGGCGGAACCGGCAGCACAAGCGGCGGCGGATTAGCACGACATGGTCGGTCCTCTCGAACAGGCGGTTCTGGCGCTGATGATCTTCGTCATCATGCTGGGCATGGGCGCGTCGCTGACGCCGCGCGACTTCTATCTGGCGCTGAAGCGACCGCAGGGTTTGGCCATCGGGCTGATCAGCCAGTACGTCTTCATGCCGTTCATCGGCTTCCTGCTGATCAGTTTCCTGCCGCTGACCCCCGCCATCGCCGTCGGCGTCCTGATCATGGCCTGCATGCCGGGCGGGACGACGTCGAACATGTTCACCTATTTCTCCAAGGGCAACCTGGCCCTCTCGGTCCTGATGACCGTCACGGCAACGGTCTTCGGCGTGGTGCTGATCCCGATCATCCTGGTGCTCTACGCCTCCGCGCTCGACCTGCGGATCCCGGGCGAGAACATCATCATCACCCTGATCCTGCTGCTGGTCCCTGTGGCGATCGGCATGGTCCTGCGCCGGTTGAACGCCAATGCCGGCGCGGTGACGGAGTTCATGGGCTCGGTCCTGGCGCTCGTCTTCATCGCCTTCCTCGTCGTTACCTGGGTGCCGCGAAACTGGCAGTTCCTGATGGAAACGCTGCCCGCCACCTATGTCGCCGCCATCGCGCTCGGCGTGTTGGGCATCGCCATCGGCTACGCTTTCGCGCGCGTCCTGAGGCTGCATCCGCGCAACGCCAGGACGGTGGCGCTGGAAACGGGCATCCAAAACGGCCCGCTCGCCATCGCCATCATCGCCTTCACCTTCACCGGCACCGAAGCGCAGAGCTACATGGCGGTGCCCGCGCTCTACGCCCTCTTCATCGTCATCATCTCAACCCTGGTAACCCTGATCTTCCGCCGCGCCAATACGGCGGCGGAGCAGAAGCTGCCGGACGGGTTGTTGTGAGGGGTCGGGCGCCTAGGTAGCGTCGAGAGCCCGCCACTAGTCGACAGCCGGCTGCGTCTGGAGCACCCCTATTTCAAGACTTCGCTGAAGCGGCACATAGCGTGACCGCAAGCGACGTCGCAAGCTTTGCAGATGTATTTCCCGAAGCCATCGCCGCATACGCGCTGGGCCGATACGATTGGAGACAGTGTTCGGGTCAGTGTAATGACTGCTTGGAGCCCAAACTGACCATTGCTGCGCCGCACCGCAATGACCGTTGAACTCGGTAAGCGGCTGCAGCGAGGTACCTTGGAGGAACCAGCCCTTCCATGATCCTCGAAGATCATCCGTCAACTTGACGGATGGGGATTTTCAACTAATGATCGAGAGACTTAATCGCGCTGTTTGGGCGAGGTACTACTCATCATGCATCAGCTTTTGAAGGTCGATGGCGGTGTTGTGTGCCGACAACTCGGAGATGGCGTGTTGACGCCCTTAAGTGCTCCGGTCGCGGCAGGGATTGACGGGCCGGAGCAAGTCTCGGCACTGGATGCGTTGCGGTCCTGGACAACCAGGTATGGGCACGCCTCGATACACAATGATGATCCCGCTTTTCGCGAAATCGGCGCGGAGATGTTTGCCTGGCTCGATTCAGCCGGCGCACTCAAAGACTGGATGAAGCAGCCCGAGCGTATGCTGCAAGTGCTGCCGGATGATGGCAGCGCGTCCGAACTGGCGGCGGCTCTGATTGAGGCGCCATGGGAAGTTCTTCATCATCAGGGATATCTTGCGCAGGATCCGGCACAGCTTTTTGTGGTCTCCCGGCGGGTGATGCCTGCTGCGGACCCATGGCAGCCGCAGTACGGCGACGTACGCATGATGTTCATGGCGGCGGCGCCGGAGGGACAATCGGAACTTGACTACGAGGCCGAGGAAGTCTCGATCATCAATGCGACCAAGAGCACGACCGGTCCGGCGCCGCTGGCGCACCTAGTGGTGGAAGAGAGCGGTGCGTTGGAGTTCCTGTCTGAACGTCTGGACGGGCGCGATGGGGAATTCGAGGTGCTGCACCTTTCCTGCCATGGCGACATAATCGCGCCGAAAGGCACGGACGGCACTCGAGACGGGTTAGAGAGACCGATATTGCTGCTAGAGACGGCGGAGGGAGAGGCCCATGAGGTCAGCGCACCGGATCTGATCGGTGCCTGCCAGGGCACGTTGCCGCCGCTGATGTTCGTCTCTGCCTGTCGGACGGCACAACGCGGCGGGTCCGATACTTTGCGCGGGGCTGCAGGAATGCGTCGCGACGGCTTTAGCGAGGCGCCCGCCAATCACTTCAGCGTGCCCGCATCGCGAGATATGAGCGGAGGACCGGCCGAGCCGGTAGCCTATGCAGCCGAACCATACGTATTGGAGTTGGTTCGGGGTGTAGCCAATGTGCTTGGCTGGGATGGGTCGGTCTATGACCATGACGCATCGGCCTTCGCGACAAGTTTCTATGGCGCGCTTTCCCGGGGGAAGGACGTCCCCACGGCAGCGGCGATGGCGCGGCGTGATCTGTTGCGTGAGCAGGCGCAAGATCCTCGCAACGGTCGGCACTGGCATCTGGCGCGGGTCTATCTGGGCGCCCAAGGTGGCGGCCCGATCTGCAGGCCGGGTGCTGAGGCCCGCGATTCGATTGTGGCCGAACCCGCGTTTCTCGACAGCGAGAACCAGATCAAGGTGGCGGGCCGCGATACCTTCGTAGGCCGTCGGCGCACAATCCAGGCCGCCATCGCCGCCCTGCGCGCGGGTGGCCACGGTCTGCTGGCCCACGGGATTGGTAACTTGGGCAAATCGAGCCTGGCCGCACGGATCGCCGGGCGCCTGACCGGACTTCGCACCGTGGTGGTGGTGAGCCCAAAGGCGGAGCTTGGCAGCGCGAATGCGCGGGTGATCTTCGCCAAGCTGAAAGCCGCAGTGGACGCGTTGGCGGATGCCATGCCCTACGGCAGCGAAGAGGCAAAGACCCTCCGCGAACAGGCCGCTGCGATGCAATCGGACGTAGCAAAAGACCCAAGCCGCTTTGAAACCATACTGTGCGCGCTGCTGGCCGGCCCCTTCAAGCACGCGCCCATATTCCTCGTTCTCGATGACTTTGAGAACTCGCTGGAGACGCCAACCGCCGCCGCGCCGATCCCAATGCCCGAGGCGCATCTGCTGCAGGATATTCAGGCGGTTGTCCACGCCTTCGCGCAGCCTGGCGTGACCTCGCGGCTCATGATCACCTGCCGTTATGACTTCTCGGTGCCGGACGTACAGGGCAATGACCTGACCGTGCCTTTCGTTAAGCGCATTCCACTGAAGCCAATGAGCAACCGGGAGCGGGTGAAGCAATGGCAGGCGCGGGAGCGGGCACGGAAAACCGATGCTGGCGAAACGGCGGATGTGAAGGAGATCGATCCCAACCTTGTCGCGCGTATCCTTGCTGCTTCCAGCGGCAATCCCGGCCTACAAGACGTGCTGACGCAGCCACTTCTGCGAGGCGCGGAGGGGGAGGTCATAGCCGCCCTTGAGACGATCGAGGCCTTCCTCGAGCGCGGCGCGGTGCCGGCGGCAGAGGAAGATATGGGCGACTTCTTCACCCGCATGACCTTCGAAGTCTATGAGAGCGCATTGGATGGCACCACGCGACTTGGTTTGTCCGTGGCGAGCGCCTTTTCCCCTGGGGTGCCGATCCCGCGCGCGGGGCTGACAGCCGGAATGGAAGCCGTCGGTGTCGCCGATCCCGAAACGGCACTGAACAAACTTCTGGCACTTGGCCTGCTGGACGACCATGGT
This sequence comes from Alphaproteobacteria bacterium, assembly GCA_028277405.1. Taxonomy (GTDB): domain Bacteria; phylum Pseudomonadota; class Alphaproteobacteria; order DSM-16000; family Inquilinaceae; genus JANQGH01. The sequence goes on along the minus strand of JANQGH010000050.1, from coordinate 89,268 downwards.
CTGCAAGCAGGCTGGCGTGGCATGGCCAAGCAACCGCATGCCGCGATCAACCCGCTAGCGCGCCCTTTGGCGGACGCGATGAGCGATATGGACCAAGAGAGGATCGCACAGGTGGCCCTGCCCGCGCTTGCGAAGGCTTGGCAGGACGATGAGGGCGACTTCCCGTTCGACCTGCGTGCGATAGAAGCCACACTGCAAGCCATGCGCGCACCGGTCGAGTTCGGCGACGTGTTGGTGGCAGCCGCAGAGAGCGCCGTGCTCTTTTTGTTTGAGATGTCGCAGGATGCGCCGGCCGCCGTTGCGTTGGCAGAACCTGTGTTTGCGAAGCTCTCCCAATTCGACCATGCGCCAACGGCTGTCCTGCTGGGTCACAGCATCAATGCGGCCGAGCGCGTCGGCGCTGTTGATTTGCAGCATCGGCTGATAGATGCCGCTCTTGACCGGACTGACATTGAAGACCGGCTGATGGCGCAGCTCAAAGTATTGCACAGCAGTCGTTTGATGCGTCTAGGCGAACTCGACGGTGCGCTTCGCATCCTCGAGACCGAAGTACTCCCCGCCTTTGAGGCCCTCGGCGACAAACGCTTCATCGCTGTCACCAAGGGCCAAATCGCGGACATTAAGGAGACGCGCGGCGATCTCGACGGCGCGCTTCGCATCCGCGAGACCGAACAGCTTCTGGTCTACGAGGCCCTCGGCGACAAAAGTTCCATCGCCGTGACAAAGGGCAAAATCGCGGACATCCTTCAGACGCGCGGCGATTTCGACCGCGCGCTTCGCATCCTCGAGACCGAACTGCTTCCGGCCTTCGAGGCCCTCGGCGACAAACGCTCCATCGCCGTGACAAAGGGCAAAATCGCGGACATCCTGCGGACGCGCGGCGATTTCGACGGCGCACTTCGCATCTGCGAGACGGAACAGCTTCCGGTCTTCGAGGCCCTCGGCGACAAACGCGAAATCGCCGTGACCAAGGGCAAAATCGCAGGCATCCTGCAGACGCGCGGCGATCTCGACGGCGCGCTTCGCATCCGCCAGACCGAACAGCTTCCGGCCTTCGAGGCCCTCGGCGACAAACGCTCCATCGCCGTGACAAAGGGCCAAATCGCGAACATCCTGCAGAGGCGCGGCGATCTCGACGGCGCGCTTGAGATGCATATGGAGCGGCTGCCAACTGCGGAATCAATGCAGGACTTGGATGGCATCGTTCACATCAAGTTTTCCTGCGCACAGATCCGCTTGCAACGCGGTGATCACAAGAAAGGCGATAGCAAGACTGTTTTTGAGGAGCTTGACGCCGCTTTTCGCGGGGCGATGCAGTTGCAGCGGCCGGATGCGATTAGCGCGATTGGGCTGCTTCTGGCGCAAATCCTCGCGGCTGGTGACGCCAAAGGTCCTGCCCATGATGTACTGGACATCACCGAGCGAGCCGCAAACACCTTGGGCAACAAACAGGGACTTGCCGACATTGCCCGGCTGCGGGACATGATCGGAGACCGCGATGCCCCTGAAACTTGACTGTCCGAAGGCTTCCGAGATGGAGGCGCGCGCGCTTATGGCCGCACTGACAACCGCAGAGCCCGAGGTGACAGAGACCGTGCCGCCAACCGATCCCACGCGCGATCCTGCGTTGCTGATAGGTCTGGCGACCCTGATACTGACTATTCCCGGTGCCGTGCTGGCCACGCTGGAGATCAAAGACCGCCTTGACCGCCGAGAGGTCAAACGCACCTTGGAAGCGCTAAAGGCGAAACTCGCTGAGACCGAAGGATCTGCCAGGCTTACGTTGCCATCTGGCACTTCCGTCGAGCTTGCCCGCACCTCTACCGACGCCGCAGTGGATCTGATCATCAAGGACCTAAGCCAACGATCCTGACCGAAATGTACCAACGCTGATCAAGCCGCATATCAGCTCCAGATCGGGAAGCAGAGTGTCCTTGCAAAATCCGAAAACAGCAAGATCGGCTTAGTGATCATTCGGAGGTCAACAAGGTCCCCTCTCGGCCGCTACCCCGCCGCCGTCGTCTCCCCTTCCTCCCCACCCAGCTTCGCCGCCAGCGCCGCCTCAAGGAACATGTCGATATCCCCGTCCAGCACGGCGCCGCTGTTGCCGGTCTCCACGGACGTGCGCAGGTCCTTGACCATCTGGTAGGGCTGCAGGACGTAGGAGCGGATCTGGTGGCCCCAGGCGATGTCGCTTTTGGCGTCGGCGTCGGCCTGGGCTTCGGCCTCGCGCTTTTTGAGTTCCGCGTCGTAGAGCCTGGCCTTCAGCATCTCCATGGCCTGGGCGCGGTTGCGGTGCTGGGAGCGGTCGTTTTGGCACTGGGCCACGATGCCGGTGGGGATGTGGGTGATGCGCACCGCACTGTCGGTGCGGTTCACGTGCTGGCCGCCGGCGCCCGAGGCGCGGTAGGTGTCGATGCGCAGATCCTTGTCCTCGATGACGATGTCGATGGAATCGTCGATCACCGGCGAGACGGAGACGGAGGCGAAGCTGGTGTGCCGCCTTGCCTGGCTGTCGAACGGGCTGATGCGCACCAGGCGGTGCACGCCGGACTCGCTTTTCAGCCAGCCATAGGCGTTGTGGCCCTTGACCTGGATGGTGGCGGATTTGATGCCGGCCTCTTCGCCCGGGCTTTCCTCCATCCAGTCGGTCTTGTAGCCGTGGGCGTCGCACCAGCGCACATACATGCGCAGCAGCATTTCGCACCAATCCTGCGCCTCGGTGCCGCCGGCGCCGGCATTGACCTCCAGATAGCAGTCATTGCCGTCCGCCTCGCCCGACAGCAGGCTTTCGAGCTGCTTTTTGGCCGCGCGGTCGCGGATTTTGCCTAAACTCGCCTCGGCCTCGGCGACGACCTCCTGGTCGTCCTCCGCCTCGCCCAGCTCGATCAGGTCCAGCGTGTCGCGATAATCCTGGCTGAGGCCGTCGAACTCGTTCAGCGCCGTGTCGAGATGGTTGCGCTCGCGCAGCAGTTTCTGGGCCTTGTCCGGGTCGTTCCAGAGGTCCGGGTCCTCGGCCAGCGCGTTCAGTTCAGCGAGGCGCTTTTGGGCTTGGTCATAGTCAAAGAGACCTCCTCAGCAGGCCTAAGGACTGCTCGATCTCAGCGGACATGCTTTGGATTTCAGCACGCATTTTGCGAGTTCCGTGCGCTTCGGGATTCGTCTGTCAGGCCAGCCATTTAGGCAGATTCGCGGGGCCTGTAAAGGTGGTCACAGGGTTGAATTCCTAGTAGAGGCCGCCGGTTCCCTGCGTCGCGGCGCCGATGCTTTCGCCAAAGCCGGTGCGCGGGCCGGCGGCCGCCTCGGTGGCGCTGACCGCAGGCGCGGTGCCCACACGGAACGGCTGCAACAGGCCACCGCCGCCGCCCGCCAACAGGCCGGTTTCGGCGTCGACGGCAACCATCTCAATGCCCTCGGGCGGTGCGGTGAACGTGCCGGGATCGGTGCCATCCAGGGCCTCGGCCATGAAGGCGCCGAAGATGGGTGCGGCGACGGAGCCGCCGGTTTCGCGCGGGCCCAAGGTGCGCGGGTTGTCGAAGCCGACGAACACGCCGACCGCAAGATTGGGCGAGAAGCCAACGAACCAGGCGTCATAGGAATCGTTGGTGGTGCCGGTCTTGCCGGCCAGGGGTAGTCCCAGCGAGGCCAGGCGCGCCGCCGTGCCGCGCTGGACGACGCCTTGCAGCATCGAGGTCAACTGATAGGTCGTCACCGGGTCGTTGACCAGCGCGCGCTGGTCCGCCAGGGCCGGCGGCGCCAGACCGTCGCGCCATTCGGGCTGGCGGCAGACGTCGCACACCAGCGCGTCGTGCCGATAGACGGTGTGGCCGTAACGGTCCTGAATGCGGTCGATCAGCGTCGGCGTGATCTGGCGCCCGCCATTGGCGACCATGGCATAGGCGTTGGTCAGCGCCATCGGCGTCACCTCGCCGGCGCCGAGCGCCATCGAATACAACAGCGGCATGTCGTCATAGATGCCGAAGGTGCGCGCGACCTCGCGCACGGGATCGAGGCCGATTTCCTGCAGGATGCGCACGGTCATCAAATTGCGCGAGCGCTCCACGCCGACGCGCATCGGCACGGGCCCGAGCTGGGTGCCGTCATAGTTGGACGGCCGATAGTCGGGCTGGCCTTCCTGGCGGATGGCGAGCGGGATGTCCAAGACGATGGTCGACGGCGTGTAGCCCTGGTTCAAGGCGGCCAGATAGACGAACGGCTTGAACGCCGAGCCCGGCTGGCGCGCGGCCTGGGTGGCGCGGTTGAACTCGCTCGCCTCGAAATCGTAGCCGCCGACCATGGCCAGCACGCGGCCGGTCTCGGGGTCGATGGCGACCAGCGCGCCCTGCACGTCGGGAACCTGGCGCAGGGCGTAGAGGCCGGCGAATTCCTGCGGGGTCTCGTCGCCCTCCAAGGTGGCGTCGGCGCCGGCGGGCACGTCGGCCAAACGCTCAACCAGAATGACGTCGCCGAGGGTGAGCGCATCGTCGACCGAATTGGGCGCGGAGCCGACCCGCTGGCCCGGCAGCCACGGGATCGCCCATTCCAGACCGTTGGTCGTGATCAGGCCCCTGGTGCGGTCGGAAAAGCCGAGAATCGCGGTGTCCGCGCCCTCCTCCACCTCCAGCACCACGGCCAATTGCCAGCCTTCGTGAGCACCGCCCGGCATGTCCATCAGCGCCAACTGCCCGGGCCAGTCGTCGAACGCCTCCATGACCTCGACCGGGCCGCGATAGCCGTGGCGGAGGTCGTAGGTTTCCAGCCCCTCGCGCAGCACCCGCTCGGCGATTTCCTGCAGGCGCGGGTCCATTGTGGTGTAGACGGTCAGGCCGCCCTCATAGAGCTGATCGCTGCCGTAAAGCCGTTGCAGTTCGCGCCGGACCTCTTCGGAGAAATAGCCGGTTTCGATGAATTCGGCCCGACGGCTGTCGAGTACCACCAACGGTTCGGCGTTGGCGGCCTCCGCCTCTTCCGCCGTGATCGCGCCATCCTCGAACATGCGACCGAGCACGTAGGCGCGCCGGCCCAGCGCCTCATCCATATTGGTGCGCGGGTCGTAGTTGCTGGGTGCCTTGGGCAGCGCCGCCAGATAGGCCGCCTCGGCCAGGGTCAGCTCCGACAGCGGCTTGTTGAAATAGATCAGGGCCGCCGCGGCAATGCCGTAGGCGCCGCGGCCGAGATAGATCTCGTTGAAGAACAGCTCAAGGATCTCGTCCTTGCTCAACACCCGCTCGATGCGCACGGCCAAGAGCTGCTCGCGCAGCTTCCGGGTCAGGGTGACCTCGTTGGTCAAGAGGAAGTTGCGCGCGACAAGCTGGGTGATGGTCGAGGCGCCGATCAGCCGCCTGCCCTGGATCGCGTTGCGCACATTGGTGACGATGGCGCGCGCGATGCCCAGCGGGTCGATGCCCGAATGCGTGTAGAAATGCTGATCCTCGGCGGAAACGAAGGCCTGCACGACGTGCGGGGGTATCGCCTCGATCGGCACGAAGACCCGGTTCTCGGTGGCGTATTCGGCCATGATGCGGCCGTCATCGGCATGCAGCCGCGTCACGACCGCCGGCTCGTAGCTTTGCAGCTGCGTGAAATCCGGCAGGTCCTGGTTCAAGTAGTAGACCAGGCCAATGCCCGCCACGGCGCCAAGCACGCCGAGGGACGAGAGGATCGCTAACAACCAGCCCAGTTTACGCACGATATGCCGGCCCAACGGTTCGAACCAAATACGGCGCCCCTATTCTAAACCACGCGACAGGCGGCCGAGAACGGGTCACGTCACACGCGGCTGAATAATCGCGAAGCATGGCGGGATCGTGGCCTATCGACGATTGCATCGCCCGTTCGATTTTGCCGGCCGTCGTCTCGCGAGCCCACGGCACCGACCTTCGAAGATCAGACCGTTTGAATGAGATACCCAGCCTTAAAACGACCATAACGAGCCAACACCGGTCCATGCCGACAAACAGTATCAAGGTGGCGGCTTTCCTACAAAAGGCGCCGAATCAGAGGCATCGATCCATCAAATGAGATCTTGCCTTAATTTCAGGCGCAAGGCCAGGGAAGGCAGCCATAGAACACTGCAAACGATTTCATGGATTGTCGAAACGCCGTGTTATCGCTAATGTGGGCTCGCGACAAACCGTGCGGCGGGTTGGCGCACATCAGGTTGGATGTGGGCTGCCTCGTATCGCATCGCGAGTCGGTGGGCCGGCAACGCCCGTCCGCAAGGATGCGGAATGGCGATATCTGCGCCGGTCGCTGGAAATGTTCCTTCCGCCACACCATTTTCCGGTGTGGTTCATCGACGATGGCGAGTGTGATTGCCGTGCGGCCACAATGGTGAAGCCGGTCCGGGCCTGCTTTTCAGCCGGTTTGGCGCGGTGATCGTGGTCGACGTTGAACAGGCCAGCTTGGAAAGCGCCGTTCGACTTCTTTTGCCTCGGTCATCGATGGTTTCTTCAATACTAGAGCGGCGGGCCGCCGACACGTAAGTCGCGCGAGCCGATTGGCCCCGCTGCGGAGACAAGAACAACTATGGCGCGCAGAATGCTTGTCGACGCCACCCATGCGGAAGAAACCCGCGTGGTTGTGGTCAACGGCAATCGGCTTGAAGAATTCGATTTCGAAACAGCAAGCAAGAAACAACTCAAGGGCAACATCTACCTTGCCCGCGTAACCAGGGTCGAACCGTCGCTGCAAGCGGCCTTCGTCGAATATGGCGGCAACCGCCACGGCTTCCTGGCCTTTTCCGAGATCCACCCCGACTATTACCGCATCCCGATCGCCGATCGCGAAGCGCTGATCGAGCAGGATCAGGCCAAGGCCGGCGACGACGCCGAGGACTCGGACGACGAGGCGAACGGCGAAGACGGGTCGGACCCGGTCGAAACCGTCGGCGGTGACGACGCCGATGAGGTGGTGGAGCGGCGCTCGACCAGGCCCCAACGCAGCTACAAGATCCAAGAGGTCATCAAGCGCCGGCAGGTGATGCTGGTCCAGGTGACGAAGGAGGAGCGCGGCAACAAGGGCGCGGCGCTGACCACCTATCTGTCGCTGGCCGGCCGGTATTGCGTCCTGATGCCCAACACGCCGCGCGGCGGCGGCATCAGCCGCAAGATCGTCAACCCCGCCGAACGCAAGAAGATGAAGTCGATTCTGGAGGATCTGTTCGTGCCGCCGGGCATGGCGGTGATCCTTCGCACGGCCGGGGTGAAGCGGACCAAGGCGGAGATCAAGCGCGATCTGGATTATCTGCTGCGGCTGTGGGAATCGATCCGCGAACTGACCCTGCAGTCGAACGCGCCCAGCATCATTCACGAAGAGGCCAACCTGATCAAACGGGCGATCAGGGACCTGTATTCCCGCGATCTGGACGAGGTGCTGGTCGAGGGCGAAGGCGGCTACAAGACCGCCAAGGACTTCATGAAAATGCTGATGCCCAGCCACGCGCGGCGGGTCCAGACCTACAAAGAGGATCTGATCCCGCTGTTTCACCGCTACCAGGTGGAATCGCAGATCGAGGCCTTGCACGAATCCACGGTGCAGTTGCGCTCCGGCGGCTACATCGTCATCAACCCGACCGAGGCGCTGGTCGCCATCGACGTCAACTCCGGCCGGTCGACCCGCGAACGCAACATCGAGGAGACGGCCTACAAGACCAATCTGGAGGCCGCCGACGAGGTCGGGCGCCAGTTGCGCCTGCGCGATCTGGCCGGGCTGATCGTGGTCGACTTCATCGATATGGAGGAAGATCGGCACAACCACGCGGTCGAGCGGCGGCTGAAAGAGGCCATGAAGTCCGACCGCGCGCGCATCCAACTCGGCCGGATATCACCGTTCGGCCTGTTGGAGCTGTCGAGACAGCGGCTGAGGCCCAGCCTGATCGAGGCGCATTTCGAGGTCTCACCCTATTGCGGCGGCACGGGTATGATCCGCACGACCGAATCGTCGGCACTGCTGGTGCTGCGCGCCGTCGTCGAAGAGGGCATTCGCAAGCGCTCGGCCGGTCTGACGATTTCCGTGCCGACGAAGGTGGCGCTCTACATCCTGAACCAGAAGCGGGCGGCCTTGGCCGAGATCGAAGCGCGTTATGGCTTCGACGTGGCGATCGAGGCCGACGATAGCCTTCTGGTCCCGGATTTTCGGCTGGAACGCAGCCGGGCGCGGCCGGACAGCGATGCCGCCGCCCCGGTCGACGCCGACCGGGTCCTGTCGGATGTCGACGCGGAGGCAAGCGAGTCCGACCGCGAAGGCGACCGAGACGGCGGCTCTGCGAAAGAAGATGAAGGGCGCGGCCGCCGCCGCCGTCGTTCACGCCGGCGCCGGCGCGATCAGGATGCCGACGGGGCGGCTCAAGAGCAGGCCGCGACCGATCAGGACGGCGCCACCGCAGAAGATCAGCCAACCGAACCGTCGGACGGGGAGGCGCCGGTCGCCACCGACGATGAGGACGATGACGGCCAAAGGCGCCGTCGGCGCGGCAGGCGGGGAGGGCGGAGCAGAAGCCGGCGCCGTTCGGACGAGGATCGTCCAGCGGAGGTCGCGGCGGGCGCCGACGGCGAGGTGAGCGGCGAGCCGCCGGCCACGGTGGATTTCTTCGACGCCGACCCGCGCGAGAGCGATGGCCGCGACGACGACCCGCGCGATCAGGCGGAGGACCTGCCCGAGCCCGAGCATCGGGCGGCGCCGGATCAGGCCGAAGCCGAGGCCGACACCAAGCCGAAGCGGACCCGCCGTCGCCGGACACGCAAGACCGAGGCGGCGCCCAGCGGCGAGGATCAGCCGGCGGAAGAGGCCGTGGCCAGCCCGGCACCGGCGGAGCAGGACGATACCGCGCCGGCCGAACCTGCGGTGGGGGTCGAAGATCCAGCGACCCCGGACGAAGGAGCCCAGCCCGCGGCCGAGGCGTCGGAGGAGCCAAAGAAGCCGACCCGGCAACGGCGGACGAGAAAACCGCGTGCCAAGAAAGTGGCGGTCGAGGCCGAGACCGCTGATACTGGCGAGACCGGCGAGCAGACCGACGTTCAGGAAGAAGGCTCCGACGTGCGGATCATCCCGATCGATGTCGGTGGCGGCGATGGGGCGGATCTGGTCGAAGCCGAAGCGGAGGCCGCGCCCGCGCAGGACGAACAGCCCGACGCACCGGCGAGCGACGGCAACGGCCAGGCAGAAGAGGAAAACCAGGCCGTCGCCGCGGCGCAAGTCGTCAACAAGCCACCGGAGAAGCCTCGTCGCGGCTGGTGGCGGCGGGTGGTGAGCTAGCGTCTACCGCTGGAGAATGCAGTCGGTCAGCGGCCCGAGCTGTCCCATGCGCCGTTGGATCGTGCCGGCATAGCGGGCCACGTAGGCGCTGGGATTGCCGGCCGACCGGCTGCGCGGTGCGGGAAGAATCGCGGCCAATAAGGCCGCCTGCCGAGTATTCAGGTTCTCGGCCTCGACGCCGAAGTAATGCCGCGCGGCCGCCCCGACACCATAGATGCCCGGCCCCCACTCCGCGATGTTCAGGTAGATCTCCATGATGCGCCATTTGGGCAGCAGCAGTTCGACGATGCTGGTGAAATAGACTTCAACGGCTTTTCGCGCGAACCCGCCGCCCGGCCAGAGGTACAGGTTTCGGGCGACCTGCATCGACACCGTGCTGGCGCCGCGCAGCCGCCCGCCCTCGCGCCAAGTGGTCCAGGCCTCGGCGACCTGGTCCCAGTCATAACCCCGGTTTTCGCAGAACAGATTGTCCTCAGCCGCGATCACGGCGATGCCGACCGTCTCCGCCACGGCGCTGAGGGGAACCCAATCCCTGTGCCACCCCTCGCCCTCGACCAGACGGATGGCCATCAACGGTGTCGCGGGCACGGGCACCACGCGATAGACCAGCGTCAAGGCCACGGGCACGACGATCAGCAACACGATCAGCACCTTCGCCGCCTGCCTGGCCAGTTGGGCCAGACGAACCCGCCGAAGAGACGACCACACGTGTCGCACGGGGGCCGTCAGGTTAGCCAGCGCCGCAGCCGGTCGGACGCCTCCGCCATCGTCTCCGTGGCGCCGGCAAAGGAAAAGCGCATGGTGTGCGCCCCTCTGGCCGGGTCGAAATCCGGCCCGGGCGTGGTCGCAATGCCCGTTTCCTGCAGCATGCGCTGGCAAAAGGCCACGCTGTCGTTGGTCAGGCGGCCAATGTCGGCGTAGAGATAAAAGGCGCCGTCCGACTGGGCCAATCGGTCGAAACCGGCCTTGGGCAGGCCGTCAAGCAGCAAGCGGCGGTTGGCCGCATAACGCGCGACGTTGGCGTCAAGCTCGTCGCCGCAGTCGAACGCGGCCATCGCGGCGCGCTGCGACAGGGCCGAGGGCGAGATGAAAAAGTTCTGGGCCAGGCACTCGACCGGCCGCACCAGTTCCTCCGGCAGGACCATCCAGCCCAGGCGCCAGCCGGTCATGGAGTAGTATTTGGAGAAGCTGTTGATGACGATCGCGTCGTCGGTCAGCGACAGCGCTGTGGTTTCGGCCATGCCGTAGCTGATGCCGTGATAGATCTCGTCGGAGATCAGGCGGATGCCATGAGCGCCGCAATAGTCCGCCAAATCGGCAAACGCGTCGCGATCCAGCATGGTGCCCGTCGGGTTCGAGGGGCTGGCGACGATCAGACCGTCGACCGGGCGGTCCAGCCGGTCCAAATGGTCAGGCGACGGCTGAAACCGCGTTTCGGGACCGGTCGGCACCTCGACCACCTCGATCCCCAGCGCACTCAGGATGTTGCGATAGGCGGGATAGCCCGGCGCCCCAAGCGCGACCCGGTCGCCGACCTCGAACGCGGAGAGAAAGGCCAGCAGAAAGGCGCCCGAAGACCCGGCGGTGACGGCAATGCGATCGGGCGAGACCGGCTGGCCGTAGTGATCGGCATAGTGCTGCGACAGCCGCTGACGCAGCTCGGGCAGGCCGAGCGCCAGCGTGTAGCCCAACACCTCGCTCTCCAGCGCCTGTTGCGCGGCCTCGACCACGCCGCGCGGCGCCGATGTGCTGGGCTGGCCGACCTCCAGATGCAACACGTCGCCATGGCTTTGCGCCCGCTCCGCCGCGGCCGTCATGACGTCCATGACAATGAAGGGCGGGACCTGCCCGCGCCGCGCGACCTTCAGGGTCACTGCAGCAGGGTCTCCGTCACAAGGCCGTACCCCCCAAAGCGCGGATCGGCGACGCCCCGGCACTGCAGGTCCGACCCACGGTTCCAGGCGCAAATCAACCCGGTCAGCCGGCTGGAGGCCGGGATCGTATCGGTCGCCAAGCCGCTGGCCGCCGCCGTTTCCACCGTGCCGCCGAACACGGTTGCAGCCTCGGTCGATCCCAGCATATCGATCGGCACAGCGACCGGTTCGTTGTAGTGAATGGCGATCGACGGCAGGTCCGGCGTCGGCCCGCCGATGGGAATGCCCGTGTCGCCCGCCGTGGCGCCGCCCTGCACCGGGCTGAAGCCGAAGCCGCAGGCCACCGCCATATCGTCCCCGGACATCGCCACCGCGACCAGGCCCTCACCGGCCGGTCGGCCGCCCGGCAAGGGCTGTCCGGCGGCCGCCGCCTGAAACGCCTCGACCAGCCGAATGCCGCGCCCGCCGAGCGCCGGGCCGAAGGCGACGAGATTGTTGCCGAACGGCGCGGTCGCCGGCTCTTGCCAGGCAATGCGCGATGCCCTGATCTGGTCGAAGCTGAGCGACAAGCCACGCGCCTGCACACCTTCCGCGTAGCTTCGGCCGAGCGGGCCCTCGTAGAACGCCTGGATGCCGCCGACCCTGATCGCGGCCATGCTGTCGGCCAGCGCCAGCCGTTCGCCGGCGGTGCGCCCGGCGGAGTCCGTGCCCGGCGGTGCGATGCGCAGGCTGGTTTCGGCGATCGCCACCATCTCCGACCAGCGCAACTGGCCATAATCGGCATGGATGGCCGACAGGCCGCGCAGGAAACCGGGGACGGCGGCCCCGCCACCCGCCGGCTCGGCCGGGAAGTCGATCAGGCGCGTGGTCTTCTCCTCGGGATCGAAGACCAGGCACGTACCACCGCCGGCAATGCCGACGGCATCGGGCCGCGTCACCGCCATCATCATGGCCATGGCAACAACCGCATCGGCGGCGGAGCCGTTGCCGTCCAGCACCTCCAGACCCACCTCTGTGGCCTGGGCCACGTCGGAGGCCGCGCCGATGCGCACGACCAAATCGCTCTCGCGCACGATCGCCACACAGCCGACCAGGACGGCGGTCACAGCAAAAATGCCGGCAACCCGGCACAGTTGTCGCTTATGATGTGACCATCGGGTCCAAGCTGACGAGGTTGGCGTGCGCGCGTTCATTCGACTTCTCTTGGTTTTTTGCTTCGTTGCTGGCGGTAGCGTATCGGACGCCTTTGGACAAGGCCGGATCTCATTCATCCGGGATACGGAGATTGAGACTATCATCCGAGAAATGGCCCGGCCAATCTTCCAGGCGGCAGGTCTCAGCCCCAGCGCGGTCAATATCTATCTGGTCAATGACAGCGACCTGAACGCCTTTGTCGCCGGCGGCCAGAATCTGTTTCTCAACACGGGCCTGATCGCGCGCACCGAGTCGCCGGGCGAACTGCTGGGCGTTATCGCCCACGAGGCCGGCCATATCGCCGGCGGCCACATTGCGCGCGGCCAGGAACAGGTGGAACGGGCGCGCCAACTGGCGATTTTGACCAGCCTGCTCGGGGCCGCGGCAGCGGCCGCCGGCGGTGGCGATATCGGCGCCGCGGCCGCGGTCGGCGGCCAGTCGATGGCCTTGAACTCCATGCTGTCCTACAGCCGGACGATGGAAAGCGCGGCGGACCAAGCCGCGCTGCGCTACATGGACCAGGCCGGCTTTTCGTCCGAGGGCCTGTTGTCGTTTCTCGAAACCCTGCAGGACCAAGATCTGGTGCCGGCCAGCCGACAGTCGGAGTATCTGCGCACCCACCCGCTGACCTTCGACCGCATCGACACGGTGCGCAATCACGTCGCGAACTCAAGTCTGACGGGCCGCGAATTCTCCCCCCAGGTTTGGTCCGATTTCGATCGCCTGCGCGCCAAGCTGATCGGTTTTCAGCAACCGGGGCTCGCCCTGCAGCTCTACCCTGCGGGTGCACCCGGCATCGCCGACCGCTATGGACGCGCCATCGCGCTTTACCGGACCGGTCAGCTTGGCCAGGCGACCGGGATCATGAACCAGTTGATCGCGGCCGAGCCGTCCAACCCGTATTTCCAGGAACTGATGGGCCAGATCCTGTTCGAAAACGGGCGCATTCAGGAATCGCGACCATATTATGAGCGGGCCAACCAGCTTCTGCCGGGCCAGCCCTTGATCCAGGTCGCCCTGGCGCGGGTCCTGATCGAAACGGGCGGCGAGGCGAACCTGCAGGCCGCCGTCGATCAGCTTGCGTCCGCCGTCCAGCGGCCGGGCGGCCGTTCGCCCTTCGCCTTCCGCCTGCTGGCGACCGCTTATGGCAGGCTGAACAATATGGGCATGATGGCATTGTCGCTGGCGGAGGAGGCGCTGGCCCTGGGCGACACCCAGATGGCCAACCAGCAGGTCGCCCGCGCCTTGCAGTCCTTGCCGAACGGTTCGCCAGGCCAATTGAGGGCCCTCGACGTGCAGCGCGAGGCCGAGCGCTTGAACCGATAGGGTCTGACGTTAGCACGTCAGTGCCCACGTGAATTTGAAGCCCGTCAGCTTGACGGCGCCTTACCCGCGCCATCATATGCCGGCACATGATTCGTGACGCCCACTGAAAGGACCGACGATGCTGCGTCGTCTGCTCGTTCCCGCCACCGCTGTCGTGCTGGCCCTGTCCTCGGCACCCGCCGCGATGGCTCAATTCGACAGCGCGGAGGAGGACGCCATCCGGTTGATCATCCGCGATTACCTGATCGAAAACCCGGAAGTCTTGATCGAGGCCCTGCAGATCTATCAGGCGGAGCAGGAGCAAGCCGACGCCCGCGCCCAACAGGATGCGGTGGCCAGCCTTGGCGAGCGCCTGTTCGAAAGCAACGCCCCGTCGATCGGGCCGGAGGACGCCAGTGTCACACTGGTCGAGTTCTTCGATTACAATTGCGGCTTCTGCAAACGCGCGCTGGACGATGTGCAGACCCTATCGGAAACCGACGACGATTTGCGCATCGTGTTCCTGGAAATCCCGATCCTGGGGCCGAGTTCGCTGACCGCCGCGCGCGCCGCCCTGGCGTCACGCGAGCAGGGGCTGTACCTGGAATATCACATGGCCCTGATGTCGCATCGCGGCACGCATACCGACGATTCGATCTTCGCCATCGCCGAAGAGGTCGGCCTGGATGTCGACCAGCTTCGTGTCGACATGGAATCGGAGGCCGTGGCGCAGGAAATCTCGGACAATCTGCAACTCGCCGAGGCGATCGGCGTGCGCGGTACGCCAGCCTTCGTGGTCGGCGAGCGCGTTATCCCCGGCGCCGTCGGACTGGCTGCTCTTGAAGACGCCATCGACCACGCGAGACAGGAGAGCTGACCGGATTGAACGCGCGGGGGAAAACGCATCCGATGCGACCCGGGACGGCAGGCGCGGCCCTGGTCCTGGCCGCAGGCATTGGTCTGTCTTCGAGTGCGGTCGCCCACCCCCATGTGTTCGTCGATACGGGCTTCGTTCCGGTCTTCGAGGATGGCCGGCTGGTCGGCGTGGAGACCTCGTGGCGCTTCGACCCGATCTATTCAGAGGTCGTGCTTGCCGACTTTGACCTCGATGGCGACGGCGCCCTGAACGCGGATGAGCGATCGGCCCTGGTGGGGGTTTTCTTCGCCGAGTTGGGCGACTATGGCTATTTCACGCGGGTCGGCATCGACGGTGAGTGGCATCAATCCGGTATCGCCAGCGATTTCTGGGTCGGCGCCGAGGACGGGATCCTGAGCGCCGGTTTCACCTTGCGGACCGATCTGCCGGTCGCCGATACCGTCGAGTTCGTGCCGTTCGACGAAGAGCATTTCATCGCCTTCCAGATCGCTGACGACACGGTGATCGCTGTGCAAGCGTCGACCGCCTGGACGTGCGAGGCACGTCGCTACGATCTGGTGTCGTGGTATTTCGGGCCCGTCACCGGCCACGGCATGGCATGCGAAAGGGCCGGAGGCACGTCTTGATCCGGTGGAGAGGCCTGGCGGCGATCGGCCTCGTCGCCCTCATGATCGTTTTTGTCTTCGACGCGGCCGCCACGGCCCAGCCGATGATCCCGCGCGGATCGGCAAGCCCCGAACAGTCGAGCTTCCTGGAGTATCTGCCGGCACCGCTCAGGTCGGTCGTTCAGCAGATCAACACCTGGCAAGTGGAGCTGAGCCGACGGCTGAACACCGAACTGGTCGACATGCGCGGCGGCAACGGGTTTGCGGTGTTCTGGCTGTGCCTGATCGGCTTCATCTACGGCGTCCTGCACGCCGCCGGGCCGGGCCATGGCAAGGCCGTGGTGGCGTCCTATCTACTGGCCCGCCGGCTGTCGATCGGGCGTGCGGTCGGCGCCTCGTTCCTGATGGCCCTGGGCCAAGGCGTTACCGCCATCGTGCTGGTCGGTGCGCTGTCGGTGGTGCTTGGCCTCGCCGGGCCCGCCCTGACCGCGCGTGCCGATTGGCTTGAGCTGGCCAGCTATGGCTTGATCATCCTATTGGGCCTCGCGATGCTGGTGAATTCGTTGCGGGGCCGCCACACCTGCGGCATGGATCACGGTCACGACCACGACCATCACCACGGCCACCACCAACAAAGCAGGGACAGCGGCCGGGGCTTGCTGCCCCTAGGCGCCGCCGTGGCCTTGCGCCCCTGCACAGGCGCCTTGCTGATCCTCTTGTTCACACTGGCCAACGGGCTTTTTCTCGCCGGCATCGCCGCCGTGCTCGCATTAGCGATCGGCGTCGGCCTGACGGTCGCCATCATCGCGCTGGCCAGCATCGGCGTGCGCGGCGCGGCATTGGCCGTCGCCGGCGGCCACGGTCATGGTCGTGGCTTTGTCTTTGCCCAGCGCGGTCTTGCCATCGTGGGATCGGCGGCCGTGTTGACCTTCGGCTGCCTGTTCTTCCTCGCCGCCGCCGGACGCCTGTTTTAGGCCTCGCTGTCCGGCTGGTCGCCGGGCGCGGTGCCCGCCAGCGCCGGGAGGGCCAGCATTTCTTCGTTGATGCGCCGCACGGTCGGGAACTTGTCGAGGTCGCAGCCGAACCGTTCGGCGTTGAAGATCTGAGGCACCAGAAAGGCGTCGGCCAGGGTCGGCCGGTCGCCATGGCAAAACCGCCCGGTCGCCGGATGGCCCGCCAACATGCTCTCAAGGCCCGTCAAACCCTCGTCGACCCAGTGGCGGTACCAGACGTTCTTGGCCTCGTCGTCGACACCCATCTCGCGGGTCAGGTAGAGCAGCACGCGCAGATTGTTCACCGGATGGATCTCGCAGGCGATGGCCGACGCCAGCGCCCGCACCCGCGCCCGGCCGGCCGCATCCCCGGGCAGCAGCGGCGGTTCGGGCCGCGTCTCTTCGAGATACTCGACGATCGCCAGCGACTGTGTGAGCGCCGTGCCGTCATCGTCGACCAGGGTCGGCACCAGACCCTGGGGGTTCAGCGCCAGATAGTCGTCCGATCGATGCTCCTTGCGCCGCAGATGGACGAAATCCATCTCGTAATCGAGGCCCTTCAGCGCCAGCGCGATGCGCACCCGGTAGGCGGCGGAGGATCGGAAATAGGAATAGAGCTTCATAGCGCTGGCCGACTTTCCATTGCATGGGCGCGATTGGGTCCCCTAATTAACCGGTTCCCGCTTTCCGATCCACCAGGCCATCATGACGACCGATCAGACCCCCACGACCATTGTCTTCGACATTGGCGGCGTGCTGCTGGACTGGGACCCGCGCCATCTCTATCGCAAGCTGTTCGACGACGAGGCGGAGATGGAGTGGTTCCTCTCTGAAATCTGCTCGCCGGAATGGAACGAGCGGATGGATGCCGGTCTCAGCTTTGCCGAGGGCGTCGACGAACTGGTGGCCAAACATCCGGAACATGCCGGGTTCGTTCGCGCCTATCACGAACGCTGGATCGAAATGGTGCCCGGCGCCATCGAGGGCACGGTCGAGATCCTGGGCGACGTGCGGGACCGGGGCCATCCGGTCTACGCCATCACCAACTTCAACGCCGAAACCCTGGCCGTGGCCAGCGAGGTCTATCCGTTCCTGAAGGCGTTCGACGGAGTTATCGTGTCCAGCGAGATCCGCCTGATCAAGCCGGACCCGGCCATCTTTCAGGCGTTTTTCCAGACCTATGATCGGCACCCTGGCGACTGCGCGTTCATCGACGATCGCGCCGTGAACGTTGAGGCCGCCAGGGAGGCCGGCATGGTCGGCATCCATTTTTCCAACCCGCAACAGTTGCGCCGCGACCTTGCCGACCTAAAGCTATTGTGAGGCCCGAACGGATACGACGAAGGTGGCCCGGCGGCACAAGGATTGCTAAACAGGCCAGCATGTTTGAGCGGATTTGACTTGGGAGACGGTGTTTTGACCATACGGCGACTATTGGTTTTGCTTTCGACGGCGTCGGTCCTGGCGCTGCCCGGCATGGCGCGGGCCGATATGGAACGGGCCATCGAGCTTTTGGAAGAGGGCGACTTTGAAGCGGCATTCGCCGAACTGCTGCCGCATGCCGAAGAGGGCAATCCGCGCGCGCAGACCGAGATCGCGATCCTCTATCTGAACGGCAGCGGCGTGGAGGAAGATGAGGAAGAGGCCCTGAACTGGGCCCGCCAGGCCGCCAATCAGCGCGATGCGTTCGGCCAATATCTGCTGGGCTGGATGCTGGTCAACGGCCACGGCACCGACGCGGACGCGATCGCGGCCATCCCGCTTTACGAGGCCGCGGCCAATCAAGGGCTGATCGCGGCGCAGACGGCGCTGGGCAATCTGTTCACCTATGGCGCGGACGGCATCGAGATCGACTATGGCGAGGGCGACTATTGGTACGCCCAGGCAGTGCAGAACGGCGACCCGCAGGCGATGAACGGTTTCGCCTGGTCCCTGGTGGTCCGCGACCAGAACCTGCTGGATGCGCTGCCGATCTCCGAGACTTCCGTCGCGCTGGAGCCCGGCAGCGCCGCCTCGATCGACACGCTCGGCACCATCCGCCTGCTGTTGGGCCGCTACGCGTCGGCGGCCAAGTATCTGGAACTGGCCGTGGAGCTGCAGCCGGACTATCCGCCTTTCATGGACCGGCTGGGCGACGCCTATGCCGGCATGGGGGACGATGCCGAGGCGCGGGCCCAGTGGGAGGCCGCCATGGAGGCGGTCGCGACCTATGACGGCGGGTACGACGAGCTGTGGGACATCGATGCGCTGCGCGGCAAGCTTGGGCTCTAGGGCAATCGGCGGGTGGAAACCGAGTTGCTCCAGCCGCTGACCGGCGAGTCGACGACGATGTCGGCCCACAGCGCGAGGAAGGGCGCCTCGCTCTGATCGTTCGTGAAGGTTTCGACGGCGTCTGGTGCCGCGAAGTTGGAAGTGCCTCGGCGCGCCGTCGAGGCAAACGTTCATCGAGCCAACCTATTCCTTCTCACCGTACAGCCTATGAGAAAGCCGTCGCCCCCGCCGCGGCAAGCCGCCGCCGCTTGCCCCGACTCAATCGATGCTTTAAGCAAGTTATCAATAACAACCGGTTCTTTATTGCTGTTGATGGCCAACGACCAACAAAGCGTGCTGATCGTCAACGGACCGAATCTCAACATGCTGGGACTTCGGGAACCGACGATCTACGGCACCGACACGTTGGCCGACCTGGAAGCGGCCTGCGCCGACCGGGGCGCCGATCTTGGCCTGGCGATCGACTTTCGCCAAAGCAACCTGGAAGGTGAGATCGTTGGCTGGATCCAAGAGGCACGGCAGGTTCAAGACGGCATCATCATCAACGCCGCGGCCTACAGCCATACCTCGATCGCCATTCTCGACGCGCTACAGGCGGCGGAACTGCCCGTGATCGAGGTTCATCTGTCCAACATCTACAAGCGCGACCAGTTTCGCCACCATTCCTACATCAGCCAGGCGGCTCACGGGGTGATTTGCGGCCTCGGCGCGCACGGCTATGTTTTGGCACTGGACGCCATGGCCGGCTTGCTGGAAAACGGCGGCCCTTGATGCAATTCTCCAGGAGACATGGCCCCATGGCCCGGTTCCAAATCGACGACGCGCTGATCCGCAAGCTGGCCGAACTGCTGGACGAAACCGGCCTGACGGAGATCGAGTTCGCCGAGGGCGACAAGCGGCTGCGCGTCGCCAAGACGGTGAACCAGACGATAACGGCCTCGACACCGTCGGTCGTGCAGGTGGCGGCGGAGGCGCCGCAAACGGCGGCGACAGGTGCCGAGGCGCCGGCCGGCGGCGGCACGCCGGACGGCGCGGTGACGTCGCCGATGGTCGGCACCGTCTACCTGGCGCCGGAACCGGGGGCGCCGAATTTCGTGAAGGTCGGCGACAGCGTCAGCGAGGGCCAGACGCTGCTGATCGTCGAGGCGATGAAGGTGATGAACCCGATCCGCGCGCAGCGGTCCGGAACGGTCAAGCAGATCCTCGTCGACGACGCCCAGCCGGTGGAATTCGGTGAAGTCCTGCTGGTCGTGGCCTGACCGGACATGTTTGAAAAGGTTCTGATCGCCAATCGGGGCGAGATCGCGCTGCGCATCCATCGCGCCTGCCGCGAGATGGGCATCTCCACGGTGGTCGTTCACTCCACGGCGGACGAGGATGCCATGGCGGTGCGGCTGGCCGACGAGGCGGTCTGCATCGGGCCACCGAAATCGCGCGACAGCTACCTGAACATCCCTGCGATCCTGTCTGCTGCGACCATCACCGGCGCCGACGCGATCCATCCCGGCATCGGCTTTCTCGCCGAGAATGCCCAGTTTGCCGAGATGGTCGAGGAACATGGCTTCGCCTTTATCGGTCCGACCGCCGAACATATCCGGATCATGGGCGACAAGATCGCCGCGAAGGAAGCCGTGTCGGGCGTGGGCCTGCCGGTCGTTCCGGGGTCCGACGGTGCCGTGACCAGCGTCGAGGCCGCGCAAACCACCGCCGATGAGATCGGCTATCCGGTCCTGATCAAGGCCACGGCAGGCGGCGGCGGGCGCGGCATGAAGATCGCCAACAATGCCGGCGAGGTGGCCTCGGCGTTTTCGATGGCGCGCAGCGAGGCCAAGGCGGCGTTCGGCGACGACAGCGTCTATATGGAACGCTATCTCGGCCGCCCGCGGCATATCGAGATTCAGATCCTGGCCGACGGCCACGGCAATGTCGTGCATTTCGGCGAGCGCGACTGCTCCGTCCAGCGGCGCCATCAGAAGGTGATCGAAGAGGCCCTGCCGCCGGCGCTGAACGCCGAGCAGCGGGACCTGATCGGCAGCCTGGCGGCGCGCACGGCGCAGAAGCTTGGCTATCGCGGCGTCGGCACCATGGAGTTCCTGTACGAGGATGGCGAGTTCTTCTTCATCGAGATGAACACCCGCCTGCAGGTCGAACACCCGATCACCGAGATGATCACGGGCATCGACCTGGTGCGCGAACAGATCCGGGTCGCCGCCGGCGCACCGCTGGGCTACGAGCAGTCGGACATCGAGTTCAACGGGCATTCCATCGAGTGCCGGGTGAATGCCGAAGACCCGGAGACCTTTGCCCCCTCGCCGGGCCGCATTCGAAGCTTTCACGCCCCAGGCGGGCTGGGCATACGCGTCGACAGCGCGCTGTATGACGGCTACAGCGTGCCGCCCTACTACGACAGCCTGATCGCCAAGCTGATCGTTCACGGCGCGACCCGCAACGAGTGTCTGATGCGCCTACGCAGGGCGTTGGAGGAGTTCGTCATCGAGGGGATCTCGACCACCCTGCCCTTGCATGCGCGGCTGATTGCCGAGCAAGACTTCGTGAACGGCGACTACGACATTCACTGGCTTGAGAAATTGATGCAGGGCGACTGACGCCCCATCTGAGATTGGTTTAGTTTCGAGACTGCCGGATCTCGTATTGGCCGATGGTTGAGATCACGCCGGACCTGGTGCTGCGGGCTTATGCCAGCGGCTATTTTCCGATGGCCGAATCGGCCCGTTCGGCGACCCTGTTGTGGGTCGACCCGCCCCAGCGCGGGATCATTCCGCTGGACGGGCTGCACGTCTCGCGATCCCTGCGCCGGCTGGTACGGCGAGGCCGTTTCGAGGTGACCATCAACCGGGCGTTCGACAGCGTGATCGGGGCCTGTGCCGAGGCGACGCCCGGCAGGCCCGAGACCTGGATCAACCAGGACATCCTGGATCTCTACGGCGCCCTGCACCGGCGGGGCCATGCCCATTCGGTCGAATGCTGGGACGGCGACGACTTCGCCGGCGGCCTGTACGGCGTCTCGCTGGGCGGGGCGTTCTTCGGCGAGAGCATGGTCAGCCGCCGCGCCGATGCCAGCAAAGTCGCCCTGGTGCATCTGGTCGCGCAGCTTCGCATCGACGGCTACATGCTGCTGGACACCCAGTTCAAGACCGACCATCTGGCCCGGCTTGGCTGTGTCGAGATCCCCAAGGAGGATTACGAACGCCGGCTCGATACCGCGTTGACCATTCTGCCGCGGTTCGGTGCCAACGAGCGCGGGCCGGAACTGGCGGAAATGCTACAGCCGTCGTGACGGCAGCGCGGGCGGCAGCGGCGGATTGCCGGGCAGCCCGAAGACGGCCTCGCGCGCCATGTCCTCCGGCGGTTGCGGCACCTCGTCGACGCAGCCGACCAGCCATAGATCGTAGACCGGGTGTTCCATCGCCGAGATCGCCCGCGCGGCGGAGAACATCCAGCCGCTGAAGCTGTCCCCGGCCTCGTCGCCCGGCGGTTCATCGATGACCTCGAGGAAGACGGCGTTTTGCGCGTTGCTGTCCGCCCCGGTCGTCTGGCAGGCGCGCACGGTGATGGTCAGCGTCCCGAACGTCGCCGTTTCGCCGACACCGACCGCAAGCGGCGACACCGTTGCAGTGATCTTGTCCAGGGCGCTCAACACCGCGAAGGACCGCGACTGATCGGGCTGGGGCCGCAAGCGCGCCTCGGACTCCTGCCAGGGCGCAGGTGCCGGCTCGCTGTCGAGCGAGCCCAGCAGATCCTCAATCGTCTGCGGCGTCCCGCCATCGCCCTGCGGGGTCACGAGCTGCTGCTGGCCCGCGGCGACTGCGGGGATGGCTAGGGCAGCGACGACACAGGCCGACAGGCAGAATCGGCGCACCATTGCGTTCAGACCGTCAGTTGTCGAACAGGGGCGGCGCGTCGGAGTCGCCACCATCCGAGGCCGAACCGTCGCCGCTGTCCATGCCGTAGATGAAGTGGCCGATCAACTGATCCAGACCCGGTGTCGCTTGGGTATAGATGATGGTGCCGCCCGGCTGGATCATCTCCGGGTCTCCGCCGGGATCGAGGGCCATGAACCGGCCGCCCAGCAGGCTCTCGCTGGCTACCGTGGCAAATGTGTCGACGGGCAACTCGATATCCGGATCGATGCTCATGCGCACTTCGGCGAGATAGGTCGTCGGGTCCAGCCGCGTGCTGGTCACCTGGCCAACGCGCACGCCACTGATGGAGACATCGGACCCCGGCTCAAGACCGTCGATCCGGTCGAACCGCGCCATCACCTCATAGCCGCTGACCGATCGGACGTCGGCACTGCCATAGGCGAAGAACAGGAAGAACGCGGCCACCGCCAGCACAACGGCGCCCATTACGGTTTCGATCACGTTTCTCTTCATGGCGTGCCGTGTCTGTTGTTGTAAGCCGCGATCCGGCGACAAGCCCGGCCAGCGGTCGTCAGGACGGCGTCCAGGGTTCGTAGTCGCCGGTCGCGCGTGCCCTCTGACCACCCATCAGCGTGTGGCCCGGCGGCAAATAGGCGGCGGTCGTGCCCGTTTGATTGGGCTCATACGCCTCCTGCCAGGGCCGACGGTTCGGGTTTTCCGCGCCTGGAACCTCATCCGTCTGGTGATGCAGCCAGCCATGCCATTCGGGCATCACCCGGCTGGCTTCGATGTCGCCGCCCTTATAGATCACCCAGCGACGTTCGCGTCGGCCAGGCTTGACCTTGCGGTCGCGGTAATAGCGATTGCCCGCACTGTCCTCGCCGACAAGCTTGCCGCGGCGCCGAAACGTGGTCCAGCGCGCGAGCAGCCTAAAGCCCAGTTCGTACATGCCTGCCATCGCTCGTTCGCGGTTCGCTCAAAGTCTTCCCGGATATCTAGGGCGCCCAAAGGCGGTCGGAATATGACATCGCGGCGGCAAATCGTCCAGCCCGCCAAGCCACGGCCATGATCCGGCCGGGTCCGGCGAAAAGCTCAATGCTGCACTGCAAAACGGACAGCTGTCATCGGCGATAGGACAGATTAGCTGTCGTGCGTCGGATTGCTTCGCCGCGCAGAGCGCCCAACGCCCCACGGCCCAGCGTCACGCACACAACCATGCAAGCATCGAGACCAAGAGAAGTACAATGTCACAAGGAACGATCACAACCGAACACACCGACCTCTTCGACGGCCTGTCCGCCATCGCAGTCGAGCGCCAGGCACGCGTCCTGCGCGCCCGCGCCACGGCGGAAGCTTTCAGCCGGGCCTGGACCGGGGTCTGGACCGCCATCCAACGCGGCTTCGCGGCCATCACCAAGGGCATACAGAATCGCCGGCTGGTGAACGAGCTGTCCCAGCTTGACGACCGGCTGCTGGCCGATGTCGGCCTGAACCGCGCCACGCTGGCCGCCGACCTGAAGCGGGGCCGCGAGACCAACCATGTCTTCATGCCCGCGCCGTTGACCGGCAAGGCGCTGCTGTTCCCGAAGGTGGTAACGAAGGTGCCGGCCAACAGCGACACCGCGGACGAACGCCGCGTCGCATAACGCCTCACCCTATACATCAAGCCCAGTAGCTTGAGCCGGGCCCCGACGGCATCGCCGCCGGGGCCTTTTGTGTCGGAAAAACAACATACTGTGGAAAACACAGCAAAAACCACATTAAAAGCTGTACACCCCTAGATGATGTGGCATCATCGTCGGCCGTTGACTAGATACAGCGGTTCGGCTGGCGCTCTCGCTAGGCTCACGACCGAATCGCTGACGACTCGGGGGACCGGCGATGCGGATAGAGCGGCGATTCACGACCAAGGGCAAAGACCCGTACGACGGGATCGAGTTCCGGGACGCGACGAGCGAGATCCGCAACCCCGACGGCTCGATCGTGTTTCGTCAGGATGGCATCGAGGTCCCGACGGCATGGAGCCAGGTCGCGGCCGACATTTTGGCCCAAAAGTATTTCCGAAAGGCGGGCGTCGCCGCGCGGCTGAAGCCGATTGAGGACCCGGACGTGCCGGAGTTCCTCTGGCGCCATCAGCCGGACGACAAGGCGCTGGCGCGGCTGCCTGAGGACGAGCGCTATGGCGGCGAAACCTCATGCCGGCAGGTGTTCGATCGGTTGGCCGGGACCTGGACCTATTGGGGCTGGCAGGGCGGCTATTTCGACAGTGCGGAAGACGCGCAGGCCTACTACGACGAAATGCGGGTCATGCTGGCCCGCCAGATGGGTGCGCCGAACAGCCCGCAATGGTTCAATACGGGCCTGCACTGGGCCTACGGCATCGATGGCCCGTCGCAAGGCCACCACTATGTCGACTTCCGCACCGACGAGCTGACCAAGTCGGACAGCGCCTACGAACACCCGCAGCCGCACGCCTGCTTCATCCAGTCCGTGGCCGACGATCTGGTGAACGATGGTGGCATCATGGATCTGTGGGTGCGCGAGGCCAGGCTGTTCAAGTACGGCTCCGGCACCGGCACGAACTTCTCGCGCATTCGCGGCGAGACCGAGCCCCTGTCCGGCGGCGGCAAGTCGTCCGGTCTGATGAGCTTCCTGAAGATCGGCGACCGTGCCGCGGGTGCGATCAAGTCCGGCGGCACCACCAGACGCGCGGCCAAGATGGTCACGGTCGACATCGACCATCCGGACATCGAGGCCTATATCGACTGGAAGGTGGTGGAGGAACAGAAGGTTGCCGCCCTCGTCGCCGGGTCGAAACTGGCGCGCAAGCATATGAAGGCGGTGATGGCCGCCTGCACCGGGGCGGACGGCGCGGCGGACGGTGTCTTCGACACGCTGGACACCGATCAGCGCTTCGACGCCAAGGCCAATCCGGCCCTGAAGCGCGCCATCAAGGCCGCGCGGGCGGCCATGATCCCGGACAACTACATCCAGCGGGTGATCCATTTCGCCCGCCAGGGCTATGTCGATATCGACTTCAAGACCTACGACACGGATTGGGATTCCGACGCCTATCTGACCGTCTCCGGCCAGAACTCCAACAACTCGGTCAGGATCACCGACGGGTTCCTGGAACAGGTTCTGGCCGACGGGGAATGGACCCTCACCCGCCGGACCGACGGCGCGCCGGCCAAAACGGTGAAGGCGGCCGATCTGTGGGAAAAGATCGGCTATGCCGCCTGGGCCAGCGCCGACCCCGGCCTGCAATATGACACCACGATCAACGACTGGCACACCTGCCCCAACAGCGGCCGCATCGACGCCTCGAACCCGTGTTCGGAGTACATGTTCCTGGACGACACGGCGTGCAATCTGGCGTCGCTGAACCTGATGGCGTTCCGCGACGCCGATGGCGGTTTTGAGGCGCAAGCTTTCGAGCATGCCTGCCGGCTGTGGACCATCGCACTGGAGATCTCCGTGCTGATGGCCCAGTTCCCGTCAGAGGAAATCGCCAAACGGTCCTTCGACTATCGCACCCTGGGGCTGGGTTTCGCCAATATCGGCGGCTTGCTGATGGCCGGCGGCATCGCCTATGACAGCGACGAGGGACGTGCGCTCACCGGCGCCATCACCGCGATCATGACCGGCGTTTCCTACGCCACCTCGGCCGAAATGGCGGAGGAACTCGGCAAGTTTCCCGGATATGACGCCAACGAAGAGGCGATGCTGCGGGTGGTCCGCAACCACCGGCGGGCCGCCCATGGCGAAGCCGACGGCTATGAGGGCTTGAACGTTGTACCCGTGCCCTTGCACGCCGCGGATTGCCCCGATCCGGCCCTGATCGAGGCGGCCAAGGCGGCCTGGGACAAGGCGCTGTCGCTGGGCGAGGCCCATGGCTATCGCAACGCGCAGGCGACGGTGATTGCGCCGACCGGCACGATCGGCCTGGTCATGGACTGCGACACGACCGGCATCGAGCCCGATTTCGCGCTGGTGAAGTTCAAAAAGCTGGCCGGCGGCGGCTATTTTAAGATCATCAACCGGGTGGTGCCGACCGCGCTGAACAAGCTCGGCTACGACCCGGACCAGATCGAGGACATCGTGCGCTATGCGGTCGGGCACGGCACGCTGGCCGGGTCGCCGTCGCTGAACCATACGGCGTTGAAGGAAAAGGGCCTTGGCGATGCGCAGATCCAGGCGGTCGAGCAGCAGCTAGGCTCGGCCTTCGACATCCGGTTCGTGTTCAACAAATGGACCCTGGGCGCGGAGTTCTGCACGGGCACGCTGGGCATTCCGGCCGCGACGCTGGATGACGTGACCTTCGACCTCTTGGCCCATCTCGGCTTTTCGAAGGACGCGGTCGACGCAGCCAACACCTATGCCTGTGGCGCCATGACCCTGGAGGGCGCGCCGCATCTGAAACCGGAACACCTGCCGGTGTTCGATTGCGCCAACCCGTGCGGCCGGCACGGCACCCGCTATCTCAGCGCCGAAGCCCACATCCGCATGATGGCGGCCGCTCAGCCCTTCATCTCCGGCGCGATCTCCAAGACCATCAACATGCCCAACGGCGCCACGGTCGAGGATTGCAAGGACGCCTACCTGTTGAGCTGGCGCCTGGGCCTGAAGGCGAACGCGCTCTACCGCGACGGGTCGAAGCTGAGCCAGCCCCTGTCGGCCGCCCTGGTGGACGATGACGAGGATGTCGAGGAGATTGCCGAGGCGATCGCGGCCGCACCGGCCGCCGTCAAGGCGCCCTTGGTGGCCGAACGGGTGGTTGAGAAGATCGTCGAACGGGTGATCGAACGGCGGCACGCGACCCGCGCACGGCTGCCGGACCGGCGCAAGGGCTATACCCAGAAGGCCATCATCGGCGGCCACAAGGTATATCTGCGCACCGGCGAATATGACGATGGCAGCCTCGGCGAGCTGTTCCTCGACTTGCACAAGGAAGGCGCCGCCTTCCGCTCGCTGATGAACAATTTCGCCATCGCCGTTTCGATCGGCCTGCAATATGGCGTGCCGCTGGAGGAGTTCGTCGAGGCCTTCACCTTCACCCGCTTCGAGCCCGCCGGGCCGGTGACCGGCAACGACACCATCCGCATGGCCACCTCGATCCTGGACTATATCTTCCGCGAACTGGCGATTTCCTATCTGGGCCGCAACGATCTGGCCCATGCGGAACCCTCGGACCTGCGGCCGGACGCGCTTGGCGAGGGCGATACCGAAGGCAACTTGCCGCCGGAACGGCCGGCGACGCCGCACATCGTCTCCAAGGGATTCGTGCGCGGCAATCTGAAGGTTGTAGACGGTGGCCGGGCGAAGCAGGATCGCGATCTGCTGGAGACGGCCGGGGCGTCCATGTCGGCCACGGGCACGGACACGACCGTCGCCGTGCTGGCCGCCGCCTATGCGGAGGGCGCGGCACCGTCCACCCTCGACATGGCTGCCCAGGCGCGCGCCAAAGGGTATGAGGGCGACCCCTGCCCCGAATGTCACAACATGACGCTGGTGCGCAACGGCACCTGCCTGAAATGCGACACCTGCGGCGCCACGACCGGGTGTAGCTAGCCGCCTGTCGCCTTGCGGCCCGCCGCAGATCGTCGCCCAGATCTTTGCGTTGTCGCGGCCGTTGCCGGCGCTGTGGTGGGGTCTTCCGGCCATGGGTGCTTGGGGTAGCGGCCGCGCGCGTCTTTGCGCACCGCCTCGTAACCGGTCGCCCAGAACCGCGCCAAATCATCGGTGATGGCCAGGGGCCGGCCGGCGGGTGACAAGAGGTGTACGATCAGCGGCATCCGGCCGTCGCCAAGACGCGGCAGTGAGCTTGCGCCGAACATCTCCTGCAGCTTGACCGCCAGAGTCGGCTTGGACGGATCGCTATAGTCGATCCTGGCGTCGCGGCCGCTGGGGATCGATATGGTTGCCGGCGCCATTCTGTCGAGCGCTGTGCGACGATCCCAGCCTAGCGATGTGTTCAGGATTCCCGAGAGGTCCAGCTTGGCCAGATCATCGACCCGGCGCATACCGAGGCAGTGCAGCGCCAGCCACTCGTCCAGCGTTGCCAGAAGCGCTTCATCAGACCAATCGGGCCACTCGTCTGGCTGCAAAAGGGCCAGGAACCGGACCCGTTGGCGCAACTGGGTCGAGGCCGGTGTCCAGGGCACGAGCGAAAGCCCCTTGTCCCGAACCGCCGCCATCAGGGCCGCCGCGAGGCGCTCGTCGGACGGATCCTTCAGAGGGTCGGACTCCAAAACAAGCGCGTCCAGCTTCAGTTCGCGACGCGCGATCACCCGTTCCGACCGTCGGTCCCAAGTGACCAAGTCGACGGTCCTCAGCCGCCCAGCGAAAAGATCGTCAATGTCTTCCCGAGCCAACGGTGCGGCGCGATAGATGCGCGCCTCGGCGGCGCCGTCCAGATCGGCGACCGCGAGATAGGGATGTGCCGCCAGCGGATCGTCTCGGGCCAGCGTGGCGCCGCGTCCGCCGCTCAGCAGATAGCGGGCTGCCCCGCCCGGACGCCTTTGGCCGATGCGATCAGGGTAGGCCAACGCCGTCAGCGCACCGGCCAGTCGGGGCTCGACGGTTCCCTTTGGATCAATACGGGCAGTTCTTGCGAGGCGTCTGGCCAGATTTGCCAGCGGCGACCACGGCCCCGAGGGCGAGGCCATCTGCGCCAGCCTGGCGGTCAGGTCGGTCTCGCCCTTCATGGGATCGCGCTCGGCCAGCAGGACCGCAAGACTGCAAGCGGTCGCCCCCCAGCCGCGCGCCCGCGCCGTCACGACCATGTGCGCCAGGCGGGGATGGACGGGCAGCGCCGCCATCGTTTGCCCATGGCCCGTGACGGACCCGTCGTCCGTCAGCGCGCCAAGCAGCACGAGCAGGTCACGGGCGGCGGCATAGGCGCCCGCCGGCGGCGGGTCGATCCAGTCGAGTTCGGCCGGCGTTGCGCCCCAAACCGCGAGTTCCAGCGCCAGCGCGGTCAAGTCCGCCCGCAAGATCTCGGGCTTGGCCTGCGGCTCCAGGCCGCCCTCCTCCGCCTTCGGCCACAGGCGAAAGCACAGGCCCGGCCCGGTGCGGCCCGCGCGGCCGCGCCGCTGGTCGGCCTCGGCTCGGCTGACCCTGCCCGTCACCAGGCGATCCATGCCGCTCTGCGGATCATGCATCAGCCGCCGCGCCAGGCCGGAATCGACCACGCTGGTGATGCCGTCGAGCGTCAGGCTGGTTTCGGCGATGGACGTCGACAGAACCAGCTTGCGCCTTCCCGCCGGCGCCGGTGCGATGACGCGCGCCTGGTCCTTCAGCACCAAGTCGCCGTAAAGCTCCAGCAGGTCAACGTCCGGCGCCAGCCCGACCTGGCGCAGGTCGCGCGCGACCCTGGCGATCTCGGCGCGGCCTGGCAGGAAGACGAGGCAGCCGCCGTCCGCCCGTGCCATCGCTGCCATGATCGTGTCCGACACGGCGCCCTCAATGGCGCCCTTTGCCGGCCGGTCGAGCCAAACGGTCTCGACGGGATGGGTGCGGCCCTCGCTGGTCAGGACCGGTGCGCCATCCAGCAGTGACGCCAAGCCAGCACCGTCCAGGGTCGCCGACATCACGAGTAAGCGCAGGTCGGGGCGCAGCAACTGGCGCGCCTGTCGGCACAGCGCCAGCCCCAAATCGGCCTGAAGGTTGCGCTCGTGAAACTCGTCGAAGATCACGAGGCCAATGTCGGACAAGGCCGGGTCGGCCTGCAGCATTCGGGTCAAGACGCCTTCGGTGACGACCTCGACGCGGGTCGCGGGCCCCACCTTGGTTTCCATGCGGACGCGGTAGCCGATCGTCTCGCCGACCCGTTCGCCCCGCTCTTCGGCCATGCGATGGGCGGCGGCCCGGGCGGCAAGCCGGCGCGGCTCCAGCATCACGATCTTGGCGTCGGCCAGCCAGTCGGCATCGTGCAAGGACGGCGCCACGCGGGTGGTCTTGCCCGCCCCGGGCGGCGCTTGCAGGATCGCCTGGCCATGGTCGCGCAAGGCTGCGGCAATTTGCGGCAACAGCGCGTCGATGGGCAAAGGGGTGCGGTCGGGCATGGCGCGCACCATGGTCGACTTCGCCGATCCACACAACGCGCCGGAAAGACCAGGAAAAAAGAAACCCGCCGAGACGGCGGGTTCAAGGTGACGGAGAAGGTCAAGAACGGGTACTTCAGAGTGACCACAGTAAAACATCCGCGCTGACGCGGCGCTGTGACGCCGGTCACCTGCGGTTAGTTTTTTCATCACATGCCGCTCGCGCGGATTCACGCTGCTGTGATGACGCTCACTGCCAACACCCTGCCGTGTCGATAGGTCGACGTTCGAATTAAACCCCCCGATTTTTCCGGACTTTTGAAAACGACGCGGCACAGAGATGGCAGACGTGGCATTATCTCGGCTCGATATATTCATTGACAATATATCGGCACGCGACAATATGGCGGCGCTGGAGGTGCCGCCCATGGATGTCAAAGTTCTTTGTCTTGGTGTGTTGAGCCGTACGGACTGCTCAGGATACGAGATCCGAAAGCAGTTCGAGGAAGGACCCTTTTCCCACTTTCAAGACGCCGGTTACGGGTCGATCTACCCGGCGCTTAGGAAGCTGACGGAAGAGGGGCTGATCGTCGGTCAGCAGCTCGCCCAGGACAGCCGGCCGGACAAGAAGGTCTATCGGATCACGCCGCAGGGTCGTCAGGCGCTGTTCGACGCCATCAACCGCCCGCCGGCCGAGGACAAGATGCGGTCGGACTTCCTGTTCGTGATGTTTTTCGCGGACCTGTTGGAACCGCGCCAGTTGGACCGTCTGATCCAGCAGCGCATCGAAACGCATCGCAGCGCCTTGGAGAAATTGTCCGGCATGTGCCCATCCAATCCGGGGCAGCGGTTCGTATGCAATTACGGACGGCACATGCACGAGGCTGCCCTGGCCTATTTCGAGACGTACCAGCACGAGTTGCTGGGCGGCGTATTGCAGCCGGCAGTCGCCGAATAGAAACAGCGTTCGGGCCGACCCCCCGTTGAAACGGCCCGACTGATGCGAGGTAAAACCCATGCGAACGTCATGGATTATTGCATTGGTGATCGGCGTCATTGCCGCCGCCTGGATTGCCGGCGGCTATTTCATCGGCAATGACACCACGGACGCGGCGACCGTCGAGGCGGAGGCCGAGGCGGCCCAACCGGAGCGCCCGATCCCGAGCGTGCGGATCATGCAAAGCGTCGCACAACCCATGACCAACAGCCTGACGCTGCAGGGCCGTACCGTCGCCGACCGAGAGGTGATGCTGAGCGCGGAGACCGATGGCCCGGTGAGCGAGGTGCTGGTCGAACGCGGCAGCGAGATCGCCGGGGGCGACCTGATCGTCAGGATCGCGCCGGAGGATCGCCACGCCCGACTGGCCGAGGCCGAGGCGCTGTACAGCCAGCGCGAGATCGAGTTCATCGCAGCCGAACGGCTGAACGAACAAGGGCATGCCTCGGACACCACGCTCGCCCAGGCCCGCGCGAGCCTCGACAGCGCCATGGCCTTGGTGGAGCTGGCGCAAGTCGACATGAACAGGCTTGAGATCGTCGCCCCGTTCGACGGCTATATCGAGGATCGCTATGTCGAGGTCGGCACCTATGTGCGCGCCGGCGATCAGATCGCGACGATCCTGGACCTGGACCCGATTCGCGTCGCCGGCCAGGTGTCGGAGCGGCATCTGGGCCAGATCGAGCTGGGCGCCGTCGCCGAGGTCGGCCTGATCGACGGGCGCACGGTGCCGGGGGTTGTTTCCTTCATCTCGGCCGCGGCGTCGGAGGCGACGCGGACCTTCCGGCTGGAGGTCGAGATCCCCAACCCGGACGGCGCCATCATTCAGGGCCTGACCGCGGAGTTGCGCGTTCCGACCCAGCAGATCATCGCCCATCGGATCAGCTCGTCCGTTCTGAACCTGGCGGATGATGGCCGCGTCGGCGTCATGACGGTGACCGACGACGATTTGGTTGAGTTTCTGCCGATCACCATCGTCGGAACCACCAGCGACGAGATGTGGGTGACCGATCTGCCGGACAGCCTTGACATTATCGTGGTCGGCCAGGGTTTCGTGCAGCCGGGCGTTCGGGTCGAGACCACGCTGGTTGATGGCGTGCCCAACCGTCCGGATGCCACCGAGGCAACGAACTTGGCCGCGCAAGCCGCAAGCATGGATGATGCCGCCGACGCTGTCGGGGGCAGCAACTGATGAACGCGATCATCGATGCGGCCATCAACCGGTCACGCACGGTTATCCTTGTCCTTGCACTGCTGCTGATTGCCGGGACTTTTTCCTACGTCACGATTCCGAAGGAATCGAACCCGGACATCAGTATCCCGACGATCTATGTTTCGATGACCCTCGCGGGGGTGTCGCCGGAAGACGCCGAACGGCTGCTGGTCCGCCCCATGGAGGCGGAGGTGCAATCGATCGAGGGCGTGACGGAGATCTCTTCGAACGCCTATCGCGGTGGCGGCAACGTCATTTTGGAGTTCGAGGCAGGCTTCGATTCCGACCAGGCGTTGCTTGATGTGCGCGAGGCGGTGGATCGGGCGGAACCCGAGTTGCCGGCAGAAGCGGACGACCCCACGGTCAACGAGGTCAATTTCAGCCTGTTCCCGGTGATTGTCGTTACTCTGTCCGGCGACATCCCGGAACGCACGCTGGTGGGCCTGGCGCGCGACCTGCAGGACCGCCTGGAGTCTCTGCCTTCCGTGCTGGAGGCGAACATCGGCGGCGACCGGCAGGAGATTGTCGAGATCATCGTCGATCCGCGCGAGATCGAAAGCTACGGCCTGAACGCCAACGACATCGTCAACTTCGTCAGCCGGTCCAACCGGCTGGTGGCCGCCGGCGACCTCGACACGGGCGTCGGCAGCTTTGCCATCAACGTGCCGGGCCTGTTTGAGGATGTGGACGACATCCTGACCTTGCCGCTGGCCGCCTTTGGTGACGCCGTCGTCGAGTTCCAGGACATCGCGACGATCGGCCGAACCTTCGAAGACCCGACCCAATTCGCCCGCGTCAACGGCAACCCGGCGGTGACCATCGAAGTGGTCAAGCGCACCGGCGAGAACGTCATCGACACCATCGAGGCGATCCAGGAGGTCGTTGCCGGGGAGCGGCAGTATTGGCCCGACCAGGTCGAGGTCGGCTACAGCCAGGACCAGAGCGAGCAGATCGAGACCATGCTGGCCGATCTACAGAACAACGTGCTGAGCGCCATTCTGCTGGTCATGATCGTGGTCGTCGGCGCCTTGGGCCTGCGCACCGCCGGACTGGTCGGCATCGCCATTCCCGGCGCCTTCCTGACCGGCATCCTGGTGCTGTCGATCATGGGGCTGACCGTCAACATCGTTGTGCTGTTCTCGTTGATCCTGGCCGTCGGTCTGCTGGTCGACGGCGCCATCGTCGTGACCGAGTTGGCCGACCGCAAGCTGTCGGAAGGCCTGCCGCGCAGGGAAGCCTATGCAATCGCCGCAAAGCGCATGGCCTGGCCCATCACGGCATCGACGGCGACCACGCTGGCGGCGTTCATGCCGCTCTTGTTCTGGCCCGGCATCGTCGGCGAGTTCATGGGATATCTGCCGATCACGCTGATCGCCACGCTGACGGCATCGCTGGCCATGGCCCTGATTTTCATCCCAACCCTTGGCGCGACTTTCGGCAAGGCCCAGAAGGTTAGCAGCGAGAAGGCTAAACTGCTGGCAGCCGGCGAACAGGGTGATCTGCGCCAACTGCGCGGCGGCACGGGCGCTTACCTGAGCGTCCTGCGCGTTGCACTGAGGCATCCCGGCAAAATCGTGTTGTTGGCCGGCGCGACCCTGATCGGCACATGGATAACCTTCGTCAGTTTTGGCACGGGGATCGAGTTTTTCCCCGATGTCGAACCCGAACAGGCGAGCATTCTGGTACACGCCCGCGGCAACTTATCAATCTATGAGCAAGATGCTTTGGTTCAGGAGGTCGAGGACCGAATCCTGACGCTGCGCGACGAGTTCGATTCAGTCTACACATTGACCGGAAGCGGGGTCGGCGGCGGCGGAGAAGACGTGGCCGAGGACGTAGTCGGCCAAATCACGGTGGAATTCGCCGAGTGGGACGAACGGCGCCCTGCCTCCGAAATCATCGAGGACATCCGCTCGCTGACCGGCGATCTGGCCGGTGTCAGTGTCGAAACGCGTCTGCCGTCTTCTGGCCCGCCGATCGCCAAGGATATTGAGTTGGAGCTGTCGTCGCGCTTCCCGGAAAGGCTGCCGGATGCAACCGCCCGGGTGCGCGAGTTCATGGATTCGCTGGAAGGCCTGACGGACGTCGAGGATTCGCGTCCTATTCCCGGCATCGAGTGGGAGTTGGACGTCGATCGCGCCCAGGCCGCCAAGTTCGGGCTGGACGTCACCGCCATCGGCGACTCGATCAAGCTGGTCACGCGTGGCCTGGAAATCGGATCGTACCGGCCGGACGACACGGACGAAGAGGTCGACATACTGGTGCGCTATCCGGAAAACTGGCGCTCGCTGGAACAGCTCGACAACATCCGCGTCGTGACCAGCGAGGGCGCCATCCCGATCAGCAACTTCGTCACCCGCACCGCGGAACCGCTGGTCAGCACGCTGAACCGCATCGAGGGCGAGCGCACGATGAGTGTATCGGCCAATGCGGGACCCGGCTATTTCCCGGACGATCTGGTTCGCCAGATCCGCGAATGGCTGGCCACCGATGCCGGACTGGACCCGTCGGTCACCGTGCGTTTCGGCGGCGAGGACGAAGAACAACAGGAAGCCGAAGCCTTTCTGACCCAGGCGTTCATCGTCGCCCTGTTCCTGATGGCGATCATTCTGATCACCCAGTTCAACAGCTTCTACAGTGCCGTCCTGATCCTGTCGGCCGTCATCATGTCGACGGTGGGCGTTCTGCTGGGCTTGATGATCACGGGCCAGGCCTTCGGCATCGTGATGACCGGCATCGGCATTATCGCGCTCGCCGGGATCGTGGTGAACAACAACATCGTGCTGATCGACACCTACGATAAGCTGAAGAAGCAGTCAAAGAGCCCGATGGACGCCATCTTGCGCACGGGGGCCCAGCGTCTTCGGCCGGTGTTGTTGACGACGGTCACCACCATGCTGGGCCTCATGCCCATGGTGTTCCAGGTCAATATCGACTTCTTCGCGGCCGACCCCTGGCCGGTGGTCGCGACCGGGGCGCCGTCCACCCAATGGTGGGTGCAGTTGGCGACCGCCGTGGCCTTCGGTCTCGGCTTTGCCACGTTGCTGACCCTGCTGGTCACACCGTCCGCGTTGATGCTGAAGGCGAACTGGGATGCCTGGCGCGCACGCGGCCGGGCGCGGCGGGCCGGCTTGCCGGTGCCGGAGGCCGCATCGGAGCCCGCCTATAACTGGCGCGATACGAATATCGACCGGCCGGGCGGGTCAAGCGCCCATCCGACGCCGGCCGAGTAGCGGATCGGGGCGGCCAATCGGCCGCCCCTTTTCTTTTCAGCGGCCGAAGGTGAGCCTGGCCTGGGCCACGCGGCCCGCCGTGGTCAGCCAGCAGACCACGGAATAGATGTAGGCGATCCAATCAAACTGGTTGGGAAACAGGCAGATCGCGAACAGGACCGCGATCGTCTCGCCGCCCTCGGCCAGCCCGCCGACATAGTAGATAACCTTGCTGCCCCGTGCCTCGGTCGTGATGCCGCGCTTGGCCGCCAGAATGGCGAAGGCCAGGAACGACGACCCGGTGCCCATGAAGCTGAAGATCAGCAACGCCGCCGGCAGCGCCATGTCCGGCCGCCCGACGGCGAAGCCGAAGACGAAGCCGGCATAGACGATGAAATCGCAAACGATGTCGAGGAAGCCGCCGAAGTCCGTGGCCCCGTGGTGACGGGCGATGGCGCCATCCACGCCATCGATGATCCGGTTCAGCGCGATCAGAACCAGGGCCGCGATGTAAGCCTGCCAGGCGAGCGCCGCGCAGGCGGCGATGCCGACCCCGAAGCCGACGATCGTCACCGTGTCCGCCGACAGACCCCGTCGGTTCAGCCAGCCGCCGATCGGGTCGACGACCGGATCGGTCATGCGGCGCAGAAGCGGATCGAACATGCCTGCCCGTCAGTCCGCCACCCGCGTCATCGCGGTTTTGGCATCATCAGATGCGGCTGGGCACGCCGGCCGGCAGCTGTTGCGGCGGCGCGGGCAACTCAAACACCTGTCCTGGATAGATAAGGTCCGGGTTGCGGATCTGATCGCGGTTGGCCTGATAGATCACCGTGTATTGCAGCCCCTGGCCATAGATGCGACGCGCCAGGCGCCAGAGATTGTTGCCCGGCTGGACGATAATCTGACGGTTGTCGGGGATGTCCGCCAACGGCGTGGTGCGCTGAAACGGCGTCTCGGCCCGCGCGACGACCGAACCGTCATCGTCCACCTGGTCGGCGCGCAGGGTGTAGAGGCCGGGCGCCACCGGCTCGTCAGGCCGCAGCCAAAAACGGCCATCGGCCGCCGCGACCGTCTGGCCAATCGGTCGATTGTCGAGATAGATGATGATGACGGCGCCGGCCACCGCGCGCCCGGCGATGATCAGCCGACCGTTGTCGTCATAATCGACGACGTCGATGCTGACGACCGGGGCCTCTGTGTCGGGTGTCTGCTCGTTTGCCGGCACAGAATCGACGGCACTGGGACGCTCGGCCGTCGGTTCGGCCTCCGTCCCTGCCTGCGCCTCGGCGGTTTCGACCGCAGGCGCCTGCGGTGCTTGCAAGACCTCGGTCGGCGCCACCTCGTCCCGGTCGACGAGAACGGCGAGCGCACCGGTGTCGCCTTCGCCCGTCGTGTCCTCTGCCGGCGCTGTGTCGGCGACGGTCAGACCGGGCTCGGGCACCACCAACAGCACGATCCGCGACGATGGCGTCACGGTCTCCGGCTCGTCCGCCATGAAGGCCTGAAGACCGATCTCGTGATCACCGGGCGACAGCGGTTGCCGACCGATGAAGACAAATTCACCCAGAGCGTCCGCCTCGACCGTACCGATCGGCTCACCATTGTCGGTGATGATCACCGTGGCGCCGGGCTCCGCACGGCCGGCGACGATGATCATGCCGTTCTCGTTGACGCGAACGGCGTCGAAGCTGGGCGGCTCCGGGCCGATATCAAGCTCGACCGTGTCACCCGCGGGCAGAGGGGCCGGCTGGTCGGCCGCCGCGGCGCCGTCACCGCCATCCGACGCCGGCTGCTCGGCCGGAGACGGTTCAACTGGTGGCAACGCCGCCACTTGCTCGGTCGCCTCGGCGGTTTCGCTGGCATCGGCGGAGGGGCTCGCGACGGGCGCGCTCGCCGTTTCGTCGGAGGCGACCGCTGGTGCGTCGGCCGGCCGCTCGGCAGCGCTCTCGTCGCCGCTTTCGGGCGCTTCGGCGACCTCGGATACTTCGCCGGTTTCTTCGGAGGCGGCGGTGTCCTGATCGGCGACATCTGTCGCGGCCGTGGCATCCGTTGCATCCGGCTGGGGCTCGGCTGCCGGCGCGACCGTCGCGGGAGGAGCTTCCTCCACGACCACGACCTCCTCCACAACGGTCTCCGTCTCGACAGCCTCGTCCGACCGGCCTACGGCCCCCTCCGCCACCGGTGCAGCCGGCTCGGGAAGGGCCTCGTCGGCGACAGTCTCGGTCTCGCCCGCCTCGTCCGGGTGGCCTTCGGAACTCTCGACCACCGACGGTCCGCCATCCGTCTCCGCCGCGCCGGGCAGGGCTTCGCCGGGTGGTTGTTCGACGGGCTGCGCGGACTGCTCGGGAACCGTTTCGGCGGACGCGACGTCGCCCTCGGGCTGGGCGGTCGGCGTCTCGGTCTCCGCTAGCTGGTCGCCCGCAGCCTGCTGCGCCGCCGCTTCCGCGGGTTGATCCTCATGGCTGGCCGCGTCGGCCGTCTGATCGACTTCCGCAGGGGGCGCCGTGCCCTCGGCCGACTCGTCACCGGCACCGTCTGCCACGGTCTCGGGTTCGGCCGCGTCCTCTTCCGGCGCCATGTCGGCTGTGTCTTGCTCGGCAAGTGCCTCCGGCGCGTCGGAGACCGCAGGGGCCTCAGAGACCGCGTCCTGCGCGGTGGGATCAGGCGCCGGCTCGTCGCCGACCCAAAAGGCGACTGCGATCGCCGCGACGATCACCACACCACCGCCGACAAAAAGCCAAGCCCTCAAAACATCCTCTGTGACTTTTCAATGACATGCCCGATCGGCCGCACCGTAGACTTGGCGACAGCCCGGCGCAAGAACGAGACAAGTTTGCGTGTGCCCGCCGGCAGACGCTTCTGCCAACTTGCCGGTACCATGCCCGCGTGCTAGGGCGGTCGGAAAGCTGGCCCTTGCCGCCCGCCCGTGTCAGAGAGGTTTTCAATCCATGCAGAATATCGGCTCGCTGTGCGTCTATTGCGGCTCGTCAAGCCGCGTTGACGAGCGGTATCGCGACGCCGCCACGACCTTGGGCATAGCGCTCGGGAAGCGAGACATCACGCTGGTGTACGGCGGCGGACGGGTCGGCCTCATGGGCCTTTGCGCCGACGCCTGTCTGGAGGCAGGCGGCAAGGTCGTCGGCATTATTCCGGAGCACATCCAGAACCTGGAGGTCGAGCATACGGGGCTGACGGAGCTGCACATCGTCGACAGCATGCATACCCGCAAAAAAATGATGGCGGAGCGGTCCGACGGGTTCGTCGTGCTACCGGGCGGGCTCGGCACCCTGGACGAGACGTTCGAGATCGTCACCTGGCGGCAATTGGCGCTGCACGACAAGCCGATCGTCATCGTCAATAGCGCCGGCTATTGGACCCCCTTGCTGGACCTGATCGATCATCTGATCGATCGCGGCTTTTGCCGGCCGGAGCATCGCGGCCTTTACCGGGTCGTGAACACGATCGACGAGATTTTCGAGGCCTTGAGCCAAGCGCCGGAGCCGACCGTGCCGCCGCAAACGAAGTGGCTTTAGGCGCACGCATCTGACAAGTTCGCGACCCCGCCGGCCTCCACTGGTTCCGGCCGGACGGCTCTGATATAACCCCGGCGCCGACGGCCCCCATCGGCCAGTTTCATCCGACCCACCCCGCAAGACGTAAACCCCAAAGGCGCACTTTCATGGCGAAGATCAAGGTCAAAAACCCCGTCGTCGAACTCGACGGCGATGAGATGACGCGCATCATCTGGCAGTTCATCAAAGACAAGCTGATCCTGCCCCATCTCGACATCGACCTGAAATACTACGATCTCGGCATCGAAAAGCGGGACGAGACGGATGATCAGATCACGATCGACGCGGCGGAGGCGATCAAGCAGTACCGGGTCGGCGTGAAGTGCGCCACCATCACGCCCGACGAGGCGCGGGTCGAGGAGTTCGGCCTGAAGAAGATGTGGCGGTCGCCCAACGGCACTATCCGCAACATCGTCGGCGGCACGATTTTTCGCGAACCGATCATCTGCAAGAACGTGCCGCGCTACGTGCCCGGCTGGACCAAGCCGATCGTCGTCGCCCGCCACGCCTATGGCGATCAGTATCGGGCGACCGACTTCAAGGTGCCGGGCCCGGGCACCTTGACGATGGTGTTCCAGCCGGCCGACGGCGGGCCCGCGGAAACCCGCGAGGTGTTCGAGTTTCCGGGCAGCGGCATCGCCATGGGCATGTACAATCTGGACGACTCCATCCGCGGCTTCGCGCAAAGCTGTTTCAATTACGGCCTGATGCGCGGCTACCCCGTCTATCTGTCGACCAAGAACACGATCCTGAAGGCCTATGACGGCCGCTTCAAGGACCTGTTTCAGCAGGTCTTCGACGACGAGTTCGCCGACCGGTTCGGCAAGGCCGGCCTGACCTACGAGCACCGGCTGATCGACGACATGGTCGCCGCCTCGCTGAAATGGGAGGGCGGCTATCTGTGGGCCTGCAAGAACTATGATGGCGACGTGCAGTCGGACACGGTGGCCCAGGGCTTCGGGTCGTTGGGGCTGATGACGTCGGTCTTGATGACGCCCGAGGGTGATGTGGTCGAGGCCGAAGCGGCTCACGGCACGGTGACCCGCCACTATCGCCAGCATCAGCAGGGCAAGGACACCTCGACCAACCCGATCGCATCGATCTTCGCCTGGACCAGTGGCCTGAGGTATCGCGGCAAGTTCGACGATACGCCCGATGTGGTCGCCTTCGCCGAGACGCTGGAGCGGGTCTGCATCGAGACGGTGGAGGCCGGCTTCATGACCAAGGATTTGGCCATCCTGATCGGGCCGGAGCAAACCTGGCTGACCACCGGCCAGTTCCTGGACAAGCTGGACGAGGGCCTGAACGCCGCGATGGCCAAAGTCTGACTCAGGGATCTAACTGGATCGGTCACAAAAAAGGCCCCGCTGAATTGGCGGGGCCTTTCTCATATCGGGAGCGATCAGGCGCTGCGCTTGGCGCGCTCCTCTTCGCGGCGCGGTTTCGGCGGCTGGTAGGCCACCGCGCAATGTTCGGCGCAGTATGGCAGGCCTGGCGCACGGGTGCGGCCGCAAAAGCGGAAGCTTGGGTCGCGCGGGTCGCCCATCGGCCAGCGGCACATCCGTTCCGTCAGGTCCAGGATGGTGGCGCCGCCGGCGGGGGCATCGTCGATCTTGGCCTTGGGATGCATGACCACCGCGGCCAGTTTCGAGGTTGGCGCGGCCTCTTGCCGGACGGCCTTGGCCTCGCGCTGCTTAGGCGCCACCGGGCGGCGTTCCACCTTGTGAACCGCGACGCGGCTGGGGGCGACCTTCTTGATCGGAGAGGGACGACCTGAAAGACCCAGGCGATGGGCCTTGCCGATGACCGCGTTTCGGGTGACATCGCCAATGATTTCGGCGATCTCGCTGGCGCTCTTGCCATTGCCCCAAAGCTGCGTCAGCAACGTGACCCGCTCTTCCGTCCAACTCATCACCATTCTCCCGATCTCAATCTCTTCACAACCACAATATATGGCAAACTATCGATATATTGTAGCACCAGGAGTATTCGTTACCATATATCGGTGCATAAGCCCAGCGATTTAGGCGCGGTCTTCTTCTAATAGCTGTGGATAATCGGGCCGGGCCGCGATGCGACACCGGCTAACCAGGGGCCACCGCTCGGCTGGCAGCCGGCCGTGTGGCGGGTCAGGCTGCGCCGATGGCCGCCTCCACCGCCTCCAACGCGGCCGCCGCACGCGAGCCGTCCGGGCCGCCGGCCTGGGCCATGTCGGGGCGCCCGCCCCCGCCCTTGCCGCCCATGGCCGAGGCGGCGGCACGCACCAGATCGACGGCGTTCAGCCGCGCGGTCAGATCCGGGGTTACGCCGACAACCACCGAGCCCTTGCCGTCATTCACGGCGACCAGGGCAACGACGCCGGAGCCAAGCTGCTGCTTCAGCGCATCCGCCATCGGCTTCAGCTCCTTGGCCGGCACGTCCTCGATCAGCCGCGAGGCGACCGAAATGCCGTCGATGGTCTTGGCATCGCCGCCGGACTGCTCGCCGCTGGCCAGGCGCCGTCGCAGATCGCTGATTTCGCGTTCCAACCGGCGCCGGTCCTCGACCATGGAAGCGATCCGGGCCGGCAGATCGGCAGGCGCGGTCTTCAGCGCGGCCGCGGCCGATTGCAGCAGCGCTTCCTGCCCGGCCAGATGGTCGACCGCCGCCTGGCCGGTCAGCGCCTCGATCCGGCGCACGCCGGCGGCGACCGCCGACTCGCCGATGATGGCGAAGGTGCCGATATCGCCGGTGCGGTCGACATGGATGCCGCCGCACAGCTCCATCGAATAGGCCCGGTTGCCGTCCTGGCCCATGGTCACGACGCGCACGGTCTCACCGTACTTCTCGCCGAACAGGGCCATGGCCCCGGCGGCGATCGCGTCGTCCGGGGTCATCAGCCTTGTTTCGACCGGATCGTTGTCGCGCACCCGCGCATTGACCTCGGTTTGCACCTCGGCGACGTCATCGGCGGTCAAGGGCCGCGGCTGGCTGATGTCGAAGCGCAGCCGGTCGGGCGCGACCAGCGAGCCCTTCTGGGTCACATGCTCGCCCAGACGGCGGCGCAGCGCCTCGTGCAGCAGATGGGTGGCGGAGTGATTGGCGCTGATCTTCGAGCGGCGCACCAGAT
Organism: Alphaproteobacteria bacterium; assembly: GCA_028277405.1. Lineage (GTDB taxonomy): Bacteria > Pseudomonadota > Alphaproteobacteria > DSM-16000 > Inquilinaceae > JANQGH01. The sequence continues at coordinate 46,863 of JANQGH010000050.1, read as the reverse complement.
CGACCCGCATGTCCACCACGTCGCCGACCGTTAGCGTGCCCTTGGCCAGCCGCCCACTATGAACCCACAGATCGCCGGCGCGCTTTTGCGTGTCGGTGACCACGAATTCGGCCCCGGTGGGCGTGAACAGGGCGCCCTGGTCGCCGACCTGGCCGCCGGACTCCGCATAGAACGGCGTCTGGTTGGCGATCAGCATCAGCTCCGACCCGGCCTCGACCGATCGAACCTCCGCGCCGTCGACGATGAGGGCCATCACCGAGCCCTCCGCCGACCCGGCCTCGTAGCCGAGGAACTCCGTGGCGCCGACCCGCTCGCGCAGGTCGAACCAGAGCTGGTCCGTCGCCGCCTCGCCGGAGCCGGCCCAGCTCTTGCGCGCCTCCGTACGCTGGCGTTCCATCGCCTGGTCGAAGCCATCCGTGTCGACGGTCTTGCCTTCGCCGCGCAGGACGTCCTGGGTCAGGTCGAGGGGAAACCCGTAGGTGTCATAGAGCTTGAAGGCGACCTCGCCGGGCAACGCGCCGCCATCGGCAATACGCGCGGACTCGTCGTTCAGCAGGCGCAGGCCGCGATCCAAGGTTTGCTTGAACCGGCTTTCCTCCAGCTTCAGCGTCTCGGTGATCAGGGCCTCTGCGCGGACCAGCTCGCCAAAATGACCGCCCATCTCGCGCACCAGAGCCGGCACAAGCCGCCAGATCACGGGCTCGCGCGCGCCGATGATATGGGCATGGCGCATGGCCCGACGCATGATCCGGCGTAGCACATAGCCCCGTCCTTCGTTGGACGGCAGAACGCCGTCGGCAATCAGGAACGCAGTGGCGCGCAGATGATCGGAAATGACCCGATGGGACACGGCATGGGGGCCATCCGGCGCGCCGTCCGTAACGTCGGCCGAGGCCTCGATCAGGGCACGCATCAGATCGATGTCGTAGTTGTCGTGCTTGCCCTGTAGGACGGCCGCCATGCGTTCAAGCCCCATGCCGGTATCGATCGACGGCTTGGGCAGCGCGATCCGCTCGTCGGGGCCAAGCTGCTCGAACTGCATGAAGACGAGATTCCAGATCTCGGTGAACCGGTCGCCATCCTCGTCCGGGCTGCCCGGCGGGCCACCCTGCACTGTCGGCCCGTGGTCGTAGAAAATCTCCGAACACGGCCCGCAGGGGCCCATGTCACCCATGGCCCAGAAATTGTCGGAACCGGGGATGCGGATGATGCGATCGGCGGGCAAGCCGGCGATCTTGCGCCACAGATCGAACGCCTCATCATCGTCGACATACACCGTCACCGACAGCCGATCGGCGGGCAGGCCGAAATCCTTGGTGACCAGGGTCCAAGCATGCTCGATGGCAACGTCCTTGAAATAGTCGCCGAACGAGAAGTTGCCCAACATCTCGAAGAATGTGTGATGGCGCCCGTTGTAACCGACATTTTCCAGGTCGTTGTGCTTGCCGCCGGCGCGCACGACCTTCTGTGACGTGACGGCGCGCTGGTAGGGCCTCTGTTCCGCGCCCGTGAACAGGTTCTTGAACTGCACCATGCCGGCATTGGTGAACAGCAAGGTCGGATCGTTGCGCGGCACGAGCGGACCCGACGCCACGACCTCGTGATCGTTGCGGGCGAAATAGTCCAGAAAGGTCTGGCGAATATCGTTTGCGCTTGGCATGTCTGTTTCGCGTGCGTTCTCGGATGGCGGCATGGCGACAGCCTGCCCCCGTGCGACCCGACCAGAGGAATGCGTTCGGCCGGGGCGTTCACAACCGGCCATCCCCTTTTCGGACCGTCACGAGCGCACTGCATCACCCGCCGGAGCGCGCTTTTAGCCCGGCCATAAGGTCACTGTCCAGCATGCCCATGTGGTGCCGGGCCCGGACACCCGCTCCGTGCGATACGATCAAAGGCCCGCGCCGACGCAAGCGGCACGGGCCTCGACCATAATCATCACCACACCGGGCGTTGGCAGGCGGGAGCCTAAATGAGCGCCGTCACCCGTCGCACGCGCCGGCCACCGAAGGACGGCTCACACCGGCAGTTTGCCATCGGCCTCGGCGTCATCGTCGCGTGCGCCGGCAACCTCGCCTTGCAGCATCTTTTCGGAGACCAGGCCGGCATTGGCGCGGATCTTGGTTTCGATCTCGGTCGCCACGTCGACGTTTTCCCGGAGGAAATTCTTGGCGTTTTCCCGGCCCTGGCCGATGCGCGTGCCGCTGTAGGAGAACCAGGAGCCAGCCTTTTCGACCACGCCGGCCTGAACGCCGAGATCGAGCAGTTCGCCGGTCTTGGAAACGCCTTCGCCATACATGATGTCAAACTCGACGGTCTTGAACGGCGGCGCCATCTTGTTCTTGACCACCTTGACCTTGGTCTGGTTGCCGACCACCTCGTCCCGGTCCTTGACCGCGCCGATGCGCCTGATGTCCAGCCGGACCGAGGCGTAGAATTTCAGCGCGTTGCCGCCGGACGTGGTTTCCGGGCTGCCGAACATCACGCCGATCTTCAGCCGGATCTGGTTGATGAAAATGACCAGACAGTTGGAGCGCGAGATCGACGAGGTCAGCTTGCGCAAGGCCTGGCTCATCAACCGCGCCTGCAGGCCGACATGGCTGTCGCCCATCTCGCCTTCCAGTTCCGCCCGGGGCACAAGCGCGGCGACGGAATCGATCACCAGCACGTCGATCGCGCCGGAGCGGACCAGCGTGTCGGCGATCTCCAGCGCCTGTTCGCCGGCATCCGGCTGGGAGATCAAGAGCTCGTCGATATCGACGCCCAGCTTGCGGGCATAGGTCGGGTCCAGCGCGTGTTCCGCATCGACAAAGGCGCACGTGCCGCCGACCTTCTGCGCCTCGGCGACCACATGAAGAGCCAGCGTGGTCTTGCCCGAGCTTTCCGGCCCATAGATTTCGACAATGCGGCCCTTGGGCAAGCCACCGATGCCAAGCGCGATGTCCAGGCTGAGCGAACCGGTCGAAATCGCCTCGACCTCGACATTCTGGGCGTCGCTGCCCAGCTTCATGATCGAGCCCTTGCCGAACGCCCGTTCGATCTGTCCTAGCGCGGCATCCAGCGCCTTTTGCTTATCCATGGAGGGCCTTTCAACGAGGCGGAGATTTGCGGTCGACATCAATGGTCCTCCCTTGTGTCCCATAGCGGGCGGCGATGATCAATGCGGAACTATGTACTTGTTTTGTTCTCATTTGACAAGAGCAATTTTTGATGGCCAAAGCCGAGGTCACAACGCCTGAAAGGAAGCGGCGATTAGGAGAGCTGCAGGCCCGATTCCGCCGTGATCGCGACACCACCATCGACACCGCGCAGGCGCAGATCCTCGATAGATGGCCGCACTACGATGCCCAGAAGCGAGGGCATGAGATCGAATTCTGCATAGCGCCGGCCGTCGCCGATGCCCCAGCCGGCAGACGCCAGCGGCATGGCGACCAATATGTCGCCGACCGTGGTGTCGACAAAGGCGACCGGCCGGGTTGCGTCGCCCGCGTCGATAAACAGTCGGGCGCCCTGCGCGTGGTCCGGTTCGGGGCGCACGGTCAGGGGCCGCGGTTCGGCGGTAGTCTCCTCCGCCAGCACGATGGTCCAGGCCGCGCCATCGAGCCCGACCGCGGGTGTGCGCCCGCGCGGATTGTCGAACCGGAGGGCAACCCCGCCCCGCGCGTCGGCGATCAGCGCCGTGCCGAGGCCAAGCTCGCCCTGTCGAGCCAGGTCGATGGCGTCAAGAGCACCCTCGGCGGCGAAGACGAGCCAGAGCGCATCGTCGCGCATGAAGACCGCCAGGCCGATCGGCCGGCCGACGTCGAAGACGGCGCGGCGTTCAATCCCGGCGCTTTCGACCGGCGCCACCGGGCTCGCCAGCGGGCGCGGTTCATGCGCGCCGGCGTCGGGCTCGCCCGGGATCCCTTCACCGAAGAGCGGCCATGGCAATGAAGCCTGGTCGTCGATCAGCCGCACCGGCCCGTCTTGAGCGAGCGCTGACCCGGCCAGGGCCAGAAATGAAAGTGCAGCAAGCCAGTTCACCGCCGTTTTCGCACGCCCATTACCCCGCCAAACGGACAAGCCAAACCCCGCTATCGCTTATCGGTCATCCGAACCTTGGATCGACAATTGGGCGGTTTGGCGGCCGGGATCAATCGTCGCGGTGGGTCCGCTCCATGCGCTCGTGCCGCTCCTGCGCTTCCAGGCTCAAGGTGGCGATCGGGCGGGCATCGAGCCGGCGGATAGAAATCGGCTCGCCGGTGTCTTCGCAATAGCCGTACTCGTCGCGCTCCAGCCGGCCCAGCGCCGCGTCGATCTTGGAGATCAGCTTGCGTTCGCGATCGCGGGTGCGCAGTTCCAAGGCGCGGTCGGCTTCGTCGGAGGCCCGGTCGGTCAGGTCGGGTTTCTGCAGGCCACCCTCTTGCAGGCTGGCGATGGTTTCCGTCGATTCCGCCAGCAGCTCCGCCCGCCAGCGCAACAGCTTGGCGCGGAAGTACGACTTCATCATCGGGCTCATGAACGGCTCATCGTCCGTCGGCCGGTAATCCGGAGGAACGAGTGGTTCAGACATCTGAACACCCATTGTGCGCACTCCCAACTTCACTTAACGATTCCCGCCCCCGTGCCGGAGCGGCGCGACTATATCCATACGCGAAAGCTGCGACAACCATTCTTCTTACGCCAAAATTTTGATTTAACCCTTTGGAAATATGCGGATTTTGTGACATGAGGGTTTCTCGGACCTCGTCGACGCCAATTGGCCGGAGGCAATGGAAGGCTGGCGATCCTGTTGGCCGCGACCTACGATCAGAATGTTCCGCCAGCGGTCGTCGCGGCCGCCAAGAGCAAAGGATGCATTCATGATCGAAAGCCTGGTTCCCGGCACGCTGGTACGACATCCGCAAGCCGAGGATTGGGGCATCGGCCAGATTCAATCGGCCATCGGCTCAACCATAACCGTCAACTTCGAACACCGCGGCAAGGTGGTCATCAACGCCGATCGCGTCGCGCTGGAAGTCGTCGGGGCGACCTGAAGACCATCGACGATGACCGACCCTTCACAAAACGTACCCTTCGCCCGGCGTGGACGCCGCGCCAGACCCTTTCCGAAGGGCAGACAAGTCAACGATCGGGCGCTGGCGGAGATGCGTGCCGTCTTGGCCATCGACGGCCCAGAGGCCAGGCTGCGGCCGGATCTGCTGATCGAGAACCTGCATCGGCTGCAAGACACGTACGGCGCCCTTTTCCACCGGCACCTGGCCGCCTTGGCGGAGGCCAGCGCCCTGTCGCTGACCGAGGTCTACGAGGTCGCCACCTTCTACGCCCATTTCGACGTGCTGGCGGATGGCGAGACCCCCGCCCCGCTGACGGTTCGGGTTTGCGACAGCGTGACCTGCGCGATGATGGGCGGCGAGACGCTGGCCAACCGGCTAACCGACACGCTGGGGCAGGATGTCCGGGTCGTGCGCGCGCCCTGCATGGGCCGCTGCGCAACCGCGCCCGTCGCCGAGGTCGGCCATCGGCATCTCGACCATGCCAGCGAGGCCAAGATCGCCGACGCCGTGGCGCGCGGGCATGTCTCGCCGGAGATCCCGGACTATATGGACTTCACCGCCTACCAAGCGGCGGGCGGCTATGACCTGCTGCACGCGTGTCGCGAGGGGCGGCGCTCGCCGGATGAGATTATCGCGATTATCGACGAGGCGGGCTTGCGCGGCTTCGGCGGCGCAGGTTTTCCGACGGCGCTGAAATGGAGGGCGGTCGCGAAGACGTCGAAACCGCGCCTGATGGCTGTCAACGCCGACGAGGGCGAGCCGGGCACCTTCAAGGATCGCTTCTTTCTGGAAAGCGACCCGCATCGGTTTCTGGAGGGCATGCTGATCGCCGCCTGGGCGGTGGATGTGGACGAGATCTATGTCTATGTCCGCGACGAGTACCCGGCGGGTTTGACCATCCTGACCCGAGAACTGGCGGCACTGGAAGACGCCGGTCTGACCGGCGGCGCGTCGGTTTACCTGAGACGCGGCGCGGGGGCCTATATCTGCGGCGAGGAGTCCGCGATGATGGCCAGCATCGAGGGCAAGCGCGGCCTGCCCCGCCATCGCCCGCCTTATGTTTCGGAGGTCGGTCTGTTCGGCCGGCCGACCCTGTCGCACAATGTCGAAACGCTCTTCTGGGTGCGGGACGTGGTCGAGAAGGGCGCCGACTGGTTCGCCAGCCAGGGGATGAACGGCGCCAAGGGGCCGCGCAGCTTTTCCGTGTCAGGACGCGTCGCGGACCCGGGCGTGAAGCTGGCGCCGGCGGGCATCCCGGTGCGCGCGCTGATCGACGAGTATTGCGGCGGCATGGCGCCCGGGCACCGGTTCGCCGGCTACCTGCCCGGCGGCGCGTCCGGCGGCATTCTTCCGGCCTCGATGGACGACATTCCGCTCGATTTCGGCACCTTGGAGGCGCATGGCTGCCTGATCGGCTCCGCCGCCGTCATCGTCTTTTCCGACCAGGACGACGTGCGGGACATCGCGCGCAACCTGATGCGCTTCTTCGCCGACGAAAGCTGCGGCCAGTGCACGCCGTGCCGGTTGGGCACGGAAAAGGCGCTGATGCTGATGCAGCGTGACGACTGGGACGAACCGCTTTTGACCGAGCTGTCCGACGCGATGCGCGACGCCTCGATCTGCGGCCTGGGCCAAGCGGCACCCAATCCGCTGATGTGTGTGTTCAGGTACTTTTCCGAGGGCTGAGCATCTCTTCTGCAAGACCATGCAAGCCCGATTGATGCATCAGCATTGCTCATTGCCAACGATTTGAGTGCGAGAGCCATGCCCCTGCAGATACGACAAGCCTGGCTCGCCGAACTCTCGCTGGCTGCGCTTTTCGCCACCATGCCGATCACGCTCGCAAGTGGTGCGATCAAACTCGGTCCCGATCCACCGGTCTATGTCACCAACCTGACAGACGCACCCGTCGCGCTTCAATGGCAAACACTGGTTCCGAATACGGCACTCGCGCCGGTCCGAGGCTCATTGGTTCCGGCTGATGCGACCAACGCGCTCGCCGACGAGGGTCTGTTCTGGTTTTACGACCCTGCCGCTGAAGGCCCGGTCGAGAACGTCGTGTTTGTCTCGATCATCGACGCCGACGGCGCGTTTCTGTCACAAGTCGTGATGGAGGAGGAGATCGCCGGAACGCTGGCGACGGTGGAGGAAACCGCGCTTCACATTACCATCGAGGCGGACGGAACATTGACCCTGTCGGTCCGCGATGCGGAATAACCGAGCGCATCACGAGGTCGTGGTTCAGGAGCGTTTGCCAGTGACTAACCGACTGACCATAAGGAGACGAGAGCCATGCCCCGTCCGACCCAACGGTTTCCGATAGCCGCACTAATGGTCGCCTTGCTGACGACTGGCAGCCTGATCAATGTGGCCGCGGCCGCTGCTGCGGAGGCCGCATCAGTGGATCCGCCAGTCTTCGTCACCAACCTCTCCGACACCCCCGTCGCGCTTCAGTGGCAAACCGTCCAGCCCAACACGGCGCTATCGCCAGTCCGCGGCGCGACAATACCCGAGGGTGCGACGGAGGCTCTCGCCGCGGAGGGACTGTTCTGGTTCTACGATCCGGCCAATGGCGACGCGGTCGAGAACGTCGTGTTCGTATCGATCGTCGATGACGATGGCGCCATCCTGTCTCAAGTCGTGATGGAGGAAGAAATTGCTGGAACGATCGAGGCAATCGAGGAAACCGCGCTACACATCACCATCGGGACAGACGGGACGTTGGACCTGTCGGTCCACGATGTGGACTAACCGCCGTTGAGACGCGGGCGTAGTGCGTGCTGGACGAAAGTGCGCATCCCGCCGCCCAGACCATGATGGATGACAAACGCAGACCCGCCGGGCGGATTGGCGTCATCGACGATCTCAGGGGCTTGTGCATCATCTCGGTGGTCGCGAGCCACGCGGTGATGCTGTTTGCGCCACGCGTGGCCTATCTGAGGTGTGATGCTCTTGGCCCGCATTTCATGGGCTGCGGCGAAGCGAATCTCGCCGCCCTGTTCGTCGCCAACGTCCAGGCGGTCGTCGTCTTTGCCTTCTTGAGCGGCCTGACGGTTCCGCGCCGTAGCGGGGCCAGGATTGGGCGCCGCGGTGTGCGCCTTGCGATCGTCTCGCTGATTGGCGCGATCCTGACGTTTGCGCTTTTTTCCGTTGACGCCGTCGAAGGCGATCGGATGGCGCGCCTCGCCTCCGCGCTGCCTTTCGCCAACCCGGCCGAACGCTACTGGCTCGCCAACCCGGGTTGGATTGACCTTGGCCGCCTGGCGCTGGGCATCGAGTATGCCAGCCTCGTCGCCGACCACATCGACCACGTTTCCGGTGCCTGGCCGCCGCTGTGGTGCGTGCCCTGGTTCATTCTCGGCTGGCTGGCGCTGGCGTTCGCACGCACGCTGCCTGGCCCTTGGCCCGCGATCGTATTGGCGGTTGCGGCGACCGCGTCCATCGCAATCGCGGATCAGGGCATTATGGCGGCGATGGTCGCGGGATATCTGGCACGACCGTGGCTTGGACGGGTGCCGAGCGCGGCTGCAGCCGTTGCGCTGGTGGCTGGCCTGGCGCTGGCTCTGCTGCCGGAGGCGCGCGTGATGCCGAGCAACTGGCTGACCTGGTCGCCGCCTAGCTGGCTGATGTCGCTGTGGCAGGCGCTGGCTGCCGCATTGATCGCGACCGGCTACCTAACCCTGGCAAGGTCTTCGGCGATGCCGGGACTGGCCTGGTTCGGCCGCAACTCGCTGTGGATTTTCGCATTCCACTGGCCAGTGCTCTTGATGGTCGGGACGGCGTGGATCCTGGCGGGCGCGCCCTGGGCCATGCTGGCCGTCGCGGCGCTGGTGCTGGTTGCCCTACCCTACGGCATCGCCCTCTTAGCGTTGGTGCCAACGGGACGCAGGCGCTCGCTATCAGGCGCACACTTGCCCGACCGGTCAGCCACGGTTCCACGCTCCGGCCGGGCTTGAACCCCTCTCCGCCAACGCGTCGTTTTCGACCCGAATGCGCCAGGCCAGCAAGGCCAGATTGGCGATGCCGAAGCCAACCGCCAGCCAGACCTGGCCGGCCACCAGGGGAAGCAACGGGATCTCCAGCGCCACCACCAGATAGTTGGGATGTTTCAGCCAGCGATAGGGGCCCGATCGGACCAGCGGGGCGCCGGGCACGGTGATGATGCGGGTCGTCCAGTAAGGGCCGAGGCTGGCGATGACCCAGACGCGGCCGGCCTGCAGAAGCAGGAAAGCCGCGATCAGCGGCCAGTTGACCGGTGCATCCCATGGTACGGCCAGGGCCAAGACGATCAGCCACGATCCGTGCAGCAGGATGAACAGCGGATAGTGGGCGGCACCGACCTCCACGCCGCCGCGCTGGCGAAGGTTTCGTTCGTTGTGTCTGGCGTAGATGAGCTCACCGACCCGCTGCAGAGCGACGAGCAGGAGCAGGATGGGGAAGATGGGCATCGGTCAGAAGTCCGCCAGCACGAAGGCCGCCGTGAAACCGGGGCCCAGCGAGGTCAGCGCGTGCCGGCCAGCAATGCCCTGTTCCAGCCGCCGGGCCAGAACGAACAGCACGGTCACGGCCGACATGTTGCCATGGGCCGCCAGCACCGCGCGCTCGGCCACAAGGCCCGGTGCGGCAACCTGCAACTCGTCCTCCAGGGCAGCCAGGACCTTGGCACCGCCCGGATGGCAGACATAACCGTCCAGCCCCTCGCGCCCCAACGATTGCCGCGCCAGGAAGCCGTCCAGCGCGTCGACGAAGCGTTGGCGGACCAGATGGGGGATGGAGCGCGCGAAGATCACGCCGAGCCCGTCATCCTCGACCCGCCAGCCCATGATATCCAGCGTCGACGGCCAGCAATGCTCGCCCCAGGCGACCAGGCCGGGCCCGTCCTCCGCCTCGTCATGGCGCACGATGGCGGCGGCCGCACCGTCGGCGAACAGGGCGGCGGCGACAATGCCGGCCTTGCTGGCGTCGTCCAGCCTGAAGGCCAGGCTGCACAGTTCCACGGCGAGCAGCAGGACGTTTGAGCCTGGCATCGCGCGGGCCATCATGGCGGCGCGCGCCAGGCCGGAAACGCCGCCGGCGCAGCCCAGGCCGAAGATCGGCAGCCGCAGGACATCGCGCCGGAAGGGCAAGCGATCCATCAGAACGGCGTCGAGCGACGGCGTGGAGACGCCCGTCGACGACACCACCACCAGCGCGTCCACCTCGTCCGCGCGCAGACCGGCCTGGTCCAGGGCCGCGACGGCGGTTTGCGCCAACAGATCGATCGCACTGCGCGCGTAGATTTCATTGCGGTCGCGCCAGCCGTGCGGTTCCAGGTACCATTCGATCGGCATCGCCAGCGCGCGGCTGTCGATGCCGGCATTGTCAAACACCGGCAGATAGCGGTCGATGTCGGGGCGTTGACGGCCATAAAGCTCGCGCGCGATGGCCTTGGCTTCGGACTGTTTGACGCGGTGGGGCGGCGTCGCGGTGGTCAGTGCTAAGAGTCGCGCCATTAAGGGCCCATCTTTGCTACGATGGTTTCGATGTATCGTCGCGGGCGATGCCTGCAACGCCAGTCACCAAACTGTGAGAATTCCTGATGGCCGATGGCGTGGAGTTTACTCTTGATGGGCGGCCGGTTACCGCAGAGGACGGCGAAACCATCTGGCAGGTGGCCCAGCGGCAGGGGATCGAGATCCCGCATCTCTGTCACAAGGACGCGCCGGGCTATCGCCCCGACGGCAACTGCCGTGCCTGCATGGTGGAGATCGAGGGCGCGCGCGTCCTCGCCGCGTCATGCATCCGCAAGCCGGAGCCGGGCATGGTGGTCCACACCGCCAGCGATCGGGCCCACAAGTCCCGCGCGATGGTCTTTGAATTGCTGTTGGCGGATCAGCCGGCGCGGGAGACCACGCACGACCCGGACAGCGATTTTTGGCAATGGGCCGATCGGATCGGCCTGAGCGACAGCCGCCTGCCGCCGCAGCCGACCGAGCCGGCGCCGGACCGCAGCCATCCGGCGATGGCCGTCCAGCTTGACGCCTGCATCCACTGCAACCTCTGCGTCCGGGCCTGCCGCGAGGTGCAGGTCAATGACGTGATCGGCATGGCCGCGCGCGGTGTGGCGTCGAAGATCGTTTTCGATTTCGATGACCCGATGGGCGACAGCACCTGCGTCGGCTGCGGCGAGTGCGTGCAGGCCTGCCCAACCGGCGCCCTGCTGCCGGCCTCGATCCTCGACGATGCCGGCCGCAAGGCGGCGGAGCCGGACCGGCAGGTCGCCTCGCTGTGCCCTTATTGCGGGGTCGGCTGTCAGTTGACGTTCAACATCAAGGACGACCGCATCCTGTCGGTCGACGGTCGGGACGGGCCGGCCAATCACAATCGGCTGTGCGTGAAGGGCCGTTTCGGCTTCGACTACGTGTCTCATCCGCACCGGTTGATGACACCGCTGATCCGCCGGGATGACGCACCGAAGGCACCGGACACGGTGGTCGACCCCGCCAACCCTTGGACCCATTTCCGCGAGGCGACCTGGGACGAGGCGCTGGAGCGGGCGGCCGGCGGTCTGAAGCGCATCCGCGACGAGGTTGGGCCCGAGGCGCTGGCAGGTTTCGGGTCGGCCAAGGGGTCGAACGAAGAGGCCTATCTGTTCCAAAAGCTGGTGCGCACGGGCTTTGGCACCAACAATGTCGACCATTGCACCCGGCTGTGCCACGCCTCCTCCGTCGCGGCCCTGATGGAGACGATCGGCTCGGGCGCCGTCACGGCCCCGGTGGCTGAATGTGCCAACGCCGAGGTCATCTTCGTGATCGGCGCCAACCCGACGGTCAACCATCCGGTCGCCGCCACCTACATTAAGAACGCGGCCAAGAACGGCGCGACCCTGATCGTCGCCGACCCACGCGGCCAGACCTTGAGCCGTCATGCCACCCACCGGCTGCAATTCCGGCCGGGCACCGACGTGGCTCTGTTGAACGCGATGATCCATACGATCATCGAGGAAGACCTGGTCGATGCCCAGTATGTCGCCGGCTTTACCGAGAATTACGAAGCGCTGAAGGCCAACGCCGAAGGTTTCTCGCCCGAGGAGATGGCGCCGATCTGCGGCATCGACGCGGCAACAATCCGCACCATCGCCCGAACCTTTGCCACGGCCAAGACGGCGATGATCTTCTGGGGCATGGGCATCTCTCAGCATGTCCACGGCACCGACAATTCGCGCTGCCTGATCGCGCTGGCGCTGATGACCGGCCATGTCGGCCGGCCGGGCACCGGGCTGCATCCGCTGCGCGGGCAAAACAACGTGCAGGGCGCGTCGGACGCCGGGCTGATCCCGATGGTCTTTCCGGACTATCAGGGGGTGGAGGACACCGAGATCCGCGCCCTGTTCGAGGAGTTCTGGGACACCAAGCTGCCACAGAAGTCCGGCCTGACGGTCGTGGAGATCACCAACGCGGCCTATGACGGCGCGATCAAGGGCATGTACATCATGGGCGAGAACCCGGCCATGTCGGACCCGGATCTCAACCATGCCCGCACGGCGCTGTCACGGCTGGACCATCTGGTCGTGCAGGATCTGTTCCTGACCGAGACGGCGGCCTATGCCGATGTCGTCTTGCCGGCCAGCGCGTTTCCCGAAAAGGACGGTACCTTCACCAATACCGACCGCCGGGTGCAGCTCGGCCGCGCGGCCCTGCCCTTGCCCGGCGATACGCGCCAGGATTGGTGGATTATCCAGGAGATCGCCCGTCGGCTGGGGCTGGACTGGGCCTACACCCATCCGGGCGACGTGTTCGCCGAGAAGCGTCAGATGATGCCGTCGATCAAGGGCATCACCTGGGACCGGCTGGAGCGCGAGGACGCGGTCACCTACCCGGTCGAGCGCGAGGACGAGCCGGGCCACGAGGTGATCTTCGGCGACGGTTTTCCGACCGCGTCCGGACGCGGGCTGTTCGTGCCCGCGGAGCTGTTGCCACCCGCAGAAGTGCCCGACGACGACTACCCGATGATCCTGACCACCGGCCGCCTTTTGGAGCATTGGCACACCGGCGCCATGACGCGCCGGGCGGGCGTGCTGGACAGGCTGGAACCGGGTGCGGTCTGCCACCTGCACCCGCGCGAGCTGGACCGGCTGGGTGTGGCGCCCGGCGGCACGGTGCGCGTTGAGACCAGGCGGGGCGTCATAGAGCTGATGGCGCGCGCCGACCGGGAGGTTTCGCCGGGCATGATCTTCATCCCCTTCGCCTTCGTCGAGGCGGCCGCGAACATCCTGACCAACCCGCAACTCGACCCGTTCGGCAAGATCCCCGAGTTCAAGTTCTGCGCCGCACGCGTGGCGGCGGTGGAGCCCGTGGCGGCGGAATAGCCACGTCGAAACAACACGACGATCACAGCATCATGCAGCCGGGCCAGGGCCAAGTGCGGATCGAGCGTTTCGTCCCGGAATGGTCGGCATCGCCGTTCGGCAAGGCAACGCCTGTACCTTGGGAAGCGACGGCGCGGGCGGAAGAGCTTGTCCACGCGGCCCTAAAATCTCTATCCGCCGGTTACGAACTGAACGTTGACGTTGCCGTTCATCGCACCGCGATCGTTGAGGCGGGCGCCATGCTGAAAGGGCCCGCGATCATTGGCCCGCATGCGTTCATCGGCGCCAACGCCTATCTCCGGGGCGGGGCCTTTGTCGATCAGGGCTGCGTGGTCGGACCATGCTGCGAACTGAAGTCCAGCTTCCTGTTTCAGGGCGCGAAGCTGGCCCATTTGAATTTCGTGGGAGATTCGCTTCTGGGCACGGATGTGAACATCGAGGCCGGCGCCATCATCGCTAACCATCGCAATGAACTGGCGGACAAGCAGATCCGGATCCGCTGGCAAGGCGAGACCGTCGACACGGGCGTCAGCAAGTTCGGGGCGCTCGTGGGCAACGGCGCCAAGGTCGGCGCCAACGCGGTGATCGCCCCTGGGGCATTGCTGGCGCCAGGCACGCAGGTCCCTCGGCTGGGTCTAGTCGATCAACACCCGGGTGCCGGACCTTAACAACGCGTGGCCGATCAGCGCGCCAGCGGAACGCGTGTGGCCTCGAAACCCCTGGCGGCCAGCAGTTCGAGCATGCCTTCCGGACCCGGCAAGTGGGCGGCGCCAACGGCGACCAGCATGGGGCCGTCCGGCAGCCGTTCGAGCATGCGGTCGATAAAGCGGTAGTTGCGGTCGACAAGCAGATAGTCGCGGGTCACCCGTTGCAGATCGCGGGCCGCCGGGGTCATGGTGCGGGTATCGTCAAACGAGACCCTCGCAAAGTAGCTGATATCTTCGCTGGCATAGGCGGCCGACGCCGTCGGGTTCAGACGCCTGGGCCGCCACGCGCCAACCTTGCCCACAAGCACCGTCTGTAGCAGGGCATTTCCTACAATGGCGTCGGGATCGATCCAGCGATCGGCCCAGTCGCCGACGCGAAACAGGCTTTGCAGGGACTCTTCGTGCGATTCCAGTCCGATAACCGGCAACTGGCGCTGCTGCGCGAGATCGGCAATCTGCGCGTCGACGCCGTAGTCCGAGGGTCGTGGCCCCGACGGTGCGAACTCGTTGCCGAAGATAAAGGCGGCCCCCGTCGGCGACAGCAGTCTCAATCGGGACGCGGGCACGCCGATTGCGTCACTTTGATAGGCCAGGAAGTTCCACAGGCGCGGATCGAGTTCCTGATCCAAAAACGGCGGCGATGTGTCGGTGAAATGCTGCCAGACAAGCGGCGCGATGTCGTCCGGCGGGTTCTCGTCGACCTCGAGAGCCACCACGTCGACCTCCGACAAGAGCAAGCGGGCCGTTTGAACGACCGGTGTCACGCCCGGGCCGTCGATATGCTGGGTACCGACAAGATAGGCGGTCGGCAGGTCCGGGTGATCAAGCTGCCACACCAGCCCCTCCGCGAAGCGCTCGACCGGCGCCGGCGCGCTGACGACCACACTCTTCTCTGGCGCAGCGCAGGCAGCCATCGCGACCGAAACGAGGGCCAGCAGCCCGGCTCGGGACCAGGAAAAGACTGTCACGACACCCCTTCTTCTCTCATCATGGCCGGCACCGATTATTCCAAACAGCGCGAGGCTGGCGTGACCACCCTGACATCCATCACCGCCCGCGACATACGGTTTCCGACCTCGCGAACGCTGGACGGATCGGACGCCATGAACCCTGACCCGGACTATTCGGCCGCCTATGTCACGGTCGCGACCGACGATCCGGCACTCACAGGACATGGGCTGACTTTCACGCTCGGCAATGGCAACCAGCTTTGCGTGGCGGCCGTCGAGGCCCTGGCGCCCTTGATCGAAGGTCTGAGCCTGGAGGAAATTACGGCCGATATGGCCGGTTTTTGGCGCCGGCTGACCGGCGACAGCAAACTGCGCTGGCTGGGCCCGGAGAAGGGCGTGACCCATCTCGCGACGGCCGCGGTCGTGAACGCCGTCTGGGACCTGTGGGCCAAGCAGGTTGGCAAGCCCGTCTGGCGCCTGGTCTGCGATATGACGCCGGAAGAGATCGTCGGGTTGATCGATTTCCGGCATATCACGGATGCGCTGACGCCGGACGAGGCTCTCGACCTGCTGCGGGCACAGGAGGCCGGCAAGAACGAGCGGATCGGGGAGTTGGAGCAGAACGGATACCCGGCCTACACCACCTCCGCCGGCTGGCTGGGCTATCCCGACGGCAAGGTGCGCCGGCTGTGCCGTGAGGCGATCGCGGCCGGCTTCCGCCACGTGAAGATCAAGGTCGGGCGCGACCTGGAGGATGACAAACGCCGCGCCGCGATCGTGCGGCAGGAGATCGGCGACGACCGGTTCTTGATGATCGACGCCAACCAGGTCTGGGAGGTCGGCCAGGCGATCGATTGGGTGAAGGCGCTGGCGCCGTGGCGGCCGCTATGGATCGAGGAGCCGGTGTCGCCCGACGACGTGCTGGGCCATGCCGCCATTCGTCGCGCGCTGAAGGCGGACGGCGTTGGTGTCGCCACCGGCGAGATGTGCCAGAACCGCATCACCTTCAAGCAGCTCTTCCAGGCCGAGGCGATCGACTTCTGCCAGATCGACGCCTGCCGGCTGGGCGGCGTGAACGAGGTGCTGGCGGTGATGCTGATGGCGGCGAAGTTCGGCGTCCCGGTCTGCCCCCATGCCGGCGGCGTCGGCCTGTGCGAATATGTCCAGCACCTGGCCATGATCGACCATGTCGCCCTCTCCGGATCGAAGGACGGCCGCGTCGTAGAATATGTCGACCATCTGCACGAGCATTTCATCGATCCTTGCCGGATCAAGGATGCTGCCTACCAGCCACCGGACCAGCCCGGCTATAGCATCACGATGAAGGAGGCGAGCCTCGCCGACCACGAATTCCCGAACGGTGCGGTCTGGCGCGGCTGAGTCTGCGCGAAACAGGCGAGCCTGCCTTCACCAGTGAAGACCGTGCGCCAAAAATGCAGGAGTACGTCGCACGGAAATTGACGAACGATCCCGCTTCTTGCAAGCATGGCGCATGGGGGACCAAGCGGCCCGCAATGTCCGGATCTCGATCCGGGTGCGACGCGGGCGTCAGAACAAGAGTTGCCGTCACCGGCACCAACAATGATGTGTCCTTAAGGGAGGAACCGCATGACCAAGACCATCAAGACACAAGCACGTGTGCGCCTCGGCCTGTCCGCGCTGGGAGCCGGCGTGGCCATGGCGGCACTGCTGGCCAGCGGGTCGGCGTCGGCCCAGTATGACGGCGTTACCGTCAATGTGATCACGTTCACCGGCCCGCAGATCGCCGAGCCGCTGCAACGGCGCGCGCCCGACTTCGCCGCGGCCACCGGGGCGGAAATCAACGTGATTACCGTGCCGTTTTCCGACCTTTACACCCGCCTGCTGACCGACTGGGCGACCGGCACCAACAGCGTCGACGCCGCCGTGTTCGCACCGCAATGGGCGATCGACTACGTTCAGCCGGGCTTTCTGGTCGACGTGACCGATTGGGTCAATGCGGACGACGCCCTGCAGGAAGACGACATCGCGCCCTTCTTCCGCGAGTTTTCGCAGACCTTCAACGGCCGCACCTACATGCTGACGTTGGATGGCGATTTCCAGATGGTCTATTACCGCACCGACGTGCTGGACGAGCTGGGCATGGACCCGCCGGCCACCTGGGACGACTATCTGGCGATCGCCGAAGCCGCCCACGGCATGGACATGAACGGCGACGGCGAGGCCGACTACGGTTCTTGCATTTCCAAGAAGCGCAATGCCCAGGCCTATTGGGCGATCTACACCATCGCGGGCGGATACATCCAGACCCAGGGCACCGGCCAAGGCGCGTTTTTCAGTGCCGAGGACATGACCCCGCTGGTCGACAATGCTGCCTTCCGCCGGGCGCTGGAGGTCTATGTCGACACCACGCAGTATGGCCCACCCGATGAGATCAACCTGGATGTCGGCGATACGCGCGGCCTGTTCACCGCCGGCCGCTGCGCCTTGACGGTCGACTGGGGCGATATCGGCACGCTGGCGATCGATCCGGACACGTCCAACGTCATCGACCTGGTCGGCGCCACGATCGCGCCCGGATCGACCGAGGTGCTGGATCGCGAGACCGGTGAGCTGGTCGCCTGCACGCCGGAGATCTGTCCGCACGCGATCGACGGGGTCAACCACGCCCCCTACGCCGCTTTCGGCGGCTGGTCCGGCGGCATCAACGCGGCCGCCGAGCCGATGGTTCAGGAAGCGGCATACGCCTTTTTCTCGTACATGAGCCAGCCGGAGCAATCGAACCAGGACGTCACCATCGGCATCACCGGGTTCAATCCCTACCGGTTCTCCCAGTTCAACAACATCGACAACTGGGTCGCGGCCGGCATGAGCGAAGCGGCGGCCGAAAACTATCTCGGCGCCATCGGCCACAGCCTGTCGAGCCCGAACATGCTGCTGGACATGCGGATTCCACAGAACCAGCGCTATCAGCAGATCGTTCTGGATACCGCCCTGGCGCGCCTGCTGGCCGGCGAGATCGATATCGATCAGACCATCACGGCCATCCATGACGGGTGGGAGGAGATCACGGAAGATCTCAACCGGCTGGAACAGCTCGGCGCCTATCATTCGGCGCTTGGTATCGGGGGCTAGGCAACCGGGGTAACGACGCGCCCTGCTCTGCCGAGTGGGGCGCGTCTCCTGCCTGAGTTTCCATGTCCTCCGACAGGGTGAGCGCGATGGACACGTCTGCGACGGCGCCGCAGGCGTTGGGCGCCGGTCGCGGCGTGTCCGCGTGGCTGGACCGCCACTCGTCGAAGGTCTTCATCCTGCCGGCGGTGATCGTGATCCTGGCGTTCTCGATCTTTCCGCTGATCGTTTCAGCCTATCTGTCGCTCACCCGCTTTCGCCTGGCGCCCGGCGGCTTTGAGCTGCGCTGGGCGGGCTTTCGCAATTTCGACCGGCTGCTGTTCGGCAGCGAGCAGTACCATTTCCTCGGCACGTTCGGCGCCGTCGGATGGTTCGGCTGGATCGTCATGCTTGGCGGCGCGGCGCTCATCATCTGGTGGCTGGTCCGCTACTGGATCAGCGGCCGCGCCCGCGTCGTGGGCACGATCGGACGGTTGATTACCGCCACTGTCGCCTTTGGCATCATCGTCCTGGCCACCGTCACGCTGTCGGACGGCGGCGCCTTCGGGTCGCTGATGGTGACATTGTTCTACATCACCGTCGGATGCTCGATCCAGTTTGCCATCGCGCTGGGCCTGGCCTTGCTGTGCGCCAAGCCGATCCGGGGCCGCAGCTTCTTCCGCGTCGTCTTCTTCATGCCCCTGATGGTGACCCCGGTCGGCATCGCCTACATGTTCCGCATGCTGGCGGACATGTCCAAGGGGCCGCTGGAACCCATCTGGTCACTCTTCGGTTTCGCCGACGTCGCCTGGGCCAACGATGCCTGGGCCGCCCGCATGGTCGTGGTCATCGGCGACAGCTGGCAATGGATCGCCTTCATCTTCATCGTCATGCTGGCGGCGCTGGAAAGCCAGCCGCGCGATCAGATCGAAGCGGCCCAGCTTGACGGTGCCGGCCCGTGGCAAGTCTTCCGCGACGTCACCTGGCCCACGATCGTACCGGTGGCCGCCACCGTGATGCTGATCCGCGTGATCGAGGCCTTCAAGATCATCGACTTGCCCAACGTGCTGACCAATGGCGGGCCCGGCATTGCCACGGAGTCGATGACGCTGCACGCCTTTTTCGCCTGGCGCACCCAGGATCTCGGCGGTTCGGCCGCCATCGGCTACATGCTGTTATTCGTCGCCGTGGTGATTTGCGTGTCCTTCTTCAATCTCGTCGTGCAACGGCAAAAGGCGCGCTTCACATGACCGCCGCCGCGCCCAACCAGCCAAAGGGCCTCTACGCCAAGCTGTTCGAGCCGAAGCGCCTGGGCATCATGGCGCCCGGCACCTCGGTGCTGGTCTATGCCGGCCTCCTGTTCTGGACCATCGTGGTGCTGTTCCCGCTCTACTGGCTGCTGGTCACCTCGTTCAAGCTGCCGATCGATGTGAATGAGGGGCCGCGCTACCTGCCCTTTGTCGACTACGAACCGTCCCTGCATGCCTGGGACTATCTGCTGGTCGAGGTCGGCGGCGATACGTTCCGGCCCTATGTCAACTCCGTGATCATCGCCGCGATCAGCACGATCCTGGCCGTGCTCGCAGGCTCTATGGCCGCCTACGCCCTGGCCCGCATCACCTACAAGCCGCGCTTTGCCAGCATTCTGTCCTTCGTGGTCGGCATCATCGCCGTGATCGTGCTGACCGTTGTCGCCGGCGTTCCCTGGTGGCTGTCGCTGATCGTCGGGCTGGCCATCTTCGCGCTGCTGGCCCGGACCGTCGCGCGGCGGTTCAGGGCCAGGCTCGGCAATGGCGACATTCTGTTCTGGATGATCTCGCAGCGCATCCTGCCGCCGGTGATCGTGGCGGTGCCGGTCTATGTGATGTTCCAGCGCATCGGCCTGTTGGACACCCATATCGCCATGATCATCACCTACGCGACGGTGAACCTGCCGATCGTTGTCTGGCTGATGCACGACTTCTTCCTGTCGATCCCGCGCGATCTGGACGAAAGCGCGGAGATGGACGGGGCGACCAAGTTCCAGATCTTTTTCGACATCGTGCTGCCGTTGGCCAAGCCGGGCATCGCGGCGACCAGCCTGCTGGTCCTGGTGCTGGCCTGGAACGAGTATCTGCTGGCCCTGTTCCTGTCCTCGGTCGACGCGCAGACCATGCCATTGCTCGTGGCGGCGCAAAACGCGACGCGGGGCCCCCAATGGTGGTCCATGTCCGTCCTGATCCTGCTGATGATCATTCCCGTTGTTCTGATCGCCCTCGCCCTGCAGCGCTTCATCGCCAAGGGCCTGCTCGTCGGTGCGGTGAAGGGGTAAGGCGCATGCAAGTCACGCTCGACAAGCTAAGCAAGTCGTTCGGGCCCGTTCAGGTCCTGCACGACCTTTCCATGGTCGTGGAGGAAGGCGAGTTTCTGGTGCTGCTGGGCCCGTCCGGCTGCGGCAAGACCACGGCGCTGCGTATGATTGCGGGGCTGGAGGAAGTGACCTCCGGCCGGGTTCATATCGGCGACCGCGACGTCACCGACATCCTGCCGAAATACCGCGACGCGGCCATGGTGTTTCAGTCCTACGCGCTCTACCCGCACAAGACCGTGGCGGAAAACATCGGCTATCCCCTGAAGCTGCGCAAAGTGCCGCCGCCGGAGCGGGACAAGACCGTGCGCGAGGTCGCGGCCCAGGTTCAGCTTGAGGACTACCTCACCCGCTATCCGCGCGAGCTGTCCGGCGGCCAGCGCCAGCGCGTGGCGCTGGCCCGCGCCATCATCCGGCGCCCGGCCGTGTTCCTGATGGACGAGCCCCTGTCGAACCTGGACGCCAAGCTGCGCGTGCATATGCGAGCAGAGCTGAAGCACATGCAAAACACGCTGGGCACGACGACGATCTACGTCACCCACGACCAGGTCGAGGCGATGACCCTGGCCCACCGGGTGGCCATTCTGAACCACGGCCGGCTGATGCAGTTCGACCAGCCAAAGACGATCTATCGCGACCCGGCCAACCTGTTCGTCGCCAGCTTTATCGGCTCGCCCCCGATGAACATGGTCGACGGCAATCTCTCGAACGGGGAGTTCACCGGCCCAGGCTTCGCCCACACTCTCGGCAAGGATCTGTCGGTCGGCCCGGCCGTGATCGGGTTTCGGCCCGAGGACTGTTCGGTCGTCGCCGCCGGCAACGGGCTGATCCCGGCGGAGATCTACTCCAACGAACTGATCGGCGACCACACGCTGGTCACCTGCGAACTCCATGACAGCTCCGCCGCGCCGCATACGGTGACGGTCAAGATGGACAAGGATTTCGAGGCGGAAATGGGCGCACAAATCGCCATCGCGATCGACCCGGCGCACCTCTATTTCTTCGAACGCGAGTCCGGCAACCGCGTCAGGGTTTAGGGCGTCTCTCCAAATCAGTCACCCGTCGGGCGTTTGGTTGTGGGTGCCGTCACACAGCGGCTGGTTGCCGGTGCCCTTGCAAGCGCACAGGTAGACGGTGCCGGTGCGCCGGGCCGTGTATTCGACCGGGGTTATCGAGGTCACCTTGTGGCTGCCGTCGCAATAGGGCTGGTTCTGGCTGCGCCCGCAGGCGCACCACCAGACCGTCTGGCCTTTTTCCAGATCGACGGCGATCGGTTCATCGCCGGCACGGATGGGTTGGTCTGAGGTCATCGTCCCTGCCTTTCCAGTTGCCGGGCGCGATGGTGGCGGCCGGCCCCTAGCCGGTCAAGAGGCGTTCGGCCGCGGCAAGATCGTCGGGCTTGTTGGCGTTGAAGAAGGGATCGGCCGGTGTGGCGTCGAAGTTGGCGGTCGCCAGACGATAGCGCGCGGTCCAGATATCGACCTTGCGCACGCCTTCGTCGACCAGGGCAGCGCGCAGCGCACCCCGCAACGCAATCGGCCACAGGCCAACCACCGGATGGTTGCGACCGTCGGACCGGGCGCAGGCCATGTCGGCGCCCTGCTCGACCAGCACCTCCGCCAGTCGCGCAACCAGGTCGAGGGGCACGAACGGGGCGTCGCACGGGAAGGACGCGACATGGGTCACGCCAGGTACGGCGACGGCCGCCCAGTCCAGCCCGGCCAAAACGCCGGCCAGCGGCCCAGGATTGTCGGCGATCGGGTCCGGCACCACCGGCAAGCGCCAATCGGCAAAGCGGCCGGCGTCGCCATTGGCGTTGATCGCCAGATCCGTCACCTGCGGCTTGACCCTGGCAATGACGTGATCGAGCACGGGCCGTCCGCCAAGCAGACGCAGCCCCTTGTCGCCACCGCCCATGCGCCGGGCCAGGCCGCCGGCAAGCACGACACCCGCGATGTAATCACGCTCAATCATGTCCGCGCCTCTGCGTCCTGGTCTTCCACCGACTTGCGGCGGTGGCGCCGGTCTTCCTCCGGCACCTGGTTGGGGTCGGCGTCGTAGACGAGGCGATCGAGGCCGGAAAGCGCGACGAACCGTTTGCCCTTCGCCCGCCCGATCAAGGTCAGCCCCGCGCGCCGGGCCAGTTCGACGCCCCAGGCGGTGAAGCCGGAACGCGAGATGAGGATCGGAATGCCCATTTGCACGGTCTTGATCACCATCTCGCTGGTCAGTCGGCCCGTGGTGTAGAGGATCTTGTCCGCCGTGCCAATTCCGTTCACGTGCAGATAGCCGCGGATCTTGTCGACGGCATTGTGACGACCGACATCCTCCATGTAGATCAACGGCTTGTCCCGATGGCACAGCACGCAGCCATGGATGGCGCCGGCGGCCAGGTAGAGGCTGGGCGTCAGGTTGATGGCCTTGCTGAGGGCGTAGATCCAGCTCGTTTGCAGTCGCGCGTCGGCCGGCAGCACGGTTTCGTCGAAGCTCTCCATGATGTCGCCGAACACGGTGCCCTGGGCGCAGCCCGACGTGGTCGTCTTCTTGCGCAGCTTTTCCTCGAAATCGGTCTGGCGGGCGGTTCGGACCACGACCACCTCGATGTCGTCGTCATACTCCACGCCCAGGATCTCGTCATCGTCGCGCAGCATGTTCTGGTTCAACAAATAGCCGACCGCCAAATCTTCCGGCCGGTCGCCGATCGTCATCACGGTGACGATCTCCTGACCGTTCAGGAACAGGGTCAACGGCCGTTCCTCGACGACGGCGATGTCCACGCTGGCGCCTTCATGATCCTGGCCGGCGAGGCGGCGCGTCAGATGGGGATCGTCCGGCGCCGGCCGTACCAGCCAGCTGTCGCCCGTTTTCAGCGTGTCCGCGCTATCCGGCATGCCCAACTCTCGTTCCGATGCTTAAATCAGTGTCGTGCGCGCGATCGGCCCATTCAAGCGCTGTGTTCGGAGATCTTCGAATACCCGCAAAGACTTCAGGGGCGACGAACGGCTTTGGAAAGCCTATCTTAGACCGATGAAACACCGTCAAACGCGAGAATAACCGATGGGCGGGATGCTGGCTGTCTCGGCCCAAGAGGCGCCCCTGATCGACCCGTTCGGCCGGGCAATCACCTATCTGCGCGTGTCCGTCACCGACCGCTGCGACTTCCGCTGTGTCTATTGCATGGCGGAGAACATGACGTTTCTACCCAAGGCCGAGCTGCTGACCTTGGAGGAGTTGGACCGGCTGTGCTCGGCCTTCGTTCGGCAAGGCGTCCGCAAGCTGCGGCTGACCGGCGGCGAGCCGTTGGTCCGGCGGAACATCATGTGGCTGATCGAAAGCCTGTCGCGCCATCTGAAGACCGGCGCGCTGGATGAGCTGACGCTGACCACGAATGGCAGCCAGCTTGCCCGTTTTGCCGACAAGCTCGCCGAATACGGCGTCAAGCGGATCAATGTTTCGCTGGACACGCTGGACCCGGACAAATTCGTGGAACTGACCCGCTGGGGCAAGTTCGACAAGGTGATGGACGGGCTGGCGGCGGCCAAGTCGGCGGGGCTGGCGATCAAGATCAATGCCGTCGCGCTGCGCGGTGTGAATGACGACGAGACCGACCGGCTGATCGCCTGGTGCGGGCGTGAGGGCTACGACCTGACCTTCATCGAGGTCATGCCGATGGGCGATATCGGCGGCGAGACGCGGGTCGACCAGTATCTGCCCTTGTCGGTGCTGCGCGCCGATATCGAAAAGCGCTGGACCTTGACGGATCTGGACTATTCGACCGGCGGCCCCGCGCGCTATGTCCGCGTGGCGGAGACCGGCCGGCGCATCGGCTTCATCACGCCGATGACCCATAATTTCTGCGAAAGCTGCAACCGCGTTCGGCTGACCTGCACCGGCACGTTGTATATGTGCCTGGGCCAGGAGGACGCGGCAGACCTGCGCGCGCCGCTGCGCGCCTCTCCGGACGATGATCGCCCGCTTGACGCCGCCATCGCCGAGGCCATCGGCCGCAAGCCCAAGGGCCACGATTTCGTCATCGATCGCCGCCGTCGCCAGCCGGCGGTGGGCCGGCATATGAGCGTGACGGGGGGGTGAGATCGATGACCGGCTTTCGCGGCATGGCGGCCGTCGCGCTGCTGTTCGCCTTGGCCGTGTTCGCCCGACCCGCAAGCGCCGGTGATGCGGCCAGTTTGCACCTGATCGGGTTCTCGGACGACGACCGCTATTTCGCGTTCGTTCAATACGGCCAGACCGACGGGCTGGGCGCCGGCTATGCCGACCTGTTCGTGATCGACAACAGCGACAATAGCTGGGCCGACGGCTCGCCGGTGCGCGTGTTGATGGACGAGGCCACCGTGCACCGGATGGAGCAGGACGGATCGCTGGACGATGCGGCGACAATCGCCCTCGATCAGGTTTTGGATGACGGCGCAAGCGTCCTGGCGCAATACGGTATCGGCGGCGATCGGCCGGGCATCACCCTGGCGACCCGAACGCTGTACGACACGGCACCGGCCGACCAACTGGACTTTACGGTCCGGCCCCTGTCGCCGGTGCGACCAAGTGAGCCCGCGTTGCAGATCGGCCTGAGCCAGCGCGCTTACGACGGCGCGGTCGAGGCCTGCGTCTTCGATTACCACGAGCCGATGCTCTACGCCCTGACGCTGAGCACGCAAGAAGACCAGATCACGCTCAGCAACAGCGATACGATCCCGGCCAGCCGTGGCTGCCCGCTAGGCTATCGCCTGCATTCGGTCATTGTGTCGCCCTATGGCACCGGACAGACCGCCCTCGTCGTCTTGACCGCCATGACACAGCCCGGCTTCGAAGGCCCCGACAATCGTTTCCTGGCCGACGGCACGATGCTGGACAATCTCTGGGCCTTCTGATCGGCCGACGTCAGCAGCAGCCCCGTCAGTTCTGCCGCGGCTCGAAGATGATCTGGTGGGTATAGGTTTGGCCGTCGCTGATCGTCAGCTGCTCAAAACCCATCAGCACCAATAGGTCCAGAAAGGTGTAGAAATCCTCTACCCGGTTGTCGACGAAGACCGGCGAGACGCGGGCGATCGACGTCAACTGCGCCAGATAGGCGCGGGCCTGGTACAGCGAACCGATCACCCCGTCCGTGGTGGCGACGATCAGCATCTTCTCCGCATCCGTGCCCTTGGCGAAGACCGCGACCGGCGGGAAGTACGACTGCTCATATTGCTGTTGGGTAAAGCCGATGACGAAGCCCAGGCGCCGCTGCCTGTCGCTGTCCGGCAAGGATGGGGCGCGCGCGACATAGGTCTCCCGACTGGTCACCTCCGGGTAGTAGTAGAGTTCGTGCCGGTCGCTGGCTTCCTGGTCTTCGAAGGGCTGCTCGGAAGTCTGGTCTTGGGCAACGCTCGACAGACCGCCAAGCGCCAGCGAGGCCAGCAGGATCAACACAAGATGTTTGGCAACGCGCACGTCTCATCTCCTCTTGGGGGCAAGCGCAAGGGTTCGTCGCGGCCATAGTGGCACAAAGCACGCCCAGACGCGCGCAAGCTTTGAGACGGCTGGCCGAAGTCAACATCGCGTATCTCACCGCCGGAAACTCGTATAAGGTCCTGCCTCATGGACGACCTAGCCAATCCGAAGGCGGCCAAACGGGTGTCGGCCGCGACCCCATCGGATCGCGTCGCCTTCGTGGCCGCGGACACGGATGTTGCCCGGGCGGCCAGGTCGCAGCT
This sequence comes from Alphaproteobacteria bacterium, assembly GCA_028277405.1. Taxonomy (GTDB): domain Bacteria; phylum Pseudomonadota; class Alphaproteobacteria; order DSM-16000; family Inquilinaceae; genus JANQGH01. The sequence goes on along the minus strand of JANQGH010000050.1, from coordinate 20,678 downwards.
GATCGACCGCTACGGCGAGACCGCGCCGGACGATGCCGACATCGTCGTCGCGCTTGGCGGCGACGGCCACATGCTGGAAACGCTGCACCGCTTCATGGACCGCAACCTGCCGATCTATGGCATGAATTGCGGCTCCGTCGGCTTCCTTCTGAACCCGTTCGAGGAAGACGGCTTGCCCGAGCGGCTGGCCAGGGCGCAGCAGTTCAAGCTGCACCCCTTGCAGATGCGCACCACCGACGTGAACGGCGCCCAGGACATGGCGCGGGCGTTCAACGAGGTGTCGCTGCTGCGCGAAACCCGCCAGACCGCCAAGCTACGCATTTCGATCGACGGGGTGGAGCGGCTGTCGGAACTGATCTGCGACGGTGTCTTGGTCTGCACGCCGGCCGGCAGTACGGCCTACAATCTGTCGGCCCATGGCCCGATCATCCCGCTTGCCGCCGGCGTGCTGGCCTTGACGCCGATCAGCGCCTTTCGCCCGCGGCGCTGGCGGGGCGCCCTGGTGCCGCACACGGCGACCGTCAGCTTCGACGTGTTGGAGGCACAAAAGCGGCCGGTCAGCGCCGTCGCCGACTACACCGAGGTGCGCGACGTGGCCCGCGTCGAGGTCAGCGAGCACCGCAGCACGGTCCTGACCCTGCTGTTCGATCCGGAACAGAATCTCGAAGAGCGGATTTTGAAGGAGCAGTTCGAAACCTGAGAGCGGGCAGCCATCCCACCCCGACGGCGGGAGGCCGTTCGCCGCCGAGATGGGATAGCAAGCCCTGCCGCTGGTACCCCCTACCAGGGGCAGGGCGGCGATACCGGCCTAGCTCGGGATGCTGGTTCGGGTTCCAGCGTATCGGCGCGGTACCGACATCGAAAACTCTCGGAACGGCGACTCCATCCATCGCCGTACCGCCGCCACCATGGCCCGGCGCCCGTTAAAGGCCCGTCAACGGTTTGGTCGGCATAGGGTTATCCGGATCGGCGGCGACTTCGCGGGGTCAACGCGTCAGGTTATAGAGGGTCCGGCGAACGCCATCGGTCATGCGAAACAGCTCGCGGCGGGCCTTGCCGAACAGCGAGCGCGTGCTGTCGCGGTCGCCGATCGCATCGCGGAACGGCGGCTGAGCGACCTCTTTGGCGGCAAAGGGAAGTATGCCGTTGCTTTCGACGCCATGGAGCCAGAACCGGTCGATGTAGAGGTCGACCGGCTCGACCCAATGCCGTGCCCGGGCCACAAGCGCGCCGGCGGCATTGGGGGAAAGGGCATAGCATTGGGTGCCGGCCGGGCCGCGCAAGAAGCGGACCAGCCGGTGAGAGCCGTCGATTCTCTCGATCGTCCGGTAAGGCCGCGGGAACAGCCCCGCGAGGCGGATCAGCCGGCAGGCATCGATGCGCTGGCCGGCCAGGGACAGGACATGCGGAAAATCGGGCGAGAGTTCCACATCGTCTTCCAAGACAGCGATCGGCACCCCGCGGCGCACGCACTCCTGCCAGGCGCGGTAGTGGCTGGCAAAACAGCCGAATTCACCGTCGGTGAGCCAAGTGCCAAACCGGCGCAGGCATCTTGCCCGGCTATAGTGCGGAAAGGACGCGCGGTCGACGGTCGCGCCATCGATCGCCGGAAAGAACTCATGGCCGACCGCGAGCCGGCGAAGATCTGCCTCCATAAACGCCCTGCGGTCGGCACTGCGCGCGAGATTGATGACGAGGACGTCCATGGTCGACTTGCGGCTCCGGATGGAAAGGCCGACTTCCCAGATCGAACCGATCGTCGACGGGTTGCGCCCGGTCGCCGGTGCGACGGCCGGAAACCCGTCACCGATCGCGGCCGGAACGGCCCAGCGCCTTTATGAAAGGCCAAGAAGCGGTCTTGATGGCGACTGCCAGAATTCGAACTTTTTGACCCTATCGCACCGGTGCGTCAACCTCGGACTTCGGCGGACCCAGGGGCAGGGCCGTCAGGCGCGCGCCATCGCCAGGGCCGGCCGCGTCGTCACACGGTCGCATCCGGACGCTTCCCGCGTCATGCGTCCGGCTTGGCGCCGACCCTCCCCGCCGCCCGCACCCGGGACGACAGCAGCACCACGCCGACGAAGGTCGCGGCGGTCTATAGTCTTGATGGTCCTGCCCAACTCGGTGTTTGGTCTTGGAAGTCGGCGTTGCAGGGCGACAGGCCATGCCGCCGACAACCTTGACTATGCTGTTTTCCGTCGTCGCAGCGCAGTCAATACGCCAAACTCCATCAGATCTTGATCACCAGGTTTTTGTAGTTACATAAACAGACGCTGATTTGGGACGAGGAAAAGGCTGCCACCAACCTCACCAAGCATGGTGTCGCCTTTCAAAGCGCGACCAGTTTCGACTGGAAAACGGCGCTAATTGTAGCAGACAGGCGAACCGACTACGGTGAGGATCGCTACCTGGCAATCGGCAAGATCGGCAGCCGGCTTCATGTTCTGACCTACACAATCCGGGGCGACGATGTCCGCGTGATCAGCTTGCGAAAAGCTAATGTCAGAGAGATTCGAACCTATGACCAAAACCAAGCCTGAACAGCGCCCGCTCAGCAAGTGGGCACGCGCGGAAATCGCCAAGATCAGCGACGAGGAAGACCGCCGCATCACCGAGGCGGCGCTGAGCGACCCGGACAACCCGCCCCTGACCGACGAGGATTTCGCCGCCATGCGGCCAGCGCGCGAGGTCATGCCCGACCTGGTCGCCAACCCGCCCAAGATCGGCCGTCCGCGAAAGGAGCGGCCCAAGAAGCAGATCACCCTGCGCCTCGACCCCGACATCGTTGAGCACTTTCGGGGTACGGGTAAGGGCTGGCAAAGCCGGATCAACGATGCGCTACGGGATGCGATGGACCGGTGGAAGCACGCATCCTGATCGAGACGCGTCAATTCTGGTCAACACTCTCCTCTGCAGCCCTCCCCGCCGCCCGCACCCGGATCGCCCGCAGCGTGCCCATGGCCGTGTCCCATCTGATCGTCGCGGTCGCCATTCTGCCGCTTGCCTATGTCCATGATATCACCGTCACCGTCGCCTGCCTGACGGTCGCCATTTCCGCGGCGCTTGGCGCCAACCCGGTCTTGTACGCCGTGATCACCGACGTGGTTCCCAAAAGCGCCGGCACCTGCATGGGCATCATGAACAGCGGCCTGGCGCTGGCCGGCTTTCTGGCCCCCGTGGTGACCGGGCTTGCCCTGCAAGCCACCGGCACCTTTTTCTCGGCCTTCTGGCTGATTGCGCTTCTGGCGCTGTCATCGGTCGCGGGCCTGCTGATCTGGCATCGGCCGGACAGGGACATTGCGCACCTTCAACTCAGATCGGGCTAGAGCCGTGTTGGCGGGCCGCCCCGTTCCCAATCGTCCAGGGCCGTCAGGGCGCGAGTGAGCTGGGCCTCCCAAAGCCAGCGCATGCTGTCCAGCGTGGCGGGATCGGCGCCCCACTCGACGGCGACGAGCACCGCGTGGACGAGGCAGGCGCGCCAGTCGTCGACGAGGGCGTCCCAGGAATGGTCGGTCACCCCCTCGGCGAGAAGCGCGGCATGATAACCCCGCAGCAACGCGCCTTCGTGAGCGCGCCGCGCGTCAACGGACCAGTAGGGCACGCTTGCCAGCACGAGGTCGGAGGCGCCGAGCCACAGGCGCAGCGACCAGTCGAAGGGCTGACGATCGATCAGGAACAGCGGCTGCCGGTTGCCCCCATCGTCGGGCTCGCGGGGTGTGAGGACATTGGTCGGGTTTGGGTCGCCATGGACCAGCGTCAGGCCTGCCCCCTGCATCGCGCGGGCGTACAAGCGCGCGACATCCTCCTCAAACACAAGCAGCAGCCGCTTGCGGCTGGCGGCATCGATCGTATCGCCGAGAGCATCCAAAACCGGGGCAAGCCCGGACGAGACGTGCGCGAGACAGCGATCGAAATCGGCATCCAGATCGTGCGGGCCTTCCGGATCGGCGTCCGGCCCCCACCGATGGGCGTGAAGCCTGCCGATCGCGCGGCCGAGGGACGCCGCGTGCGCGTCGGTCGGCTCGATCAGCTTGTTGTCGACGAAATCCGTGCCCAGATCGGCCAGCAGGAGCGCATAGCCCTCGCCGATACTGTCCGCCATCGCAATATCGCGCCGACCGACCGCAGCATAGCAGGATACGATCGGCGCCTCGGACAGCCCGTCGTAGTCGCGCGTGTAGTAGGCCCGTTCCGACGCGCCAAGAAAACCGTGCCCAGACGGGCAGAGCTTCAAAAACAGGGTCGGCGGCACGGGCGAGTGGTCCGTTGCGCCAGCAAGGTGGAGCCGGGCCACGCTGCTGTTCTCCGCCCTTAGCGGCTCGATGCGCATGCCGGTGATCGCCGACGTTTCGTGCCCATGGGCACGCAGAACACCCGCCACCCAATCCGCGTCGACCGCGTCGAGACTCTTCGGTACGTCGTCAGACAATGCCCACTCCAGATCTTCAGGCTTACGGCGTTTGCAAGCTGTCAGGTTGCGGCGATCCGACGATCGTGATCAAGGCCGCCCCCATCAACCCTGCATTGATGGCGGCCTTAACCATTGGCGCAGCTTGACTCATCCTAAGAATATATGCCTATGATCGCGCATGAGCAGTCACGAGACCTTTGCCAACCCGCCGCGCCACGAAAGCGCGGGCCATGACGATCTGCAATTCGGCATCGAGCTGGTTATGCGCGGTGTCGGCGGTGGTCACCGGCGCCGCACCAACCCGCGCGTAAAGTCGGAGGACGAGGCGCGACAGATCGCCGAGCGGATCGCCGCCTGGCTGCGCGACCGGTATGATCTGGCGCGCAAGCCGGCCGAATAGGCGTCGCGGCCGGACGCGCGCTCTGCCCCTCCTCGCTCCTCGGGCCGCCAGGTAGCGCAATCTGCGCGGCAGGAAGGCTGGCCCCGTTTGACTTCTATCAATGTCGTCAACGGTCGGGTTGTCGACTCTGCGGCACGTGACAGACCGCCGATGAAGGACAACGATCAATGAGCAAGGACTGGGTCCAGTTTTCCAAAGACGTCGACGCCCGCAGCGCCGCCCTGTTCAAGGCCGCGCCGGACACCATGCGCGCCTTTCGCGGCCTGGTGCGCGAGGCGGGCAAGGACGGCACCTTGGACAAGAAGACGAAGGAGCTGGTCGCCCTGGCGATCGCCATTGCGATCCGCTGCGAGGGCTGCCTGTCTTTTCATGTGCGCGCGGTCATCAAGTATGGCGCGACGCGCGACGAGGTGCTGGACGTGATCGGCGTAGCGGTTGAGATGGGCGGCGGCCCGTCCTCCGTCTATGGCGCCGAGGCGCTGGAGGCGTTCGATCAACTGTCCGAATGACGTTCGCCGGACGGTCCGTATGACCGTCTTGCAGCTTCACGCCCAGATCGATCGTCGGGGTTCCACGGCACCGAATAGCCAGGAGCCCTATACTCCTAACAACGCATACGGCTACTGAGCGATCTCCCAACCACCCAAAAGGGCAAACTGGCTGAAACCATGCGCCTGATCACACTTTAAAATTGATAACATGATTTGACCTCCCTTATTCTGCCAGTTGGTCAGACAGGGGAGGTTCTGGTGGCTGTATCAAATCAAGTCAGTCTGCGGGATTATCGGGTGTCATTCGCCATGCCGGACGATCCTTGGGCGTTTCGGCACTTTTTTCGTTCGCTGGAGGCGTTGTTCGGCGCGTGGTTCTACGCGCGGCTGAGCCGCAGGGCGCATGCGGAAATGAAGCCCGGGGAATCGATTTGGGGGGCCTATCTGCGGTTGGTGGATGCCGAGGCCGAAGCCATCGGCGAGACCTTGCCGCAGATCCCTCGCGACCGAGCCGTCGTCTTCGTCGCCAACCATCCCACGGGCATCCCGGACGCCGCCGTTCTCGGTCATCTGATCGACCGCCATATCCGCAGTGACGCGCTGTTCATTACGTTCCGTCCGCTGGCGCAATTGCCGAGTGTGGCGGATCGGACAATCCCGATCGACCTGCCGTCACCGTCCGGTCGCTTCAGCCCGAAATGCGCGCGAAACATGGCCCGCAGCTTCGCGACGGCCCGTCGGCACCTGAATGAAGGCGGCGCCGTGGTCGCCTTTCCGGCCGGGCCGGACGGCGCGTGCACCCCATCGGGCACCTATGTCGATGGCCCCTGGCAAAAGGCCACCTTCAAGCTCGCCGCCGAAACCGGCGCCGTGATCGTGCCCGTCTTTATCGACGCCCAGATGTCCCGATTGAGGCGCGCCTGTCGAAGACTGAGCCCGCTGCTCTATCACGCCGCCGCGGCCCATGAGGTGCGCAACATGAAGAAGCGCCGCATAGAGGCCGTCTTTGGCCAACCTATCGATGCGGTTGGACTGGCAAGCGAGACGGCCGACGGCGACGTGGCCAGTCTAATGCGCGAAACGACCTACGCGCTTGCCGCGGCGTAGACCTTTCCAGCCTCATCCGTCAACGTCGCCATGGCCCGCCGATAGGGCCCCGGACCGTGGCTGACCCGGGCCACGCCTAGCTCGGCCAGCCGCTCGATGGTCGGGACACCGCCCATCATCATGATGTTCACGGGCAGTGCTGCCGCGGCGCACAGATCGGCGATCAGCGTCTCGTCGACCAGCGCGGGCGCAAAGAAGCCGCTGGCTCCGGCGTCCTGATAGGCGGCGGCACGCTGTTTGGCCTCGTCCAGGATTTCGGCGTGTCGTGACCTGTCAGGCTGCTTCAGGAACAGATCCGTCCGCGCGTTGATGAACAGCGGAATGCCAAGCGTCTCCGCCCGGCTGCGGATCGCGGCAATGCGGGCGCATTGCGCCTCAATACCGTAAAGGCCATCGCCGCCGACGACTTGATCCTCGAAATTGATGCCGATGGCGCCGGCGCCGACAATCCGCGCGATGTTTTGGGCAACCGCGTCCGGCGCCTCGGCATAACCGCCCTCGAAATCGATGCTGACCGGCACCTCGACCGCGCCGGCGATATGCCCGGCGACCTGTTCCACCACGTCCAGCGGAACCGCCTCGCCATCCTGAAACCCCTGGGCCGCGGCGACCGACCAGCTTCCGGTCGCGACCGCCGGCGCACCGGCCTTCACGACGGCGACAGCGCTGCCTGCGTCCCAGATGTTGTAGAGCACCAGCGGGGTGCCCTTGACATGCAGGGCGTGAAACTGACGGGCCTTTTCCGATTGATCCATGCTGCTACCCCGCGATTTTCATGTCGTCTCGGTGTGCCGCCGCGCGGCGCTCATGTTCCAGCAACCAGCGCTTTCGCCACAGCCCGCCACCATAGCCGGCCAGGTCGCCATTGGCGCCGATGATACGATGGCAGGGCACGACGATGGCGATCGGGTTGGCCCCGTTGGCCCGCGCCACGGCCCTGACCGCCGACGGCCGGCCGATGTCGGCAGCGATCTCGGAATAGCTGCGCGTCTCGCCCACCGGCAGCGCCCGCAGCCTGTCCCAGACCTGCCGCGTGAAGTCCGACCCCTGCCGGGCAAGCGGAACCGAGAACGCCGCCAAGCGCCCATCGAAGTACTGGGTAAGCTCGGTCCTCAACTGATCGATCAGCGGCGACGGCCCGATGGCGATGCCCGACCGCGTTGTCTCCTGCAGGCGCTTCAACTCCGCCGGCAGCGCCTTGCGTTCAAAAAACTCCAGCAGGTGCAGCGCGTGCCGGTCGGCGATCGCGACCATCGGTCCGATCGGCGTCTCGATCCAGTCGGCCGTCAGCAGGCTGCGGCCGCGCAAACCGGCCGGCGGCTGGCCCAGCAGGCGCCCGAAGGCGGCCCGGAAGCCGCTGGCGGACTCGAAGCCGGCCTCCAACTGCGCCTGGATGACAGGTTCGCCCGATGACAGGGTCTTCGACGCGCTGCCCAGGCGCCTGAGGCGCGCCATATCCAGAAAGGTGATTCCGAAATGGCGTTTGAAGGCCCGGCGTACGGTGGACGGATCAAGGCCGAGGCCGACCAGATCCGTCTCGCGCCAGCGCCGGGCCGGTTCGCACTCCAGCGCCTCGGTCAGGGTCTTGACCAGCGGATCGGCCTCGCCGGCGGGCGCCAGGGGCCGGCATCGCTTGCACGGGCGGTACCCGGCCGACAGGCAGGCCGCGACGGAGTCGTAAAAGACACTGTTCTCGCGCTTCGGATTTCGTGCCGGACAGACCAATCGACAGAAGATGCCGGTGCTTTTCACGGCAACGAAGGCGAACCCGTCATAGGCGGGGTCGCGCCGGACCAGCGCATCGTAGAGGACGTCGTCGTTCGGCAGATCGAACAGCATGATCTCTGTCTAGCGCACGCGATGATCCGGCGCCGCCAAAAATCGGGCGTTGATTCAGCGCGAGGTCATTTTCCGGCCGTCACGAAGGGCGGCAAGCGGGGCTCGACCGGCGAGGACTGGATGATCGAGGTGTTGGTCGTGGCGTAGGGAATGATCTTGTCGATCAGAGATTCCAGATCCTGCACCGACCGCACCAGGGCCCGCGCGATAAAGCAGTCCTCGCCAGTGATGCGGTCGCAGGAGACGATCTGCGGCAGCGATCTTACAATCTCCGCCACCTTGGGCAGCTGGCCGGGGATGGGCCGGATACGCAGCCAGGCCGCAAGCTGGTAACCGAGCGCCCGCGGATTGATTTGGGCGGCGTAGCCCTCGATGGCGCCGGACTCCTCAAGCCGCTTCAGCCGTTCCGACACGCTGGGCGCGGACAGGCCGACGCGCCGCGCAAGTGCGGCGATGCTCAGCCTGGCCTCGGACGACAGCGCCTGGAGCAACGCCAGATCAATGGAATCGAGCGCTGCGATCCCATATCGGAGGTCTTTCACGGAAACCACCTTATAATCACCTGCAAATCTGCGACTTAACCTTCCATTTAGCATAGCGTTTCGCAGCAGAGACTTCGAGTCTGTCGCTATGTCAAAGTTCCCCTACTCCACCGCTCAGTTCAACCGCGCCGTCGCCACCGTGCCGCCCCATGCCTGGTTTGGGGTCAGTGCCGTCTTTCACTATCTGGGACCGTCCTTCGCCGTGCTGCTGTTCCCGGCGATCGGCGTGCTGGGCGTGGCCTGGTTTCGCATCGCTTCGGCCGCCCTGATCTTTGCCCCCATCACCAAGCCATGGCGCACGCTGCGCCTCGCGGACGCCAGGACACGGTTGCTGCTGGTCGGTCTCGGCCTCTGCCTGGCCGTGATGAACACGGCGTTCTACCTGGCGCTTGATCGCCTGCCGATGAGCCTTGTGGCGGCGATGGAGTTCGTCGGCACGGTCGGCCTGGCCCTTTTCGGCCTGCGCACGCGGCGCAATCTGCTGGCGTTGGTTCTGGTCGCGGTCGGCGTTTTCGTGCTGATCGACGTTTCGTGGTCCGGCGATCCGTGGGGGCTGTTCTGGTCGGCCCTGAACGCCGCCCTTTTTGTCGGCTACATCGCGCTGGGCCATCGCGTGGCGCAGGCGGGTGCTGCCGGCGGCATTGAACGGCTGGGCGCGGCGATGGCCATTGCCGGGCTCATCCTCGTGCCGATCGGCCTCGTCCAAGCAATCCAGGCCTTCGGCATGCCGCTGTTGGTGCTGGCCGGTATCGGCGTCGGGCTGTGCTCGTCGGTCATCCCCTATGTCTGCGACCAGTTGGCGATGTCGAGACTGCCGCGCGCGTCGTTCGCCCTGATGCTCGCCCTGCTTCCGGCGACCGCGACCATTGTGGCCGCCATCGTTCTGGGACAGATCCCCACCCTGTGGGATCTTGTGGGCATCGCGCTGGTGATGGCCGGGGTGGCCGTCCACCGACCGGTGTCGATGGCTTGACGCCGCGAAGTTCCATCGCGACGATTTGCTAGGAATCAAGCGTCGCGCGCCACCGGATCGCCCGAGATGCGGGCGTAAAGCCGTTCGCGCAGGCGAACCGGCAGGCTCGCGAGCAGCCGCACCAGCAGCGCCATTTGCCAGGGAAAGGCGATTTCGGCCCGGCTGCGTCTCGCGGCCTTCACGATCCGGCGCGCGGCCTCGTCGGCGGGCATGGCAAAGGGCCGCCAGCTTGCAGCCCCATCCGCAACCTTGTCGGCCAGGTAGCCTGGATTGGCGATCGTCACGCCGACATCGCGCGCGGCCAGGGCGGGGCGCAACGACAGGCACGCGGTGCGCAGGCCCGCCTTCGTCGCGGCATAGACCGGAGACTCCGGGCTGCCGATATAGGCGGCCAGGGACGCGATCACCACGATCCGGCCTGGCCGCGAGCCGTCGAACAGGTCGAGCGCCAGGCGCAAAGCGGTCAGGGCGCCTGCGAGGTTTACGGCCACCATGCGTTCGGCCGTGGCCACGTCTTCCATGACGCCGCCGTGGGCTCGCGCACCGCCGATCCCAGCACTGATGACCACCCAGTCGACGGGCCGAGAAGTGCCGTAGGCCGAAAAGAAGGCCGCGAGGGTGGCCGGCCTCGTAACGTCAACCTCTTCATGCTGGATGTCGACGGCGTGCCGGCCGCAAAGTCGATCGGCAAGGGCCGCCAGGGCTGGACCGTCAAGGCCGCAAAGGCCAAGGTCACAGCCGGACGCCGCCAGTTCGTCGGCCAGCGCGGCGCCCAGTTGGCCAGCGGCGCCAACGATGATGGCACGGCCGGGCGGCCGCCGACGGTTAGCCGGCAACGCGCAGTTTGGGCCGGCTTTCGTCGGCCAGCCGCGCCTCAGGGATCGCTTCGGCCACCTTGGCGAACGCTAGAAGCGCCTGCTCGAACTCCGTTTCCGAAAGGCTTGGTGGAAAGCCGATGCGCAGCAGGTCCTTGCCCTTCGGCACGCCGGGCCAGACCGCCGGACTGACATTGACGCCGCGGTCGCGCAACGCGTGGGTAACACGAAACGCCAACATGACGTCGCCGATCACGATCGGCACCATCTGGCTGCCATCGCCGCCGCAGCGCCAGCCCATGGCGCGCAGCCGCCCCCGTGCCCGTTCGGCCAGGTCCAGCGCGCGGCGCGGCAGGTCGGGCTCCGCTTCCAGGATCTCCAGCGACGCCAGCGCCGCGGCCGCTTGGGCGGGTGCGATGGCGTTGCTGAACAGATAGGACCGGGCGTTAAAGCGCAGATGGTCGATCAAGTCCGCGCTGCCTGCGATGAAGCCGCCCGTGGAGGCGAAGGATTTGCTGAACACGCCCATGATGACCGGCACCCGGTCCGTGACGTCGCAGGCCGCCGACAGCCCCCGCCCGCCGGGGCCGAGCACACCGATGCCATGGGCGTCATCCAGGAACATCCAGGCCCCGTGCCGGTCGCCGACATCGACCATCTCGGCCAACGGCGCCAGGTCGCCATTCAGCGAGTACAGGCTGTCGATCACGATCAGCTTGCGCGGCGCCGCGCTCTTCGCCAGCAGCTCGTCCAGATGGTCGACATCGTTGTGGCGAAAGCGGTGCGCCGTGGCACCGGACAACACCACGCCGTCATAGACGCAGGCATGCGCATCGGCGTCGTAGAAGACCGCGTCGTGGCGGCCGACCAGGGCCGGAATCGTGCCGATGTTGGCCAGATAGCCGGTCGGAAAGACCAGGGCGGCCGGCTTGCCAAGAAACGCCGCCAGCCGCCGCTCCAACCGGTGATGCAGGGGCCGCGTTCCGGTCAGCAGGCGACTTGAGGTGCAAGACGTGCCGTTCTCGGCAACGGCGCTGACGACCCGTTCCCAAACCCGCCTGTCCGCCGCCAAGCCCAGATAGTTCGAGGAGCCAAGCTGCAGCAAGCGCCGGCCGTCGATTTCCACATGGTTCGAACCGACCGGCACCTGCTCGGCATAGTACGGGTAGAGCCCGCGCTCCCGCGCTTCATGCACCCGTTGCATCATGGCGTTGTCGACGATGCGGTCCTGAAAGGCCCTGTCGGCGGCCTCGCGCGGTGTTTCGAGAACTGCTGGCGTTTGCACGGCTTCCTGCCTCTTGTTTCACACTTTTGACGCGTACCCGCAGGGCCTCCATCGCCCTGAATAACACTCAAATCTGCATCATCATATTATACTCACTTATTACATGCAGAGATGGCTCGTGTCATGGGGTTCTGCAACGACAGCCGGCCGAACCACCCATCGCCACCCTTGGATCCGCAATGCCGGTATTCGGCCGACAGTCGCGAAGCTGGTTGTCCAACAGTGCCGATCACGGCTAGGAATCGAACTCAATCGCCGCCTCTACCCTTAGGAACCGCGTACAATGGATGCCGCATCGCTGCTTCTTTTCGCCGGCGTGTTTGCCATCGCCTGCGCCTCGCCGGGCCCGGCGATCGCGGCGCTTATTGCCCGCGTCATGGGCAGGGGGACGGCGGGCGCGCCGGCCTTTTGCCTTGGCCTGCTGCTGGGCGACGTGATCTGGCTCGCCTGCGCCGTGTTTGGGCTGGCGGCCGTCGCCGAGACGTTCCACCCGGTGTTTGTCGCCATCAAGTATCTGGGCGTGGCGTATCTGCTGTATCTGGCCTGGAAGCTGTGGACGGCGCCCGCAGGTCCGCCATCCTCTGCCGCCCCGCCGACAGGCGACGCGATCCGCCTGTTCGCCGGTGGCGTCGCGCTGACGCTGGGCAATCCTAAGACCATGCTGTTCTATCTGTCGCTGCTGCCGACGATTATCTCGCTGCCGGCGCTCGACTGGCTGGGCTTCTTCGAACTCGCGCTTGTCGTGGCCTTTGTCTATGCCGTGGTGCTGGGCGCCTATGTGCTGCTGGCGGCACGAGCGCGACGGGCGTTTCGCAGCCGACGCGCCATGAAGCTGGTCAATCGCGGCACCGGCGCGCTGATGGCCAGCGCGGCGCTTACGGTCGCCACCCGCAACTGACGCCGCCGACACCCGAAACAACGATGGCGGATGACGAGGAACGACGGCCGCTGACGACAGCAGAAATCGTCGGCCAGTTGGGCGCCTTGGGCGTGCGACCGGGCGGTGTGTTGCTCGTCCACACATCGTTTCGCGCGACACGGCCCGTGGAAGGCGGACCGACGGGCCTGATCGCTGCCCTGCGCGATGCCATCGGGCCCGACGGAACGCTGGTCATGCCGTCCTGGGCCGATGAGGACGACGAACCGTTCGACCCGCTGACGACAGCGGCGGCGCCCAGCCTGGGCGTTGTCGCCGACACGTTTTGGCGCCTGCCCGGCGTTCAGCGCAGCGATCAGTTCTTCGCCTTCGCGGCGGCTGGCCCGAACGCCGCCAGGATTACGGCAGACCCCCTGCCCTTACCGCCGCATCGGCCGGAAAGCCCAGTCGGTCGGGTGCATGAACTGGACGGGCAAGTGCTGTTACTGGGCGCCGGCCAGGACGCGAACACGACACTACATCTCGCCGAAGTGCTCGCCGGTGTGCCCTATGCCGTGCCCCATCACTGCACGGTGCTGAAGGACGGCGCCAAGGTACGCATCGACTATCTGGAAAACGACCATTGCTGCGAGCGGTTTGCCCTGGTCGACGATTGGCTGCGCGCCGAGCACTTGTTGGCGGAGGGCATTGTCGGCCATGCCCATACCCGGCTGGCCCGTTCCCGCGATATCGTCGGGATTGCGTGCAATCACTTGGCCGGAGACCCGTTGGCGTTCCTGCACCCGGCGGACGCTGGCTGCGAAGAATGTGACGCGGCGAGACGAAGCATGGACCGTTGAGCCGACACCGTTTCCGATAGCGGCCGCGGCAAGACGGGCGCATTGCCGGACCGCGGCCGGCGAGAATGTGCTGCACGCGGTCGCTGCTGCGTGGCAGAATGTCGCAAAAAAGGACATCCACCGCTATGAAGACCTCGCAGCAATGAACGATCAATCTGGGCCGGCAGAGCACTCGACGACCACGCCAAAAGTCTATCACGAAAACTACTTCCCAACGCCCGTCTTCTATTGCGACCTGCCCGGAAGCGCGGCTCTGAACCGCGATCTGATCAAAGCGATTCGCGCTGAACGGGCCAAGGACGACAAGGGCATCGAGCGATCGAACGTCGTGTCGCTCGGCGGTTGGCACAGCAGGACGGACTTAGTTGGCGAGCCGGCATTCGCCGCTCTGACGAAAGGGATCGACGAGATCACATCAGATATCTCGCGCCAGCTTCTCTACGACCCTTCTCTTCGGCTGGGCATCGACATCATGTGGGCGATCATCAATCCGCCCGGCAGCGCGAACCGAAGCCATATCCACGGAGGCAGCCTTTGGAGCGGGGTCTATTACGTGCAAGCGCCCAAGGAAGCGGGCCGCATCGTATTTGTCGACCCCAGAACGGCCAGTTTGATGATCCCTGCCCGCCTCGACCCGAACCAGGAGCAAGGCCCCCAGAATTGGCGCGAGGTCAGTTTCGAACCGATCCCCGGCCGGGCGGTGCTGTTTCCGTCCTGGCTGTACCATCGGGTTGAGACCAACGTGACGGGCGCCAAGGGCGAAGCGGCGGACCGTATATGCGTCAGCTTCAACATCACGCAAAAGGGCCTGGGCTCATCGTGAACCCAGCCTGACTTCCCCAGCGGCAGCAAAGCTCTTTCACCGTCGCCGGATACCCCAGGGCACGACGTGCCACAGCCGCTCGTGCAGCACGTAGCAGGCAAACCCGACGGCGGCGGAACTTGCGGCCAGACCGGCGGACGCGGCGGCTGAACCGGTAATCAGCCAGCCGATCAAGGTGGTGGTGGCGAGACCGAGCAATTGCCAAGTCACCGCCTTGGCCATTGTGCGTGTCCGCGTCTCAACCATCCAAACCGGCCCTTTGCCGCCCTGTTCGCCCCAAGCTGGGCGACGTTAGACGATCGGCTTGGCGATGACGACGAGGGTGTCGTGAACACTGTCTTGTTCAGTAGCGTGTTGTCCACTTTGTTGATAGAATTCAACAGTGATGAGCAATCTCATGGACAAGAGGGAGCGCGCCCGGCTGTTTCGGGACAGGCTGTCCGAGGCGATTGCCCTTTCCGGCCAGTCCCGATCGGCGGTCGCGGCGGCCGCCTCGATCGATCGGTCCGCCTTGTCGCAATTGCTGCGGACGGCGGGGACGACACTGCCCAATGGCGAGACGCTGGCCCGACTGTCCACCGTGCTTGGCGTCAGCTGCGACTGGCTGTTGGGCATCTCCAGCCAGCCCGGCCACGCCTCGACGATCCTGGAACAGGCCGTTCGGGTCGCGCCGGCCAAGCTGTTGCCGGCCGACCAGGACATCATCGACTGGCACTTGGAGGTGCTGGGCCAGAAAATCCGCTATGTGCCGTCGACCCTGCCATCGGCGATGAAGACCGATGCGGTCATGAAGTTCGAGTTCCGCGGCATCGCCTTGAAGAACCCCGACCAGGCGATTGCCGACGCGACGGAGAAGCTGTCCCTGCTGCGCCGGCCGGAAAGCGAGTTCGAGATCGCCATGGCCGTGCAGACCTTGCACGAGTTCGCCGAAGGCGGCGGCATCTGGCGCGGTCTGGATCGAAGGGTCCGCCGGCGCCAGATCGAGGCCCTGGCGCGCTATTGCGACGAGCTTTACCCGGGCGTGCGCCTGCATCTCTATGACGGCTGCGCGCTCTACTCCGCCCCCTTGACCGTCTTTGGCCACACCCGGGCGATCATCTATCTTGGCCAGCGCTATCTTGTCTTCCCGCAGGGCGACCGCGTGATTGCGCTGATCCAGCATTTCGACGCGCTGGTGCGCGCCGCGACGGTGACCAGCAGCGATGTCGCGTCCTGGCTCGACGCACTATCACGGCGGATCTAACGTTGCGAACGACTGAGGGTGAGTATCGATGACCGCAGGCAAACGACCCTCTAGGCAAGCCCCCGGGTACGATCGGGAACGACCGTAACCATGGCGTCGGCACGAACCAGGTCCGTTTTGGCGTCGAATGCCGGTAATACGCTGGAATGGTACGACTTCGTCATCTTCGCCTATCTGGCGCCGTATCTGAGCCAGGCGTTCTTCCCGTCCGACGATCGCATCGCCGGCCTGATCCAGACCTATGGCGTTTTCGCCGTCGGCTATTTCATGCGGCCGCTGGGCGGCGCCCTCTTTGGCTGGATCGGCGACCGGCTGGGCCGAAAAAGGGCTCTGCGCGTGTCGATCATGGCGATGATGGTGCCGACGACCTTGATGGCGGTGGTGCCGACCCATGCCGATATGGGGGTTTGGGCGGCCGCTCTCTTGATCTTGCTGCGCATCGCGCAGGGCCTGTCGGTCGGCGGCGAACAAGGCGGTGCCATCTGTTATCTCGTGGAAACCGCGCCGCCCGGCCGCCGCGGTCTTTTTGGCAGCCTTGCCTATACGGGCACGGTCTTCGGCATTCTGATCGGGTCGGCCATCGTGCTGCTGGCGAAGTCGCTGTTCACGCCTGATCAGATGCACGCATGGGCGTGGCGGTTACCGTTCGCCGGCGGGTTGGTGCTCGGCTTCGTCGGCCTTTGGCTGCGCCGCAACCTGCACGAGACGCCCGACTTTCTGAAGGCCCGCGAGCGTGGGCAACTGGTCACCCACCCCTTGATGCGGCTGTTTCGCGAGGCGCCGGTCGATGCCCTGAAGATGGTCGGCATGATCGTGGTGGGGACGGTTTCGTTCTATACGGTCTTCGTCTGGCTGCCCGCCTATGTGCCGCATTTCAACAGCGGTGCCAGCATTGACCCGCAGCTCGCCAGCACCGTTTCGCTCGCAGTGCTGCTTGTGTTCCTGCCGGTCGGAGGCTGGCTTGCCGACAAGGTCGGCTACAAGCGCGTGCTGGCGGTGACCGCGATTGGCTTCGCGGTGCTTATCGTGCCGATCTTCCTGGCCGCCGAGGCCGGCGCGCTGGGCCTAACCTGGGCGCTGCTGGTGTTGTTTGCGATCAACATGGCGATGCCGAATGGCGCCGCACCGGTCGCGTTGACCGACATGGTGCCAGCCCATATTCGCTACACCGGCGTGGCGGTGGTGATGAATGCCAGCGTGGCGCTGTTCGGCGGCACGGCCCCGTTGATCGCAACCTGGCTGATCGAGGTCACGGGCAGCCGGACCGCGCCGGCCTGGTACGTGATCGCGGCGGGCCTGATTTCGTTTTGCGTGATCTTGACGGTGCGCCCATCGGCCGAGTTCCGTGGCGATAAGCGCGCTCAGGCCGCGCCAGGGTCGTGAATGCCGGCCGATCGTCCCATCAATCGTGACGCTTCGAACCGGACACTGAGGTTTCGGGTCGAGCAATGCCGGCCGGTGCCAGCAGTGTCAGGGCGGTGAGCGCAATCAGCATGGCGGCGATCAGATAGAGGCCCGGTGACGCCGACCAGCCGGTCAGTTGGATCAAGGCCGTGGCGATCAATGGCGCCGTTCCGCCGAAGATCGCGACGCCGGCATTGTAGGAGATCGAAAAGGCCGAGCAGAGCGTCACGGATGAGAACAGGGCGACAAAGACGGCCGGCAGGGTCCCAAGCAGCCCTGCCAGCAATATGGCCAGCCCCAACTGAGCGCTGAGCACGGCGCCGAAACTGCCCACCGTCGATAAGAGCAGCAGAGGCAACGCGCCGACCGCGCAGGCGACGATCGCCCAGCCGAGCAATCGCCGATGACCAATCCGGTCCGACAGATAGCCGGCCAGGACCGTGAACAGCAAACCAGTCACCAGACCGGCCGTACCGATGCCAAGTGACACGCGCAACGGCAGGCCGATGACATCCCGCATGTATCCGGCGAACCAGGTGAAGATCACGAAATAGCCGGCCGATGCCCCCCAGTTGAGCATGAGGCAAAGCACCATGGCCCGCTTCTGGTTCTTGAATGCCGCCACCAGCGGGCGCCGTTCCAGCGCCCCTTGCCGCTCCAGCGCGCGAAAGACCGGTGAGTCGGCCATCCGAAACCGGATCCAAAGGCCGAAGATGCCGACCAGGACGCCGCCGAGGAACGGCAGCCGCCAGCCCCAATCCTGCAACACGTCCGTGGGCAGAAGATCCGAAATCAGCCAGCCGGCGCCCGCGCCCAGCAACGAGCCGATCATCGCGGAAGATTGCGCAAGGCTGCCAAACAGGCCGCGCCGGCCCACCGGCGCATGTTCGACCAGAAAGGTCACCGAGCCGGCGTATTCGCCGCCAGACGAAATGCCCTGCAAGATACGCAGCGCGACAAGCAGAATGGGCGCCCAGACGCCGACATCGTCGTAGGTCGGCAACGTGCCGAGCAGGAAGGTCGGGATGGCCATCACCCCGATCGACCAGCTCAACATCGTACGGCGGCCGAACCGATCGCCCAGATGGCCGAAGATGACGCCGCCGATCGGACGCGCCAGAAAGCCGATGGCGAACACGGCGTAGGTTTGGATCAGACCGGTCAGCACGTCGTCGCTGGGGAAGAAAAGCTGGGCGATGACCGGCGCCAGATAGCCATAGAGGGCGAAGTCGTACCATTCCAGCACGTTGCCGACGATGCCCGGCACCAGGACCTTGCGGGCCGGCAACCCCGCCTGCGGCCGATCGCCAGATTGATCTGTCAGGGCGCCGATAGATCGAAGACCTTGCCGGGGTTCAGCAGGTCATGCGGGTCAAGGGCGTGCTTGACCTTGGCCATCAGGTCGAGGGCAACCGGGTCGGCATAGTGCGCCAGTTCGGCCTTGCGCAGGATGCCGATGCCGTGTTCGGCACTGATCGATCCGCCGAGATCGACCACGATGTCATGCACGATGCGGTTGATCCGCGGCCGTTCGGCGCGATAGGCGTCCGCCTCCCAATCCAGCGGCTGGGCCGGGTTGTAGTGCAGGTTGCCGTCGCCGACATGGCCGAAGGCCAGCAATCGAATGGTCGGATAGGCCTCAAGCAGCGTCCCGTTGGCGCGGGCCAGGAATTCCGGGATCGAGGAAACGGGCACGGAAACGTCGTGCTTGATGCTGACGCCGTCCGTGTTTTGGGCCTCCGCCAAGCCCTCGCGCATGTGCCACAGCCGGTCGGCATGGGCGTCGGACATGGCGATCGTGGCGTCGGCGACCACACCGGCCTCGAAGGCGTCGGCGAGATAGGCCTCCAGCCCCTGATTGAGCGTGCCCGGCGCTGACTGACCGGTCAGCTCCATCAGCACGTACCAGGGATGCGGGTCTTTCAGCGGGTCGGAAACGCCGTCGAGCTTGGCGGCCGCGAGTTCCACGCCCCGGCGCTGGATCAGCTCGAAGGCCGTGACGGCCTCGCCGAACGCCGCCTTGGCCCGGGCCAGCATGGTCAATGCGGCGGCGGGATCCTCGACGGCCAGAAACGCGGTGGCGCGGTCGGTCGGGCGCGGATAGAGCTTCAACACGGCCGCCGTGATCACGCCCAGCGTGCCCTCGGTGCCGAGAAACAACTGCTTCAGGTCGTAGCCGGCATTGTCCTTACGCAGGCCTTTCAGGCCGTGCCAGACCCGCCCATCGGCCAGCACGACCTCAAGCCCGAGCACCAGGCCCTTCGCACTGCCGTAGCGGACGACGTGGATGCCGCCGGCATTGGTGGAGAGATTGCCGCCGATCTGACATGAACCTTCGGCCGCCAGGCTGAGCGGGAACAGCCGGTCGGCCTTCAGTGCCGCCTCTTGGATCGTCTGCAGGACACAGCCGGCCTCGACCGTCATGGTGTCGTTCAGCGGATCGACATCGCGGATGCGGTTCATCCGGCCCAGCGACAGGATGATTTCGCTGGCGTCGTCGTGCGGCTGGCCGGCGCCGGTCAGGCCGGTATTGCCGCCCTGCGGCACGATGGCGATGCCCGCCTCGGCGCACAGGGCCACCACCCGCGCCACCTCATCCGTCGAGGCTGGCCTGGCCACAAGCGGAACGCGGCCATGGATGTCGTCACGCCAGGACCGGCAGTAAGGCGCCATCTCCTCCGGCGCATCGACGATACCGGCAGGCCCCAGGGCCTCGCGGATCGCCGCTAACGCGGCGGCATGACCGGTTGGCAAGCTGGTATCCGGCATCGGCGTCGGGCCCTTGCCTAGTGTGCCATCAAGACCGCGATCTGGGCGTGGTTCAGCGCGTGCCGGGTGACGCCGCCGAAAATCAGCTCGCGCATCCGGCTGTGGCCGTAGCCGCCCATGACGATCATGTCGCAACCGCGTTCGCCGGCGGCGGTCATCAGCGCGTCACCGGTTGAGCCCCGCTGCGGCTGAAGTTTGGAGAGCTGGGCGGGAATGTCGTGCCAGGCGAGATAGTCCACGAGACCATCGCCCCGGGTGACGTCGGTCTTCTCCGTTCCGACGGTCAAGATGTGCACCTGATCCGCCTGCGTGAGTATGGGCATCGCCGCCTGCACCGTGTGCGCGACCTCGCGACCGCCATTCCAGGCGATCGCCACGGAAGCGCCGGTGGAGCCGCCTTCGGGAGACGATATCAAGACCGGCCGGCCGCTGCTCATCAGCGCCGCCTCCAAGGTCACCGCCGCTTGCACGCTGCCGTCGCCGACCGCCTGATTGGGCAGCACGATCAGATCGCTCAGCCGGCCATATTCGGCGACAAGTTGGTCCTCCCTGCCCTCGATCTCCAGGTACGACATCGAGCCGCCGGCCTCGCCCGTCGGCGCGGCGGCCAGTCGCAGGCCGGATGTCGCCTGGGCCTTGTCGAAGGTGATCTTCGCCGCGCTCTCGCGCTTGTCGATCTCCGTCTGGGAGGCGCGCATGACCTGCTCCATGACGATGCCCGACATGCCCTCGCCGATCAAAGGCGCGGAATCGGTGGGATCTGACTTGGTGTGAATGGCTTTGACATGCGCCCCAAACCGCGTGCCCAGCGCGATGGCGGTTGCTAGCGAGGAGGCATCCGCCTCCGTCCCCGACAAAGG
>JANQGH010000040.1 GCA_028277405.1 Alphaproteobacteria bacterium | reverse complement strand
AGACAGGCGCGGGAACCCCGGTCGTGGCACCGCCGCCGTCTCTTGAAATGTCACTCACCTGTCGAGCCCCTCCATCAATGCTCCTGACGCGGCGTCTTGGATTCTTGGGTTTCCACAATCTCAAGTGCGGTCGCTTCGTCGATGATCAGTCCGTTCAAAAGCCGGCTCTCAAGCACCGCTCCGACCGCAATCGCCCCGGCCGCCGCACCGGCAACAGCGACGATCCGTCGACTTCGCAGGTCGTCCAGCGGCGGCTTGGCGATCCTGCGTGTGGCGTCGGTTTCAATCGGGAATCCTTCTGCATCGAAGAAATGCCCCAGGATCTCGCCCTTGGCGCCTGCCTGACGGACCTCATCCATCTCGCCCTGGGTCATAAGGCCCACGGCGACGAGTTCGGCGGTGGCACCGACCGCTCCAATCTCGGCAACGATCAAGTCGGCGTTGTGGGCGCGCTCGTCTGGGGTGGGCCCGCCCATGACCGAAACCATCGTGACGCCTTCGGCCCGGTCGGTCTTGGCATATTGAATGGCAGCCGCAAGAGTACTGCCCTGGCCCGCGCCGATGACTTGCCCAGGGTTCGCGGCAATCTCATGCGACAGAAACGCGCCCCCGGCCGCACCCAGCGGCCCGGACGGCGGATCGTCATGATGAGCGTCTTCGACAATGTGGCAGTAGCCGAGGCCGTATCCGGTCTTGAGCTTCTGGCCGAGATTCACCTCGCCAGAGGCGGCCATGATCTGTTCCTTGGTCGCGTCTGGCCCGAAGATCGCGGAGATCTTGCCCTTGTGCATGACGACGATGCGATGGGCGATCGAAAGACACTCGCCCACCTCCGAGGTGGTGTAGAGGACCGCAAGCCCGTTCCTGGCGCCTTGCGCAAGCAGCCCAAAGATCTCGGCCTTGGCCCCTACGTCGATGCCGCGGCTGGGCTCGTCCAGCATGACGACGTCCGGCCGGGTCGCCAGCATCTTGCCGATGACGACCTTCTGCTGGTTGCCGCCGGAGAGTGACCCGATGGGTGCATCGCCGCTATCGGTTTTGATCGTGACCGATTGGATGGCCCGGTCGACGATTTGCCTCTCGGCCTGCCGCGAAACCAAGAGCCGCCGGACGAATTCCCCAATGCTCGCCAACGAGAGATTTTGTCCGACCGACATGGTCTGGACGAGACCGTCCCGCTGCCGATCCTCTGGCGTCAGGACCAGTCCCCGACTGATACGTTCAGCGATCCTGAGCCCGGTGACGTCTTCGCCCTTAAGAAGGACCCGGCCACCCGGTGTCGGCAGGCGCCCCGCAACACACTCCAGAAGTTCGGTGCGCCCTGCCCCCATGAGGCCGTAGATGCAAACGATTTCACCTGCGCGAATATCGAGCGACACGCGATCGTCGACATCGTCTTGCGCCCCGCCGGCGATGGGCACGATCAGATTGTCGATCGACAGGGCGGTCTCTCCGAACGCGTAGCCTTCCGGCGGAGAACCGAGATCAAAGTTCTCCCCCACCATGTTTCTGACAATCCACTCAAGATCGATTTCGCTGCGGGGCGCGAAAGCGGTCATGTTGCCGTCGCGCAAGACCACGGCGTGGTCGGTGATTTCCAGCGCCTCTTCGAGATGGTGCGAGATGTAGACGATCGACACGCCCCTCGCCTTAAGGTCGCCAATCACCTTGAACAGGATTTCGACCTCCGATGCCGAGAGCGCGGAGGTCGGCTCGTCCATGATGAGGATGCGAGAATTCACCGAAAGGGCGCGCGCGATTTCGACGATCTGCTGCTGCCCCAGGCGCAGGTCTTCCACCAAGGTCAGCGGATCTATCTCTTCCTCCAACTCGCGCATCAGCTCGCGCGTCTGGCGTTCCTCCTCCGCATAATTGACGCCCGTCGCCCCTCTGATCTCTCGGCCGAGAAAAATGTTGTCTCGGACCGTCATGTTGGGCGCGAGGCTGAGTTCCTGGTGGATAATCGTGATGCCGAGATCGCGGGCCGCAACGGTCGAGGCGATTTCAACGGCCTTGCCATCGAGGATAAGTTCGCCGCTGGACGGCGCATGCACGCCGGACAGGATCTTCACCAAGGTGGATTTGCCGGCCCCGTTCTCCCCGAACAGGGTCGTCACCTGCCCACGATGAACATCGAAGTTGACACCTTTGAGCGCATGCACGGCGTCAAACGACTTCGACACGTTGCGCGCCGCCAAAACCACCTCGGCAAGATCTGGTTCCGCCTGAGGTGTTTCGTCGGTGTCCGGTGTACGCACTATTGCACCTCCAGCACAACCGGCGTCACCAGCCAGTTCGACGGATTAATCATGGTGAACGCGCCGGTTACGTTGATCGTCGCCCCCGGCAGCGCGTCACGGTCCAGCCCGTCAAGTGTCTCCGCCGCCATGGCACGGTTTATTCCCGAGCCAGCGTCCTGATACTCAATCTGGTTGGTAAAGGCGCCAAACTCGATATCGCCGACGACGTCGCGCAGCTCGGTTCCATTGATCGCCGGACCGGTCTGGACCCGTATGCCGACCTCGTCGGGAAGACCGTCGACATCGATGTTGAAGACGCCCGATCGACCCTCGCCCACCACACCGGTGAGCCGGACGACCATGACGGGGAAGGCCCCGGCCGCCGTGCCATAGGTGTCGATCGCGGTATCACGATCGTCTTCCAGCAGTTGGACCAGTTCGGCGGCGTCGGGCGCCCGCTCCACCACGAAATCACGTATGCGCGGGAACTCCCGCTGCCCGAACAGATCCGGATCGAAGGCTTGCTCGCGCGTATCCTCTTCGGAACCGATCCGCACGACCGTGGTATCGGCCGCGATGGCTGCGAGCAGAACGATTACGACAATCCCGCCAAGCACCCATCCCCGGCTTAGCCTTAGGCCGAAAAACGTTGGTGCGGCCTTCACGCCCATGATCGAGTGCCCCCCGCATCGCCGCCAAAACCGACGCAAGTATGTCAAGTGCGCCGAGGCAATCCGCATATTCCTTCCGAAGGGGTATTGGCAATTGTTGCGCTTCCCTCCAGCTACCGCGCACTTGGCCTTTTTCTAACCTGATCCGGCACAGCGAGCGATCTCGCCGGTCGGCGGCACGTTAAGGCGACCGTAGATGAAACATTTTACTCTGTCTGCAAAAAACTGCATTGCCTTGAGAACGATTATGCTAACGTTCAAAGAAAAGCGCGCGGTCGCGCCACACCCTCTTCGTGCGGTCGTCCAACACCGACACGGCGAAGGGACAGGCGGCCAGATGGGCCGCAACAAGCCGGAGAGGGAACTGTGGAAACGCAAGATCAGCGCGACACCTGCCGGAGACCGCGTTGACCGAATCGCGAGACATCATCATCGGCATCGACGCTGGCACCTCCGTCATCAAGGCGGTGGCGTTTGACCTGACTGGGCATCAACTGGCCTGCTTTTCGGTGCCAAACCGATACGACACGGGCCCGGACGGTTCTGTGACCCAGTCGCTGTCGCAGACATGGAAGGATTGCGTCGGGGTGCTGCGCGGCCTGTCGGTGAAGATTGACGGGCTCGCCAAGCGCACCGCCGCGCTGGGGCTGACCGGACAAGGCGACGGCACCTGGCTGGTTGGCGCTGACGACCAACCCATCGGCGACGCCTGGCTCTGGCTCGACGCGCGTGCCGCGCCCACAGTGACACGATTGGCGGCAGAAGACGGAGAGCGCGCCCGGTTCGAAGCCACCGGCACCGGCCTCAATACCTGCCAGCAAGGCAGCCAGATGGCCCATATGCAGGACCACACGCCAGAGCTTCTGGATCGTGCGGAGGTTGCGCTCCACTGCAAGGATTGGCTGTTCCTGAACCTTACCGGCGTGCGCGCGACCGACCCGTCGGAGGCGAGCTTCACGTTCGGCAATTTCCGGACCCGTCACTACGACGACGACGTGCTGGACGCGCTCGGCCTGACCGCGCGCCGGAACTTGCTGCCCGAGATTCTGGACGGGTCGCAGGAGACCCGTCCGCTCACCCGCGCCGCCGCTGAAGCCACTGGCCTTCTGGAGGGGACACCCGTTTCACTGGGCTATGTGGACATGGTGTTGACCGCGCTTGGCGCCGGCGTTCACACCGGGGACACCGACAGCGCGTGTTCCATCATAGGCTCCACGGGCGTGCATTTGCGGGCCGTGACCTCTGACAAGGTGCACCTGAACGCTGAGGGCACCGGCTATGTCATCTGCCTTCCGATCCCAGATCTCGTGACCCAGGTACAGACCAACATGGCGGCGGCGCTCAACATCAACTGGGTGCTGGCGTTGGCCGAGGACCTGTTGGCCGATATGGGTGCGACGACCAGCCATGCAGACCTGGTCGCCCGCGTCGATGACTGGATGGCGCGTTCCGACCCCGGCACGCTGCTTTACCATCCCTATATTTCCGAGGCTGGAGAACGGGGACCGTTCGTGAATGCGGATGCGCGCGCCAGTCTTATCGGACTGACCGCGAAGCACCGATATCCGGATATCGTAAGGGCGGTGATTGAAGGCTTGGGCATGGCGACACGCCATTGCTACGAGGCCATGGGGCCGATGCCCGCCGAATTGCGGCTGACGGGGGGGGTGTCACGATCCGCCGCTCTCCAACAGGTTTTGGCGGCCTGTCTGAACACGCCGGTTCGCGTATCCGCCCGCGAAGAGGCCGGCGCGGCGGGGTGCGCCATGATGGCCGCTGTTGCCATCGGCGCCTATGGCGACATGGAGGCCTGTATCGCCGAATGGGCGACGCCGCTTTTGAACCCACCCGAGCCGCCGGATGCGGCGCTGTCGCCGATCTATGACAGTCTTTTCCCTTCGTTTCGTGCGGCGACCGGTGCACTACCCCCAATCTGGGCCGGTCTTGCCTCGCACCGCGCCCGACAGGCGGCTGCATGATGGCGGATGTTCAGACGGTAGACCTGTTCGTCATCGGGGGCGGCATCAATGGCGCCGGCATCGCCCGCGATGCGGCGGGCCGCGGCCTGAGCGTGGTGTTGTGCGAGAAGGATGATCTTGCCGAGGGAACCTCGTCCCGGTCCGGCAAACTGGTCCATGGCGGGCTGCGCTATCTCGAATACTATGAGTTCCGTCTGGTTCGAGAGGCGCTGATCGAGCGCGAGGTTCTGATGAACAACGCGCCCCATATCATCTGGCCGATGCGCTTCGTGCTGCCGCACAGCCCGCAGGACCGGCCGGCCTGGCTCGTCCGCATGGGACTGTTCCTTTACGATCATCTGGGCGGGCGCAAGAAACTGCCCGGCACCCGCAGGCTCGATCTGCGCCGCGACCCGGAAGGCGCGCCGATCAAGGACCAGTACACCAAGGGTTTCGAATACTCCGATTGCTGGGTCGACGATGCGCGGCTGGTGGTCTTGAACGCGGTGGACGCCGCCGAACGGGGTGCCATCGTCTTGACCCGCAACCCCTGTACGTCGGCCCGGCGCGAGAACGGGATGTGGCGAGTCACCACCACGGATGCGATCACGGGCCAGACCCGAGAATTCATGGCCAAGGCGCTCGTCAACGCCGCCGGACCCTGGGTGACCGATGTCTTGATGCGCGTGGCCGGGTCGAACTCGTCCCGCAATGTGCGCCTGGTCAAAGGCAGCCACATCATCCTCCCCAAATTCTGGGCGGGCGAAAACGCCTATCTGGTGCAAAACCACGACAAACGCGTGATCTTCATCAACCCCTACGAAGGCGACAAGGCCCTGATCGGCACGACCGATATCGCCTACGACGGCCGGGCCGAGGATGTCGAGGCCGACGAAGACGAGATCCGCTATCTGCTCGACGCGGTAAACCGCTATTTCAAGGAGGAACAGAGCCGCGACGATGTGGAGACCTCGTTCTCCGGCGTGCGGCCTCTCTTCGACGATGGGCAAGGCAATCCGTCAGCCGTGACCCGCGACTATGTGTTCGACCTTGACGAAACGGGCGGTGCGCCGCTGCTCAACGTCTTCGGCGGCAAAATCACGACATTTCGAGAGCTTGCCGAACGTGGGCTGCATCAGCTGAAGAAGTTCTTCCCACAGATGGGTAGCGACTGGACCGACAGCGCACCCCTGCCCGGCGGCGACATCGAGAACGCCGACTACGAGGCGTTTCGCGGCAAGATGAAGCGCGACTACCCATGGATGCCGCGCAGCCTGCGGCGCCATTACGGACGGCTCTATGGCACGCGCATCGCCCGGATCGTGGGCAATGCCAGCTCCGTTGCCATGCTCGGGCGGCATTTCGGCGGTGATCTGTACGAGGCCGAAGTGCACTATCTGCTAAGCTACGAATGGGCCCAAACCGCAGAGGACGTGCTCTGGCGGCGTACCAAGCACCGCCTGCATCTGACCGAGGCCGAGCAGGCCAGCTTCGCGGATTGGTTTGAAACCCATGCCAAAGCGGCCTGAGATGCCACTGACCCTGTCCTTGAACACCAATCCACTGGTCAATCGCTTTGCCGATGCGGATGACCTTATCGACACCATCGCCCGGACCATTCGCATTCGTGACATCCAGCTGACCCACGAGTTCATCAACCCGAGTTGGCCGGCCCCAGTCATCCACCGCTTGACCCGGCAGATGGGCGCGGCGCTGACCCGCACCGGTTGTCGCGTCACCAGCGGAATGACCGGCCCCTACGGACGCCTCAACCATTTTGGCCACCCGGATGCCGACGTGCGCCGTTACTATGTCGACTGGTTCAAGACGTTCGCCGACATCATCGGCGATCTGGGCGGCAGCGCCGTCGGCACGCAGTTCGCGATCTTCACGTTTCGAGACTTCGACGAACCCGCGCGCCGCGAGGAGTTGATCGGCATCGCCATAGACTGTTGGGCGGAAGTGGCGGAGCACGCCAAAACCGCCGGACTCGACTACCTCTTTTGGGAACCGATGAGCGTCGGGCGCGAATTTGGCGAGACGATCGAGCGCTGCATGGCCCTGCAGGACCAGCTCAACGCCGCCGACATGGCGGTCCCGATGTGGATGATGGCCGATATCGACCATGGCGACGTGACATCGCCCAACCCCGACGATACGGACCCCTACGCTTGGGCGCGCGCCGTGCCGAAGGTCAGCCCGATCATCCATATCAAGCAGTCCATGATGGACAAGTCCGGCCACCGCCCTTTCACGGCGGCGTTCAATGCGAAGGGCGCGATAAAGCCCGAGAGCCTTCTGGAAGCCTTCTTCGAAGGAGGCGCGATCGACAACGAGATCTGCCTCGAATTGTCGTTCAAGGAACGGGAGCCCGATGACAGGCAGGTGATCCCGCAGATCGCGGAGAGTGTGGCTTATTGGGCACCGCACATCGACTCAGGGGCACAAGACCTGCATGTCTGACGTTGCCACCACGCCCTCGCCGTCTAACCGCCCGTACGCCGGGCGGTTCGGGCGAGCGCGCCATGCGCCCGGACAGGGGGACTGACACGGTGGCAAAGGGCCGCCCTTCGCCAAATGCGGAACACTCCCTCGCCCTGCGTGCGGCTTGGCTGCATTACGTGGGCGGACTTCGGCAGGCCGACGTTGCCAAACGGCTGGAGGTGCCGTCGGTGAAAGCGCATCGGCTGATCCAAAAGGCGGTTTCCGAAGGTGCCGTGAAAGTCAGCATCGAGGGCGACATCGTCGACTGCATCGAGCTGGAGGCGGCGCTTTGCCGACGCTTTGGACTGCAGACGTGCGAGGTCGCCCCTCACCTTGAAGAAGAAGGCCTTCCCCTGCGCGCGCTCGGCAATGCCGGAGCCTCTTGGTTGCGCCGCTGCCTTGAAAGGGGCGAAGACCTGACCATCGGCCTCAGCCATGGAAGGACGCTGGCGGCAGCGGTTCAGAACCTGCCTCACATGCAGTTGCCACAACAGCGCTTCGTCTCTCTGCTGGGCGGGCTCACGCGAAAGTTCGCGGCCAACCCGCACGACGTCATGCACCTCTTGGCCGAGAAGACAGGCGCCCAGTCCTACGTCATGCCGGTTCCGTTCTTCGCCAACTCCGCGGACGACCGGGAGGTTCTTCTTGCCCAGCGCGGCATACCCGAAGTGCTGCAAATGGCCGAGGCCGCGTCGCTGAAACTGGTCGGTGTCGGTACCGTATCCCTTGAGGCACAGCTGGTTGCCGCCGGGCTTATCGAGTCGCGTGAGATCGAGGCGATTTCCGCCGAAGGTGGCTTGGGCGAGATGCTCGGTCACTTCTTCGATGAGGATGGAAACTTTGTGGATACACCGCTGACCAAGCGCACGATCGCCGCGTCGCTGCACAATCGAGCACAACGGGCAGACCGCATCATCGCCCTGGCAGGCGGCCCCCAAAAGGTCGCCGCAATCCGCGCGGTGCTGAACAGCGGCCAGCTTTCCGGCCTCATTACCGATGAACGTACCGCGCAATCGTTGCTGGAGGGGTGACGGCACGATGGCTGCAAAACCGAGGCAGAGAGTGACCGCGAAAAGCCCACTGACAATCGCTGCCGGTCCAGCAGAGGCAGACGCATGACGGAACATCGGCTTTGGATCGGCACAAGCTGGAAGATGCACAAGACGTTGGCGGAGGCACGGGCCTTTGCGACAGCGCTTGCAAGAGCCGACGGTGGCAGAGACCCGCGCATTCAGCGCTTTGTGATCCCGCCATTCACAGCGGTTCGCGAGGTCAAGGCGATCCTGGACGATACTTCGGTCAAGGTCGGTGCACAGAACATGCATTGGGCCGATCAGGGCGCGTGGACCGGCGAAATCTCGCCCCCCATGCTGACGGATTGCGGGCTGGACATCGTCGAGCTTGGCCATTCCGAGCGGCGCGCACATTTCGGGGAGACCAACGAAACCGTGGGCCTCAAGACCGAGGCCGCAGTGCGACACGGGCTGGTTCCGCTGATCTGCATCGGCGAGACCCTGGAAGACCGCGACTCCGGAAATGCCGAGGCGGTTTTGGCGACCCAGGTGCGCGCCGCGCTCTCGCAGCTCAACGAAAGCCGGAAAGCAGCCGCCATTCTGCTGGCTTACGAGCCGGTTTGGGCGATTGGCGAGGGGGGCATTCCGGCCACGGCCGACTACGCCGACGCAAGACAGGCCGAGATCATCGCGGTCGCGGACGCGGTGCTCGGCCGGCGCATTCCCTGCCTCTACGGCGGCTCGGTCAATCCAAGCAATTGCGAAGACCTTATCCGCATGCCCCACATCGACGGGCTGTTCGTCGGTCGCTCCGCCTGGCAGGTCGAAGGCTATCTCGACATCCTTGCCACATGTGCGGCCACACTCTCTGAGACAAAGGAAATGACATGAGGATTGCCGTCGCAGGAGACAGCGCAGGCGAGGATCTGGCCAAGACCCTGGCCGAACACCTGCAGGACAAGTACGAGGTGTCGCTTGTCTCGCACACCGAAGACGGGCCGGACCCGTTTTATGCCCACCTGTCCGACCGCGTCGCCTCCGCCGTGATTGCTGGAGAATACGACCGCGCGATCCTCGTCTGCGGCACGGGTATCGGGGTGTGCCTGTCGGCCAACAAGGTGCCCGGCATCCGCGCCGCGCAGTGCCACGACACCTATTCCGCCGGCAAGGCCGCGACCTCGAACAATGCCCACATCATCACCATGGGCGCGCGGGTCATCGCCGCCGAACTGGCCAAGGACATCGCCGACGCATTCTTGAGCGCAGCGTTCGATCCGGAAGGCCGGTCGGCCGGCAACGTGAACGCCATCAACGAAGTGGACGCAAAGTACCGCAGCGCCTGAACCGGACCATCGGGGAGACCGGACGATGGGGCGCATACTCGCCATCGACAGCGGGCTGACCGTCACCAAGGCCGTGGTGTTCGACCTGCAAGGGCGACAGCTTGCCGTTGCGCGGCGCAATGTCGAACAGCTTCTGCCTGCCCCTCGACGCGCGGAACGCGACATGGCCGACCTCTGGCAACAGACCGCGTCGGCCATCCGCGATGTGCTGAACGACAGTGGCACCACGCCAGGTGACGTCATCGCCGTCGGTGCCACGGCGCACGGCGACGGCGTTTATCTGCTCGACCGGCAGGGCGAGCCGCTGGGTCCGGGCATCCTGTCGCTCGACAGCCGCGCCGGGGCGCAGGTGGCGCGCTGGCAGGAAGACGGAACCGCCGCAGACAGTCTGCGCCTCACCGGCCAGGAACCTCATGTCTCTGCCCCCTCCGCCCTGCTGGCCTGGATCCGCGATGAAGAGCCGGAGCGCTTCGCCGAGATCGGCCATGTGTTCGCCTGCAAGGACTGGCTGCGCTATTGCCTGACGGGCACGATCGGGACTGACCGAACCGAGGCCAGCACGTCCTTCACCGATGTCAAAACACAGGACTACACGGCTGACGCCCTTAGCCTGTTCGGGCTTGAGGCGCTGTCTCCCGCCCTGCCCGAAATCGCCGGTTCGGCCGATATCGTCGGCCGGATAACAGAGGACGCCGCCCGCGCCACCGGGCTTGCCACCGGCACACCCGTGGCGGCGGGACTGCATGACGTGACAGCCTCCGCCCTTGGGATCGGGGCGCATCGCCCGGGCGTGATCGGCATTGTCGCGGGCACCTATTGCATCAACGAAGCCGTCTCGCTCGCCCCCCAAACGGGCGCGGGCTGGTTCTGCCGCAACGCGGTGCAACCGGGGCGGTGGAACAACATGTCGATCTCGCCCGCCTCGACCACGAATTACGACTGGTTTCTCGATACGCTCTGCGCCGCCGACAAGGACCACGCCAAGGCGGAAGGGCGCACCATCCACGAGCTTCTTGCGCCGGAAATCGAGGCAGCGTTGGGCCGTGCCTCGTCGGTCATCTATCACCCCTACCTCTTCGGGTCACCGCAAGGCCCGGTGCCAAGTGCGGCGTTCCTGGGTTTGCGCGGGTGGCACGACCGGGGCGACATGCTGGCCGCCCTTCTTGAAGGCATTGCCTTCAATCACCGTCATCATGTCGACATCCTGCGCCACGCCTTCCCATCGGACGAAGCGCGGCTAACCGGCGGAGCCTCGCGAAGCCCGATCGTGGCCCAACTCTTTGCCGACGTGCTGAACATGCCGATCACGGTAACCGATACGGACGAGGCGGCCGCCTGGGGCACGGCGCTGTGCGCGCGCGTGGCCGTCGGGGCGTTCGAGACGATCGATACCGACCCGCGCGACCTTGCCGCACGCTCGACGCGCCACCTCCCCGACCCCGAACGCGCCTTGCACTACGCGGCGCGCTACGCCGCTTATGCCGCAATTGGTGCGGAGATGGACCAGATTTGGCAGCGCTTGAACGCACTGGACACGCAAGATCGCGGCGCGCTTCATGACTGACGACGTTCCCGACCGGTTCGACGTCGTTATCATCGGCGCCGGGGTGAACGGCGCCGGCTTGTTCCGCGACCTTTGCGCCCAAGGACTTCGCTGCCTGATCGTGGACAAGGGCGATTTCGGTTCCGGCACCAGCGCCGCGCCATCGCGTCTGATCCATGGCGGGCTGAAATACCTTGAGACCGGTGAGTTTCGGCTGGTGGCGGAGTCCACGTACGAGCGCAACCTGCTGCTGCGGAATGCCGCCCACCTCGTCCGTCCCCTGCCGACGATCGTGCCGATCCTGTCTTGGGCCAAGGGTATCGGCGCCGCCCTGCGCACCTTCCTCGGTTCCAAGACCGCACCGCGCAGTCGGGGGGCACTGCTCATCAAGGCCGGCCTGATGCTGTACGATCTTTACGGCGCCCGCGCGCGCGTCATGCCGCGCCACAAGATGCTGGGCCGGACAAAAGCGCTGGCCCAGATCCCCGCTCTGACGCCGCGGATCAAGGCGGTCGGCACCTATTACGACGCCGCGATTGTCGCGCCGGAACGGCTGGTGCTGGAGCTGGTACAGGACGGCCTGGCACTGTCGGAGGGCTCGGAGGCCCTGAACTGGACGCCGGTCGTCGGCCAGACGGATGGTCTGCTGCAGCTCAGCCTGCCCAATGGCGGCGATCGCCAGGTGCGCGCCGATCTGGTGGTAAACGCTGCCGGGCCCTGGATCGATCGGGTAAACGCGGCGCTGGGGCTCGAAACCGCCCTCATCGGCGGCACCAAAGGGGCGCACATCCTGCTCGACCATCCCGAGCTGGTCCGCCAACTGGATGGTCGGATGATCTATTTCGAGGGCAATGACGGGCGTATCCTTCTGGTCTTCCCTTACGAGGGCAAGGCGCTGGTCGGCTCCACCGATATCGCGGCCGACGATCCCGATGCCGCGATATGCACCGAGGAAGAAACCGCGTACTTCATGCGCAGCCTGCGGGAGGTCTTGCCGGGCCTCGACTTCGATGAAGGCCAGATCGTCTATGCCTATGCGGGCATCCGCCCTCTGCCCAATTCCGCCTCGACGGAGCCCGGTCTGATCAGCCGCGACCACTCCGCCCCAGTAGCCGAGCCCGCGCCTGGCCGCCCTTTTCCGGTGATCTCACTGGTTGGCGGCAAGTGGACCACCTTCCGCGCGTTCGCCGCCGAGGTGGCCGACATGGCGCTGTCGCGCCTGAACAAGAGCCGTCGGAACACCACGGACGCCATGCCGATCGGCGGGGGCCGCGACATGCCCGGCCCCGACCGGCGCGCCGAATGGATCGCCGAGGTCGCCGATCGCTACGGCGTTGGGCCGGAGCGCGTGGGCCAGTTGCTCGATCGCTACGGCACCACGGCACGCGCGATCATGATCCATGAGGGATCGACGCACGACGCGCTGCCGGACGCACCCGATATCAGCCGCACGGAGATCGACTGGATTGCGCGCAACGAAAGGGTCGAGCATCTGGAGGACATCCTGCTGCGGCGCACGTCTTTGGCCATCACCGGCAGGCTGACCGCTGACCTCTGCCGACAGGTCTGCGAGATCGCCGCCGCTTCCCTTGGCTGGGGTGACGCGCGCCAGAATGAGGAACTGGCTCGGGTCGCCGATGTCCTGGCAAAGCGGCACGGCGTCGATCTGGACTTGACGCCCATTGCGACACCCAATTTCGGAGACCGACCCCACGATCACCGGACCGCATCGCAAGCTCATCAACGATCCTGATCGGCTTATCGAGGATTTGATCAAGGGTATGGTCTCGGCCCACCCCGACCCGATTTGCGTGGAAGGCGAGACCGGGCGCGCCATCGTCGCCCTGAATGGCCTGCGAGAGGGAAGGGTCGGGATTGTGGTCGGTGGGAGTGCCCGTTGTCGCCGATCATTGACGAACTCGGCCTGCGGTCGGGCGATCGCGTGGCCATACTGGTCAACGGGCTCGGAGCGACGCGCTGCATTGGCAAGAGCTTCTCCGACTTGTCTTCGGAACTCTTGCGAGATCAGCGGCCAACGATCTTCCCGGTGAGAGTCCGTCACGGCCCAGAGCGTTGTCGCCGGATGTAGGTCTGAAGTCGGGAACCGGACATTCACGCGTCTCCGGTGACGCCGGTTTTGGCTTAGGGCTTGTCAGATCGTTATACAGTCAAGCAAACTGCATTCAACGCCCGGCGTCCGGCACCGACCCGCGTAGACGAACGCAGCCCCGAGCCCAACCCTGGCGACTGACGGTTTGAGATGACGGGCGATGACGTACTTCCTGCGGCGGATCCTGGCACTGGTCCCGATCCTTGTTCTGACATGGTCGGCGGTCTTCTTCGTCTTCGAGGCGATACCGGGCGATCCGGTCAACCTCATGCTCGCCGGCGTCCCGGCCTCCGAAGAGGTTATCGCTAACGAGCGCGCGCGGCTTGGCCTCGATAAGCCGCTGATGGAGCGCTACATCAGCTTTCTCGGCCGCGCGGCGGTAGGCGATCTGGGTGAGTCCTTCCGGACCCGCGCCCCGGTGACCGAAATGATCCTGGCGCAAATCGGCCCGACCCTGCAGCTCGCCGCCGCGGGTCTCGTCGTCGGGCTGGCGATGGGCCTGTTGTTGGGCGTTTTGGCGGGACTGCGCCCGGGCACGTCTCTCGACACCGTCTGTACGTTCGCAGCGCTCGCGGGATCCAGCCTGCCGAGCTTTTGGACCGGGATGGTGCTGATCTACGTCTTCGGCTCGATCCTCGGCTGGGTGCCGATCGTCGGTCTGGGCATCGACGCCTTGATCCTGCCGGCGATCGTGACGGGGCTGTTCATCGCCGGCGACTTCGCGCGGCTCGTGCGGTCCTCGATCATCGACGCCAGCCGCCAGGACTATATCCGCACCGCCCGCGCCAAGGGGCTGCCGCCGATCAAGGTGGTGGGCAAGCACGCGCTCAGAAATGCGCTGATCCCGCCGGTGACCATGCTGGGCATCTCGCTGTCGAACCTGATCGGCGGCGCCGTCGTGACAGAGAACGTGTTCGCCCGGCCCGGCCTCGGCACGATGCTGGTGGAAGGGGTCCTCAATAAGGACATGCCGCTGGTGCAAGCCCTCGTGGTCTACACGACCGCTGCCTACCTGATCATCAACCTGTTGGTCGATATCCTCTACGGCCTCATCGACCCGCGTATTCGCCACGCACGGATGGCGCCGCGATGAGCGACCTTCTCATCTCCGCCCCGCCCGAGGCCGAGCGGGTCAAAGGGCCAGGGGTGCTGCGGCAGCTCATGACCAAGCCCACCTCTGCCGTCGCCATCGTCATCCTGACCGTGCTGGTGTGCTTCGCGCTCTTCGCCCCGTGGATTGCGCCGTTCGATCCATCGCAGGCCAGCGCCGGCCCCCGGCTCGGCGCGCCCGAGGCCGCGCACATCTTCGGCACCGACCTGCACGGGCGCGACGTCTTTTCGCGCGTTGTCTGGGGCGCCCGCTACTCGCTGCCGGTGGGGGCGGCAACCTTGCTGCTGGGTCTCTTCGCCGGCGGCGCGCTGGGCCTGGCCCTGGGCTATATCGGCGGTCGCTTCGATGCGGTGGGCGCGCGGGTGGTCGACGTCCTGCTGGGCTTTCCGGCCATCGTGATGGCGATCCTGGCCGTCTCGGTCCTGGGCGTGGGCCTGGTGCAGGTCGTGATCGCGGTGGCCATTGCCGACATACCGAAATTCGCGCGCGTGATCCGGGGTGCGACCATCGTCGCCAAGCAGAACCTGTTCGTCGAATCGGCCTCGGCAATGGGCGCCAGTACGGCCCGGATCATCGTGCTCCATGTGCTGCCCACGATCCTTCCGACCGTGATCCTGCTCGGCACCTTGAACCTGGGCGGGGCGATCCTGTCGACGGCAACGCTTAGCTTTCTCGGGCTCGGGGTGCAGCCGCCGACACCGGAATGGGGCACGATGCTCAGCGATGGGCGCGAATACATCCGCTATGCACCCTGGATGATGATCGCGCCGGGGCTGGCGCTGTTTCTGGCCATCATCTCGGTCAACCTGATCGGCGACCGGGTGAGCGAGATCATCGACCCGCGCAGCCAGGGCCGGCTATGACCGCGTCGGCCGTGGCGCCATCCACCGTGTCCGCCGCCGAGCCGCTATTGGAGGTCGAAGGCCTGACAGTGCGCTTCGGCGAGCGCGAAGCGGTGAACGGGATCGATCTGTCGCTCGTTCCGGGACAGACGCTGGCCGTGGTGGGCGAGAGCGGGTCGGGAAAGTCGGTGACCGCGCTCTCGATCATGGGGTTGATCCCCAGCGCCGGCGGGACGGTGGCCGGGGGGGCCATGCGGTTTGAGACGGCGGCAGGCGCGCGGACCGATCTTGCGACCCTGCCGGAACCGCGCATGCGGCGCATTCGGGGCGCGGAAATCGCGATGATTTTTCAAGAGCCGATGACGGCGCTGAACCCGGTCTTCACCATCGGCAACCAGATCGCCGAGACCATTCTGGAGCATCGCGGCGGCTCGGCCCGCGCGGCCCGGGCCGAGGCGCTGGAGCTGTTGCACAAGGTCCGCCTGCCCGACGCAGAGGCGATGCTGGGCCGCTACCCGCATCAGCTCTCGGGCGGCATGCGCCAGCGCGTGGTCATCGCCATGGCGCTGTCCTGCCGGCCGCGCCTGCTGATCGCCGATGAGCCGACCACCGCGCTCGACGTGACCGTGCAAGCACAGATCATGAGCCTCTTGATGGAGATACAGGCCGAGACGGGGGCGGCCATCATCCTGATCACCCATGACATGGGTCTGGTGGCCGAGACCGCCGACGACGTCGTGGTGCTGTACGAGGGGCGCAAGGTCGAAGAGGGGCCGGTCGAGGACATCTTCGCCCGGCCGCAACACGTCTACACAAAAATGCTGCTCGATGCCGTGCCTCGGCTGGGACAGTTCGCCGACGCCGCCCTGCCCTCGCGCCGGCCGGTGACGATCCTTGATGGGGGCACCGCCCGCCAGGTGGGCGAGACCAAGGTGCAGGATACCGTCAAGAATGGCGCGCCGATCCTAGAGGTGCGCGACTTGGTGGCGCGCTTTGACGTCGCCCATGATTTGATTGGCCGGCCGACGCATCGCGTCCACGCGGTCGAGGGCATCAACCTGACGCTGCAGCCGGGCGAGACCTTGGCGCTGGTGGGCGAGTCGGGCAGCGGCAAGTCCACGGTCGGCAAAGCCATCCAGCAGCTGGTGCGGCCAACGGAAGGCGACATCGACTTCGAGGGCCGCACCTATGGCGGGATGACAGCGCCGGAAAGGCGGCGACTGAAGCGCGACGTGCATTCGATCTTTCAAGATCCGCTTGCCTCGCTGAATCCGCGGCGCACGGTGGGCGACAGCATTGCCGAACCGATCCACATTCACGGCCTGCTCAAGGGCTCTGCGGCGATCCGCGACCGGGTGCGCGACCTGATGGCGCTCGTGGGTCTCTTGCCCGAGCACCACGACCTGCATCCGCACCAGTTCTCCGGCGGGCAGCGACAGCGCCTCTGCATCGCGCGGGCGCTGGCCGCCGAGGCACGGCTGATCGTGGCCGACGAGGCCGTTTCCGCCCTCGACGTGTCGATCCAGGCACAGATCGTGCAATTGCTGATGCGGCTCCAGGCCGAACGCTCGCTCAGCTACCTCTTCATCAGCCACGACATGGCGGTGGTGGAGGAGATGGCGCATCGGGTCGCGGTGATGTATCTGGGCCAGATCGTCGAAATCGGGCCGCGCCAGGCGGTGATCGGGTCACCGCGCCACCCCTATACCCAGCGTCTACTGGCGGCGGTACCCTTGCCCGACCCGGCGCACCGCACGGTTCGATCGAGCGATGCCAGCGAAGTGCCGAGCGCCATGCGGCGGGTTGGCGATCCGCCGGAGCGCCTGCGCCTGACCGAAGTTGCGCCGGGCCATTTCGTCGCCGACGCCTGATGTCGTCACAGCCGTCGCCGGGCCCGCCCTTCCGCCACAACCCCGGCCAGCAGCGCCGGGTCGAACGGTCCGCTATCGGGCAGTCCGGCATCGGCCAGCCGAGCGATGATCTGCGCAACTTTGGGCGCGGCGTAATAGGCATCGGCGACGGCATGGTAAAGCGCGGCGAAGGCGGCGGGCGTCTCGGCTTCGAACCGCGCGAGCTCGGCGACCAGTTCGGCCGGCCGCAAGTCTGCCTTGGCGACGAGCGACGCGGCAGCCTCCGGCACCGGTACCTCGTTACGCACCAGGACGGCACTCGCCCTCGGCCAGGTGGCATCACCCGGAATAAGAGCGTCTAGCAGGGCGTCGGGCACGTGGGACATGGCTGATCTCCGGACGGATGTAGCGGTGATCGGCGCCGGGCCGGTCGGTGCCCTGGTGGCCTTGCGGCTGGCCGGCGCCGGGCGCGACGTCACGATCCTAGAGCGGGGAGACTGGATCGACCAGCGTGCCGTGGCGCACGGATCCCAGGACTACGCCAGGCGCCGGCGTGGCCCCTTGAACGCCAACCCCAATCTGCGCCAGGGGCCGGCCGATGACCCCGTGGACGATGACGACAGCCCGATAAAGCCGATGATCGGCAACGCCGTGGGCGGCAGCGCGGAATGGTGGTCGGCGCATATCCCCCGGTTCCGGCCGGAGGACTTTCGCACGCGCAGCCTCGACGGGGTCGGCGAGGACTGGCCGTTGAGCTATGCCGACCTCGCGCCCTACTACACCGAGGTGGAGGGGATCTGGGGCACCGCCTCCGTGCCGGGCGACCCCTCCGCCGTGAACGACCGCAACGGCCCCTTGGCCGCCATGCCGTCGATCGGCGCCCACGGTCGGCGGGTGGCGGCCGCGCTCGATCGGTTGGGGTGGCACTGGTGGCCGGTGGATCTCGTCGTTGGCCATGGCGAAGGCCCGCCCTGCACCCATCCCGGCCCCTGCGATATCGGCTGTCCCGCACGCATCCGTTCGTCCGGTGCCCGCCTGATCGAGGCGGCGATGGCGGCCGGCGCTGATCTGCGCACGAACTTGCGCGTCCTCAGGCTTGAGGCATCGGGCGACCGCGTGACCGCCGCGCTCTGCCGTCACGGCGATGCCGATGTCAGGGTCGAGGCAGACATCTTCGTCCTGGCCGCCGGTGGGATGGGGACGCCGCGACTGCTGTTGCTCTCTTCCTCCGCACAGTGGCCCGACGGGCTCGCCAACGGTTCGGGCCTCGTCGGGCGCAACCTGATGCTGCACCCCTATGGCCGGGTCTATGGGCAGTTCGACGCGCCCCTCGGCGGCTGGGTCCCGCGCGAGACCGCCGGGATCGTCTGCCTGGAGTTTCTGGCCACCCGGCCCGAAACGGGCGCCAAACGGGGCGTCAAGTTACAACTCATTTCAGGGCCGGGCCCCGACGCGCTGGTGCGCGGCGCCGGCGTCGGCGCGCCGGTGCCGTGGGGCGCGCGCCACCACGCCGAGATGGAGGCCCGGTTCGACCGGATCTGCGGCTTTACCGTTTGCGCCGAGGACAGCGCCGACCCGGAGAACCGCATCACTCTGTCCGACCGCCTGACGGACCGCGACGGTCTACCGGCGGCGCGCATGATCTATCGGGTGTCGGATAACTCCCGTCGCCTCCTCGACCACGGGTTGGAACGGGCCAGCGAGGCGCTGCTTGCCGCCGGTGCGCGGCACCTGGATCGCACGCCGCTCCGCGACCAGGCCGGATTTCACCTAATGGGCACGGCCCGGATGGGCCGTGATCCGGCGCGCTCGGTCACCGACGCGCTTGGCCGATGTCATGAGGTGCCGAACCTGATCATCGCCGATGCCAGCACCTTCGTCAGCGCCTCGTGCCTGAACCCCACCGCAACCGCCCAGGCGCTCGCGCTCCGCGCCGCAGACGGCATCCTAGGGCGCGTGGATGAATGTTGCATTGCAGCTAGACACTGATACGGTATACCGCCAACAGGGGGACAGGAATTGAGACTCGACGGGATCGTGGCGGTGATCACCGGCGGCGCGGGCGGCATGGGCCGGTCGACCGCGCTGTTGTTCGCCCGTGAAGGGGCGCGGGTGGTCGTGGGCGACGTCGACGAAGCGGTGGGCGCCAGCTTGGCCGACGAGGCCGCCGATCTGCCCGGCGAGATCCGATACCGCCCTTGCGATGTCTCGCGCGAAGCCGATATCGCGGCCCTGGTGGCGGAGGCCGAAGAGCACTATGGCCGTCTCGACACGATCTTCAACAATGCCGGGATCGAGCAGCCCGTCACGCCCACGCCCGAGGTCGGCGAAGGGCTGTTTCGCCAGGTGATCGACACCAATCTGCTCGGCACGTTTTTTGGTATCAAGCACGCGCTGCCGGCGCTGGAGCGCGCGGGCGGCGGAACCATCGTCAACAATTCCTCGGTCAGCGCCTTCGCCAATGTCGGCGGCAACATCGCCTATGCCGCGTCGAAAGGCGCGGTGATGTCGATGACCCGGGTCGTGGCGATCGAATATGCCCGCCGGAACATCCGCTGCAACGCCATCAATCCGGGCGTGATCGACACGGGCATGAACCAGCGCAACAAGGCGCTTGCCGACGATCCGGAAGCGATGGAGCGGCGCTGGTCGGAGATCACGCCCATGGGCCGGATGGGCACCGGCGACGAGATCGCCGAGGCCGTGCTGTTCCTGGCCTCGCCGGCCTCGTCCTTCATCACGGGCGTCGGGCTTTTGGTCGATGGCGGGCGGGTGGCTACGTGAAGCTCGCGGGCAAGATCTGCGTCGTTACAGGCGCCGCGCGCGGGATCGGTCGTGCGGTTGCGCATGCCTATGGCGCGGAGGGCGCGACCGTCTACGGGCTCGACCGGCTGTCCGATGAATTGCCGCCAGCGACCGAGACGTTCCGGCCCCGCGCGCTGGACCTGCGCGATGCACCGGCCGTGGCTGCCGCATTCTCCGGGATCGAAGCCGAGGCGGGCCGGATCGACGTGCTGCTGAACAATGCCGGCGTGATCTTCTTCACCCCCGTCGAGGCGACGACGGTGGCGGCGTGGGACGATCTCATGGCCGTCAATCTGCGCGCGCCGTTTCTATGCATCCGCGCCGTGGCGCCGGGGATGAAGGCGCGCCGTGCCGGCAGCATCCTCAACGTGTCATCCAATGCCGGGGTGCGGGGCGGCAATGACGAGGCCGCCTACTGCGCCTCGAAGTTCGGCATTGAGGGCATGTCGCGCGCGCTTGCCATTGAGTTCCGACCCTACAACGTCGCCGTCAACACCATCACCCCGGGCCATCCGGTGCACACAGCGATGAGCGAGACCACCTATGGCCCCGAGGCTCGCGCGATCTGGAAGGATCCGACCGCGCTGACCCCCGCCTTTATCCATCTGGCGCTGCAGGACGCCGGGGGGCTGACCGACACCCATGTCCGCGCTTGGGACCTGGTGCAGGAGTTGGCCGCATGAGGCATCTGATCGTGGCCGAGCAAGTGTTCGACGGAGAGCGAGTCATCGAGGGCGGTGCCGTCCTGGTCGAGGGCGACCGGATCGCGGCGGTGGGCCGGCAGGCGGATCTGGGCCAGCCGGAGGGCGCGCGGGTGCACCGCACGCCGACGCTGCTGCCAGGGCTGATCGACGCCCACGTGCATCTGGCCTTCAGCGGCGTGCCGGGCCGGGAGGCGATGCTGGCCGAGGCCATGGACCAGCCTTATCCGGAGGTCGCGCTGCGCGCTGCGGAACGGGCGCGCGACAGCCTCTGCCACGGCATCACCGCGCTGCGCGACATGGCCGCCCCCGGGGGCGCTGTGATCGATTTGGCCCGAGCGGTTGATCAGGGCGATCTGGTCGGCCCGCGAATCCTCGCCTGCGGGCGGGGCCTGACGGTGACGGGCGGACATATGGATGCCCCCCTGCCCGACCACGTGTCCATGGAAGACGCCCGCGCGCCCTGCGACGGTGCCGACGGGTTCCGCAAGGGCGTGCGGACCGAGGCGCGGCGCGGCGCCGGCTTCATCAAGATCAATTCATGCGTCAGCCTGCACACGAGACCAGGCACCTGGTGGCGGCCCGAAATGACGCCGGACGAGATCGCCGCCGCCTGCGACGAGGCCCATGCCCAGGAT
Source organism: Alphaproteobacteria bacterium (assembly GCA_028277405.1). Classification (GTDB taxonomy): domain Bacteria; phylum Pseudomonadota; class Alphaproteobacteria; order DSM-16000; family Inquilinaceae; genus JANQGH01. The sequence continues at coordinate 25,877 of JANQGH010000040.1, read as the reverse complement.
ATGATCGTGGCCGCCCATACGTCAGGCGGACCGCCGCTGACCGCGACCGTGGCAAACGGCGTCGATTGCGTCGAACACGCCCATTGGATCGACGATGACTGTATCGAGTTGATGGCGGCACGTGGCACGTTCCTCGTGCCCACACTGCTCGTCAACGAGCGCACGTTTGAGGTGCCGCTGGCCGAACAGGGATTGACCCACATACCGCCCTGGTCGGAGGCGGCGCGGCAGGCCAAGTGGGTCTCGCTTGCCAAGGCGCGGCTGGCCGGCATTCGCGTCGGGGCGGGCACCGATGCCGGCTTCATGATGCCCCATGCCACGATGTTCTGGCGCGAGGTCGCGCTGCTGGCCGAGGGTGGTTACACGGCCGCAGAAGCCTTGACTGCGGCCACCGCCGTCAACGCCGACATTCTGGGTATCGAGGCCGGACGCCTTGCGCCGGGACGGCTGGCCGACATGGTGATGGTCGACGGCGATCCGCTGGCCGATCTGTCGTTGCTCGGCGATGCCACCCGTATGGCGGTGTGGAAAGGCGGCGCGGAGGTGGCGCGTGGCGGCGCGCTGACCACCGTTTGGCCGCAGGAGATGGCGACATGATCGTCTTCCGCGCCGACCGCCTGATCGACGGCACCGGGGCGCCGCCGCTCGAAGGTGCTGCCGTGCTGGTGGAGGGCGAGCGCATCCTCGATGCCGGTCGCGCGGCGGATATCGGCATGCCGCAGGGGGCGGAGGTGGTGGAGGCGCCGGCCGGCGGCACCCTGATGCCGGGGCTGGTGGATGCCCATGTTCACCTGGCCTATAGCGGCCAAGCCGACAACCGCGCCTTTCGCGCCGAGAGCACGACGCTGAACTACCCCGCCATTGCGCTGCGGGCAGTACGCTACGCTCGGGAAAGCCTGCGCCATGGCTATACCTCGGTTCGCGACATGCACGCGCCGGGCGGCACCATCATCGACCTCGCCCGCGCGGTAGCCGCCGGCCGGGTCGAGGGCCCGCGCATCCTGGCGCCGGGCTTGGGCCTGACCGTTACGGGCGGGCATATGGACCAGCCCGGCTTTGCCGACCACATGGCCTTCGCAAACATGAACGGCGTGTGCGAGGGCGCCGACGGGTTCCGCACCGGGGTGCGCGCGCAGCTCAAGCGCGGGGCCGACTTCATCAAGCTGAACCCCTGCGTGTCGAACCGCCGCGACGAGCGCCTCTACCGTTTCGAGATGACCGTGGAGGAGATCCGCGCGGCCTGTGACGAAGCGCATGAGCAAGGCGTCATGGTCGCCGCCCATACCTCGGGCGGACCGCCCCTGCTCGCGGCCGTCGAAGGGGGCTGCGACACGGTGGAACACGCCCATTGGGCCGACGATGCAACGCTTGATCTGATGGCGGAACGGGGCACCTGGCTGGTGCCGACGCTCGCCGTCAACGAAGCCTCGACTGCCCATGTCCGGGCCCAGCCCGACGCCCCGGCGCTCACCCGCCGCTGGGCCGAGGAAAGCGAGGCCGCCAAGTGGCCCCGGCTGACCCGCGCCAAGGCACGCGGGGTGCGCGTGGCGGCAGGCTCGGACGCCGGCTTCTTTCTGCGCCACGGCGCCGACAATGGCCGCGAGATCGAGCTGTTCGTCGAAGGGGGCTATACCCCGTTGGAGGCAATCGGCATCGCCACGGCTTCAGGCGCCGATCTGATGGGGATCGAGGCCGGGCGCCTGACCCCCGGCAAGCTGGCTGACATCCTCGTCGTCGATGGCGATCCGGTCGGCGACATCACCGTTTTGCGCGACCCCAACCGGTTGCGCGTTTTCAAAGGCGGGGCAGAGGCCGCCTCGCTGCCTCACTGAACCAAAACAGGGAAAGGTCACGTCATGAACAAACTATTGCTCTCCACGGCACTCGCCTTGTCGCTTGCCTCGACGGTCGCCACGCCCGTCTCAGCGCAAGACGACGGGCTGACCGTTATCTGGGCCGAGGACCGGTCCTCCGCCGCGCTTCTCGATCCGCGTATCACCCAGTCGCGGCATGAGATTCAGGCCATCATCCAGATGTTCGACACGCTGATCGCGGCGGACGGCGACGGCAATCTCTATCCCGGTCTCGCCACCGATTGGGAAATCGCCGACGACTTTCAGGCGATCTCGCTGACCTTGCGGGACGACGTCACGTTCCACGACGGCACGCCGTTCAACGCCGAAGCGGTCCAGTTCACCTTCGACACCATCGCCGATCCGGAGACCGGCTCCCAGGGTGCCATCGATTATCTCGGCCCCTACGACCGCACCGAAGTGATCAGCGACACCGAACTGGTCGTCCATTTCACCCGTCCCTACCCGCCGATCGAACAGGCGCTGTCGGAGGTCTATCTCGCCCCCGTCAGCCCGACCGCAGTGATGGAAATGGGCAACACCGAATTTGCCCGTGCGCCGGTCGGCACCGGACCGTTCCAGTTCGTCGAATGGAGCCCGGGCGAGCAGATCGTGATGGAGCGGTACGACGACTACAACTGGGCGCCCGAGTTCTTCGAGAACACCGGGCCGAGCCAGGTGGAGCGCGTCGTCTATCGCTTCATCGCCAACGCCGCGACGCGGGTCGCCGCGCTGGAGGCCGGCGAGGTGACCATGGTCGACCTGACACCGCCGCTCGACCTGCGCCGCCTTGGCGACTCAGACGATTTCGAGGCCATCGCCGGCACCGTTTCGGGCCTGCCGTTTTCGATGATGTTCAACACCTCGCAATGGCCGCTGGACGATGTGGCCGTCCGCCAGGCCATCATCATGTCCGTGGACCGCGACACGCTGACCGAGAACCTGTTCTTCGGCCTCAGCGAGCCCGCCTATGGCGTCCTGTCCTCGGCCACCCCGTCCTACTGGCCGGGCGTCGAGGCGTACTATCCCTACGATCCGGAGGGCGCCGCATCATTGTTGATCGAGGCCGGCTGGGCCCGGGGGGACGACGGCATCTGGGAAAAGGATGGCGAGGACCTTTCGGTCCATTATGTCTCGCTGCTGGAGCCGGACACCGGCGTGGCGCTGCAAGCGGCACTGCGGGAAAACGGCATCGTTCTGGACGTCGAGAACGTGACCAAGGCGCGCCAGGACGAGCTGATCATGGCCAACGAATACGACATGGGCGCCATCCGCTGGGTGTCGAACAGTCCGGCGGTCCTGTCGATCCCGTTCAACTCGAACAACATTCCCTCGCCAGGCAACTTCAAATTCAACTGGATGCACATTGCGTCCGACGAACTCGATCAGATGCTGGCCGACGCCACCAGCGCCACGAGCGCCGATGAGCAGGACCGGCTCTATGCCGAGGTGCAGGAATGGATCATGGATCGGGCGCTTTTCTGGGCCATTCACGACCAAACCCAGATGATCGCGTATGACGCCGACATCACCGGGGTGCAGTTCGCCCCCGGACGGTGGCAGGTGCGCTTCTACGACATCCGGCCCGCGGGTTGACAGTGGCGGGGCCGGCGCCAAGCCGGCCCCGTTTCGTCCGACCAGGTGGAGGCCGGATACGCGTATCCAACGGCTGGGAACTGATCCATGAAAGTCGACGCTCCGACCACAATGCGGGTCGGAAAGGCTGAGGCCACGCCGAGCCATCGGTCATGAAGGGTGCGGGCCAACCACAGGCCGACGACCCGCGTCTCCCGAACCACCTCGATCGGGACTTCATCGGCTACGGCCCCAAACCGCCGCACGCCAACTGGCCCGGTGGCGCGCGCCTGGCGCTCAACTTCGTTCTCAACATCGAGGAGGGTGCCGAATATTCGGTGGGCGACGGCGATGGCCGGTCGGAGAAAGCGCTGACAGAGGTCGGTGCGCCGCGCGTTCCCGAGGGCGACCGAGACCTCGCCGCCGAAAGCATGTACGAGTATGGCAGCCGCGCGGGCCTTTGGCGGATCGCCCGCCTCTTCGCCGAGCGCCGCCTGCCCTTGACGGCTTTCGTTTCGGCGCGGGCGCTGGAGCGGAACCCGGCCGCCGCAACGCTCGTCCGAGAGTCCGGGTGGGACGTGTGTGGCCACGGCAACCGTTGGGAGGAACACTACCGCTTGTCACTGGCCGACGAGCGGGCGGCGATCCGTGATGGCGTCGCCTCGATTACCAAGAGCGTCGGCACCCGGCCGTTGGGCTGGTACTGCCGCTACGCCCCGAGCGTCTCGACCCGGCAGATCCTGGTCGAAGAGGGCGGGTTTCTCTACGACAGCGACAGCTATGCCGACGACCTGCCCTATTGGGTTGGCGTCGGCGGCCGAAGCCACCTGGTCGTTCCATACACGATGGTCCACAACGACGCCAAGATTCTGGCCGGCGGGCTGCTCGATCCCGCGTCGTTCACGGCGATGCTGCGCGATGCCTTCGACATCCTTTATGCCGAGGGCGCGACACGGCCACGCATGATGTCGGTGGGCATGCATGCGCGCATCCTGGGCCATCCCGCCCGGATCGGCGCCATGACCCGGTTTCTGGACCATGTCGACGCGCATGAGGATGTCTGGATTTGCCGGCGCGAAGACATCGCGCGCCATTGGGCCGACCGCCACGCACCGTCTCGAGGTTAACGCAGTCGCACCGGTGCCGCCCCGCGCACCGCTCTTCGCAGTATCGACCTAAGCGACGATGTGTCCTTGCGTCGCCCAGCTTTTCTGTGTCAGGGCGCCTGCCCTCGTTTGGCGCGCGAGACCTGCAGCAGGTGATCGTGCAAGCCATGCTCGATCTCGGTGTCGCTGGTCTTCTCGGCGATCGCGGTTTCGATGAAAGCCAGGAAGGCCTCGTGCTGCTGCACAATGGCCGACAGATCGTCGTCGCGATACTCCGGCCTGTTGAAGATGATCATCACATGGCGCGCAATCGCTTCCCACAGCTTGGCCGCGACATCGTTGCCGGCCGCCCCGCCGATGGCCCGGTGAAAGTCCAGGTCGGCGGCCAGGGACGCGGTGCGGTTCTCGACCTTGGCGGCAACCCGCATGGCATCGATCGCGGCATGAAGACCGCTGAGGTCGCCGCGCCCGTCGCGCCAGTTGCGCACGGCATCGCGCAGCAGGATTGATTCTAGCATCAGCCGCAGCTCGACCACGTTGTGCGCCGTCTCGTTATCGAATCCGGCCACGCGGTAGCCGCGATGGCCGCCGCCGGTGATGATCCCTTGCGCTTGCAGCACTTTCAGGGCCTCGCGCACGGGAACCCGGCTGACGCCCATCTGATCGGCCAAGGTGAGTTCGACAATACGCTCACCGGGGGTCAGGTGCCCGGTGGCGATGGCCTCGGCAACAGTGTCGGCGATCGTTTCGGCCAGGGTTGGTCGTTTCGGCTGTCGTGGCCAGGTGGCAGGGATAGTCGGTGCCGTAACCATGGACATCTGAACCGTATCCGCCTCTTTCTAATGCAGACCTTTTACGAACCTGCCTCGAAATGTGCAGGGAAGGGCCGCATAGCACGCCGTATGTGGTTTGTCATACAGTATGCTTGAGGCGCAGGCCACAGTGTTTCGCCGCGGCCTGACGGTCCGAGGCCGCCGCATTCCAGCGTCCCGCTCGTTTACATGACCGATCGCTCGACGGCATCTCTTAAAGCGGCGCGTGAGCGGGAGATATGGTCCGTGACCGCCCGGACGAGACGTTCAGGACACTGTTTCCATCACTGTTCGCGCGGCGGGGCGCGGCCTTCGCCATATCAGCGAGCGGCCGACGCAGAGGGTTCACGATGGTCCCCGCGGGCGCGATGATATCTTTGGGCTCGACGATCGCCTCTGGCTCGCCAGCTTCATGAGCTACGATCTCGGATACCTCGACGAAGACACCTGCCGACTGGAACCCATCGAGAACCCTTTTTGGCAAGAATGTGTCGCCTATGTCTCCGGGTCGGACAATAAAGAAGCTGGCGGAGGGGATGGGATTCGAACCCACGATGCGCTGTTAACGCATACACACTTTCCAGGCGTGCGCCTTCAACCACTCGGCCACCCCTCCAGCGCGGGCGGGACGATAGCGGCAGCGGTGTGGCGGCGCAAGACGTCCTTGCCTGATTTGCAACCAGTCGTCGCGTCCGGATTTCGGGGCCTGTGCAAATGGTGCCGTTTGCTGTCTAATACCTCTGTCACACAGGCCTTTTGATCGTCGCACCGCGGCGTCCAAGGCACTCCACAAACCGACCGCTCCCGTCGCCCATGGTCATCTTCCGCATTATCGGCCGGCTGTTCTTCATCGCCGGTCTCGCCGCCTTCGGCTACGATCTCTGGCGCTGGCTGGTCGATGGCGAGGCCTTCCGGCTCGAACCGCTGGGCGAGCTGTGGTTCATGATCGACCCATCCAGCTTGAATGGCGCCCAGGCCGCCATTCAGCGCTATGTCTGGCCGTGGCTGTGGGACCCGGCGATCGTCACCGTGCTGCTGTGGCCAGCGGCGCTGGTGCTGGCCGGCTTCGGGCTGATCCTGATGATCCTGTTTCGCCGCCGGGTCCGCCGGTACGCCTAGCGGATCGCCAGCTCCCTCACCGTATCCGCCAAGAGCGCCAGGTCGGCGGGCCGCGACAGGCGGTGGTCACCATCCTTGATCAATGTCAGGCGGACATCGTCGCTGGTCAGCGCCATCATCAGGCGCTCACTTTGCCGCCAGGGCACGTCGGGGTCGGCGATGCCGTGCAGTAGCCTGACTGGGGCATCGATCGCGATCGGCGCGCGCAGCACCAGATGGTTGCGCCCCTCGTCCAACAGCTTCTTGGTGATCGGGTAAGGGCCGTCTTCGTACGCCGACGGTCGGTACCAGATGCCGTCCAGCGCGATCGCCGAGCGGGCGGCCTCGTCCATCTTCGCCGCGATCAGATCTTCCGTCAGGTCCGGCGCGGCGGCGACACCGATTAGCCCCGCGATCCGATCCGGCCGGTCGCGCGCGGCCAGAACGGCCAGCCAGGCCCCCATCGACGAGCCCACCAATACCAGCGGACCGGACGTTGCCTGGTCGATGATCGCCAGCAAGTCCGACAGCCAGGCACCGATCGTTCCATCCTCGAAGCGGCCGGACGAGGCGCCGTGGCCACGATAGTCGAAACAGGCGTAACCCAACCCCTCCTTCGCCGTCATCTCGGCCAGGAACTCACCCTTGATGCCCGACATCACCGATCGAAAGCCCGGACAAAACACGATTGTCGGCCGTTCGCCCTTCGGAACTGCCGGGTGACGACGGCACGCAAGCCGGGTGCCGTCGCCCAAATCCAACATGTGATCTTGCACGTTTGCTCAACTCTTCTTTTTCCTGACCGACAGTTGGCGCCGGTCCGAATGCCGCACAACCCCGCAAGCGCGCGTGCGAGGCTTGCATTGGGCGCATTGGGCGCCCATAACCCGCGGCCATGCTGATCCATGTCCCCGTGTCCTGGGGCGAACTGCTGGACAAGATCGCCATTCTGGAGATCAAGGCCGAGCGGATTGCCGATCCCGCAAAAACCGCGAACGTCGCCAAGGAGTTGGCGGCGTTGAGGGCCACGCGCGACGAGGCCGGCGTCGACTTGACGCCGCTTGGTGCCGTGATTGGCGCGCTGCGTGAGGTGAACGAAGCGCTGTGGCAGATCGAGGACGACATTCGCGACTGCGAGCGGCAGGGCGATTTCGGCGCACGCTTCGTGGCCTTGGCCCGAGACGTGTACCGCACCAACGACAAGCGCGCGGCGCTGAAACGCCAGGTCAACGAGGCCCTCGGCTCAGAACTCGTCGAGGAAAAATCCTACGCCGCCTATGACTGACCGGGCCGGCCGCTCTGTCATGCCGGCCCTATTCTTGACAGCACCGCCGACAACCCTAGAGTGCGCACGCTTTTGCGGCCCCGGCCGCCCATTGCCACGAGAAAGACCGATCCCATGACCTCGACTGTGGTCTCGCCCGCTTCGTCGCCCGACAGCCCGGCCGGGCCCGTCACGGTGACCCTGCCCGACGGCGGACAGCGTGGCTACGACCGGCCGGTTACGGGCGCGGAAATCGCGGCGTCGATCGCCAACAGCCTGGCCAAGGCGGCCTTGGCGATCGAGGTCGACGGCGAGGTGCGGGACCTGTCGTTTCTGATCGACAGGGACGCGTCGGTCAGGATCATCACGCGCAAGGACGATGCCGCGCTGGAGTTGATCCGTCACGACGCCGCCCATGTCATGGCAGAGGCGGTGCAGCGCCTTTATCCCGGCACTCAGGTGACCATCGGCCCGGCGATCGAGAACGGCTTCTATTACGATTTCGCCCGCGACGAGCCGTTCACGCCGGAAGATCTGGGGCATATCGAGGCCGAGATGCGCGCCATCGTCCAGCGCGGCCAACCGTTCGAGCGGGAGGTTTGGGACCGCGACGACGCCATCCGCTATTTCGAGCAGGCGGGAGAGGCCTACAAGGCCGAGATCATCCGCGACCTGCCGGCCGACGAGCCGATCTCGGTCTATCGCCAGGGCGAATGGCTGGATCTGTGTCGCGGGCCGCACATGCGCACGACCAAGGATATCGGCCAGGCCTTCAAGCTGACCAAGGTCGCCGGCGCCTATTGGCGAGGCGATCACCGCAACGCCATGCTGCAGCGGATCTACGGCACCGCCTGGCGCAACGATGATGAGCTGAAGGCCTATCTTCATCAGATCGAAGAGGCCGAGCGCCGCGATCACCGGCGGCTGGGCCGCGAAATGGACCTGTTCCATCTGCAGGACGAGGCGGTCGGCTCGGTGTTCTGGCACGCCAAGGGCTGGACCCTGTGGCGGACCATCGAGACCTACATTCGCGGCCGGCTGGCCCAGGCGGGCTATGAAGAGGTGCGCACGCCGCAACTGATTGATCGGTCCTTGTGGGAACAGTCGGGTCATTGGGACAAGTTCGGCGACAACATCTTCACGGTGCACACAGACGAGGGCGAACGGGTTCTGGGCCTGAAGCCCATGAACTGCCCCGCCCATGTCCAGATCTTCCGCCAGGGCATCAAGAGCTATCGCGACCTGCCGATCCGCATGGCGGAATTCGGTGCTTGCCATCGCAACGAGCCGTCGGGCGCCTTGCACGGCATCATGCGGGTGCGCGCCTTCACCCAGGACGATGCCCACATCTTTTGCCGCGCCGACCAGATGAAGGAAGAAAGCATCGCCTTCATCGAACAGTTGCGGCAGGTCTACAGCGATTTCGGCTTCGACGAGATGCGCATCAAGTTCGCCGACCGGCCACCGGTGCGGGCCGGCGAGGACGAGGTCTGGGATCGGGCCGAAACCGCGCTGCGCGAGGCGGTCGAGGCATCCGGCCACCCGTTTGAGATCAATCCGGGTGAGGGCGCGTTCTACGGGCCAAAACTGGAGTTCGTCTTGCGCGACGCCATCGGCCGGGATTGGCAGTGCGGCACGCTGCAATGCGACTTCGTGCTGCCGGAACGGCTGGGCGCGGTCTATGTCGGCGAGGACGGCCAAAAGCACCATGCGGTCATGCTTCACCGGGCGATCCTTGGATCGATGGAGCGGTTCATCGGCGTTCTGATCGAAAACTACGCCGGCCGATTCCCGCTCTGGCTCGCCCCGGTCCAGGTGGCGGTCGCGACGATCACCTCGGATGCGGACGGTTACGCCGGCGAGGTCTTTGCCGCGTTGGAAGCAGCCGGACTGCGCGGGCACCTTGATTTGCGGAACGAAAAGATCAATCTGAAGGTCCGCGAGCTTTCGCTTGCCAAGGTGCCGGTCATCCTGGTGGTTGGCAAGCGCGAGGCGGAAGAACGCACGGTGGCCATGCGTCGATTGGGCGGCAAAGCGCAAGAAGTGCTTGCCCTCGACGACGCGGTCAATAAACTCCACACAGAGGCATTGTCGCCGTTGGACCGGCCGGAATAGTCGGGCCAAGGCTCCATCGTCTCACGTTTTCACAAACCCGCTTAACAAGCAAAGGAGGCTTACATAGCCCGTATTACCCAGAATGTTCCCCCGACCCGAGAGGGCCCGCGGGTGAACCAAGAGATCGACGTCCCAAGGGTTCGGCTGGTCGCGGCCGACGGTGAGATGGTCGGCGTAGTTGCCATTCGCGATGCCATCCGTGCCGCAGACGATGTCGGGCTCGACCTGGTCGAAGTGTCGCCTAACGCCGATCCGCCGGTGTGCAAGATCCTCGACTATGGCAAGTACAAGTACGAGGCCCAGAAAAAGGCCAACGAGGCGCGCAAGAAGCAAAAGATCATCGACGTCAAGGAGATCAAGCTGCGCCCGAACATCGACGACAACGATTACAATGTGAAGATGCGCAACGCCCGCCGGTTCATCGAGGCCGGCGACAAGGTTAAGGTTACGTTGCGTTTTCGAGGCCGTGAGATGGCCCACCAGGAACTCGGCATGAACGTTCTGACACGCGTTCGTGACGAGCTTGAAGAGATGACCAAGGTGGAGCTTTTCCCCAAGCTGGAAGGCCGCCAAATGGTCATGGTTCTGGCGCCGCGCTAGCCAGACCGGTCCGCCGCAGTGATGGCCCGGGCACCTGACCCACAGGGTGTCCGAGGCTGCCCGAAGCGCATAAATCGCACAATCAGTTAACGCCGTTTTGACTGGCCGGGCCTAGTGCCGGCTCCATATCCGGCAGATCACAGCGGATCTGTGACAAATGATATGGAGTCGTCTTATGACGTTAGCTCGTATTGGCCGCCTGCTGGCGGTAACCATCCTCGGCAGCGTATTTCTGTCGACCTCGGCCAGTGCCTTGTTCTCGCCGCGCATCGAAGACTTCGAGGAGACGGTCCTTGAAGAACTGGCCGAGCTTGGTATCAGCGACGCGGAGATCGTGGATTTGCGCGTCTATCCACACTATGACCGGCGCAATCTGGTCGACCGCGCAACCGGCTGGGTTCGTATCGACGATTGCCCAGAAGGCTGGATCGTCGTCAACATGTCCGCCTTTGCCACCGTGACGTACACCTATACGCACGGCAACTGTCAGGTTCCCGGACTCGACTGACGCCTGCTGTTCCGGCCGCCGCAAGCCCCTGCTTCGGTGGCCGGACGCGCCCTTGGCTTTTGGTCGCACGATGCGCCCCACCCTGGTTTCCAGTCCGACGAGATCCATATCACCATCTAAAGTTTAGATATGTCGACTTGGAGACTTCCATGATCATCGGCCGAATAAGCCAGTGCTTCACACACCTCATTGTCGCGTTGGCCGTGGCGCTGGCCGCGCAAACGGCCTTCGCGCAATCGCGATCCGAGCGCGGCGTCTACGAGCGGCTGGCGCAGTATGGCATTACGCCCGATCAAGTCACGGAGCTGAACATCTATCCGCGACGGGACAACAATGATCGCGTGCAAGGGGCGGAAGCCTGGGTGCGGGTGGAGCAATGCCCGCAAGGCTGGGTCGTCATGACGGTCGGACGTACGGGGCATGTGACCTATGCCTACACGCGCGACGGCTGCTCGATACCGGGCTTGGACGAGGCTTGAGCGAGGGTGCTGAACCGCAGCGACGCCGGCGAATTGCCTCACGATTGGCCTGCCGCAGCGGTTGGTCCTGCGTGGACCTGCCGCGATTGCTCGATCCCAGAACACGATTGCTGAATGTCATGAACCTTTCGGCCTTGAACAGAACTGGCCTTCTCAGCCTGGTTTTTGCCGCAACGATGATGGCGATGCCGACGCTTTCCAGCGGCCAATTCCAGTACGAGCAAGGCGTTGAGGACGAACTTCGCCGCCTCGGCATCGAGCCGGCCCAGGTCGTCGATGTGAACATCTACCCCTACCCCGATCCGCAAGACCAGTTCGGCGGCGCGCAAGCCTGGATCAAGCTTGAGCAGTGCCCCGAGGGCTGGCTGGTGATGAGCCTGGGACGGACCGGCGCGGCCACTTACGCCTACACGCGTGATGGCTGTATGCTGCCGGGCCTGGACTGATCGCCCAGACGGACGTCCCCGCATAGCTGGTCTCGATCCGGTAATCCTTGCAACGCCGTGGCCGCTTGGCTATAACCCGCGACCTTGTAACCGGGCGGCGCGGCCGGGCGGGCGCAATATTTGCGTCCTAGTCCCAGGGCATGCCCAACCGCCCCGAAACTCACTCCAGAGATCAAGGAGTTAAAATGCCCAAGATCAAAACCCATTCGAGCTCGAAAAAGCGTTTTCGGCTCACCGCCTCCGGCAAGGTCCGGTTCAATTCGGCCCTGCGGCGCCACCGCCTGATCTCCAAGCCCAAATCCGCCAAGGAGCGGAACCAGGGCACCAAGATCATGGCCGAGAGCGACGCCAGGAACATCCGCAAATATCGGCTGCCGAACGGCTGACCGGCGAAGGAGGCTAGAGAGATGGCACGAGTTAAAAGGGGCGTCACCAAGCACGCCCGGCACAAAGAGGTCCTGAAGCTCGCCAAGGGCTATCGCGGCCGGCGCAAGAACACCTATCGGGTCGCCCGGCAGGCTGTGGAGAAGGCCGGCCAGTACGCCTATCGCGATCGGCGCACCCGCAAGCGGGCGTTCCGCGCACTGTGGATCCAGCGCATCAACGCCGGCGTGCGCGAGGTGTCGGACCTGACCTATTCGCGCTTCATGAACGGCCTGACCAAGGCCGGCATCGAGGTCGACCGCAAGGTGCTGGCCGACCTGGCCGTGCGCGAACCGGAATCGTTTAGGGCCTTGGTCAACCAGGCTGAGGCGGCGCTCGACAAGTAAGACACCCGGCCGGAACCAAGCACCATGGGACCGGCCGAACCAACCGATTAAGCGGGGCCTCGGCCCGGGAGACCAGATTTCCCGGGGCGAGGCCCCGTTTTTTATGATCCGGGGAAAGCGGACGGAATGCGGAAGCAGTGAGATGGAAGATCTAGCGAAAGTACGCGACGAGCTGATGGCGGCGGTGTCCTCGGCCGGCGATTTGGCCGCTCTAGACGCCGTGCGTGTTCAGGCGTTGGGCAAGAAGGGCCGGATCACCGGGCTGATGAAAGGCCTCGGCGGTCTGGACCCGGATGCGCGACGGCAGGCCGGCCAGGCGCTGAACGAACTGAAGGACGAGGTGGCAGCGTCCATCGAAGCCGCGAAGACCGATCTTGCCAAGGTGGCGATGGACGCCAAGCTGGCCGCCGATCGGCTCGACGTCACCCTGCCGGTGCGGCCCAGCCCCGAGGGCCGCATCCACCCCATTACCCAGACGATGGACGAGATGATCGCCATCTTCGCCGATATGGGGTTCGTCGTCGCCGAGGGACCGGACATCGAGGACGACCACAAGAACTTCACCGCCCTGAACATGCCGCCCGGCCACCCGGCCCGGCAGATGCAGGATACCTTCTACCTGCCGCCCGGCGCGGATGGGCTGGGCAACGTCCTGCGCACGCACACCAGCCCCGTTCAGGTCCGCACCATGACCAGCCAGGCGCCGCCGATCCGCATCATAGCGCCGGGCCGCACCTTCCGGTCGGACTACGACATGACCCACACGCCCATGTTTCACCAGATCGAGGGGCTGGTCGTCGACGAGACGACCCATATGGGCCATCTGAAAGGCTGCCTGATCGATTTCGCGCGCGCCTTCTTCGAGATCGACGATCTACCGCTGCGCTTCCGTCCCAGCTTCTTCCCTTTCACCGAACCCTCGGCGGAGGTCGATATCGGCTGTTCGCGCGCCGGCGGCGAGCTGAAGCTGGGCAATTACGGCGACTGGCTGGAGATCCTGGGCTGCGGCATGGTCCATCCCAAGGTGCTGGAAATGTCCGGCATCGACAGCAGCAAGTATCAGGGTTTTGCCTTCGGCATGGGCATCGAGCGGCCGGCGATGCTGAAATACGGCATTCCGGATTTGCGCACCTTCTTCGAGGCCGATCTGCGCTGGCTGAAGCATTACGGCTTCGTGCCGCTCTCGGTCCCCAATCTGGCCCAGGGCTTGAACGGCTGAGGCAGGGAAAAGACGATGAAATTCACCTTGTCCTGGTTGAAGGAGCATCTGGATACGGATGCGCCCCTGGCCACCCTTACCGACGCGCTGACGGCCCTGGGGCTGGAGGTCGAGCACGTGCACGACCCGGCGTCCGAACTCGCCGCGTTCACCGTGGCGCGCGTGAAATCCGCCGAACAGCATCCCAATGCGGACCGGCTGAAGGTCTGTATCGTGGAAACGGCCGACGCGGAGGTTCAGGTCGTCTGCGGCGCGCCCAACGCGCGGACCGGCATGATGGGTGTCTTCGCGCCGCCGGGCACGCACGTTCCCGGCACCGGCCTGCACCTGAAGAAGGGCAAGATCAGGGGCGTGGAATCCAACGGCATGCTGGTCTCCGAGCGCGAGGTCGGCCTGTCGGACGAGCATGAGGGCATCATCGAACTGGCCGAAGATGCGGCCATCGGCACGCCCTTTGCCGAGGTCGCCGGGCTGAACGACCCGGTGATCGACATCGCGCTGACGCCGGACCGGGGTGACTGTGCCGGCGTGCGCGGCATCGCCCGGGATCTCGCGGCCGCCGGCCACGGTACCTTGAAGCTGTTGCCCCAGGTGACCGTCGCGGGCAGCGGTGCCAGCCCCATCGGCGTCCGGTTCGACTTTCCGGAAAGTGCCGAAGACGCCTGCCCGCTGTTTGCCGGCCGGCTGATCCGCGGCGTGCGCAACGGTCCGAGCCCGCGCTGGCTGCAGGACAGGCTGCGCGCCGTCGGCCTGCGGCCGATCTCCACGTTGGTCGACATCACCAACCTGTTCACGCTCGATCGCGCCCGGCCGCTGCATGTCTTTGACGCCGACAAGGTCAAGGGCGATTTGGTGCTGCGCCTGTCCCAGCCGGGTCAGACGATCGATGCGCTGAACGACAAGTCCTACGAGATCGGCGACGATCAGGTCTGCGTCATCTCTGACGACACGGGCGTGGTCTCGCTCGGCGGTGTGGTCGGCGGCGTTTCGACCGGCTGCACGGAGGAAACGACGAACGTGTTTGTCGAGGCCGCCCTGTTCGACCCCGTGCGCACGGCCGAGACCGGGCGCAAGCTGGGCATCGAGTCCGACGCGCGCTACCGGTTCGAACGCGGCGTCGACCCCGAAGGCGTCCTGCCCGGCATCGAGGCGGCGACGGCCCTGATCATCGAGCTGTGCGGTGGCGAGGCGGGCGAGACCGTGGTGACGGGCGCCGCGCCCGATTGGCGGCGCGCGCTGCACCTGCGGCCGGGCCGGCCCGCCGCGCTCGGCGGGCTCGACATCCCGGTCGAACGCCAGAAGGCCCACCTGACCGCGTTAGGCTTCGAGGTTGCGGACGGTGCCGACAGCCGCCTGGAGGTCGTGCCCCCAAGCTGGCGTTCGGATATCGACGGCGAGGCGGACCTAGTGGAGGAGGTGCTGCGCGTCGAAGGCTATGACGAGATCCCGCCGGTTTCGCTGCGCAAATCCTCGGCGATCACGCGCCCGGCCGTGTCGCACGGCTTTAAGATTGCCGGTCAGGTGAAACGCGCGCTGGCCAGCCGTGGCCTGAACGAGTCGGTCACCTGGTCGTTCATGGCTGGCGGGATCGCTGCGCATTTCGGCTTTCAGCACGACGGTCTGCGCCTGTTGAACCCGATCGCCAGCGATCTGGACGTCATGCGGCCGTCCGTTCTGCCGAACCTGATCCAGGCGGCCGGCCGCAATGCCGCGCGAGGCCTGCCGGACAGCGCCCTGTTCGAGGTCGGCCCCGCCTATCGCGACCCGTCGCTGCAGGGGCAGCTAAGGGTTGCCAGCGGCTTGCGAGGTGGATCGGCCGCGCCGCGCCATTGGTCCGACCCAGGCCGGCCGGTGGACGCGTTCGACGCCAAGGCGGACGCGCTGGCGGCGCTGGAGGCGGCGGGGGCGCCCGTCACCAACCTGCAAACCACCACCGACGCGCCGGACTGGTTCCACCCCGGCCGGTCGGGCGTCCTGCGCCTGGGCGCCAATGTGCTGGCCCATTTCGGCGAGATTCATCCTATGACGCTGCAGGCCCTGGACGTCGAAGGCCCGATCGCCGCGTTCGAGGTTTTCCTGGACGCGGTGCCGGCGCCCCGGCGCAAGGCGGGCACCGCACGCCCGCTGCTCGATGCCTCGCCGTTTCAGCCGGTGGCCCGCGACTTCGCCTTCCTGGTCGATGCCGACCGCCCGGCGGACGGCGTGCTGCGGGCGGCGAAGGCGGCGGATCGCGGCCTGATCTCCGAGGTCACCCTGTTCGACGTCTATGAGGGCAAGGGCGTGCCGGAGGGTCAGAAGAGCCTGGCGCTCACCGTCACCCTGCAGCCGCGGGACGCGACCCTGACCAACGATCAGATCGAGGCGGTGGCGGCCAAGATCGTCCGTCAGGTGGAAAAGCAGACCGGCGCCGTGCTGCGCGGCTAACCCGCCGAGCGCAGGTCGGCGATCGGTGTCGCGTATTGCGGCTCGATGTCCCAGGGGAAGTTGATCCAGGTGTCCTGGCTGACCTCGGTGACAAAGGTGTCGACCAGCGGCCGCCCTTCCGGCTTGGCATAGATCGTCGCCAAGTGTGCCTTGGGCAGCAGGTCGCGCACAATGCGCGCCGTTTTGCCCGTGTCGACGAGGTCATCGACGATCAGCCAGCCGGTGCCGTCCCCGGCCTTGTCCGACGCCTTCAGCACGGTCGCGGCGTCCCGCTGGGTTTCGTGGTCATAGCTGGTGACGCAGACCGTATCGATCAGTCTGACGTTCAGTTCGCGGGCCACGATGGCCGCCGGTACCAAGCCGCCACGGGTGATGGCGACGATGCCCTGCCATTCGCCCATCTCGGCCAAACGCCAGGACAGGGCCTTGGCATGGCGGTGCAGCTCTTCCCAGGACACGGGAAAGTGCCGTGTTATGTGCGATGGTTCGGCCATCTGCGCTCCCCTTCTCTCCGCAAGCGGCTAGGTATTAACCCAGCCGGCGGCCCCTGCCAATGACCGCGGTCGGGTGTCAGGCGCTGGTATCGCCGCCTTCCAGCAATGAAACGCCGTTGATCCGCCAGCTGCCGTCGGGCTGGCGCTGCATGAAGTAGAGCGCGACCACCGGTACGCCGTCGGGTCCGACCAGCAGCACGCGCTGGGCCAGCGCGCCGTTGACGACGTCAAACTCAAGGAAATCAGCGCGCTGATGCCGATAGATCGGCGGATAGCCCGTGCGCACCATGCCCATGAAGATCTCAGGCGTCGGGAAGATGCGCTGGATTCCAGGCGAAGCGAATTGATAGGCACCGGCCGCGTC
Source organism: Alphaproteobacteria bacterium (assembly GCA_028277405.1). Classification (GTDB taxonomy): domain Bacteria; phylum Pseudomonadota; class Alphaproteobacteria; order DSM-16000; family Inquilinaceae; genus JANQGH01. The sequence continues at coordinate 8,750 of JANQGH010000040.1, read as the reverse complement.
GTCCACGGCAAATGCGTCGAGCTGGGACTGGATAACGCCGATGACAGCCTGCCGGTCAGCCTCCGACGGCCCCTGCTGGGCCGAGGCAGCGTCTGGGAAGACCGTGCCCGAGAACACAAGGGCGATCAGACAGAAGAAAGTGGGCAGGCGCATGGTCGGGAGCCTCGTGCAATGCTGACCTCAGGCTTTAGGAAGTAGAGCACGAAACCCGGCCGACCAGCCAACTGGCCAACAGCCTACGCGCCAGAATGCGGGCGAACCTCAAAAATCCTGGCCCGACGCGGCACGCCTCAACCGCGTTCACCCCGCAACCGAACAGCGCCCGAGCGCAACCACCGAACCTGCTTGATCCCCCCCACCCCTTCTGCTATCACCCCGGCCTCGCCCCGGCGCCCGCGCCCGGGCCAAAAGCGCCCGTAGCTCAATTGGATAGAGCACCTGACTACGGATCAGGAGGTTGGGAGTTCGAATCTTCCCGGGCGCGCCACTAATTTATTGATATTAATAAGAAATTTCCGGCGTCGGGGGCCGTTCAGCACGTCATTGGTTTTCCATTTTACAATCGCTTTACGTTGTCCGACGCCGAGGATTTGACTCACCGCGGATATGCCCACCTGGCGAGGGCTTCAGTTTGGCCGGATCGGTCAACCGCTGGCTCCAGTGGCATCCCAATCTGATTGGCTCATTGGCTCTATCAGCGGAGCGCTGACTGCCGGTGACGCGATCCGCGCTCAAGAATCGTAGGCGCAGCGCTAGGGTGAGTGCGGTGCGTCCTGAACGGCCGCGCCTCACCCTGGTTGATAGGCGCCACCCGCAACATAGAATTGCGGGTTTGGCGTAACCGATACTTCGTCGGATCCACCCGAACTCATGCCGGCTGCGACTTTCTCCAACTCCTCCGTGGAGAGTTCGCCCACATTGCTGGGCGCAGCCGGCAGCACCAGGTGCTGCACGGCCGGAGTGTTTTCCACCACCGTCACGGTTGTGCCGGGCCGAACTGCGACGCCGATTTCGCCCAACGCCGCGGGCGGGTCTGCGATCAGTTTGGATTTGTAAGCCTCGTCGCTCCACGCGCGGGCAATGGCTTTGGCAATTGTCATGTTGGCGTCTCCCATCGTCCAGAATCCGAGGGCTGGATGGCGCCACCCACACCCCAAGTGCCACATTAGTCCCGCTAATCACCTAACCCCAAACTCAAAGAACGGATCGTAGGCACGGCCTTCGATCGCGTCCCCGACGTTGGTCGGCCCGGTCCAGTCGACATGGCCATCTGGGTCCAGTCCGAGGACCGCGACCGAAGCGAGTCAGAGCGCCTGTCGAGGCGCTCGCCGGCTGCGGCAGTTGTCCGATGCAGGGATCGGCCGCTCCTGCCGCCCCACCACCCTCGATAGCCAAGCGCAGCGGATGGTGTCGTCAGAGCTTTCGGGTATTGGCAAATCTCTGATTTGCAGACGGACGGGCCCTATGGAAATGGGCCAACCTGTTTGATTGCACCCTCTTTCAGCCTTAACCTTAAAAGGAGTGTAGTGTATTCAGTATCGAATTTAACTGGTATATATTCGGTATCTTGGGGCGAACTGAACGGGCATACCGGTCAATGAAACATGAAACTCGGTGGTCATTGCGAAACCGTGCGGGTAACGCGACACGGTTACTGAGATCCGTGGGCCTGCATGTTCTGATGCCGGACCGATGACAAATCCGCCCAAAGCATTGGCCGGCGCGGGTCGCACCAGGTCAGTCAGCGCCCGCGATCAGGAGCCTGAGGAGCCTGCCGATGATGCACAACGTGCTGGCAACGGCATTGCGAATACGATTCCACCGTCCAGCCGACCCAAAGATGAAGAGATGTCTCAGGCCGATCTGCGCAATGTGATCGGCGGGCTGGGCAGACCGACAGCGATTTTTGAAATCGCCGATTGAATTCAGGCGGCGACCCCTTGCCTGCTTGGGGTCAAACGGCCGCCCAGAAGGGCAGCTAATGCTCGCCTACAGCAGCTGTTGCGCCGCCAGGCGATAGAACTCCCCTTTTCTTGCCATCAACTGATCGAAGCTTCCGCTTTCGACAATATGGCCCTGATCGAGCACCAGAATCCTGTCCGCATGGCGGACAGTGCTCAATCGATGGGCGATGATCACGCGGGTCACGGCCAGTTTGTCCAGGCTGTCCCTGATAACCGCCTGCGTACGGTTGTCGAGTGCGCTTGTGGCTTCGTCGAAAAGCAAAATCGCCGGTTTGCCCACCAGCGCGCGCGCAATGACAACCCGTTGGCGCTGGCCACCCGAAAGCGATCCGGAGTCCTCTGAGATAAAGGTCTCCAACCCCATCGGCAACTGGGCGATGTCGTCCGCCAGCCCTGCCTGGGCCGCTGCGGCCATGACATCTTCGTCCGGCAAGATGGAGGCACCGGCGATGTTCTCGTAGAGGCTGCCCGGAGTCAGTCTGGCGTCCTGCAGAACGGCGCCGATCTGCCGCCTGACAAGACGTATGTCCAGCAATTTCACATCGCGACTGTCATAGAGAATTGCGCCGTGCTCAGGTGCTTCGAAACCGAGCAGCAAGCGCACCAAGGTCGATTTGCCAGACCCCGACGGTCCGACGATCGCCACGAACTCACCCGGCGCGATGCTGATGTCGATGCCTTGCAAGACAAACGGTCCATCTCTGCGATAGCGAAAGGAGAGATCCCGAACCTCGATCCGTCCCGTCAACTCGCCCGGATCGTCCTTCGCTTGATCGACCTCCGGCTTTGCCTGCAGCAACGGCGCTGCGCGACGGACCAGGGGCAAGACCTCGACCACGAGGCTGAGCGACAGCCCAAGCACCGCGATAGCAGCAATGAACTGGCCAAACGCAGCATTGAAGGCCGCAAAGGCGGCAAGGTCAATTGTGCCGCCATGGGTCCCTGCAACCACGATCATCCCTAGAATGCCGATCGCGGGCACAACGGCGGTAAAGACCAGGTGAAATGCCCGGACCCGCCCGCTCTTCCAATTGGCTCGCTGCTGAACGGCGAACACGTCAGCCCAACGCGCAAAGGCCCGTTCCTCCGCCGCCGCCAGACGCAGCTTGTTGATGCCGGCCAAAGTGTCGACGACACGACCGGTGACGCGCCCCTCTGCCTCGCGAAAGTCATACAGGTAGGTGAGTTGCCGGCGCACGATTACAGCCATCACAGCCAAGACGGCCACGGCGAAAACCAACCCGTAAACCGCCAGAGCCGCGTCGTAGAAGAACATCAGCAGAAAGCTGATGCCGGCAAACAAGCCGCTTTGCAGTCCTCCGAGGGCCGATAGGGTGAGGACTTGCCTTGCTTCCTCCACGCCGAGCGCGCGCCGAGCCAGATCGCCGGTCGAATAGAGCCTGAAGAAGTGCGCCGGCAGGCGTAGCACACGGTCCCAAATGGCCGCCTGCAGCCGAGAATCCGCAACAGTGGTCGCCCGAATGGTGGCGATCGAACCGGCGACCCTAAAGGCCGACGTGCCAATCGCGGCGGCGACGACCAATATGCTCATCTGCAGCGCCAACCCGATCCGGCCCTGCGGTATTGCGGTGCCGACGATCACACCGGTCGCTACCGGGACCAACAAACCGATCAGAACGGCCAGAACACCGCTTCGAACGATACGGCGAAGTTCTGACCCCAGTCCGGAAAATGTGAAACTGATTAAGGATTTCGGGTTAAGCGCGCCGGGTAGAGACGGATAGAACATGAACCCGTTCGGCAGCAGATCGGCCGCAAGCGCCCGATCAATCGCTTGGCGCTCGCCACTGATCGGATCCACGAGCTGATATCCCGTCCTGTCCCAAACCGCCGCGAGCGGTTGCTTGTTGGCGTCTTGCCACACCAACAGGGCCGCCCCCTCCTTTTGCCACCACGTGCCTTGGAGAGCGACCTCGCGAAATCGAAAACCCGATGCCTGAGCAATCAACCGCAGTCGATAGTCCGTGCTATGGCCGACATCGTCCGAACTGATCGTGCGAACACGAATCCCTTCGGTTTCCGCTACCGCCGCAACCGCGGCAAGCAAGGGATCGGAGCCTGGTCTGGCCCGTTGAAACTGTGGTTCGGCCACCGATGCAAGACTGCGGTAGGCAGTGCCCAGCGCATCGGCATCCGCATCGGCTGCGTTGCGGACCCTTGCTTCCTTGACGCTTCTCAATCCGGCATCCCAGGACGCAATCGAAGCTGCCAGCCGGCCAGCTGCCCCGTCCGCATCGTAAGGCTGGCCTTGGACCTCGCCGCTATCAAGACCATCAATCGTGTCAGACAAGGTTGCCGGGATTTGGCGCCACGCGTCGAGAGCCTCACGGTCTGGTGCGACGAGTTTCAGGATCGGTAACGAGTGTGACGGATCGCGTGGTTCCAACTCGAAGACCACTCCGTCCGCCTGAAGCGCCGGCACATAACACCCCGACGGCAACTCAACCACGAACCGGCGTGGCGCCGAAAATGTCTCCGTGCCGGCAGGGCGAACATAAAGCCGTGCGGGGGCGGTCAGCACGCCAGCCTGGGCAACGGGCCCAGCTGTTGCTGCATTCTTGCCTGGTCGGTTGTTCCAGCCGGCTTCGGTCAAGGGGCGCCGCCGTCCGCTAACAGGGCCGCATAGGTGCCACCGGCCTGCACCAGTCCTTCATGTTGACCGCGTTCAACGACTTTGCCCTGGTCGAGCACTATGATTTCGTCGCACTTTCGGACTGTGCTTAGCCGGTGGGCGATGACGATGCAGGTCAAGCCCCGGCGGCGCAATGCCCGCATGATCGTTGCCTCGGTCAGCGGATCGAGGGCGGAGGTCGCTTCGTCGAGTACGATCAAGGCCGGTGAATTCACCAAGCCTCGCGCAATTTCCAAACGTTGGCGCTGGCCGCCGCTTAAGTTGTGGCCGCCTTCCGTGATCACCGTGTCCAGCCCGTCGGGCAGCGATTCAGCGAACCCGGCCAGGTCAGCATCGCGAAGAGCTTCAAGGATCTCGCGGTCACTGACCGTGTTGTCCCAAAGGCTGATGTTTTCGCGCAATGTCCCCGCGAACAGCGCGATGTCCTGGTCGACGACAGTCAGCATCATTGCAAGCCGTTGGCGATCAAGGCTGGTCAAGTCGCGTCCATCCAGCCAGATATGACCGCTCCAGGGCGTGAACAGGCCGCTGATCAATCTGCCGATGGTTGATTTACCGCTGCCCGACGCCCCCACCAGGGCTAGCCACGCCCCAGGCTGAACCGCTACCGAGAGGTCTTCAATCAGCGGCGGATCGAAGGCGCTGTAGCCGAAGCTGACCGAGTCCATGACCAACCCGACACCAGTCGACTCCGTATCGGCCTTGCTGTCATTGATGGGCTGGTGGCGCCAGTCGACGGGATATTTTCTGACATCGTCGAGGCGCGCCAAGTCGGCGGCGACTTCCTGGCTGCGTTCCGCCGTCGTAACAAGCTGGTGGACCGGTGTGACGACAAAAGACAACAGGATCTGGTATGCCAGCAAAGCACCGACGGTCAGCACACCATCCATGACCCGGACGGTGCCAACCGCCAATACCAAAGCCATCGTCAACAAGACAATCATTGGCGGCACGGCAGCCGAGACCTGGTTAAGCCGCGACAACCGTTGCTCGCTTTGCAGCATGCGGGCGTGATAGCCGGACCATTTGCTGAAGAAATCGTCTTCCGTTCCGGACGCCTTGAGACTTTCGATAGAGCGCAGGCCGACAACGGATGTTGCAAACAGTTTGCCCAGGTCGGTCTGCAGACGAATCGAAATATCCAGTCGCGCGCGACGCAGCATCCGCAGCATCACCACATTGACTGCCGCGCCTGCAAAGGAGATGGCAGCCAAAACCGGATCGAGGATGGTCATCAGCAAATAGATCACCAGCGCAGTGAACACATTGATCGCCGCCCCACCAAATTCGCTGGTGACCAAATGAGCGACGCGTTCGACACTGGTGATCCGACTGGCGATGTCACCCAGATAGCGCATGGCGAAAAACGAGGCGGGAAGACGCAAGACGGTCCAAACAAAGTCGGCTGAACGCCTCAACGCCATTTGGGTTTCAAGACGCAGCAGCCCTGATTCCTTAATCCAGCCGAGGCAGAACTGAATCGCGATCGCGCCGATCATCAGCAAGATCAAGACTTCCAGCCAGCCGTCCAGCCCCCTGATGAGCACGTTATTGACGAACACCGCCGTGAGACCCGGCACCACAAACGTCGGTATTGCCAGCAATGCGCCGACGAACAGAATGAGCCCGAGTGTCCATTTGAAAGTGAGTGCTTGACCGATGAGCCGAGCGAAGAATTCGGGCGGAGTGCCGCTTGGCTCAAATTCCGCCGCTGTCTCAAACGTCAGAACAATACCGCTATAACTGATATCGAACTCGTCGCGCGTGACGGTGCGCCGGCCGAGGGCTGGATCGTTGAGGTAGATCTGATCGCCCCGACAGCCCTCGACCACCAGAAAATGGTTGTAGTTCCAAAACACGATCGACGGGAACGGTCCGTCGAGTGTCGCTTGAGTATTCCGTCGATAGGCCTTGCCGTTCAGTCCGTAGCGCTTTGCGGCGGCCATGACATTGGATGCCTTGCTGCCGTCGCGCGATACGCCGCAAGCCGCGCGCATCTCCTCCAAGGGAACGAACTTCCCAAAGTAGCCCAGGACGATGGCAAGCGCCGCCGCACCGCATTCGACCGCCTCCATTTGAATGACGGTCGGCGTGCGCGCGAACACCGCACTATGGCGTTTGTGCCCGTCCGACAACGTTCGGAGCCAACCGATCACCGGCCGATCAGCGTCTGGATCACCGGCAGCACCAGAGCCATTGGTCGCTGTTCGGCAACGACAACATCGACAGCGGCGAGGGTGCCGACCGAGACCGCGAATGGCGGGCCCGTACCGGACCACCATTGCAGGCCACTTGGCGTATCGGGGTCCGCCACAAGCGCTATCCTGGCCAGGTACGAGCCGCCGGCCTGGGTCAATTGCTCCGCCAGTCCGGGGTTGTGAAGCCAGGCATTGATCGACCGTTGCGACAATGGATGCGGGGTGACGTAAGTAACCTCACCGCGCAGGCTGCCATACTCCTCCTGTGCGATGGTGGTGGGCGCCACATGGGCCGGCATGCCTTCGGCGACCAGGCGGGCATGATCCGGTTCCAGGAATGCCAGCACCTCCAAGCGCGAAACCGGACCATGGACAATCAAGACCCGATCACCCGCTCGCACGACCTCGCCGAGGCTGACGGGTACCTGGTGAACGATTCCCGCCATCGGGCTTCTAACCGCTTCCGCAGCAGCGTGGCGAGCTTCCAGTTCGGCCAGCGCGGCGGTCAACGTCGCAACACGTCTCCGATCGTCCTCAAGCTGGTCATTGAGCCGGAGCCTGAAATCATCGAGCTGCATTTGAACGCGCGACGCCTCAAGTCGCAGCGCCAGATCCTGGTTGTCCGTATCATCGCCTGTTGTTGCCTCGATCAGATCCAACCGGCGTTCCGTCACGCGTTCCAAATCGGCGAGATCAGCGCCGAGTTGGCTCGCGCGCCGTGATTGGCCTTCAGTGGCGTCTTGAAGCGCCTGTCTTGCCGACCGTAGGTCGGCCTCCAGTTCGGTCAGGCTTAGAGTGACAAGGATCTGGTCGGCCGCGACCGTGTCCCCGACCTGCACCGCTATGCTGTCGATGGTGCCTGTTTCGGCAGCGGATACGATGTGCAAACGATCGTTGGCCGGCATCAGGATGCCGTCACCACGCACGGTCGTGGGCACAGAACCCAGCCAACCCCAGGCGATCACAATCAGCAGCAAAAGCGCAACGACACCGATCACCAGCTTGTGCGCCTTTGGGATCAGCGAGACTCTCGTATCGAGTGCCTCCTGCGATCGCCGACGCCGCGCGCTGGTGACCGGTCCTTCCATGCTCTCAAATCCATGCTGAATTGCGATGGCGTTGGATCGTTACCAATAAAACATAGGCTCTTCTATTGTCGCGAATCCACATGAAGAGCCATCATGCCGCCCTCGCCCTTGCCGGATTGAAGGCGATGGCATCAGGCCATCGTCATCAACCCTAGCTGCGCCGATCGATGCTGAGACGTGCGGTCCGCCGATTCGTGATTTCGAACACGAGAATCTTCAATGACCGACAGGCCGCAGTCCTCTTGCGTCTTTCGGCCGAGTTATCACTATCCAGGGTGCCCCGGAACACGGTCGTATAGATATCCCCCGGCGACCTTTTCCAACTCGTCCACAGAGACCTCACCGGACTCGGGCGGGGCCACCGGTAGGACCAGGTGCTGCGTGTCGGTCGTGTTCTCCACCACCTTGACCGTGGTCCCGGCGGGCACCTCGACACCGGCTTCGGCCAGGGCGGTATGGGGATCACTCACAAGTTTGGCCTTGTAGGCGCCATCGGTCCACGCGCGCGCAATGGCTTTGGCAATGGTCATGGATTTCTCTTCCTTTCGAGGATTGGCAGCGGAACAGTTATTCTTGCCTCTTTCGGCCGAGTTAATCGGAAGGCATCGACGGGACACGGTCGTATCGATATCCCCCGGCGACCTTTTCCAACTCGTCCACAGAGACCTCACCGGCCTCGGGCGGGGCCACCGGCAGGACCAGATGCTGTGTATCAGTCGTGTTCTCCACCACCTTGACCGTCGTCCCGGCGGGCACCTCGACACCGGCTTCGGCCAGGGCGGTATGGGGATCACTCACAAGTTTGGCCTTGTAGGCGCCGTCGGTCCACGCGCGCGCAATGGCTTTG
>JANQGH010000042.1 GCA_028277405.1 Alphaproteobacteria bacterium | reverse complement strand
GCCATACAGGCTGGCCTCCTTCACCAGCCTGCATCTTGAATCAGATTTCCAGAACCTTGGGAATCCCCCTCGATTCTCAACGGTCAGAATTTGCTCTAGAAGGGCGGTTGCGGCAACCACTTGTGTAGTTCTGGCCATGACGATCCCCATTTTCATTGGCGATTGAATTCGATTGCGGGAGGGTTCCCATTAGGTTCGTTTTTTGATTGTGTCGCGCGTAATGGCCGTGATCAAGCGCATGTTCATGCTTGTGCGCACTCTGGCCGGCCGCGTTGGCTGCGATGAAAAGACCAGTTCTCGTCATGGAGTGTCATGTCCACGCGGTGCCAACATGGCTTCGCGGCACCTTGACCTAAACGAATAATTGCCGTCCGATAGCCTTTCGACTTGCCGCCCATCACGTATCCGTTCCCCCGATGAACGATCCATCAAACGCCGGGCAGGGCCCGAACCAGGCGAGACCGTTGGCGATGACGACGTGACCAAGTTTTCCGTCGTCACCTACAACATCCATTCCTGCCTGGGCATCGACGGCCAATGGCTGCCTGATCGTGTCAATCGGGCGATTCGGGACTTCGATGCCGAGATCATTGGCCTGCAAGAAGTTGGCTGGCATCTGCGCGGCCGGCCGAACTTCGATCAGTATGCCTACCTGAAACAGCACAGCGGCTTCGAAGTTGCCGAAGGGCCGGTGAAACATCGTGAGGACGCCCATTTCGGCAACGCGCTGCTGACCCGCGAGCCCCCGGGCAAAACGCGGGCCATCGACCTGACGATCCAGAGCCATGTTCCCAGAGGCGCGATCGACATCGATGTGACGGTCGACGGTCATCTGATCCGCGTCGTCAATATGCATCTGGGATTGGCGCCCTGGGAACGGCGCATTCAAATCGGCCGCGTGATCGTGTCGCTTGCCGAACGCAGGGATGTGCCGACGCTGCTGATGGGCGATTTCAACCATTGGCGACCCGGCTCTGATTCACTGACCCGCCTGACCGACATCCTGCCCCACATGGCAACGGCCGCGACCTGGCATACGAGGTTGCCCGTCGTCCCTTTTGACCGCATTCTTGCCAGCCGGCATTTTCGGCTGTTGGGCAACGAAGTCGTCGTGACGCCCGAGACCCAACTCGCCTCGGACCATCTGCCGCTGAAGGCGTGGTTCGCGCTCGATTGATTGCCACGTGGCCCACCCCCATGTTGAGGGCACTTCAAGACAGTTCGACGTGACAACGGTGCCCGGCGCATGATTGACGTTTCCGTTCCTGAAACCGGCATCGATGAGGCCCAGCAGGATCTGATCGATGATTTTGCCTTCTTCGACGATTGGCTGGACCGGTATCAGTATCTGATCGATCAGGGCCGCCAGTTGCCGCCGTTTCCGCCTGAGTGGCAGCGCGAAGAGAACAAGCTTCAGGGCTGTCAGAGCCAAGTCTGGCTGGTCGGCGAATGGCGTGACGGGCGGCTGCGGATGGCGGCAATCAGCGATGCGGCGATCGTCAGCGGGCTGATCGCCCTCTTGATGCGCATCTATAACGGCCGCACGGCGGACGAGATCAACAGCACACCGCCCGCCTTCATTGAGGCGATCGGCCTCGATTCCCACCTCAGCCCGACCCGCAGCAACGGCCTGAACGCCATGCTGCAGGCCATTTTCGCCATGGCTTCAGCCCATGCCGGGCGGGGTGTCACCAGTGGCGAGGCCGCCTGACGGGGCCATATGGACGACCCGCTTTACAACCGCGACATTCTGCGGCTGGCGGCGGCCAGCGCGGCACCCGAACGGCTACCGGCCCCGGACATCACCGTCGTACGCGACAGTCTGACCTGCGGCAGCCGGATTACCGTTGATCTGACCGTCGACGGCGATCGGGTCACCGGATACGGCCACGCCATCCAGGCCTGTGCGATCGGACAGGCCGCGGCAGCCATGGTCGGCCGCCACGCACCGGGCCGGACGTTCGGGCAAATCTCAGATTTCAGGGATGCAATGCACCAAATGCTCTCATCGGGCGAGCTTGCAAACGTTCCCGACGGTTGGCCGGAACTGCCGGTCTTCGCCGTGGTCCATCACCATCCAGCGCGACACGAAGCGTCGTTGCTGGCTCTCGACGCGATCCTTGAGGCTCGGGACCGACTCGCGGCCTCGTAGTGCCTACAGCGTCATGTGACGGGCACGCGCCCCACGTTCGATGGCGGCCGCCGCTAAACGATCGACACCGATTCGGTGGCGCAGCAACTCCAGCAAACGCAGCTCTTCCTGGCTGGCCTCGCCGTCGGCGGCCGCGACATCGCAGGCGACGGCATAGGCCGTCTCGCGCAGATAGTCCGGCAGCGCCTCGCGGATCGCCGTCAAGGCCAGATCCAAGCCGTCCTCGTTCTGCAGGGTCGCGACGCACTGGCTCGCCACCTCTGAAAGCTGCGTGTCGTCGAACCCGCTGAACACGGGCAGCATCCGGACGATGTCGCCGATCGTGGCCAGCTCGCTGTCGGTCATGTTGCCGTCTGACGCGGAGACGAGGACCATGGTGTGGATAAGCGCTGCTTGAGCGGTCGAAGACATCGAGGATTCCTTCTGAACTGCCGCTAGGTGTGAGGCGGCAGAAAGCGGCATGGTTGGCGGATCGGGTGAACCGCGCGTTGCCGGGATATGAGGACGGTGAGAGCCATTCGTCAAGGCGACACTGCGACCTAGCGGGCCAGCGATGGCAGCCATCCAGCTAGGCTCTATCGACAGGCCATGGCCGACATGGCATGACCGGACGATGGAAGCGGTCCTGAACGTCGCCCTGCCGATCTTTGCGGTCATTCTCGCCGGCTATGTCGCCGGGCGCATCGGTGTCTTGGGCGACACGGCATCCCAGGCACTTAACCAGTTCGTCTACTGGGTGGCGCTACCGCCCTTGCTGTTTCTGGCAATGGCGCGCACCTCGATCCAAGAGGTGCTGTATTGGCCATTCATCAATGCCTTTCTTGGCAGCGTCATTGGCGTCTGGCTGGTCGGCATGATCATCGGCGCCGTGATCCATCGCGAACGTGCCGGCGTCCTGATCATGCAGGGCATGAACGCCAGCTTCTCCAACACCGGCTATATGGGCATCCCGCTCTTCGTCGCGGCGTTTGGCACGGCGGGCTTGGCGCCAGCTCTGCTGGCGACGGTCATCATGTCGGCGGTGTCGGTCGGCCTCGCGGTCATCGGTCTGGAGCTGACGGCAAGCCGAGGGCGCCATATCGGGCACGCCTTGTTCGACGTGCTGCTGGCGCTGGTCAAGAACCCGCTCGTGGTGGCGCCTGTCCTTGGTCTGTTGGCCAGCTTCGTTGGCCTGCCGCTGCCGGAGCCCGCGACCAACCTGTTCGATCTCCTGGGCGCAGCCGCCAGCCCCTGTGCCCTGTTCGCGATCGGTCTGTTCCTGTCCAGCCGACCGCTGGCGGCCGACTTGTCCGAGATTGGCTGGATCAGTGTCTTGAAGCTGTTCTGGCAGCCATTGCTCGTCTGGTGGTTGGCCGACACCTTCTTTCCGATGGAGCCCTTCTGGCTGGCCAGCGCTATTCTGCTGGCGGCACTGCCCACCGGTGCCCTGGCGTTCGTCATCGCGCAAAAGTACGAGGTCTATGTCGAGCGGACGTCAGGCGTGATCCTGATTTCGACCATCGCATCGGTCTTGACCCTGTCCGTTCTGCTGGCGATCTACGCGCCGCTTTTCGCCCCTGGCTAGCTTCCGAACGCTTGCTATAGTGCCCGGAACAAGAGCTAAAACAGGGGCGGGAGGCTAAGCCGTGGCGGACGAAGTGCGATCCCTTCAGGTGCATAAACGCATGGTGGCCCTGGTGCTGGCCGGTGGGCGCGGCAGCCGGCTGAAGCAGCTGACCGATCGGCGCGCCAAGCCCGCCGTTCCGTTCGGCGGCAAGTACCGGATCATCGATTTTGCCCTGTCCAACTGCATCAATTCAGGCATCCGCCGCAGCTACGTCCTGACCCAGTACAAGTCCCACAGCCTCTTGCGCCATTTACAGCGCGGCTGGGGCTATCTGCGCGCGGAAATGGGCGAGTTCGTCGACCTCCTGCCGGCCCAACAACGTGTCGACGAGTCGATGTGGTATCGCGGCACCGCCGACGCAGTCTGGCAGAATGTCGACATCTTCGAGGCCGAGGGCCCCGAGTTCGTGTTGGTCCTGGCCGGCGACCACATCTACAAGCAGAACTACGCCGCCATGCTGGATCATCACATCGAGACCGGCGCTGACGTCACCGTCGGCTGTGTCGAGGTGCCGCGCATGGAGGCCACGGGTTTCGGCGTTCTGCACATCGACGACGAACAGCGCGTCGTCAGTTTCGTCGAAAAACCGGCCGACCCGCCGGCCATGCCCGGCAAGCCGGACATCGCACTCGCCAGCATGGGCATCTATCTGTTCAACGCGCGCTTTCTGTATGACCAGCTGCGCCGCGATGCCGCCGACACCACCTCCGCGCACGATTTCGGCAAGGACATCATCCCGTTTCTGGTCGCGGGCGACGCCAATGTCCGCGCCCATCGCCTGCAGCAAAGCGCGGTCTATTCGGAGGGCCAGACCGAGGCCTATTGGCGCGATGTCGGCACGATCGATGCCTATTGGGAAGCCAATCTCGATCTCGCGGCGGTAACGCCTGCCCTCGACCTCTATGACGATTTCTGGCCGATTTATACCTATCAACTGCAGCTGCCGCCGGCGAAGTTCGTCCACGACACGGGCGACCGTCGTGGACTCGCCCTGAACAGCACGGTTTCCGGCGGCTGCATCGTGTCCGGTGGCGAGGTGAACGGCTCACTCCTGTTCAGCGGCGTGCGGGTGAACTCGTTCAGCCAGGTCAACCAGTCGGTGATGCTGCCGGATGTTTGGGTCGGGCGGCACGCGCGCCTGACCAATGCGGTCGTCGACAGCCGGGTCAGAATTCCCGATGGGTTGGTTGTCGGCGAGGACGCCGATGATGATGAGGCGCGGTTTGAGCGGACAGACGGCGGCGTCGTGCTGATCACCAGGCCCATGATCGAGGCCTTGGAGGACTGACAGGGCCGTGGCGCCATCTTCCCTGCACGTCGCGTCAGAACTCTACCCGCTGATCAAGACCGGCGGGCTGGCCGACGTCATGGGGGCCTTGCCGTCCGCCCTTAACCGCCTTGGGGCACCGACGCGCATTCTGCTGCCGGGCTATCCCGGCGTGATGGCGGCTGCCGGCGCCATGACGGCAATTACGGAATGGCCGAACCTGTTCGGCGGCGGCGCGGCGCGAGTGCTGGCCGGCCATCTGGAGGACATCGATGTGCCGGCCTATGTGCTGGATGTGCCGGGCTTCTTCGATCGCCCGGGCAATCCGTACCTCGACGACAATGGGCATGACTGGCCGGACAATGCCCGCCGGTTTGCCGCCTTAAGCTGGACGGGTGCCGAACTGGCACGCAGTCTCGACCCGCGCTGGCAACCGGATGTCGTCCATAGCCATGACTGGCAGGCAGGCTTGATCCCCGCCTATCTCGCCGCCGACCCGGCACCGACGCCGAAAACCGCTATCGCCGTCCACAATCTGGCCTATCAAGGCGTGTTTCCCGGCGACACCTTCGCCTGGCTTGGCCTGCCGGCCTCGAGTTTCTCGCCGGAAGGATTGGAGTTCTATGGCCAGGTATCGTTCCTGAAGGCGGGTCTGGCCGCCGCCGATCGCATCACCACCGTCAGCCGGACCTATGCGCAGGAAATCCAGAGCGTCGAACAGGGCTGCGGCTTCGATGGCCTGCTGCGAAGCCGCGCCGATGTCCTCTCCGGCATCGTCAATGGCGCCGACTATGATGTCTGGAACCCGGCCACGGACCATCGGCTACCGCGGCCGTATGGCGCGAAAAGCATCGATGACAAGGAGGTCGCGAAGAAGGCGCTACGAGAGAGGCTCGGCCTCGATCAGGTGGCCGAGGGGCCGCTGTTCGGCGTGGTCAGCCGGCTGACCTGGCACAAGGGTCTCGACCTGTTGTTCGCCGCCTTGCCGGTGTTGGTGGAGCGCGGCGGCCAGCTCGCGCTGCTTGGAACCGGCGAGGCGGGCTTGGAGGCGGGGTTCCGCGCCAGCGCCGATCGGTTCGCGGGGCAAGTCGGCGCGGTTCTCGGCTATGACGAGGAACTGGCCCATCTCATCATCGCCGGCAGCGACGTGGTGCTGGTGCCAAGCCGGGCGGAGCCGTGCGGCCTGACCCAGATCTATGCCATGAAATACGGCAGCCTGCCGCTCGTCCGCAACACGGGCGGCCTCGCCGACACGGTCGTGAACGCCGACGCCAAGGCGATTGCCGCCGGCACTGCGACCGGCTTTGTCTTCAACCTGGCAACCATCGATGCCTTGGCCGGCACCATCGGTTGGGTCTGTGATCAGTGGCAGGACCGGGCCCGATGGCGGTCAATGCAGCAAACCGCGATGGCCATGGATTTCAGTTGGGGTCGTGCGGCGGGCGACTATCTGCGTTTGTATGAGGAGATGGTCGCCTGAGCAGCGACAGCGGCCATCCATCAGGCTACACCGTGATCGTGATACCGCCGCGGCTCCCGGTTGCGCGCACATCGGCAATAAATGTCGGGTCGGTCCGACCATCCCGGGCGCTTACAATCGAGAAATCCGCAGACGAAACCCGGTCACCGAAAAAGAGATGCGCGTCATCCGGATCGCATTGGTTCGAAGTCCAGACCAGCCCATGGATGCGGGAAAACTGATCATGAATCGCTTTCGCCCATTCGGCGGTATCGCCGTAGAGCGTTGGCGAAGACGCGATCAAGTCGGTCCGCCTGATGCGCCATTTCTTCAGGTCGGGTGTTCGTAGAGTCGCCAGTTGAAGGTCCCGCGTCAACTCCAGCTCGCCATGGGCGCGCGACGAGACGTTGCGCTTGGGCACGGTCTTGATCCTGGCCCGGGCCGGTATGTCGTGAAAAATCGTCTCATGTATCGCCGCCTCGAGCGTGCTGCCCGTGTAGAGAGATGGCACGCACCTGCCGCCAGCATCGTGAATGGGCGCAAATCTCGTTGCTCCACCCCGACAGGGGTTGAAGTCGTTTGCCGCGAAGCCGCTGTCATGCACGCGATGTAGCCGCTTGCCAGCTCTCAGGACCGTTACATTCGGCGATGCCAGCTTCGCCGGCGGCTTTCGGATGGACATGGTGGCGGCGTGACGGCCTTTGCTGCTTCAGAGTTCTCTGCCGACCTCTGGTTGCGGCCACGCTCATCGCGACCGCGCGCTCAGAGAAACGTAAAGTCAGCCGATCGCCGGTGCGGCAAGATGCTCGGCAGCGGCCACGACGTCGTTGGGCCTGCGCAGGCAATCCTGCGGCGGCGCACCGTCAAGCCAGCCATTGCCGGACGCGAACCAAAGCGCCGTTTGCCAAGAGGTCAGATCGTCCGGCAGCGCCGAGAGGATCCTTTTGAGGGCGGGTATCGGCTCGCCGTCGGCGAACTGGAAGGCCGGGTAGTGGTCCTTGCCGCCGATCCTCACGGCAAAGATCTTTCCCTCGCGCTTCCATCGAGAGGCCGGCTCGCTTTTGTTTTTGGGCGCCAGCCCAGAGGCGCCGCGAACCTCCGCACTTGTCAGCGTCGGCGTGTCGCGAAGATATGTCGCGCGTAGCCGGGCATTGTCGCGTTCAAGCTCGAAGTCGATTTCGTGACGCGGCGCGTCGTCGATCAGAACATCCATCAGACGCAGAATGTTCTCCTCGGCAACCTTGGCACGTCGCTCCGCCGCGCGGGCAGGGAGTGCACGGAGCGAACGCGCAAGCACTTGCAGCAGCCACCCCTCATCCGAGCCAACAAGCAGCCAGTGGCCAGATGCCCGGTCTTCAGCGGAGAGATCCTTGGCAATCTTTTTGCGCAGCCTTGCGGGCATCGCAGCAATATCCTCGCGCGACAGGTCGAGGAAGGAGAATTGCTCACCTGGCATGGCTAAGGACAGTTCATCGTGAGATGCATGATACATAAGAGATGTAGTGCATATCATGTCCGATCACAAGGAACCCTGTGCCGGGCGGGAACGCCGGAAATCAACGCCGGAAACACGCTCGCCCTGATGGGTTCCGACCGCCTATGCCAACGCCATGAAGATTTCGGTGCGCAGCTCTGACTCCGGTGTCCTGTCCGGGTCGTCGACATAGACCTCCCATGTCGGCGCGCCGATCTTGAGACCGTTCCGCTCGATGTAAGCCATCGCCTCGCCGTAGGTCGTGCGAAGTTCGCTGTAGGGACCGACATGGGTCAGGAAAAGGACCTGTCCGCTGGGTGTCTTGTCGGCCTGAACCTCGCCACTCGCCTTTGCCGCATCCTCCGGCTTGACGAAAAAGCCCGCGCGGAAGGTCAGCGTCTTAGGATCGTAGGTATGGTAGACGGAGATGGGCTGGCTATCGAGCGCGATGCCGTGTTCCGATGCGAACGAAACGACGGCTCCGAAGGCCTCACCCATTGTTTTGCCGACGACCTCAGGGTCCATCGAGCAGGTCCGCTCGATATAGATGTAGTCTTTCTCGGTGACGTCTTTGAGTTGATAGTCGGTCATGCCTTCGGTCCGCCCATTCGTGTTGACTGTTGCAAGATTACAGGCTGCCGATGACCGACGCATGACGCCGGTCAAATCGGCCTCCATCACTTGCCGCCCTGTTTCTCCGCCGTCGCTGCCAGGAACCCTCGCGTGATCTCCACGGCCTCCGCCAATCCCAGCCGTTCAACCTCCACCCCTTCCGGAAACGCCCCGGTCAGACGGGTCGGCATCATCGGGTCCAGGAGAATGAAGACGCCGCGATCGTCAGCCCGGCGCACCAGGCGTCCAAAGGCCTGCTTCAGGCGCAGGCGGGTCAGCATGTCCGTGTAGCGCTGCTTGCCGAAATGGGCCGCGCGCGCGCGCTGCAGGATCGAGGGGCGTGGCCAGGGCACCCGGTCGAAAACGATCAGCCGCAGGGAGCGGCCGGGGATGTCGACACCGTCGCGCACCGCGTCCGTGCCCAGCAGCGAGGCGTCTTCCTCGCCCCGAAAGATATCGACGAGCGTCGATACGTCCATGCCGTCGACATGCTGCGCGAACAGGGGCAGGCCCGCGGCCTCCAGCGTCGGGGCCAGGCGCCCATGGACGGCGCGCAGCCGGCTGATCGCCGTGAACAGGCCCAGCGTTCCGCCGCCAGCGGCCTCGATCAGTGCGCGATAGGCGGCGGCGACCTGGTCCAAATCGTCCTTGCGCACGTCGCGCACGATCAGCACGCGGGTCTGGCCAGCATAGTCGAAGGGCGAGGGTACTCGCGCCCGGATGGCGGGAAGGCCGAGGTGGGCCGTTCCCGTGCGCACCTCCGCAGCGGTCCAATCCTGTTCGACGTCGCCGGTGCCATCGGTCAGCGTCGCCGAGGTGATCGCCATGCCATGTGTCGGGCCGGCCAGGCTCGCCATCATGGACTGGGTCGGGTCCAGCGCGTGCCGATAGTAACCGACATCGATGTCGCGGCCCTCGATGCGCTCCACGCCGAACCAGTCGACCACGTGATCGGGCGATATGTCGGCCAGGGCATCCAACATGGCGATCCAAGGGCCGATGTTGTCCCTGGCACGCCGTTCAAGACCTCTGGCACTGGCTTCCAGGCGCTGCCGCGTGTTGCTGTCCAGCGTTTCGGCCTCGTCTTCCAGCCGTGCCTTCAGCCGACGCGCCAAAGCCTGCATGGGTTTCTGCAACCGCGCCAGCGAGGCCCGCAGACCGGACGCGGCCTCAAGGATGCCGTCGATCGGCGGCGTGGCGTCGGTTTCCAGGTCATACGGCCCATCGCGCCCCTTCGCCCTGGCATAGACCTGCTGACGCACCAGCATCAGGAAACGCTCCGCCGCTCCGTGCAGGCCATCCTCGGTCAGCACGCTTTCGGTTGGCTCGCTGGTATCCCGCGATCTCAGGCGCGATGACCAAGCCTCCGCTGGCAAGGTCCGTGCCGCCCGCTCCAACTCGTCCAGTTGCTCCATCGCCTCCTCGTCGTTGGCGAGCAGGTCTTCGATGCGGCGGCGCAGGCCACGGGCGCGCGAGCGGCGGGCGACGTCGGACCCGATCAGCCAACGCCTCAGTTCGGCGGCTTCGCGGGCGGTCAGATGGCTCGAAAAGGCGCTGTCGGCCGCGTCGAAAAGGTGGTGGCCTTCATCGAAGATCAGCCGGGTCGGCACATTCTGGTCGTCGATGCCGCCCAGAGCGGCCTGAATCATCACCAGCGCGTGGTTGGCGATGACGATGTCGGCCCTGCGTGCCCGGCGTACGCTGCGCTCGATGAAGCATTTTTGATGGTGGGGGCAGGCGGAATAGATGCACTCGCCACGCCGGTCGCCCAGGCCCAGGCTGCGGCCGCGCCCGACCAGATCGGCCAGCCAGCCGGGCAGGTCGCCGCCTTGCAGATCGCCGTCCCGAGTGGCGGCGGCCCAGCGCGCGACCAGACCCAGGGCCGTGGAGGTGTGAGGTTGGGTGGGCCGCGCCTTCACGGCATCATCCAGGTTCAAAAGGCAAAGATAGTTCTCTCGCCCCTTGCGGATCACCACGCGCCGCGCCTTGTCGACCGGGTCGGGCACCAGCCGTTCAAGCTCCTGGTCGATCTGGTGTTGAAGGTTGCGGGTGAAGGTCGAGATCCAGACGGGCGCGCCGTTCTTCTCCGCCCAAACCGTGGCCGGCGCCAGATAGCCCAGGGTCTTGCCCACGCCGGTGCCGGCTTCCGCCAGGACGGTGATGGGCGTCTCTTCGTCGGGCTTCGGGTCGAAGGCCTGGGCCACGGCACTGGCATAGTCGGCCTGCTGGGGCCGCTCTTCCGATAACCTGCCGCGCAGCAATGCGAGCCGTTTACGGGCTTCGGTATCCGTGACCGGCTGGGACGTGGGCGGCGGGGGCGGTGCGTCCGATTGCCATTCGGGCAATCGGTGCCAGACCTCGAGACCGCTGCGGGTGCCGCCCGTTCCGGCCGGGCTTCCCAGGGCGGCCAATACGAACCGCGCCCAAGGCCATCCGCCTTGGCCCATGGTCCAGGCAATGGCAACGGGATCCGACGGCTCGTCCCGGTGCGCCGCCAGATCCGTCAGCAGCCTGCCGGTGATGCGGTGCAGGGCCACGGCCCGGCCGGCCGCGTCGCCGGGCGGTGGCAGATCCAATGCCGCGGACAGCCCTTCAGGCGTCGGGCGACAAAACCGGGCCGGATGGACAAACGCGAACAGCTCCAGCACGTCCAGACCGGCAATCCAGTTGCGGCCGACCCGGCGGGCCAGAGACCTGGCGTGACACATCAGCAACGGCGGCCCGTCCAGCCGCTCCGTCAAATCGGCGTGGCTTAGCGTCTCGATCTCACCGTCGGCGCTGACCAGTGTCACGGAGACCGCGCCTGCGACGACCGCATCGGCGCTGGGCAGGACTGTTTGGGCGGCGCTTTGCGGAAACTGGCTCATCGCGGCAGAATAGGGATTAATTCCGTCGTGACCAGCACTTGCAGGTCGGTCGCGGCCGGCCTTCAAATGCGCGCAGGCCACCCCTATAGTGCGCCGCCCCTCGATCCGCCCCCTTGCGCTGCATGGGGGCCAGCAAGCTGATGAGACATGAGCGAGACCTCCACCCAAGACGGCGCCTTCGCCGCGCCCCACGACCCGTCCGACAATCCGCTGAAGGCATCGCGCCTTGAGAAGCTGCAGGCCGCCCGTGCGGCCGGCATCGATCCGTACCCCTATCGGTTCGACAAGAACGCCGATGCCGCCGCCCTGCAGGACAAATATGCCGACCTGCCCGCCGAGACCGAGACGGAGGACCGGGTCCGGGTGGCCGGACGCATTCGGGCAATGCGCAATTCCGGCATGTTCATCGACCTGCATGACGAAACCGGCAAGATCCAGATCTTCAGCCACAAGGACATCATGGACGAGGCGGAGCGGGCGAAGCTCGCCTATCTCGACATCGGCGATCTGATTGGCGTCGAAGGGCTGGTGCGGCGGACCAAGCGGGGCGAACTGACCATCAACGCGCTTCAGATCACGCTTCTGTCAAAGACGCTGCTGCCCCTGCCGGAGAAGTATCATGGCCTGACGGATGTCGAGCAGCGCTATCGTCAGCGCTATCTCGACCTGATCATGAGCGAGGACAGCCGCCGCACGTTCCGCCAGCGCGCCCAGGCGATAACGGAATTACGGGCCGCGCTGATCGAACGCGGCTTCCTGGAGGTCGAAACGCCGATGCTGCATACGCTGTTGGGCGGCGCTTCGGCCAAGCCGTTCGAGACGTTCCACAACGCGCTCGACATGCCGCTTTATCTGCGCATCGCGCCGGAGCTCTATTTGAAACGTCTGGTCGTGGGCGGGTTTGAGCGCGTGTTCGAGATCAACCGAAACTTCCGGAACGAGGGCCTGTCGACCCGGCACAACCCCGAATTCACCATGATGGAGCTGTACCAGGCCTATGCCGACTACACCGACATGATGGAACTGGCGGAGTCTCTGTTCGAACGTGTCGCCGTTGCCTTAAACGGGACGACCGTTGCGACGTTCGAGGACACGGAGATCGACTTTAAGGGCCCGTATCCCAGGCGCAGCATGGTCGATCTTGTAAAGGATGCGACCGGCGTCGATTTTGCCGCCATCGAGGGCGACGAGGCCGCGCGCGAGGCAGCCAAGGCAATGGACTGCCCGATCGAGGGCGGGGAGAAATGGGGCCAGGCGGTCGAAATCGCCTTCGAGCACAAGGCCGAGGCCGCGCTGATCCAGCCGGTCCATGTCACCGACTTCCCGCGCGATATCTCGCCCCTGGCCAAGGCCCATCGCAGCGATCCGCGCCTGACCGAGCGGTTCGAAACCTTCGTCAATGGCTGGGAGGTGGCCAACGCCTTCTCCGAACTGACCGATCCGCAAGACCAGTATGAGCGGTTCCAGGCCCAGGTGAGCGCGCGCGAGGCCGGCGACGAGGAAGCCCAGATGATGGACACCGACTACGTCACTGCCCTGGAATACGGCCTACCGCCGACCGGCGGCATGGGCGTCGGGATCGACCGGCTGGTCATGCTGATGACCGGTAACCCATCGATCCGCGACGTCATCGCGTTTCCGACGCTGCGCACCAAGCGCTGAGGCTGGGTCATGGATGACGGGCGCCTGCCGACCGAGACGGTGGTCAAGGCCCATCTGCGCCATTGCGCGACGGAAGGCGTCGGCGCCTACGTGCTGCGCCGCGGCGACGCCATGGGCGGCCTGGTGCTGCTGAAACTATCATTGCTGGACGGCACTAGCCGGCTGCTCAGCCAGACCCGCGACCTGGACGGCAATCCGGCCTGGATGGTCGCGGGCGCCGGCGAGACCATGTCTGAGGAAGACGCGCGGGCCTATATCGAGCGCGCGACAAGCCGCGACCCGGACCTCTGGGTCATCGAAATCGAACATCGTGAGGGTTGGCACCCGTTCGACGGCAAGATCTTGGGGTAATCGCCCTGCCACGGCAGTTATCCCCGCAATTATCCCCTTGTTATTGACTTTATGCCGGGATCGTCGCATCTCCCCGCCATGCCTGACTCGCTACCCCACGATCTGGCCGATCCGATCGCCCGGCGGCGTACCTTCGCGATCATCGCCCACCCGGATGCCGGCAAGACAACGCTGACCGAAAAGCTGCTGCTGTTCGGCGGCGCCATTCAGCTTGCCGGCGCTGTGAAGGCAAAAGGCGAGGCGCGCCGCGCCCGGTCTGACTGGATGAAGGTGGAGAAGGAGCGGGGCATCTCGGTCGGCACCTCGGTCAT
This sequence comes from Alphaproteobacteria bacterium, assembly GCA_028277405.1. Taxonomy (GTDB): domain Bacteria; phylum Pseudomonadota; class Alphaproteobacteria; order DSM-16000; family Inquilinaceae; genus JANQGH01. The sequence goes on along the minus strand of JANQGH010000042.1, from coordinate 194,234 downwards.
GACCTTCGATTATGACGGCCGCATCTTCAACCTGCTCGACACGCCGGGCCACGAGGACTTTTCCGAGGACACCTACCGCACGCTGACCGCCGTCGATTCCGCGGTGATGGTGATCGACGCCGCCAAAGGGATCGAGGAACAAACCCGCAAGCTGTTCGAGGTCTGCCGCCTGCGCGACGTGCCGATCGTCACCTTCATCAACAAGATGGACCGCGACGGCCGCGACAGCTTCGACTTGCTGGACGAGATCGAACAGCAGCTTGCCCTGGAACTGACTCCGGGCACATGGCCGATCGGCATGGGGCAGGGCTTCCTCGGCTGCTACGACGTGCTCCGCGACCGTCTGGTGCTGATGGAAAAGGGCGAGAAGTCGGCCCTGTCCGATGGCGAGGCCTGCCAAGGTCTGGACGACCCAATGCTGGACGCGCGGCTGCCGGACTATGCCGTCGCGCAGCTGCGTGAAGAGGTCGAGATGGCGCGCGGCCTGATGCCTGACTTCGACCTGACCTCCTATCGTGAAGGTAATCTCAGCCCGGTCTATTTCGGCAGCGCAGTGAACAATTTCGGTGTTCGTGAGCTGCTGCAGGGCCTGGCGGAGATTGCGCCGCCGCCCCGCGCACAGCCGACGGCGGAGCGGGAGATCAGCCCGGACGAGGGCAAGGTCGCCGGCTTCGTCTTCAAGATCCAGGCCAATATGGACCCGAAACACCGGGATCGAATCGCCTTCATGCGGCTGGCCTCCGGCCATTTTCAGCGCGGCATGAAGCTGCGCCATGTGCGCTCGGGCAAGCAGGTCAACATGCACAACCCGGTGCTGTTCCTGGCCCAGGACCGCGAGGTGGCGGAAGAGGCGTGGGCCGGCGACATCATCGGCTTGCCTAATCACGGCAATCTGCGCATCGGCGACGCGCTGACCGAGGGCGAAGAGCTGCACTTCACCGGCATCCCCAGCTTCGCACCGGAAATGCTGCAGCGGGTGCGCCCCGACGACCCGATGAAGGCCAAGCATCTCGGCCGCGCGCTGGAGCAGTTGGCGGAGGAGGGGGCGGCGCGTGTCTTCAAGCCGCGCCTGGATAGCGCCTACATCGTCGGCGTGGTCGGCACCCTGCAGTTCGAGGTGCTGGCCGACCGCATCCGCACAGAATACAACATCCCCGTCCATTTTGAGCCGACGACGTTGTATACCGCACGCTGGGTCGAAACCGACGATGCCCCGGCGCTGAAGAAGTTCTCCGACGCCAACCAGGCGGCCATCGCCGAGGACCATGACGGCACGCCCGTCTTCCTGGCCCGCAACGCCTGGCACCTGGACGACGCGGAAAAGAACTGGCCGCAACTGCGGTTCATGAAGACGAAGGAACAGGTGGCCTAGAGCCACCTTTAGTAGGCGCGACAAGGCTCCCGGTCGACGAGATTGGTCATGAAGGCGATCAGGGGCGCGTTTCTCGACTTCCTCGACGATCCGTTCTATCGCGACGAGCGGGAAGCGGTTCGATACCTGCCGGATGGCTTGCTGGTCATTGATGGCGAACGGATTGCCGATTTCGGGCCCTACGGCGCGTTGGCCGAAAGGCACGCCAAAGCGCACATCACTGCCTATCCCGGCCGGCTGATCCTGCCGGGCTTCATCGACACGCATGTTCATTATCCGCAGACGGAGATGATCGCAGCATTTGGCGAGCATCTGCTGGAATGGCTCGCGAAATACACTTTCCCGACAGAGTTGAAGTTCCGCGACAAGGCCTACGCGCGTTCGGTGGCCGACCTGTTTCTTGACCTGCTGCTGCAGAACGGTACGACGACGGCGCAAGTGTTCACCACGACCTTTGCGCAATCCGTCGACGCCTTCTTTGAAGCGTGCGGTGCGCGCAACATCTGTATGGTCGCTGGCCTTACCGGCATTGACCGCCCCGGTGCCGCGCCACCAGACTATCTCGATACCGCCGACAGCTTCTACGCCGACAGCAAAGACCTGATCGCGCGATGGCACATGAAGGGCCGCAATAAATACGCAATCACGCCGCGCTTCGCCCTCGGTTCAACGCGGGAGCAGCTCGACCGTTGCGGTCAGCTCAAACGAGAGCATCCGGATGCGTGGGTTAACACCCATATGTCGGAAAACCAGAAGGAAGTTGCCGAGGTCGCAGAGCTGTTTCCCGAGGCCAAGGACTATCTGAACGTCTATGAACGCGCCGGCATCGTCGGCCCCAAATTCACGGCCGGCCATGCGATACACATCAACGACGACGCCTTCAGGCGCCTGTCCTCATCCAAATCGGCGATTTCCTTTTGCCCGACCTCGAATCTCTATCTCGGCAGCGGCCTATTCATGATCCACAAGGCGAAGTCGGTGGAAACGCCGGTGCGCGTCGGCGTTGGCACCGACATGGGGGCAGGGGACAGCTTCTCGCTCTTCACCGTCCTCAACAACGGCTACAAGGTGGCCAAGCTTCAAGGACAGAAGCTGTCGGCTTTCAAGGGGCTCTATCTCGCCACCATGGGCGGCGCCAAGGCGCTGATGCTGGATAATGAGATCGGCAGTTTCGATCCCGGCAAATACGCCGACATCGTCGTGCTCAACCCGCACTCCACGCTGCACCTGTCATTTCGCGCCGAGAACGCGATCATCGACTCCACCCTATCGACGGCTAACCAAAGCTTCGAGCAGCTGCGTCATGATGCTTTTGGCATGATGATGCTCGGCGACGAACGCTCCGTCGACGCGACGTATGTCAGCGGCGAGTTGCTTCATCCAAAGGCGCCTGCCAGCTGCTGACTTCAGGCGCCGGATCGCGCCACCAGTCAGTCCAGAAAGTAGGGCGCCAGGCCCACGTCGCTCGCTGTCAAGATCCGAATAAGATGCACGATCGTTTCCGGATCACACGTATCTCGGCCGAGTTTTTGGCAGAGGAAAGGGCGGATTTGGTCAACCTGAACTTTGCGCAAGAATGCTCGTGTACATTTATCGACGATGGCGAAGCCGTGTTCCCGATGGCGCCAATCGAAACGGCGATCAGTTCGGAGGTAACGCCGCTATGGGCCTGAGGGCGCACAACGAGGCCGCAGCTGCCAAACGGGGCGAGCTCGACCGCGGGCGCGAACGGGGGTGGGGAGGGGCCACAACTCACCGTCGACGTGGTCAATCCACTCCGGCGATAAGTCGCGCCCGCCACGGTCAACCCCGCTTCGGCGGGTTTTTTGCGGCCTGGCCGAAGCCGCAAACGCCGATCGCCACTTGACCAGTAGTTGACCAGTGGATTTTCGGGGCTGGCCAGAGAAGCCGCAAATAATTGATTTAATTGGCTCCCCGGGACGGGCTCGAACCGCCGACCCGGTGATTAACAGTCACCTGCTCTACCAACTGAGCTACCGGGGAATAGCCAATCAACGCACGAGCAATCCGCCGCGCGCTTGAGCGCGGGTGTATAGCAATCCGCGACGGCGATGCCAAGCTTTCTTCTCGGCCTCGATCCGGCCCATCACCAACCGCTTAAGCGTTTGATACGACGCGCTTTTATCCGGAACGGCATGGGGATTGCTGGAGGCGCGAACCGGAATCGAACCGGTGTTGAAGGATTTGCAGTCCTTTGCATCACCACTCTGCCATCGCGCCGGCAGGGCGCTTCCTATAGCGGCCCAGCCGGCCCAGGGTCAAGCGCCGGGCGGTAACCGACTTCGATCGGCGCGGCGTTTGCCCCGTACGGCCATTGTCTAGGCGGGTGAGGGTCTATATACAGCGGAACAGGGCCGCCTTTTCCGGCCGGATCAGACTGCACAGACGACAGCACCGACATGTCCGACTTCGCCCAAGCCCGCACCAATATGGTCGAGAGCCAGATCCGTACCAACAAGGTCACCGATCAGCGGATCCTCGATGCCTTTCTCGACGTGCCGCGCGAGCAGTTCGTGCCAAAATCATCGCGTGGCATTGCTTATGTTGACGAAGACATCTCCGTCGGTGGCGGCCGCCATCTGATGGAGCCCATGGTCCTGGCCCGCCTGATCCAGGCGCTGAACGTTCGATCGTCGGACCTGGTCCTGGACGTGGCCTGCGCCACCGGCTATTCGTCCGCCATTCTGGCCAGCCTGGCGAACACGGTCGTCGCGCTGGAAGAAGACCCCGATCTCGCCTCGTCCGCGACCGCCGCCCTGGCGGAACTGGATGTCGATAATGCCGTTGTCGTGGAGGGGCGCCTGGCCGACGGATATCCCTCGCAAGGCCCTTATCAGGCAATTCTGATCAATGGCTCGGTCGCCGAGGTGCCGGCAACATTCGCCGAACAGCTGATCGAAGGCGGACGCCTGGCGACCGTGTTGTCGGACGATGGGCGCATGGGTAATGCGGTCCTGATGACGAAGCTGGGTGGGCATTTGGCGCCGCGCGTTCTTTTTGATGCGGCGATCCCCGGCACCCCCGGCTTCGAACGGGCGGCCAGCTTCGTCTTCTAGACCTCGCCGTTCGATCGCAAGACATAAGCCCTTGGCACCGCACTTTGCTGTGCCGGGAATCACTGCCGACGAATCACCCATTTGTGATAGGTTGCGCCGGGGGAGCTGAAGAGCGCCGAATTGGTTATCGTGTCCGGACCGGCGGCATGTCGCACCGGTTATCGTGGCAATGACCATGCGGCGCATGGCGTCGGTCCAATGACGGGGCGGTACAAATGACGATGAAATCACCGCGATACTTGCGGAGCGCGGCGGTCGGCCTGGCGGCTGGTGCGGCTTTGGTGGTGGGTGTACAGAGCACAAGTCAGGCGCAGCCATTGATCGACGTGCTGCTGGAAACGTGTCTGACCAATCCAACGTTGTTGGCTCAACGCGAGAGCCTTCGGGGGTCGAACGAGGCGATCGCCCAGGCGCTGTCGGAGTATCGGCCATCCGTCGTCGCCGATGCGCAGATCGGCAGCCGATGGTCTGAACAGCGCGGTGACTTTGACGGGTCGGAGACCGTTAACCCCGCCAGCGTCGGCATCACGATCGAACAACCGATCTACAGTTTCGGCCGCGAGGCCGGGGTCAACGCAGCGAATTTCGGTATTGACGCGGCACGGGCGAACTATATCGGCACGGAACAATCCGTGCTTCTAAGCGCCGTCACCGCCTACATGAATGTCGTCGAGGCGGAAGCTCTGCTCGCGGTCGCGATCAACAATGAGAACGTCCTGCGTCGCCAATTGCAGGCCACACAGGATCGCTTCGAGGTCGGTGAAGTCACCCGAACCGACGTTGCCCAGGCACAGGCCAGTGTCGCCGGCGCCGTCGCCCTGGTGGTGCAGAACCGGGGCCAGTTGGAGGACGCGCGCGCCACCTTCGTGCAGGTGGTCGGGTTTCCGCCCGGCGACTTGACCCAGCCGGACGTGCCCACGGGTCTGCCGGTCTCGCTGGAGGAATCGGTTGTCCTTTCCGAGCGCAACCCGTCAATAACCGCCTCGGAATTCACCGCGCTTGCCGCGACCGAGCAAATCGAGGTTCAAGAAGGCACGCTGTTGCCGGAGTTCAGCGTGGTCGGAACGGCCCGCCACAACACCAACCCGTCCGAGATCATCGATCGGCAGGAATCCGCCGAGGTTCGCGTCCAGATGCAGTGGCAGATCTATGCGGGCGGCCTGTTGAACTCGCAAGTCCGTCAGCAGCGCTTTCTCGCCAACGAGCTTGGCATCGACGTCGACGAAACCCGCCGGGCAATCGTGGCCGACACGATTACGGCCTGGGAAAACCTGACAACGGCGCGCGCCAACATCTCCTCTTTCCGCTCGCAGGTCAGCGCCAACGCGATCGCCCTGGAAGGCGTGCAGCAAGAGGCGCTGGTGGGCACGCGGACCGTTCTCGATGTCTTGGATGCCGAGCAGGCGTTGCTCGATTCTCAGTCGAGCCTGATCGAGGCGCGGGTCGATGAAGTCGTGGCGGCCTATCAGCTTCTGTCGCAGGTCGGCATGCTGACCGCATACGACCTCGGACTTCAGGCATGCGTTTACGAATTTGGTCCGGACTACGAACGCGCCCGTACGCGCTGGTTTGGCACCTCGGTCAACGACTGACGGCCGGGCAGGCGGACCCAACAGCTCGGTGGTTACTTGAGAAACGGCCGGTTTTGGTTTGTTTTTAAAGGACTTTTCAGGAAGCTGAGCAATGGCCGAACGTGATCAGTCGGTGTCCGAGATTATGGAGTCGATCCGACGGATCATGGCGGACGATGCCGCCGGGTCGGATAAGAAGTCCGACGATGCGATCGAGGCCGAGGCGCCGTCGGGCGAGGCCCCGAATGTGGAGATCGATCCAACCGGCGACGAGGAAGAACCTCTACTTCTCAGCACACCGTTGGAGGATGGAGCCGACGCCGGGTCTGATCACGACGTCCTGTTGTTGACTGATCCGCTGGATCCGGTGCCGGGTACCTCGGATGCCGAAAGCGCACGCGTCGGCCCATCGGAAGCTGACAAGACCCCAGCCGACCCCGACATCGAGGCCGACCTTCGCTTCGTCTCGCAGGCCACGGAGACTGCCGTGTCCGCGGCCCTCAGCCGCTTGACCCGTGAAGCAATGAACCGGACGCCCGACACGGGCGATCCGGATCCAGGGCAGGCGGCCTTGGAGAAGCTGATCCGAGACGCCCTGCGCCCCGCGCTGCGCGCCTGGCTCGACGAGAATCTGCCGCCGATCGTGGAATCGATCGTCGAGCGCGAGGTCGCCCGACTTATGAAGCAGCCGAAACCCTCCTAGAGCAGATCGAGTATTCTCCGAGCCGATCTTCGGCCCGGAGAATACCCGTGAATCTGCTCTATCTTATTGATTAGAGGCGGATTCACGCCCAAAACCGAGTCGCCTTGGCGACTCGGTTTTGGGCGATCCGGCTCTAGACCACGAACACCGTTGCCTTTTCCGCACGCTGCGGGTCTTATCGCGGCCCGTTCTTTGGCGTTCATTGTGAAGTGGGTTCAGCGATGCTGGACAAGACCTATCGCCCCGCCGAGGTGGAGGCGAGACAGTATCAGGCCTGGGAAGAGGGGGGCGGCTTCGGCTGCGCGCCCGACAGCAACCGTCGGCCGTTCACGGTCATGATGCCGCCGCCGAACGTCACCGGCAGCCTGCATATGGGCCACGCCCTGAACATGACCCTGCAGGATGTACTGACCCGCTATGAGCGTCGGCGCAATCGCGACGCCTTGTGGCAGCCGGGCACGGACCATGCCGGCATCGCGACCCAGATGGTGGTCGAGCGCCAGCTAGCCGCCGACGGCATCACGCGCCAGGATCTCGGCCGCGAGGCGTTCGTTGAGAAGGTCTGGGAATGGAAGGCGGAGTCCGGTGACACCATCACCCGCCAGCTCCGCCGCCTCGGCGCCTCGCCGGACTGGCCGCGCGAGCGCTTCACCATGGATGAGGGCCTCAGCAAGGCGGTCCGCAAGGTGTTCGTCCAGCTCTACAAGGAAGGCCTGATCTACAAGGACAAGCGGCTGGTCAACTGGGACCCCAAGCTGCGCACCGCCATCTCCGACCTTGAGGTCGAGCAGAAGGAGGTGAAGGGTAATCTCTGGCATCTGCGCTATCCGCTGGCCGACGACCCGGATCGCCACATCGTGGTGGCCACGACCCGGCCGGAAACGATGCTCGGCGATACCGCCGTGGCGGTCCACCCGGACGATCCACGCTACGCCGATCTGATCGGCAAGGACGTGCTCTTGCCGATCGTCGGCCGGCGCATCCCGATTGTCGCCGACGCGTACGCCGACCCCGAGCAAGGCTCGGGCGCGGTGAAGATCACGCCGGCGCATGACTTCAACGATTTCGAGGTCGGGCGCCGGCACGGGTTGCCGATGATCAACGTCATGGACGACCAAGCGCGCATGAACGAAAACGCTCCGGCCGACTATGTCGGGCTCGACCGCTACGACGCGCGCAAGAAGGTCGTCGAGGCGTTCGAAGTGCTCGGCCTGCTCGACCAGATCGAGGACCACATCCACACCGTGCCCTACGGCGATCGCGGCGGCGTGCCGGTGGAACCCTGGCTGACCGACCAGTGGTACTGCGACGCCAAGACCCTGGCCAAACCGGCGATCGAGGCGGTCGAGGATGGCCGCACCGTGTTCGTGCCCAAGAGTTGGGAGAACACCTATTTCGAATGGATGCGCAACATTCAGCCCTGGTGCATCTCGCGCCAGCTCTGGTGGGGCCATCAGATCCCGGCCTGGTACGGGCCGGATGGGACGGTTTTCGTCGAGGAGACGGAGGAGGCGGCCCAGGCCGCGGCCGATGCGCATTACGGCAAGGCCACGACACTGTCCCGCGACGACGATGTGCTGGACACCTGGTTTTCCTCGGCGCTGTGGCCGTTCTCGACGCTCGGCTGGCCCGACGCGCCTGAGATGGTGCAGCGCTACTATCCCGGCGACGTGCTGGTCACGGGCTTCGACATCATCTTCTTCTGGGTCGCCCGCATGATGATGATGGGCCTGCACTTCATGGGCGAGGTGCCGTTTCACAAGGTCTACATCCATGCCCTGGTGCGCGACGCCAAGGGCCAGAAGATGTCCAAATCCAAGGGCAACATCATCGACCCGCTGGAACTGATCGACCGGTTCGGCAGCGACAGTCTGCGCTTCACCTTGATCTCGATGGCCGCGCAGGGGCGGGACATCAAGCTGTCCGAACAGCGTGTGGAAGGCTATCGCAACTTCATCACCAAGCTGTGGAACGCCGCGCGCTATTGCCAGATGAACGACTGCGTGCCGGTCGAGGGCTTCGATCCCAACAGCGCCACCTTGGCGACCAACCGCTGGATCGCGGCATCGGTGAAGCGCACTGCATCTGCTGTCGAACAGGCGTTGGCCGACTATCGTTTCAACGAGGCCGCCTCGGTACTCTATCAGTTCACCTGGCACAGCTTCTGCGACTGGTATCTGGAGTTCACCAAGCCGATCCTGACCGGCGAGGATGCCGAGGCCGCGGCCGAGACGCGGGCCATGACCGCCTGGGCATTGGACCAGATTCTGCTGATGCTGAACCCTCTGGTGCCATTTGTGACGGAAGAGCTGTGGCGGTCGCTCAGCCCCGATCGCGACGCCGCTCTGATGACCACGGAGTGGCCGGACTACGACCGGTTGACCGAAGACACGGCGGCCGTTGCGGAGATCGACTGGCTGATCCGATTGATCGGCCAGGTGAGGACCATCCGGTCGGAAATGAACGTGCCGGCTGGCGCCCGCATCCCGCTTCAGGTAAGGGACGCGGGGCCCGAGACCCAGGCACGGCTGGCCAGCCACGACGGGTTGATCAAGCGCCTTGCGCGGCTGTCGACGGTGGAACCGCTGTCGAGCGAGCCGCCCCGTGGCTCGGCGCAAGCCATCCTGGACGAGGCGACGCTGGTCCTGCCGTTGGCGGAGGTGATCAATCTCGACCAGGAACGCGCTCGCCTGCAGAAGGAGATCGGCAAGCTGGACGGCGAGATCGCCAAGATCGACGAGAAGCTGTCCAACGACCAGTTCCTGGCCAAGGCGCCTGAGGCGGTGGTCGAGGAACAGCGTGAGCGGCGCGACGAGGCCGTAACGGTCCGCGCTCGCCTGGCCGAGGCGCTTGGCAGGGTATCTGCTTAGCGGGGCACTGCCACGCCCTTGTGATTGGCGCGGTCAGGATGGTCGCGCCTAACTTGGGCAATGGACTCCGCGCGACCGCGTCTTCGTTTTCCCGCCCCGGTCTTGGCCCCAGTTCTGGCCCTGTTCTTGGCCGTGTTCGCCGGACTGGCCGCCAAGCCCACCTACGGCCAGATCGCCAGCGATGCCATCTTGCTGCTTGCGTTCGAGGCCGTGGTCTTCGGCCAGGGCTCGCGCGGCCGGGATACCTTGATACGACCCGTCGATCCGATCCGGTTCGAGCTCTACGGCGCGGTCACGGACGAGCGGTTTGCCCTGTTGGAGAGGCAGGCCGCCCATCTTGCATCGGCGAGCGGCCTTGAGGTGCGGGCCGTCATCGGCACCGAACCGCGCGGACCGATCCAGGGTGCCGAGGGTCCGGAACGCGTGTTTCAGGTCTACATCGTCGGCGAGGAATACTTTGTCGGCCTGATGTTGCGCCCCTGGGTGCCGCCGGAACTGGTGTTCCCGATCGCTTCGCAGGCCTTGTGTTTCTTCGTCACGCTGGGTGGTGATGAGGTGGACGGGGCGCTGATCGGCATCAATTCACGGCTGGCCGACGAAACCATCAATCACTGTTTGATCGAGGAAACCGCCCAGCCATTCGGCGCGTTCGACGATACGCGGCTCCTGGACCCGTCGGCCTTCAATGATTTCGGTGCGCTGATCGAACGCATGACCGCCAACGACGAAATCATATTGCGCACCTTGTTTGACGAGCAGTTGGAACCGGGCATGCCGCGTGAGGAAGCGATGGCTCTCGTTCAGACGATTCTGCCGGCAATTGCGGCCGAAGCGCGCGCAGGCCAGCCCTGACACCGGAAAAGCTAGGCATCGCGGTGCGTCGCCCCTAATCTTGCCGGCCGATCAAAACCTGAGGAGGTAAAGGAGCCCCATGCCGCTTGACCATCCCGGCAAGTCCAAGTTCGACAAGTCGAAACTGCCCAGCCGGCACGTCTCGGTCGGTCCCGACCGGGCACCGCACCGGTCCTATTATTATGCGATGGGAATGACGGAGGAGCAGATTGCCCAGCCCTTCGTCGGCGTCGCGACTTGCTGGAATGAGGCCGCACCCTGCAACATTGCCCTCTCGCGCCAGGCCCAGGCGACCAAGCGTGGCGTTGATCGGGCCGGCGGCACGCCGCGCGAGTTCACCACGATCACGGTGACCGATGGCATCGCCATGGGCCATCAGGGCATGAAGTCCAGCCTGGCCAGCCGCGAGGCGATCGCGGACTCCGTGGAGTTGACCATGCGCGGCCATTGCTATGACGGCCTGGTCGGTCTGGCGGGCTGCGACAAGTCGCTACCGGGCATGATGATGGCGATGGTCCGGCTCAATTGCCCGTCCGTGTTCATGTATGGCGGCACGATCCTGCCCGGCCGGTTCAAGGGCAAGGATGTCACCGTGGTCGACGTCTTCGAGGCCGTCGGCAGCCACTCGGCCGGCAAGATGTCCGACGAGGATTTGCACGAGCTGGAATGCGTGGCCTGCCCGTCGGCCGGCTCGTGCGGCGGCCAGTTCACCGCCAACACCATGGCCTGCGTCTCCGAGGCGATGGGCCTGGCCCTGCCGGGTTCCGCCGGCGCGCCGGCGCCCTACGAATCCCGCGATGAATATGCCGAGGCCTCGGGCGAGGCGGTGATGAAGCTGATCGAGCTGAATCTGCGCCCCCGCGACATCGTGACGCCCAAGGCGTTGGAAAACGCGGCCCGCGTCGTCGCGGCCTCGGGTGGCTCGACCAACTCGGCCCTGCATCTGCCGGCGATCGCGCATGAATGCGGCATCGATTTCGACCTGCACGATGTCTGCGAGATCTTCAAATCCACGCCCTACATCGCCGACATGAAGCCGGGCGGAAAGTATGTCGCCAAGGACATGTACGAGGTCGGCGGCGTCCCGGTCTTGATGAAGGCCCTGCTGGACGGCGGTTACATGCACGGCGACTGCATCACGGTTACCGGCAAAACGATCGCGGAAAACCTGGCCGACGTAACGTTCCCGACCGACCAGGACGTGATCTATACGACCAGCAACCCGATATCGCCGACTGGCGGCGTCGTTGGGCTGCGCGGCAATCTGGCCCCGCAGGGGGCGATCGTGAAGGTCGCCGGCATGCTGGTTCAGCAGTTCAGAGGCCCCGCCCGCTGCTTCGACAGCGAAGAAGAGGCCTTCGCCGCGGTGCGTGACCACAAATATGAAGCCGGCGACGTTCTGATCGTGCGCTACGAGGGGCCGCGCGGCGGGCCGGGCATGCGCGAAATGCTGTCCACGACCGCCGCGATCTACGGCCAGGGCATGGGCGGCAAGGTGGCGCTCATCACCGATGGGCGGTTTTCTGGCGCGACCAGGGGCTTCAGCATCGGCCATGTCGGGCCGGAGGCGGCGGTCGGCGGTCCGATCGGTCTCCTGAAAGATGGCGACATCATCGCCATCGACGCGGTGAAGGGCACGTTGGACGTCGAGCTTTCCGACGAGGAGCTGGCCGAACGCCGCCGCCAGTGGAAGCCTCGTGAGCACGACTATCAGTCTGGCGCTTTGTGGAAGTTCGCCCAGCAAGTCGGGGACGCGGAGAAGGGCGCCGTCACCCATCCGGGCGGCAAGGCTGAGAAGCACGTCTATGCGGACATCTGATCGATAACGCCGGGCCGGGCGAGGGGAAGCGCCGTGCTGAACGACCAGGTTATCGTGGTCACCAACGCGGAGCACTTCGTCGGCCCGGCAACGGCAGCCGTGCTAACCGGTTATGGCGCCACCGTGGTTTGCCATGGTGGCGCGCCAGCTTCCGAGACTGTGGGGGCCAAATCTACGGAGCCGGAAGCCCTCGTCGACCAGGTCATTGCCGAGCATGGCAGGATCGATACCCTGATTTGCAACGACGCCTACCCGGCGGTTCGGGCACCGGTCGACGAGGCCGATCCGGCGGAAATGCGCCGTGCCCTGGATGCGTTGGTGGAATGGCCCTACAGGCTGATCGGTCGGGCCGTGCCGCATATGAAGTCCGCGCGGGCCGGCAGGATCATCATGGTCACCTCGGCGGCGCCGTTGCGTGGGCTTGCCAACTATTCGATGTACGCAACGGCGCGCGGCGCGGCCAATGCCTTGGTCAAGTCCCTGTCGCTGGAACTCGCGCCGTTCAACATTCAGATCAACGCCATCGCACCCAACTACATCGAAAACCCGACCTACTTTCCGCCGGAGCTTCTGGCCAACGAGACCGCCATGGCGAAGATGCTCGCCAACATCCCGGCAAAACGTCTCGGCAAGCCGGACGAGGTCGCCGAAACAATCGCATTCTTTGCGTCCGACAAGTGCGGCTTCATCACCGGCCATGTAGTGCCCATCGCCGGCGGTTGGGCCTAGCGGGAGTCGATCAGGCGGCGTCGCGTAGCGTCACGACGACAGGGGTGTGGTCGGACGCCTTGGGCTTGGCACGGGGTGTCCGGTCGATCTCGCAGGCTTCCAGACGGTCGGCGGCTTGCGCGCTGAGCAGGAAGTGGTCGATGCGGATGCCGTTATCGTGCTGCCAGGCGCCGGCCTGATAGTCCCAGAAGGTGTAGTGACCGCGCCCGCTGTGTAGCGCGCGAAAGGCCTCGGTGTAGCCGAGATACTCAATCGCGCGGAACTTGCCGCGGCTCTCCGGCCTGAACAGGGCGTCACCCTTCCACGCGGCCGGGTCGTAGCAATCCTCGTCCTCGGGAATAATGTTGTAGTCGCCGCCGAGCGCGACCGGCATCTCGGTTTCCAAGAGCGCCGCCGCACGATCGCGCAGCCGATCCATCCAGACCAGCTTGTAAGGGAACTTCTCGGTATCGGCAGGGTTGCCGTTCGGTAGATAGATGGACGCAACGCGAACGCCGTCGACCGTACCCTCGATATAGCGGGCCTGATCGTCGTCACTGTCCGGCAGTCCTTCCAGCACATCCTCGATCGGCCGTTTGGCCAGGATGGCCACGCCGTTATAGCTCTTCTGGCCCAGGACGGCGGCGTTGTAGCCCAGATCCTCGATCTCAAGGCGCGGGAAGTTCTCCGTCGTGCATTTCAGCTCCTGCAACAGCGCGATGTCCGGAGAGGCGCTTTTCAACCATTCCAACACATTGGCCAAGCGCGCCTTGACCGAATTGACATTCCAGGTGGCGATGCGGGGCATGGCGGCCCGCTACATCGAGAACGAGGTGCCGCAGCCGCACGACGCCGTGGCGTTCGGGTTCTTCACCTGAAACGACGCGCCGATCAGCTCTTCCACATAATCGATTTCCGAACCGTTCAACAGATCGAGCGAGACGTCGTCGACCACGACGCGCACGCCGTCGCGTTCGAAGGTCAGGTCGTCGTCGCGCACGGTGTCGTCGAAGCTGAAGCCGTATTGAAAGCCGGAACAGCCGCCGCCCGACACGGCGATGCGCAGCATAAGACCGTCATTCTTCTCCGCCCGCATCAGTTCGGCCACCCGCCGCGCGGCGCTGGCGGACAGGCCCAGGACACGATCCGGCGCGGGCGCGATGTCGGCTTCTGGCATTTCTGGTCCTCGATCGGTTGGAACGTCCCCATCATTTAGGAAATTATGACCGCCTGTCAAAGGCGGGATGACCCGGCGGATGCGCATTGATAGGGTCGGCGCCCATGTTGGCTGCCTATGCGACTCACCCGGACCGCAGCAGGGGACGGCTGGTCCCCGAACCCGAAAGCGCGACCAGAACGCCCTTTCAGCGGGACCGCGACCGGATCGTCCATTCCGGCGCCTTTCGCAAGCTGCAATACAAGACCCAGGTCTTCGTCTTCCATGTCGGTGACTATTACCGCACAAGGCTGACCCACAGCCTGGAGGTCGCGCAGATCGCCCGGTCGATCAGCCGCTCGTTGAGCTTGGACGAGGATCTTGCCGAGGCGATCGCGCTGGCCCATGACCTTGGCCATACCCCCTTCGGCCATGCGGGTGAGCGGGCGCTCGACGCGGAAATGGCGGCCTATGGCGGCTTTCAGCACAATGATCAGACGATCCGCATTCTCACCACCCTTGAGCAACGCTACGCGGATTTCGACGGCCTGAATTTAAGCTGGGAGTGTATGGAGGGCGTGGCCAAGCATAACGGCCCGATGACCGATGCGGTATCGCCGACGCTCGCCGACCTGAACGAGATTTGGGACCTGGAGCTGGGCGCCCACCCAGGGGCCGAGGCACAGGTGGCGGCTTTGGCCGACGACATCGCCTACAACAATCACGACATCGACGACGGATTGCGCGCCGGGCTGTTCACGGTCGATGACCTGGCCGAGGTGCCGTTCGTGGCCGCGATCTTCTCTGAAGTGCAGTCCAAGTATCCGGGCCTTCACCGTCGGCGCCTGGTACACGAATCGATTCGTCGCTTGATCAATCGGATGGCGGCGGATCTCATTGTTGAGACGCAGTCGCGACTTTCAGCCCTAAACCCAGAAAATATTGAAGAAATCAGGCGGGCCGATCAGCCAATGGTCGCCTTTTCGTCCGGAATGGCGGAGAATAACCGGCAGTTGCGGTCGTTTCTGATGCGGCGGATGTATCGACACTACAAAGTCAATCGCGAGACGGCGAAGGCCGCGCGGCTGGTCGGCACGCTGTTCCGGCTGTTCAACGAACGCCCCGACACGCTGCCGACCGACTGGCAGGAGGCCGCGCTCGACACCGACGATGGGGGACGGGCGCGGGTCGTGGCCGACTACATCGCCGGCATGACCGACCGCTACGCGCTGCTGGAACATCAGCGGCTTTTCGATCTGCGAGACCGGCACTAGGCGCGCCATGGCGATTCTCTATCGCGTCGATGACGATGATGACCTGGCGGCGTCCGGGCGGGCGCCACGGGCCGCGCGTCGTGCGCCTGTCTGGTTGCGAATTGCTCGACTGCTGTTGACCTTGGCCGTTGCCGGCGGCGTCGTGTTTGCCGTCGTGACGATCTATCAAGGCGGCGACGGCTCGCCAGGCACCACTGATGTTCCACTGGTGACGACCAATCTTGGCGAAACCAGGGTGCGTCCGGCCCAACCCGGCGGTATGGACGTGCCACACCGCGACCGCGTCATCCTGCAGCGCGGCCCGACGGAGGATCCCGAGCTGTTGGCAACAGCGCTGCTGCAGGCACCGGCAGAGGAACCGCTGCCCGAGGAAGCGCTGCCGACACCGTCGTCCGCTGACCGCCTGGGCCGCAGCGATCCAACGGTTCCGGAAGTCTTTCTCGAAAGGTTGCCGCCTGGCACCGAGCCGCCGCTGCTCGACCCGCCTTGGGCTGAGGTATCGCCGCCGGAACTGGAACTGACCCTGGTGTCTCCCGAGCCGACGCAAGTCTCTCCCGAGATCGAAGAAGCGCTGGAAGCCGATACGCTGGACGACCTTGTCGCGGCGGTGCAAGAAGCCGAGGTCGAGCCGGAGACCGCGCCGACGATCGCAGCTCTGATCGACGAGGTCGCGGACGAACCGATTGCCGGCGACTACCGCGTGCAGCTGGCGGCCGTTCAGGACGAGGCGGCCGTTGAACCGGAATGGAATCGGTTCGTGCGCCTTTATCCGGACTTGCTGGATGGGCAGGAACGGCTGACCTCGCCGGCTGAGCCCGGGCGGCTGATCCGGGTCTCGGCGGGTCCGATGCTGGAAGCCGATGCAAGGCGCATCTGCGGCGCAATCGTTGAACGGGGAGGGGACTGCATTGTCCGAGCCATCGACTGAGGCAGGCTCAAACCGCGCCCTTGCGGTCACCTTCGGTTGCGAGGGGCCGGATCTGTCGGACGCTGAGTTCCGCCTGTTCCGCGAGGCCGACCCCGTAGCCTTCGTCATCTTCCGGCGCAACTGCAAGGATAGGGAGCAACTGCGCCGCTTGACCGACAGAATGCGTGAGGCGGTCGGACGGACGGCCCCCGTGCTGGTCGATCAGGAGGGGGGGCGCGTTCAGCGGCTGCGGCCGCCCTCCTGGCCGAAGGACCCGTCGGCGCGCGTGATCGGGGATCTGTACCGGCGCGATCCTGAGCGCGGCCTGGCCGCCGTTCGCCTGCTTGCACGGGCAATAGCCAGCGATCTTCTGGCCTGCGGTGTCGATGTCGATGCGGTGCCGGTGCTCGATGTCGGCCATCCGTTCACCCATGACGTGATCGGCGATCGGTCGTACGCCGACGATGTCGAAACCGTCATCACCCTCGGGCGGGCCATGGCGGAGACGATGCTCGCTTCGGGCGTTCAGCCGATCATGAAGCATATCCCCGGTCACGGCAGAACGCTGTGTGACAGCCACCAGGATCTGCCCGTGGTCGAGGCCGGCCTCGAGACGCTTGAGACCGTCGACTTCGCCCCGTTCATCGCCCTGGCGGACCTGCCATGGGCGATGACCGCGCACATCGTCTACCGCGCGCTCGACCCCGAACACCCGGCCACCCAATCCCGCACAATCATCGACGGCATCGTTCGCGACCGGGTCGGATTCCAAGGCGTGCTTGTCAGTGACGACCTGTCGATGGAGGCGCTGTCGGGATCGATCGAGGAACGGGCGGGCGCCAGTCTCCGGGCGGGCTGCGATATCGCGTTGCATTGCAATGGTAAGCTGGACGAAATGGAGGCCCTCGCATCGACCGTCCCCCGGCTCACCGACGCGGCGGTTGGCCGGCTCGCGGCGGCGGCGGCTTCGGTCGGGTCGCCGACACCGATCGATGCGGCCGATGCCCGCCGACAAGTGGCGGACTGGCTGGCGGCCTAGTGCGATGGCGATTGCCTCGACAGCACAAGTGAGGGCACAGTCGTGACGGAAATGACCGACGACGATTTCGAAGATCCCCCGCCGGAACGCGCGGTCGACGCCTTCATCCTTCGGCTGGATGCCTATGAAGGCCCAATTGATCTGCTGCTGGACCAGGCGCGGGACCAAAAGGTCGACCTGAGCCAGATTTCGATCCTGGCCCTGGCCGAGCAGTATCTCGCCTTTGTCGAGCGGGCGCGTGCCCTGCGCCTGGAACTGGCAGCCGATTACCTGGTGATGGCGGCTTGGCTGGCCTATCTGAAGTCAAGGCTGCTGCTGCCGGCGGACGAAAGCGAGGACGAGCCGACCGGGGCCGAACTCGCGGCCGCCCTTCAGTTTCAGTTGCAACGGCTGGAGGCCATGCGGAAGGCGGGGGCCCAGCTACAGGCCCGAAACTGCCTCGGCTTCGACGTCTTCGCGCGCGGTGCGCCGGAGCCGACCACTGTCGTGCTGCGGCCGGTCTATGAGGCGAATCTGTATGATCTGCTGGCTGCCTATGGCGACCACCATCGCCGCCAGCGCGTCAGTTCGGCAAGCCTACAGATCCAAGCCTCGCGCCTTTACACGACTGACCAGGCAGTCAGGCGGCTGACCGAAATGCTTGGCCTGTCGCCCGGCTGGACTGTGCTGACCGGCTTTCTGCCGGATCACGACAACGACCCGCTGCTGGCCCGGTCGGCACTCGCGTCGACATTCGCCGCATCGCTGGAACTGGCCAAGGCCGGTGAGGCGGAAATCCGTCAAGATCGGCAGTTCGCCCCGATCTATGTGCGCGGCAGATCCAGCGGGTGACCCTGCAAATGGCCCCCGACAGCGATCTTGAGACCGCTGAGGCTTCGCCGGCTCGGCTGGTTGAAGCGCTGCTGTTCGCGGCCGCCGAACCGGTTGAGGAAGCCGACCTGCGCGATCGCCTGCCGGCGGACGCCGACCTTCAGGCCATCCTGGCGGATCTGGTCGAGACTTACCGCAACCGGGGCGTGGTGTTGACGCGGGTGGCCAATGGCTGGGCGTTCCGCACCGCGCCGGACCTTGCGCCGCACCTGCGCCTGGAGCGTGCCTCGCCGCGCAAACTGTCGCGGGTCGGCCTGGAGACAATGGCGATCATCGCCTACCACCAGCCGGTGACACGGGCGGAGATCGAGAACATCAGGGGCGTGGCCACCAGCAAGGGCACCTTGGACATCCTGATGGAGGCCGGCTGGATCCGTCCCGGCCGGCGACGCCAGACCCCGGGAAGGCCGCTGACCTGGATCACGACCAAGGGGTTTCTGGACCATTTCGGGCTGGCGTCCCTTGACGAGCTTCCCGGCATCGAGGAGTTGAAGGCAACAGGCTTCCTTGACAGCAGGCCCGCCATCGCCACATTGCCGGGCGGCCTGATGGACGGCCGGGACGCGGCCGACGGCGAAGGGGTGCCGACAGACGATGACGAGTTGCCGGCCTCGGACGAAGACTGAGGGGCAGGGGTTTTGGCGGTAGCAGCGGTCGTCGATCAGACGGCGGACAGCACCGCCGTCCTGGCGCTGAGCAGCGTGTCGCACCGGTATGGCCGCGTGCTGGCGGTTGACGACGTCAACCTCAAGATCGCGGCAGGAGAGATCGTTTGCCTTGTCGGCCCCTCGGGCTGCGGCAAATCGACCTTGTTGAGGGTTGCCGCGGGGCTGGAGGATCTGCAGCGCGGCGAAGTCTGGATCGACGATGAACGCGTGGCCGATCCCGGCCGCAGCATGCCGCCGGAAAAGCGCGGGGTTGGCCTCGTGTTTCAGGACTACGCCTTGTTCCCCCATCTGACCGTGGTCGACAATGTGCGCTTCGGATTGACCGGACTGTCCGGGGCCGCCCAGCAGCGTCGTGCCATGGACACGCTGGCGATGGTCGGCATGGTCGATCAGGCGCATGCCTACCCACACACCCTGTCGGGTGGCCAGCAGCAGCGCGTGGCCCTGGCGCGCGCGCTGGCACCGCAGCCGCGCGTCCTCTTGCTGGATGAGCCGTTCTCCGGCCTTGACGTCGGTCTCAGAAGCCAGGTCCGCGACGAGACCTTGCATCTTCTGAAGCAGAACGGCGCAGCGACGATGATCGTCACCCATGATCCCGAGGAGGCGATGTTTCTCGCCGACCGAATTGCGCTGATGCGCGATGGGGCCGTCGTCCAGGTCGGCGCGCCGGTCGATCTCTACTTTCGCCCCGTCAGCGCCTTTGCCGCAGAATTCTTCGGCGAGGTCAATCGGTTGGCGGGAAGAACGTCGGATGGGTCTGCGGATACGCCGTTGGGTATCGTCGAAGCCGCCGGACTGGCGGATGAGACGGAAGTCGAAATCCTGATCCGGCCGGAAGGCTTGCGCTTAACCCAGGCTGGCCCACATAGCGTGGGTGTGACAGCACGGGTCGAGGCTGCCCGGCTTTTGGGCCGAACCAGTCTGATTCACTTGACGGTACCAACGCATGGGGGAGATACGGTACACATGCACGCCAGAATGCCGGGGCAGTTTCTGCCGGCCGAGGCATCGTTCGTGTCAATCACGTTGGACCACAGCCAGGCGTTCGTATTTCCCATATAGTTGAAACAAATTAGAGTTATAGAGTTGAAATCGTTGACATTGCGGCACGTGAAGCGTTTGTGCCACTATTCCGGCCAACGGACATGAACCCGCTAGGGGATTGAGAGGAAGCTATGGGTGGTATTGGTGTCTGGCAGGTCTTGTTGATCCTTGCCATTGTCTTGATCATCTTCGGTGCCGGCAAATTGCCCCGCGTCATGGGCGATTTCGGCAAGGGCTTGAAGAGCTTCAAGTCCGGCCTGAAGGAAGACGAGGAAGAAAGCAACCAGCCTGAAAACCAGCCGCAGGCCGCGCGGCAGATCGAGTCCACCGCCGAAGAGACAGTGGCGCCGGCGCCTGAGCGCGAACGGGATCGTGCCGCCAGCAACTGATCGAGCGATTGCGCTTGGGTGGTGACTGGCCCTGGGTCTAATGCCCTAGGGCCAGGAGGGCCGCTGAAAGGAATTCCGTTCGATGCTGGATATCGGCTGGCCGGAGCTACTGATCATCTTGATCGTCGCCGTGATCGTGATCGGCCCGAAAGACCTGCCGAAAACGATGTACACGGTCGGCAAATGGGTGCGCGCGGCCCGGCGCATGACCGGCCAGATGCAGCGCCAGTTCGATGACGCCATGCGCGAGGCGGAGCTGGACGAGATCCGCCAAGGCCTGAAAAAGGCCAGCCCGAACGCGGTGAAGAAGAAGATCGAAAAGACGATCGATCCCACCGGCACCTTGAGCAAGGCGACCGACCTGGGCACGGGGCGGTCGGTGAAACAGTACATCAAGGAAGGCCTCACGAGCGACGGCAAGACCGACGCCAAGGAGACGCCTGACAAGGAAGCGCCAGACAAGGAGACGTCTGACGAGGCGGCGGAGAAAGAACCGCACATCAAGGGCGGCGAGGGGGCCGACAAGGTCGCCGTCGCGGGTGTGCAAGAGCCTAAGCCCGCAAAGGCGAAAGCCAAGCCTGCACCAAAAAAGGTCGATGGCGAAGGCGCCGATGTGACGCCGACGGTCAAACCCAAAAAGACTAGGGCCAAGAAGGCTGAGCCCGCTGTCGTTGCCGATGGCGAGCGGTCGACATGACGACCGAAGACGATCAGATCAACGACAAGCCGATGCCCCTGATGGAGCATCTGATTGAGCTGCGCAATCGGCTGATGTGGGCGGTCGGCGCCCTGCTGATCGCGTTCCTGGCCTGCTACGCCTTTGCCGAAGACATCTACAGCTTCCTGGTGCGCCCTCTGGCGGATCTGCTGGAAGGCCAGGAAAACCGGCGCATGATCTTCACCAACCTGACCGAGGTGTTCTTCACCTACATCAAGGTTGCGTTCTTCGCCGGCGCGTTCATCGCCTTCCCGATCATCGCCGCGCAGATCTACATGTTCGTGGCGCCCGGCCTCTATAAGACGGAAAAGAAAGCCTTTCTGCCGTTCCTGGTCGCAACGCCGATCATGTTCTTCCTCGGCGGCGCGATGGTCTACTACGTCATCTTCCCGCTCGCCTGGCGCTTCTTCCTCAGCTTTGAGACCTCCAATCTGGAAACCGCGCTGCCGATCGAGCTGGAGGCGCGGGTCGGCGAGTATCTGTCGCTGGTCATGAAGCTGATCTTCGCGTTCGGGCTGGCGTTCCAGTTGCCCGTCGCGCTGACCCTCATGGCCAAGGTCGGTCTGGTCAGCGCCAAGGGCCTGGCGTCGAAGCGCAAATACGCGATCGTCATCGTCTTCGCCGTCGCCGCGATCCTGACCCCACCCGACATCATCAGCCAGGTCGGCCTGGCGGTTCCGATTCTGCTGCTTTACGAGATTTCGATCGTCCTGGCGCGCATGGTCGAGAAGAAGCGGGCCGCGGCCGAGGCGCAAGAGGACGAAGACGCAGCGGCGGACACCGCGACGGAGTCGGCACGATCTAGCTAACGAGGCTGGCTAATCGCCAAGCGGCTGCCTATAACGGGCGCCCGCAGTTTCCGCAGTACCCTTTGCCGACACGCCGAGTTGCGTCATGCTCGATATCCGCTGGATCCGTGAGAACCCTACTGTCTTTGACCAGGCGATGGCCCGTCGCGGCCTGCCGCCGCAGGCGTCCGACCTCTTGTCCCTGGACGAGCGGCGGCGCGCGATCCAGACGGAACTGCAGGAGCTGCAGACCCGCCGCAACGAGGCGTCCAAGCAAATCGGCCAGTTGAAGCGCGAAGGCGGCGACGCCGAGTCGGCGATCGCCGAGGTCGCCCGCATCAAGGCGCGCATGCCGGAACTGGAGCAGGAGGAGCGGACGACCGCATCCGCGCTTCAGATGCATCTCGCCGGCTTGCCGAACGTTCCGGCCGACGATGTGCCCGACGGCCCCGACGAAAGCGCCAATGTCGAGGTGCGTCGCGCTGGCGAGCCACGCCTGCCGAACGCGGCGCGCGAGCATTTCGAGATCGGCGAAGAGCTCGGCCTGATGGACTTCGCGGCGGCCGCAAAGATGTCCGGCTCGCGCTTCGTCGTGCTGCGCGGCGCCTTGGCCCGGCTGGAACGGGCGCTGGGCCAGTTCATGATCGACACCCATGTCGACGAGCATGGCTATACAGAGATCATGCCGCCGCTCTTGGTGCGTGACGAGGCGGTGTTCGGCAGCGGGCAGTTGCCCAAATTCGCCGACGATCTGTTTCGCACCCAGACGGATCATTGGCTGATCCCGACGTCTGAGGTCCCGCTCGCCAACCTGGTCGCCGGCGACATCTTGAGTGCCGACGCACTGCCGCTGCGCTACACCGCGCTGACCCCGTGTTTCCGGTCGGAGGCTGGGGCGGCTGGCCGCGATACGCGCGGCATGATCCGCCAGCACCAGTTCGACAAGGTTGAACTCGTATCCATCACCGCACCAGAGGACTCCGACGCTGAGCAAGAGCGCATGACGGGATGCGCCGAGACGATCCTTCAGCGCCTTGGCCTGGCCTACCGGGTCGTCTCCCTGGCGACAGGCGATCTCGGCTTCGCCGCCCGCAGGACCTTTGACATAGAGGTCTGGCTGCCGGGCCAAAACGCCTACCGCGAGATCTCGTCCTGCTCGACCTGCGATGCGTTTCAGGCCCGCCGCATGAACGCGCGGTATCGGCCGGAAGGAGGCGGTGGCACGCGCTTCGTCCACACGCTGAACGGCTCGGGCGTTGCCATCGGCCGCGCCCTTATCGCCGTGATCGAGACGTATCAGCGGCCTGATGGATCGATCGAAATCCCAGAGGTCTTGCACCGCTACATGGGCGGCTTGACCGTCATCGAACCCGAAAAGGCAAACACCTGATGTCGAAGCTTCCCGGCAACCCGCGCATCCTGCTCAGTAATGATGACAGCATCCATTCGACCGGTTTCGCGGTCCTTGAGGACATCGCGCACGCGCTGTCCGACGATGTCTGGGTCTGCGCGCCGGAATCGGAGCAAAGCGCGGCGTCGCACTCGCTGACCATCCATCGCCCGCTGCGGCTGCGCCAGTTGAGCGAGAAGCGCTTCGCCGTCGACGGCACGCCGACCGATTGTGTCTTGCTGGGCGTCAACCACGTCATGCGCGATCACAAGCCCGACCTGGTCCTGTCCGGGGTCAATCACGGCCGCAACATCGCCGAGGACGTCACCTATTCCGGCACCATCGCCGCGGCCATGGAGGCGACGCTGCTGGGCATTCCGGCGATCGCGTTGAGCCAGGAGTTTCGGGAGGGCGGGGCGCCGGAATGGGCGCTGGCCAAGGCCTGGGGGCCTGAGGTCGTGCGGCGGGTTTGCGCCGTGGGCTGGCCCGACAAGGTGCTGATCAACATCAACTTTCCCGGCATCAGCCCCGATCAGGTCAGCGGTGTGCACGTCGTCGCCCATGGCAACCGCAAGATCGGCGACTCGCTGGACCAACGCACCGACCCCCGTGGGCGACGCTATTTCTGGATCGGCACGTCCCGCAGCGGGGACGAGGTGCCGGAGAACACCGATGTCCATGCACTGATGGACGGGGCGATCGCGGTAACGCCGATCTACATGGATCTCAGCCACTACGAAACGATCGCAACTCTTTCCTCTGCATTCGACGGCGATCCGGTCCGGTTGTAATCGGAAGGGCCGATCTTCTGCGCTAGGATGACGGCGCGGATGATTCTTCGGATAGGCTCGTGAGCACCGACGCTAGAAAGATTCGGCTCTTGATGCATCTGCGCCGGTCCGGCGTTTCGGATCATCGGGTCTTGGGCGCGATCGAGCGCATCCCGCGCGATGTTTTCGTGCCGAAGCAGTTCCTTGACCGTGCGTACGAGGACATCGCGTTGCCGATCGGCCGGGGCCAAACCATCAGCCAGCCGCTGGTCGTCGCGCTGATGACACAGGCACTTTCCGTGAACGATCTTCACAAAGTGCTCGAAATTGGCACCGGATCGGGTTATCAAGCCTCAGTTCTGGCAAAACTATGCCGCCGTGTGTACACAATTGAGCGGCATAAAAGTTTGCTGGATCTCGCGCAAAAGCGGATGCTGGAAGAGCTGCACATCTATAATTTCACGGCCCTGGCGGCCGATGGCATGAAAGGATGGCCCGAACAGGCACCATTTGAGCGTATAATCGTCACCGCCGCCAATCGCGGCAAGGAGCCGCCCGCCGCCCTGGTCGACCAGATGGCGGTCGGTGGTATTATGGTGATCCCCATGGGGGACGAGAAGCGCAACCAGCGAATCGTGCGCTTCACCCGGACGGAGGATGGATTAGAGCGGGAGGAGTTGTGGCCAGTTCGTTTCGTACCCTTGCTGCCGGACATGCCGGAAGACGAGGTGGCTGGCGCCTAGCAACCCTGGTGGTCGCGTCCCTTGGGTTGGCGGGCTGCAATGCGATCTTCTCGGTTCCGGACGACTATCAGCCATGGCGCCCGCCGCCGGCGAACGCTACGGCGGAGGTGCCGCTCGCGAGCCCGCCGGCAACCGTCACAGCCACGCCACTGGGCGAGGTCACCCCAGAACAGACGGCGTTCTCAGCCCAGGCGACCTACACGGTCGTTGCCGGCGATGACCTCGACCAAATCGCGGCGCGCTACCGCGTGGCACCGGAGTCGATTGCCGTCTTGAACGGCCTGCAGCCGCCCTACGAGCTAATGCCGGGCCAACGGCTGCTGTTGCCGGCCGTCGCTGCGCCGGGCCCCACCGTCACGTCAACGCCTGCGGTGCCGGCGCCGGGTCTCGTGTCGCCCACGGCGGCTACGCTCGGTTCGCCTGTTGCGACCCCGTTGCCGCCGGTCGCGGTAACGCCAAGCGCGGGCCAGCCGGTGCCACTCGTTCAGCCTCCGGTGGTGCAGGAGACTGTCACCGAGACGGTTACGGTTGCCACGGTCGAGGCGCCGGATACGACAACGGCTTCGACCCAACCGGGGCCCATACCCGCCGATCCGTCGGCGACGCCCGGACCGGCGCCCAGCCCTGCCTCGGAGCCGCCAAGCGGGCAGTTCCTGTGGCCGTTGGTCGGGCCGATCGTTTCGGGCTACGGCCCCACCGACGACGGCCTGACCAATGAAGGTGTGAACATCTCGGCCGACCGGGGCACGACGATTCGGGCGGCCCAGGCTGGAACGGTGGCCTATGCCGGCAATGAACTGCGCGGCTATGGCAACCTTGTGCTGATTCGCCACGAGGATGGCTGGGTCACGGCCTATGCGCATGCCGACACCATTATGGTCCAGCGCGGGCAGGAGGTGCAGGCCGGCCAGCCCATCGCGACGGTTGGTGATACCGGCAGCGTCACGACGCCGCAGCTTCACTTCGAGATCAGGCAGGGCAGCGACGCGATCGACCCGATGACCCGGCTGCCCGCGCTCTAAGACACCGCCGCGCCGTCGAGCCTACGCCCCAGCCGGCCCGCGAGGTCCTGCACGAACTGCCAGGCGACGCGACCCGACCGGGAACCGCGCGTGATTGACCATTCGCGCGCCGCCGCCTGCCATTCGTCAGGGTCGATGTCCAGCCCGTGCGCCTCGACATACCCTTCGATCATCGACAGGTAGGTTTCCTGGTTGCAGGCGTGAAAGCCGAGCCAAAGGCCGAAGCGGTCGCTCAGCGAGACCTTTTCCTCCACCGCCTCGCCGGCGATGATGGCTGTCGATTGCTCGTTGTCGATCATGTCGCGGGGCATGAGGTGGCGGCGGTTTGACGTGGCGTAGAACACGACATTGTCCGGTCGGCCCTCGATGCCGCCTTCCAGCACGGCCTTCAGCGACTTGTAGCTGGTATCCGCCTGATCAAACGACAAATCGTCGCAAAACAGGATGAAGCGGCGCGGGCTGGCGCGCAGTAGGCCCAGCAGGCGGGGCAGGCTCTCCAGATCCTCGCGGTGGATCTCGACCAGGGCCAGGGGCGGCGTGCGGTCGCGGTTGACGTCGGCGTGCACCGCCTTCACCAGCGAGCTCTTGCCCATGCCGCGCGCGCCCCATAACAGCGCATTGTTGGCCGGCAGGCCGTCAGCGAAACGCCTGGTATTCTCAACCAGAAGGTCGCGCTGCAGGGCAATCCCGCGCAGCAGTATCATGTCGACATGCGCAACTTGCTCGACCGGTTGCAAGATGCCGCTTGATTGCCAGACGAAGGCATCGGCGACGCCCAGGTCGACCGGTGGCGTCGGTGCGGGCCCCAGACGCTCCAACGCCTCGGCAATCCGACTGAGCAGCGGAATCAACTCTTGGTCCGTCACGATATCATCCTCATTTACCACCGACGGGCGGGCGCGGGAGAATGCCGCCGTTCGGGTTTCCATTGCAAGTCAGCCCGCAGTGGCTATAGTCCCGCGCGAACCCGCATCGGGTCTGAATTTTGGAGATCTCTGAATGCTTATCACGCCCGCCTACGCGCAGGATGCGGCCGCCGGTGGCGGTTCGTTCATCGTGACGCTGCTGCCGCTGATCCTGATTTTTGTCGTCTTCTATTTCCTTTTGATCCGGCCCCAGCAAAAGCGCATGAAAGATCACCGCGCCATGCTGGGTTCCGTCCGGCGCGGCGACAAGGTTGTGACCGGTGGCGGCATCATCGGTACCGTGACGCGGGTGCGCGATGACGAGCTCACCATCCAGGTGGCCCAGGGCGTGAAGGTCAAGGTCGTGCGCAGCACGCTGACCAACATCCTGGCCAAATACCAGCCGCCTGAAGAGGACGACGATGATGATGACGACATCGTGCTGGAGGACGAGCCGCATGATGAGGCCGACGAGCATGATGATGAGCGCGATGAGCGTGACGACCATGATGATCGCGACCGCCGTGACGAAAACGACGAGTATGAGGAATCGGACGAAGCCGACGACCGCAGAAGGCGCCAATCCTAGACGATTGTCCCGTTGGTCGCGGCGGCGCCGACCGTCGAGATTGTAGATTACGATGCTTCACTTTCCGCGTTGGAAGAAGATCCTGGTCGTCGCCATCTGTGCGCTCGGCGTCATCTACGCCTTCCCCAATGCCATCGATCGCTCGACCGTCGACGAGTGGGCGGTAACGATGCCCAGCTGGCTGCCGGTGCAGCAGCTCAATCTGGGCCTGGATCTGCGCGGCGGGTCGCATTTGCTGTTGCGGGTCGAATACGAACAGATCGTTGCCGACCGTTTGGAGGCGATTGTCGGCGGGCTGCGTACGGAACTTCGCCGCGCGGATATCGGCTATACCGGTCTCGGCGTCGTCGGCTCGGCGGCCACGTTGACGGTTCGCGACGATGCCGATGAGAGCGGTGTCGTAACGCTGATCGAGGAACTGGACCCCAACGTCAACGTGGATGTCGGCGACAATGGCGAGGTGACGATCACCTTCGACGAGGTCGAGCTGACCCAGATCCGGGACAATGCCATCGTCCAGTCCATCGAAATCGTCCGGCGACGCATCGACGAGTTGGGCACGACCGAGCCGATCATCCAGCGCCAGGGGCTGGATCGCATACTGGTGCAGGTGCCGGGCATCGACGATTCAAGCGCGTTGATCAGCCTGTTGGGCCAGACGGCGCGGCTTTCCTTCCACCTGTTGGACGAAACGGTCACCGTCTCGGGACCCAATGATCCCGTGCCGGCCGGGTCGCGCGTCTACCCGGACAATGACGTCGACGCCAACGGCAACCCGATTGCCTATTATGCGGTCGAACGCCGGCCGATCGTCAGCGGTGAATCCCTGACCGATGCGCGGCCCTCGTTCCAGGACGGCGCCCCGATCGTCAGTTTCCGGTTCGATTCGGTTGGCGCGCGCCGCTTCGGCGAGACCACCGGCAACAATGTCGGCCGCCGCTTGGCGATTCTGCTGGACGAGGAGATTATCAGCGCCCCGGTAATCCGTGCCCGCATTGCGGAAAGCGGCATCATTGAGGGTGGTTTCACGGTTGAGACGGCCAACGAGTTGGCCATCTTGCTGCGTGCCGGTGCATTGCCGGCGGAATTGACGGTTCTGGAGGAACGCACGGTCGGCCCCGGCCTCGGCCAGGACAGCATCGATGCCGGCATGTCGGCGGCGCTGATCGGCCTGGCGCTCGTCATCGTCTTCATGATCGCGGTCTATGGCTGGTTCGGCCTGGCGGCGGTGGTGGCGCTGTTGATCAACCTGGCCCTGATCATGGCCGCCCTATCGCTGTTGCAGGCGACGCTGACCTTGCCGGGCATCGCAGGCATCGTCTTGACGGTCGGCATGGCGGTGGACGCCAACGTGCTGATTTTCGAGCGCATCCGTGAGGAGATCCGCAACGGTCGAACGCCCATGTCCGCCATCGATGCCGGCTACAGCCGCGCGTTCACCACCATCATCGACAGTAATCTGACCACGCTGATCGCCGCCATCCTGTTGTTCGCGATGGGGGCGGGGCCGGTACGCGGCTTCGCCGTCACCCTGTCGATCGGCATTCTGGCGTCCATGTTCACGGCCATCATGGTGACCCGCCTGATGATCGTGACCTGGCTCATGCGCGCCCGGCCCAAGACGCTGACGGTGTAGGAGAGACCCATGCGGCTGCAACTGGTCAAACCCGGCACCAACATCAACTTCCTCAGCGCGCGGAAGATCGCGTTTGTCTTTTCGGCCCTGCTGTTGGCGGGCTCGATCGCGGTGACGGCCGTTGTCGGCCTGAATTTCGGCATCGATTTCCGCGGCGGCATCCTGATCGAGATCCAGACCGAAGGCCCGGCGGATATCTCGACACTGCGTAACGACCTCAACGGCCTGGGCTTGGGCGAGGTCAGCCTGCAGGAGTTCGGCGCGCCCAACGACGTCCTGATCCGCATTCAGCGCCAGGAGGGCGAAGAGGCGGAACAGATGGCCGCCATCGATATCGTGCGCGGAGTCCTAGGCGACGGCGTCGAATACCGACGAACGGAGTTCGTTGGGCCAACGGTCGGCGCCGAATTGATCGAGGCCGGCGCGACCGCCGTGATCCTGGCGATGGCAGCGATCCTCGTTTACATCTGGTTCCGGTTCGAATGGCAGTTCGGCGTCTGTGCCGTCGCCGCCCTGGTGCACGACATCATCTCCACCATCGGCCTGTTTGCGCTGATCCAGCACGAGTTCAATCTGGCCACGGTGGCGGCCTTGCTGACCATCGCGGGTTACTCGATCAACGACACCGTCGTCGTGTTCGACCGGGTGCGCGAAAACCTGCGCCGGTACAGGAAGGCGGGGATGATCGAAATCCTGAACCGCAGCCTGAACGAGACCCTGTCGCGCACGATCATGACCAGCGTGACCACCATGTTGGCGCTGCTGGCGCTTTATTTCTTCGGCGGCGAGATCATCCGCGACTTCGCCTTCGCCATGATGTGGGGCATCGTGATCGGCACCTATTCGTCGATCTTCATCGCCGTGCCGCTGCTGCTGCAGGTCAATCTGCGCCGCCCGGACGAAAAGAAGGTCGAGGAATCCGCCGAGGCGAAGTTCGCCAACCGCGGCTAGGGTTCGCTGCCCCATGGACATCACGCCGATCATCCCGGGCGACCGGATGATTATCGAAGCGTATGGCCCGGGTCGATTCCGCATCTCCGGCCAGGTCCATGAAACGCCCGTGATGGTGTTCCTTGACGAGGTCAAGACCTGGGCCGCGGCTGACGCCGGCGACATCGACGCCGAGAGCCTGGCTCAAGCCGCCCAAAAGGGCGTGGAGGTTCTGCTGATCGGCACGGGGGCCAAGATGCACCTGCTGCCGCCGGAGGTCAGACGCGCGTTGCGTGAGCAGGGAATCGGGGTCGAGGTGATGGACACCGGTGCCGCGTGCCGAACCTTCAACATCCTGATGGCGGAAAGCCGGCAGGTCGCGGCCGCGCTGTTGCCGATAGCCTGAAGCACGTTCCCCCAATGAAAACGGGGCCGCACAACGGCGGCCCCATCCAAGTCGCGATTATGACCCTCTACGAAGCGTTCGCGTAAAGCTCCGCGACATACTCCCAATTGACCAGATTGTTCAGGAACGCCTCGAGATATTTCGGCCGGGCGTTGCGATAGTCGATGTAATAGGAATGCTCCCAGACGTCACAGCCGAGCAGGGCGGTCTTGCCGTGCGCCAGCGGGTTTTCGGCGTTCGGCGTCTTCATGGTGGTGAGCTTGCCGTTGTCGAGAATCAGCCAGGCCCAGCCGGAACCGAACTGGGTCACGCCGGCCTGGGTGAAGGCTTCCTTGAAGGCGTCGACGCTGCCGAAATCTTCGTTGATCTTGCTTTCCAGCTCGCCCGGAATGGCGCCACCGCCGTTCGGCTTCATCCAGTTCCAGAAATGATTGTGGTTCCAGGCCTGGCCGGCATTGTTGAAGATGCCCTGCTTGGACGCGTCGCCAAAGCTGCCGGTCACGACCTCCTCCAGCTCCTTGCCAGCCAGGTCGCTGCCCTCCAGCAGCTTGTTCAGCGTCACCACATAGGTGTTGTGGTGCTTGTCGTGGTGGAACTCCAACGTCTCCTGGCTCATATACGGGCCGAGCGCGTCGTAGGCGTAGGGCAAGTCGGGAAGGGTGAAGGTCATGAGGTTCCTCGTTCGATGATCTTGGGCGTTCGCCGCGACGGTCCCCGACGCGACGCTCCACGGCTCGATGTAGGACGGACGCCCTGGGTTGTGAAGGGAAGAAGCTAGCCGATAGTGGCAAAACCTGAAAGCCGCCCTATGGTTCCGGCCAACTTTCCCTCAACCGAGCATCGAATCTTGTCATCTTCGGCCGCCCAACGCCTGTCCTATTGCGGACGCCAAGCTTACGAGCATGATCGCGACAGGTTTCTCACCACCTTGTTCTCGCCCGCCGACCGGCGCGAGGCGCTGTTCGCACTGATCGCCTTCAATATCGAAATCGCCAAAACGCGCGAAGTGGTCAGCGAGGCGCTGCTCGGCCAGATCCGCCTGCAATGGTGGCGCGACGCGATCGGCGAAATCTATGACGGCACGCCCCGACGGCACGAGGTGATCGCCCCCTTGGCCGAGGCTGTCGAGCGCTGGCACCTCGACCGTGCCCACTTCGACACGCTGATCGATGCCCGCGAAGACGACTTGTCCGAGACCGCGCCGCCGACCCTGGAAGCCTTGGAGGACTACTGCGCCCGGTCCAGCGCGCCGCTGATCCGACTTCAACTGCAGACGCTCGGCATCGCGGAAGGGCCGGCGCATGAGGCCGCAGAGCCTTTGGGGACCGCGTGGGCCATGACCGGCCTGATACGCGCCGTGCCGTTTCACGCACGCCAGCGCCGGGTCTATCTGCCCACGGCGGTCGTCGAGGAGGTCGCGGTCGAGATGGGCGAGCTGTTTGAACTGCGGCCCCATGCCGGGCTGGCGAAAGCGATCGAGCACCTCGTTGAACGAGCCCGCGAGCACCTGGACGCGGGCCGGCGGACGGCCCGACAGGCGGGCAGGGCGGCACTACCCCCCTTGATGCTGGCCACACTGTGCGACGGCTATCTCAAGGCCATCGAGCGCTCCAACTTTGACGTCTTTTCGGCCCGGGTACAGACGCCTGACAGGCTGCGCCAATGGCGCCTCTTGTGGCGGTCCCTGCGCGGCCGTTGCTAGGCGCCTAAGCTGCCCGCAGCCGCGCGTTCTCTGGATCGTACGGGCTTTCGGCCACGATCGTGGCGCTGCGCACGGAATCCAGCACGTCGACCGAAAGCTCGGTGCCCAGGGCCGCCAATTCCGGCCGCACCATGCCCAGGGCCAGGGTCTTGCCCAGACGGAAGCCGTAATTGCCGCCGGTGGTACGACCGACAAGCTCGCCATCCAGCGTGATCGGGTTGTTGCCCAGCGGGTCGGCATCATTGGTGCTTTGCACCTCCAGGGTGACGAAGGCGTTGTCAACGCCGCGGTCCTGCCAGGCGAGCAGCGCGTCGCGGCCGATGAAGTCACCCTTGTCCGGCCGCACGAACCGGTCGAGACCGGATTCGAAGGCGCTGTATTCGATCGACAGTTCCGCGCCGATCATGCGGTAAGACTTCTCAATGCGAAGGCTATCCATGGCGCGGATGCCGAACGGTTTCAGGCCCAGATCCTCGCCGCCCGCCATCAACGCATCGAAGATATGGTTCTGGTATTCGATCGGGTGGTGCAGTTCCCAGCCCAGTTCGCCGACGAAGTTCACGCGCAAAGCCTTGGTCGGCGCCAGGCCGATCTCCGCGTCCTGGCCGGACAGCCAGGGCAGGGACCAGTCCCCCTGACCGACCCGCGACAACAGCTCGCGCGCGTTCGGACCGGCGACCACCAGCACACCCATGGCGCCGGTCAGGTTCTGATACGTGACCGAGCCGTCATCCGGCATATGCTTCAACAGCCAGTCGTGATCCAGCCGCTGAAACGCGCCGGCGGAGACGAGGTAGAAGCTGTCGTCCGCTTCGCGCTGGATGGTGAATTCCGAATGCACGCCGCCGTTCGAGTTCAGCGCGTGGCACAGACCGATACGGCCCCGCTTCTGCGGCAAGCGGTTGGCCACCAGCCGGTCGAGAAAGCGCTCCGCGCCGGGGCCGGCGATGCGGCATTTGGCGAAGGCGGTCATATCCAACAGGCCGACATCCCGCTCGACCGTCCGGCACTCCCGTCCGATCGCCTCGAACCATTTTGAGCGGCGGAAGGACCAGTCGTCCTTCTGCGCCATGCCGTCGGTGGCGAACCAGTTCGGCCGCTCCCAGCCGAATTTCTGGCCGAACACGGCGCCCAGCGCTTTCATCCGGTCATAACACGGCGCCTGGCGCAGAGGCCGCGCCGCCGGCCGTTCCTCGTCCGGATAATGCACGGTGAAGACGTTGGCATAGGCCTCTTCGTTCTTGGCGATCAGATAGCCGCGCGTGGCGTAGTCGCCGAAGCGGCGCGGCTCGACGCCCAGCATGTCGATGGTCGGCTCGCCCTCGACGATCCATTCGGCCAGTTGCCAGCCGGCGCCGCCGGCGGCCGTGATGCCGAAACTGTGGCCCTCATTCAGCCAGAAGTTCTTCAAGCCCCAGGCCGGGCCGATGATCGGACTGCCGTCCGGCGTATAGGGGATGGCACCGTTATAGACTTCCTTCACGCCCAGTTCGCCAAAGGCCGGTACCCGGTTGATTGCCGACTCGATATGCGGGTCCAGACGGTCGATGTCCGGGTTGAACAGCTCGTACTCGCTGTCCGCGTCCGGCCCGTCGACATAGCAGCAAGGCGCGCCCTTTTCGTACGGGCCGAGCAACAGGCCGCCATTCTCCTCGCGCATGTACCAGGAGCCGTCGGATTCACGCAGCACGCCCATTTCCGGCAGCCCGTCGGCCCGACGCTGTCGGATCTCGGGATGCGGTTCGGTGACGATGAACTGGTGTTCGACCGGGATAACCGGCACGTCGAGGCCGACCATCGCGCCGGTCTTGCGCGCGAAGTTGCCGGTGGCGGAGACCACATGCTCGCAGGTGATCGTGCCCTTGTCCGTCTCGACCCGCCACTCGCCGCCGGCGGTTTGCGAGATGCCCAGCACCGTGGTGTTGCGATGGATCGTGGCACCGCGGCTGCGCGCACCCTTGGCCAGGGCGGAGGTCAGATCCGCCGGCTGGATATAGCCATCCTCCGGGTGGCGGATGGCGCCGATCAGGCCGTCCGTGACACACATCGGCCACAGGGCCTTCACCTCGTCCGGTGTCAGGAACTCGACCTCGACACCGATGGTGCGCGCGACACCGGCATATTGCCGGTACTCGTCCATCCGGTCCGGGCTCATGGCCAGCCGGATATTGCCAACCTTGCGCAGGCCGACGTCTTGGCCTGTCTCTTCCTCAAGCGTCTGGTAGAACTTGACGGAGTATTTGTGGATCTGGCCGACCGAGTAGCTCATGTTGAACAGCGGCAGCAGACCGGCGGCATGCCAAGTGGAACCGGAGGTCAGCTCCTTGCGTTCCAGCAGCATCACGTCCGACCAGCCCTTGGCCGCGAGGTGATAGAGCGTCGAAACCCCGACGACACCGCCGCCGATGACGACCACGCGGGCATGGCTGTTCATGTTAGCCCCTCCAACAGTGAAGCGGTTCGGCCTATGAGAGGCCGTGTACGGTGCCGTCCGGGTCGACGCTCATCGACAATGCGGCCGGGTGACGTGGCAGTCCGGGCATGGTCATGACATCGCCGCAGATGGCCACGACGAACCCGGCGCCGGCCGCCAGCCGCGCCTCGCGCACCGGCAGCCTGTGACCCGCTGGCGCGCCCTTCAGCGTCGGATCGGCCGAGAAGCTGTACTGCGTCTTGGCGATGCAGACCGGCAAGTCGCCATAACCAAGCTCGGTAAACTCGGCCAGCGATCTGGCCGCCGCCGGCGACAGGCTGATATCGTCCGCGCGATAGAACCGCTTGGCAACCGCACGGATCTTGTCTTCCAGCGGCAGCGCGTCGTCGTACAGCAGGTCGACGGGGGCGGGGTCCCGTTCCAATTCAGCCGCGATCAATCGGCCCAGCGCCTCTGCGCCCTGGCCGCCCTCCGCCCAGTGATTGCACAGCGCAACCGGCACTTCCAGCGCCTGACAAAGGTCGCTAATGGCCTCGAATTCGGCATCCGTATCCGTCTGGAAGTGATTGACCGCAACCACCGGACGCAGCCCGACGGATTTCAGGTTCTCGATATGCCGGCGCAGGTTCTCGCCGCCCCGGCGCACCGCCTCCGGGTCCGGCGTCGAAAGGTCCGCCGCCGCGACGCCGCCATGCATCTTCAGGGCTCGCACCGTCGCCACGACGACCACGCCATCGGGCCTCAGACCGGACTGGCGGCACTTGATGTCGAGAAACTTCTCCGCACCGAGATCCGCGCCGAAGCCTGCTTCGGTCACGACCACGTCGCTCAGCGCCATCGCCGTCTTGGTGGCGATGACCGAGTTGCAGCCGTGGGCGATGTTGGCAAACGGCCCGCCATGAATGAAGGCCGGGTTGTGTTCGATCGACTGCACCAGATTGGGCGCCAACGCATCCTTCAACAGCACCGACATGGCGCCTTCGGCCCCCAGATCGCTGACCCGCACCGGCGCGCGCTTGCGCGTGCGGCCGATGATGATGGCACCCAGACGGCGTTCGAGATCCGCCAGATCGGGCGCCAGGCATAGGATGGCCATCAGTTCCGAGGCCACGGTGATGTCGAAGCCGTCTTCGCGCGGCACACCATTGCCCGGGCCGCCCAGGCCGCAGATGATGTCGCGCAGCGCCCGGTCGTTCATGTCCAACACGCGCCGCCAGGCGATCCGCCGCGGATCGAGATCGAGCTCGTTGCCCCATTGCAGGTGATTGTCGATCAGGGCGGCAAGCAGGTTGTGCGCGGCCGTAATGGCATGGAAGTCGCCGTTGAAATGGAGGTTGATGTCCTCCATCGGCAGCACTTGCGCGCGCCCGCCGCCGGCCGCGCCGCCCTTCATGCCGAAGCACGGCCCCAGCGACGGTTCGCGCAGGCAGACGGTCGAGGCATAGCCGAGACGGTTGAGCGCGTCGCTCAGCCCCACGCTGGTGGTCGTCTTGCCTTCACCCGCCGGTGTCGGCGTGATCGCCGTGACCAGCACGAGCTTGCCCGGCTTTCTGTCGGCAAGCGTCTGGACGTAATCCAGTGACAGCTTGGCCTTGTAGTGGCCGTAAGGCACCAGGGCGGAAGCTGGAACGTCCAGCCGCTGTTCGGCCAGTTGGATGATCGGCCGCATCGGTGCGGCGCGCGCGATGTCGATATCCGGCGCGCCGGGCGGCGGCAGTCCGTTCGCCGTCGTTTCGCTGTCAGGCAAGGGTGCGAGATCTCTTGTCAATGTATCCATCAATGCCTGCCCAAATTCGAGCCCGGGTCAACCGAATTGTCGCTTGGCGCGCTCGTGACCGTGAAGCCGTTGCCCTCAGGATCGCGCTGAATACGGCCCTGCCGAACGGCGTCGAACCATTGGACGGAGCGCTGAAAACCGCCGAAGGAAAAGATATGAATGCGCGGCCGGTTGGCGGGCCGGACCTCGGCGACATGCGCCGCCAGGTCGCCCAGGATCTCCGCCGGCGTCCAATGGCGGGCGAGGCGGGTCACCTCCCACGGCCGGCGGCGCAGCGCGCGCACCGAATTGCCGACGCCGCATTGCAAGGCAAAGGACAAGAGCGCCCGTACGGAGGACGGACCGGGCACGCCGATCCGGATATCGACCTCCGGTGCTGCCTCTTCGACGTAACGCAGCCAGCTCAGGATCGGCACGCTGGAAAAGGCGAACTGGGTCACCAGACCGATCCGGATCTGGCGGGATCGCGCGTAATCTCGCTTGACGGCGAGCGCCTGGGTCACCGCCTCAGGTGTCGCGGTCGGCAGGCCTTCCGGGTGGCCCGCGAAGCGCAGCCGGTCGAAACCCCAAT
This sequence comes from Alphaproteobacteria bacterium, assembly GCA_028277405.1. Taxonomy (GTDB): domain Bacteria; phylum Pseudomonadota; class Alphaproteobacteria; order DSM-16000; family Inquilinaceae; genus JANQGH01. Next base: position 157,534 of record JANQGH010000042.1, on the reverse strand, counting down.
GTTCCAGCAGGCCCGTGTCCAGGATATCGACCGTGCTGGCAAACCGGCCATGGGGCCTCGGCACGTCGCCGGCGATCAGCAACAGCTCGCGGACGCCCAGTCCGGCCAGCCGCTCCAGCCGTTCGGAAAGCACGTCGCGGTCCGTCAGCGAACGGGCAACCAAATGCGGCACCGGCACCATGCCTTCGTTCGACAGCCGGCTGGCCAAGCTCTCCTGCTCCGCCGGCTCACTGCCGGGCGGGTAGGGGATGAAGACCCGTGTGCCGGGCGGCAGCAGGTCGGCGAAGCTGTCGATTCTGGCCGCCGCGTGCGGCATCACCTCGATCGACAGATCCGCCAGCAGGGTGCGCAGACCATCGACATCGCCGGCCAACGCCGGCCCACCATCGGGCATCAGGTCAACGGCCATGGCATAGGATCCGGCGAGGCCCCGTGCACCTGCATTAATGCGCGTGGTCGCGTCCCTTGGCCTGGGCAAGTTCGCGCGCGTTGGGATTGACCGACGGCCGGAACGGCACCTCGACCACCCGTGCGTCGACCGGCACACCCGGCTCGCTCGCATACTCGTCCGGCAGCCAGACCTTCAGCTCCGTGCCCACCGCGCTCATGCCGACAGGCACATGGCAAAGGGCAATGTTGGTCTCCAGTTCCGGCGAGTACCAGGGCGAGGTGACGTAGCCGACCGGGTCGCCGCCATCGGCCCCCGAAATTAGCCAGAAATCCGGCGCATAGTCGGTGATCGGCTGGCCGCCGAGCGTGATGCCGACCAGCGTGTTCTTGAACGGCGGGCGCCCGGCCTCGATCTCGGCCCGGACGGCTTCCAGCCGTTCCTTGCCGATATAGTCGGCGGTCTTCTTGCGCGGCACCTGATAGCCGAGATTGCACTGAAACGGCAGCGTCTCCTGGTCCAGATCCTGGCCCCAGGACAGGATGCCGGCGGCGATGCGCCGATGGTGCGCCGGCGCGATGACCATCAGATTGTGCGCCTTGCCGGCCTCCAGGACCGCGTTCCACATGTCCTCGGCGTGCAGCGACGCGTCACGCAGATAGATCTCATAGCCCTTCTCACCGGTGAAACCGGTCTGTGAGACGATGACCGGATGACCGGCGACCTCGCCCGCCATCAGGCCATAGAACGGAATCTCACGCACCGCATCGCCAAACAGGTCGGCCATCAGATCTTCGGATTTCGGCCCCTGGATCTGCACCGGGCAGACATCGATCTCGCCGATCGAGACGTCGAACTTCTTGCCCACATTCACGCCGCGCAGCCACCATTCCAGGTCGCTGTCCGACAACGAGAACCAGAACTCGTCGTGCGACAGGCGCAACAGCACCGGATCGTTCAGGACACCGCCGGCCTCGTTGCACAGGATGACGTACTTACCGTGCATCGGCTGGATGCGCGTGGCGTCACGGGTGATGACGTAGTTCACAAACGCCTCGGCATCGGGCCCCTTGACCTGGATCTGCCGTTCGACCGCGACGTTCCACATGGTGACGTGATTGACGAGCGCGTCGTACTCGACCATCGCGCCGCCATCCTCCGGCTTCACATAGCCGCGCGGATGATAGATCCGGTTGTAGACCGTGGCGCGCCAGCAGCCGGCGTCATGCGACAGATGCCAATAGGGCGACTTGCGCACCCGTGTCGAGATCAGCAGTTCCGTCGGTGTCCGGCCGGACTGGCGCAGATTGATCGGCACCTTGCGGTCGCTCTGGTCGACCGTCGTGCACTGCCGGTGGGACCGGCCGTTTTGGTTGGACGCGGGCTCGGCAACGGCGTCGGGGGCGGCCGCCCCCAGCGAAATCTCGGTCATGGCGCGCTCACTCACATGGATTCGGGTCCCGAATGACCCTATTCTGGCGCCAAGGCAAATGGCGGCTGTTCCAAATCCGACATCGGCTGCAACGAATCCGTCAGTTGGAAAGGAATCGTGCCGTCAGCGAAATCCTTTCCAGGTGCAGCGTTGCGCGTCGAAACCTGTCCCCCGCTGAGCGATTGGACGGAGATCAGCGAACTGGTCATCGGACAAGCGCCATTTCCGGCGATCGCGCTGGGCATCGAACGGCAAACCGTGGCTACGTCTAGCTGCTATTCTCCATGAGACCATCAGCTCCGGCAACCGCAGGAGGCCGTCCAAGCCGCCAGTGTTGATGCGTTGCCGGCGCTGGGTGCCCTTGCAGACTGATTACGGACAACGAACACTGCGGTCATCGTGGGGACGTCGCATGTCGTAGTATCGCGGCGACTTTGCAAGCGATCGCAACACATAAGCAGGAAGGTGCCACCCAAATGCTTCTTGAGATCGTCATCAACGCAGCACACTTGGTTTTGCTGGCCGCTTACTTCATGCGGGATATTCTATGGTTACGCGTAATTACTGTGGCTGCGATTTTTTTGGGTTTTCCATACTACTATTTCCAACCGGAAGTATTATGGTCAATTATTGGATGGGGTTTTGTATTCATTATAATAAATGTTTATCGAATTATTCAGATTATGTATGACCGTCGACCAATCCAATTCACGGAAGAGCACGAGCGCATATGGAAAACGGCTTTCCATCGAATTCAGCCTCGATATGCACGTCAGCTTTTTGCGGCAGGTACGACGAAGACAATCAAATCAGAAGAAACGATCGTCAGCCAAGGCGAAAAGATGGACGATTTGATGTTAATATCGGAAGGAACCGTTCAGTTGATGCTAAACGATCAAGTAGTAGAGAAAATCGGGGCGGGTCATTTTATAGGTTCTGCCATGTTCCTTGAAACTGACTATGACATGCCGTCGATTACCACAATCAAGCCAATCGGCGACATCCGCGTGATCACTTGGAATAGGGCGGAACTGCGCAAGCTGGCGGAAAAGGACATCAATTTCAGCACGGCAATCGCGGCGACCATGGGGCTAGATATTGGGCACATGTTGATTAAGTCGTGGCTACGAAGGGTGGGGGAACAAGGATAGCGGCCGCGCTCATCGGCGGTGCATTCCATCCAGCCAATCATCGCCTGAAGCGCGCTCGACTTATGGATTCGGGTCCTAGATGCCCGTAGTCTTATGTACTGACAAAGTAAAGCGTCTCCAAGTATGAGAGGCCGGCGACAACAACAGCTTCGGGTCAGCCGGGAAGGGACGGCGGGCTGGCGGCGCAGACAATTTCCTGCTCCGGATCGCACAGCGGAAATCGGTGAGAGAGATGGTGATCGAGAAGAACGAAATCATCGCGTTGATGAACGCGTTCCACGATACGGTGATGTATCAGAACGGCGATGCCGAGGCGCAAGGCCAGTTCTTCCTACACCCCGAACCGCGCATCTTCATCCCTCACGGGGCCGATCTAACGCTGCGGGACAATTATGAGATCCACCAAAAGCTGACCGACGAAAGCCACCATATCGTTGAGCCGTTTGACATTACCCAACTGTGCGACAGACCGGAACGCGCGCGCGCGGCCGGCGCCGTCTATTGGCAGGGCAGGATGATCGGCGCGGACGACGACGCGATCATCAAATGCGTCGTCGGCGAGGATTGGATCGTCCAGCGGGCGGATGACGGTACACTCAAGATCGCGCTGTACATCAACTCGTATCACCACTTCCTGCCGGACTCGGCGCCGATGGCGCTTGGATAGCGCCGCGACCTGAGGCCCTGAGCGCCACAAGTGCGTGCCAGGTTGACCCTATAGGGTGCGGCGACAGATCCCGTCTGTTGAAGCGGAAGCCCAGCGCATTGGCCTCGTGAGGCGACACCGCGACTGGCGATGAAATGGTGCTCATTGGCACCGTCACCGCAGGGCCCAGACCGGGACGTAATGCGTTGCGCCCCTTTGCTCCGCGCCTATACTCAAAAGAGAGTGCCCTTCGTTCGTACGAGTTTCCGCTACACCGCGCAACAGGGGACCAGCTGTCAGAATGAAAACGTCAACAGCCGGCAGATTGAGCCTCTCCCGTCGCCAGTGCATCGTCGCGGCAACGACGGTTCTCGCGGTCGGCCTCAACCGCACGCTTGCCACCGCGCAAGACGGCGGCAGCGTGTTCGCCTTTTCGCGCAGCGGCCGGTTCACGCCGATGGTCCTTGGCCCCGTGCTCCTGGGTGGTTTCGTGGTGCCGAAAGCCACCGAAGCGGAGATTGAGGCGACGCTGGAACAGCGGGCGCGGGACGTCGGGTTCGGCGTGCCCCTGACCTACGGCACGAACAGGCAGAATCCGGTCTATTTGCGGCAGGCTCTCGACGTTCTCTCGGGCTATCCCGTCGCGTTCGTGGGCGCGACGATCGATGTAGAAGGCTGGCAGGCCGAAGCCGACGCCGTTTCGGCCTTGAGACAGGAGGCCGAGGCTGCCTTTCTTTCTGATGCTCTGGAGTTGACGTCCGTCGAACTTGCGTCCGTGCGCCACGCCCGGCAACAGGATGACGAGATTTACGCGGCGCTTGAGCAGCAGCTCGGCATGGCGCCGACCCGGTTCTATGACTCCCACGACGACAGCCCGCGCCTGTACCAGGTTGCCTCGACGGTCGTGAAATGCTTCGGCAGCCTGTATGGCCAACGCCCGGTCGGAGGGGCGAAGCGCGATATGGTCGACGCTGTTTTGGGATTCTTTGGTGTCGATGAACAGCCCACCAGTTGGCACACGGACCGGCTGCAGATCGACAATGTAGTGGTCAACCTCTAGGCGGGAACCCAGGGAAGATCAGCGGGTACTGGCTCTGGCCTGCACACTTGCAGAATAGCGCGCAACCCTCGCTCGACAAAGTGGTTTCTCCGCCGTTGCGCCTGGCCCCCAGCGCTGGCGTGAGCGTCTACCAATCGATAATCTCCAACTGCGGCCAAATCCCTCTCCAGCGGCCGATTTTCGCCTCGTAGACCTCGCGCCTGATCTGTCGCTTGTTGGCGCGGACCCGCAATTCCAGCAAATCGCTCAGACCAAACGGCGCGATCATCTCGATGCGTCCCTGGTTTGGTCTGATGCCGATCGCGGTGGCGGTTGTGGGGAAGGTGGCGATGGCGTCTTCGACCGAACGATAGGGCTTGATCGGGTAGCCGAACCGTTCCTCGTACCAGAGATGGACGCGGGCTTCGTTCTTGACGTCGAACGAAGCCGAGACATCGCGGAACTGCGATCGGATGCGGGTCTCTTCCCGCTGCTCGCTTTCGCGGTCGAGCGCATCTTGATCGAAATAGACGAGATCGACGTCGCGTATGCCGTAATCCAGGGGATTGCCGAGCTTGACGTTCCAAACCGTCTGCGCGACCGCGCCGGCGACAAGCCAGCAATTCGGCAGCCCAACACTCTCCCAGCGATCCAGAACCGGGCGGAGCAGGGGACTGGAAAGGGCGGCCGCCGCCACCTCCTGTGCGCCAGTGATGCGCATATCCCTTCTTACCACGTACGGGCCGTTGAACTGTATGGAGGCGCCGTACCGGTGCTAGATTGCCGTATCGCGTAACTCCATCGCGTCCAGAAGCCAGTCCGCCAGATAGCGCGCGAACGAGTTGCGCACCCAGATCTCGAACGCCGGTTCGACCGAGACCTGGCGCAACAGAATGCGGGATTTAGCGAGCACCGTTTGGGCGCAATGATCGACGTCGAACACGCGCGGGTGCAGGTCGAGCGGGCAGCCGCTGGCGAGCACCTCGCGGGCGCTTGTGCCGCCCAGGCGCAGTCCCGTGAAGTTGTGGGAAACGTCGACGACCGACAGCCACGGATCATCGGGACGGGCGGCACGCAAGGCGGCCTCGAGGGTCGCCGCCGTGCCCGCCGACGCCATCACCAGCCATTCGTCGGGGCCAAGCCAGTAGATGATTTGGGCCGCGTCATCGCCCTCAGCCGTGGTCGACCGGCACCGGTTAGGCTCGGTCGGAAGGTCGAGGCCAAGCGTGGCGCGCATCGCGTCGACAAAGCCGGGATCGTCGGCACGGCCGCGCAGGTTCAAGATCGCTTTCGGCTCGATGGTCTCCAGCCGGATGTCCGGCCCGCCGGCGGCGGCCAGACGGTCGCGATGGCCGTCCAGGGGCCGAACGGCCAACGGTTCCGTCGCCGTCGCGTCAGTCGCCATCACGCCGCGCCCCTTCACTGTCGTAGAAGACCGGGTCGACGATGCGGGCCAGCGTCGGGCCGTCCTTCAGGGCAACCTCGATCACGTCGCCATGGCGCGACCGGCCGCGTTCGACCAGGGCCAGGCTAAAGTTCGTTTCCAGTGCCGCACTCCAATAGCTGGAGGTGACGAAGCCGATCATCGGGATCGGCGGCGGCCGCTTGGAATGGTCGACCTCGACCAGTTGGCTACCCTCCGGGAGTTCCTGGGCGGGGTTCTCGGGCAGCAGTCCGACAAGCTGCTTGCGGTCGGGCCGCAGACAATCCGCCCGGCTGAGCGAGCGTTTGCCGATGAAATCCTTCTTGGCCGAGACCATACGGCCGAGCCCCAGATCGTCCGGCGTCGTGGTGCCGTCGGTTTCCTGACCGACGATGATGAAGCCTTTTTCGGCACGCAGCACGTGCATGGTCTCCGTGCCGTAAGGCGTGATGCCGAACGGCTCGCCCGCCGCCATCGCCGCGTCCCATAGGGCCTGGCCGAAATGCCAGGGCACGTTGATCTCGTATTGCAGCTCGCCGGTGAAGCTGACGCGAAAGATGCGCGCATCCAGGCCGGCGACCTGGGCGTCACGCCACTGCAGAAAGCCGAAGCCCTCGGGCGACAGGTCCAGGTCCGGCGCCAGCGCGGCCAGTACGTCGCGGCTGCGCGGCCCCGCCAGGCTGACATTGGCCCATTGCTCCGTCACCGAGGTCAGGCGCACGCGCAGGTCCGGCCATTCGGTCTGCAGAAACTCCTCTAGATGGTCCAGCACGCCGGCGGCACCGCCGGTCGTGGTGGTCATGAAATAGCGCTGGTCGGACAGGCGCGCGGTGGTGCCGTCGTCGAACACCATGCCGTCCTCGCCGCACATGATGCCGTAACGCGCCTTGCCGACCGGCAGGATCTTCCAGCCATTGGTGTAGACCCGGTTCAGGAACTCCGCCGCGTCCGGCCCTTGGATATCGATCTTGCCCAGGGTCGAGGCGTCGAAGATGCCGACGCTCTCCCGCGTCGCCTTGCACTCCCGCGCGACGGCCGTCTTCATGTCATCGCCGGATTTGGGGAAATAGCGTGGCCGCTTCCACTGGCCGACATCCTCGAACACCGCGCCCTGAGCGACGTGCCAATCCTGCATCGGCGTCAGGCGCGCGGGATCGAATTGATCACCCCGATCGCGCCCACCCATGGCACCGAAGGTGACCGGCGTATAGGGCGGCCGAAAGGTGGTCGTGCCAACCTCGCCGATCGGCCTTCCGACGGCGCCGGCCAGGATGCCCAGCGCGTTGACGTTGGAGGTGCGGCCCTGATCGGTACCGAAGCCGGTCAGGGTGTAGCGCTTCAGGTGCTCGGCGGAATCAAACCCCTCGCGCACGGCAAGCTCGATATCGGCGACCGACGTGTCGTTTTGCAGATCGACGAAGCGCTTGCCCTTCTTCGAAGCCGTCGGGACGGACCAGAGCGGCTCGATCGCCCCATGCTGCCACGGCGAGCCAACGGTCAGCACTTCCACGGAGGCCTCGAAACCGGTCGCCTGCGCCGCCGACGCCCCGGCGCGCGCACCCTCGGCCAGGACACCCGCCAGGTCGAACGTGCCGTTGCAGGCGCCGGCGCTGTGCACCCCGCCGGGGCCCTGGGCCGGGCGCAGGCAGGCGAGGGTCTCGTCATAGGCCAGCTTGCCCTGGGCCTGGCTGAACAGATGCACAGCCGGGCTCAGTCCGCCCGAGACCGCCAGCAGGTCGCAGTCGATTTTTTCCGCTTTGCCTTCGATCCTATCCCCGGACAGCCGGCCGATCTGCGCTGCGGTGACGCGTTTGGTGCCTTCGGCGCGCGTCACCACATGCCCGGTCAGGTGGCGGATGTTCCGGCTCGACAACAGCTTGCCCAGTGCCGGATCGACCGAAGCGCGCGAATCGACAACGGCCGCAACCTCGATGCCGGCCTCGTTCGCGACAACGGCGCTTTCGTAGGCCCGGTCATTGTTGGTGAACAGCACCATGCGCGCGCCCGGCTTGGCCGCCCAACGCCTGAGATAGGTCGTCACCGCGCCGGCCAGCATGATGCCCGGCCGGTCATTGCCGGCGAACACAAGTGGCCGTTCATGGGCACCGGTTGCCAGCACGACCTCGCGCGCCCGGATGTGCCACAGCCGTTCGCGAACCGGACCATCCGCGAGCCTTTCAAGCGCGCACAGATAGTTGCCGTCGTAATAACCGAACACGGTGGTGCGCGGCAGCAGGCGGACCTCGTCTTGCTGGCCCAACAGGTCGACAACTTGATCGCTCCAGTCCGATCCCGACCGCCCCTCGATCTCGACTTCGCTGCTGAGCAAGCTGCCGCCGAACCGTCCGTCGCTGTCGGCCAGCACGACCCGCGCGCCGGATCGTGCCGCGGCGCGCGCGGCGGCCAAGCCGGCTGGTCCGGCACCGACCACCAGCACGTCGCAATGGTGATGGCGATGGTCATAGCGATCCGGATCGGCCGCATTCGGCGCCTTGCCCCAGCCGGCGGCACGTCGGATCAGCGGCTCGTAAACCCGCCGCCACAGCCAGGGCGAACCGAAGAAGGTCTTGTAGTAGAAGCCGGCCGGCAACAGCTTCGAGCCCCAGCCGAGGACCGCACCGACATCGAAGCGGGCCGAGGGGAACACGTTCACGCTGGTGGCACGCAGCCCTTCGGACAGCGGCACTTGCGTCGCCATCAGGTTCGGCACCGTGGTCGCGCCCCGTCCGACCTGTACCAGGCCGTTAGGATCCTCCACCCCTGCCGCCGTGATGCCGCGCGGGCGATGGTATTTGAAGCTGCGCCCGACCAGATGAACGCCGTTGGCGATCAGTGCCGAGGCCAGGGTATCGCCCGCATACCCCTTGTAGGGCTTGCCGTTGAAGCGAAACGACAGCGGACGCGAACGGTCGATCAGGCCGCCCTCGGCCAAGCGCTTGGGCTGGCTCATGACGACGGCTCCGCCAAGTCCGGCGGTGGCTCGCCCGGCTTGTAGACCGCCAGGATGCGGTGGCTGGTGGTGTCGCGGATGACGTTGAACCAGCGGCGGCAGCCGGCGCTGTGCACCCACCGCTCCGCATAGCGGCCCTTCGGATTGCCGCGCATGAACAGATAGTCGGCCCAGGCTGCGTCATCGAGCTGGTCCGGCTGTTCGGGCCGCACAATATGGGCCTCGCCGCCGCAATGGAACTCGATCTCGTCGCGCGCGCCGCACCAGGGGCAGTTGATCAGCAGCATCGTCCGCCCCTCAATGCGCCACGGCCGCCGCGCCGTGCTCGGCGATCAGCGCACCGGTAGTGAACCGGTCGAGCGTGAACGGCGCGTTGATCGGGTGGGGCGCATCCTTGGCGATGGTCCAAGCAAAAACCCAGCCGGAGCCGGGCGTGGCCTTGAAGCCGCCGGTGCCCCAGCCGCCGTTCAGATACAGCCCGTCGACCGGCATCTTGCCGATGATTGGCGAGGCATCCGGGCAGATATCCACGATGCCGCCCCAACTGCGCAGCATGCGCAAGCGGCCAAGGGTCGGGAACAGCTCGCATAAAGCAGCCATCTGCTCCTCGATCACATGAAAACTGCCGCGCTGGGCGTAGGAGTTGTAGCCGTCCGCGCCGGCGCCGATCACCAGTTCGCCCTTGTCGGACTGGCTGAGATAGACATGGATGGCGCTGGACATGATCACCGTGTGCAACACGGGCTTGATCGGCTCCGACACCAGCGCCTGCAGCGGATGGCTTTGGATCGGCAGGCGGATGCCGGCCATCTCGGCCAGCACGGAGCTGTGGCCGGCCGCGACGACGCCGACTTTCTTGGCGTCAATGGCCCCCCGCGTGGTATCGACGCCGACGATCCGGCCGCCCTCGCGGCGCAGGCCGATGACCGCACAATTCTGGATGATGTCGACACCGCACGCGTCCGCCGCCCGGGCGAAGCCCCAGGCGACCGCGTCATGTCTGGCGACGCCGCCGCGTGGCTGAAAGGTTGCGCCCATCACCGGATAGCGCAGGCTGGGCGACAGGTTCAGAATCGGGCAGATCCTCTTGATGTCCGCCGGCTCCAGCCATTCGCTGTCGACGCCGTTCAGCCGGTTGGCCTCCGACCGTCGCCGGCTGGCCCTTACGTCGCCCAGCGTGTGGCACAGGTTCATCACACCGCGCTGGCTGAACATGACGTTGTAGTTCAGGTCCCGCGACAGGCCTTCCCAAAGCTTCAGGGAGTGCTCGTAGAGGGCCGCGCTTTCGTCCCAAAGATAGTTCGATCGCACGATCGTGGTGTTGCGCGCCGTATTGCCGCCGCCCAGCCAGCCCTTCTCCAAGACGGCGACATTCGTGATGCCGTGCTCTTTGGCCAGGTAGTACGCCGTCGCCAGGCCGTGCCCGCCGCCGCCGACGATGATGACGTCGTAGGCCGGCTTAGGCTCTGGGCTGCGCCACTGGCGCGGCCAGTGCGCGTGGCTGCTCAACGCGTTGCGGGCGACGGACCAGAAGGAAAAGCGTTTCACGGGCGTTCGTCAGCCTTGGTGTCAGAACGGCCAGTTTGGCCGCTCGATCCGCATTGAGGCTAGAACGCCGCGCCCTTACCACAAGAATATTTGCGACACGGCGTCGCGTCCGGTGCTATCGTCGTTGCCGCCGCGACAGGCATTCGTGGGCCTTGGAGAATGCGCGCATGACCGAGGGCAGGCAGCCGGTTGGCACATCGACCGAAGGCGAGGATTACGCCACGCGCATCCCTGCGCTGAGCGAAGGCGCGCGCCGTCCGCTCTCGGTCGGCCTGGTGATCCTGCCGCAGTTCACTCTGCTGCCCTTTGCCGGCTTCATCGATGAGCTGCGCCTGGCAGCGGACGAGGGCGACCGCAGCCGCCAGGCCGGCTGTCGCTGGACGGTGATGACGCCCGGCGGCGCACCGGTTGCCGCCAGTTGCGGCACGGAAGTTCGGCCGGACGGCCCGTTCGTCGATCCCTCCGATTTCGACTATGTCGCGGTTTTTGGCGGCCTGATTCACGAGGGCTTGCCGGTCGACGCGGAACAGGATGCGTTTTTGCAACGTGCTGCTGCCCGCCGCGTGCCGTTGATCGGGGTTTGCACGGGCGTCTTCACGCTGATGCGTTTGGGTCTGATGGCCGGGCGCCGCTGTTGTGTATCCTGGTACCACTATTGGGACCTGGTACGGACATTCCCCGACGTTTCGCCCGTCGCCGACCAGCTCTATGTCATCGATGGTGACAGGATCACCTGTGCCGGCGGTACCGGGGCCATCGATCTGGCTGCCTGGCTGGTCGAACGCCATCTCGGGCGCGCCTCGGCACAAAAGGCAATCCAGATACTGATCGCCGACCAGGCGCGGCCGGCCGACGCGCCCCAGCCCCATGCCGTCTTCGGCACCAAGGTCAGCGACCCACGCCTGCGCCGGGCACTCAGCCTGATGGAGCAGTCCGTCGCCCAGCCTTGGCCCGTCGACAAGCTGGCGGCGGCGGTCGGCCTGTCCCGTCGACAGCTTGAGCGGCTGTTTCGGGTTGAGCTTGGCGTGGCGCCGTCCCAATGCCAGCGCAGCTTGAGGCTTCATCAGGGTCACTGGCTGCTGACCCATACCGACCGGCCGGTCACCGACATCGCCTATGAATGCGGCTTCGCCGACGGCTCGCACTTCGCCCGCCAGCTGAAAGCGATGTTCGGGGCGACGCCGCAGGCCGTGCGCCAGATGGCGCTGGCCCGAGGCGCGGCGGGGTAGGGGGCGGCGATGTTCAATGTCGACCCGCGGGCCCGACCGCAAGAGATCGTCTTCGTGCTGGTGCCTGACTTTTCGATGATGGCCTTCACCGCCTCGATCGAACCGTTGCGCGCCGCCAATCGGCTGGCCGCGGAGGGGTTGTTTCACTGGCGCGTGTTCAGCCCCGACGGCGAGCCGATCAGCGCCAGCAACGGCGTGACCGTATCCCCGGATGCCGGGCTGGATGACTGCCCGGGCGCCGCGGCGATCCTTGTCTGCGCCGGTGTTCGCGCCGAAACCTATCGTAATCCGAACCTTGACGCATGGCTGCGGCGCATGGCCAGCCGTGGCGTCACAGTCGGCGGCGTTTGTACGGGCCCCTTGCTGCTGGCCCGGGCGGGTCTGTTGGACGGGCACCGCTGCACGATCCATTGGGAGAACGTCGAGAGCTTCGCCGAGGAATTCCCCGAACTGGACATCACGGCGACACTGTTCGAAATCGACCGCCGACGGTGCACCTGTTCGGGCGGTACGGCACCGCTCGACATGATGATCAACTTGATCGCCGCCGACTATGGCCGTGAACTGGCCCAAACGGTCGCCGAACAGATGCTGCACACTTTCGTGCGCCACCCTTACGACGCCCAGCGCATGTCGTTCCAGCACCGCACCGGCATCAGCGACCCCAAGGTGCTGGCCGCCGTCGCGACCATGGAGGCCTTGCTGGAACACCCGGTCTCCATCGAAGATCTGGCCGACGGCGTCGGCGTGTCGGCCCGTCAGCTTGAGCGCCTGTTTCGCGGCAAGCTGGGCAAGTCGCCGGCGCGCTATTACGCCGAACTGCGCCTAAAACGCGCCCGACAGCTATTGACCCAAACGCCCATGCCGGTGGTGCAGGTGGCCGTGGCCTGCGGCTTCACCTCCGCCTCGCATTTCGCCAAGTCTTACCGCAAGTTCTACGGCCGATCGCCCAGCGACGACCGAGCCAGGCTGCTTGCCGATTGGCCTGATCCGATCGAACCGCCATTGGCGGTCCATCGCGCCGAAGCGCCATACACGCATTGACGGACCGAACTGCACTGAGCGATGCGGCCCATAAGGAGCGGCGACCGTTTGGCCGCCGCTCTCCGTGATCAGGTTGATGGCGCTTCCGGGGCATCGCCGCTGCTGGCCCCGCTGCCGCTTCTGCGGCGCGCCTGAACGTATCGCCGCTCGTGCGACAGCCCCAGATAGAGGCTCCAGCACATCACCAGCAGAACGACCGTGAAGGGCAGGCCAACGGTGATCGAGGCGGCCTGCAGGGCGCCCAAGGCGTCCGCGCCGCCGCCGAACAGCAGCACGCCGGCGATCACGCCTTCGATCGTCACCCAGAAGATCCGCTGCGCCACGGGTGCGTCGACCTTGCCGCCGGCCGTGATGCTGTCGATCACCAACGAACCGGAATCCGACGAGGTGATGAAGAAGACCAGCACCAGCACGATGGCCACGAACGAGGTGATCTGCGCGATCGGCAGATTGTCCAGCATCTGGAACATGGCCAAGGAGACCTCGCTGATGCCGTTGGCCAACTCGCCGATATTGTTCTGTACCTGATCCAGCGCCGCGCCGCCAAAGACGCTCATCCAGATCAGAGTCACCACGGTCGGCACCAGCAGAACGGCGACGACGAATTGGCGCACCGTGCGGCCCTTCGAAATCCGGGCGATGAACATGCCGACGAACGGCGACCAGGATATCCACCAGGCCCAATAGAACACCGTCCAGCCGTGATAGAAGGTCGTGTCCTCGCGGCTGACGAAGCTGCTGAGCGGGATCAGGTCGCCCAGATAGGATGACGCGGTCGTGCCGATCGTGTTCAAGATCGCCACCGTCGGCCCCAGAAAGAGCACGAACAGCAGCAACAGGGCGGCCAACATCATGTTGACGTTGCTCAACACCTTCACACCGCCCTCGAGACCCCGGACGACCGAGATAAGCGCGATGGCGGTGATGACGATGATGATCGCCACCTGCACGCCCAGCGTGTTTTCGATGCCGAACAGATATTCCAGGCCACTGGCCGCCTGTTCGGCGCCAAAACCCAGCGACGTCGCCAGGCCGAAGATGGTGGCCAGCACCGCGATCACATCCACGACATGGCCGATGAAGCCCCAGGACCGGTCTTTCAACAGCGGGAAGAAGCCAGCCCGGATGGTCAGCGGCAGCCCCTTGTTGTAGCTGAAGAAGGCCAGCGACAGACCGACGACGGCATAGATCGCCCACGGATGCAGTCCCCAATGGAACATGGTGGCACCCATGGCGCCCGCGGCCCCTTCCGGCGTGTTCGGCTCGACGTCCAGCGGCGTGCCGTACCAGTTGGTGTAATAGGCGGTCGGCTCCGCCACGCTCCAGAACATCAGGCCGATGCCCATGCCGGCCGCGAACAGCATCGCGAACCAGGACAGGGTCGAGAAGTCGGGTTTGGCGTCTTCACCGCCGATCCTGATACTGCCGACCGGCAGAATGATCAGGGCCAGGCAGAACAGCACGAAGATGTTCGCGCCGATCATGAACAGCCAGTCGAAATTCTCCGTCGACCAGACCCGGGCGCCGGCAAACACCTGGTTGGCGTCGCCGGGGGCCATCAGCGTGCCCAGGATGAAGACTGCAATTAGAAGGGTGGCCACCCAGAAGACGGGATGATGCACATCCATCCCCCATCTGCGTAGATTGTCCTGCCCTATCTGATATTCCGTCGCGTAGCGATCGGGCATGGCTGTGCCCTCCTTCGAAATGCTGAGCGTTTGGGTCTGGCGGCTTCGTTTTGCCGGCGGCTTCCTCCGTTCCATCGAATGCCGAATCGGCAGCGGTGGTGCCTGGAATGGACCGGCCCAACCGCGGAAACAGACGTCGTCGGGGCCAGCGATGACGCGTGCGCGAGCCTATGCAGCAATTTGACCGACTGTCAAACTTCCCTCATCTTTCTTCGAAATCTTAATAAATATCAAAGGTATAGGCTGACTCATGGTGGCAAACCCAAGTTTGGCGCGGCCAACGCAGCATGCATTGCGGCGCGGCAAAGGTTGATGCGCGCGTCGCCAAGCCGCGCATCGACCGGACGAAAACGCGCGTCCGCCTTAGGCGGCAGGAAAGTCTTCAAACGTCCGGTCAACACCTCAAAGAGGGTGTGCTATGGCTAGGGTCGCAATCGGAACCATCAGGGTGTAGCAGTCTTGTGACCCACGTGCCGAACGATAACGGATCTAATCGGCTGGCCGGCCACGCACCCGCGCGGGCAAGGCTGTGGTCTGTTCATCCAATAGTTGTCGTCGCGCCGCCCGCCGGACCGCACGCATCGGCCACGATTTGACCCGTCGGCAACGAAAATCGGTCGCGCCCGGCACATCTTGGCGCCGGCGCGCTGTCCGTTGGCGCCAAGACGGCACGCTCTACGTGACGGTGGCCGTGTTCGGGGCGGTGGCAGGCCTGCTGTTTCGCGGAACCCTCGATCCAGACCAGTCGCAGACCGCTCTTAACTTCTTTCTAAGCGCCGCCACCGGTGCACTGATCGGTCTCGGCATGTTGGGCATGCATGATTGGTTCACCTGGCGCTTTCGCGACTGGCTGCGGCGGCAACCCTTGATCATCGAGATGGCGCTGAACGGTCTCGCAATGGCCGTCGCCGGCGTGCTTGTCCAAGTCATCGCCCAGATCGTCCTGTTTGGCGAAAGCCTGGCCGACATCATCTCGCTTCTTCCATTCGACGCCGCGCTTTCCCTTGCCTTAGCAGCGGTCTTTGTCACCGGCGTCCATGTCGTCCGGCTGATCGGTGCCGGTCAGTTCGTCAGCATCATGGTCGGCCGATACCGTCGGCCGGTCGAGGAATGGCGCATCTTTCTGTTCGTCGACGTGAAGGGCGCGACGCGGCTGGCCGAAAGGTTAGGGCCGGTCGCCGTGGCGACGCTGCTGGCCCGGTTCTTTCACGATGTCGACGAGATCATCACGGACCATGGCGGCGAGGTTCACGCGTATGTCGGCGACGCGATCATCGTGACTTGGCCCTTGCGGTCCGGCGTTGCGGATGCGGCCTGTGTGGACTGCGTTTTTGCCATGCGCGACCGCATGGGCCACCTGGCCGAAAGCTATCGGCGCGAGTTCGGGACCGTTCCGGAGTTTCGCGCCGCGCTGCATTGCGGCCCCGTGGTGGTCAGTGAGATCGGTCTGTCGAAGGAGCAAGTCACCTATTTCGGCGATACGGTCAATGTCGCGGCGCGCCTCGAAAGCTATGCCAAGCAATCGAACCATGACGTCGTCATGTCGGGGGACCTGCATGACCGGCTGGGGCCGGCTCAAACTGTCGCCATCGAGGATCTCGGCCCGGTTTCCCTGCGCGGCCGCGCCCGACCCGTGCACCTGTATGCGATGGAGCCCAAGCCGTCCTGAGCCGAAACAAGACATGGAACGTTCCACCATGATCCGCACCGCCACGATCGATGACTTGCCCGCGGTCAAACAATGTGTCGACACCGCCTACGAGATCTATGTCGAGCGCATTGGCGGCAAGCCAAAGCCGATGCTGGCCGACTACGAGGCGCAACTGCGCGACGGCATCGTCAGCGTTGCGGTCGATGAGCATGGCGACGTTCTGGGGTACATCGTTTACTATGCGCGCTTAGATACGATGCTGCTTGAGAACGTAGCGGTCTCGCCGCGCCACCAGGGCAAGGGCGTCGGCAAGCGTCTTATCGCCTTCTGCGAGGACGAGGCGCGCCGCCAAGGCTGCCAAGCGATCGAGCTCTTCACCCATGTGAAAATGACCGAAAACCGAGCCCTCTATGCCCGGCTAGGTTACGAGGAGATTGATCGGCCCGATGACAAACAAATGGACCGCATCTTTTTCAGAAAACGGCTTGCCTGAGCACGCCGCTGCATTGTTATTGGGCCTCCCGCTCGTCGGGCAGTAGGTGCAGAGCGATGAAGCAGAGCAGTTGCACGCCCGCCTGCTCCATATGATTGCCCTCCAGATCGTACTCCTGGACGATCTGGTCGGCGATAAGGAAGGCGAACCATTCGGCCAGCGAGATAATGAAGCCGGCATTGACCCATGCCATCCAGCGATCCCGCGGACGCGTCGGCGCGAATGCGGCGATGGACAGGAACAACGCCGACAGAAACGACCACAAAATGACGCCGGCAAAAAGCCCCACGGAAAGCCAGGACGGCGCGCCGAAGGGCTCGATCGCCTGAACGATTGCCGGGTAGTTGCCGGTCTGAAGCCAGACAAGATCGAACCAGCCAAGGTCCTGCATGGCGCCCAGGAAATCCGTAAAGAACGCGATCACCCACCAAAGCGCCCAGGTCACGACAATCAGGCGTTTGAACAGGCTCGTTGAGGGGAACATCGCGGCCTCCGTGATTGTTTGGCGCTGCGCATCACACTACAACGATTTGGCGAACGGCGGCCGCGCAGATCCGGCACTGCCAACACGTCAATAAACAGGACCGCGACGCTGATCATTCGCTCGCCCGACGCGGGCAACCGTTGCGGTCCAAGCCATCGCTTCAGCCTGAAGGCAAGTGATCCGGGTGATGCGGTTCGAACAACGGAGAACGATGGCCTTGGTTCGACAATGCTTGGACAAGGTCCGGCCATTTGCTGCGCGTAGGCAACCGCCGAATGACGTTCCGATCTCAAATGCTTAGGACAAACATGAACGCCTTGTCGATCATCAGGACGGCGCCCTTTGCCGTGCTCGCATGCCTATTGCCCGGCCCGGCGGTTGCACAGACCGCCAGCGCCGACATCGCGTTACCGCGCGCACCGCTAGCCAGCGAAATCGGCGCCCGAGAGGTCAGCTTTCTCGCCCAGGATCTGGCCACCGGCGCAAGCTGCGCCCTTGAAGGTAGCGACCTGGACAGCCGGCATGCCCCGTGGTCGACCTTCAAGATCGCCAACCTTGTCATCGCGCTCGAGACGGGCGCAGCGCAGGATCTCGAAACCGCCAGGGTTTGGGACCAGGCGCGGCGTCCGCCACAAACCTACTGGCCGGACGATTGGCGCCAGGACCAAACCCTGCTCAGCGCCTTTCGGCGCTCGGCGATATGGTACTTTCAGGATGTCGCGCTCGATGTCGGCAGCGACACCTATCGAACCCTGTTGCGCGACTGGGGCTACGGCAATGCAGAGATCGCGGACGGCGCCGACGGCTTTTGGCTCGGCGACAGCCTCCAGATTTCGGTCGCCGAACAGGTCGCCTTTCTCGGACGCCTGGTCAGCGGCGACTTCGATGTCGATGCCGAGGCGTTCGCCGCCTTGGCCGAAGCAAGCGCCGTGGCCAGCGCTGACGGCGTCACGCTCCATGGCAAAAGCGGCTCAGGCACACTATCGCCCGGAGATTTCGCCGGGCCGTTCGAAGGCTGGTTCGTGGGCTGGCTGGATCGCACCGACGGGACGCCGGCCGTCTTCGCCCTCTACGCCGCTGCGGAGACGTTCGCTGCGATCCGTCACTTCCGCCAAGACTTCGCCATCGATCTGCTCAGCCGTTGCGGTCTTCTTCCTTCCGCCCTTCGAGGCTAGGGCCAGAGACCGATGCGGTTTCCCCAGCGCTAGCCAGACACCGCAATAAGCGGTATCGCGCCCAATCCGTGGACGACAAGGAAGCATGGCCAGTCCCGATCGAAGCCATGATGGAACGATTGAGGCGAGTACGGTGGTTCAGGGTAATGCCCGCTCCGGCCGCCTGATTGCAAACTTGACCCATTGGAGAACGGAATCTCCTCGAACCAGCGTAGCAAAACGTCGCACGATCGGTGGCGGATGGGGTGGGATTCGAACCCACGAGACGGTCGCCCGCCTGCCGGTTTTCAAGACCGGTGCCTTCAACCGCTCGGCCACCCATCCGCAAAGGCAGGCCCGCTCTACCATTCCCGGCCGGGGCGGTAAAGCGGGCCTTTGCGATCGCCAGATCGACCGGGTCCAGGCGCCCGGTCAGGTCGACAGACTGTTGATGTAGTCGGCCAGCGCGCGGCGGGCCGCTTCCGCGGCGTCGCGTTGGTGGGCCAGTACTTCCGTCAGGCCCTCCAGCGTATCCTCCTGGGCCGACAGGTTGGCCATGTAGCGCTGGAACAGGTCGCTGTCGGCCGGTACCACGGACAGGTTGTCGCGCAGCCTGGCCTGGTCGCGCACGATCTCGTCAATCTGGACCGAAGTGCGCCGGACGCCGGCCTCCTGTGCCTCCACCGCGCGCACCCGTTCGGCGAGGTCGGCGAAGACGGCGCGCAGCTCATCCGACAGCCGGGTCGAGCTGGCGTAAAAGGCGATCTGATCCGCACCCAAGGTAGCGATCTCGACGCGCTGGAAGCCCTCGCGCTCCAGCACCACCTCCTCGGTCACGGTGGCGCCGGCCGGCACCTCGACGGAGATGCGGTAGCTAGTCGGCGTCAGTTCGACCCTCGCGACATCGATATCGGCCAACTCGTATCCCCCGAGCCTAGGATGCTCCAGGATCACGGTACGGTCGTGGTTGGCGTCGCCCTGGATGATGTATTGGGTGACCTGGCGCTGCAGTACGGTTTGGCGCAACACGCCGTCGGCGATGCTGGCCTGGACCACATTCTCGCTCTGGCGATCCTCGCGGTCGACCGTCACCGCCTCGTCCAGCGCATAGGCCACCAGCCGGGAATCGCCTTGCGGCAAGGTCGCGAGCCGGGCGTCGCCCAGATAGCTGATGAGGCCGCTGGCCGCATCGCGCTCGTACAGGGTCAGGATGCCGGGCGGCAGGCCGCTGTCGCCCTCGTTCTCCAGCCGAACGGTCGCCAGGGGATGGATCGGGTTCGTCTGCGGCTGGTAGAGCAGGGGCCGTTCGGTCGGCTGCTCGCGGCTGATGATCGGCAGCAGCAGCGAATGGCCGCTCTCGACGCTGACTGGCTCGGGGAAGCGGAACAGCACCTGGGTGGCGGCCTGCGTGCTCTCCGCCGCCAGCAGTTCGGCTCGGCGCGGTGTTGGAGCGAGATCGGCGGCAACGCTTGCCGTCGCACCGGCCAGCGGCGCGAATGCGCCGTCGCGCGCCCTGTCTTCCGCCTCGGATTCCAGCATTTCGATCATCGGCGCCGGCGAGGGCGGCTGCAGTCCGATGCCGCCCTGATCGACCGGCGGCAGAAGGCGGCCCAGCACCTCGACCGGAACGATCGGCCGGTCGACGAAATAGGCGTCGTAAAGCGCCTGGCGAAACGTGACCGGATTGCCCGAGGCAACGGACAGATCGACATCGACCCAATCCTCGCCACTGAGATTCTCGATCACGGCCCAGCCCTGCAGGTCCGACGGCGCACCGTCCTCGCCCAAGGTCAGGCGATAGGCGCTCTTCCACAGAGGCACCTCGACCACATAGGCGACGTGGACCGTGCGTGGGCCTTCGCCTGGCAGGTTGATCGACAGGCGCCGACGGTCCTGCTGGTTGTTGGCCGCCAGCGCGGCCAGGGCCGTGTTGATCTGGTCCTGAAGCGCAGGGTCGGAGAACTGGATGGCGTTGGTTTCCTCCAGGATCAACTGGCGCAGGCCTTCGCCGGTCATCACGCTGACCCGATGCACCGTTTGGCTGACGCCGTTTTCGGTCACGCTGGTTTCGGCGTTGACTGAGACGATGCGGCCCGAAAGACCCCGCGGCCCGGTGGTCTCGATCTCCGCCCCCCTCAGCGCGTTCAAGAGATCCACCGGCGAGGACAAGGCACCCGGGCCAAACGGCATCTCGCGGAAGACTTCGCCTAAGGGTTCGCGGCCGGGCAGGCTGATGTCGCCGACGCGGCCGCTATCGTCGTAGACGACGATGCTCTTCAGGATGTCGTCAACCTGGTCGAGCCGGACTTCGAGGCTGAGGTCGGCATCGCCGACGACCTCCGCGGCATACTCGAAGTAACCGACGCCCCCGGTCGACAGCATGACACGCTGCAGATCGAGGCTGCCGATGTCCGGCGTCGCCGACTGGGCGAAGGCGGGCAGAGCGCCCGGTAGCGAGACGGTCAACGCCAGGCTGCTGGCGCCGATCAGGAGGCGAAGCGAGTGTCGGGCAATCACGGATCGGGTTTCCTTGTTGTTCGGATTGGTGGCGAAAACCATGAGTTAAAGGCGAGGATCGCACCAATTGTCGGAGGTTTCGCCAAATTTTGGCGGCATTTCCGTGGTAATCCCGCGACGTTTTCGGCACGTTAACCGCTTGTCATTTGCCGTCGGTCCGACGGAACACATCCATAGCAGCTTAACGGCCGCAGGCGATCGATCGCCGAAGCGTTGCGGCCCATGCGTATGAACGGGAGAGCACAATGACACGTCGATGGATGTCAACCATCGCCCTGGGCGTGATGGCCTTTGTTTTGGGCGCGTGCGTGACCAGCGAGGTTCAGGAGCCGATACCGGTCCAAACGGCGTCGCTCAACGTCCCCGATGTCGATCCGGTCCTGTCCGTGGAACACGGCATGGCCTCTTGGTACGGGCCCGGTTTTCACGGTCGCCTGACCGCCAGCGGTGAGGTCTTCGACCGCGAGGAAATGACCGCCGCGCATCGCGACCTGCCTTTGCCGAGCTTTGTGCGCGTCACCAACCTGAACAATCGCGAAAGCGTCATCCTGCGGGTGAACGATCGCGGGCCGGTCAGCGAGAATCTCGTCATCGACGTGTCGGAGGAGGCGGCGGAGAGGCTGGACTTCATCGACGCCGGCATCGTGCCTGTCCGTGTCGAGGTGCTGAGCTGGCGACCGGCAGTCCTGTAGGGCACTTCGGTCGGCATCAGCGCAGGCCGAAAAACAGGGTGCAGACCTGGAAATAGATGAACAGCCCCGTGATGTCGACCAGGGTGGTCAGCGCGGGACCTGAGACCAACGCCGGGTCTTGCCGCATCAGCCGCGCGCCCAAGGGCAGCATGGCGCCCACAAGGGTGGCAACGACCACCTGAATGGCGATCGCGATGCCGACGGCCAGACCAACATTCAACAAGGTGATGTTGGCGGGAACGTCGCTGGCGTTGGACAGGAACAGGACCTTCAACAGCGCAAACAGAAACAGGACGCCGGCCAGCAACAAGGCAACCGCGAACTCCTTGGCCAGGATGCGGCCCGTGTCGCGCAGCCGCACGTCGCCAAGCGCGAGCCCGCGCACGATCAGACTGGATGACTGGGTCCCGACATTGCCGCCGGAGTCGGCAATGGTCGGGATGTAAAGCGCCAGAATGACCAGGGCGGCGATCACGTCTTCATAGACGTGCAGGATGTAACCCGAGATCAAGCCTAAGGCTGCCAGGCTGAGCACCCAGCCGACGCGTCGGCGAAAATGCGCCAGGACCGACTGGCGCATATAGGGCATCTCGACGGCCGTGTCGGTAAGGGCAACAAACCGGTCAGCGTCCTCGCGCAACTCGTCCTTGAGGATCTCATCGGCGTCGCGCGGTGTCATGATGCCGACAACCGCGCCTTCTACGGTTATGACGGGCAGGGACAGTAGGCCATACTTGCGCATGCGCTCAGCCGCGGGTTCACGGTCCTCGTCGACGGAGGCGGAAACGAAGTCCCGCGCCATCACCTCCGAAACCGGGGCCTTCGGTTGTGCCGTCAACAGCCGCGACAGTTCGACGACCCCCACCAACCGCCGATCATCGGCCACGACGTAAGCGTCATAGATGGTTTCGACCTGACGCGCTTCGGCCTTCAGCCGCGCCAGCGCATCGGCCGTGGACATGTCGGGGGTCAACACCGCATATCGCGGGGAGGCGTAGGCGCCGGCCGACTCCGGGCCATAGGTGGCGTGGGCCGCAATGGCTTCGCGCTCGGCGCGGTCGAAGCCGGCCAGAACCGCCTCGCGACGGCGACGGCCTAGACGGCTCAAGACGCGGGCCGCATCGTCGGCCGGCATGCTCGCCAGCAAGTCCGATAGCTGGTGGGTGTCCAGCCGCTCGGCGACGCCCAACTGCAGATCGATGTCGAGACCGGTAAAGGTCTCGACCTTTTGCGCACCGTCAAGCGCCGCGAGAACGGTCCGGACCTGGCGGCCGCGAAGATGCTCGATCGCATCGACGATGTCCGCCGCTTTTTTGGATGCCAGATAGGACCGCAAGTCGTGCTCGTCTTGTCCGGCCAAGAGATCAAACAGATCGTCCTGTCGTATGCTCTGGTACATGGTCTGTCTCGCGCGGGCTCAGGCATGGTAACGGGCCGAAAAGCTAGCAAATCCAACGCGCTGCCAATTGAAACTTTTGCGACCGCACGCGGCAAACCAGCGCATCAAGCCTGTTCCGGCGGTCCCTTTGCCCCGGTGACGGTTGTGCCAACGTGGTTTGCCGCAGGCTCATGGGGTGCTCGTTGCCTCTTTGCGGCCATCCGGCGATACTATCGCTGACAGCATCGACCGAACCGATTCCGCATGCACGGCGCGACCATGACCCTCCTCACACCCCCCTTTCGACGTCTCGGCAAGCCGCTGCTTGCCCTGCTGCTCGCGACCGGCCTTTTCGGAGCGACAGCCTCGGCACAAACTATTGAGACCACGGCGCGGGAAGCGCTGATCATCGATGCGACGACCGATACGGTGCTGTTGGAACACAATGCCGACGAGCGGATGCCGACGGCGTCCATGAGCAAGATCATGACCATGTACATGGTCTTTGAGGCGTTGGACCAAGGGCGCCTGTCCCTCGACGACCTGCTGCCGGTGAGCGAGCGGGCCTGGCGTGTCGAGGGCAGCCGCATGTTCATCGAGGTTGGCGATCAGGTGCCGGTGGAAGACCTGATCCGCGGTGTCATCGTCCAGTCCGGCAACGATTCCGCGATCGCCCTTGCCGAGGCGCTTGGCGGCACCGAGGAGGGTTTCGCCCGACAGATGACGGAACGGGCGCGTGAGTTGGGCATGGCCGACAGCAATTTCATGAATTCCACGGGATTGCCGGACCCTGACCATTATTCGACCGCGCACGATCTGGCCTTGCTGGCCCAGCGGCTGATATCCGATTTTCCCCAGTATTATCATTACTATTCCGAGCTCGAATTCACCTGGAATGACATCACCCAGGGGAACCGCAATCCACTGCTCTACCGCGACCTCGGCGCGGACGGCTTGAAGACCGGTCACACGTCGGAGGCGGGCTATGGCCTCACCGGATCGGCGGAACGCAACGGCAGGCGGATCATCGTCGTCGTGAACGGGCTGGAAAGCGCCCAGGCGCGGGCTGACGAGGCCGCGCGGTTGTTGGAATGGGCCTTTCGCGAGTTTGACGCCGTCCATCTGTTCGATGCCGGCGAGACAGTGACGGTCGCCGGTGTCTGGCAAGGCGACCCGGCCGAAGTGCCGCTGGTCGTCGCGGAGGATCTGAGCATGACCTTGGCCCGGGGCGCGTCTGGCGAGGTGGAGGTGGTGGCAAGCTGGGATGGCCCCCTGCCGGCGCCGATTGCCGTCGGCGACGCGCTGGGCAGCTTGACCATCCGTGTGCCCGGCATCCCGGACCGCGACGTGCCGCTGGTCGCCGGCGCCAACGTTGCCGAACAGGGCTTCTTCGGCCGCATCGTCAGCGGGGTCGGCGGGCTGGTTGGCGGCGTCACCAACTAGTGTCCGGCTCATGACGAAAGGGGCGGGCGCAGCGGACCGGCGTGGCCGCTTCATCACGTTCGAGGGCGGTGAAGGGGCCGGCAAGTCGACCCAAATCGCGCGCGCGGCCAGCTTTCTGAAGGACCGCCAAATCGACCCCGTGGTCACGCGGGAGCCGGGCGGCTCGCCCGGTGCCGAGCAGATCCGCCGGTTGCTGGTCGAGGGTGAGCCCGGACGATGGGATGCGGTCACCGAAATGCTGCTGCATTTCGCCGCCAGACGGGATCACGTGCGAACGGTCATCGCCCCAGCGCTGGCCGAGGGGCGGTGGGTGCTGTGCGACCGTTTCGTCGACAGCACGCTGGCCTATCAGGGTTATGGCCATGGGCTCGGCGAGGCGCCCGTGCGCCAACTCGCCGACCTCACGATCGATGGCGCCTGGCCGGACTTGACGATTGTCCTGGACCTGCCGGTCGAGCAGGGGTTGAAGCGCGCGGGCGAACGGGCAGGGCGCGAGCATCGATACGAACGCATGGGCCTCGACTTCCATCGGCGTCTACGCGAGGGATTCCTCGCAATCGCGGCCGCCGACCCGGACCGATGCAGGGTTATCAACGCCATGCGCCCCGTCGATGAGATCGCAGATAAAATCGCGATATCACTCGAACAATTGATTATAGTATATTGATATTATGGACATAATCTCACCATGGCAGCGGCCAAACTTCGTCGGCCATGAAACAGCCGAAAGCGCACTCGCCGCGGCGGCCAACGGCGGTCGCTTGGCCCACGCCTGGCTGATCGGCGGGCCTTCCGGTGTCGGCAAGGCGACCCTGGCGTACCGTTTTGCCCGATCCCTGCTGGCCGGACCGGGCGGCGAGCCGGGTCTGGCTGTCCCGCCCGATCATCCGGTTTTCCGCCGCGTTGCCGCCGGCGGCCATGCGGACGTGTTGAGCATCCGGCGCACGCCCGATCCCAAATCCGGACGCGTGCCCAAAGACCTGCCGGTCGATGCGATCCGCAAGATCGGGCCGTTCCTTGGCCTGACGGCGGCAGAGGGCGGCTGGCGCATCGTGATCGTGGAGGACGCTCACACGCTGAACCGTAGCGGCGCCAACGCCTTGCTGAAGATTCTTGAAGAGCCGCCGAATCACGCGGTCATCCTTCTAATCGCCGACAATCCCGGCGCCATGCTGCCGACCATCCGGTCCCGCTGCCGCTTGCTGATGCTCGATCCGTTGCCGGAACAGACGGTGGCGGCGTTTCTGTCGAACGAGTTGCCGGACGACAAGGTGGGTGAGGCGGCGTTACTGGCCAAGCTCGCCGACGGATCGATCGGACGGGCCATGGCGTTGGCCAATGCAGAGGCGCTGAAAAGCTATCGCGCGCTGCTGACCTTGATGGCGGAGTTGCCCAATCTGAACTGGCAGGCCGTCTACCGATTTGGCGACGGTTTGGCGCCGGCGGCCAACGAACCGGCCTATCGGCTGACCACGGAGTTGATGATGTGGTGGCTGGGCCGCTTCGTCCGCGCCCAGGCGCGCGGCGCGCTGCCGGAGCCGGTGCTTGAGGAGGAAGCAACCCTGACCCAACGGCTGGCCTCGCTGGCCGGGCTTGATCGCTGGTTGGCTGTATGGGAAAAGACCGGCCGCCTGTTTGCCCGGACAGAGGCCGCGAACCTCGACCGAAAACAGACACTTGTGCAGACTTTTTTAGCGCTTGAGGCTGCGGTCCGGGCGTAACGGAACCGATCGATGGCCGCCGACAAGCACTATTACCTCACGACGCCGATCTATTACGTCAACGACAAGCCCCATATCGGCCATGCCTATACGACCCTCGCCTGCGACGTGCTGGCCCGGTTCAAGCGGCTGGACGGCTACGAGGTCTTCTTTCTGACCGGCACGGACGAGCACGGCCAAAAGGTGCAGGAATCGGCCGAGAAGGCCGGTGTCGCGCCGCAGGAATTCTGCGACCGGGTCAGCCAGAACTTCCGCGATCTGGCGCCGGCAATGAACTATTCGATCGACGATTTCATTCGCACGACCGAACCGCGCCAACACAAGGCTGCGCAAGCCATTTGGCGGGCAATGGCCGAGAAGGGCGATATCTATCTGGACAGCTATGCCGGCTGGTATTCGGTGCGTGACGAGGCCTTCTTTGCCGAAGACGAGTTGACGGACAAGGACGGCAAGAAGCTGGCCCCGTCGGGCGCGGAAGTGCGCTGGGTCGAGGAGCCGAGCTATTTCTTCCGCCTGTCGGAATGGGGCGACCGGCTGCTGGCGTTCTACGACGCCAACCCGGACTTCATCCTGCCGGAAACGAGGCGCAACGAGGTGGTCAGCTTCGTGCGCTCGGGCCTGAAGGATTTGTCGATCAGCCGCACGACCTTCGATTGGGGCGTGCCGGTCCCGGACGATCCGGCTCACATCATGTATGTCTGGCTGGACGCGCTGACCAACTACATCACGGCCATCGGCTATCCGGACACGGACAGCAAGAACTATCGGGCATTCTGGCCGGCCGATCTGCACATGATCGGCAAGGACATCCTGCGCTTTCACGCCGTTTACTGGCCGGCCTTTTTGATGAGCGCCGGGCTGGAACCGCCGCGCCGCGTCTTCGCCCATGGCTGGCTGCTCAATCGCGGCGAGAAGATGTCGAAGTCGCTGGGCAACGTGGTCTCGCCCTATGATCTGAAGGAGCGCTACGGGCTCGACCAGACCCGCTATTTCCTGATGCGCGAGGTGCCGTTCGGCAGCGACGGCTATATCAGCCACGAGGCCATGGTCGGCCGCATCAACGGCGACCTGGCCAACGATCTCGGCAATCTGGCCCAGCGCGTCTTGAGCATGATCGCCAAGAACTGCGGCGGGGCCGTGCCAACGCCGGGCGCGTACACGGAGGCCGACGAGACGTTACTGGCCGCCGCGGCCGGCTTGCGCGATCGCGTTGCCGAGCACTTCGACGTCCAAGCCTTCCATCGAGGACTGGAAGCGATCTGGTCGGTGATCGGCGACGCCAACCGCTATGTCGACGAGCAGGCGCCGTGGGTGCTGCGCAAGACGGATCCGGCGCGCATGAACACCGTGCTTTACGTGCTCGCCGAAACCGTGCGTCACGTGGCGATCCTGACCCAGCCTGTGATGCCGGATGCCATGTCGGCCATGCTGGATCAGCTCAGCGTCGCGGAGGATGCCCGAAGTTTCGCCAGCCTGGGCGGGGCAGGGGCTCTGACACCGGGGACGGCGCTGCCCAAGCCGGCCGGCGTGTTTCCTCGTTTCGTGGAGGAAGACGAGGCGGCCGATGCTGGTTGACAGCCATTGCCATCTCGATTTCCCGCAGCTGGCCGAG
The DNA here is from genome assembly GCA_028277405.1 of Alphaproteobacteria bacterium. Classification (GTDB taxonomy): domain Bacteria; phylum Pseudomonadota; class Alphaproteobacteria; order DSM-16000; family Inquilinaceae; genus JANQGH01. The sequence goes on along the minus strand of JANQGH010000042.1, from coordinate 129,851 downwards.
GATCTTGATGGCGTGGTGGAACGGGCGCGGGCGGCCGGCGTTGGCCGTTTGTTGGCTATCTGCACCAATGTCGACCGGCTGGAGCGCAATCTTGAGCTGGTCTCGCGGTTCGACGACGTCCATCTGGCCGTCGGCGTCCACCCGCACGAGGCAAGCAGTGCTGCCGATCTGACGGTCGATCGCCTGATCGAAATCACGCGCCACCCGAAGGTGGTGGGCATCGGCGAAACCGGCCTCGACTTCTACTACGACAACAGCCCGCGGCCGGCACAGGAGGCCAGCTTCCGCATCCATATGGCGGCCGCGCGGGAAACCGGGCTGCCGCTGATCGTGCACACCCGCGATGCCGACACCGAAACGCTGCGCCTGTTGCGCGAAGGCGGCGCGGGGCAGGGCGGCGACAAACCGCTGCGCGGCGTTATCCACTGTTTCAGCAGCAGCCGGCAACTCGCTGAAGAAGCTGTGGATTTTGGGTTCTACGTATCCCTGTCCGGCATCCTGACCTTCAAACGGTCCGAGGAACTGCGAGAGATCGTTCGCGACTTGCCGCTGGACCGGTTGCTCGTCGAGACAGACGCGCCCTATCTGGCGCCCGTGCCTAAGCGCGGCAAACCAAATGAGCCGTCGTACGTCGTCCACACCGCCCAAACCATGGCCCAGGTCAAGGGCGTCGCGATGGCGGAACTCGCCCAAGCAACGACCGACAACTATCTGACATTGTTCAATAAAGTGCCGACGCCGGCCGACGTTGCTGCCTGAGCATGGATGCTGGCTCTGTTGGCCTGAAGGTCACCATTCTCGGCTGTGGCGGTTCGCTTGGCGTCCCGCTGGTCGGCGGCAATTGGGGTACCTGCGATCCGTCGAACCCCAGGAACCGCCGCCTGCGCCCGTCCATCCTGCTGGAGACCGCTAACACGGTGATCCTGGTCGACACCGCGTCCGACTGCCGCCAGCAGCTCTTAGATGCCGGCGTGACCCGTCTCGACGCCATTGTCTACACCCATGCCCATGCCGATCACGTGCATGGTGTCGACGACATCAGGCCACTGCGCTTCGGGGCCGACGATCTGCTGCCGGCCTATGCCGACGCCGACACAATGGCGATCCTGGAGGCGCGGTTCGGTTACGTGATGGCCAGTATCGACATGGATCGAGGCATCTATAGTCCGATGCTGCAGCCGGTCCTGATCGACGGCCCGTTCCATGTCGGCGACATCGACGTTATCCCGTTCACCCAGGATCACGGGCATTCCAGGTCGCTGGGTTTCCGCTTTGGGTCTTTTGCCTATTCGACCGATGTCGTGGCCCTCGACGAGACAGCCTTTGAGGTGTTGGAGGGGATCGACACGTGGGTCGTAGACGCCGCGCGCGAGGCGCCGCACCCGAGCCACGCGCATCTGGATCTGACCCTGTCCTGGATCGAGCGGTTGAAACCGCGCCGGGCCTATCTGACCCACATGAACCACACGATGGATTACGACCGGCTGGTCGGCATGCTGCCCGCCGGCGTCGCGCCCGCCCATGACGGGCTCGTGCTGGAGTTCTAGGCCTCTGCCGTTGCCGGTCGCGTGCGCGGCATCAAGCTGAAGCCGATCAGGTTCGCCAAGACACCGACGATAATGCCTTCGATCTGCGCTGGTTGACCAAGCACGTCGTTCCAAACGATCGCACTGGCCAGCCCGGCACCGGCGGCGACCAGAAAAGCGACCGTCCCCTTGCGCCAACCGAGAATGGTCGCGACCAGCGGCACGAGGACAACCGGCGCCCAGTAGGTGTAGGCGTAGATCAGAATATCGAGGATGCTGGCGATCGATATCGCAAAGCCGACGGACGCCAGGCCGATCACCAGTGTCGCGATGCGGGCGAGCTTGAACCCGGCCGCTTCGCCCAGCGGCGCCTGTCTCAGAGGCCGGACAATGTCATTCACAAAGGCGATCGACGCGGAGTTAAGGAACGAGTCCGCCGACGACATGACGATGGCGATGACGGCCGCCACCACCAGGCCCTTCAACACGGGCGGCAGCACGGTGACCGCGACATGGGGCAGGGACAGGTTGCCGTCCAGCGTCGGATCGATCGCCAGGGCGACCAGGCCGATGGCACCGGCGATGGCGAAAAAGGGAATGGAGAACAGGCCGGAAAACAGCGTACCGCGTGCCGCGCGTTTCGGGTCGCGCGACAGGCACAGCCGCTGCAGATACGGCGGGACCAGCGTTTCGCCGAGCGCGAACACTAAAAACAGCGTGATCAGCCCCAGCCATGTGTAGTGCGGGCCGGGGATCTCCAACCGGTCAAACGGGTGGGCGGCCGCCAGGGCGTCGAAGCCGCCGATATGGATGATGCCGAAGATGAGGGTGAGGGGGATGCCGATCGACAGGATGGCGAACTGAAACAGGTCTGTGATCACCACGCCGCGCATGCCGCTCAAGGTCGTGTAGGCAATCACGATGCCGCAGCCGATGGCGATGCCCCAGAGCTGCTCCAGGCCTAAGAAGACGTTGAAGACGTAGCCGATGGCGCCGACCTGCGCCCCGACAATGCCGGCACACAGGATCATGCCGAACAGGCCGGTGACGATCCGGCCTGGCTTGCCATAGGTGGTGGCCATGATGTCGCCGACGGAAATGGCGCCGGGAAAGCGGCCCATGCGCGGCGCGATCACCGTCGCGACCAGGATTTCCTTCAGGCTGAAGCCCCACAACGCGATGACGCTGGCGATGCCGAAGACGAAGACCCGCTCCGCGATGCCCATCGAGAATCCGCCACCGATGAACGACGCCGCCATGGTCGCGAAGATGACCAGCGACCCGAACGAGCGCTTGACGACCGCGTATTCCTCTAGCGTGCCCTGGTGCCGGCCGGACCAAAGCCCGACGCCAAGGACAAGCGCCAGATAGAGCCCCACGATGGCAATGTCGATCGCCCCGATCATCTAGCGGCCTTTCTTTTGCCGGCCTCGCGCCGCGCACGGCGCCGCCGCGGGTAGGGCGGCGACACGCGTTCTCGGCTCGGTTGGCGGTGGTGCGACGGGTTCTCGCCGCCGCAGCGTTGAAGGGTCATAGATCACGCAGCATAGAGATGACCCAGATGAGAAAATCAACCCTGCTGACGACCGCCATCGTTGCACTGGCCGTCGGCGTGCCCGCCGCCGCCCATGACGGCCACAACGAGGTCTCGATCACCACCGATGCCAGTTATCGCTACATCATGTCGAACGGAATTCCGGACCACGACACCGGACAGTTCCCAAATCGTGGAAATCCCCACGAAATCAGTGAACAAGAGCACGTCTTTCGTGTGCCGCTGAACCCGGAAGTGGCTGACGCGCCAACGCCGATCGTACGCGGCGTTTTCGGCGTCGCGCTAAACGGCGTGCCGTTCGACTCAGGCACGGCGGAGTATTGGAACAATGACCGCCAGTCCGGCTGGCGCTATGAAGCGCTGGGTGGCGGCCGCAACCTCGGCCTCGACCATGCGAACGGCCACGTTCAGCCGGGCGGCACCTATCACTATCACGGCACCTCGGACGCCTTGGCCGGCGACCCGTCGGGCACCGAGCATTCCGCGCTTGTCGGCTACGCCGCCGACGGCTTTCCGGTCTATTCGATCCATGGCCATGCCGACGGGAACAATGCGGCCAGCGCGATCGTCGAACTGACCAGCAGCTATCAGCTCCGGTCGGGCACGCGACCAGACGGGCCGGGCGGCACCTATGACGGCACGTTCGTGGAGGATTTCGAGTATGTCGCAGGCTCAGGCGATCTTGATGCCTGCAACGGCCGCTTCACGATAACGCCGGAATATCCCGACGGCACCTATGCGTACTTCCTGACTGAGAGCTATCCCTACATCCCACGCTGCGTTAGCGGCAGCGCCGACGCCAGCTTCCAACACCAACCGTTGCTTAGCGGCAGACCAGGCGGTGCGTCACCACGCGGAAATCGGCCACCTGGGCCGCCGTACGGCTGATACGAGTTGCGAGCTGTGGCATCGAACCGCCTGAAATGCAGTGGATTTCATCGCAGCTTGTTTAAGCCACCATCTTATTTTCCATAATATATATTATCCGACTTCAGTTATAGGCTGACGGCAATGACACGAGACCATCGATAATCAGACTGATTAGAGCCAGGTGGCTGACGCCAATCACTACCTAACCCTCTGGGTCATCGCCCCGTCGGAGAATGTCGCACGAGATGAGTGCTGTAACCGTTATCTCGTAGTCGGGTGATCCAGTGTGAGGCTCAAAGGTGCACCGAAACTCTGTTCCTCCGCCATTTGCAGGTCGCTCGACGCGGTTGACAATGCCAAGGCTGAAAGGATCTTCCACTCCAGTGCCACCTGAATTGGAAGTGTCAGTGATCTGAGGTGTACACTCGCGAACCCGAATAGTGCCAGGGCAATTAAGGAATTCGGTTCCCACCGAGTCCCTAGCAGCTGCAGTGTTGCTCAGTGTAATGTTCTCGATTGTGGGCTCGATTGGATCAGGAAAAAAGACAACGATAACAACGAAGATGGCGGCACCGCCTCCAGCTCGTATCACAATGTTTCCAGCTGTAAGCTCAGTCCAGATAAAGCCTGAGAACCCGCCAGCGATTAGGCCGCCACAGAGCGCGATACCGAAGCGCCCAAAGACGAAGAATTCTGTTGAAGCCTCTTCGCCAAATGCTAGTGGAAACGTTAGTAATCCCACGCCGATCACGCCAATAAGGACAAGCAAAAAGTTTATCAGGGTCGATCCGCCTGATCGCGTCGCCGTGGCTTGAGGGCCCCCGTTTCCCGCGTTTCCGGTGTCTTGTGGCACGTTAGAATCCTCTGAAAATTCATCATCATGTTACTATTATACCATTTTGAAGACATGAGCGATACAGCTGGATACCTCGAAAACCTTCCTTCTGCGTCTGTAGTACGAATCAATTGTCTCGGGGCCTTGGATTAGAGGCGAGCGTTGCGAGGCCAAGCTGAGTTCTGGGGCATAAACGAGCGCTACGCGCAGCATCCGAAGGTTCCCCTCAGCGGTCGCTTGCTTCTCCCGCGCCAGTTGGCGCAACTACCCTTCGGACTCCGGTTTCAAATGGATGAGAGTTCGAGGCAGGTCAGGAGCAACGGAAAAGCACAAGCAAATGACCGTCCCCTTTCACAGAGCCGCGCCGCCAAAGACCCGCTCCGCCGACAGAGCCAGTCCCTGCCCGACAGCGCCCATGCGGTCGAAGTCTAGCGGCTCGGCCGACGGGGCCGCGCGTTGGATGGCCTGGCGCACCGTGGACATGGCGCTGGTGCCGCCGGTGAACATGATGGTGTCGAGGCGGTCCGGTTGGATGTTGGCGTCGCGGATGCAGTGTTCGGCCGTTTCGGTCAGACGTGTCAGGTCGTCGCGGAACGCTGCGTCGCGTTTGCCCCGGTCGATCGTGATCGGCGTGTCGAGGCCGGCGTAGGTGGCGGCGATCTCCGCCCTCTCCCGGTCCGAGAGCGCGATCTTGGCGGTCTCCACATCCGAGGCCAGGCGGTGGCCGTGGCGGCCGGCGATGACCTTCAGCAGGCGTTCGATGCGGATGTCGCCGCCGGCGTTCAGCTTCAGCCATTGCAGATCCGGCCGCATGGACGGGGCGTAGAGCTGGTTGATCTCCGACCAGGTGGCCAGCTTTTGGTAGATCCAGTTCGGCGCGGTCAGGCGTTGGTCCTTCAAGCGGCTGCCCAGGCCGAGATGCGGCATGATTTCGGCCAGCGACAGACGCCGATCCAGATCGGTCCCGCCTAGGCGCAGACCCGTGGCGGCGAGCACGTCGTCGGAACGGTCGGCCAGGTGCCGGCGGTCCGGCGACAGGCGCGAGATCGAGAAGTCCGACGTGCCGCCGCCCAGATCGGCGACCATGACCAGCGTCTCGCGCGTAACCGTCGCCTCAAAGGCAACAGCCGCCGCCAGCGGTTCGAACAACAACACGATGTCTTCATAGCCGGCGGCCTTGGCCACCGTTTCCAACGTCTCGGCGGCGCGTGTATCCGCATCGTGGTCGCGGTTGTGGAAGTGCACCGGGCGTCCAATGACCGCCTGGGTGATCTGCCGGTCCAGGACGGCCTCGGCCCGGCGTCGCAGATCCCGGTGAAAGCCGGTCAGGATGTCGGTGAACGAGACGCTGTGGCCGAGCACCCTTGTCTTGCCGTTCATTAGGTCGGAGCCGAGGACCGATTTCAGCGCCCGCATCAGGCGGCCCTCGCTGCCGCCCAGATAGCGCTCCACCGCCTCAGAGCCGATCACGGTCTCGGCCAGTTCCTCATCGAAGAACAGGGCCGACGGCAGCACCCGCCTGCCCGGTTCGAGTTCGAGCACGGACACGGTCCCACGCTCGGCATGGGCGACGACACTGTTGGACGTGCCGAAGTCGAGGCCGCAGTGCGTCATGACGCAACTCACCTGGTCGGTCGAACGAAGAGGGTTTTGATTTGGGGGGCGGGTCGATAGCACAGGCCAACGCGCCTGTCATGTCGATAGTGAGCCCCCCTCACCTCTTCCCGGCGGAACCCGGCCATGACCATCGAACCCGCGCACAAGTCGCGCGATTTTTGCTATGCATGGGCGTCGGCAAAATCGGGCGAGAGATTGGGGGCCAGGATGGACAGGTTGGAGGCGCTCACCGCGCTGGAGCGCAAGATACTGTGGCTGTCCTGCTGGACGATCCACAACGCCAACCATTTGCGCGCCAAGCCCGACGGGCTGAAGGTCGGTGGCCATCAGGCGTCCTGCGCCTCGTCGGTCTCGCTGATGACGGCACTTTATCTCTCCGTGCTGCGCCCGCAGGACCGGGTGGCGGTGAAGCCGCACGCCTCGCCCGTATTCCATGCCATCCAGTATCTGCTGGGCAATCAGGGCCGCGACAAGCTGGAGGGGTTTCGCGCCTATGGCGGCGCGCAGTCCTATCCCAGCCGCACCAAGGACACCGACGATGTCGACTTTTCGACCGGCTCGGTCGGTCTGGGCGCCGCAATCACGGCCTTCGCCTCGCTGGTGCAGGACTATGTCCGCGCCAAGCCCTGGGCCAAGCCGGCCGACGAGGGCCGCATGATCGCCCTGGTCGGCGATGCGGAGCTGGACGAGGGCAACATCTTCGAATGCCTGCACGAGGGCTGGAAGCACGGGCTGCGCAACACCTGGTGGATAATCGACTATAACCGCCAAAGCCTGGATGGTGTCGTGCGCGAGGGCCTCTACAGCCGCATCGCCAGCACGTTCGAGGCCTTCGGCTGGGACGTGGTCACCCTGAAGCATGGCGCCCTGCAGCGCGCCGCCTTTGCCGAGCCGGGCGGCGAGCGGCTGAGGGAATGGATCGACGCCTGCCCCAACTCGCTCTATTCGGCGCTGATGTATCAGGGCGGTGCCGCCTGGCGCAGCCGGCTGATGGACGAGATCGGCGACCAAGGGCCGGTGACGGCGCTGCTTGACCGCCGGTCGGACGAAGAGTTGGCGCGCCTGATGGCCAATCTCGGCGGCCATTGCCTGCCCAGCATCCTGGAAACGTTCGAAAGCGTCGACCATGACCGGCCGGTCGCCTTCCTGGCCTATACGGTCAAGGGCTGGGGCACGCCGCTGGCCGGCCACAAAGACAATCATGCCGGCCTGATGACGCCCGACCAGATGGCCGGTTTCAAGCGCGAGATGGGCATCGCCGACGGCCAGGAATGGGACCCGTTCGCCGGCCTCGACGCCTCGCCCGATGCGCTGAGCCGTTTTCTGGCGGAGGTGCCGTTCAACCGGCAAGGCACACGCCGGCTTCAGGCCGCACGGATACCGACCCAAGACTGCAAGGTTCCGGCCGACGCGTCGATTTCGACCCAGACCGGCTTCGGCAAGATCCTGGACGCGCTGGCCAAGACGGATAGCGAACTGGCCGAACGGGTGCTGACCACCTCGCCCGACGTTACGGTCTCGACCAATCTGGGTCCGTGGGTCAACCGGCGCGGCCTGTTCGGCCTCAGCGACATCGCCGACACCTTCCGCGACGAGCGCGTGCCCAGCGCGCAGAAATGGCGCTTTTCGCCGGACGGCCAGCATCTGGAACTCGGCATCGCCGAGATGAACCTGTTCCTGCTGTTGGGTGCTGCCGGCCTCAGCCACTCGCTGTTCGGCGAGCGGTTGATCCCGATCGGCACGCTCTATGACCCGTTCATCTCGCGCGGCCTCGACGCCTTGAACTATGCCTGTTACCAGGACACCCGCTTCCTGCTGGTGGCCACGCCCTCCGGCGTCACCCTGGCACCTGAGGGCGGCGCCCATCAGTCGATCGCCGCACCCTTGATCGGCCTGTCGCAGGACGGTCTGGCCGCGTTCGAGCCCGCCTTTGTCGACGAGTTGGCGATCCAGATGGATTGGGCCTTCGACTATCTGCAGCGCGACGGCGGCGGCGACCCGGACGAGCGCACCTGGCTGCGCGACGAGACCGGTGGTTCGGTCTATCTGCGCCTGTCGACACGGGCGATCGAACAGCCCAAGCGGCCGCTGACGGACGACTTCCGGCGCGCGGTCGTCGACGGCGCCTACTGGATGCGGCCGCCCGGCCCCAACTGCGAGATCGTCATCGCCTATCAGGGCGTCGTGGCGACCGAGGCGATCGAGGCCGCCGGCATCATCGGCGAGGACCGGCGTGATGTCGGCGTCCTGGCCATCACCTCGGCAGACCGGCTGAACGCTGGTTGGCACGCCGCCCAGCGGGCCCGCAAGCGCGGTCTCGCCGCCGCCACCAGCCATATCGACCGGCTGCTGGCCGACCTGCCATCCCACTGCCGGATCATCACGGTGATCGACGGCCACCCGGCCACGCTGGCCTGGCTCGGCGGCGTCCATGGTCACGCCACGGTCGGCCTCGGCGTGGAGCATTTTGGCCAGACCGGCACGGTCGACGACCTCTATCGCCATTACGGCATCGACTCCCAATCGATCGCGGCTGCGGCTTCGTCTCTTTCACCGGGCCGCCCGGTGCGCCATTTGCAGTCAGTCGGCTAAGCCTCCTTGGGCCGAGGCGGCCATGCCTTATCGCGCTTTGCTGCTAAGGTGATGGCGAGCACCCGAACCGAGTAATCGAGCCGCCGATGGACGACAGCCCCCTGCCCCCCAGCCCGATCAGCGACCTGCTGGCGATCATGGCGCGGCTGCGCGATCCCGAAGGCGGCTGCCCTTGGGATCTGGAGCAGGATTTCGCAACCATCGCGCCGCACACGATCGAAGAGGCGTACGAGGTTGCGGACGCGATCGAGAACGGCACACCCGACGCCATCAAGGACGAGCTTGGCGATCTGCTGTTCCAGGTCGTTTTCTACGCCCAGATGGCGCGCGAGCGTGGCTGGTGGGATTTCGGCGATGTCGCCCGGCACGTCGCCGACAAGATGGTGCGCCGCCACCCACACGTGTTCGGCGATGAAACCATCGCCACGGCGGAGGCCATGACCGGCCGGTGGGAGGCAGACAAGGCGACCGAGCGCGATCAAAAGGCCGTGGAGGAAGGCCGCCGCCCCAGTGCGCTGGACGGCGTCATCGCCGGTTTGCCCGCCCTATCCCGGGCCTTGAAGCTGCAAAAGCGCGCCGCCCGGGTCGGCTTCGATTGGGACCGGCCGGCGCCGATCCTGGACAAGATCGAGGAGGAGGTCGGCGAACTGCGCACCGAACTGGAGGACGGCGCGGCGAATGTGCGCCTGAAGGACGAGATCGGCGACCTACTGTTCGCGACCGTTAATCTGGCCCGGCGTTTGGAGGTCGACCCGGATGCGGCGCTAAGGCACGCCAATGCCAAGTTCGAACGGCGCTTTCGATCGGTCGAGGATCGGCTGGCGGCGGCAGACAGATCCCCTGCCGAGGCATCGCTGGACGAGATGGAGGCCCTTTGGCAGGCCGCCAAGGCCGACGAGAAGCCTTAGACTTCCACCCGGCTGGGTTGGTCCGTGCTGCTCAACAAGTCGACGATCGTCTGCCATTGCTCTTCGCCATGGGTCGCGATCATCGGCCCCTGCCGTTCGGCCACCGTGTAGCGTCGGCCAGACGCCAAGCGCGCGACACCGCCGGCCTCTTCGACCATCAGGCTGCCAGGCGCGTGATCCCATGGATGCAGCTTGTTCATCATGACGAAATCGATCGCGCCGCTCGTCAGATCGACATAGGCAGAGCCGGCACAACCGACCGACGTCCGGTCGCGTATCGCCTTCTGCACGGGCATCAGCCGACGGTGGCGGGCACTGCCTTTCGGCATGTTGAACCGGCCGATCATCTCGCTAAGCGGTTTTTCAGGCGGCCAGACCGGCGTCTCGCCATCGATGAGAACACCGGAACCGCGCTCGGCGGCGGCCAGCCTGTTGGCGACCGGCAGGTAGATCCAGCCGCCGATCACCTCGCCATCGCGCAGCAGTGCGACCATGCTGGCGAAGTCCGGAACATGTTCGGCAAAGTTCTTGGTCCCGTCCAGCGGGTCGATCAGCCAGACGTCACCGTCCTCGTCGAGCCTGTCGAGGACCGACGGGTCGGCGGCCACCGCCTCCTCGCCCACGGTGACGGAACCCGGCAAGAGCTGCGTCAGCGCCGCCGTCAGCCGGTTTTCGCAGATCGTGTCGACGATCGTGACCACGTCGCCACCGTGTTTTGAGCCGACCTCGGACGGATCCAACGATCGGAACCGGGGCAGCATCTCCTCGCCGCAGACGGCGACGATCACTTGCGAGACCTTGTCGATCAAATCGGTCATGCCGGCATCACCGGACGGTCGATCATCCGTTCCAAGCGCGCGATGTCGGCCGGGTCCAGCGCCACGGTGACACGCGTCTCTTCGCCGTCATCGGTTTGGCCCGTCACCGTGCCGTGTCGATGAAGCCATGCCATCGTCTTGCCGTCGGCAAACGAAAGCGCGACCTCGACCGTTTGCCGGTTGGCCGTCAGCGCTGTTTCGATCGTGGCCAGCAGCGCGTCGCAGCCCTCGCCGGTCAATGCCGAAACGCCGACCGGCGCCGTCGTGGCGCCGTTTCGCCCGACCGCGGCGGCACGGATGTCCGCCGCGTCTTCAGCCGACAGCAGATCGGTCTTGTTCAAGACCTCTACCACGCGCCGGTCACGGTCTGCCTCGATGCCCAGTTCGGCCAGCACGGCGTGCACATCGTCCCGCTGGGCCTCGCTGTCCGGATGGGCGACATCCCTGACATGCAGGATCAGGTCGGCGGACTGCACTTCTTCCAAGGTCGCCCGGAACGCGGCGACCAGCGCGGTCGGCAGGTCGGAGATGAAGCCAACCGTGTCGGACAGGATCGCCTTGGTGCCGCCCGGCAGATCCAGCGACCGCATGGTCGGGTCGAGCGTGGCGAACAGCAGGTCCTGCGCGCGTACGGCCGCCCGGGTCAGCCGGTTGAAGAGGGTGGATTTGCCGGCATTGGTGTAACCGACCAACGCGACGACCGGATACGGCACACGGGCCCGGGCGCCACGATGCAGCGACCGGGTCCGGCGCACATCGTCCAGATCCTGCTTCAAGCGAACGATCCGCTCGTCGATCAGCCGGCGGTCCAGCTCGATCTGGCTTTCGCCGGGGCCACCCATGAACCCGGCACCGCCGCGCTGGCGTTCCAAGTGGGTCCAGGACCGCACCAGGCGTGATCGCTGATAGCTGAGATGGGCCAGTTCGACCTGAAGCTGGCCTTCCTTTGTGCGCGCGCGACGGCCGAAGATTTCCAGGATCAGGCCGGTCCGGTCGATCACCTTGCAATCGCAGCGGCGCTCCAGATTGCGCTGCTGCACCGGCGTCAACGCGGCATCGACGACCAGCAGCTCGGCCGACGACGCCTCGACCTCTTCCTTCAGCGCCTCGATCGCGCCACCGCCGATCAAGGTGGCCGGCTGCATCCGGCTTACCCTGACAAGCCTGCTGGCCACCACCTCCAGGTCAATGGCCAAGGCCAAGCCGACGGCTTCGTCAAGGCGCGCCTCGGCCGACCGGCGTCCGGACGGTGCTGCCGTCAGGACCGGATGAATGACGATGGCGCGTGCGCTGGCTGGCGCAGACCCCTTATCGTGGTCAGGCTGGCCGTTGACCTCGCTCAAGCGTCTTCCTTGCCGGCTTCGTAGAGTTGGATCGGCTGTGCGGGCATGATCGTGGAAATCGCGTGTTTGTAGACCAGTTGGCTATGGGCATCCCGCCGCAGCAGGACGGAGAAGTTGTCGAACCAGGTCACGATGCCTTGAAGCTTGACGCCATTCACTAAGAAAATGGTCACCGGCATCTTGTTTTTGCGGATGTTGTTCAAAAACACATCCTGCACGCTCTGCGACTTTTCAGACATTCGCTAGTGCCTTTTCATTTTTTTGGGACCCGCACCGACCGGAGGCGCCGATCGATGTTCCAGCTGGTGGGCGTTCTTGATGGTGGTGCTGGTAGCCGTCGTCCAGCTATATGGTGCAGCGCACCCGACTTGGCCAGCGGCTAGGGTCCTTTTGCCGCTTGCACATCCGCGTGATCCCCAGCGGCGTATTGCCAATAGGCCTGGCGCAGCCGCCGTGCCAGCCGCCCGGGCAGACCGTCGCCGATCGTTTCGCCGTCGATCTGGGTCACCGGCGTGACATAGGTCGTCGCGCTGGTCAAAAAGGCCTCCTTGGCCGCGCGGGCCTCGGCGACCGAGAAAGGCCGTTCCTCAAACCCGATGCCCTCGTCAGCGGCAAGACGCAAAACCGACTGGCGCGTGATGCCGTTCAGGATCCTGGTCGTCGGCTCTCGGGTCACGAGCACGTTGTCGTCGGTCACGATCCAGGCATTGGAGGAACAGCCCTCGGTGATCGTCCCGTCATCGTCGACCATCCAGCCTTCAAAGGCGCCGGCCTCTGCCGCCATTTGCTTACCCATCGCTTGAGGAAGAAGCGCGACAGATTTGATATCACGACGTTTCCATCGAATGTCAGGCATGGTAATTACGGCCACGCCTCGTTCCAGCCGCGCGACCGGATTGAGGTCCATATGCCGCGTGGTCATGACCAATGTCGGCTTGGTCCGGCTCGGATAGCGAAAGTCGCGGGGCGCGACGCCGCGCGTGACCTGCAGGTAGATGATGCCGTTGACCACACCGTTACGCCTGATCAGCGTGCGCATGACCAGCTCCAGGGCCGTGCGCGAGGCCATCGGCGAGGCCATCTGCAGTTCGCCGAGCGATCGGTTCAGCCGATTCAGATGGCCCTCCTCGTCCACCAGGCGGCCATCCTGCACGGTCACGACCTCATAGACGCCGTCGGCGAATTGGAAGCCGCGATCCTCGACATGCACCATCGCGTCGCGGTGCGGCAGATACTGGCCGTTGACATAGGCGTAGCGGGGCATTGCTCATGCTCTCCGGGTCTCGGGATTGGCGCCGCGGTTGCGACGGTGGCTGGGACAGGCTCTAAAAGAACTCCAGCCGAACGGCAAACATCTTCTCGATCTTGCGCACCGATTTGGCGCCCGCCAGCAGGATCACCCGGTCGTGCGGTTGGACCACACTGCTGGGCCGGGCGATGATGACCTCGTCCTCGCGCACGATCGCGCCAACGATCACTTCCGGCGGCAGCCTGACGTCCCGGATCGGCTTGCCGACCAGCGGCGACGTTTCCAAGGCCTCGGCCTCGATCACCTCGGCGAACCCGTCGCGCAGGGAATGGACGGACTTGATGCGCCCCATGCGCACATGCTGCAGGATGGTCGACGCCGTGATGGCGCGCGGGCTGACGACGGCATCGATGCCCAAGGTTCTGATCAATGGCCCATAGGTGTTCTTGTTGATCAGCGTGACCGCCCGCTGACAGCCATAGCGCTTGGCCAGTAGCGAGGACAGGATGTTGGCCTCATCGTCGTTGGTGACCGTGACGATGATCTCCGCCAGGCCGACACCGGCCTCTTCCAGGATCTCGGGGTCCAGCGCATCCCCCTGCAGGACCGTTGTCCGGTTCAGGCGCCCGGCGATGGCCGACGCACGATCGAGATTATGCTCGATAATGCGCACGGTGACGCCTGGGTGATGGGCCTCGATCTCTTCAGCGAGGCTGAGCCCGATATTGCCGCCGCCGACGATGATAATACGCCGCGCCTCTGGCTCTTCGTGCCCAAACGCGGCCATGGCGCGGGCCACGTGATCGGCGGCGGCCACGAAATAGACCTCGTCGCCGGCAAACATCTGATCGTCGCTGTCGGGCACGATCGGTTTTTCGTCGCGCACGATCGCCAGGATCTCGATCTGCAGATCGGGGAACAGGCTGGTGAGCTGCCGCAGCGGCGTGTGGATGATCGGACAGTCCTCGCCGCAGATGACGCCGATCAGCCGGACCTTGCCGTCGGCCAGCGGTATCATGTCGAACGCGCCCGGCACCTGCAGCCGGCGCGCCACCGCGTAAGCGACCTCCATCTCCGGCGAGATGATGACGTCGATCGGCATGTTGTCGCGGCTGAACATGTCGGCCCAGACATTGTCCAGATAGGCCTGGTTGCGCACCCGGGCGATCTTGGTCGGCACGTTGAACAGCGAATGGGCGACCTGGCAGGCCACCATGTTCACCTCGTCGGATTGGGTGACCGCGATCAACATGTCCGCGTCCGACGCCCCTGCCCGCTCCAGCACCGGCGGCGTCGAGGCATGGCCGACCAGCGCCTTCACATCCAGCGTGTCGGACATCTTCTGGATCAGCAAAGGCGACTGATCGATGACGGTGACATCGTTGCTCTCGGTGGCAAGATAGGTGGCGATGTTCGCCCCCACCTGGCCGGCCCCGCAGATCACGACCTTCATCCGCCGTCCCCGGTTCTAACGCTCATCGGTCACGACCTTGGCGACCCGGTCCGAAACATGAACGCCGAGGCTTTTCAGCTTCCGGTGCAGGGCGGACCGCTCCATGCCCACGAACTCCGCCGTTCGGCTGATGTTGCGGTTAAAGCGGTTGAGTTGGGACATCAAATACTCGCGTTCGAACATCTCCCTGGCGTCACGCAGCGCCAGGGACATCAGCTCCGTCCCCTTGTCAAGCTTCAGCACCGCGGGCGTGATCGAGCCGATTTCCGGCGGCAACATGTCGGCGTGCAGCGGCTTGTCGGTATCGCCGCCCGCCATGATCAGCAGCCAGTCGATGACGTTACGCAGTTGGCGCACATTGCCGGGCCAGCCATAGGCCTGCAAGGCGGCCATTGCGTCCGCGCCGATTTCGCGCGGCGGCAGGCCCTGCATCTCGGCCGAACGCTCCATGAAGTATTCGCACAGTGCCGGAATGTCATCCGTGCGCTCGGCCAGCGCCGGCACCCGGATCGGCACGACGTTCAGGCGGTAGTAGAGATCCTCGCGAAAGTGACCTTCCTGGATCTCATAAGGAATGTCCCGGTTGGACGAGGCGATCACCCGCACGTCGACCTCGATGCGCGCCTGCCCGCCTTCGCGGATAAAGGATTGATCCTGCAAAACGCGGACGATCTTGCCCTGCGTGGCCAGCGGCATGTCGGCGATTTCGTCCAGCAGCAGGGTGCCACCATCGGCCTGCTCCAGGGTGCCGATCTTGCGCGGCCCCTCGCCATCGTCATTTTCGACCCCGAACAGTTCCTCCTCCAGCCTGTCGGGGTGCAGGGCGGCACAGTTCAGCACCACGAACGGGCCGTTCGCGCGCTTGGAGCGCGCATGGAGAAGCCGGGCCAGAACCTCCTTGCCCGCCCCGGCAGGTCCGGTGATCAGGACACGGCTGCCCGTCGGCGCGACCCGGCTGATCTGCTGGTTCAGGTTGGAGATGGCGTTCGAGCTGCCGATCAGTTCGGCATCGACCCCTGCCCGCTGTTTCAACTGGGCGATCTCGCGGCGCAGATGTGCGGCCTCGATCGCGCGCTCGACCAGCAACAGCAACCGGTCGGTCTTGAACGGCTTTTCGATGAAGTCGTAGGCGCCGCGGCGGATGGCGTTGACCGCCATTTCGATATTGCCGTGCCCGCTGATCATAACGACCGGCACGGACGGGTACTGCCGCTTGACCTCGTCTAGCAGGTCAAGCCCGTCCAGCCGGCTGTTCTGCAGCCAGACATCCAGGATCACGAGGCTCGGCACGCCGCCGCCGAAAGCCTCCAGCGCCGCGTCCGCGTTGGCCGCCTGGCGCGTCTTGTAGCCCTCGTCGTTCAGGATCCCGCTGAGCAGCAGGCGAATGTCCGCTTCGTCGTCAACGACCAATATGTCGTGCGCCATAGGTCCCTGTCATGGTTACTTTGTTTGGTCGTCCGCTCCAGCCGATGCAGAGGTATCGCGCGACAATTGCGGCAGAAAGACAGTCACCCGCGTCCCGCCCCCGTCGCGGTCATCAAGTTGCAGCCGGCCACCATGATCTTCAATGATCTTCTTCACAATGGCCAGGCCAAGCCCGGTTCCCTTTTCGCGTGTCGTAACATAGGGCTCCGTCAGCCGGTCCCGATCGGACGATGGCAGGCCTCTGCCGTTGTCCTCGACGATTGTGGCGATCTCGCCGTCAATTCTTCGTAAGGCGAGCCTGATCGCGCCCGGCGGCAAGGATGACCCATCGGTTGAGGCGACGCGCCCATCGATCGCGTCGAGGGCGTTTTGCAAGATGTTGGTGAGAACCTGCTGGATCTGCCGCGCGTCGCACAGCACGGGCATCTCCCCTTCGCCCGCATCAAGCTCGAACTGCACGGTCGGATAGGCGTTGCGCTGCAGCGCCAAGGCATCGGCGGCCAGCCTTGTCATGTCCTCGGCCTGCATCACCGGGTTGGGCATGCGGGCAAAGGCGGAGAATTCGTCGACCATGCGGCCGATGTCGCCGACCTGGCGCACGATGGTGTCGGTGCATTCGACAAAGGTCTCAGGGTCGCTCTGGATTTCTTTCAGATAGCGACGCTGCAACCGCTCGGCCGACAGTTGGATCGGCGTCAGCGGGTTCTTGATCTCGTGGGCAATGCGACGGGCGACATCCGCCCAGGCCGCCTTGCGCTGGGCGGAGAGCAGTTCCGTGACGTCGTCGAACGTCGCGACATAGCCCTGCACGCGGCCGCCGTCCCGCTCCGCCGAGATGCGCACCAGCAGCGTACGTCCCTCCGCGCCACGGTTGATCTTGACCTGTGATTCCACCAGGCGCGACGGGCGGCGGCGGATGGAGCGCATCAGTTCGGCCATCTCCGGCACGGCTTCGCTGAGCGGGCGCCCGATCAGGTCGTTTTGCGGCTGGCCCAGCAGCCTCAGCGCCGACGGGTTCGGCAGGGTGATTTTACCGTCGGCGTCGAGGCCCAAGACGCCTGCGCTGACGCCGGTCAACACCGCCTCGGTAAACCGGCGGCGCATGTCCAGCTGGGCATTGGCTTCGACCAGCTCGTGCCGCTGGCTTTCCAACTGGCTGGTCATGCGGTTGAAGGCGCGGCCCAGGCTGTTCAACTCGTCCCGCGCCTCGCTTGGCTCAACCCGGGCCGTCAGGTCGCCCGATCGCACCCGTTCGGCGGCCGTGATCAGCGAGCCGATCGGCGTGACCAGCGAGTCGGCGAACATCAGCCCGATCCATACGGAGATCATCAACAGCAACAGGGCCACGACCAGATAGATCAGCGTGAAGGTGATCTGCAGATTGGCCGACCGGTCCTGAAGGTTCTGGTACTCGGCCACAGCACCCTGGGTCTGCTCCATATGGCCGATGACCTGGGACTCGACGAAGCGGCCGATCACGAGGAACGTATCGACCATGTTATCGAGCCGGACGACGGCACGGACGCGATCGTCGATCTCGTCCTCCAGCAGCAGGACCTCATCGTCCCGTGCCGCGTTCAGTAACTCCTCCGGCAGGGTGACGAACTGTATGGTGAAGGCCAGTCGGGTCTGCGCCAGCACTCGCCCCGTGCCTTCGATGACCATCGCTTCGGGGATGTTCCGCACGTCGGCCAGCAGGTTGAGATACAGGTTGAACCGGTTGGGGTCGCTGATCGTCTGGGGCGAGACCTGCACCTGGTTTTCGATTTCGCGCGCCATCTCCAGCGCATCGCTGCGCAAGATCTGCTGATGTTCGGCCAGATAGGCCTCGGCGACCGACAGCGATTCGTTGATCGCCGTGCTCACACGATCGGAAAACCAGGCCTGGACGCCAAACTGGAAGAACAGCGCGGAAAAGGTCGCCACCACGATCGCCGGGATGATGGCCACCACACTGAATCGGGCGGCCAGGCGAATGTGCAAGCGCGAGCCGGCGCGGCCACGGCGGCGTTCTATCAACAGGGCCGCCAAACGCCGGGCGATCACCGCGCCCAGCAACAGCAGGATCACCAGATCGATGTTCAGCAAAACGAACACTGTTTCCGGGTCGTGGCCGAAGGGCGGGCTTTCGGTCAGCGCGAAGTAGGTGGCGATGCCGGCCGCCAGGGCCGCGACGGTCAGTATCAGCGCCAGTCGGCTGGTGAAGTTTCGGCCGCCGGTCCAGGCGAGCAATCGTCGCCAGAAGCTGTCGTCCTTCCGGCCGGTCAGGCCACCGGTGGCGAGATCGGTGCTCATGTTGGTTCGCTAGTCCTCCGCGACGGACATCTATCACCAGACCGTCTAGCAGCAAGCGTCTGGACGCTACTTTACGCCGCGGACAACCTGGATGTCTAACTCGCGAAGCTTCTTGCGCAACGTATTGCGGTTGATGCCCAACAGCTGGGCGGCCTTGATCTGATTGCCACGGGTCGCGGCCAGGCTGAGGCTGAGCAAGGGCCGCTCGACTTCCGCGAGCACGCGGTCGTAAAGGCCGGGCGCCGGCAGCCCGTCGGCATGGGCATCGAAATGGTCGCGCAAATGCCTTTCCACCGCTTCGCCCAGCGTTTCGTTGCGGCGCGGGCCGGCCTCTTCGGACGGGCTCGCCGGCAGGTCCTTCAGTTCCTCCGCGATGACGTCGGCGCTGATGACTTCCTGGCTGTAAAGGGCGGCCAGGCGGCGGACCAGATTTTCCAGCTCCCGCACATTGCCGGGCCAGTTGTGATTGGAGAGCTGATCCAGGGCCGCCTTGCTGAGGCTTTTCAGCGGCAACCCCTCGCGGCTGGCCTGGCCGAGGAAATGGCTGACCAGGGCCGGCACATCCTCCAGCCGGTCGCGCAGGGCCGGCAGTTTGATCGGCACGACGTTCAGCCGATAGAACAGATCCTCGCGGAACAGGCCTTGGCGGATGTGGTGGCGCAGGTCACGGTGGGTCGCGGCGATGATGCGCACATCGGCGCGGATCGGCGTGCGTCCGCCGACCGTGGTGTATTCGCCTTCCTGCAACACCCGCAGCAGCCGGGTCTGCGCCTCCATCGGCATGTCGCCGATCTCGTCAAGGAACAGCGTCCCGCCTTGCGCCTGTTCGAAACGACCGGTGGACCTCTGGGTGGCGCCGGTGAAGGCCCCCCGCTCGTGACCGAACAGCTCCGATTCGATCAGTTCGCGCGGGATCGCCGCCATGTTGATCGCAACGAACGGTCCCGCCCGGCGCTTGCCGTAATCGTGCAGGGCGCGCGCGACCAGCTCTTTCCCGGTACCGCTTTCGCCGGCGATCATGACCGTCAGATCCGTGGCCATCAGCCGGGCCATGATCCGATAGATCTCCTGCATGGCCGGCGACCGGCCGATCAGCGGCAGCCGCTCGTCGCCCTCCATATCGTTGGGGGCGGCACCGCCATCGGCGGTTCTGGGTGTGGTCAGCGCCCGTTCGACCACATTGATCAGCTCTTTCAGGTCGAACGGCTTCGGCAGGTATTCGAACGCCCCGCGCTCCGTCGCCTTCACGGCCGTCAGCAACGTGTTCTGTGCCGACATGACCACGACGCGCAGGTCCGGCCGGGCCCGCTTGATGCGCGGCAGCATGTCGAGGCCGTTTTCATCCGGCATCACGACGTCGGTGATGACCAGATCGCCCTGCCCTTGCTCCAGCCAGCTCCACAGCGACGCGGCCGTGCCCGTCGTACGCACGTCATAGCCAAGCCGGCCCAGCGCTTGGGACAGCACAGTGCGGATCGCCCGGTCATCGTCGGCGACGAGAATGGTCGACGGGGCGGCCACTACCTAAGCCCCCTCGCGGAAGTGGTTTTGCGCCGGCAGTTCCGACGCCATCGGCAATGAAACCTTAAAGGCGGTGCCGTGCGGCCGTTCCTCGAAGCCGACGAAGCCGCCATGATCGCCGACGATCTTGGCCACCAGGGCAAGGCCCAGGCCCGAGCCGTTTTGCTTGGTAGTGACGAACGGGTCGAAGAGATGGTCGCGCAGTTCTTCCGCGACGCCCTCGCCATTGTCCGCGACCGTCACGGCGATCGGCAGGTGTACCCGTGCGCCGGTGCCCGGCAACGCTATGGACACGCCACGCTGATAGCTGGTGGTCAGCACGATCTCGCCGCCCTCGCCGGGCGCAGCCTCAGCGGCGTTCTTCACCAGGTTCAAAAAGACCTGGACCAGTTGATCGTGGTTGGCCAGCACCGGCGGCAGCGACGGATCGTAGCGTTCGACAAAGCGGATGGGACGGGCAAAGCCGTTCTGCGCCAGCTTGCGGACCCGATCCAGAACGGTGTGGATGTTGACGGCCGCGCGTTCCGGCACCGCCTCGTCGGTGAACACCTCCATGCGGTTGACCATGGAGACGATGCGGTCGGCCTCGTCGCAGATCAGCCGCGTCAACTCTCGGTCTTGATCGGCGGCCGTCTGTTCCAGCAATTGCGCCGCCCCGCGAATGCCTGACAGCGGGTTTTTTACCTCGTGGGCCAGCATCGACGCCATGGCCGAGACCGACCGCGCCGCGCCGCGATGGGTCAGCTGATGTTCGATATGGCGGGCCATGGAGATCAGGTGGAACGACAGGACGACACGATCGTTGCCGTCGCCAAAGGGCGCGGCCGTCAGGGTCACCACATGCCGACCGATGCGCGGGCTTTCCAGATCGACGCCGTAGTCCGACAGGCTGGCGCTGCGCGCCAGGACCATGTCGATCAACTGGAAGACCGGGCTGTCCGCCGGCAGCAGGGTCGTCAACTCGCGACCAATCAGGGCGCTGTCGCTGGCATCGAAAAACTGCTGCGCCTCGATGTTGACCAAGCGGATCGTATAGTCGCAGTCGACGATCAACAGCGGGAACGGCAGGGCGTTCAGAATGGCGGACGGGTCGAGCGAGGCGTTGCGCCGCAAACGCCGCAGGGCGCCAGTTGCCGAGCCGACCATCAGGCAGCCAACCGCGGTATCGCGGCCTCCGCACCTGGCTCGCCACCGAAGAAGCGGGCGATCAACGCCAGGACTTGATCCGGATCGTCTTCGGTATTGACCGCCCGACGGAATCCGGCCGCATCGCGCAGGCCTTTGGCGTACCAGCACAAATGCTTGCGCGCATTGCGCAGGCCGCGCCGTTCGCCGTAATGGTCGAGCATGTCGACATAGTGGTCGCGGATCAGCCGTCCTTGTTCCGCCAGCGACGGTGGCGACCGCACGGGCTTGCCGGCGCAATGGTCGATCGCTTGCGCGATGAACCAAGGGCGCCCCTGAGCGCCGCGTCCGATCATGATCCCGTCGGCGCCGCTGTCGGCCAGGCAGCGGTCAATGTCCGCCAACGTCACGATATCGCCATTGGCGATCACCGGAATTGCCACCGCCTCCTTGACCGAGCGGATGAACCGCCAGTCCGCCGAGCCGGTGTATTTCTGCATGCGCGTACGGCCATGGACGGTAACCATGCGAATGCCCACCTGCTCCGCTCGCCGCGCCAGCCTGGGCGCGTTCAGATCGTCGTGATTCCAGCCCATGCGCATCTTCACGGTCACCGGCGCCTCGACCGCGTCGACCACCGCCGCCATGATCCGCGTCGCCAGTTCCTCGTCGCGCATCAGGGCCGAACCGCAGAGCTTCGAGGTCACCTGCTTTGCCGGACAGCCGAAATTGATGTCGATGATGGCGGCCCCGCGATCGACATTCATGCGCGCCGCGTCCGCCATGATCGCCGGGTCGTGTCCGGCGAGTTGCACCGACATCGGGTATTCCTCAGCACAGTCGGTCGATGCGCGCTGCATATGCTTGGCCGCGCGCAGCATCTCGCGGCTGGCGATCATCTCCGAAACGACGAGGCCCGCGCCCAGCCGCTTGACCAGCGAGCGAAACGGCCGATCCGTGATGCCGGACATCGGCGCCAGGATAACCGGGGTATTCAGTTGAACGGGGCCAATACAAATGCCCATGTTTTGTGCAATGCCCATGCGTGCGCAGTATTTGGGCAAACTAGCGCAATTCTCAGCAAACTCAATAGGCTTGCGCAGCATTTTGCCAGTGTCATTGCCACGAATTGCCGACACGCCTAGGGTCGCGCGCGACTGACTAGCCAATGACGGTTCACTCCATGTTCCAAAACGGGGCGGATCCACCCGACATCGCCGCGATCATCGTGGCCGCCGGCCATGGCAGCCGGTTCGGCGATACGCTGCCCAAACAGTATCACGCGCTCTTGGGCCGACCGGTGCTTGCCTGGACACTCGATCGGGTGCTGGGCCACGAGCGTGTCCGGCGCGGCGTGCTGGTGGTGGGGAGTGGCCATGTCGAGCGGGTCCGAGACCTGGCGGCCGACCATCCCGTCGAGGTCATCGTCGGGGCCGACACGCGGCAGGACAGTGTCGCGCTGGGGCTGGAGGCACTGGCCGACCAGCGGCCGGATCTCGTGCTCGTGCATGACGGCGTGCGCCCCAACCCGTCGCCAGCCGCCATCGATCGTGTGATCGACGCGCTGGAAACCGTCGATGGCGCGATTGCGGCAATGCCAATCGTTGAAACGATCAAGCGCGATGCCGATGATGGACCGTTGCAAACGGTGGACCGCAGCCACCTTTACGGAGCGCAGACGCCGCAGGGCTTTCGCTTCCCCGCCCTCTTGCAGGCGTACCGTGCCGCCACCCAGACCTTCACGGATGATGCAGCGCTGGCCGTCGAGCATGGCTTGACGGTCGACTTGGTCGAGGGTAACGCCGACAATCTGAAGATCACCCGGGCGGAGGATTTGCAACGCATGGCGCGGCTGATGGGCGGCGGCGAGACGCGGGTCGGGTCGGGCTATGACGTTCATCGCCTGGGGCCTGGCAACCATGTGGTTCTGTGCGGCGTGCGCATCGCCCATGATGGGGGTCTGATCGGCCATTCGGACGCCGATGTCGGACTGCACGCCCTGACCGATGCACTGTTGGGAGCGATCGCGTCCGGCGATATCGGCAGCCACTTTCCGCCCAGCGACGCTAAATGGAAAGGCGCGGCGTCCGATCAGTTCGTGACGTTCGCCCGCGACCGTGTTTTGGAGCGCGGCTTTCGGATCACCCATGTCGACGTCACCTTGATCTGCGAGACGCCAAAGATCGGACCGCACCGCGCCGCCATGGTCGGCCGCCTTGAACAGCTATTAGGGATCGAGGCCGACCGCATCAGCGTCAAGGCAACGACCAGCGAGCGCCTGGGCTTCACTGGGCGCGGCGAAGGCATCGCGGCCCAAGCGGTCGCGACGATCACCTCCGTCGGCTGATGGCCGTGTTCCGCGACCTGCCGAACGGCGTCGGCTTTTGGCATCCGGCCACGTTGCTGGCCACGGCCGGCGGCATCGGTCTGGTCCGTGCCGGGTCGGGCACCTGGGGTTCGGCGGTGGCCGTGCCCCTCGCCTATCTGATCATGCTGTGGGTGGGCCCGTGGGGCCTGCTCACGGCCGCCGCGATCGCCTTTGGCACCGGCATTTGGGCTGCCCATGTGATCGGCAAGAGCGGCGAGAAGGATTCCAGCGTTATCGTCATCGACGAGGTCGCCGGCCAATGGCTGACCCTCACCGTGGCGAGCCTCAACCCCTGGCTCTATCTCATCGGCTTTGCTCTGTTCCGCCTGATTGACATCGCCAAGCCATGGCCGATCTCTTGGATGGACCGCGAGATTGATGGCGCGTTCGGCGTCATGATTGACGACATCGCGGCCGGCGGGGTCGCGCTCGTCTGTCTGTGGCTGATTGGGCAACTATGGAGCTGAAGCGTTGAGACCAGCGATCCTGAGACGGGCCGCCATCGATTGCCTGGAGGCGCTGCGTCAGCGCGGCTGGCATCTGGCGACGGCGGAAAGCTGTACGGGCGGCCTGATCAGCGGTTGGCTGACCGAGATCCCAGGCTCGTCGGACATTTTGGACCGTGCCTACGTAACCTATTCCAACCGGGCGAAGACGGAGATGCTGGGCGTCTCGCCGGACCTGCTGGCCGCAAAGGGCGCGGTCTCGGACGAAGTCGCGCGGGCAATGGCGGAGGGCGCCTTGACCCATGCCGGTGTCGACATCGCGATTTCGGCAACGGGGATCGCGGGCCCTGGGGGTGAGACGCCGGATAAGGCCGTCGGCCTTGTCTACCTGGGCATCGCGGGACGGGAGATCCAGACGGACGCCAGCTGCCACCTGTTCCCGGGGGAACGGTCTGAGGTGCGCGCGGCCACGGTTCTGGAGGCGCTGGAACGCCTGACGGAGGCGGCTCAGCGCCCGGGCACGCTGTCGGCGCGAAGCGGCGCCGCCTGAGGTTTGCCGTCTCGGTAAAGTGCATGGGCACGGGTTTCGAAGGCGCCAACCATGCGCATGTAGGCGTGATGGAACAGGCCGCCGATCAGCTTTTGCAGCACTTTCGAGCGGAACTCGAAATCCACCGAGAAATGGATCTGGCAGCCGCCCTCGGCAGGCTCGAAGCGCCAGGTATTCTCCAGATGCTTCAACGGGCCTTTGACGTACTCGACATCGATCAGGTGCGGCCGGTCCAGCGTCACCCGGCTGGTGAACCGTTCCCGGATCATCTTGAAGCCGATGATCAGATCGGCGACCAAGAGATCGTCGCGACGTTCGGTCACCCGGCAGGCGATGCACCAGGGCAAAAACGACGGATACTTCTCCACATCAGCGACCAGATTGAACATCTGCTCCGGCGTGTAGGGCAGCAGCCGCTGTTCCTGGTGCGACGGCATCAGGCGCTCTCGGCCGCCATCGCGACCAGGTTCAGATTACCCATCCCGGCCAGATGGGCCTCGCGCGCAGCCCGCAACTGCTCGAAATCGTCGCCAGCCAAGTAGGATGAGCGGGTCAGTGGCGACGCCGAGACCATCAGGAAACCCTTGCCCCGCGCGACCTTTTCGTACGCCTGGAACTCATCCGGCGGCACGAACCGGTCGACCGCGGCGTGCTTGGGTGTCGGCTGCAAATACTGGCCGATGGTCAGGAAATCGACATCAGCAGACCGCAGATCGTCCATCACCTGATAGACCTCCTCCGCCGTCTCGCCGAGACCGACCATCAAGCCGGACTTGGTGAACACCGACGGGTCCAGCTCCTTGGCCCGTGCCAGCAGGCTAAGCGAGGTGAAATAGCGCGCACCGGGCCGGATCGACGGGTAGAGGCGCGGCACGGTCTCAAGATTGTGGTTGAAGACGTCGGGCCTGGCATCGCTAACGATTTCAACGGCTCCGGACTTGCCTTTAAAGTCGGGCGTCAGGATTTCGATCGTCGTGTCGGGCGACGCCTGGCGGATCTCGCGGATCGTCTCGGCGAAGTGCCCGGCGCCGCCATCATCCAGATCATCCCGATCGACCGACGTCACCACGATATGGTTCAAGCCTAGCGCGCCACAGGCCTCGGCGACATGGCGTGGCTCGTGCGGATCGAGTTGGTCCGGCCGACCGGTGGCCACATTGCAGAAGGCGCACGCCCGGGTGCAGACGGCACCCAAGATCATCACCGTTGCATGCCCCTTCGACCAGCACTCACCGATATTCGGGCAGGCCGCCTCTTCGCAAACCGTGTTCAACTGCAGCCGGCGCATCAGTTCGCGCGTGTCGTGATACTCCTTCGACACGGGCGCCCTGACCCTGATCCAGGGCGGCTTGCGCTGGATTGGGTTGTCGGTGCGGTGCGCTTTTTCCGGGTGGCGCACCCGGTCGGGGGCGATGGGCATGGGTCCGTCAGTTCTTCAAAGACTGGTTATGTGCAATTTAGGTCGCGCAGGGTCTTTCACCAAGGCGGATCGTGGCAATCCGTCGCGCGCGGTCACGGCGGCGCCCTCAAACGTCGGATGCAGAGCCAGGCCTGCCACAGCAGGTACAGGCCACCCGCGATCACGATCGCGCCGGCGACGTACCAGATCGCACCCGACTCTTCTTCGCCAGCCGTTTCCCAAAAGGTATAGGCCAGGCGAAAGGCGACAATTGCACCGCCGCCGGTGATCACCAGCAACGACCAATGCCACCAGCGCCTCAGTCGCTGCTCAAACGTCAGCGCCATGGCCCGTGTCGTTGCCTATATGTGAATGACACGGCCATAGGCATCGAGAACGCTCTCGTGCATGGTTTCGCTGAGCGTCGGGTGCGGGAAGATGGTGTGCATCAGTTCCTGCTCCGTCGTCTCCAGCGTCTTGGCGATGCCGTAGCCCTGGATCAACTCCGTGACCTCCGCCCCGATCATGTGGGCGCCCAGCAATTCGCCGGTCTTGGCGTCGAACACGGTCTTGATCAGCCCTTCCGGCTCGCCCAGCGCGATCGCCTTGCCGTTGCCGATGTACGGGAACCGGCCAACCTTGACCTCGTGCCCGGCCGCCTTGGCCTTGGCCTCGGTCAGGCCGACGCTTGCGACCTGGGGCGAACAGTAGGTGCAGCCGGGCACGTTCGAGGTGTCCAGCGGATGCACGCCCTCGACGCCGGCGATCTTCTCGACGCAGATGACGCCTTCATGGCTGGCCTTGTGGGCGAGCCAGGGGGGCCCGACAACGTCGCCGATGGCATAGACACCCGGCTCGTCGGTCTGCAGCCATTGATCAACCACGATGTGGCCGCGATCGGTTTTGACCTTGGTCTTGTCGAGACCGACATCCTCGATGTTGCCGGTAATGCCGACGGCCAGGATCACGCGATCGACCTCGATCGTCTCTTTCTTGCCGCCCGCGTCGATGGTTGCCTTGACCGTCGATGCGCCCTTGTCGAGCTTTTCGGTCTTGGCGCCAGTAACGATGCGGATGCCCTGCTTTTCGAACGACTTCTTGGCGAAGGCC
The DNA here is from genome assembly GCA_028277405.1 of Alphaproteobacteria bacterium. Lineage (GTDB taxonomy): Bacteria > Pseudomonadota > Alphaproteobacteria > DSM-16000 > Inquilinaceae > JANQGH01. Next base: position 102,846 of record JANQGH010000042.1, on the reverse strand, counting down.
GAGATCTCCTCGTCCTCGACCGGCAGGATGCGATCGAGCATCTCGACGACAGTCACCTGCGAGCCGAGAGCGTTGAAGAAGCTGGCGAACTCTATGCCAATGGCGCCGGAGCCGATGACCAGCAAGCGCTTGGGGATATCCGGCGGCACCATGGCTTCCTTGTAGGTCCAGATCAGCTTGCCGTCCGGCTCCATGCCCGGCAGCGAGCGCGCCCGGGCGCCGGTGGCGACGATGATGTTCTTGGCCTCCAAGGTCTGCGCCTTACCGTCCTTGCCTTCGACCGCGACCTTGCCGCCGCCGGCCAGACGGCCATAGCCGTCGAACACGGTGATCTTGTTCTTCTTCAGCAGCATCTTCACGCCGCCGGAAAGCTGGCCCGCGACCTTGCGGCTGCGCTTGACCACCTTGTCGACATCGAAGCTGATGTCCTTGGCGGAAAAGCCGAACTGGTCGAGATGGTGCAGCAGCGTGTAGATCTCCGACGAGCGCAGCAGCGCCTTGGTCGGGATACAGCCCCAGTTCAGGCAGATGCCACCGAGATGCTCGCTTTCGACCACCGCCGTCTTCATGCCGAGCTGGCTGGCGCGAATGGCGGCGACATAACCGCCGGGGCCGGAGCCGATGACGATCAGGTCGAACTTGGTGTCGGCCATCAGATTAGATCCTTTCCGGGCTCTCTACCGTGAGCTCACTGGTCGGGCCATCTCCGGTATTCAGCAGACCCTTCCGCTCAAACAACAACACGCCGCACCGTCCGTCGGCGTGCGGCCGGTGTTCCACGCCGTGGGGTACGACGATGAACTCGCCCTTCTCGACCGTCACTTGCCGGTCGCGAAAGTCCATGCGCAACGTGCCTTCGATGACGAGGAACAGCTCGTCCTCGTCGGCGTGGCTGTGCCAGATGAAGTCGCCCTCGAGCCAGGCCAGCTTGACGTCGAAATCGTCGACCTCACCGACGATCTTCGGCGTCCATGGCTTGTCGATCAGGGCGAGCTTGTCGGCGATGGAGACCTTTTCCAAGGGGGAGCCTCCTTACAGCATCATCGAGATGGGGTCCTCGATCAGCGTTTTGAAGGCCGCCAGATACTCCGCGCCCACCGCCCCGTCGACGACCCGGTGATCGACCGACAAGGTCGCGTTCATCATGGTCGCGATGGCGACCGCGCCATCCTTGACGACGGGCTGCTGGGCGCCGGCACCGATCGCCAGGATGCAGCCTTGGGGCGGGTTGATGATCGCCGCGAACTCCTTGATCCCGTACATGCCGAGATTGGAAATCGAGAACGTGCCGCCCTGGAATTCCTCGGGCTTCAGCTTGCCCTCGCGGGCGCGACCGGCCAGGTCCTTCATCTCCGAAGAGATGGTGCCCAGGCCCTTGCGGTCGGCATCCTTGACGATCGGGGTGATCAGGCCGCCGTCGGTGGCGACGGCAACGGAGACGTCGACCCGGTCGTACATCAAGATCGCCTCATCGGTCCAAGACGCGTTGGCCGCCGGTACCCGGCGCAAGGCCAAGGCGGCCGCCTTGATGATCAGATCGTTGACCGACAGCTTCACGCCTGACGCCTCGCCCTTGGCGTTCAGGTCCTTGCGTAGGGCCAGCAAGGCATCCAGTTCGCAGGCCACCGTCAGATAGAAGTGCGGGACGGTCTGCTTGGATTCCGTCAGGCGGCGCGCGACCACCTTGCGCACGCCGGAGTTTTTGACCTCCGTGTACGGAATGCCGTAGGCGTCCGCCAAGGCCTTGGCGTCTGGCCCGGCGGCGGCCGGTGCCGGTGCGGGCTTGGCGGCTGCCGGCGCAGGCGCCGGGGCGACCACTTCGGCCGCCAGCGTCTTGCCCGTGCCCGACGCGATCGCGGCTTCGATATCGCTCTTGACGATCCGGCCGTGCGGCCCTGTGCCGGCGATCTGGCCGAGATCGAGGCCCTCTTGGCCCGCCATGCGACGCGCCAACGGGCTGGCAAAGATACGTGCGCCATCGGCTGACTTCGTCGCCGGAGCTGGCGCCGGAGCCGCGGCCACCGGCTGGGGCGCTGCCGGCGTTTGAGCCGTTGGCGTTTCGGCCGGTTCCGGTGCTGGCGCTTCGGCCGGCGCCGCTGGCGCGCCGTCTACATCAACGGCGTCAAGGGCAGAGGCGTCCTCGCCCTCCTCCAGCATCACGGCAATGACGGCGTTGACCGGCACCTCTTCAGCGCCCTCGGGCACGACAATCCTGCCCAGCACGCCCTCGTCCACCGCCTCGACCTCCATGGTCGCCTTGTCGGTTTCGATCTCGGCGATCACGTCGCCGATCTCGACGGCGTCGCCTTCCTTCTTGTGCCAGGTGGCCAGATTGCCTTCGGTCATGGTCGGCGACAGCGCCGGCATCAGGATCTTGATGGGCATGACTTCCCCTCCTTCGCGGCGTTACCGGTAGCTGACGGCCTTGGCCGCCTCGACGATGTCGGCGACCTGGGGCAAGGCTAAGGCCTCCAGATTGGCCGCGTAGGGCATCGGCACGTCCGCACCGGCAACCCGCGCCACCGGGGCATCCAGATAATCGAAGGCGTGTTCCATCATGGTCGCGGCCAGCTCCGAGCCGATGCCGGCGAACGGCCAGCCTTCCTCGACATTGACCAGCCGGTTGGTCTTCTTCACGGACTCAACGACGGTGCCGACATCCAGTGGGCGGATCGTACGCAGATCGATGATCTCGGCATCGACCCCCTCGCCCGCCAGGGCCTCCGCTGCCTCCATGGCCTTGCCGACCATGATCGAATGCGCGGTGATGGTGACGTCGGCGCCGGCACGAACCACCTTGGCGCGGCCGATCGGGATGGTGAAGTCCTCGTCCTCCGGCACCTCGAAGCTCTGGCCGTAGAGGATCTCGTTCTCCAGGAAGACGACCGGGTTGGGGTCGCGGATGGCGGATTTCAGCAGGCCCTTGGCGTCCGCCGCGGACCAGGGCGAAACCACCTTCAGCCCCGGGCAGTGGGCATACCAGCTGGCGTAGCACTGGCTGTGCTGGGCCGCGACCCGGGCGGCGGCCCCGTTGGGTCCTCGGAATACGATGGGCGCGCCCATCTGCCCGCCGGACATATAGAGCGTCTTGGCGGCCGAGTTGATGATGTGATCGATCGCCTGCATGGCGAAGTTGAAGGTCATGAATTCGACGATGGGCTTGAGGCCCGCCAAGGCCGCGCCGACGCCGAGGCCGGTGAAGCCATGCTCGGTGATCGGCGTGTCGATCACGCGCCTGGCGCTGAATTCCTCCAGCAAGCCCTGGCTGACCTTGTACGCGCCCTGATATTCCGCGACTTCCTCGCCCATCAGGAAGACGTTTTCGTCGCGGCGCATTTCCTCGGCCATGGCGTCGCGCAGGGCCTCGCGCACGGTCTGGGTCTTCGTCTTGTCGAAGAAGCGGTCCTCGTCCGTCGACGGCACCGCGCTGACCGGTGCTGCCGGCGCGACCTCTCGCGCGGCAGGCGGAGGCGCCTCCGCTGCTGGAGCCGGGGCTTCGGGCGCCGCTGCAGCCGCGGGAGCGGCAGGCGCAGCGTCCAGCGCCGACGCGTCCTCACCCTCCTCCAGCAACAGCGCGATGGGCGTGTTGACCGGCACCTCCTCCGCACCCTCATCGATCAGGATCTTGCCGAGCACGCCTTCATCGACGGCCTCGACCTCCATGGTCGCCTTATCGGTCTCGATCTCGGCGATGACATCGCCGGACGAGACCGCGTCGCCTTCTTTCTTGACCCATTTCGCCAGCGTTCCTTCCGTCATGGTCGGCGACAGGGCCGGCATCAGCACTTCGATGGGCATCGGGGGGAATTCCTCCGCAATATCGGCCGTTTGGCAGCGGCGCTTTCGGTGGTGCCTTGGATCAGGCCTCGAGCAGGACGTCGGTCCACAGTTCGGACGGATCGGGCTCCGGGCTCGACTGGGCGAACTCGGCGGCCTCGTTGATCACGCCGCGGACCTTCTTGTCGATCGCCTTCAGATCGTCCTCGCTGGTATCGCCGGCATCGATCAACAGCTTTTTGACATTGTCGATCGGGTCTTGCTGTTCGCGGAACTTGGCGACCTCTTCCTTGGTCCGATACTTGGCCGGGTCGGACATGGAGTGGCCGCGATACCGGTAGGTCATCATCTCCAATATGTAGGGCCCGTCCGTGCGCGCATGAGCCTGCGCCTCTTCGGCCGCTTCCTTCACCGCCAGCACATCCATGCCATCGATCTGCTTACCGGGGATGCCGTAGGCGTGGCCGCGATCGTAAAGCTCGGTCTTGGCCGACGCGCGGGCGACCGAGGTGCCCATGCCGTAGCGGTTGTTCTCGATCACATAGACCACCGGCAGCTTCCACAGCGCCGCCATGTTGAAGCTCTCGTAGACCTGACCCTGATTGACCGCGCCGTCGCCCATATAGACCGCCGCCACGCCGCCATCCTCGCGGTATTTGTGCGCGAAGCCCAGGCCAGTGCCCAGCGATACCTGGGACCCGACGATGCCGTGGCCGCCGAAGAAGTTTTTCTCGCGGCTGAACATGTGCATCGAGCCCCCCTTGCCGCGCGAATAGCCGCCGGACCGGCCGGTCAGTTCGGCCATCACGCCCTTGGGGTCCATGCCGCAGGCCAGCATGTGGCCATGGTCGCGGTAGGCGGTGATCACCGTGTCCTCGGCCCGATGCGCGGCCTGCATGCCGATCACCACGGCCTCTTGACCGATATAGAGGTGGCAGAATCCGCCGATCAGCCCCATGCCGTAAAGCTGGCCCGCCTTTTCCTCGAAGCGGCGGATCATCAGCATTTCGCGGTAGTAATGCAGCAAGTCTTCCTTGCTGGCTTTCGGCTTGGACGTTTTTGATTTGGTGCTGCGGCGTCTCGTGGTTGCCACCCGCCCCTCCCAAATTGCATGCGCCAACCGAACCGATCGGCCTCGAAGATACTAAGCCCGCTTAAGATTATACGGGCGGCAGTATTGAGAGTGCTACATGGCTTGGTCTTAAATGGCAAGCAAGAGGGTCGCCATACGAGAAAAAGAAGGCGACTGCAGCCGATCAAAAGGTGGACCAGCCAACCGGCCGGTCCTAAGGGCGCGATGTCGGGTTGCTACTCCGCCGCTGGCTCGTCCTGGTCGAAGAACAAAACCAACTCATCCTCGCGCGCGGCATTCAGCACAAACCGCGCCTGTTCTTCCATCAGGTCCGGATCGAGATGGGCCGGGCTGAGCGCGTTGACCCGCGCCTCAAGCGTCAGCCGTTGATCGCGCAGTTCGGCAAGCGTCTCGCTCGCGTCTTTCGTTTCGGACATCAGCGTCACCAGCGACAGCACGCCGCGATTGCCCTGAACCGTGTGATAGGCGAAATAGCCCACCAGCCCGACACCAATCACGGATGTCAGCAGCGTTCTGAACAGGGTCCTGCCCGATTTCGAGCGGCGAATCATGATCAGAATGAATCACAGATCGGCCGCCAAGTCAAAGTAATATCAACGCGTTACAGAAGGTTTGCGATCAATTGCCTGACCCGGAGTTATCCTGAGAGAACAAAGCATGACCAATCGCATCGTCGGCGCCGTCGACAGTTCCGTCAGGCCGGACCAGCCGACATCAGCTTTCAGGCCGTGAAATCCCGGCGATCCAATCGGCGCAGTCCGCCGCGATCTCCTGCCACCCCGGTTCCATGAACATGAAGTGGGCATGGCCGGGCACTTCGCGGAAAGTCGCCTTTGCCCCGTACCGTTTCGCGATCTCCCGCCCCGTGACGGCCGGCACGGCCTTGTCCTCTGCGCCGCTGAGCACCAGAACCGGACAGGTCACCTTGTCATAGTCGACCGCGATCGCCTTTCGGTCGTCGAACATCCAGAAGAACATCTCGAACATGACATTGCCGGATTCGGCGCCAAGCCGATCGAAGACCGCGTGCTGCTGGTCAGGCTCCAGCTTGTTGAGGGCAAAGGGCGCCATCAGGTCGAATTCCACCCGCATCGGGCCTTCCCAGAAGGCACCCGCCCGCATCAGGCCCTTGGCGACGGCACGCTGATCGTCGGTGAAGGGCAGCATGCCCCAAGGGGCGTTCGAGTTGATCAGGGCAAGGCCGCTGGCCAGTCCACGCACCGCCAGCTTCTGGGCGACAAGGGCACCGACGGCGTGTCCGCCGATGATCGGCTTGTCGTCAAGACCCGCCACATAGTCCGCCAGATCGTCGGTGTAGTCCTCGATGCTCATCTCCGCCAGGCGCGGATCGGGCTCCGCCTTCGGATCGGCGTCGTGGTAGCGCAGCGCCGGCGTGTGGCAGGTCCAGCCCCGATCGCGGAAATGGCCGGCGAAATCGGCCATGCACCACGGGCCGGCAAAAGCGCCATGGATCAACACGATGGGTGGCGGCATTTCTCAGTCCCTCCCCTTGGCGGCAACCTGCTTATCGAAACGCGCCGGCTCCGGCATAGGCGGCCGAGGCCCCCAACTGCTCTTCGATGCGGATCAACTGGTTGTACTTGGCCATGCGGTCGGTACGGCTGAGCGATCCGGTCTTGATCTGCCCGCAATTGGTCGCGACCGCTAGATCGGCAATGGTGGCGTCTTCCGTTTCGCCCGACCGGTGGGACATGACCGCCGTGTAGCCGGCCTTGTGGGCCAGTTCCACCGCCTGCAGCGTCTCGCTCAACGTGCCGATCTGGTTGACCTTCACGAGGATCGAGTTGGCGATGCCGCGCGCGATACCGTCGCCCAGGCGCTTCGGATTGGTCACGAACAGATCGTCGCCGACAAGCTGGACCCGATCGCCGATGGCATCGGTCAGGGCCTTCCAGCCATCCCAATCATCCTCGTCCATGCCGTCTTCGATCGACAGGATCGGATAGCGGCCGACCAGATCGGTGTAGTAGTCGACCATGCCGGCGGCATCGAGCTTCTTGCCCTCGCCGGCCAGATCGTAGACGCCGTCGGCGAAGAACTCGGACGAGGCCGCATCAAGGGCCAGCACCACATCTTCCTCCGGCCTGTAGCCGGCCTGCTCGATCGCCTTCATGACAAAGCCCAGGGCCTCGTCGGTCGAATTCAGCGCGGGCGCAAAGCCGCCTTCATCCCCGACGTTCGTATTGTGGCCAGCGTCTTTCAGGCCTTTCTTCAGACTGTGAAAGACTTCCGCCCCCATGCGCACCGCCTCGGCCAAGGTCGGGGCGGAGACCGGCATGATCATGAATTCCTGGATGTCGATCGGGTTGTCGGCATGGGCGCCGCCATTGACGATGTTCATCATCGGCGTCGGCAGCAGATGGGCGTAAGTGCCGCCGACATAACGATAGAGCGGCAAGGCCGCCTCCTCCGCCGCCGCCTTGGCCGTCGCCAGGCTGACGCCGAGAATGGCGTTGGCGCCCAGCCGACCCTTGTTGCCGGTACCGTCCAGTTCGATCATCAAACGGTCGATCTCGCCCTGATCCTCGGCGTCAAGGCCGGACAAGGTGTCGAAAATCTCGCCATTGACCGCGGCAACAGCCTTGGTCACGCCCTTGCCGCCATAGCGGTCCTTGTCGCCGTCACGCAACTCGACCGCTTCGTGCGCGCCGGTCGAGGCCCCGGACGGCACGGCGGCGCGGCCGGACGCGCCTGTTTCGAGGACGACGTCGACCTCCACGGTCGGGTTGCCGCGGCTGTCCAGGATTTCGCGCGCATGGATATCGATGATGGCGGTCATCGGCTCGGTCCTTCTCGATAGAGGCGGTCGGTTTCGCGGGTAATGCCAAAAGCGGCGCATGGTTACTGGCATGCGCCGCGGCAATCAAGAGGGTCGCGTTGTGCTAGCCGAAGGGCCGCCAACTGGCCGCCAACTGTAAGATCAATGCAAAGTCATCGAGTCCCCAGTTCGCCGCGCGCTGCTTGCCTACAACCGTTGTTCGCGTCCATGCCAGACTCGAACCACCACCAACGTGTTGGTTTCAGTATCGATTCGATAGCGCAGAACGTAGGCGCTCCTGCCAAACGGTACGAAAAGCTGCCGATACCTGACGTCTTCGGCCATCTCGATGCCCAGAAACGGGCTGTCTTCGATGAGAGCGATGCCTTCGTCAATCGCCAACATCGCCTTTTGCGCGGCGACCGGATTGTTCAGCGACAGGAACTCGAACAGCCGATCGATGTCGGCGACGGCTTCCGGCAGGAAGACAAGCTTCACTGGGTGTTCGAGCGGTTGGCCGCCTCGGTGACCATGGTCCGCAGCTTGCGGCGCACGGATTCAAAAGGAACGGCATGACCGGTAGCGAGATAGCGTTGCCAACGCTCCTCGTCTTGCCGCAGGTCGTCCAACACCCGCTCTCGCTCGTCGGCGTGCCGGTTCAATGTCTTGGTGACCAAGTCATCCACAGATACCCCCTCGCGCTCCGCCAATGCCGTCAAGCGGTTGTTCAAAGCGGCATCAATCTCAATGCGTCTGGGTTTGGCCGTTCGGTTCATCTCGTCGGCTACGTTCTTCCATGTCGATACGCTAGAGATGCCGTCGACGGAGTCAACTGCCAGCATCTGGCGCGCGAATGCCGAGGCTGCAACCAGTTTCGGCCTTTAAGTGAGGATACCGGCCACACATTGAGGCGCTATCGTGCGGGATGGCCGGCGCCACGTCGCAACGTGATCGTGGTGCCGTGGCGAACATGCCGAACAGGGCCCCGATCGCTTGGGGCCCTGCCTGGATGCGACTTCAGCTCAACCGCAATGCCGGGTTGAGCCGGTCGTGGTGCGTAGGGCTGCCGATGGTTGGCCGCCCGTCAGCGCATTACTGCGTTGCCACCGCCATCTGGTCGGCGCCGAACGCCTCGTTCATGACGTGGAACACGACCGTGTTGTCGATGAAGTTGCCGTCCCAGCTATAGGGTGCGCCCCACAGCTCGGCAGCATCCAGGTCGGTGCGCGTGAACTCCGCGAAAAGTTCGGAGCCCGGGCCCATGGCCCAGAGCGGCACCAACTCGTTGGTGTGGTTGCGCGACGACCACTGATAGCCCGGCATGGTGCCGGCACCGCGATCCTGCACGGCGAGATAGGTGTTGAAGATATCCTCGGTGGGGTCGAAACGGGCGGCCAACAGCGCCTCGTCGCTGCGGTCGGCCGCGACCGGGCCGCCGACGCCGTTGGTCCAGGTGCCTTCGCCCCAGATACCGCCGCATTCGTGGTCGGAGGTGATGATCAGCAGGGTCTCGTCCCAGCTTGAGTTCTCCTCGACCCATTCGATGACCGCATCCACCGCCAGGTTGAAGTCGATCTGTTCCTCGATGAACCGGGGCATGTCATTGCCGTGCCCCATCCAGTCGACCGCGCCGCCCTCGATCATCACGAAGAAGCCGTCCTCGTCCTGGTTCAGGACGTTGAGCGCGCCCAGGCTCATGGTCGCGAGGTCCGGGACGATCGGGTTGTACGCCATGCCCGACGGGGTGTCGGCGTCGGGCAGCCCTTCACGGCTGGCCTGCAGGGTGGAACCGGCCCGGGCGATACCGACGACGCGCTCAGGCATGATCTCGCCATCGGCCAGGGCCTGGAAATCCGCCAGGTCGTCGATGAAGGTGAAACCGTTCAGCCCCTCTTCGCTGGTCAGCGCCGTCAGCGTGTCGGAGCCACCGACGAAGCGGTAGGCCTCTTCGTCCTCCGGCTCGATCTGGTTGCCGCTGTTGTCGTAAAGCGGATGGCCGGCGCCCATGATGACGTCGAGATCGCTGGCCACCATCTCGTTGAAGATATCGACATAGTTGTTGCGCGAGATGTTGTGCGCGATCACCGCGGCCGGGGTCGCGTGCGACACCATGACCGAGGCGACCGCGCCCGCCGAGCGGTCCTGGTCCATGGCGATCTGCGCGATGGTGCGCAGAACTTCCTCGCCGGTCCAGTCCATGTTGACACGGCCGTTCGAGGTCTTGCGGCCGGCCATCAGCGCGGTCCCGGCAGCGGCACTGTCGGTGTAGGAGGTATAGCGCTCGGCGACCGGCGGGAAGTCGTTGAGCATCGTGTTCTCAAACCGCAGCCAGCGGGTCGACGGGTCATAGCCCTGGGCCACGGCACCGGCGGCCAGGGAGACGTCTTCTCCGCTGGGAAGCACGTTGCCCTGGGCGTCGATCAAGTTCAGCGCATGGTGGTCAAGGCCGTAGACAACGGGGGTCGTGCCGTCCGGGCGGGTGATCTGATAGGATTGCTGGCCCGCGAGGCCCTGGTAGTAGTCAGCCGCAAGCCAGCCGTTGAAGCCGATGCCGTCGGAGATCATCAGGATAACGTTCCTGGCGCCGGTGTCCTGCGCATACGCAGGCAGGGCAAGCGCGCCACTGAGGGCGGTCGCGAGCAGCAGTCTCGTAACAGTCATTAGGTCGCCTTTCTGGTTCGGTGGAAAAGCGGATGGATACCGGCCAACTGTTACGAGAAAATAACAGTTGCGTGACCACCGTGTGTAGATTGCGACCGCTTCTCATTAGCGGATGATCGTGCGTTGGAAATCGGCGGAAATGGGCCGCCCCGCCGCCCACGCCAACGCGTGGGGTGCGACAATAGCGCAATCGATGTGCCAAAAACCGCCGCCGTGACGATCACATGCGGCCGAGCGTCGGGGAACTCGGCCCCCAAACAAGCCCTGCACACCCCGTCTCGAAATGGCCCGGCTGTTTGAACAACAGGGACTAAGCGCCGAAATCCAGGCCAAGTGCCCGCAACTCTTCGGCGCGCAGTGGCAGGTCCTGGCGCAAAAAGAACTCGTCGAGTTGCGGCGGTGGGATGTCGGTGCCGGCCAGCATCGCGTGGATTTGGCCGCGATGGTGGATCTGGTGCTGGAAGAGATGGGCCAGGATAGACTGGATCTCTTCGGGCTTGTCGCCATCCTTGCGCTGCAGGGTGCGGAAGTCGGACAGGTCTCCTTCCCTCAGCTCTTCGCAGAAGCCCAGCAGCCTGCGGTCCGCGGCCTCTTGATCGGCGGCCAGCCGGTCCTGGGCCGACGGCAGCGACCGCTTAAAGATAGCAAGACCTTGGCCGCCCTGCTCCAGCGCGTCCAGGTAGTAGAGGTCGACCTCCAGGATGTGCTGAACTGTTGCCTTGATCGATGGGAAGAAGTTTGTGCGCGGCGCTTCAAACGCGTCGGCTGTCAGATCTAGCCAGGCGCGTGACAGACGATGATTAGACCAAAGGTTGTTGGCGGCCTCGCGCTTGAAATGCTCGACGAGGGTCATGCCTCAATCGGATCGGCCTTGGCCAACGAGTCGAGCGCGGTCAGCGTCGACAGGATGCCGGGCAGATCCTTCAGGTGCACCATGTTGGGGCCGTCGGATGGAGCGTTGTCCGGGTCCTGATGGACCTCCATGAAGACAGCGGCCACGCCGATCGCGACCGCCGCTCTGGCCAGGACGGGCACGAACTCGCGCTGGCCGCCGCTGCGGCCGCCGAGGCCGCCGGGCTGTTGCACGGAGTGCGTCGCATCGAACACCACCGGATAGCCGGTGCGGGCCATGATCGGCAGCGACCGCATGTCCGACACAAGCGTGTTGTAGCCGAAGCTGGCGCCGCGCTCGGTCAGCAGGATGCGCTCGTTGCCCGTGCTTGCGACCTTGGTCACGACGTTCGCCATGTCCCAAGGCGCCAGGAACTGGCCCTTCTTGACGTTCACCGCACGGCCCGTGCGACCGGCCGCCAGCAGCAGGTCGGTTTGGCGGCACAGGAAGGCCGGGATTTGAAGCACGTCCACGACTTCGGCGACCGGCGCGCATTGTTCTTCAGTATGGATATCGGTCAGTACCGGGCAGCCGCGCGTTTCGCGCACCTCGGCGAGGATCGGCAGGCTCTCCTTCAGGCCCAGCCCGCGCGGCGTGTCGACCGAGCTGCGGTTGGCCTTGTCGAAGCTGGACTTATAGATCAGGCCGACGCCGGCCGCGTCCGTGATCTCCTTGATCGCCTCCGACATTTCCAGGGCGTGTTGCCGGCTCTCCAGCGCACAGGGGCCGGCGATCAGTGTCAGCCTGCGGTCGTTGGCGACCGTGAGCGGTCCGATCTCGACGGTCTTGGACGCGGTCATCATCAGACCAGACGGCTCTGCTCGACCGCGGCGCGCACGAAATCCGTGAACAACGGATGCGGCTCGAACGGCTTGGACTTCAGTTCCGGGTGAAACTGCACGCCGATGAACCAGGGATGGTCCGGCAGTTCGACGATCTCCGGCAACTCTCCATCGGGCGACAGGCCGGAAAACAGCAGGCCCGCCTCTTCGAGCCGGTTGCGGTAATTGATGTTGACCTCATAACGGTGACGGTGCCGCTCGCTGATCGTCGGTTCGTCATAGATCGCCTGGACCTTGCTGCCCTCCGCGAGGATGGCCGGATAGGCACCCAGCCGCATCGTGCCACCGAGATCACCGTTCATGGCCCGGCTTTCCTTCTGGTTGCCGCGCACCCATTCGGTCATCAGGCCGACCACCGGATCCTGGGTCGGCCCAAACTCGGTCGAACTGGCGGACGGCAGATCGGCCAGATGACGCGCCGCCTCGATCACCGCCATCTGCATGCCGAAGCAGATGCCGAAATAAGGCACGCCCCGTTCGCGCGCGAACTGGGCCGCGCGGATCTTGCCCTCCGCCCCTCGCTCGCCGAAGCCGCCGGGCACCAGGATGCCGTTCACATGCTCCAGATGGATCGCCGCGTCCTCGGCATCGAAGATTTCCGAATCGATCCAGTCCAGCTTGACCCGGACATTGTTGGCGATGCCGCCATGGGCCAGCGCCTCGCCCAGGCTCTTGTAACTGTCGATCAGCGAGGTGTACTTGCCGACCACGCCGATGGTGACTTCGCCTTCCGGCTCACGAATACGGTCGGCGATCTTCTCCCACAGGCCAAGGTCGATGGGCAGCGACCGGTCAAGGTCGAAATAGTCCAGCACCTGATCGTCGAAGCCCTCGCGATGATAGGTCAGCGGCACCTCATAGATCGACGGGCTGTCCAATGCCGCGATCACGCGTTCAGGCCGGATGTTGCAGAACAGCGCGATCTTGCGCCGCTCATTCTCCGGGATCGGGCGGTCAGCCCGACACAGCAGCATGCCGGCCTGGATGCCAACCGACAGCAACTCCTTGACCGAGTGCTGGGTCGGCTTGGTCTTCAACTCACCCGCCGTCGGAATGTAGGGCAGCAGCGTGCAATGGGTGAACAAGGCCCGTTCAGGCCCGACCTCGTTGCCGAACTGCCGGATCGCCTCCAGGAACGGCAGGCTCTCGATATCGCCGACCGTGCCGCCGATTTCGCACAGTACGAAATCCTCGTCGCTGAGGTCGGACGCGATAAACTCCTTAATCGCGTCCGTCACGTGCGGGATGACCTGCACGGTGGCGCCCAGATAGTCGCCGCGCCGTTCCTTGGCTATCACGTCGGAATAGATCTTCCCCGTCGTGACATTGTCGCTGCGCCGTGCCGGCACGCCCGTGAAGCGTTCGTAGTGGCCAAGGTCGAGGTCGGTCTCGGCGCCGTCGTCGGTGACGTAGACCTCGCCATGCTGGGTCGGGCTCATCGTGCCCGGATCGACATTGAGATAAGGGTCCAGCTTGCGCAAACGGACCTTGTAGCCGCGCGCCTGCAACAGCGCGCCAAGCGCCGCCGATGCCAGACCTTTGCCGAGGGAAGAGACCACGCCGCCGGTGATGAAGATGAACCGCGTCATGGAATTCGACATTAACCCGATTCTCGTTTGCGTTGCCATGCCTTGATGACATGGCTGAGGGCGCCCGGCAGATCCCGGGCGAACGAGGCGGACGCCGCGACGCGGCGCCCGATGCTAACCGAGGGAGCGGTTAGTTCAGAGGTACGGCGGGTGCGCTGTCCTGGGCCGGCGCCTCGACCGGGGCCGGCGCCTGCAGGATCAGGCTGTCTTCTGCCGGACGCGTGGTTTCGCGTGCCACGATCGCCAGGGCCAACGTTCCGAGCATGAAGAGCGCCGCGAGGATGGCCGTCAGCCGGGTCAGGAAGTTGCCCGTTCCGCGCACGGACGACAGGTTGCCAAGGCTGGGCCCACCGATGCCGAGCCCGCCGCCCTCGTTGCGCTGAAGCAGCACGACGGCGACCAGCGCAATCGAGATCATCAAATGAACGACAAGAAGAATCTGCAGCACGTTAACGATCCAATCGGCAGCGGCCGGCTGCACGAGAGCCGAACCTTATGCCTGTCATTCGGCGCCGTCCCGGCACCCGTTTGTCACACGTTGCGCCGGGTTTTAGCCAAGGGGCCCGGCTTTGGCTAGACGCAACTTTGGGCGATGGCCCAGAAATCATCGGCCGACAGGCTGGCACCACCGACCAGCGCGCCGTCCACATTCGGCACCGCCAGCAACTGGCTGGCATTGCCAGGCTTGACCGAACCGCCATAAAGCAGACGCACCGCATCGGCACCGGCCATGTGGCGCGACAGCTCCGCGCGTATATGGGCATGGACCTCCGCCACGTCACCCGTTGTCGGCGTCCGGCCGGTGCCGATGGCCCACACGGGCTCATAGGCGATCACCGTATTCTCCGGCGTCGCGGTGTTCGGCACAGACCCTGCGATTTGCCGCGAGCACACCGCCAGCGCGTCGCCCGCGTCGCGCTCCGCCTCGGTTTCGCCGATGCAGATGATGGCGATCAGACCGGCCTTGTAAGCAGCCTTCGCCTTTTCGCCGATCAGCAGATCCAACTCGCCATGATATTGCCGCCGTTCGGAATGGCCGACGATCACGTGGGTGCAGCCCAGATCCGCCAGCATGCCGGCGGCAACCTCGCCTGTGTAAGCGCCGTCTTGCGCCGCATGGCAGTCCTGGCCGCCAACGAAGACGCCACTGCCTGCAAGCGCCTGGCCAACGGCATCGATTATCGTGGCTGGCGGGCAGACCAGAAGGTCGTAGTCGCGCTCTGCCTGTTCGGCGTAGCGCAGGCCAAGATCGCGCGCCAGGGCAGTGCCGGCCGTCTTGGTCATGTTCATTTTCCAGTTACCGGCGATCAGGGGGCGCATAGGGCAAGCTCCGGCTTCAAGAGAGGCGATGGGCAGGGCCGTTTAGCAGCCATGGGCGGGTGCGGCAAACAGAGATCGAACGCCGTCGGCATTGCGGCTGCTCCAGTCACGCTCTTATAGTGCGGCCGCTTCGCGCCTATCTGTGGCGCTAACCGTTCAAAGCGTGTGGCGAAACGATGATCCAAACCCTTCGCAACAAAGCCAGCTCTTGGCTGGTGAAGATCCTGCTGCTGCTGCTGGTCTTGAGCTTTGCGGTTTGGGGTATCGGCGACTTTTTCCGCGACGCGCCGCCCGACACGGTGGTCGCGACCGTGGGCGAGATCGAAATCGACCTGAACGCCTTCAATGCGGAGTTCCAGCGCCAGGTCGCGTTCGAGCGGCAGAACGATGATCGCTACACCACCGATGACGCGCTTGAGGACGGGCTGGTCGACGACGTGCTCGACCGGCTGGTCAACCAGGCGCTTTTGATCCAGCTCAGCCGCAACATGGAGTTGGTCATTCCCGACGAGGTGGTCGCCGGCCAGATCCGCGTCGATCCGCGTTTTCAAAGCAGTGTCACGGGCCAGTTCGATAATCAAAGACTGCTGGGCTATCTGGCCAACCGGGGCCTCAGCGAGGCGGCCTTTGTCGAAGAGGTCCGGCGCGAGATCCAGCAGGGCGTGTTGCAGCTTTCCGTTCTGCGCGGCGCCTGGGTGCCCGCAACCTTGGGCGACGCGCTTTTTGAGTATCGCCAGGAAGGCCGCATCGCCGATGTGGTGAGCATTCCCTATGCCACGATCTTCGATGTGGACGAGCCGACCGAAGACGACCTTCGGTCTTTCCACGCCGAGAACGGCGAGCTGTTTACGGCGCCCGAGTACCGCAACCTGACGGTGGTCGCCATCCAAGCCGAGGACTATGCCGACGAGATCGCGGTTTCCGACGAGGAGCTTTCGGCAGCTTACGAGCAAAGGCTGGAACAGTTCGTTGCGGACGAACGGCGCCAGTTCGATCAGGTGATCCTGGACGACCAGGCGCAGGCCGGCACCTTGGCCGAGGCCGCGCGCGCCACCGGCAGTCTTGCGGACGCCGTGGCGGCGAACGACAGTATCGACGGCGACATCATCCCGCTGGATTGGTCGACCCGGTCGGACATGTTCGGCGAGCTTGCGGACGCCGGCTTCGCGCTGCCGCCCGACGGCGTCTCCGACCCGATCGAGACCGTGTTCGGCTGGCACGTGCTGCAAGTCACCGGCATCGAGGCCGAGGAGGTGCAGCCGTTGGATCAGGTCGCGGACACCCTGCGGCGCGACATCCAGATCGACCGCGCGCTCGACGTCGTGTTCGAACAGGTGAACGCACTGGAAGACGAGCTGGCCGCCGGCACGGACTTGAACGAAGCCGTCAGCGTTCTCGGCCTGACGGCCGTCCGAACACCCCCCATCGCCGCCGATGGTTCCGTCCAGTTTGGCAGCGACGCGCCCGACCTGCCGAACCTGCCTGCGATCGCGACTGTTGCCTTCGACCTCGACGAGGGCGAGGCGAGTCTGATGGAAGAAGCGTCCGACACGGCCTATTTCACGGCGCGGGTCGACGGCATCGTGCCACCGGCGGTTCGACCGTTTGACCAGGTGCGTGACGAGGTCGAGGCCGCCTGGCGCAACGCCGAACGCGGCCGTGGCGCCGCTCGGCAGGCCGAGTTGGTTGAACAGCGGCTGGCCGCAGGCAATGACCCGTCTGAAGTCGCTTCGGCGTTCAATGGCACTGCAACGAGCACGGTGGCCTTGCTGCGTGACGGCAGCAACCGGGGCGATCTGCCGCAAGCGGCGATCGAGCGCCTGTTCACCATGCATATCGGCGATGTCGAGACAGTTGATGACGGCGTTAACCAGCTTGTCATTCGGCTGGACGTAATTGAACTGCCGGAGCCGAACCCGGACGACTTCGCCTATCAGTCCGTCCAGGCCAACGCGGAAAACGCCATGGGCACGGAGTTGCTGCGGCAGTTTTTCGATCAGTTGCACGAGACGATTGACGTCGAGATCCACCAATCGGTTCTCGATCGCCAGTATCACCAAAGCTGACCACCATGCAGATATCGCCGGACCTCGACGGGTTCATCCGAACCTATGACGAGGGCGCGCCCCAGGTCGCCTCGACGACCTTGGTGGCCGATTTGGAGACGCCTGTCTCCGCCATGCTGAAGCTCGCCGACCAACGGCCCTACAGCTTCCTGTTCGAATCCGTCGAGGGCGGCGCGGTGCGCGGCCGCTATTCCGCTATCGGCATGAAGCCGGACCTGATCTGGCGGTCGAGCCGTGACCGTGCGGAGATTAACCGCACCGCGCGCGCCGATCTCAACACGTTCGAACCAGAGGATTTGCCGCCGCTGGAGAGCCTGCGCCGGTTGATCAACGAGAGCCGCATCGCCCTGCCCGACGGCATGCCCCCGATCGCCTCCGGCCTGTTCGGCTATCTCGGCTACGACATGGTGCGGCATATGGAGCGGCTGCCGGACGATAATCCGGACACGCTGGGCGTACCGGACAGCGTGCTGATGCGCCCGACCATCGTGGCCGTGTTCGACAACATCGAAGACAAGGTCACGCTCGTCACGCCGGTCTGGCCGAGCGACGGCCTGTCCGCCGAGGCGGCCTATGGCCTGGCGCGCGAGCGGCTGGCGGACGCGGTGGCGGACTTCGAACGCTCCCTGCCCTACCGCCGCGACGGCGGCGAGGCGCTGGAACCGCTGCCGGAACCGGTGTCGAACACCAGCCCCGAGGCGTACTGCGCGGCCGTGGAGAAGGCCAAGGAGTACATCCGCGCCGGCGACATCTTCCAAGTCGTTCCGTCGCAGCGCTTCACGGTGCCGTTCCGGCTGCCGCCCTTGTCGTTCTATCGCGCGCTGCGCCGGCTGAACCCCTCGCCCTTTCTGTTCTATCTCGATTTCGGCGCCTTCAGCATCGTCGGTTCCAGCCCGGAGATCCTGGTGCGGGTGCGCGACGACACGGTCACAATACGCCCGCTGGCCGGCACCCGCAGGCGCGGCGTGGACGCGGCGGAAGACAAGGCTTTGGCCGAGGAACTACTGGCCGATCCCAAGGAACGGGCGGAGCACCTGATGCTGCTCGATCTCGGCCGCAACGATGTCGGCCGGGTCGCACAAATCGGCTCCGTCGAGGTCACCGAGCAGTTCAAGATCGAGTACTACTCGCACGTCATGCACATCGTCTCCCACGTCGAAGGGCGGCTGGCGGACGACAAGGATGCACTCGACGCGCTGGTCGGCGGTTTCCCGGCTGGCACTGTTTCCGGCGCGCCCAAGGTGCGCGCGATGGAGATCATCGACGAGTTGGAGGTCGCGCGGCGTGGCATCTATGCGGGCGCGGTGGGCTATTTCGGCGCCAATGGCGATCTCGACACCTGCATCGCGCTGCGCACCGGTGTCATCGCCGACGGCAAGCTGCATATTCAGGCCGGCGGCGGTGTCGTGGCGGACAGTGACCCGCAGGCGGAGTTGGAAGAAACGCGGCAAAAGGCGCGCGCGCTGGTGCGGGCCGCAGAAGAGGCCATCCGCTTCGCCGGGCGGCGCTGACATCTGGCCATGGGCCGAGACGATGGCTAGTGTGGCGCCGAGACGGAGAACAAGGTGCGGTCGATGCTGCTGCTGATCGACAATTATGACAGCTTTACCTACAACCTCGTCCACTTCCTGGGCGAGCTTGGGGCGTCGACCGTCGTGCGCCGGAACGACCAGATCACGGTCGACGAGGCGCTGGCGATGAACCCGAATGGCATTGTGCTGTCGCCGGGCCCGTGCGACCCCGACAAGGCGGGCATCTGCCTGGATCTGGTCAAGGCCGCCGGCGACCTGCCCTTGCTTGGCGTCTGCCTCGGCCACCAATCGATCGGCCAGGCCTATGGTGGCAAGGTCGTGCGCGCACCTGAAATCATGCATGGCAAGCTATCGCCGGTCAGCCACACCGGCAGCGGCGTGTTCGAAGGGTTGCCATCGCCGATCACCGTAACGCGCTACCATTCGCTGACCGTCGACCGCCCGTCGCTGCCTGACGATCTGATCATCACGGCGGAGACCGAGAACGGCCTGATCATGGGGCTGGAGCATCGTGAGCGTCCGGTCCACGGCGTGCAGTTCCACCCGGAAAGCATCGCGTCGGAGCACGGCCACGCCTTGCTGAGAAACTTCATTGCGCTGACCGAACGGCGGCGCGCGGCCTGACACCATGACCAGTTTCGATCGTCTTCAGCCCTTCATCGCCCGCCTGGCCAACGGCGAGCGGTTGGACCAGGAAACCGCCGCCGCAGCCTTTGACGTCATCATGTCCGGCGAGGCGACACCGTCGCAGACCGGCGCCCTTCTCATGGCGCTGCGCCTGCGCGGCGAGACGGTCGACGAGATCACCGGCGCGGCGCAGATCATGCGCGACAAGGCGTTGCGCATCGAGGCGCCGGAGGGCGCGATCGACTGCTGCGGCACGGGCGGTGACCAGTCGGGCAGCTACAACATCTCCACCGCCGTCTCGTTCGTGCTGGCCGGCGCCGGGGTGCCGGTGGCCAAGCACGGCAACCGGGCACAGTCCAGCAAGACCGGTGCGGCTGACGTGCTGACCTCCCTCGGCGTCAATATCGATGCCGATATGGCGTTGGTGCAGAGGGCCTTGTGGGAGGCGAATGTCTGCTTTCTGTTCGCCCAGCGACACCACGGGGCGATGCGCCATGTCGGCCCGACCAGGGTGGAACTGGGCACCCGCACCGTCTTCAACCTGCTGGGGCCGTTGTCCAACCCGGCCGGCGCCAAACGGCAATTGATGGGCGTGTTCGCACCGGAATGGGTTGAGGTCCAGGCGCGCGTGCTGGGCAATCTGGGGGCCGAGCGCGCCTGGGTCGTGCACGGCTCCGACGGCATGGACGAAATCACCACCACGGGCCCGACCACGGTCGCCTCGCTGCACAACGGCACGGTCGAGGTGTTTGAGATCGCGCCAGCGGATGTCGGGTTGCCACTGGCTGACCCGGCGGACCTGAAGGGCGGCGACGGCGAGACCAACGCCGCCGCCTTGCGCGCGGTCTTGGCCGGCGAGCCGAGCCCCTATCGCGACATCGTGCTGCTGAACGCCGCAGCGGCCTTCGTCGTGGCAGGCAAGGCGCAGGATCTGGCGGAGGGCATGGCCCTAGCCACGGCGACGATCGACAGCGGCGGCGCCGCCGACGCGCTGGCCAAGCTCGTTGCGATCACCAACGAGCCAACGGACTGACCGCATGGCCGACGTGCTGGAACGCATCTGCGCGGACAAACGCCAACACATCGCGGCCCAGAAGGCGGAATTGTCGCTGGCGGAATTGGAACAGCGCGCCGCTGAAACGGAGGCGCCGCGCAGGTTTGCGGCTGCCCTGCGACGGGCCCGAGCAGCCGGCCGCTACGGCCTTATCGCCGAGATCAAAAAGGCCTCACCGTCAAAAGGCTTGATCCGCGCCGACTTCGACCCGCCGACACTGGCCCAGGCTTATGCGACGGGTGGCGCCACCTGTCTGTCGGTGCTGACCGACATTCCGTATTTCCAGGGCGACGACGTCTATTTGACCGCTGCGCGCTCGGCAGTGGACCTGCCCGTGCTGCGCAAGGACTTCATGCTCGACCCCTATCAGGTGGTCGAAGCGCGCGCGCTGGGCGCGGACTGTATTTTGCTGATCATGGCGGCGCTCGGCGATGCCCAGGCGTCCGAACTGGAACAAGCCGCCGTCGACCTTGGCATGGATGTACTGGTCGAGGTGCATGACGGCAGCGAGCTCGATCGCGCACTTAATCTAAATTCTCAGCTTATCGGTATCAATAACCGAAATCTGAAAACATTAGAGACAAGCCTTGATGTAACCGAAACTCTGGCGTCCCGCGTACCGTCGGATCGGCTGCTGGTTGCCGAAAGTGGGCTTTATGCCCCGGCGGACCTGGCGAGGATGGCGGCGGTAGGTGCGACCACGTTTCTGATCGGCGAGAGCCTGATGCGCCAGCACGATGTGGCGGCGGCAACGCGTGCGCTGCTGGCCGAACAGAGTGTCGGCCAGGTCGTGGAGGCATGACGGACCTGACCCACTTCGATGAGGGCGGCCGGGCCCGCATGGTCGACGTCTCCGCCAAGAACGAGACAGCACGCCTGGCGACCGCCGCCTGCCGCGTGATCATGCAGCCGGAAACGTTGGCCTTGATCAAGGAAGGCAAGGCCGCCAAGGGCGACGTCCTGGCCGTAGCACGGCTGGCCGGCATCATGGCCGCGAAGAAGACCAGCGACCTGATCCCGCTCTGTCATCCGCTGCCGCTTGCCGCCGTGTCCATCGAGTTGACCACCGACGAGGCCAGACCGGCGATCGACATCGTCGCCACCGCAAAGGTCACGGGCCGTACCGGTGTCGAGATGGAGGCACTGACGGCGGCCTCCGTGGCCGCGTTGACCGTCTACGATATGTGCAAGGCGGTCGACCGCGCGATGATCATCACGGACCTCAAGCTGCTGGAGAAAAGCGGCGGCAAGTCGGGCGATTTCGTTCGCCAGCCATGATTTCGGTCGAGGACGCCAAGCGCAGGATCTTTGCTGCCTTTCGCCCGCTTCCGGCGGAGACGGTTGGGTTGGCGGATGCGGCCGGGCGGGTGGCCGCGGCCCCGATCAGCGCGAGGCGCACGCAGCCCTGGGCCGACCTGTCCGCCATGGATGGCTATGCCGTTCGCGGCGACGACGTGGCGACGGCTCCGGTCACGCTGGACGTCATCGGCTCCGTCCCGGCCGGTACGCATTTCGACGGCCATGTCGGCCCTGGTCAGTGCGTCCGCATCTTCACCGGCGCGCCCCTGCCCGAAGGGACCGACACGATCGTTATCCAGGAGGATACCGACGCCGACGGCGACCGCGTGACCGTAAACGCAGCCACGCAGAAAGGTGTCTATGTCAGGCCGCGCGGGTTCGACTTCTCCGAAGGTGACGAGCTGATCCCGGCCGGGCGCCTGTTGACCGCCCGGGACATCGGTCTGGCGGCTTCGATGAACCACCCCTGGCTGAAGGTCCATCGCCGGCCCAGGGTCGCCATCCTGGCAACGGGCGATGAGATCGTCATGCCCGGCGAGCCCATCGGGCCGGACCAGATCGTGAGTTCGAACGGTCCAGGACTGGCCGCGCTGGTCGACGCCTGCGGCGGCGTGCCGGTCTTGCTGCCGGTCGCGCAGGACAACGCCGCGTCTCTGCATGCAGCGGCTGCCGGCGCGCGCGGCATGGACCTGCTGATCACCACCGGCGGCGCCTCGGTCGGCGAGCACGACCTGATCCGCGAGGTGCTCGGGCGCGACGGGCTGGAGATCGACTTCTGGCGCATTGCCATGCGGCCGGGCAAGCCCTTGATGTTCGGTGCGGTCGATGGCGTGCCGGTGTTGGGGTTGCCGGGCAATCCAGTGTCGTCCCAGGTCTGTGCGCTGCTGTTTGCGGTCCCGGCGTTGCGCCTGTTGCAAGGACTGCCGCCGGAGGATGGATTGGCCGAAAAGGCCCGGCTGGGGCGGGATTTGCCGGCCAACGACCGTCGCCAGGACTATTTGCGCAGCACTCTTTCCGTCGACGATGACGGACAGCTTGTTGCCACGCCGTTCGAAAAGCAGGATAGTTCTTTGCTCACATTGCTGGCCAAGGCCGACTGCCTGGTCGTTCGTCCGCCTCACGCGCATGCGATAGAAGCCGGGAGCCCGGTGGAGATCGTGCGTTTCGACCCCCGACTGGCGCGACTTTGATCGGGAGATTGGCACCAAATAGGAACTTTATGGGAACAAAACTTGACGTTTTTGTTTTGTTCTCGTTAGTCTGAGTTGTATCGAATCGCTTGGCCGGCGGGGCTGACCAGGCGGAATTTGGCTAGGGGACCGGCCATGTTGACCCGGAAGCAGCAACAGCTCTTGATGTTTATTGATCGGCGCTTGAAGGAAGGCGGCGTTTCCCCCTCGTTCGATGAAATGAAGGACGCGCTGGGCCTGAAGTCCAAGTCCGGCATCCACCGCCTGATTACCGCGCTGGAGGAGCGTGGCTTTATCCGCCGCCTGCCCCATCGCGCCCGGGCGCTGGAGGTGTTGCAGTTGCCCGACGGCCTGACCTCCGCGCCGCGGGAAGATCGCGGCGGCCGTTTCCGCCCGATGGTAATCGAAGGCACGGCGGACAAGCCGCCGCCGCGCCGGACCACTCCGGTCAGCAGCAGCGAGGCCGTCGAACTGCCGCTTTATGGCAAGATCGCCGCCGGCACGCCGATCGAGGCGCTCAGCGACCCCTCGGTTTATACCAACGTGCCACCGGACATGATCAGCGGCGGCGAGCATTACGCGCTGATCGTCGATGGCGACAGCATGGTCGACGCGGGCATTCTCGACGGCGATACGGTGATCATTCGCCGCAGCGACACGGCGGAAAGCGGCGACATCGTCGTTGCCTTCATCGATGATGGCGAGGTCACGCTGAAGCGTCTGCGTAAGGGCGGCGGCAAGACCGTGGCGCTGGAACCGGCGAACCCGGCCTACGAAACCCGCATCTTCGGGGCCGACCGCGTGCGCGTGCAAGGCCGGTTGGTCGGTTTGCTGCGCCACTACTGATCGGCGCCTGCCCGCGTGATCAGGGAACCGTTCTCGACCAGGGGCGATCGCCCGTTTGCTCGGCCACGGTTCTGACCGACGCCCGATCCGATAGGGACCGTGACGGCCCCTCACCCATGGTCGACAGGGTGATGGCATAGGCGCCGTTGCGCCAGACATCGAACCGGTCGACCACGATGGGTGCCGCACATGGGCCGCGCACGGGCTCCTGCGCCACGACCACCGCCGCGACGGCACAATCCTCGGCCAGAATGTCAGGCTCGAAGGCGAAGGCGACCGCGCCATCGCCCGCCCGCCAGATGCAGCCTTGGCCATCGCATCGAAAGCCTGGGTCGATGGCGGCGAGCTCAGCCCAGGAGATCGCGGTGTCGGCACCGGTCAGCCGGATCCATTGGGTGCGCGTAAAGGCGTCCGTACGCGCCTGGGAAACCGCCAGGACGCCACCGGACAGGCGAAGGCCCATCAGCCCCGCGTCGGCACTGACCAGGATCGTCGGGATAGGCGTCATGGCCGCGATCACCGCGGCTGCGCCAATCCCGGCGGCGCCGAACCAGCGGACGGTCCCGCGCCAAAGCGCAAGCCACAGTCCTCCGGCGACGACAAGCACAATGGCGACGTCAGCCAGCGCCGGGGTGGCAATCACGGCTCCCGGCAAGTTGGCACACCAATGGGCCAGCGCGAGCAGCCCATCAATCCCCCAACCCATGGGGGCGAGCGCCAACCCGTCCAAACCCAGGAGCATCAGCAGGTACGCCGCCAAGCCCCAGGGCATGATCCAGGCGGCGGTCAAGGGTACGGCAAGCAGGTTAGCCAAGGGCCCGTAAACCGGCGTTTCCTGGAAGTGAAACAGGACGAACGGCGCGGTCGCCAGGGTCGCCGTGAACGAGGTGATCATGAGGCTGGCGAGATAGAGGCGCGCGCGTCGCCACGGGCCGGATGTCACACGCCACCCAAGCCAACGCTCCCGCAAACCGTCGTAGAGGGCGACCAGCGCCAAAACGGCTGCGAAACTCATCTGAAAACTGGGACCGGTGAGGCTAGACGGCGCAACCAACAGCACGACGGCGGCGGCCAGGGCCACCAGCCGGAGCGAAATCGCGCGACGATCGACCAGCACCGCGAAGAACACGAGGCCGGCCATGAGAAAGGCGCGCTGGGTCGGTACCGTCGCACCCACGATCATCATGTAGCAAAAGGCCGCGACGATCGCGGCCACCGCCGCCCATTTCTTGATCGGCTGTGTCAGCGTCACTGTCGGCGACAGGGCGAGGCCTGCCCGCACCGCGAAGAACACCAGGCCGGCGATCAGCCCGACATGCAGGCCCGAGATCGCCAGCAGATGGGCCAGCCCCGATCGGCGCATGTCGGCATAGAGCTCGTCGCTGATCGCGCTGCGATCGCCGGTTAACAGCACGACGGCGACCGATCCCGCGTCGTCCGACATGGCTCCGCTCTCGACCTGGGCGGCAACACGGTCGTAGATGCCCAGCCTGACCCTTTCCAGCCACAGGGCAAGGCCGCCGGTTTCGGCGGCCTCCAAAACCTCCGGGCGTGACACCGCATAGCCGAAGGCGCCCAGCCGCTGAAAAAAGGCGTGGCGCCTGAAGTCAAAACCACCCGGCAGGACCGGCTCCGACGGCGGGATCAGCATCGCCCGCAGATCGATGGTGGAGCCGATGGCGGGCGGAACCGATCGCGTCGTCAACCGAATGCGCACCCGTTCCGGTGTCTCGTCGGGTGCAAGGCCGTCGATCGACAACTCGTCGAGGACGACCCTGGTGCCGTCGCTGGATGCATCGAGCGCGCGCACGCGCCCCACCACCGTCGCCGGTCCGATCGGCCGGTCTAACTGGGGCGCTTCGACCCTGGTCGTCTGCAGTTCTGCGGCGGCAAACCCAATTGACGCGGCAACCAGAGCCACGGCCAACGCCCGGATCGACAACCCGGCGGACCGCACCGTGGCAAGCACGGCCAGGGCCATGACCAAGGAGGCGACGGACCACCACCAGCCGGGTTGGATCGGTAAAGCGAAGTACACCGCAATGCCGACACCCAGCATGACAGGCAGCCATAACCCCAGCCGGGTTCCCTGGGCCGCGAGCCAGGCATCGATCGGATGTAGCGCGGGCAATGACCGGCGGACCGGCGCACCGGCCGGCACATCAACCATCGGCCCGATCCATGTCCAGATGCATCCCCGCCCTGCCTGTGTTATGCAGCACGCCCCTCGCCCGCCAGGATAGACCAAATCGAGCCGAAATGACCGTCGTTACCCGCTTTGCCCCCTCGCCCACCGGTTTCCTGCATATCGGCGGCGCCCGGACCGCCCTGTTCAACTGGCTCTACGCCCGCCATTTCGACGGCCGCTTCGTACTGCGGATCGAGGACACCGACCGCGCCCGTTCGACCGACGACGCGGTGGCGAAAATCCTGGATGGGCTTGAATGGCTTGGCCTCGATTGGGATGGCGACGCGGTATCGCAATTCGAACGCCGCGATCGGCATGCGGCCGCCGCCCAAAGGCTGCTGGACGAAGGCAAGGCTTATCTGTGTTATGCCACGCCGGAGGAACTGGCGGCGATGCGCGAACAGGCCCGCGCGGAGGGCCGGCCGCTGCGGTATGACGGCCGGTGGCGGGATCGAGACCCGGCCGAAGCGCCGCCGGGCGTCGATCCGGTCGTCCGACTGAAAGCGCCGCGAACAGGCCAGACGCGCATCGAGGACGCCGTCCAGGGCACGGTCACGGTCGAGAATGCGGAGCTGGACGACATGGTCCTGCTGCGCTCCGACGGCACGCCCACCTACATGCTGTCCGTCGTGGTCGACGACATCGATATGGGCATCACCCACGCGATCCGGGGCGACGATCACCTCACCAACGCCTTTCGCCAGACCCAGCTTTACGACGCGCTTGGCGCCAAACCGCCGGTCTTTGCCCATATTCCGCTGATCCACGGCCCCGACGGCGCGAAACTGTCCAAGCGTCACGGCGCACTGGGCATCGAAGCCTATCGCGACATGGGCTATTTGCCGGAGGCGCTGCGCAACTATCTGCTGCGTCTCGGCTGGTCGCACGGCGACGACGAGGTGATTTCGACGGACCAGGCGATTGCCTGGTTCGACCTCGATGCCGTCGGCAAGTCCCCCGCGCGGATCGATTTCGCCAAGCTGGAGAATCTGAACGGCCACTACATCCGCGAGGCGGACGACCAGCGCCTGATGGCACTGATCGTGCCCAGGCTGGAACAGGATCTTGGCCACCCCCTCGACGGAACGGCAAGCGATCGGTTGCGCGCGGGCCTGTCAGGGCTGAAGCAACGTGCGAAAACCATCGTCGAATTGTCTGATAATGCTGCATTTTATGCGCGCAGTCGGCCGCTCGTCATGAATGAGAAGGCGCAAGCGCTGCTCAATGAGCAAGCGCGGGATCTTCTGGCGAAGTTGAACGGCCCGCTCGGCCAAATCGAGGACTGGAGCGAAGCCGGTATCGAGGCGGCCGTGCGCGCCTTTGCCGAGGCAAACGACTTGAAGCTCGGCAAGGTCGCCCAGCCCTTGCGCGCCGCGCTGACGGGATCGACCACATCGCCGGGGATCTTCGAGGTTGCCGCGGTTCTTGGGAAGTCCGAAACGCTCGGTCGGATCGACGACGCTGTGAGGCCTGGCGAGGTGGGCTAATCCGACGTGCCGGCGGGCTGCCAGATTGATCTTGGCACGCCGTCGATCTATGTTCTCGCATCTCCCTTACGGCTACGGCGGACAGCAGTTTGTCACGCCCGTACACCCCCCTTTGATGAGGATCTCGTGCCATGCCCGAAACCGTTACCCTGGTCGATAACACTACCGGGAAGTCGCACGATTTCCCTGTCTCCAGCGGTACGCTTGGCCCAAAAGTCATAGATATCAGAAGCCTTTACGCCGAAACGGGGATGTTCACATACGACCCCGGCTTTACCTCGACCGCGTCGTGCGACAGCTCCATCACCTATATCGACGGCGACGAGGGTGTGTTGCTCCATCGCGGCTATGCGATCGAGGATCTGGCCAGCAACTGCTCCTTTCTGGAGGTTGCTTATCTGCTTCTGGAAGGCGAGTTGCCGGACAACGCCCAAATGGAGACCTTCGAGAAGACGATCACCTATCACACAATGCTGCACGAACAGCTGATGGGCTTCTATCGGGGCTTCCGGCGCGATGCCCATCCGATGGCCATCATGTGCGGCGTCGTGGGCGCCTTGTCCGCCTTCTATCACGACAGCACCGACATTACGGACCAGAAGCAGAGGCTGATCGCGTCGCACCGCATGATCGCCAAGATGCCGACCCTGGCCGCGATGGCTTACAAGTACTCCATCGGCCAGCCCTTCATGTATCCGCGCAACGACCTGAATTACGCGGAAAACTTCCTGCACATGACCTTCGCCGTGCCGGCGGAGGACTACAAGATCAATCCGGTTCTGGCCAAGGCCATGGACCGGATTTTCATTTTGCACGCCGACCACGAGCAGAACGCCTCGACGTCGACCGTGCGCCTGGCCGGCTCGTCCGGCGCCAACCCGTTTGCCTGCATCGCCGCGGGCATCGCCTCGTTGTGGGGCCCGGCCCATGGCGGGGCCAACGAAGCGGTCCTCAAGATGCTGGCGGAAATCGGCCATGTCGACAATGTCGGCGAGTTCATCAACCGCGCCAAAGACAGGGACGACCCGTTCCGGCTAATGGGCTTCGGCCACCGGGTCTACAAACACTACGACCCCCGTGCCACGGTCATGCGCGAAAGCTGCCACGAGGTTCTCGGCGAGCTGGGTATCGAGAACGACCCCCTGCTGGCCTTGGCGATGGAACTGGAGCGCATCGCGCTGGAAGACGAGTACTTCGTTGAGAAAAAACTCTATCCCAATGTCGACTTCTATTCGGGTATTATCCTGAAGGCGATGGGCTTCCCGACGAGCATGTTCACGGTGCTGTTTGCGGTGGCCCGAACTGTCGGCTGGGTTGCGCAGTGGAATGAGATGATCGAGGATCCGATGCAAAAGATCGGCCGGCCGCGTCAGCTCTACAGTGGCGCGGTTCAACGCGATTTCACGGCGCTGAAGGATCGTGGCTAGGCCGGGAAAACCCTACAAGCGACTTGCCGGCGCCGATCAAGCGACGCGCGCCAAACCGGAGGCGCGGCCGACATTCCACACGGTCCCGAGACCCGCGAACGACAATAGCGGCCCCTTTCTGAGGGTCTGGGGCCAGTTTCTGTTCGGGATCGTGCTGGTGCTGGCGGTCGCCGCCGCCCTTTGGGCGCTCTTCTAGGCGGCTTGCATTTCTGAGATCGTCAGGGCGCCTCGTCGTCAAGCATGATCATGGCCTTCATCGTCGCCTCCGCGACGACCTTGCCGTCGACACGCGCCTCCGCGCCGATCTTCCATACGGTCCGCCGCTTGTGCAACTGGCGAACGTGAAGCTTCAGGCAGTCTCCGGGCACGACCGGGTGCCGAAACCGGGCCTCGTCGATCGTCATGAAATAGATCAGCTTGCCTTTGGACTGTTCGCCCAGGGTGCAGACGACGAGCACGGCGGCCGTTTGCGCCATCGCCTCGATGATCAAGACGCCAGGCATCACCGGCGCACCGGGGAAATGGCCCTGGAAGAAGTCCTCGTTGATGGAGACGTTCTTGATGCCGATCGCCGACGCATCAATCACGACATCCACCACCCGATCGATCATCAACATGGGGTAGCGGTGGGGGATCCTGCTCATGATCCCCGCAATATCCACGCAGTCGAT
Organism: Alphaproteobacteria bacterium; assembly: GCA_028277405.1. Classification (GTDB taxonomy): domain Bacteria; phylum Pseudomonadota; class Alphaproteobacteria; order DSM-16000; family Inquilinaceae; genus JANQGH01. The sequence goes on along the minus strand of JANQGH010000042.1, from coordinate 73,506 downwards.
CGTGGTGCCGGCCGCCCCGTCGCTCATGTCTTGTCGCCCTTACGCTCTATCAGTTTCATCAGCTGCGCCTGAAGGCGCCAGTACTCGCGCGCCGGCAGCGCCGGCAGGCCCGCCATGACGACGCCCGGCGGCACGTCCTTGTACAAGCCCGATTTCGCCATCACCTGGGCCCCGGCCCCAATGGTCAAGTGACCGGCGATGCCAACCTTGCCGCCAAGCATGACCATCGGACCAAGCTTTGTAGACCCCGCAATACCGACTTGAGAGACAAGGACACTGGACTCGCCAACCTCGACGTTGTGCCCGATTTGGACCTGATTATCAATAATCGCGCCCTTGCGGATCACGGTATCGGGCCCGGCACCCCGATCGATCGTGGTATTGGCGCCGATCGAGACCCCTTCCTCAAGAATGACCCTGCCGAGTTGGGGAATGGACGCGTGCCCCTTGGGATCGATGACGAAGCCGAAGCCGCGCTCGCCGATGCGCACACCGGCGTCGATCGCAACGCCATCGGCGATGAGGCAGTAGGACAGGCTGCAGTTGGACGAGATCCGGCAGTTCGACCCGATCCGTACGTTGTCGCCGATGACCGTGTTGGCGCCGATCCGCGTTTCTGGCCCGATCTGCACGCCCGCACCGATCACGGCGCCCGGAGCGATCGATGCCGTGGGATCCACGGTCGCAGAAGCGTCGACATGGGCCCGCTCGTCGATGCCCACCGGCGCGTCCGGTTCCGGGTAGAACGCGGCTGCGATCAACGCATAGGCCTTCTGCGGCGCCTTGCTGATCAGCAGGCTCATATGGGCCGGTGCCTTGGCCGCATGGGCCTCGCGGAGTACGCAGAAACCGGCCTTGGACCCGGTCAGATCGTCGATGTACTTGGCGCTCTCGAAAAAGCTGATCGTGGTGTCATCGGCCGTATCCAGCGACCCGACATCGTGGACCATCCGCGCACCATCGCCCGCCGAGGCAAGATCGGTCCCGCTGATCGTGGCCAGGTCCGACAAGCGAAACGGGCCCGCACTCTTGAAGAAATTCGGATCTGCCATGCCGACTACTCCTGCGCCGGCAGTTCGACTTCGACGTCCGGCAACTGTTCGTTCAGCGCGTCCAGCGCCTGTTGACTGATATTGCGGTCTCGACTGTAAATGACGGTCTGGTTGACGTTCAGCACGATTTCAGCCTCCGCGTTGTCGGCAATATCGGCGATCGCCCTGACGGTCGCGTCCCGCACCTGATCCATCGCCTCCCTGAATGCCTGATCGAGAATGCTGCGCCGCGCCTGGGCTTCGCGCTGCGTGTTTGCGACAAGCTGTTCGAACTCGCGCCGCCGCTCCAGCTGCTCCTCGTCGGAAACATCCTCGCCCATCGCCTCCAGCTCTTGCTCCATCGTCCTCAAATCGGCTTCAAGCTCGGCAAACCTGTCCTGCAAGGCTTGCCTTTCCTCATTGAGCTGGTTTTGTACCGATTGGGCCGCATCCGACTGGCGGATCACCCAATCGAAATCCACCACAAGGATGTTGGGCGGTGTGTCTTGAATGCTCGGCGCCGGCTGATCCGCGATCTCCTCAGGCGGGGGATCCTGCGCGTACGCACCACCCGCCACCGACATGCCGATCACAAGTGCCAGTGCGCCGAAACGCCGCCGTGGAGACATTTCCTAGAAGGTCGTACCGAACGAGAACCGGAAATTCTGGGTCACATCGAAGTCCTCGCGCGCAAACGGCACTGCATAGTCCAACCGAATCGGCCCAAAAGGCGAGTTCCACGAGATACCTGCGCCAGCGGCTGCACGAATTGCCGGATCGTCCAGGATCGGCTCGTCGACACCGTCAACGCCGTCCAGATAGCCCGCATCAGTGAACACGCGACCACTGATTCCGAGTTCCTCCGGCAAGCCCAACGGAAACTCGAGTTCAATCGTCCCCACAGCAAACTGGTTGCCGCCCAATGCCTGCCGCGTGTCAGCCAGCCTCGGCCCTATACCACCAGTATCGAAGCCGCGTAGGTTCGCACCGCCGACAAAGAACCTGTCCTGAACCCGAACATCCTGGCCCAAGCCGACAATGTAACCGCCCTCGATCGAGAGGTTCAGGATGACATCCTCGTTCCCCAGCACCGGAGTGAAATAGCTGGCCGAGCCCGTCGTGCGGAAATAATTGACGTCGCCGCCAAGACCGGCAATCGCGGTGCCAAAGCGCAGGATATAGCCGTCGGTCGGGTTGATGCGGCTATCCAAGCGATCGTAGATCAGGGTTTGCCCGATGGAAGAAATCCAGGCGTCGCCATCGGGAACCAACTCGTTGCTGGAGTTCTCGATCTCTTCATATTCCAGACGGTAATTGACGATCTGGCGGAGATCCGGTCCCAGCGGATACCCCAGCCGTAGGCCGAAGCCCGCCGTGAACTCATCAAAGTCACCGGTGTCTTCGCGCTGGGTCGAGATGCTGAAGAGGTCGACGCCGGCCGCGAGATCCCGGTTCAAAAAGTAGGGCTCGGTAAAACTGATGTCGAACTCGGTCGTATTCTGGCTGATCGAGGCCGTCACGCGCAGGTCCTGGCCCCGGCCCAACAGGTTGCGCTCACGCAGGCTGATGTCACCGATCGCACCGTCACTGGTCGAAAAGCCGGCACCGATCGAAAGCTCGCCGGTCGACTGTTCCTGCACGGTTACGATGATGAGGGTCCGGTCGGGTGTGGTTCCCTGCACGACCTCGACATCGACCGTCGAGAAAAAGCCCAGATTGCGGATGTTGGTTTCCGATCGGCTGAGCAGGGTGGCGTTGAACGGATCGCCCTCGGCCAGCAGGATCTCGCGCCGGATCACCCGGTCGATCGTGCGCACGTTGCCGCGGATTTCAATGCGCTCGACGAAGACACGCGGCCCTTCGTTGATTTCGTAGATGATGCTGATCGTCTGCTCTTCGCGGTTGCGCATGACGACGGGGTTGATTTCGACGAAGGCGTATTGAAGGTTGCCGGCGGCGTCGGTCAGGTTCCGGATGCTGTCTTCGACGGCCACGTTGCTGTAGTAGTCGCCCGGATCGGAAACGATCTCGCCGCGCAGAAGCTCGGCATCCACCTCGGGAATGCGCGACACGATGTCGACCTCGCCGAACTCGTAGCGGTCTCCCTCCTCGACCGTGAAGGTGACGAAAAAGCCGCTCTGGTCGGGGGCCAGTTCGGCCACCGCGGACACCACACGGAAATCGGCATAGCCTTCGGAGAGATAGAAACGGCGCAGCAACTCCTGATCAAAGGCGAGACGATCGGGGTCGTAATTGTCGTTGCCGGCGGCAAGCAGGTTCCACCAGACCGTTTCCTCCGTGACGATTTCCCGCCTTAGCCTGGCGTCGGAAAAGGCTTCGTTACCGATGAACGTGATCCGTTCGATGCCGGTCGCGGAGCCCTCGTCGATCTCGAACACCAGATCGACCCGGTTCTGGTCCAGCTCGATGATCACCGGTTCGACATTGGCCGAAAACCGACCGTTGCGCCGGTACAGCTCGACAATGCGCTGGACGTCGGACTGAACGCGCGTCTGGGTGTAGACGACCCGCGGCCTCAACTCGATCTCGATCTCAAGCTGCTCATCGTCCAGGCTTCGATTGCCCTCAAAGGAAATGCGGTTGATGACCGGGTTCTCGACCACCGTAATGATGACGACCCTGTTCTGACGCTCCAGCACCACATCGCGAAAAAGCCCGGTGCGGAAAAGTGCGGTCAGCGAATCGTCCAGGTCGCCCTGGGTCGCCTGGTCGCCGGTTTGAAATGTCAGATACGACAGCACGGTGACGGGTTCGATGCGTTCCGTGCCATCGACGACGATTTGCTCAACAACGAACACCGGCTGCGCAGATGCGTTCTGGGCGAAAACCAGGCCGATTGCGATGCCGAGCACGAGCCAAAGGCTCGCTGCCTCACGCAGAAGGGTCCTTACACTCATCCCCGTTTCCCGCCTGCCCTTAAGAAATCAGATTTTGAAACCAAGCAACGACATCCAGCTGCACAAGGTCGTTCCAGGTCGCAAAGATCATCAAACCCAGAACGAACGCCACCCCCAGCCGAAAGCCCAACTCCTGCGCTCTTTCGCCCAGAGGGCGGCCACGTACCGCCTCGATGGCATAGAACAACAGGTGGCCCCCATCAAGCACCGGAATCGGCAGCAGATTAATAAGGCCCAGATTAATCGACAAAATGGCCATGAACCAGATCAAGGCCAGAATGCCGAACTGGGCGACGTCGCCGGACATCTGCGCGATTCGAATCGGCCCGCCAAGCTCGTCCGTGCCCCGTTCGCCGACGATGATTTCGCCAATCGCATCGATCGTCAGGCCGACGAGCGCGAACGTCTCGACCACGCCCATGCCGATCGCCCTGGGCACGCTGTAGGGCCCGACATCCGGCGACACGCCAATGCGGGGCACAGTGATGACCGCGTCCCCCTGCTCAATCTCGACCAGATCCGGCGTAATCGCCAGATCCACGGTCGCGCCGTCGCGCCGCAGGGTCACGGCCAAAGGCGCCTCGTCGAAGGCGCCGACGGCGCCGACCAGATCGACAAACCTGCCGATCGACCGACCGTCGACCTCGACGATGCGGTCTCCCGGCTCGATACCGGCCTGCTCCGCCGGGCTCCCCTCCTGCACGACGCCGACGATCGCCGGCGGGAACGGGTGCTGATAGGTGGCGAAAAGTATCGCGAGCGCGATCGCCGCGAAGATGAAGTTCGCCATCGGGCCGGCGGCAACGATCGCCGCCCGTTTCCACAACGGCTTGTGGTAGAACGAGACGGCGCGGTCACCTTCCGGCATGGCGCCAACCTCGGCATCCGGCATGGAGGCGGCGTTGGCATCGCCAAACATTTTCACATAGCCGCCAAGCGGGATCAGGCTGAACTTCCAGCGCGTGCCATGCTTGTCGGTCTTGCCGAACAGCTCAGGCCCAAAGCCAACGGAAAACACCTGGACGCGAACGCCGCAGCGCCTGGCAACCCAGAAATGGCCCCATTCATGGACGAAGACCAGCACGGTCAAAACTATGAGGAACGGGATCAGATAGCTCCCGATCCCCTCAATCAAACCCATTCGCGCGACCCCTCACCCTTCGACAGGGCTGTTTGCCCATTTGTGATCAGTTTCACGAACCCGCCAAGAACGGCCCGAAATTGTGGCCTCAGCATGTCGGCGTGCCTCGGCGTCGATGGCCAGGATTCCCACCAGATCGGTCGCCGACGGTGCCCCAAGCGCCGACTGAACGTTGTCGTTCACGGCCGCAATATCAAGAAAGCCGATCCGGCCGCGCAGGAACGCTTCGACCGCGACCTCGTTCGCGGCGTTCAGTATGGCCGGTGCGGTGCCGCCGGTTCGCAATGCCGAACGGGCGAGGTCCAGGCACGGGAAGCGTATCGCGTCCGGTGCTTCGAAGGTCAGGCTGGCGATGGCGGCGAGATCCAGCGTCTCCGCCGGCGTCGCCATGCGTTTCGGCCAGGCCAGCGTGTAGGCGATCGGTATGCGCATGTCCGGCGTGCCAAGCTGGGCCAGGACCGAACCGTCGGCATATTCCACCATGCTGTGGATCACCGACTGCGGGTGGACCAGAACGTCGATAGCGTCTTCAGAGAGGCCAAACAGATAAGACGCTTCAATGATTTCCAGCCCTTTGTTCATCATTGTCGCGCTGTCGACCGAGATCTTGGCGCCCATCGACCAGACGGGGTGCGCCACGGCCTGGGCCGGTGTCGCCGCCGCCATGACCGACCGGTCGGCCGCCCTGAACGGGCCGCCCGAGGCCGTCAGCACGATCCGACGCACAGTGTGGTCGCGCTGGAACACTTGAAAGATGGCGTTGTGCTCGCTGTCGACCGGCAGCAGCGTCGCGCCCGTCCTGCCCAGCCTCGCGGTAATCAGCTCGCCGGCGCACACCAGACACTCCTTGTTCGCGACAGCGATGATCCCGCCATTGTCGATCGCGGCCAGCGTGGGTTCCAGCCCGCGCGCGCCGACAATCGCGGCCATCGTCCACTCCACCGGTATCGCAGCCGCTTCGACCAAGGCCTGTCGCCCGGCAGCAACCTCGATGCCGCTGCCCGCGAGCACCGACTTCAGCTCGTCATAGCGGGCTTCGTCCGCGACCACGGCCGTTTCGACCTTCAGGTCCCGCGCCTGCTCGGCCAGCAGTTCGACATTTCGGTTGGCGGTGAGAACCCGTACGTCGAACGCCTCCGGGTTGCGCTTCAGCAAGTCGACGGTGCTTTGCCCGACGGACCCGGTTGATCCCAATACAGTGACACTGCGCATCCGATCGCTTACCACCAGCCCAGCCGATCGCCAACAGCCAACTGCCAAATCGCCAACACAGGCGCCGCCGCCATCAAACCATCGATCCGGTCCAGCACGCCGCCATGGCCGGGGATCAGAGTACCGCTGTCCTTTACCCCCGCCCGCCGCTTCATGGCCGATTCAAACAGGTCGCCCGACTGGGCAATCACCGCCAGGACCGACGCCACCGCCGCCGCCACGAACCTCAGCCCGGCATCGAATGCCATCGCGATCAGAAAGCCGGCTATGGCAGCCGAAATCATGCCGCCGATCAGCCCCGCCCAGGTCTTGTTTGGGCTGAGCCGCGGGGCCAGTTTCGGCCCGCCGATGGCTCTGCCGGCGGCATAAGCGCCCATGTCGGTCGCCCAAACCGTTCCGAACAGGAAGCAGGTCAGGCCCAAGCCGATTTCAGGCAAGTCGCGCAGCCATAGCGTCGCCGCCATCGTCGCCCCGATATAGAGCACACCGAGGGCGATGCGTCGCGCACCGGCCGCACGGGTCAGCCGCACCAGGCTGACGATCAGCAGCGAGCCGCCCACGATGACGCCGATGCCGGTCAGGAAGCCGAAGAACAGGGTCGCCAGGGCCTCGAGGATCAGCGCCGCGAAGGCCGCGACATGAATCCAGATGACGGCACCGGGGGCGACCAGCCGCATCCATTCGGCCTGCGCGACCAGAACCGTCAACAGGATCAGACAGAGATAGGCCGTGCCACCCAGATAAATCGCGCCAAGCGCGATCGGCGCCAGGACCAGGGCCGACAGGATGCGCTTTGTGAGGTTGCCGGCGGAGGCCAACTGACGCTAAGCGCTGGCCTCGACTGCGCCAAAGCGCCGTTCGCGCCGTCCGAATTCCACCACGGCGGCTTCGAGGTCGTCCCGATCGAAATCGGGCCACAGCGTATCGGTGAAGATAAGTTCCGCGTAGGCCGACTGCCACAGAAGGAAATTGCTGATGCGCTGCTCGCCGCTGGTTCGGATCAGAAGATCGGGGTCAGGCAGGCCGTTGGTCTGCAAGAAGCCGCCAACCACCCCCTCGTCCAGCGTTGACGGGTCCAACACACCGTCGCGGGCCGCCTCGGCGATCGACCGAACGGCCTGAAGGATGTCGCCCCTGCCGCCATAGCTGAGCGCCACTGTCAATGTCAGTACCACCGGGTCCGGCACGATCGTTTCGGCGTGGTCGATCAGATCGATGATGTCGCGCGGCAACCGGTCACGATCACCGATCACCTTCAGGCAGACGCCGTTCTTGTGCAGATCCGCGACCTCGCTGCGCAGATAGTGGCGCATCAAGCGCATCAGCTCGGCGACTTCCTCGACCGGCCGGCGCCAGTTCTCGGTCGAAAAGCCGAACAGCGTGAGATAGGGAATGTCCAGCTCGACCGCCGCCTTGACCGCACGCTTCACGGCCGCGGCACCCTTACGGTGGCCGAAAATCCGAGGCAAACCGCGTGAACTGGCCCAACGCCCATTGCCATCCATGATGATGGCGACATGTTCGGGCATGGTCAGCGACGGCTCTGGCGCGACTTGCAGCATAGATCTTCTCGTCAGGCGGGTTCGACGGGCGGAGATGGCTGTTGGACTTTAGACCTGCATGATCTCCGACTCCTTGGCGGCAAGGGCGTCGTCGATCTTCTGTATTGTCTGATCGGTCAGGGTTTGGATCTCATCGGCGTAGAGCCGGTGATCGTCCTGGCTGAGGTCGCCGTCTTTTTCCATCTTCTTCAATCGGTCCATCCCGTCTCGCCGCACGTTGCGCGCGGCCACGCGCGCCTGCTCAGCATACTTGCTGGCGACCCTGCCGAGTTCCTTGCGGCGTTCTTCGTTCAATTCCGGGATCGGGACACGAACCAGCGCGCCATCCGTCTGGGGGTTAAGGCCGAGGCCGGCATCCCTGATGGCCTTTTCCACGGCCTTCACCAGACCGTTGTCCCAGACCTGAACCGTCAGCAGCCGCGGCTCGGGCACGCCGATCGTGCCGACCTGGTTCATCGGCATGACGGCGCCATAGGCCTCGACCGTGATCGGTTCCAGCAAGGTCGGCGAGGCACGGCCCGTGCGCAGGCCGCCGAACTCAGTACGCAGCGCCTCGACGGCGCCATTCATCCGGCGCTCGATGTCGTCAAGATCGATATCTGTCATGGCCCGCGACACCCCCCTTTTTCAAGCTTCCGTAATGATCGTGTAGCTTCCACGTCCGGAAACGACGTCGGCAAACGCCCCCTCGTTATGGATCGAGAAGACAAGGATGGGAATATGGTTTTCTCGCGCCAATGATATGGCTGAATGGTCCATCACCCGAAGGTCGTTGGCCAGCACCTGCATATAGCTTAGCCGGCCCAGCCGTTTGGCCGTCGGGACCTCGCGCGGATCGGCATCGTAAACACCGTCGACCTGCGTGCCTTTCAGCAACGCATCGCAATCCATTTCCGAAGCCCGCAACGCCGCGGCGGTATCGGTGGTGAAGAACGGATTGCCCGTGCCGGCCGCGAAGATCACGACCCGCCCCTTTTCCATATGCCGGACGGCGCGTCTGCGGATATAGGGCTCGCACACCGACGCCATCGGAATGGCGGACAGGACGCGCGTCTGCAGACCGATTCGCTCGCAGGCGCTTTGCATCGCCAGGGCGTTAATCACGGTCGCCAACATGCCCATATAGTCAGCGGTGGAGCGTTCCATGCCCGTCGCGGCACCGGACAGCCCACGGAAGATGTTGCCGCCGCCCACGACGACGCAGACCTGGCAGCCCAGAGAAGCGACCGAGGCTATCTGCTGGGCCACCTTGTTGGCCATGTCGGGATCGATGCCATAGGCTTGGCCGCCCATCAGGGCCTCGCCGGATAGCTTCAGCAGAACGCGCTTATAAAGCGGCCCGTCGGCTGGCATCAGTTGTCGTCCCTCCAGGCTCCGCCCTGATTCTGGCTTCGATTCCGGCCCCGGTTCTGAAGGCTTACGCCTTCAGTGTCGCCGCGACCTCCGCAGCGAAGTCGCCGTCGTCCTTCTCGATGCCTTCGCCCAAGGTGAAACGGGCGAAGCCGGTGACAGCGATCGGCGCGCCCAGTTCCTTCGACTTCGCTTCCACGGCGCTCGCCACTTTGCTTTCACCGTCGATGACGAAAGTCTGCTCAAGCAACACGACCTCTTGGTAGTACTTGCGCAGGCGACCTTCCACCATTTTCTCGATGATGTTCTCCGGCTTGCCCGAGGCACGGGCTTGTTCCGACAAAACCTCACGCTCGCGGTTCAAGAGCGCCGGGTCCAGATCCTCGACCGACAGCGATTCGGGGCGGGTGGCGGCGACATGCATGGCAAGTTGCCGCCCAAACTCCGCCAACGCGCCCGCGTCGGCGGTCGACTCCAGCGCGACCAGCACGCCGATCTTGCCCATGTCCGGCACGACGGCGCCGTGAATGTAGCCGGCCACCACGCCGGTGCCGACCGACAGGCTGGCGGTCCGGCGCAAACTCATATTTTCGCCGATGGTCGCAATCAGATGGGTGAGTTCCTCGGCAACCGTCCGACCGGTGCCCGGATAGTCCAAGGCGGCCAGCGCCTCGACGGAGCCGTCCGCCCCCATGGCCAGTTCGGACGTGGTCTTCACGAACGATTGGAACGTCTCGTTGCGCGACACGAAGTCGGTTTCCGAGTTGACCTCGACCAGCGCGCCCTTGGGGCCGTCGATCTGCAACCCGACCAGGCCCTCCGAAGCGGTACGGCCGGCCTTCTTCGCCGCCGCCGCCAAGCCCTTCTTGCGCAGCCAGTCGACGGCCGCTTCCATGTCGCCGTCGGTCTCGGTCAGCGCCTTCTTGCAATCCATCATGCCGGCGCCGGTTTTTTCGCGCAGCTCCTTCACCAGGGCCGCTGTGATTGCTGACATTTTGACCTCTTACGTCAGAATTCCGTAACAAAACATTGATACTAAAAGAAACCGGGCGGCCTGATCGCCGCCCGGTTCACTCTCGGTCGGTGATCAGGCGGCTTCGCCGGCCTTCGACTTTTCCTCTTCGGCGGCGGTATCACCCGCCGGCTCGGCGGCCGGCTCCGGTTCCGCGGGGGCGTCTTCGGCCGGCGCCTCCTTGGTCGAGGATTCGGCTTCGGCTTCGGCGGCAGCCTCCTGCGCAGGTTCTTCGGCCGGGGCATCCGGCACCGTTTCCGCGACCGGCGTGTCCATCGCACCAACATCGGCGCCGGACGTCGTCAACGCCGCCTCGATACCGGCCAGCACCGCACCGGTGGCCAAGTCGCAGTAGAGGTCGATCGCGCGCAAGGCGTCGTCATTGCCCGGGATCGGGAACGTGATGCCCTCGGGGTTCGAATTACTGTCGACCACCGCCGCGACCGGTATGCCGAGCTTGTTGGCCTCCTGAATGGCGATCGATTCCTTGTTCGTGTCGATCACCACCAGCAGATCCGGCAGGCCGCCCATGTCGCGGATGCCGCCAAGGGCCCGCTCCAGCTTGTCCCGCTCGCGGGTGAGCTGCAGCTGCTCTTTCTTGGTCAGGCCGGTAATGCCTTCCTCGAGCTGGCCGTCCATCTCCTTCAGCCGTCTGATCGATTGCGAGATCGTCTTCCAGTTGGTCAACATGCCGCCCAGCCAGCGGTGATTGACGTAGTACTGGCCCGAGCGTTTCGCGGCCTCGGCAATACGTTCCTGCGCCTGGCGCTTGGTGCCCACGAACAGGACGCGGCCATTGCTGGCCACCACCTCGCGGATGGCTTCCAACGCCCGCCCCAGCAAGGGCACGGTCTCTTCCAGATTGATGATGTGGATCCCGTTGCGAACGCCGAAAATGTACGGCGCCATCTTCGGGTTCCAACGACGAGTGTTGTGACCAAAGTGAACGCCGGCTTCCAGGAGCTGGCGCATGGTAAAGGTCGGCATGACCATCGGATCTTTCCTTCTCCGGTTCGTCCGCCGCGGGTCTTGCCCTCGGCGCGGCCTCGAAAAGCCGTGCCGGAACACCGGAGCGAGCAACCGCCTGCTGACGGCTGACCGCATGTCCCGCGTGAGGATTGTCAGTGACGCCGGGTAGATAGCCCCGTTGACCCTGATTTGCAAGCACCAGCCTGCAAATGACCTGACATTCCCGCGCGCCTAAAACTCCCGCACGTCGCTGACGCCGGGGATCGACTTTATCGCCGCACGGCCCCTGGTGCCGATGGCGTAGGTCTGCGGCAAGACGATCTCCGCCTCGCCGTCGCGATCGACAGGGATCAAGACGCTGACCCGGCCGCGCCCCTGGCCCATGCGCTCAAGAATCCCGTGAAGTTCGGTCGCAGCCTCCGGCCGGTCGATATGGACCTGGATCGCCATGCCGGCCTGGGCCACGGCGTCATCCAACGGTGTGACATCCGTCGCCGTCAGCCTCAGATCCTCGTCGCGCGCCTGGACCTCGATAACGGCCAGCAGCGGCGTCCCCGCCTCCAGCAGTGGCCGTGCCTTTACCAGGGCCTCGACGAACAGGGTGATCTCGAACACGCCGCTGGCGTCGGACATCTGCACGAAGGCCATGCGGTTGCCGGTCTTGGTCGTCATCTCGCGCTTGGCCAGCACGATGCCGGCGACCTTCATGGTCGAGCGTCCGGAACTGCGGAACCGGGCGCCGATCTCCGACGACGGGACGGCGCCGACGCGCACGGTCGGGAAATTGTCGATCGGATGGGCGGACAGATAGAAGCCCACGGCCTCGAACTCCTGCCGCAGGGCCTCCATGCTGTCCCATTCCGCAACGATGGGCAGGCGCGGCCGTTGGGCCTCCTCGGACAACCCGCCAAACAGGCTGGACTGGCCGCTGTCCCGGTCCGACGCGGCGGCCGACGCATGACGCAGCAGCGTGTCGACCGCCGCCATCAGTTGCGCCCGGTTGTCGTTCATCGCATCGAAGGCGCCGGCCTTGATCAGGTTTTCGATCTGGCGCCGGTTCAAGACGCGGGCATCCTGCCGCTCGGCAAAGTCGAAGATGTCGCGATAGGGCCCGCCGGACCTGCGTTCAGCCTCAACCAGCCGCATGGCCTCGACACCGACACCCTTGATCGCGCCCAAGGCATAGCGGATGGCGCGCTTTTGGCCTTCCCCGCCTTCGTCCGGCGCACGCTCGACGCCGAAGCGGGCCGGTGAGGCGTTGATGTCCGGCGGCAACAGCCGGATGCCCATGCGGTCCAGTTCCTGCTTGAAAATGTTCAGCTTGTCGGTGTTGTGCAGATCAAGCGTCATCGAGGCGGCCATGAACTCAACCGGATAGGTCGATTTCAGGTAGGCCGTGTGATAGGCGACCAGGGCATAGGCGGCCGCGTGCGCCTTGTTGAAACCGTAGCCGGCGAACTTCTCGATCTGGTCGAAGATCGATCCCGCCTGTTTGGCCTTGATGCCCTGCTCGGCCGCGCCCTCCAGAAACACCTGCTTCTGGGCGTCCATCTCGGCCTTGATCTTCTTGCCCATGGCCCGCCGCAAGAGATCGGCGCCGCCGAGCGTGTAGCCGGCGAGGGTCTGCGCCGCCTGCATCACCTGTTCCTGATAGACCATGATGCCATAGGTCTCTTTCAGGATCGGTTCCAGCTTGGGGTGCAGGTAATCGATGCCGTCACCGTTCGGCGCGTGCTTGTTGCGGATGAAGGTCGGGATGTTGTCCATCGGGCCCGGGCGGTAGAGGGCCACCAGGGCGATAATGTCCTCGAACACGGACGGCTTCATCTGGCGCAGCACGTCGCGCATGCCGCTCGATTCCAACTGGAACACGCCGGTCGCCGTGGCCTGGCACAGCATGGCGTAGGTGTCGCCGTCATCAAGCGGGATGCGATCAAGATCGAGTGCCGGGTCCGGCACATCGCTTTCGCGCGCGTTCACCAGTTCGACCGCCTGCTGCAGCACGGTCAGGGTCTTCAAACCGAGGAAGTCGAACTTCACCAGGCCGGCCTGTTCGACATATTTCATGTTGAACTGGGTCACCGGCATCGGCGAGCGCGGATCGCGATAGAGCGGCACCAACTCCTGCAACGGCCGGTCGCCGATCACGACGCCGGCGGCATGGGTCGACGCATGGCGGTAGAGCCCTTCCAGCTTGATCGCCAGGTCGATCAGGTGGTTGACATTCTCGTCTTCCGCCCGGGCCTGTTGTAACGCCGGCTCGCCGTCGATGGCTTGCTGCAAGGTGACCGGATTGGCCGGGTTGTTGGGCACCAGCTTGCACAGCCGGTCGACCTGGCCATAGGGCATCTGCAAGACGCGCCCGACATCGCGCAGCACGGCGCGGGCCTGCAGCTTTCCGAAGGTGATGATCTGTGCCACCCGATCGTCGCCGAATTTCTGCCGGACATAGTCGATCACCTCGTCCCGCCGGTCCTGGCAGAAATCGATGTCGAAGTCCGGCATCGACACGCGTTCCGGGTTCAAGAACCGTTCGAACACCAGGTCCAGGGCAATCGGGTCGAGGCCGGTGATGGTCAGCGACCAGGCGACCACCGAGGCGGCACCCGACCCCCTGCCCGGCCCCACCGGAATGCCGTTGGCGTTCGACCACTTGATGAAGTCGGCAACGATCAGGAAATAGCCGGCAAACCCCATCTCGATGATGATGTCGAGTTCGAAGGCCAACCGGTCGCGATAGGGCTTTGCAACCTCCGCCCGCTGCTCGTCCGTCATCCCGGGCTCGAACAGGAAGGCCGCCAGGCGCTCTTCCAGACCGGCCTCGGCTTGGGCGCGAAGCTCGTCGGCCTCCGACCGGCCACCGTCGGTCTCGAACCGGGGCAGGATCGGTTTGCGCGGTTCCGGCATGAACGCACAGCGCCGGGCGATCACCAGCGTGTTGTCGACGGCCTCGGGCAGGTCCTGGAACAGGGCGCGCATCTCGGCGGCCGGCTTGAACCAATGGTGCTTGGTCACGCGACGGCGATCGCGTTCGGCGACATAGGTGCCGTCGGCGATGCACAGCAGCGCGTCGTGGGCCTCGAACATGCCCTCGTCAGCGAAGAAGCAGTCGTTGGTCGCGACCAGCGGCAGATCACGTCCGTAGGCAAGGCCGATCAGCGCCGGCTCGATCCTCCGTTCCGCCGCCAGGCCGTGACGCATCAGTTCGATGTAAAGCCGGTCGGGGAACAGGGATTGCAGGCGGTCAAGGGCACTCTCGGCGGCGGGCACCTGACCTTCCAGCAGCAGTCGGCCGACCGTGCCGCCGGGGCCGCCGCTCAGCGCGATCAGGCCTTCGGTCCGGCCGTCAAGATCGTCCCAAGAGACGCACGGCGCCTCACCCGGCGGCGTTTCCAGGAAGGCATGGCTTACCAGGGCCATCAGGTTTCGATAGCCGATTTCGTCCTGGACCAGCAGGACAAGTTGATCGGGCTTGGCGGGCTGGCCGTTCCGCGACGAGGCCGGGCGGGCGATCGCCATGACCGTCCCCGTGATCGGCTGGACACCGGCGCCGGCGGCCGCCATCGCGACCTCCAGGGCGCCGAACAGATTGCCCGTATCGGTCACGGCCACGGCCGGCATCGCATGACGCTGACACAGCCCGACCAGTTCCTTCACCTTCAGCGCGCCCTCGGCCAGCGAATAGGCGCTGTGGACGCGCAGATGAACGAAATCGGCGTGGCTCATGAAGGCTCCGACTCAACCGGGGTATCGCGCTCAGCATGGCAGGTCGGCGCGCACAGGTCACGACGTGCGACGACCGTCCGGTTGTGGATTGCGGGGATGATCGCCGCCTGGTCAAGCAAACGTGCGGTGCCCACCGTTGACCAACCGCGCTTACACGACTGGCGTCAGCAGTGGCCGGCCACCGAAATGGGCAGCAAGATTGTCGCGCATGAGCTGGCCCATCGCCTGGCGTGTCTCTACCGTGGCACTGGCCTGGTGCGGTTGAAGGACCACGTTCTCCAAGGCGTTGAACCGCGGGTCGTTAATGGGTTCGATCTCGAAGACATCCAGCGCGGCGCCGGCAATCTTGCCGTCTTCCAGCGCCTCCAGGAGTGCGGCTTGGTCGACGGTGCTGCCGCGGGAGATGTTGACCAGAAACCCCGATGGCCCCAGCGCGTTCAAGACGTCGGCGTTGACGATCTTGGCGCTGCCGGCACCGCCGGCGACGGTGACGATCATAAAGTCGCTTTCCCGCGCCAACGCCACCAGATCGTCTACATAACGGTACGGCAGGTCATCGCGCGCGGCGATGTCATGGTAGGCGATCGCCATGTCGAAGGCGGCGGCGCGTCTCGCCACGGCCGACCCAATCCGGCCAAGTCCGACGATGCCCAGCCTCTTGCCAAAGAGCCGCGCCCCCAGCGGCATCGGCCCGTCGCACCATTTGCCCGATCGAACATGGCTGTCACCGCGCGGGATCTGGCGTGCCACGGCCAAGAGCAGTGCAAAGCCGAAATCCGCCACGTCTTCGGTCAGCACATCTGGCGTGTTCGTCACCCGGACGCCGCACTCGCGCGCGCAGTCGATGTCGACGGCGTCGAAGCCGACACCGTAGTTCGCGATGATTTCCAGGTTCGGCAGGGCTTCGATCAGCGATCGCCACGCCCCGCGATCACCGCGCGTCGCGATGCCGCGTATCATGTCCGCCCGCTCGGCGACAAACGCGTCACGATCCTCGGCCAACCAGTATTTGTGAACGGTGAAATCCCGCTCCAGCGGCTGAAGGTCGGCATCGGGAAAGGGGCCGATGACAAGTAGGTGGGGCTTGGACATGCACGCTCTCCGGCCGGAAAATCGCCTGACCGTGCCGTTGGCTTGGTCTGTGGTCGGGCAAAGGATTCACACCCTTCAGCGATAACACAGAAGATCGCGCAGCGCATTGAGGGCTTCTGCGGCTCGTCGAACCCGCGGCCTGAGATGCACGTCCGCCGGACCGTTGTCGATCAGCCCACCTGATAGGCGGGTGCCGACTTCAAATAGCGGCCGAATGCGTCGGCGTTCGGCGGTAGCAGCCGTTCAGCGAGTGGATTGCGGCGCTTTTCGGTCGCACCGATATCGGCCAGCAACTCGTCAAAATGGCGGAAGTGGTAGGGCGCGACACACTGACCGCCATAAACGCCGGCCGCCGGCCGCTCCTCGCGCCGCCAGGTCAGCATCATGTCGATATTGCCGCGCATTTCATCGGCCGTTGGCTGGTGGGCCAACTGCCCGTCTGCGTAACGAACCAGCCAGTTGGCCGCCATTTCCGAACACAGGACGGAGCAAAAGCTGGAGTTGAAGCCGACAAAGCCCATGTCCGGCAGATCCGGGTTCGCGATCAGGCGATACAGGCGGTAGAGACCGTCCGGCGCCACCAGCTTGTCGCGATACGCCCCCGGCAGGAACGGCACGCCCAGTTTCCAGCCCACCGCCTGAATAGCCAAATCGGCTTCGACCCGCTCGCCGCCGGTCATCACGATGGCACCTTCTTCGTAGTGGTCGAAAGTGCCGCGGATGGCCTTGATCCGGCCATCGGCGATCATCGGATAAAAGCCGGGCGTTGCGATCGGGGACGAACAGCTGACCGTGTCCTCGATCCGCTTGTTCGGCACCATGCCGCACTTCCTCAGCTTCAATTGCGTCTTCAGAAGGCTCTCAAGCGCGCGCCAGTTGGCCCAGACAAAGGGCTTCGCAATCGCATGCTTGAACCGGCCAAAGGCGCCCATGCCCCAGGGCGGGAACATGTTCTCCTGAACCCGGACGTACAGGATGCGCTTGAAGTTGATCAGGCCGCCGATGAAGTACGGCACGCGCCAAACCGGCTCTCGGTAGACGATGGTGACCGCGGAAGCCCCCGCCTCGACCGCATTGACCGCGATATCGGTCGCGGACTTTGAAAAGCCGAGCACGACGACCCGTTTGCCTTTCACGGCCGAGGGCTCGGTGTATTCCGACGAGTGCATCACCGCGCCGCCGCCCGATTGGAAATCATGCTCTCCCGGATGGCTGATCCGGTTCTTGTCGCTGAACTGCCCGGTGCAGACCGCGACGAAGTCGAAATCCTCCGATCGCTGGTCGCCACCGGCCGGGCGCAGCGTCACACGCCAGCCCGGGCGGCCGTCGTCGCGACGATCGATCGTTTCGACATGCGTGTCGAAGCGCAGCACGGGACCCAGCCCATGGCGGTCGGCGTAGGCCGCGAGATAGGCGTGAACCTGCGGCCCCTTGGGCCATTCCGGATAATCCGACGGCATGGCCATGTCGGTGTAGCGGTAGAGATCCTTCGGGCTCTGGGTCTGGACATCGGGATACGATCGCGCCGGTTCCCAGACACCGCCCAGATCGCTGGATCGTTCCACGATCGTTACAGAGTGCCCGGTCTCCTTGAAGGCCTTTGCCGTGGCAAGGCCGCTAACGCCGGCGCCGATGACACAGACGTTCTTTTTCCTGATTTCCATGGCGTTTGCTCCCGCTCGCTCGGCGCCGGTGGGCAGGGAGCGGGCGCACGCCGCCAATGCGTCGTAATGCGACGCCCCTGACCGCCAAGACGGGTATTGAGATTGCGATTAGTCGTTCGCGTCGGGTGGCAGGAAGTCGACCTCGTGGTCGGCCGATATCTTCACGACCTCCTCCGGGTCGGTCAGGTTGTCGATCCGGTCGAACAGCGCCTCCAGCTTGCGGGCCGGCGAGACCCAGAACAGCGCCCGTGCGGGTTTGTCGGATTTGTTGAAATAACCATGCGGAATGCCGCGCGGCATACGCACCAAGTCGCCCTCGCTGGCCTGCACCCATTCGCCGTCCAGCTTCAGATCCAATGTCCCCTCTTGAACGAGAATGAACTCGTCCTGCGTCGGATGGACGTGCACCGGCACGAACTGCCCGGGTTCGCTGTTGGTTTCGAAGGCAAAGGTGCTGTCGCACGCTGCTTTCGGGTAGTAGGTTTGGCCCAGGATGTTCCAGGTCTTGCCGTCCTGGCCCGTGCCGTTGCGGGTGATGCCTTTTGCGAGATCCTTGCTCATGGTCCGGGTGCTCCCTCTTCTTCCATTTGGCTGTGCAGTCGCAGGGTCGGCCCCTCTTTGCGGGGAACGCGACGGTAGGTAGCTGTTGACCATAGAGAGATTTGGCTCCGCGACCGCGACGAAACGCGGGAACTGTCCAAAAAACGCAACAAAGAAGGATCGACCGCAGGCAAAGGCGTTTGGCGCCCGTCGGACTCTGTGGTCAATTCGGGCATGCTTGCGGAACCACTCCACGCCCGAAGGCTGCCGCTCGACCGTCACGTCCTGTTTGAAACGTTTGACGTCGACGAGGCACGCGCGCGGGTCGCGTCGAAGTTCTGCAGCCACCGCCTGGATCCAGGCGCCGATCACCGACAATTCGCGGCTCGGCATCATCATGTGCGGGCCACGAAGATGTCGCTGAACTACATCAGTTATGGCGCCGATGTGGTGATCGATCCGGGCGCGTTGGAGACATTCTATCTCATCCAGCTGCCGCAGTCCGGCACGGCCACCATCACAAACGGCAGCAAGACCTTCACCAGCAACCGCGAAACCGCGTCGATCCTGGACCCGGATCGGCCGACGCGCATGACCTGGTGGCGCGGCTGTGCCCACGCCCTCATCCAAATCGACCGGCAGACACTGCACGGATTTGCCGAACGCCTGCTGAGGCGTGAACTGCCCGGCGGGATTGTCTTCGATCCGGTGATCGACCTGACCGACCGCCGGTTCACCGCCTGGTGCGCGCTGGCCAGACGGATGTTTGCCGAAGGTACGGCGGGACGGCTGTCACATCACGGCGCCGGACTGTCGCAAGCCTATCTCGAACACACCTTGCTGGAGCAGTTTCTGCGGTTCCAGCCAAGCAACATCAGCCCCTTCCTGGCCGGCCCGACCGGTCGCCCCACCCCTCGCCACGTTCGGTTGGCCGACGACTTCATGCGCGCGAACGCCCACCGCGCTTTGTCGATCGATGATCTGGCAGACGCGGCCGGCGTATCGGTGCGGGCCCTTCAATACGCCTACCGGCGCCAGTACGACTGCACGCCCATGCGTGCGCTTGAGCGGGAGCGCCTGTGCCGCATCCGGTCTGAACTGCTGGAAAAGGCCGGTGCGGTATCGGTGTCGGCGACGGCACGCAGATGGGGCTTCAGCCATCTGGGCCGCTTTGCCGCCAAGTACAGGCGCGAATTCGGCGAACTGCCGCGCGAGACGGCCGCGTCCGCCTAGGCTTTCGACGTGCCAACCCCTGTTGCCGCGCAGTTGAGCGAAGGCGTGGCGGGCCGTATAGAGGCGCCTCAACGATTGACCAACGATGCGGTGGTCTTGTCAGCCCTTTCCGCCGAGCAGGAACCCTCAATGCCGAGATTTGATGCCAATCTGAGCATGCTGTTCACCGAGGTCGACTTTCTCGACCGGTTCGCGGCCGCGGCAGCAGCGGGCTTCGCCGGTGTCGAATATGTGTCGCCCTACGACTACGAACCGGACATCCTCGCCCGGCGGCTTGCCGCCAATGGCCTGTCCCAGGTGCTGTTCAACCTGCCGGTCGGCGACTGGGATGCCGGCGAGCGAGGGATCGCCATCCTGCCGGACCGCGTGGCGGAGTTCAGGTCCGGTGCCGAGACGGCCGTGGCGTACGCAAAGGCGTTGGGCTGCAAGCAGGTCAACTGCCTGGCGGGCATCGTGCCTGACGGCACGAACTTGGCGGTGCTACGCGAGACTTTCATAGAAAACTTGAAATTCACCGCCGATCTATTTGAAAAATATGACACTAAGCTGCTGATTGAGCCCATCAACCCGATCGACATCCCGGGCTTCTACCTGAACAGCTCACGACAGGCGCTGGACCTGATCGAGGCGGTGGGGTCGGACAATCTTTACCTGCAATACGACATCTATCACATGCAGATCGTCGAGGGCGATTTGGCCCGCACGATCGAGGCCGCCCTGCCCCGTATCGCCCATATCCAGATCGCCGACAATCCCGGCCGCCATGAGCCAGGCACTGGCGAAATCAACTATCCCTTCCTGTTCGATCATCTGGACAGGATCGGTTATCAAGGCTGGGTCGGCTGCGAATACCGGCCGTCCGGGCCAACGGCAGACAGTTTCGGTTGGATGCGTAGCTGAGGCCAAGTTACGAAGCCGTGCCCGAGCCCCTAATCGCGCTGAGCGTGGCCGACGGCGAGATCGCCTCAGAATCGATAGTCAGCTCAATCAGGGCAGGTCGGCCTGCGGCAAGGGCGCCGTCGAAAGCCGCCGGGAAATCCTCGGTTTTGTCTACCCTGGTCGACCAGGCGCCGTAGGCCGCCGCCAGGGCGGCGAAATCCGGGTTCCGGAGGTCGGTGCCCAGGACGCGATCGGGGTAGTCCCTCTCCTGATGCATGCGGATGGTGCCATAGGTGCCGTTGTTCGCGACGATGAACACCACTGGCGCGTCATATTGCACCGCCGTGGCCAGTTCCTGGCCGTTCATCAGGAAGCAGCCGTCACCGTTGAAGCTGATCACCGTGCGTTCCGGCCGGGCGATCTTGGCGGCCACGGCGGCCGGAACACCGTAGCCCATGGCCCCGCTGGTCGGCCCCAATAGGGTCCGATAGTGGCGATACTGATAAAAGCGCCCGACAAAGCCGGCGTAGTTGCCGGCACCTGTCGTGATCACCGCGTCGTCAGGCACGGTGTCGGAGACATGCCGGACGACGGTACCCAGATTGACCTGGCCCGGAACATCGGTCGGCTCAAAGAAGGCCTGCTGGTCCGCGCGGGCCGCCGAAAGCCATGCTGCCCAGGCAGAGCCGTCGACGGGTGCCATCCGGCGCAGGACCGAGGCCGCCTGTGGCATGCCGGACATAATGGCCAGATCGGCCTGGTAGACCCGGTTCAGTTCTTCAGCCCCGGGATGGATGTGAACCAGGGACTGATCAGGCGCTGGCACCGACAGATGACTGTAGCCGGCAGTCGTGATCTCGCCCAAACGGGGGCCGATGGCCAGCAGCAGGTCGGCCTGCCGCAGGCAGTCGGCCAGGGCCGGGTTCAGGCCCAAACCGACTTGGCCGATATAGTGCGGGTCGCGATTGTCGAAACAGTCCATGGCCCTGAACGAGCAGGCGACGGGCACGCCGTTGGCATGTGCGAAAGCGGCGATGTCTTCTACGGCCTCAGGCGTCCACGTACCTCCGCCAAGAAGGGCCAAGGGCCGTTCCGCCCTCGACAGTCGCTCCCTTATCTCAGTGATCGACGCGTCGGACGGGCTCGCTTGGCTAGGCCGGTGGGGTCGTAGCGTTTTCGTAGGCGCGTGATCGCGCAGCATGTCTTCCGGCAATGCGAGCACCACCGGTCCGGGCCGCCCCGATGTTGCGGTATGGAACGCCCGCGAGACGAACTCCGGCACCCGGTCGGCGCTGTCGATCTGGGCGACCCATTTGGCCATCGGGCCGAACATGCGGCGATAGTCGACCTCTTGAAACGCCTCGCGCTCCATCATGTCGCGGCCGACCTGGCCGATGAACAGAATGACCGGGCTGGAATCCTGAAAGGCGGTGTGGATGCCGATCGACGCGTTCGTGGCGCCCGGCCCGCGCGTCACCATGCAGATGCCCGGGCGGCCGGTCAGTTTGGCGTAGGCGTCGGCCATGTTGGCCGCCCCGCCCTCTTGCCGACAGGTGATGAAGCGCAACATGTCGCGGCGGTCGTAGAGCGCGTCCAAAACGGCGAGATAGCTCTCGCCCGGGACGCCGAAAACAAGATCAGCCCCGTTGGTTACCAAACCGTCGACCAGCAGTTCGGCACCGGTGCGTAGAGAGTTACTCATGAAGCCTGTCGGATCAGCGGGATATCGATGACCCTGCTATATCACAGCAAAGCGGGGACGGTTAGAGACCGTCCCCGCATGCCAGGTTGGATGATGCCGGGCTACTTGCCGCCGCCACCCGTGCCGGTGACGGTCAGAGCGTAGGTGCCCACCCCGCCGCCAAAGGCGCCGGCGCCGATGTAGTAGGTCGCGGGCGCCCCCACCGACAGCCGCAACTGGCTGTTCAGGTTCTGGCCACCATCGTCGTTGCGGTCGATTTCGAAGCCCTGGGCATTGTACAGGACCAGGTACGGATCGTTCAGCGACCCCATGCCCGTCGCCTGCCCTTCAAGATCGATGACGTAGTTGCCGGGCTGGAGCTGGATCCAGAACCAGTCCTCGTCGTTCGGGCTTTCCAACTCGCCATAGACCGTGCCGTTGACCTGTGCCTGGCCGACGGTCGAGGTGTCGGAGGCATAATCGTCCCGGATCGGCGCGCCTACCTCGACGGACAGGGTGTAGCTGCCCGTATAGTCGGAGAAGGCGCCGGCCGCGATGTAGTGCGTACCGGACATCCACGGCGTGAACGCGATCGCGGAGTTCAGGGAGACGTCATCATCGTCGTTGCTGTCGATGAACTGGCCGTTGCCGTCATAGAGCTCCAGATACGGGTCCTGCAACGAGCCGCCGCCGGCCGAGTTGCCGAGCTGGCGAATGATGACGGGCTGTCCGGCATTCAGGTTGACGGCGAACCAGTCGGTATCGCCGGGGCTGTCGATTGAGCCGGAGACCGGCCGGCCGATACCCACGAAGCCGGTGGTCGACATGTCGGCCGGATAGTCGTCCGGCTGGCCCGGCACCGCCGACAGCAGGTAAGTGCCCGTGCTTTCGCCGAAGCCTTCCGCCGACAGATAATAGGTGCCGGCAGCCGGCGCGGTGAAGGTCAGCAGGCTGTTCCAGCTCTCGCCGCCATCGTCGTTGTAGGCGACTTCATTACCGAACTGGTCGAAGATCGCGAGGACCGGGTCGGGCAGTGTCCCCGCCCCGGTCGGCTGGCCTTCCAGCGACACCTCGATCGCCTGACCGGCGCTGAGCTGAATGGCGAACCAGTCCGTGTCGTCGATCTGCTCAAGGTTGCCGGACACGGAGCCGCCGACGGAGAGGAACCCTGTGGTCGAGGCATCGCCCGCGTAGTCGTCGCGGGGGCCTTTGCCGCCGACCTGTGCGGGCGTCGCGTCATCCACGTAGAGCGTATAGCTGCCGGTGGATGCGCCGAAGGCTTCGGCCGAGACATAATAGGTGCCGGCCGACGGCGCGGTGAACGACAGGCTGCTGTTCAGCCCCTCGCCGCCATCATCGTTGCGGTCGAGCTGGTTGCCGAACTGGTCGTAGATCACCATCAACGGGTCATTCAGATCCCCGCCGCCGGTGGCCGACCCTTCAAGCGACAGATCGACCGTCTGCCCAGCCGCGAGTTGCAGTGCGAACCAATCGGCGTCGTCGGCCTGTTCGATGACGCCGGTGGCGAAGTCATCAACCGCGACGAATCCCGGCGTCGACGAATCGGCAGGGTAGTCGTCCGCGACAGGCGGTGGAGGTGGCGGGGCAGCAGCCCCCGGCGCCGCCGAGAGCCGATAGGTGCCGCTGGCGCCGCCGAAGCCGCGCGCCTCGACGAAGTAGACGCCCGAGGCCGGCGCGGTGAAGCTGAGTTGGCTGTTGTAGCCTGAGCCCCCGTCATCGTTGCTATCGACCTCGTTGCCGAACTGATCGAAGATGGTCAGATACGGGTCGGAAAGCGTGCCCTGGCCAGTATCCTCGCCTTCAAGGTCGAAAACGACCGTTTGACCCTGGGACAGCGAAATGGCGAACCAATCCTCGTCGCTGGATGCCTCTAGGTTTCCAAGGACGCTGCCGCCAACGCCGATCTGGCCTGCGGTCCCTGTATCACTGGAATAGTCGTCCACAACCGTCGGCGCTTGAGGTGCTGCCGCCTGTGCAGAAAGTCGATAGGTGCCGGAATTACCGCCGAAGCCGCGCGCCTCGACGTAGAACGTACCCGTGGAGGGTGGCGTGAACTCCAGACGGCTGTTGAAGCCGTCGCCACCATCATCATCGCGGTCAAGCTCGTTGCCGCCGAAGTCAAAGACGGTCAGATAGGGATCGCTAAGTGTTCCCTGTCCGGTCGGGTTGCCTTCGAGGCTCAACACGACGGTCTGGCCCTGGGACAGATTGATGGCGAACCAGTCGGTGTCGTTGGCGGCTTCCAGATTGCCGCTGACGCTGCCGCCCAGGTTCAACCGACCGGTTGTCTCCGGCCCACTCGGGTAGTCATCACCCGCGTCGGCCACCGGCGGCTGGATGGGCTGAACGGCTTGCAGCCCCTGTTGAGCGGACAGGCGATAGGTGCCGCTGTTGCCGGCAAAACCGCGCGCCTCGACATAGTACGTGCCTGCGCTTGGCGCCGTGAAGTCGAGCTGGCTGTTCAGCCCGTCGCCGCCATCGTCATTGCGATCGATCTCGTTGCCCGCAGCGTCGTAGATCGTCAGGTAAGGGTCGCTGAGCGTGCCTTGGCCGGTCGGATTGCCTTCAAGATCGAAGATCACCCGTTGGCCCTGGGACAGGTCGATCGCGAACCAGTCCTCGTCGCCGTCGCTTTCCAAATTGCCGATCACGCTGCCGCCCACCGTCAGCCGGCCGCCAGTGACCGTACTCGCCGGATGGTCATCGGCGGTCGGCGTTGACGGTGCCTGGGCTGGTGTGGCGTCCGCGATGTCGCCTTGCGCCGCCGCGGACAGCCGGTATGAACCGGTCGCACTGCCAAAGGCACCGGCGCCGACATAGTAGGTGCCCGCCTCAGGGGCGGTGAAGGCAAGCTGGCTGTTCAGGCCCTCGCCGCCATCGTCGTTTCGATCGAGCTGGACGCCGTTTGCGTCGTAGACCGCGACGAGCGGATCGGACAAGGTGCCCTGGTTCGTCGGCGCGCCTTCCAAATCAATGAGGATCTGTTGGCCGGGCTGCAGGTAGATCGCGAACCAATCGCCGTCACCGGCGGTTTCGAGCTCGCCGTATGAACTGCCGCCTAGGGCCAACTGCCCGGACGTCGTGGGCGTGTCCTCGAAGTCGTCCGTGGGTGAGGCCGCTACTTCCGCCGCGGTCGCCGCCGCACCGTTCGAGAAGGTCAGCAGGAAGTCACCGGACTCGCTGCCGAACGAACTGACGGAAAGCAGGTAGCTCCCCGTGGTTTGCGGTGTAAAGGTCAGGCTGGAGTCCAGGCCGACCCCGCCATCATCGTCGCGCGCCACCTCGTTGAGTTCGGCGTCCATCAGGATCGCCAAGGGATCGCCCAGCGTGCCTGCGTTGGTCGCCTGCCCCTGGACGTCGAACGTGTAGGTCTGGCCGGCATCGAGCTGAACCTGGAACCATTCGATGTCCGAGGCGTTTTGCACCTGGCCGACGACCTGTTCGCCGGCGATCAGCGGAATCGGATCCGCCGCCGTATCGCCCGTTCCCTGCGCCAACGCCGGCACGGCCACCGTCATCGACCACGTCAATGCTGTTCCCACTGCGAGTTTTAACCGCACGGACCTACCCTCCCTGAGATGCTGTCAAGAACTTAGCGGCATCGCCGAAACTACGATGCCAGTTGGATCAAACCTAGGGCAAGCCGATGATGGCATCGGATTGCTGCAGGTTTGTGAATGTACAAAAGCCGACCGGGTCACGCCGCGATCGACTGGTTGCGGCAGGCCACGGTCCAGCCGCCCTGTTCAAGTCGGTTACGCACCCGGTCGGCCAAGGCGACCGCGCCAGGCGTGTCGCCGTGAACGCAGATGGTGTCGATGGCCACCGGCACCTTGACGCCGTTGATCGAGGTGACCGCCCCCTCTTCGACCATGGCCAGCACCCGGTCGGCCGCCACCGTGGCGTCGTGCAGGACCGACCCCGGTTTGGCGCGCGAGACCAGGCTGCCATCATCTTCATAGGCGCGGTCGGCAAAGATTTCGCGGGCCAGCGGCCCGCCCGACGCCTCGGCCGCCGCCTCAAGCTCGGTCGCCGGCAACACGTACCAGACAAGCTTCGGATCGGTTTGGGTAATCGCCCGGCCGATGGCGTCGGCGGCCGGGCGATCCGCCATCGCCCGATTGGACAGCGCCCCGTGGGCCTTCACATGGCCGATCGGGTGATCAAGCGCCGCGGCAATCGCGGCAAGCGCGCCGATCTGGTAGGTCACGTGCCAAACCAGATCCGCCGGTTTTTCACCGGGCAGCGCACGGCGGCCAAAGCCCCACAGGTCGCGATAGCCGGGATGGGCGCCGATGGCCACGCCTTCGGCCTTCGCGCGCTTGACCGTGTCGGCCATGATCAGGGGATCGCCGGCGTGAAAGCCGCAGGCCACATTGGCGCTGCTGACGATCTTCAAGATCGCCTCATCGTCGCCCATACGCCAGTCGCCGAAAGACTCGCCGAGATCGGCGTTAAGATCCACGCTGTTGCCCATGCCGCTGTCGTCGCCTATCCATGCTTCACCAAAAAGAGGACGAGTGTCCGTCAAACCCTCGTCAATCCCAAGCCGAAAGCGACGATGACCGCAACAGAGCCAAACACAGCGCGTTTTGACCGACCCCGGTTCCTCGTTGCCGGCGACAGTGTGCTGATGGTCCAACTCGGCGACGTGATCGACGCGGACTTGAGCGAGGCGGTGCTGGCCCTGGATGCGGCGCTCAGGAAGAGGGCGCCGGACGGATTGGTCGAGACCATACCCGCCTATACGGGCCTGTCGATCCATTACGACCCGCTGGTCCTGCCACCGGACCGGCTGAAGGATCTGGTGCTGTCGTTCTCTGACGACCGGCCTGACGATAGTCAGGCCCACCGCCGATGGGTCTTGCCGACGGCCTATGGCGGCGCGTATGGGCAGGATCTCGAGTCGCTGGCTGCACAGCACGACATGACCGCGGACGATGTCATACGGCGCCACAGCCAGGCCGACTATCGGGTCTACATGCTCGGCTTCATGCCGGGCTTTGCCTTCATGGGCGGCCTCGACCCGGCATTGGCGACCGAGCGGCTGGCCTCGCCCCGCCCGAAGGTGCCGGCCGGCAGTGTCGGCATCGGCGGCGCACAGACCGGCATCTTTTCGATCGCGGCACCGTCCGGTTGGCACATGCTGGGCCGGTCGCCCGTGCGCGTCTTCGACCCCAACCGTGCCGAACCCTTCCTGCTCGCCGCCGGCGATACCGTGCGGTTCGAGCCGATCGATCACGGGGATTGGGAGGCGCTGGACCGTCGGGCCGAAGCCGGCGACCCGCTGGTCGCGCCGATCACATGACCCGCGCACTCTACGTCATTCAGGCCGGCCCCCTGACCACGTTGCAGGACGGCGGTCGGCGCGGATACCAGCGCTTCGGCGTACCGGTTGCCGGGGCCATGGATCGAACGGCGCTTGCCATCGCCAACCGTCTGGTCGGCAATACGCCCGAAGCGGCGGCGATCGAAATCGCGGTGACCGGCGCGCGGCTGCGTTGCGGCGGCGGCGCGATCAGCGTGGCGGTGGCGGGTGCGGCGGCCTTGACGATAGATGGCGTCGCGCAAGGAAGTTGGCGGTCGGCCGTTCTTCATCGCGGCCAGACCGCGACCTTGCTGCCGGAACGAGACGGCATGTTCGGCTATCTGGCGGTCGCCGGCGGCTTCGATCTGCCGCCTGTCTTCGGCAGCCTGTCGACCCATCTTCGGTCCGGCATCGGACCGTTCGACGGTTCCGCTTTGAAAACCGGTGATGTTCTGCCCGTCGGGCCGGATGCCACGGATCAACCGACCAGGTACTTGGCCGAGCCGCCGGCGCGTGAGAAACGGCCCATAATCCGTGTCGTCCTGGGCCCACAGGACGACTTCTTCGACGACCGCACGCGCGCCCGACTGGTCGAGGCGCCCTATCGCATCGGACGTCAGTCCGACCGTATGGGTTATCGCTTGGAGGGCCAGGCCCTGGCCACAAAGGGAGCCGCCAACATCATTTCGGAAGGCATCGCGCCGGGCAGCATCCAGGTGCCGGGCGACGGGCAGCCGATCGTGCTGATGGCCGATCGGCAAACGGTCGGCGGCTATCCGAAGATCGCCACGGTCGTTAGCTGCGACATGGACGTCTTGGCCCAGGGCCGGCCGGGCACAGAGATCCAGTTCAAGGCGGTTTCGCTGGCCGATGCCATCGAGGCGCGGCGGCACCATCGGGACTGGTTGGCGGCAATCGACGGCCAGCTTCTGCCGATCAAGGCAGCGTAACGGTTGATCGGCGCCCGGCGATGGGGATAGACCTGCCTTGGCCGGTGGCCCATATCGGGGTTGCGGGACAGTAAGCCGAGGAACCTAATCAAACCATGGCGGACAAAGCGCTATACGACACGTTGGGGGTCAAGCCGTCGGCATCGGACGACGAGATCAAGCGCGCCTATCGCAAGCTCGCCAAGACCCACCATCCCGACCTCAACCCCGACGATGCCGAGGCGGAGAAGCGCTTCAAGGAAATCTCGGCCGCGTTCGCCATCCTCGGCGACGAGGACAAACGGCGGCGCTATGACGCCGGCGAGATCGACGAGAGCGGAGCGGAACGGCCCGAACATGCCTTCTATCGTCAGCAGGCCGGCGGGCCGGGGGGACAGAAATATCAAAGCTGGCATACGTTTCAGGACAGCGGGCCGGACCTGTCGTCCGTGTTCGACGATTTGTTCGGCGGCCGGGCCACCCGTGGTCGGCGCGGTCCGGCGCGGGGTGCGGACGTGAACTATTCCATGGAGGTGGAGTTCCTGGATGCCGCCAAGGGCGTGACCACGACCGTGACCATGCCCGACGGCAAGCAACTGCGTGTGAAGATCCCGCCCGGCACGCGCGACGGCCAGCGCCTGCGCCTGAAGGGCCAGGGTCAGCCGGGCGGCGGGGGCGCACCGGCGGGCGATGCCTATGTCGAGATCCGGCTGAAGCCCGACCCACTGTTCACCGCCGACGGCAACGATGTTCATGTAACGGTCGGAATCGGGATCGACGAGGCCGCGCTGGGCGCCAAGGTACCGGTGCCGACGATCGACGGCACCGTCATGGTCACTGTGCCCAAGGGCGCCAATTCGGGCCAGACGCTGCGCCTGAAGGGCAAGGGCCTGAAGTCGGGCGATACGCGTGGCGACCAGCTTGTCCATCTTGAAGTCATGATGCCCGACACGATCGACAGCGAGCTGGCCGACTTCCTGACGGAGTGGCGCGAGCGTCACGCGTACGACCCACGCCAAAAGCGCCGCGAACGGGCCAAGGCGGGAGCCGGGTCATGACCATGGTCATCAAGGGCACGCGGGCCGTCTTCAAGGTCGTCACGGATCTGGACGAGACCGTTCTGGAGACCAGCCTGGCGGAGCATTGGGTCGTGCCGGTCTGGCAAGATGACGAGCCGCATTTCGACGAGGTCGATGTCGCCCGGCTGCGGTTGATCGTCAGCCTGAAACGCGCCTGCGACATCGACGACGAGGCGTTGGGCGTTGTGCTCTCGCTGCACGATCAACTCATGGGCGCGCGCCAGCAACTTCGCGCCATGGCGAGTGCGGTGGCCACGTTGGACGAGGCCACGAGGGCCGCCATCGCCAAGGCCTGCCGAGACGCCTTGCCCGACTAGGCAGATCGCCGCTCCCCCTTTGCTTTGAGCAGTGGCGCCGTATCGCGCCAGCCATAGCCAATTTCGGGCAGGACCAGCAGCCCTTGCCACAGCTCTTTGCGACCACCCAAACGCTCAGCACCCAGGGTCTCGTAGAAGCGCTGGGCCGGCCTGTTCTCCGCCAGCACCCAAAGACCGAGGCCCTTGAGGTCACGTCGCTCCAGCGCGTGCGCCATTGCTTGCATGAGGGCCGTGCCAATGCCCCGCCGCTGAGCGGCACCGCTGACATAAAGGGCATAGATCTCGCCCTGAAATCCGGCCTCATGAAATGTCCGGGATCGCTGCCGACCGCAGGAACCGAGGCCCAAGACCGCGCCCGCGCGATCAGTGGCAATGACGAGTTCGTCGACGCCCTGTTTTTCGGATCGCGCAACGACCTGCGACCATTGGGCCGCGCGGCGCCGCACCGATAGGCGCGCCAACATCGGCGGCGGCAAGATGTCCCGATAGGCTTCGCGCCAGCAGGCCACATCGGTCTCGGCGATCGCGAGCACATCCGACGGTGTCGCCGGCCGGATCGTAAACCCGTCGGCGCTTCGGGTCATTCCGGCTCGCGCCGAAAGGGAAACTGCCGAACCATGACAAAGGGTGCGCCCGGCCGCGGCTGATGAAAAAGGCTCAAGCGATCGACGCGATGGGTCGTTTGACCGAGCGGTGCCATGAGGTGCTGCAGGATCGGGGCGACCTTGTCCTTGACCTCTTCGGGCAGGCTTCCCGTCAGCGTCATGTGGAACAGGAAGTCCTCGCACACGTAGGGATAGCCCCAGCGATCGAGGTGGTCGCGCTGTCGTGCCGTCAGCCTTTCCGGGCGGCGCTTGAACCGTTCGGCGGCCGTCAACGGTGCGCGGAACGTGTCGAGGTCAATCACGCAGCGGTCGGCCAACGCAGCCATTTCGATCGACGGCTCACCCGGGCACAGCGCCAGAAAACCGCCCAAGGCGGTGACCTGTAGCGGCGGCAGCGCAAAGGGCGCAAAGCCCGATGCGATGTTGGCGACCGCCTGTTCCAGCGTTTCAAGGCTTTCGCCGGCCGCGAGACGAAAGGGCGCCTTCAGCGTCGCGTGAAAGCCATAGGTCCGGGGCATCGCCGTGGCCTCACGCCAGATGTCGGACGGCACCCCCGGCCCAAGTTCGGGAGGCGGCCGTCCCTCGTCGGTGGCCACCTCGACGGATCGGCCGAGCCACTCCTGGCCAAGTCTGGCGAGTAGCGATTTGGGGTCAGGAAAGAAATAGATCGCGTAGCGATCGGCGGCGGTGTCGGTCATATCGCCATTCTGCCGGCATCGGCCGGTCGTGTCAGCGGTGGCAACACCGGGGCGGCCGGCGGAGGCCCGGACCTCCCACTGTCGTCCGCTCGATCGCGATCCGACCGATCCAGGCAAAGGACCGGTTGTCCACCCAGCCATCAAGAGCGATTGCCATCGACACCCGCCTTCACGAGCACCCCACCCTCGCGGAGACGTAGACGATGAAATCAAAGTCCCTTGTAAGGATCGGCAATCATCAACAGCGAGGGGGTGCCCGGTCCCCAATGATCGGGTGTCTCGCCGGCCGGTCGAAACCCGCATGCGCGATAGAACGCACGTGTTCGCTGGTACAGCGGATCAGGATGCGACGGGCCCAGCGTCCGCACGACGATCTGCGGGGCAGCCTGGCGCCGCGCCAACGCGACCGCCTCGCGGATCAATTCGCGTCCTATACCTTGTCGATGCCATTCGGGCCGTACGGCCATGACGACAATCTCCGCGCTTTCACCCGCTGAGTGTCTCAAGGACAGAAAGCCCGCCACTTTGCGGCCCGCCATGGCAACCAGCATGGGCAGTGTCGCGGCGCGTTGGGCGTAGGCATCGATCGCGTCGGCCCGGCCAAACCAGTCCGGGAGCTGCAACAACAACGCGTGGCAGATTCGTCCGCGATGGGCGCTCTGAAGCCGAACGTGGACGGCGAAGTCGGCCATCAGGTCTAGTTCCGCGTGGCGCGCCCGGCGATCAGGGTTGCCGCGATGATGACGGCGGCCCCGGCCCAAGTCGTCGGGTCCGGCCAATCGCGCCAGATCAGCACGGCGAACAGCACGCCCCAGATAAAGGGCGTGTAGCCGAACGGCGCGAGCTTCGACGCCGGCGCGATCTGGAACGCCCGGGTCAGCAGCAACTGGCTGAACGCGCCGGCAACCGCGACACCGGCCAGCATCGCCCATTCATACGCCCTGGGCCAAGGTATGGGCCGCCCCTGAAGCTCGCCGATCAGCGCCAGGACGAGGGCGACGGCACCGGTGCCGATCAGCCCCCAGACAACCAGCGCCTCGGTGGTTTCGCCCGCCACCGGACCTCGGACCATCAATAAGGCAACGGCGTAGAAGACGACCGCCGTGAAGGCGGCGGCGGCATGGAGCAGCGACACCGAACCCTCTTCACTGGCCACCACGGCCGGCAGGTCGATGGCCAGCAAGATGCCGGCAAACCCCGCCAACGCGGCCAGCCAGCCGAGCGCGCCGGCCCGTTCGGCGAGAAACAGGGCGGCAAGACCGATCATGATGATCGGCATGCTGAAGGTGATCACGTAGGCCACCGGCAGCGTAAGGCCGCTGAGCGACCAGAAGAACAGGGCCGTACCCAAGCCGAGCAGCACCGACCGAACGATGACATATCCCCAGCGCTCTGGCCGCATCCGGTGCCAACCGCCGCGCGCGACGGTCAGCGGCGCGACGATCACGATCGCGCCCAAACTGCGCGCCAGCAGCATGGCGACCGGCCCCGGCCGTTCGCTGCCCAGCTTGACCAGCACGTCCATCACCGCCGTGGCGGCAAGCGCGACGCAAAACAGCACCGCGCCCCGGACGACCATCTGGCTGCTATCTTGCTGATCGCTCAATCGGCACCCCGCAGTCGCGGGTCGAGCGCGTCTCTCAGGCCATCACCAAGCAGGTTGAAGCCAAAGGAGGCCAGCAGGATTGCCAGGCCCGAAAACACGCTGTCCCAGGGCGACAGCAGCAGGTATTCGCGCGCCTCCGACAGCATCCGCCCCAGCGACGGGGATGGCGGCTGGCTGCCGATACCGAGGAATGACAAGGAGGCCTCCACAAGAATGGCGGTCGACAGGGAGAGACTGGCCTGGACCAGGATCACACTGGTCAGGTTGGGCAGAATGTGGCTGACGATGATGCGGCCGGTGCCGGCGCCGATCGCGCGCGCGCCCTCGACATACTCCGTCGCGGCGACGACCAGCGTTGGGCCGCGCAGCAGCCGGGCGAAGATCGGAATGTAGACGATGCCGATGGCGACCGCCGTGGTCACGGCACCCGGGCCTAGGATAGCGATGATGCCGATGGCGAGCAGGATGATCGGGAACGCGAACAGCACGTCCATCAGGCGCATGATCACCCGGTCGGTCCAGCCGCGATAGACGGCGGACAGAATGCCAAGCGTGCCGCCGATTAGGAGCGCGATCGCCACCGCGCTGGCGGCGATGGCGAAGGAGGCGCGGTAGCCGTAGAGAATACGAGACAGGATATCCCGGCCAAACCGGTCCGTGCCCAGCCAATGTGCGGCGCTCGGCCCCTGCATGCGGTCCAGGATGGACTGGGCCAGCGGGTCGTAGGGCGCCAGCAACGGCGCGAAGACCGCCAACAGCACCTGCAGCGCGACCAGCGTGCCGCCAACGATCACAAGGGGGTGCCGAGGCAGCAATCGGCGGCGATGGCCAGGGATCGAAGCCGTGCTCATTTCAGGCTGATTCTGGGGTCGAGTGCGGCGTAGAGCAGGTCGATCAGAAAGTTGATCAGCACGAAGGCGGTGGTGACCAGCAGGATCGAGGCCTGGACGAGCGGATAGTTACGCTCCGCGATCGCGCCGATCATCAAACGGCCGAGGCCCGGCAGCGCGAACACCTGCTCGACAACGATCGCGCCGCCAAAGAGGTAGCCGGCATAGATACCAACCGCCGTGACGAAGGGGATCAGCGCGTTGCGCAGCGCGTGGCGGAACACCACCCGGGTGTCGGGCACGCCCTTGGCGCGGGCGGTCCGGATGTAATCCTGACCCAACGCGTCCAGCATGGCCGAACGCGCGATGCGCGAAAGCGACGCCAGCACGGGCACCGCCAGCGCGATGGTCGGCAGCATCAGGCGTGCCAGATTGCCGAGCGGGTCCTCCGAGAACGGCACCCAACCGATCGACGGGAAGGATGGGAACAGGATGAAGAAGAGGTAAATCAGCAGGGCGCCGAGCCAGAAATTGGGCACGGTCACACCGGCGATGGTCACGATCCGGATGGCGTAGTCGGCGAACGAGCTGCGGAAATAGGCCATGGCGCAACCGGCCGGGATCGCCAGTGCAACTGACAGGGCCATGGCCAGCAGGCTGAGTTCCAGCGTTACCCAGATGCGCGCGCCGATCTCCTGGGTCACAGGCACCCCGGTCCATAGCGAGGTGCCGAGATCGCCGCGCAAGAGGTCGCCGAGCCACGAGATGTACTGCTCGACCAGCCCGCGATCGAGGCCCAACCGCTGGCGTACCAGGGCGATCTGCTCGTCCGTGACCTCGGCATTGGCGCCGAGCATGATTTCGACGGCGTCGCCCGGGATCAGCCGGATCATCAAAAAGGCGACGACCGAGACCCCGAACAGGACGAACACAAGGTCGCTGAGGCGAACCGCTAGATAGCGCGCCATGGTCTATTGCTGAGCCGAAAGCAGCGGTGCCGGCAACCCGGGAGGAAGGATCACCGGCACCGTATCAAGGTGCGCTACGGCGCGATTGCTCGCGCATCGCAGCGCCCCCCATTGGACCGATCGTCACTGTGCCACGCTGGTCTGGCGCAGATACCGTGTCGAGCGGTCACCAACCACTTCATACCCTTCTACACCCTCAGTGGTAGCAGTGTACAGGTCGCCGTACGCCAAATGCGCGATCGGCCCTTCACAGGCGAGCTTCTCCTGCAGTTGGGCATAGATCGCCTCACGCTCCGACGGGTCAACCTCACTGCGCCCGGCTTCCAGCCACTCGTCAACTTGCGCGTCGGCATAGTTGAAGACGTTGGTCGAGCCGCCCGAATGGAAGGTGCGATAGAGATAGCCGTCCGGATCGGTGCGGCCACCATTCAGGCTGGCGAAGGCCTGGAAGTTGGAATTGCGCCAATCCTGAACGAACGTGCCCTGCTCCTGCACGTTCAAGGTCACGTCGAACCCGGCCTCGTTCAACTGGGCCTGGACGACCTGGGCGGCGTCGACCACGGTCTGAAGCGAACCGAGCACGTTGATGGTAAATGCCACCGGATCGGTGTAGCCCGCCTCGGCCAGCATTTGCTGTGCGGCCGCCGGGTCGCCGCCATAGCAGCTGAACTCGGCCACGGGCAGTGCCCATTCCTCAAGCGCAGGCGACAATGGGCCGCCCGGCTCCGCCTGGCCGAAATAGACCGCCTCGACCAGCTGGTCGCGGTTGATGCCCATATTGACGGCGGCCCTAACGGCCGGGTCGTCGAACGGCGCCTCGGCGACGTTCATGCCGATCAGGCTGTAGGCGAGATCCGCCGTCTGCAGCAGCGTGACGTTCGGCGTGGCCTGCAAGGTGACGGCCGTGGCGCTGTCGATGTTCGGCAGCATGTCGTAGGTGCCGGTCGACAGGCCGACCTGACGCGTCGACGCCTCGGGCACGATGTTGAAACGCACCGCCTCGACCAGCGGCAGCTCGCTGTCCCAATAGTCCGCGAATGCCGTCAGCTCGATATAGGTGTCGGGCACCCATTCGCCGAACTGGAACGGGCCGGTGCCAACCGGCTGGCGCTGCAGATCGACGCCGCTGGAGCCGTCCGCCACTTCCGACGGCACGATGACGACGGTGGTCAACTCGCTCAGCAGGGCGGCCGCCGGGGTGCTGAGCGTCAGCGTCACCTCGTTGTCGCCGGTCGCCTCGACGTTCTCGACCATGTTGATGCGACTGGCGAGCGGCGAGCCGGTGGCTTCGTCCTGCACGCGCGTGAAGGTCGCGACCACATCGGCGGCATCGAGCGCGCTGCCGTCATGGAAGGTCACGCCGTCGCGCAGGGTGAAGACATAGGTCAGCCCGTCCTCAGAGACCGTCCAGCTTTCCGCCAGGGCCGGGATGACCTGCAGGCCGGAGTCGGTGGCGGTCAGCCCTTCATAGATCGGGCCGGTGATCAGCGTGGTCGAAAAGGCCGTCGCCACGTGCCGGTCCAGGCCGACGGGCGACTGGTCGGTCGCCACCTGCAGCGTTTGGGCCGACGCGCCTGCGGTTGCGAGTGCAAGCGCCGTTGCCGCCGACGCCAACATGACGGATCGAAATACGGTCATTTTCCCCTCCCCTTAAAACGATGAACTCAGATGATGAGGACAGCCAACTGGTATTGAATTGGAATTCTTGGTCAGACTATAGGGTGAGGCCCGTAAAGCGGTCAACGGTGAAAGACAGCCGCATATTCCCTTAGCAAATTGGTATTATCGTCAAGGCGCCGGATTGCGCCAGATTCGCAAGGTGGCTTTTAATTGGCATTGGATTTGGCCTATGCTGGCCACAGACTGTTTCACTTCCAGCGGGCCTTATCCAATGACCGACCTAACCGCTCTCGGCCTGATCAGCGGTACCTCGATGGACGGGATTGACCTCGCCGTTCTGCGCACGGACGGGCATCGTGTCCTTGCCTTCGGCCCGTCCGCAACCCTGCCCTATCCGGCCGACCTTCGACGCCGCTTGCTGACGATCGCCGCCGACCCCGAACTGGCGGCGACGGCCCCGCTGACGGATGAGGACACTGCCATCGTCGACGCCCACGCAAGCGCCATTGCGTCGTTCTGCAAGGACGAGGCGGTCGACCTTGCGACGATCGACATCGTGGGTTTTCACGGCCAGACGATACTGCACGCCCCGGAACGGCACCTGACCCGCCAGTTGGGGGATGGTGCGGCGTTGGCCGCCGCAATTGGCCGCCCGGTCATCGATCAGGTGCGCCACGCCGACGTCGCCGCCGGCGGCCAGGGCGCGCCTTTTGCCAGTCTCTATCACGCCGCCCTGGCCAAGGATCTGGAGCGGCCGGTCGCCATTCTGAACATGGGCGGGGTCGGCAACGTCACCTTCATCGACCGCGGCCCAGACGATGACGACGAATTGGTGCTGGCGTTCGACACGGGCCCCGCCAGCGCCATGATCGACGACTGGGTTTCCGCCAAAAGCGGTGCGGCTTTCGACGCCGGCGGCGCGATTGCGGCCAAAGGCAAGGTCGATGAGGCGGCGCTGGCCCGGCTGCTCGACAATGGCTACTTCGAATTGCCGCCGCCCAAATCGCTGGACCGCAACGCCTTTTCCGCCGCGCCCGTTTCGGGCCTGTCGCTGGAAGACGGTGCGGCGACCTTGACCGCCTTTTCCGTCGGGACCGTGGCGCTGGCGCTTGATCATCTGCCCGGGCCGCCAAAGCGTTGGCTGGTCACAGGCGGTGGTCGTCACAACGACACCATGATGAAGGGCTTGGCCGACCGGTTGGGAGTACCGGTCGAACCGGTCGAGGCGGTCGGCTGGAACGGCGACGCGATCGAGGCCCAGATGATGGCGTTCCTGGCCGTGCGCGCCACGATGAACCTGCCGCTGAGCGTGCCGACCACGACAGGCGTGCCCTATCCGATGCCGGGTGGGCGACTGAACCAACCGCTGGCCGCTTGAGTTCAACGCATGGCCGCGTCGGCACCGCTGCTGCAGATCGATGATCTGACCATTTCCATGGGCGCACGATCAGCCGCGACCGGCCGGCGAGCGCCGGTCGTCGACGGGCTGAGCCTGTCGATCGCGGCCGGCGAAGTCTATGGGCTGGTCGGCGAAAGCGGCTGCGGCAAGAGCGTGACGGCCCTGTCGATCCTGCGCCTGGTGGCCCAGCCGCCCGGCCGTTATGACGGCGGGCGCATTCTGTTCGGCGGCCGCGACCTGTTGACCACGCCGCCGCGCCTGATGCGCCAGATCAGGGGCGCAGAAATCGGCATGATCTTTCAAGAGCCGATGACCAGCCTCAATCCCGTGTTCACCGTGGGCGACCAGATCAGTGAGAGTTTGGGTCTGCACCGGCATCTGCGCGGCGCGGCCGCGCGAAACGAGGCGGTCCGCCTGCTCGACATGGTCGGCCTGCCCGCCCCCGCCCGTCAGCTTGGCCGCTATCCGCACGAACTGTCCGGCGGCCAGCGCCAGCGGGTGATGATCGCCATTGCGCTTGCCTGCGACCCGAAGCTGTTGATCGCCGACGAGCCGACCACGGCGCTGGATGTCACGATCCAGGCCCAGATCCTGGCCTTGATCAACCGGCTGCGCGCCGAGTTGGGCATGGCGGTTCTGCTGATCACCCATGATCTGGGCGTGGTGTCGGAGCAGTGCGATCGCGTCGGTGTCATGTATGCCGGCCGGCTGATCGAGGAGGACTCAGCGGAGCGTGTGTTCCGCCAGCCCCGCCACCCCTACACGGCCGGCCTGATCCGATCGCGGCCGGCCGCGCATGATCGGGGCGGCCGCTTGCCGACCATCGAGGGCACGGTGCCGGCCCCGGCCGCACGCGGCGCGGGCTGTCACTTCGCCCCGCGCTGTCCCAACCGGCTGGCACGTTGCGAGAACGAAACGCCGCCGCTTGCCGCTGTCGACACTGGCGGACGCTTCGCCTGCTGGAACCCGGTCGGATCATGACCGCCGCACCGCCACTGCTCGAAGTCGAGGGTCTGACTAAGACCTATGGCCAGGGCCGCGCCGGCAAGGTGTTCGCGCTGGCCGATGTCGACTTCTCGCTGAACAAGGGCGAGACGCTGGGCGTGGTCGGCGAGTCCGGCAGCGGCAAGACCACGCTGGGGCGCACGCTGTTGCGCCTGACGGAGCCCAGCGCCGGCCGGGTGCGCGTCGATGGCGAAGACATTGCCGCCCTGTCCCTGAGCGCCTTGAAGCCGCTGCGCCGGCGTCTGCAGATCATCTTTCAGGACCCGTTCGGCGCACTAAACCCGCGCCATACGGTCGGCAAGGTGATCGGCGAACCGCTGGCCGTCCACGGCGTCGGCAGCAAGGCGGAGCGCGCCGCCAAGGTGCGTGACCTGCTGGACGCGGTCGGCCTAGAGCCGGACGCGGTTGACCGCTACCCGCACGAGTTCTCGGGTGGTCAGCGCCAGCGCATCGCGATCGCCCGTGCCATCGCGCTGGAGCCGGACCTGGTGGTCGCCGACGAACCTGTCTCGGCGCTGGACGTCTCGATCCAGTCCCAGATCCTGAACCTGATCGCAGATCTGCGCCGCGAGCGCGGCATCGCCTTCCTGTTCATCAGCCATGATTTGTCGGTCGTGCGCCATGTCAGCGACCGGGTCGCGGTGATGTATTTCGGCCGCATCGTGGAACAGGCCGAAACCGATGCCCTGTTCGCCAGCCCCGCCCACCCCTACACCGTCGCGCTGTTGTCCGCCGTGCCCCATGTGGCCGGCGACGCCATACCGGCGATCGAGCGGGTGGCGGTGACCGGCGAACTGCCCGACCCGTCCAACCCGCCACCAGGCTGCCCGTTCGCCGCGCGTTGCCCGAAGGCGATGGATGTCTGCCGGCAAGACAGGCCGCCGCTTGTCAGGCGCAACGTTTCCGAGCGCGAAACCCGCGACGTTGCCTGCCATCTGTTTGAAGGCGCTGGCTAGGGACAAATCCCTAGGTCGTCTTGTCGTCACGCCCCATGGGCTCTAGACGACTGAGAACCGGATCAGGTTTTCGGTCGATACTGTCTCGTCCTTCGGTTGGCACGATGAACGGCTTCCGTAGCGATGGGGACGACTGAAGGAGCGCAATCGTCACCGTCGCCGTCCGGCAGTTGCAGAACATAGCCGCTGCCGGGGCCGTGAAAGCTGGCGGTGCCACCTGCGCCGGCCGTCTGGGTCAATTGCTGGCTTTCAAGTCGCGCGATGTCGCGCTCGATTTCAGCCACCGACCTCTGGGCAGCCTTCAGCGTTATTCGGCCTTCGAGATCGGCGAGCTCGGCGGACAGCTTGTCGATATCTTCCTGCGGCCTACCGGCATCGATGAGATCCTGGCGGTCGCGGGTCCTCTCTGCGCGCGTCTGCTCGGCCGCCGCAAGCTCGGTCTGCAGCGCCGCAATCCGATCAGTCAGCATGGCGAGTTCGGCATTCTTCTCGGCGATTGCCGCGGGATGGGAGACGACGCTGCCCGATGGCAGGCCATTGAACTGAACCTTCAGAGTTTCGGATCCGTCCTTGCCAACCGGCCCGATGGCCAGCTTGGCCGGTTTGCCCACGCCGAGCTTGCGCGCTGTATAGGCCGGCCTTGGGGCAAAGCGTCTCGTACCGGCGATGCCGGTCACGGCTACCTCGATCGGCACCGTCACGGTTCCGCCGTTCCCGTCGGAGATGGTGCAACTGATCGTGTCTTCGCCGCCGCCGTTTTCGTCCGGCGCTTCGCTTGGCGTGCGTTCAGCCTCTGTCACGACGCTGCCGTTGGAGACCGCTGCCTCCCCCAGCTTCGACGTGCCGTCGTCAGGATTGGAATCGTTGGCTGGGCAGGTCACAGGAGCGGCGACCTCACCGGCGGGTGCCGCGCCGGCCACGCGCTTCTCCGGATCGCCGTGCCAGCCGTTGCGAGAAGAGCCGGCGCGAACCGCGCTTTCGATTTTGGTGCGATCGTCCACCATGCGAGTCTCCTACTGTTCCAACCGCAATTCTTAATTGTAGCCATTAAGGCCGCCTAGACTCCAATTTTAAATTGCCCCCCATACAGAGTATTTTTAGTTGCTGTTGGGCACGGTGTTCGACGTTGCTGCCGCCTAAGATAGCAATGGGTGCCGACACCATCGCGCTGCAACGTCAGACATCTGGTAAGCCGGCGAGCAGGCGTTGCCCTGCACGACCCCGATGGCCGTTTCACCGGCGCCGCGCAGGGCTGGGTTCCGCCCGGCTTTAGACGAACAGCAAGTCGTCGTCGGTCAGGAACGAAATGCCGGCCACCGACAGCACGTCGCCGCCGCCAAGATCGAGCGCCAGCGGATCGTCGCCACCACCACTGCCCCCGGCGTCGCCGGCATCGACCCGACCGTCACCATTGCTGTCGAGGTCGGCAAAGGCCAGGCCGAAGCCGGCAAGCTGGATCTGATCGGCGACCTCCCCGGCGGTCCCGGTCGCCTGCTGGAAGCCAAGCAGACTGACGGCACCGTCGCCCTGGCTGAACAGGAAGACATCGCTGTCCGAAGTGCCGGTCATGGAACCAGCACCAAGCTCCTGCGAGGTCGCGAAGTTGCTTTGAATTGGGTTCGGCAGGATTGGCGTGGGGCCAAGGCCACCACCTGGTGGCTCCTTACCGCCACCATCTTCCGGCGGTCGTTCGCCGCCATCATCACCGCCGGGCGGAGGAAAGATCGGCGGCTCGCCCCCTCCGCCATCGTCGGGCGGCGGAAGCACCTGGCCTTCATTGACCTGGACATTGACCGTCCCGGTCGCAACGCCCCCATTGCCATCGGATATCTCGTAGGTGAAGCTGTCGTTGCCGACAAAGCCAGGTTCGGGGTCGTACACAATCCCCTGGCCCCCACCCAGGAGGGGGCCGATTTCCGCGGTACCGTTG
The DNA here is from genome assembly GCA_028277405.1 of Alphaproteobacteria bacterium. GTDB lineage: Bacteria > Pseudomonadota > Alphaproteobacteria > DSM-16000 > Inquilinaceae > JANQGH01. The sequence continues at coordinate 32,225 of JANQGH010000042.1, read as the reverse complement.
CCGGGGTTCGAGACCGATATGAGGGTAAGCGGATCGCCGTCCGGATCCGTATCGTTGTCCAAGACGTCAATGATCAAACCAAACGGCTGGTTGGCTACAGCATCGTCTTGGTTCGCGATCGGGTCCTGGTTGGCGGCCGGTGCCGCCGCAACCGCGGCCGTTGGCAAGCTGGCGGCGTTTTCCCCTTTTCCGCCCCCGTCGGTGTAGAGGACCTCAACGCGCAGGAACTTCCCTTCAGCCTCGGGCGGCACCTCGAACTCCGGCCCAACCGCGCCCAAGATGATTTCCCAGTTGTTGATGCCATCGGCCGAAAGCTGCCAGACATACTGGTCGATGGAACGGATGCCATCCGGATCATTGATCGGGTCGGGATTGGCCCTCAGGATTTGGCCCACCTCAGGCGTGCCGGATAAGGCAGGGGCGCCTTCCGGCGGATCGTTCACCGGTTTCACGGTCACATTCACCGTTGCCGTGCTTTGGCCGGCGATCTCGTCCTCGATCGTGTAGGTGAAGGTATCCGAGCCGTTGAAGTCGTCAAACGGTGAGTACGTAATGGTGCCGTTCGCATTGATCTGCACAGCGCCATTGGTCGGCTCGGAGACATCGACCACGTCGACCGGCGCATTGCTGTCGCCAAGATCGTTAGCCAGCACGTTGATGTCGATCGGCGTATCCTCGTCGGTCTCGACACTGTCGTCTTCGGCGCGGGAGCTTTCCCGGACACCGACAAAAATGGATGCCTTATCGCTGGTCGCCGTTCGATCCTCGTTGCCAGCGACCGGGTCGGATTCAATCGCGACCGCTTCGACGTCGAAACTGAAGTTCTCTGTCGAGCCGGCGGGCAGTTGCAAGACCCATCCAGCAGTCTCGCCAGGAATCTCGACAACGCCGTCAATGTCGGGCCTTAGCGTTAGCAATCCCAACTCGGCATCGATCTCGGCAAGACGCCCGTTGGCGCTCGCAATCTCTTGGTTGTCCTCGCTGATCTGCCGCGTGAGATCTTCGATCTCCTGCCGCTTCGCCGCGATCTGGTCCTCCGTGGCCGTCCCGCTATCAAGAAGACCGCGAAGCTCATTTTCCCTCTCAGAGAGCAGCTCCTGATTGCTCCTGACATCGGTCTGGAGGACCTTGATCGTGGCTGCCAACCCGTTGCCTTCGTCGTTGAGATCGGCGATGGCCTGCGGGTTCGTGAGTACGGAGCCCTGCGGCAACCCGCTGAACTTGATCAGCAGGGTCTCTGACCCGTCCGTGTCAACCAACTGACCCCTGATGCCACCGAGGTCGATGTCAGCCAGATCGATGGTCTGAAGACTTTGCGGCGCAAACAATGTCGGGGCATCGGCGACGCCGTTGACGAGGACCCTGACGGTGGCGGTGCTGGAGTTTCCATCCGGGTCTTCGACCGTGTAGGTGAACTGATCGTCGCCGCTGAAGTTGGCGTTCGGCGTGTAGCGGATGTTGCCGCCGCCCAGATCCTCCGTCGTCCCGCGGGCGCCGTCGGTCACGTTGACGATCGTCAGCGCGTCTCCGTCGCTGTCGAGGTCGTTGGCAACAACGTTGAACTCGCCCGCTTCGTCCTCTCGGACGGTGATCATGTCGTCGACAGCCTCCGGGCTTTCCCGGACGCTGACCTTCACCTCGCCAGAAGCCGTCGCGCGAAGCGTATCCGGGCTCGCCAACGGGTCTGATTCTGTCGCGATTGCCTCGACGGTCAGTTTGAAATCGTCGATCACGCCATCCGGCAGTTGCAAGATGAAGCCAGGGCCAAAGCCCTTGATCTCGATATGGCCGTCTTTGTCCGCGGTTTGCGAGAGGTCCTCAACGATGGGCCTAAGCTCGTCTCGCCGAGCAACAAACTCAGCCCGCTGATCAGACAGGACCTGCAGTTCGCCCTGCAAGGCGTCCCTGCCCTGCTCCAGCCTGGCGAGCTCATTGAGCTGTTCCTCGGTTGGATCGGTGATGTTGCTCAGCTCGTCAATCGCCGCAATGGTTTCGGCAAGGTTCCTCTCGGTCTCGGCCGTCAGGGCCTCGTTTCGGGCAATGTCAGCCTCGACGACCTCAAGCCGGCCATTGAATGCTCCGAAACGGCTGGGGTTCGAGATGATTGAACCTTCGGGCAGCCCACCGAACTTCACCTTCAGGCTTTCCGAATCGTCCGTGTCGACCAGGCTCGCCTGGATGCCGTCGAGAGAAATCGGTGCCAAATCCGTTGTGAGGAGGCCGTCGGGCAGCGCCAGGTTCGGCATGTCGGCAACGCCGCCGACAGTGACCTGGACGGTCGCGTCTTCCGTAACCCCGAAGATGTCCTGGACCCGGTACGTGAACGTGTCGATACCGCTGAAGTTGGCATCCGGCGTGTACACCAGGTCGCCATCGTCATTGATGTCCACCCTGCCGTTTGCCGCGGCGCCAACCTCAACGACCTGCGGCCCCTCGCCAACATCGTTGGCCGTCGCAAAAACCGTGACCGGGACATCCTCGATCGTCACGGCAAAGTCATCCTGCGGCGCCAGCGATTCCCGCACGATGATCTGGAACGATCGCGAAATCGTCGCGGTTTCGAACTCGGGGCCAGCCAGCGGCTCAGACTCCGTCGAGGTCGCATCGACCTTGACCAGGAGATCGTCGACTGTCCCCTTAGGCAGTTGCAGGACGTAGCCGTCGCCGAAACCCTCGATCTCGACGTTACCGTCGGCATCTGCTGCCTCGGTAAGCTCGGCCAGTTCAGCCGATGCCTCGTTGCGTTGCGCTTGCGCCCTCTCACGCGAGTCCGTGTCCTCGGCCAACGCCTCCTGCAGCTTCTCCTGCAGGGACCTGAGCTCAGCAAGGATTCGGCCGCTGGTCGCCGAAGGATTCGGCTCGTTCTCGAGGGTCGCTATTGCTTGCGCCGTGGCTGCAATCGACTCCTCCAAATCCGCAATACTCTGCTCAAGCTCGTCAATCTGTGCGGTCAACGCTTCGATCTCTTCGGTCTTTTCGGCGATCTTTTCGGGGTTCGAGATCACCGCGCCCTCGGGCAGACCGCGGAACTTGACCTTCAGGCTTTCCGAACCGTCCGTGTCGATCAAGCTGGCATCGATCCGGTCCAGCGGGATCGGCGCGAGATCGATCGTCTCCAGCGCATTCGGCAGCAGGAGACGGGGCGTGTCCGCGACGCCGCCGACCAGCACCTTCACCGACGCGTCCGAAACCCCGCCATTGCCATCCGTGATCGTGTAGGTGAACTCGGCCTCGCCGCTGAAATTGGGGTCCGGCGTGAACGTGATCGTGCCGTCGTCATTGATGTCGGCTGAGCCATTTGAGACGCCAAGTACGTCGATCACGGTCAGGTCATCGCCGTCGCTGTCGACGTCATTGTCGAGAACGTTGATCGTCACAGGCGTGTCTTCGGCGGTAACCGCCGTATCGTCATTGGCCTCAGGGCTCTCTAAAAGGCTGACGTTGATAACCACGCCGTTGACGGCTTCGCGGTCTTCGTTATCGAGCACGGGGTCGGATTCGGTGGCGATCGCCTTCACGCGCAAGATGAAGTCTTCGGTCGTGCCTTCCGCCAGCCGCAGGACAAAGCCACTTCCGAGATCGTGGAACTCGATCTCTCCGTTCGCGTCGGCCTCCTGGGTCAACTGCTCCTTGTCAAACTTCGCCTGATCAAGGTCCGCCTGGGCCTTGCTGCGTACATCGGTCTTCTCAGCCAACTGCTTTTGGAGGTTCGCTCTCTGCTCCCGCAACGGCGGGAGATCTTCGGAATCCGGATTGCCTTGCTCCAGTTGCTCGATCTGTTTTGATACTTCGTCGATGTCTTCTTTGAGCTGCCCAATGTCAGCACCGAGAGCGTCGATCAAGCTGCCAAGTTCGGCGATTTGGCCATCCTTCGCCGCGATCGCGGCCGGATTCAGGATCACGGCACCCTGGGGCAGATTGCTGAACTGGACCGTCAGCTTCTCCGAGCCGTCCTTATCGACGAGGGCAGCAACAAGTTGCACAAGCTCTATGTCGGCCAAGTCTCTTGTCTCGGCCGATTGAGCGGCAAACAGCTGGGGCCGATCGGCCACGCCGCCAACGAGGACACTGACCGTCGCGGTCGAGACCCCGCCATCGCCGTCCTCGACCGTGTAGGTGAAGGTGTCGTCACCGCTGAAGTCGCGGTTCGGCCGATACTCCACGGTACCGTCGTCATTGATGACAACCGTACCGTTGGCGCCGTCCGTGACCTCCGTAATCGTCAGCTCGTCGCCGTCACTGTCAGTGTCATTGTCGAGAACCCTGATCGAGACCGGCGTGTCTTCCTTGGTCGTCGCCTTGTCGTCCTCCGCCGACGGGGATTCCTTCACGACGATTTCGATCTCGACGGAACTCTCGGCCGTGCGCACGTCTTCGCTGGCCACCGGATCGGACTCCGTGGCGCTGGCGTGAACCTCGAGAACGAAATCCTCGGTCGTCCCCGGGGGCAGTTGCAATGCAAAGCCGGCGCCCAGATCGTCGAACTCGACCATGCCGTCGGGGCCGGTCGTTTTGCTTAGCTCGCCTTTTTCCAGCTCCAACTTGGCGCGATTGGTTTCCAGTTCCAGCTTCCGTTCGAGTTCCTGTTCCAGCCGGACTTCGCCCGCATCCCTCTGCTCGCGCAGGGCCGGCAGCCGGTCGGAAGTCGGGTCATTCTGCTCAAGATCGTCGATCAGCGCGCGCAGTTCCACGAGTTGACCTTCAAGCGCGCCTGTCTCTTCCTGCAGCCGATCAATCTGATCATTCAGGACCGCGATCTGTGCTTCCTTGTCGGCGATTGCGGCCTTGTTCAGGATCACGGCGCCTTCCGGCAGGTTGCCGAACTTGACCTTCAGCCGTTCGGAGCCATCCCGATCGACCAAGCGCGCAACCAGATCGGCGAGCATGATCTCTTCAAGATCAAGCGTCTCCAATGACTTAGGCGCCATCAGAGACGGCGCATCGGCAACGCCATCGACCTGAACCGCGACGGTCGCCGACGACGTTCCGCCATTACCGTCCGAGATGGTGTAGCTGATCGTGTCCTCGCCGCTGAAATTCTCAGGCGGCGTATACCGGAGCGTGCCGTCGGTATTGATCTCCACCCTTCCGAAGGTGGCCGTGGCTTCGGTGACAGTCAGCGGATCGTTGTTGGGATCGCTGTCGTTGGCCAGGACGTTGATCGTGATCGCTGCGTCTTCGATCGTGGAGGCCTCGTCGTCGACCGCTTCCGGGTCGGACGCGACCGGGTCGCCGTTGATGTCGAACAGGCCGTCATCGAACTTCAGGAACTCGAAGCTTTTCAGCGTGTCAGTCTCGCCGTTGCGCAGGTCGGTGACGAAGGTGAAACCGAAGAAGCTGGTGATCCTGTAGTCCGACCTGTCACCGTCGAACTGCGCCGTGTCGATGCCCCTGCCACCATCGGCGAAATCCGTGCCCAGGCCGGTCTTGACCAGGTCGTCTCCGGAACCGGCGAACACTCGGTCGTTGCCATCGCCGGCATGGACGACGTCATTGCCGCCCCTGGCAAAGATCAGATCGTTTCCGGCCCCGGCCAGAATGAGATCGTCCTGCCAACTGCCGCGCAGAAAGTCTGCGCGAGCCGTGCCTTCGATGGTGTTGAGCTCCTGGTCCATGCGAGCCTCCTCTAACGTGTGTCATCAATTCTTAATTGTAGGCTTCTAGACACATCGACCTGCGTTTGTAAATTGATTTCCACGATCACAATTAATTTATGATTGCGTCATGCGGTCGCGGCAGCCACCCCGTTCCCGGCCAAGCAGGACTGGAATGAAGCGTCCGGCGTGTCTTGCCGCGAATGGCGTGATTGCAGCTAGTCGGCTATCGTCGCGGGCGCCGCAAGAATGAGTTGTAGAGGTTGCGCACGGATTTGGCGGACGCGGTCGCCGACAACGCACCAGCCATCGACCTGGACGGGCCGGGGCAAGTCGACGCCGCTTGTGACGCCGATTGGTCTAGCCCTTGTTTTTCACCAAGACCGGTTGGCCGCGGTGTCGACCTGGCCCGTCGGGTTGCACACCGTCAGTCGTCCCCTGTCCTGAATGGTGCTGGAAAGGACCGGGCCCTAAAGGCGTGTCCCGCTCTCCGCATCGAACAGGTGGATCTGGTCGAGATCGAGGACCATGGGCACCGTGCCGGTCGGCAGATCGCCGGAGACACGGTAGAGCTTGGCGACAACCTCCTCGCCGCCGAGATCGATGAACACCAGGGCCTCGGAGCCCAGGGGTTCGACCAGCACGATGGGCAGGTCCATCTGGTGCGCGTGGCCGATCGCGCCGGCGTCGGCGGCCTGGCGCGGGACCAGACCCTCCGGCCGGAAGCCGAACGTCACCGGCATGCCGTCGGCCGCGCTTGCCAGCACGCTGTCGGGCAGCGGGATGAATACGCCCGTGCCGATCGTGACACCGGATCGGTCGGCAGACCGGTGCGCCACCGCCGGCAGCAGGTTCATCGGCGGATTGCCGATGAAGCCGGCGACGAAGGTGCTGGCCGGCTGGTGGAAGATCTCGTAGGGCGTACCGACCTGCTCGATCCTGCCGTCACGCATCACCACGATGCGGTCGGCCAAGGTCATGGCCTCGACCTGATCGTGGGTCACGTAGATGACCGTGGTCTGGACCCGCTGGTGCAGCTTCTTGATTTCCGTGCGCATCTGGGCGCGCAGCTTGGCATCCAGGTTCGACAGCGGCTCGTCGAACAGAAAGACGTCCGGGTTGCGCACGATCGCGCGGCCCATGGCAACGCGCTGGCGCTGGCCGCCGGACAGTTGCGCCGGCCGCCGGTTGAGCAGAGGCGTCAGGCTCAGAGTCTCCGACGCCTTGCCCACCCGCTCGCTGATCTCCGCCTTCGGCCGGCCGGCGATCTTCAGGCCGAATCCTTGGTTTTCGGCCACGGACATATGGGGGTAGAGCGCATAATTCTGAAACACCATGGAGATGTTGCGCGCCCTGGGCGGCAACTGGTTCACCACACGTTCGCCGATCCTGACCGTGCCTTCGGTGATGGTTTCCAGGCCGGCGATCATGCGCAAGGTCGTCGACTTGCCGCAACCGGACGGGCCGACCAGAACGACGAACTCTCGATCGTCGATCGCCAAGCTGATCGGATGCACGGCGACGACGGGGCCGAAGCGCTTGGCGACGTTTTCCAGGTTCACACTGGCCATTTGGGCCCCCTACCCCTTGACGGCGCCGGCGGTCAGCCCGGCGATCAGATAGCGCTGGATCAGGGCGAAGAAGATCGCCGGCGGGATCAGCGCCAAGGTGGCCGCCGCCATCATCTGCCCCCAATCGACGCCGGACCGGCCGATGAAGGTGATCAGCCCGACGGCGAAGGTCTTGGAGGTCTCGGTGCTGATCAGCATCAGCGCCAGCAACAACTCGCTCCAGGCGGCCGTGAACACGAAACCGAGCGTCGCACCGATGCCCGGCAGCGACAGGGGCAGGATGACCCGCACCAGGGCACCTGGCCTGGTGCAGCCGTCGATCATCGCGGCCTGTTCCAGCTCGGCCGGAATGCCATCCAGGAACGTCGCCATCAGGAACGACGCGAACGGCAGGTTGAAGGCGGTGTAGACGATGATCAGGCCGAACAGATTGTCGGTCAGCCCCAAAGGCGCCAGCAGCCGGTAGATCGGCGCGATGACCATGACCAGGGGGAAGAGCTGGGTGATCAGCAGCAAGGCCAGCAGCAGCTTCTTGCCGCGAAAGCGAAAGCGCGACAGGGCATAGCCGACGGCCGCCGCCAGTGCGGTCACGATAATCGAGGTGCCGACGCTGACGATGACCGAGTTCAGGAAGTAGATCGGAAACGGGCTGTTGTTGGCGACAAAGATGAAGTTTTCGAAGGTGAAGCTCGACGGGATGATCGTCGGGCCCTCGGCGTACAGCACGTGGTCCGGTGTCACCGCGATGCGCAGCAGCCAGGCGAGCGGAAACAGGCCGAAGATCAGATAGGCGGCCAGCGCGCCATAGCGCCCGGCGGTGGCGAGCGGCCGCATCATGACGGCATCAACCTTTGACGCATGGTCAGGATCACCAGGGCGCAGGCCAACAGCAGCAGCATCAAGACCGTCGCCAAGGCCGACGCGTAGCCGAAATCAAGCCCGCGATAGGCGGTCGTGAACAGGTAAGACGGCAGGATCTGGGTCGCGTTGGCGGGACCGCCGCCGGTCATGACGAAGATCAGATCCGGCGAGTTGGCGATCCAGACGGTGCGCAGCATCACGGTGATGGTGATCGTCGGCATCAGCAGCGGCCAGGTGATGGCTCTGAATTTCTGCCAGGCATTGGCGCCGTCGATCGCGGCGGCCTCGTACAGCTCGTTGGGGATCGAGCGCAGCGCGGCCAGCAGCGTGATGGCAAAGAACGGAATGCCCCACCAGACCATGGCCACGATCGGCCCATAGAGCGCCAGGTCAGGGTCGGCCAGGATGTTCCGGGGCTCGTCCAGAATGCCGAGGAATGCGAGCCCATGGGGAATGGGGCTGATCAGCGGGTTGAACAGCCATTGAAAGTTCAAGCCGGACAGGAAGGTCGGTACGGCCCAGGGCAGGAAAATCAGCGCCTGATAGACCCGCCGGCCGAAAAACGGCTTGTTCAGTAACAGCGCGAGGCCCAGCCCGAGCGCGAATTGCAAGGCGACGGACCAGCCGGTCCATTCGATCGTGTTGACGAGCGAGAGCCAGAAATTCGGGTCGCTCCACATCTCGACATAGTGCTCAAAGCCGATATAGCCCCGCATCTGCGGCAGGAAGATCACGAAATGCTGGAACGAATAGGAGATGCCGATCGCCAGCGGCACCAGCATGACCAGGATGATGGTCAGCAGGCCGGGCGCAACATAGAGGTAGGGCTCGACCGCCCGCAGCACCGGCTGGAAGAAACCTTCCCGGTGATGGGGCGGTCGCGCCTGGACAGATCCGCGCGCCGGATCGGCAAACGTCACGGAACGATCCTATCTACCCTCGCTTATCCGACCCAACCCTACTGGGCCTGCAGATAGGCCTGCTGCGCCTCGGTCAGGAACTCGGCCCACTCATTGGCCAGTTCCTCGGCCGTCATCTGCCCCAGCAGCGCGGCCTGCGAGGTTTCGACGGCCATGACGTCGAAGAAGTAGCCCAACTCGGGCAGGTGCGCCGGCCAGGGCCGCAGATCATAGCGCGGGTCGGCCAGTTCCTCGAAAAAGCCGGCATAGACATCGCTTTGGAAATAGGGGTCGTCGGCCGCACCTTCCGCGGCTGGCACAACGCCGACCAGCTTGGCCCATTCCAGGTTGTTGTCGTACTGCGACATGAAGTCGATGAACGACCAGGCAAGGTCCGGGTTGGGCGACGCGGTAGAGATCGACCAGCCGCTCATCCCCATCGGCGGGGTGACTGTCCCGTGAGGACCAAGCGGCACCGGAATGACGCTGAACTGGTCTTCCTCAAGCCGTTCGGTGACCTGGATCAGAGCATCCTGGTCCTGGTCGAGGAAGGCGCAGTTCTGGGTGTAGAAGCCGGCGACCTGCTCGTTGAACGCCCAGTTGACCGAATCCGGCGGGGCGCCGCCATTCTGGTAGAGGTCGATCATGGCCTGGATGGCCGCGATGCCTTCCGGCGTGTTGAAGATGCTGTTGCCTTCCTCGTCCCACCATTCGCTCGACCCGGTCATCGCCGACATGAACAGCCACCAGCCGACGAAACCGCCGCGCGCACCGCGCAGGCAATAGCCGTAGCGACCTTCCAGGTTCTCCGACACCTGCATCACGGCCGCGATGAACTCGTCCAACGTCTCCGGCGGGCTTTCCACGCCGGCCTCTTCCAGCATCTCGCGGTTGTAGAAGAGCGCCCGGATGAAAAAGCCGTAAGGCACGAACATCGGCCGATCGTCGTAGATATAGGCCTGCTCCATCGCGCCCTCCGATATCGGAGGGTTGTCGCCCCACTGGTCGAAATAGGTCTGCAGATCGACCAGGGCACCGGCACCGTCGAGGGTCGAGATCCAGCGTTCCGGCATTTCGAAGACGTCGATCTGCTCGCCAGATTGGGTCATCGTCAGCACGCGCTCGAACGACGTGTCCCAGGGGATCGAAATCAACTCGACCTCAACGCCCGGATTTTCCGATTCAAACGCCGTGATCAGGTTTTCAAAGAGCTGGGTCCGGGCCGGCGTCGTCAGCACCTCGACGACACGCAGGGTTTGTGCCGTTGCACTCGCCGCAGCGAGCAGGGCAGCCGTCCCAGCGGCGGCCATCAGCAGTTTTCTCATCTCTCAGTTTCCTCCTGTTCTTACCAGATAGCTCCGCCCCAAACGGACGTTACGAGCCCACGCGTCAAACCGCCCGCGCAAGACCTTGCTCAGGCGGCGTTAAGGGCGCGGTCCAGGTCGCGCCACAGATCTTCCGGCTCCTCCAAGCCGACATGAATGCGGATCAGATTTGTCGGAACATCGAACACATCGAAGGGCTGGCTCACCCCAGGCTGGGTGCGCCCCAGCTGGGCCGGGAAGGCCAGGCTTTCGTGACCACCCCAGCTCACGCCCAGCCGGAACAACGACAGCCCGTCGCAAACCTGCCGGGCCATCGCCGCATCGCCATCGACGGCGAAGCTGAACAGGCCGGACCCGCCGGTCAGACTGCCCCATTCGGTGCGGTTCAACAGCGGATGGTGCACGGTGGCGACACGCGGATGGTCGGCCAGCCGCCTGGCGATCTCCAGGCCCGAGGCATGGTGCCTCGCCATGCGCAATGGCAGGGTGCGTAGCCCCCTGACCAGCAGCCAGGCATCGAACGGCGACAGTTTGGCACCCAGGCTGGGCAGGACCAGCGTGTTGATCTGTTCGATCAGTTCGGTCCGGCCCGCCACGACGCCGGCAACGGTGTCGCTGTGCCCGCTGAGATACTTCGACGCTGAATGGACCACGAGGTCGGCGCCCAAAGACAAGGGGTTCTGGAACACCGGGCTGGCCCAGGAATTGTCGACGATGGTCAGCGCGCCGGCTCGACGCGCGATCTCGATCTGGGCCGGCAGGTCATGCAGGTGGAACAGCATGCTGGTCGGGCTTTCCAGATAGACCATCGCCGCCCCGTCGCAGGCGTCGGCCAAGGCGGTCAGGTCTTCACCGTCGACAAAGACGGTTTCGATGCCCAGCCGTTCCATCAGGCCGGTCATCAGGCGATAGGCGTCAGGATAGAGATGGCGGACCGCCACCAGACGGTCCCCGGCCTTGAGAAACGCTAACAACGCGCCGGAAATAGCGGCCATGCCGCTGGCGAACCCTCTTGCGTCCGCTGCCCCTTCCAGCATGGCCAGCTTGGCCTCGAACGCCTGAACCGTGGGGTTGCGCCCCCTCGTGTAGACCGGCCGGTGCATGGGGTCGGCAAAGGCCGCCTCCATCTCCGCCACCGTTTCGAAGGTGAACAGAGAGGTCTGCACGATCGGCGGCACGACGGCGCCGAAGGCCGCCTGCTCGCTCATGAGCCGGGTTGTGACGTCCGGCGGCACATCGGCAGCCAGCGCGGCCTCGGGTTCAGCGCTCATTGCGGGTCGCCTGGCTGGGGCCGGAGCCCTGGGCCCGGATCTCGGTCTCGACATAGTCCACGATGCCTCGGGCGGCGGCGGCGGCGGCGTCCGGATCGCGCCTTGCGATGGCCTCGAACATCACCCGGTGCAGGGGCATGGAGCCATCGGTATAGGGCTGGATGAAGGGGTTGGCGTCGTTGGCGTTAAAGGCGTCGTTGAAGCGGTTGATGACGCTTTCGTAGATCTGCCCGAACACCGGGTTATGCGAAGCCTCGAAGACCGAGAGGTGGAACGCCCTATCCTCGGCCACGGCGACCCCGAACTTGGCGTAGGTCTGCTCCAGATGGACGAGCCGCCGCTCGATGATCTCAAGATCGCGCGCGTCGGCGCGCACTGCGGCCAGGCGCACGCTCTCCGCCTCCAGCACGCGGCGTAGTTCCAGGATGTACAGCAGCGCCTGTCGTTCCAGCCTCAGCGTGATCGGGGCGTGCAGATCGTTGCTGCCGATGTCGATGGCCAGAAAGGTGCCCCTGCCCTGCTGGCGTTCGACGATGCCCAGCGCCTCCCAACTGACCAGCGCCTCGCGAATGGTGGCACGGCTGACGCTTAGCCTGCTGGCAAGATCCCGCTCCGCCGGCAGTGCGTCGCCCTTGGTCAGCCCGCTGCGCAGGATGAAATCCGACAGAGCGCGCAAAACCGCCTGGCCGCTGCTGACGTGCTGGGTGGGCTGCAACAGGCCAAGCAGCGGGCCGTCGCTCTCGGGCCTCTCGGTGACCGTTCCCGTCTCGCCGTCCTGGTCCAAATTCCTACACACACGCTAAGTGGTCGGATGGTCAGACCAATTTGGAAGACGATAAGCCTGCTTGTCAACACTGGACCTCATGCTCTCGCCGGCCAATTGGCTCCTGACCGTTCAGGCGGATCAAAAATGGTCTCGGCGCCAGCCGAGAGTCAGATTTCGTCGCTCAAGCAACTATTTTGGTGTGCGCACGTTTCTATTGAATAATTTGAATATCAGCGTATATTTTTTCGCTCCGCCCTCCAAACTGAGAAGAAAATGATGAAATCCGGTCGCCTTATTACTGCTGCGTTAGTTCTAGCCATCAGCGGGGCATGGACACCCGTTGCCCTTGCTGACGAAACCGCAACACTCGTCGTCCTACGGGGGCCGGCAACGATTGACGGGGCTCGCCTAGACATAGAGCCCGAACTCGTCGAATGGTTCACCGATCGTCCGGTTCACGACGCCGGCGATATGACGGCCGATCAGCTGGCCGATCTTTGGAGCCGTCAACTTGAAGCCTCGCCGCCCAACGCCGCAATTACCGGCGATCAGGCAAACGCTGTCGTGACGTTGACGAGCTTCTCGACGCCTGGCGATGCGGTCAGCTTCGACTACGAGATCATCACCGGTGAACTGAACGACGGCGACATCGGGGTAGTCTCCATCTTCATCGATCCGATCCAGGAGACGATGACAATTACCGAAGGACCATAGCCGCCGGCATTGAGATTGTTGGCGCTTTCCTGTGGCCCGAACGTTTGGGCAATCCAACCGATGGCGGCCTAAAGCCCGTCGACGCTTCCTCCCGCGACCTCGCGTAACCATGTTTCGCGAGGCCGGCATTCGGCGGCCATGAAGGGGGGCGCCCTCTAGGGGCCGCTGGCGTGCGGCTCTAATCCTATTGACTGATCGATCGATAAAATCAAAGATAGCTTCCTAAGAAGATGGGTGCGTCAAGCGCCCCGATCCCATGGCGGGAGGCTGGGTTGGCTGCCGAAGGCACGCGCGCGGCGATTTTGGACGCGGCGGAAACCGTGTTTGCGGAGGCCGGCTTTGCCGGCGCCTCGATGCGGGCGATCGCCCAGCGGGCCGGTGTCAACCAGCCCCTGATCCATTATCACTTCGAAAGCAAGGACCGGCTTTATGCCGAGGTGATCAACCGGCGGGCGGGAGACATCAACGGTCGCCGGACGGCCGCGCTTGACGCGCTGATCGCGGAGGCGGCACCGAAGAACCCGCCCTTGGAGGCGGTGATCATCGCCCTGCTGCGGCCCACGATCGAGTTGGGGCACGATCCAGAACGCGGCGGTCAGCACTACGCCAATCTGGTGGTGGCGCTGGGCAACGGCACCGACGAACGCTCGATCCGGCTGACGGCCGAGCACTACAATCCGATCGCGCGGCGTTACATCGAGGCCATTCGCACCGCCCTGCCCCGGCTCAGCCACGCCGATGCCGTGCGCGGCTATCTCTACGCCATCTCGATCGCCCTGCCGCAGATGGCGCGCACCGGCCGGGCCGCTTCCCTGTCCGACGGCGGGACCGACGACAGCGATGTCGAGACCATCCTGTCGCGCACCGTGCCCTTCATCTGCGCCGGCCTGCGCGCGCTCGCCGATACGCCCGCACCATCACAAAAAGAACAGACCATCCAGCGTGAAAAGGAGGAAACCCGATGAAAACCCCATGGCGCACCCTGACCGCCGCAACCGCCCTTTGCCTGTCGGCGGGCGTGGCCACGGCCCAGACCTATACGGTCAATGTCGTGAACGGCCACCCGCCGATCTTTCTGTGGGTCAAGCACCTGACCGAGACCTTCATCCCGACCGTCGACGCGGCCCTGGAAGACACGCAATACGCCATCGACTGGAACGAGTTCTATGGCGGCGAACTGGCCGCCGTCGGCGGTGAGTTGGAGGCGTTGGAGGACGGGCTGGCCGAGGTCGGTGTCGTGCCGACGGTGTTCGAGCCGTCGAACCTGCCCTTGCAGAACGTCACCTACGTCACGCCGTTCGGTTCGCCGTCGCCCGAGTTGATCCTCTCGGTCATCGACGATCTGCATGAAGACGTGCCGGGCGTGGTGGAAAGCTGGCACACCTATGATCTGGAGTATCTAGGCGGCGGCTTCGCGCTCGACGACTACTTGCTGATGACCACCTTCCCGGTCGAGAGCCTGGACGATCTCGAGGGCCGCCGCATCGGCGCGCCGGGCCCGGCCGTGAACTGGCTTGAAGGCACCGGCGCGGTCGGCGTCTCCGGCAACCTGACCACCTATTACAACGACATTCAGACCGGCGTTTTCGAAGGGGTGGTTGTCTTTGCCACGGCCGCGGCACCGGCGAGGCTCTATGAGGTCGCGCCCTATATTACGATCACCAATTTCGGCGCCCAGTACGCCGGCTCGGTCGTTGCCAATCGTCCCTGGCTGGAGGCCATGCCTCAAGAAATCCAAGACGCGTTCCATGAGGCCGCCGAGGCTTACACCGTGGCCTACATCGCCGAACAGGCCCAGCGCATTGCTGGTGCCATGCAGGCCATGGTCGATGGCGGCGCCACTGTCACGCAATTGCCGCCGGGCGAACGGGCCGAATGGGCCGCAGCACTCCCCAACGTGGCACTCGAGTGGGCGGCGAACGCCGATGAGCAAGGCCTGCCGGGCTCTACCGTGCTCAGCGCCTACATGGACACGCTGCGCGGTGCCAATGTCGCGCTGGCACGCAGCTGGGATCAGGAATAGGCGCGTAGACCCCTGATCTCGTGAGCACCCGCACCCCGGCACCGACCGGCTGGCGACCCTTTGACCGGGTCGCCGGCTGGGTCGACCGTGTCACCTCTGTGATGAACGCGATCGGCACGGTCTGGATCCTGGCCCTGATGCTGCTGATCAGCGCCGACGTGGTCGGGCGCGGCACTTTCGGCAACCCGATCGCCGGCGTGCCGGAGATGGTCTCGATGTCGATCATGGGCATCGTGTTTCTGCAACTTGCCAACACGTTGCGGGCCGGGCGCCTGACTCGATCCTACGCCCTGTTGTCTGCCGTGGGCCAACGGTTGCCGCGCTTGGCCGCCGCCATCGACGCCCTGTTTCACCTGGCGGGCGCGGTGCTGGTCTGGGTCATCCTGTCCAGCTTCTACCCGCGCTTTGTGCGATCCTGGGAACGGGACGAGTTCGTCGGTGCCATCGGCAACTTCACCGCACCGACCTGGCCGATCAACCTGATCGTGCTGATCGGCGCGACGGCCATGCTGGTCACCTTCCTCATCGGCGCGATTGGCCTTGCCGTTCGGGCGGTTCGCGGGACAGATCCATGACGCCGCTGGATATCGGCATCCTCTCTCTGGTGGCGATGGTGCTGCTGGTCTATTCGGGCCTGCATGTCGCAATAGCGTTGGCGCTGGTCAGCTTTGTCGGCGTCGCGCTGATCCGCGACAGCACGGTGTTGGCCGGACGGCTGATGGCGCTGGCCACAGGCGAGAGCATCTCAAGCTATCTGTTCGGCGTCGTGCCGCTGTTCGTGTTGATGGGCCTGGTCGTGGCCGAGGCGGATATCGGCAAGGACACGTTCGACGTCGCCAACCGGGCCTTTCGGCGCATCAAGGGCGGCCTCGGCATGGCCACAGTCGGCGCCAATGCCGTCTTCGCCGCCGTGACCGGCATTTCGATCGCCTCGGCCGCCGTTTTTGCCCGGGTCGCCGTGCCGGAGATGCTGCGCGTCGGCCACCGGCCGCGCTTCGCCGTCGGAGTCGTCGCCGGCTCGTCGGTCTTGGGCATGCTGATCCCGCCTTCGCTGCTGCTCATACTCTACGCCGTGCTGTCGGAACAATCGGTCGGCGCGCTGTTCATCGCCGGCATCCTGCCGGGTCTGGCGCTCTCCGTCGCCTTCTGCCTGGCGATCTACATCATGGCAACACGCTTCAAGGGCTTCACCGGCGTCGCCGTGCCGCCTCCGCAGGATGATGACGGCAGGCTCAACATCCTGACCAAGCTGCTGCCGCTGGTCGCTCTTGTCATCCTGGTCCTGGGCGGCATTTATGGCGGCTGGTTCACGCCGACCGAGGCCGGCGCCATCGGTGCCCTGGGCGCGATCGTCATCGGCGCGGCCAAGCGGCGACTGGGCTGGCGCCGCCTGTGGAAGGTGACGATCGAAACCGGCCACATCACGGCCGCGATCTGCTTTCTGATCATTGCCGCGACCATGTACAGCCGCATGCTGTCCATGAGCGGGCTGCCCGAGGTACTGGCCACCTGGATCACGACCGCCGAGTTCGGCGTTTACGGCATGATCGCGCTGTATGTGCTGGTCATCATCGCCATGGGCACGATCCTCGACAGCTCATCGATCATGCTGATCGTGCTGCCCTTGGTCCTGCCGGTGGCGATCGAACTGCAGTTGGACCTGATCTGGTTCGGCATCATCACCGTGCTCGCGGTCGAGATCGGCCTGTTGACGCCGCCGATGGGCTTGTCGGTCTTCGTGATCAAGGGCACGTTGGCCGACCAGAACATCTCGCTGGGCGACATTTTCAAGGGCGCGGCGCCGTTCGCGCTGATTATGCTGCTGGTGCTGATCCTGGTAATCGCCGTGCCCGGTCTCGCCTTATGGCTGCTCTAGGGGGCAACCTATGCCAAGACGCTTCATCGACATCTCGGTTCCCCTGGAAGCGGACATTGCCTCCGACCCGCCGGGCTACACGCCCGAGATCGACTATCTGGACCACAAGCAGACGGCCAGTGCCGTGGCATCGTTCTTTCCCGGCCTCGAGGTCGATCAGTTGCCGGACGGCGAAGGCTGGGCGATCGAATGGCTGAAACTGACGACCCACACCGGCACCCATCTGGATGCGCCCTATCACCACCACTCGACCATGAACCGCGCGCTGAACGGTGGCGAGCCCGCCTGGACCATCGACCGGGTGCCGCTGGACTGGTGCTTCAATCCCGGCGTGAAGCTGGACTTTTGCGCCTTTGACGACGGCTACGTCGCCACGGCCGCCGATGTCGAGGCGGAACTGGCGCGCATCGGCCACGACCTCCAGCCGCTCGACATCGTGCTGGTCAATACGGCCGCCGGTGCCGCCTATGGTCGCGACGATTATGTTTCCAAGGGCTGCGGCATGGGGCGCGAGGCAACGCTCTACCTGCTGGAACGCGGCGTGCGCGTGACCGGAACCGACGCCTGGAGCTGGGACGCGCCCTTCGTCCACACACGCCGGAGATTCGAGCAGACCCATGACCCGTCGCTGATCTGGGAGGGGCATCGGGCCAGCATGGAGATCGGCTATTGCCACATCGAAAAGCTGGCCAATCTGGAGACACTGCCCGACCACGGATTCACCGTCTGCTGCTTCCCGTTCAAGATCAAGAAAGGGTCCGCCGGGTTCACCCGCGCTGTCGCGATCATCGACGATTGATCGGAGCTGCGTCGGGTCATCGTTTTGACCCAGGTCAACAAGTGGCGGCCGGCCTTTGATTACAGACGGTATGGTGCCACCTTAGGCGCTGAACGCCTTGGCCTGCCGGGCCGCTGTCGACGAACGGGTTTGCATGATCGATCTGGTCGCCGCCTCCGTCTTCTATCAAGTGGCGGCCCTATTGGTCCTGGCGGCGCTGGTCGGCCTGATCGGCACCTTCTTTCGCCAGCCCCTGATCGTCAGCTTCATCGCCGTCGGCATTATCGCCGGCCCGTCCGTCACCGGCCTTGCCAGGGCGCACGAGCCGATCGAGTTGCTGGCCGAACTCGGCATCGCGGTGTTGCTGTTCCTGGTTGGACTCAAGCTTGACGTCAAGCTGATCCGCACCCTCGGCTTCGTGGCGCTGATAGCCGGCCTGGGGCAAATCACCTTCACCGCCGTCATCGGCTATTGGCTGAGCCTTCGGCTGGGGCTCGATGCGATCACCAGCTTCTACGTCGCCATCGCGCTGGCCTTTTCCAGCACCATCATCGTCGTGAAGCTGCTGTCCGACCGGCGGGAAATCGACTCCCTGCACGGGCGCATCGCGCTTGGCATTCTTGTGGTGCAGGATCTGGTGGTCGTGCTGGCGATGATCGCGATGTCGGCGGTCGGCGTGGGCGGTGCGGAGGGCGCGACGTTCGCCGATGTCGGGCTGATCGTGCTTTACGGCATCGCCATGCTTGCCGTCGTCGGCCTGTTCATCCGTTACGCTGCCGACCCGCTGGTCCACCGCCTGGCGTCGTCGCCGGAGCTGCTGGTCTGTTTTGCCATCGGCTGGGCGGCCCTGTTCGCGGCGGTCGGTGACTTTGCAGGCTTCAGCAAGGAGCTTGGCGGCCTGCTGGCCGGCGTATCCCTTGCCTCCACCAGCTTTCGCGAGGCGATCGCGGCGCGCCTGACGCCGCTGCGTGACTTTCTGCTGCTGTTCTTCTTCGTCGTCCTGGGCTCACAGATCGACCTGTCGGTCATCGGCACACAAATCGGTCCCGCCATCGTCCTGTCGCTGTTCGTGCTGATCGGCAAGCCCCTGGTCGTGCTGACCATCGCCGGCCTGATGGGCTATCGCAAGCGGACAGGGTTCCTCGCCGGACTAACCTTGTCACAGATCAGCGAGTTTTCTCTGATCTTCATGGCGATGGGCGTCACGGTCGGCCAGGTCGGTACGGAGGCGCTTGGCCTGGTGACCCTGGTCGGCCTCCTGACCATCGCGCTTTCGACCTATGGCATCACCTACGGCCATCAGCTCTTTCGGCTGCTGGAGCGTGCCCTCTCACTGTTTGAGCGCCGGGGCACGCCGCGCGAGCGCGAGCCGCAACAGGCGGCACCGGAGGGCACGTTCGATGTGATCCTGTTCGGTCTCGGTCGGTTCGGCGGCGCCATCGGCCAGCGGCTGGAGGCCCAGGGCACGCGCGTCCTGGGCGTCGATTTCAATCCGTCCGCCGTGAGGCTATGGCGCCAGGAAGGGTTCGTCGGCGCCTTTGGTGACGCCTCGGACCCCGAGTTCGTCGGCCATCTGCCGCTGGAGAGCGCCCAATGGGTGGTCACGTCGGTGCCTGAACCGGTGGCCGGGGTGACCCATGACGACACGCGGCTGGCCCTGATCCACGCCCTGCGCGCGTATGGCTTCCGGGGTCGGATCGCGGTCACCTGCCACCGGCTGCGCGATCGCGATTGGCTGCTGGAATCCGGCGCCGACCTGGTTCTGCTGCCGTTCCAGGACGCCGCCGACCAGGCAGCCGCCTTGCTGATGGGCGCGCAACCAAGCCCCCGGCTGGAGGTCGTGGAACCCGACGATCAGCAGCCGCTGGCGTCTTGAGGTTTCACGAGGCCTCAGGAGCCGTTCGCCGGTGATGCGATCGGACAGGCCGCGCTGGCATGCGCGGAAGTGTCGAGCAAGGTTGTCACATCGACCTCGCAGATCGTCCCGTCAATGGAACAGGCCAGGCTGGTACGGGCCGTGATGCGAATGCCGCCGACACTATCGTCATCGAAAAAGACCTGTCGCCGGCTGCCGTCCGCGCCGCGCCAGCCATCGGCGATCGCCGCCGACAGATCTTCCGCATCCTCGCCCTCGACGCGGTAAACAACCCGGGCGACGTTGTCCATCGCCGCCAACAACGGTTCGGAGCCAGCAAACCAGGCCGATTGTTCCGCGTCGACGTAACTGAAAACCGCTGCTGCGTCGCTTTCGTCCCAGCCGTCGGGGCCAACGGGAACCGCGACGCGCCCAATCTCGGCACGACAGCCCTCGCCATCGCATGACAGGCGCACGTGACTGGCGAACGACCATGGCCCCAACGCATGAAGTTCGCCCGTCCATGACAGGCCGCCGGCATCACCAAGGACGGTGCCGACAGCCTCGGCGTCGCACCCTGTCAGCCGCAGATCAGTCTCAAAGGCAGAGGCCGGCGTGGCAAGCAACCCGACAGCGCCAAAAGACGCAATCAGCAAACGCCGGGACCAGCCGGCGCCTGGGGATCGATCGCTCATCCCTAAACACTCCAAAATGTCTTGATCGATGGCGCAATTGCGCCTTTGCCGTGAGTATCTACAGGGCACGTCAAGTGCCCGTGAATCACCCAAATCGACGCAGACCCTAGCCCTCAACGGGCCGGCACAGCCATGCGCCTATTGCACCAGAGGGCTGCTTGCCGCGTTGAACTGGATGCCCTGGATATTGGCCTGGCCGGCCAGCAGTTGGACGAACTGCGCCAAGGATCGGCGCCAGCTTGCCTCCTGCAAATAGTCGGCAATGCGCCGGTGTACGGCGTCGAAGGGCAGTTGGCGTCCTTCGATCTTGTGGTCGAGCCGCAGAACATGCACGCCATAGCGCGATTTGACCGGTACCGGGCACAGCTGCCCAGGTTCAAGCGCAAGGAGGAACGTCTCGACCTCCGGCACCGTATCGCCGCGCGAGACCTGGCCCAGGCGGCCGCCATCCTTGCCTGAGGGGCAGTCGGACTTCTCTCGAGCGATATCTTCGAAAGACGCCGGACTGGTTTGTAAATACGAGACAATCTCCATCGCCTTGTCGACTGACTCTTGATAGGCGACTTCATCATCCGGCGACGCGGCGAGCAGAATGTGTGAGGCCTCGTAGAGATCCTGGCTCATGAACCGACGCCGATTGTTGTCGTAGTAGCGCCGACAGCTATCCTTGTCGGCCGCCGGTACGGAGAGCGCGTTCTCGAGCAATTGGCGGATCAGGGCGTTGTCGTCGGTCTCCCGTCGCCCGTTCTCGGACACGTGCGGAGCCGGCGTCAACCCCTGGCGCCGCGCCTCCTGCAGCAGCAGCTCGCGAACGACCAGGGCCTCCGTGGCGTCCGCCAACGCCCTGTCCGGCGACGCCGACGGGTGGTTCTGCGCCTCGGCCAGAATGGCCGCGCGATCGATCTCCACACCGTTGACGAAGGCCGACTGCACGGCCCCTACTCCGCCGGCGCCGACGGAATGCCCGCGGCATTGCCGCGCTCGCGACGGCGATAGGTGCGCACGACCTGATAGCCCGGCCGCCAGAGATAGCGCAGCGGCACGCTGAGCATGTGGACCAGGCGTGTGAACGGGAAGATCAGGAAGATCGTCAGGCCCAGGAAGAGGTGCAGCTTGAAGATCGGGTTTACGTCCGCGATGTAGCCGGCGGCACCTGTGTCGAAGATGAAGATGCCCTGGGCCCAGGACATGAACTTGACCATCTCGTGGCCGTCGAGGTGGCCGAGAGAAATCGGGATCGTGGCCAGGCCCAGCACAAGCTGCAGCCATAGGATCGAGATGATCGCGTTGTCGCTGAATTTCGACGTGGCGCGGATGCGCGGATCGAACAGGCGGCGATGCACCAGCATGGTGGCGCCGATCAGCGCGAACACACCGGCCACGCCCCCGACCACGATGGCGAGCAGCTGCTTGGCACCATGGGAGATGCCGATGGCGTCGAAGAAAGCGATCGGCGTCAGCAAACCGACGATGTGACCGAACAGAACGATCAGCACCCCGACATGAAACAGCACCGAGCCCCAGATCAACTGCCTGCGCCGCAAAAGCTGGCTGGAGCCGGAGCGCCAGGTATAGGGCTCGCGGTCGTAGCGGATGATCGTGCCGACCACGAAAACGACCAGCGCGATGTAGGGATAGATGCCGAAGACCAGCGTGTTCATGAACTCACCCATTGAACGGCCTCCTCGCGGCGGGACTGGTTGGTGCAGGTGTCATGCGAGCCAGCATGTCGCGGGATGCCGGGCATGAGCCGTCTGGCGCCATCGCGCCGGCGCCGCCGAAACTGACCGCCTCTTCTTCCCAGATCCGGTCGAGGGCGGCGTGATCGTCCGGGTCTTCATCCGGCGGGGTGGCCAGTGTCGCCGCCTCGGCGGGTTTCGCCTTTCCCGCCGCCAGCACCTCCAGCACCTCGAAGACGACGGCATAGGCGCTGTCACGCTTGCGGTGGCGTTGCTTCAGGGCCGTGATCACGGGCAACGGCTCCGCCAACAGGGTGCGTGCGTCTGCCAGCGGCAACGTCGAGAGAAACTCCAGAAACAGCGGCAGGTAATCCGGCAGTTCCTTGGCGTCGATCGCCAGGCCATGCCGCTCGTACAACTCCATGAGATCGACCATGGCCTGGCCCCTGTCCCGGCTTTCGCCATGGACATGCTCGAACAGGTGCAGCGAGAGCGAGCGCGACCGGTCGAACAGCAGCACGTAGCGTTCTTGCAAGTCGATCAGCTCACGATCGGTGAGCTCGTCACACAGTCTGTTCAACCGGCGCTGCAAGCCGTCGGGGACCAGCCCCTCGTCAGCGAGGACCCGTTTCAGGTCCGGGACCGCAGCCGCAATCTCCGTCGACGGGTAGGTCATGAGGATCGACAAGACCTTGAAGGTGTTGGCCATCATGCGTCCTCCCGCGCCGCTTCTTCGGCGCGCTTGTTCGTCGTGCCGAACATGCCGCCCGTGCTGATCCCGTCGGAGCAGCCATTGCCGAACGAAAAGCCGCACGAGCCGTAGAGATCGTAGGCGTCCTCGCCGGTCTCGCGATGGCTGGTCGGGATGACGAACCGGTCCTCGTAGTTGGCGATCGCCATGGTCTGGTACATGTCTTCGATGTGCGCCGAGGTCAGGCCGACGCGCTCGGCAATCGCCTCGTCGATGACGCCGTCGACGGTCTTGGCGCGCATATAGCCGCGCATCGCCAACATGCGTTCCAGACCCTGCACCACTGGCTCCTCCTTGCCGGCGGTCAACAGGTTGGCGAGATAGCGCACGGGGATACGCAGGTTGCGCACGTCCGGCATCTCGCCATCGACGCCGATCTTGCCGGCCTCGGCCGCCGACTGGATCGGCGACAGGGGCGGCACGTACCAGACCATCGGCAAGGTGCGGTATTCCGGATGCAGCGGGAAGGCGACCTTCCAGTCCATCGCCATCTTGTAGACCGGCGAGCGCTTCGCGGCCTCCAGCCACGCCGCCGGCACGCCATCCTTCTTGGCCTGCGCGATCACCTCCGGGTCGTGCGGGTCGAGGAAGATGTCGAGCTGGGCCTGATAGAGGTCTTGTGGGTCTTCCGCCGAGGCCGCCGCCTCGATCCGGTCGGCGTCGTAGAGCAGCACGCCCAGATAGCGGATGCGCCCGACGCAGGTTTCCGAGCACACCGTCGGCTCGCCCGCCTCGATACGCGGGTAGCAGAAGATGCACTTCTCCGACTTGCCCGTGGACCAGTTGTAATAGACCTTCTTGTAGGGGCAGCCCGAGACGCACATGCGCCAGCCCCGGCACTTCTCCTGGTCGATCAGGACGATGCCGTCCTCCTCGCGCTTGTAGATCGCGCCGGAGGGGCAGGACGCGGCACAGGTCGGGTTCAGACAGTGCTCGCACAGGCGCGGCAGATACATCATGAAGGTGTTTTCGAACTGGCCGTAGATCTCCTTCTCTACGCCGTCGAAGTTCACGTCCTTAGATCGTTTGGAGAACTCGCCGCCCAGGATCTCTTCCCAGTTCGGCCCCCATTCGATCTTTTCGATGCGCTCGCCCGAGATCAGAGAGCGCGGCCGTGCCGTCGGCGACGCCGGCAGTTCGGGCGCATTCTGCAGATGGTCGTAATCGAAGGTGAACGGCTCGTAATAGTCGTCGATCTGCGGCAGGTCGGGGTTGGCGAAGATCTTGGCCAGGATGCGCCATTTCGGGCCCATCTTCGGCCGAACCCGACCGTTCCCGGTTCGCACCCAGCCGCCGTTCCAGCGCTGCTGGTTCTCCCATTCCTTGGGATAGCCGATGCCGGGCTTGGTCTCGACATTGTTGAACCAGGCATATTCCATGCCTTCCCGGTTGGTCCAAACGTTCTTGCACGTGACGGAACAGGTGTGACAGCCGATGCACTTGTCCAGGTTCAGGACCTTGCCGATTTGCGCACGGATTCTCATTCTGCCGCCTCCATGGGCTGGGCCACGGGTTGATCGAGCCAGTCGACGTTTTCCATCTTTCGAACGATGACGAACTCGTCGCGGTTCGAGCCGACCGTGCCGTAATAGTTGAAGCCGTAGGATTGCTGTACGTA
Source organism: Alphaproteobacteria bacterium (assembly GCA_028277405.1). Classification (GTDB taxonomy): domain Bacteria; phylum Pseudomonadota; class Alphaproteobacteria; order DSM-16000; family Inquilinaceae; genus JANQGH01. The sequence continues at coordinate 7,949 of JANQGH010000042.1, read as the reverse complement.
GCCGCCGATCATGTGGGTCGGCTTGACGATCGCGCGGGTGACGGAGTTGTGGATGCCGCCGCGCTGGCCGGTGGTCTCAGAGCCCGGCGTGTTAATGATCTTTTCCTGCGCGTGGTACATGTAGATCGTCCCCTCCTTCATGCGTTGGGAGACGACCGCGCGCGCCGTCAGGGCGCCGTTGACGTTGTAGGCCTCGACCCAGTCATTATCCTCGATGCCGGCCTTGGCGGCGTCGGCCTCGGAGATCCAGACCACGGGACCGCCCCGGTTCAGGGTCAGCATCAGCAGATTGTCGTTGTAGGTGGAGTGGATGCCCCACTTCTGATGCGGCGTGATGAAGTTCAGCACCACCTGCGGCTTGCCGTTGGACTTGGCGTCGATCACCGGCTTAACCGTCTTCAGGTCGACCGGCGGACGGTAGACGCAAAAGCCCTCGCCGAAGGCGCGCATCCACAGATGGTCCTGATAGAGCTGCTGGCGGCCACTCAAGGTGCGCCAGGGGATCAGCTCATGCACGTTGGTGTAGCCGGCATTGTAGCAGACGTGTTCGGATTCCAGCCCCGACCAGGTCGGTGACGAGATGATCTTGCGCGGCTGGGCGACGACGTCGCGGAAGCGGATCTTCTCGTCTTCTTTCGGCTCCGCCAAATGCGCATGATCACGACCGGTGTTCTTGGCCAAGGCCTGCCAGGCCTTGACCGCGACCTCGCCGTTGGTCTCCGGCGCCAGCATCAGGATCACCTCGCTGGCATCGATGTCGGTTTCGATCCGGGGCATGCCCTTGGTCGGTCCCTCCTCCGTCACCGCGCCGTTCAGCGCGCGGAGATGGTCCACCTCGTGCTCGGTGTTCCAGGTGATGCCCTTGCCGCCATTGCCGATCTTGGTCATCAGCGGACCGAGCGCGGTGAAGCGCTTGTAAAGGTTCGGATAGTCGCGCTCGACCACCGCGATGTTGGGCATGGTCTTGCCCGGGATCGGCTCGGTCTCGCCCTTCTTCCAGTCCTTCACATCGAAGGGCTGGGCGATCTCACCCGGCGTGTCATGCAGGATCGGCACCATGACGACGTCCTTCTCGACGCCCAGCACCTCCGGCGCGACCTCGGAGAATTTGCGCGCGATGCCCTTATAGATGTCCCAGTCCGATCGGCATTCCCAGGCTGGGTCCACCGCGCCGGTCAGCGGGTGGATGAAGGGGTGCATGTCGGAGGTGTTGAGGTCGTTCTTTTCGTACCAGGTGGCCGTGGGCAGCACGATGTCGGAGTTGATACAGGTGGTCGACATGCGGAAATCGAGCGTCACCAGCAGGTCCAGCTTGCCTTCCGGCGCCTTGTCCTGCCAGGCGACCTCCTGCGGTTTCGCACCGCCTTCCTCGCCCAGATCCTTGTTCATCATGCCGTTGGACGTGCCCAACAGGTGCTTCAGGAAGTACTCGTGCCCCTTGCCGGACGAGCCCAGCAGGTTGGAGCGCCAGACGAACAGGTTGCGCGGCCAGTTCGCCGGGTCGTCCGGCTCTTCGCAGGACATGCGCAGATCGCCGGATTTGAGAGCGTCGACGACGTAGTCCTTCGGCTCCACGCCGGCTGCAGCCGCAGCCTTGGAGACCTCCAAAGGGTTGGTCTTGAGCTGGGGTGCGGAGGGCAGCCAACCCATGCGTTCGGCCCGGACGTTGTAGTCGATCAGGGCGCCGTCCCATGGTCCCTCGGGTGCCGTCGGGGACAGGATTTCGTCGACGCCCAGCGACTCGTAACGCCATTGGTCGGTGTGGGCGTAGAAGAACGAGGTCGAGTTCATGTGCCGCGGCGGACGGCCCCAATCGAGCGCGAAAGCGAGCGGCAGCCAGCCCGTCTGCGGCCGCAGCTTTTCCTGGCCCACATAGTGGGACCAGCCGCCGCCCGACTGGCCGACACAGCCGCACATGACCAGGAGATTGATGATCCCCCGGTAGTTCATATCCATGTGGTACCAGTGGTTCAGGCCGGCGCCGAGAATGACCATGGACTTGCCATTGGTCTTCTCGGCATTGCGCGCGAACTCCCGCGCCACGGTGACGATGTGATCGGCCGGCACGCCGGTGATCTTCTCCGCCCAGGCCGGCGTGTAGGGTACGTTCTCATCGAAGCCGGTGGCGACATGCTCGCCGCCCAGGCCGCGATCGAGGCCATAATTGGCGACGAACAGGTCGAAGACGGTTGCGACCAGGGCGTCGCCGTCTTTCAGCTTGACCGACTTCACCGGCACGCGGCGCGCCAGCACGTCGGGATGGTCAGTCCCTTCGAAATGATCGTGCTCGCGATTGCCGAAGTACGGAAAACCGACATCGACGGTATCGTCGTGATCGCCCTCCATGATCAGGGTCAGGACCGGATCGATCTCGTTGCCGTCGGCGTCCTTCTTTTCCAGGTTCCAATGCCCCTGCTCGCCCCAGCGGAAGCCGGCGGAGCCGCGCGGCACGACGATCTTGCCCGACGTCCGGTCGATTGCGACCGTCTTCCAATCGGGATTGTTGGCCTGGCCGAGATCACCGTCGAACTCAGATGCGCGCAGCAATTGGCCCGGCACGTAGCGCCCGTCCCGCTCTTCCAGGCGCACAAGCATCGGCATGTCGGTGTACTGCCGAGCGTAGGCCTCGAAATACTCCGCCTGCCGGTCGATGTGGAACTCGCGCAGGATGACGTGGCCCATGGCCATGGCCAGCGCGCTGTCGGTGCCCTGCTTGGGATGCAGCCACAGGTCGGAGAACTTGGCCGCCTCGGAATAGTCCGGGCTGACCACGACGGACTTCGCGCCCCGATAACGCGCCTCGGTATAGAAATGGGCGTCCGGCGTGCGCGTCTGCGGCACGTTGGAGCCCCACAGGATCAGGAAGCCGGAATTGTACCAGTCGGCGCTCTCCGGCACGTCCGTCTGCTCGCCCCAGGTCTGCGGCGAGGCCGGCGGCAGGTCGCAATACCAGTCGTAGAAGGACATGCAGGTGCCGCCCATCAGCGACACGTAGCGCGAGCCGGCGGCATAGGAGACCATGGACATGGCCGGGATCGGCGAGAAGGCAATGATCCGGTCGGGGCCGTAGGTCTTGGCCGTGTAGGCATTGGCCGAGGCGATGATCTCGTTCACCTCGTCCCACTCCGCGCGCACGAAACCGCCCAGGCCCCGCTTCGTGATATAGGAAGCGCGCTTAGCAGGGTCCTCGACGATCGACTTCCAGGCCGCCACCGGCGGCAGGGTCCGGCGCGCCTCGCGCCACAACCTGACCAGGCGGGAACGGACCAGCGGATACTTCACCCGGCTGCCGGAATACATATACCAGCTATAGCTCGCACCTCGCGAACAGCCGCGCGGCTCGTGGTTCGGCAGGTCCGGCCTGGTGCGCGGATAGTCGGTCTGCTGGGTTTCCCAGGTGACGATGCCGCCCTTGACGTAGATCTTCCAGGAGCAACTACCGGTGCAGTTCACGCCATGGGTGGAGCGCACGATCTTGTCGTGCTGCCAGCGCTTGCGATAGCCGTCCTCCCAGCGCCGATCCTCGCGGGTGGTCACGCCGTAGCCGTCGGAAAACGCGTCCAGATTACGCTTGGTGAAGAAGTTCAGCCGATCGAGCAGTTGGCTCATGCGTCAATACTCCTCAGCACGGGACCGGCGCGTTGCGCCGCGTATAGAAGAACCAGGTCACGACCACGCACAGCGCGTAGAACACCATGAAGCCCCAAAGCGCGATTTCCGGCCCGCCGGTATAGGCAATCGAAGAGCCATAGGCCTTGGGGATGAAGAACGCGCCATAGGCGGCGATCGCCGAGGTAAAGGCGATGATCGCACCGGATTCGAGCTCGGCCTGGCGCACGAACGTCGTATCGTCGAGGCCGGGCATCAGGCGCTTGACCTGTTGGCGCATGATCGAGGGGATCATCTGGAAGGTCGACGCGTTGCCCACGCCCGTCGCGAAGAACAGGATCATGAACATCGCGAAGAAGCCCCAGAACGCGCCCGGCGTGTCCTTGATCGATAGGAAGAACAGCACACCGCCGACCGCCAGGATCATCACGATGAAGGTCCAGAACGTGACACGGCCACCGCCGAACTTGTCAGACACCCACCCCGTCGCGGCTCGACTCAAGGCGCCGATCAGCGGCCCGAGAAAGACAAACTGTAGAGAATGAACCTCGGGGAACTCCGTCAGGGCCAACAGCGGGAAACCCGCCGAGTAGCCGATGAAGGACCCAAATGTGCCGGTGTAGAGCACGCACATGATCCAATTGTGCGACCGCTTGAAGATGATCGACTGGTCCCGGAACGAGGCCTTGGCGCTGGCAATATTGTCCATGCCAAACCAGGCGAGCAGAGCGGTGATGATCAGGAACGGGACCCAGATGAAGCCCGCATTCTGTAACCACATCCGGCCGCCTTCCGTTGTCACCTGCGGTTCGCCGCCGATGACGCCGAAGACACTCGCGGTGACCACCAGCGGCACGACGAACTGCATGACACTGACCCCGGCATTGCCCAGGCCGGCATTCAGCGCCAGCGCGTGACCCTTGGCGCTTTTCGGATAGAAGAAGTTGATGTTGGCCATTGACGAGGCGAAATTGCCGCCGCCCAGACCGCAGAGCAGCGCCAGGACCAAAAAGACGCTGTAGGGGGTGTCTGGGTTTTGAACGGCATAGCCAATACCGACCGCCGGTATGATCAATGATGCCGTCGTCAAAGTCGTCCACAGCCGGCCGCCGAAAACGGGCACCATGAACGAATAGAAGATGCGCAAGGTTGCACCGGACAGTCCCGGCAACGCCGCCAGCCAGAACAGCTGGTCTGTATTGTAGGTAAACCCGATCGACGGAAGTTCGGCGACGACGACGCTCCAGACCAGCCAGACCGAGAAGGCCAGCAGCAGGCATGGGATCGATATCCACAGGTTTTTCGACGCGATCTTACGGCCCGTGGCGTCCCAGAATGCCGGGTCGTCCGGTCGCCAGTCCGTGAGCGTGTGTCCCCGGCGGACACTGACTGGTTCGGCTGTTGCCATCTTCATCTTCCTCCAAAAATCCGCCGTGGGTTACGTGGCCGGATTGGCCTGTCGCGTGTTCGTCCGTGTCGTGTTTTTCTCGCCCGACGGACCTAAGGCGCCGACATGGTCCGGCCCGTGCAGTTCGACCAGTTCGGGCAACTCCGGCAGGCCTTCCAGCTGTTCGGCGCTGGCCTTCCGCTCCATGCGCTGGATGGCAAAGTGCATCCAAACGAGCGCCACGGTGACGAAAACGAAGAGCAGCATGAAGCAGCTGGTCCACACGCCGACGATGTCGTGCATCAGCCCGAACATGATCGGCAGAATGAAGCCGCCGAGGCCGCCGATCATGCCGACCAGTCCACCGACGGCGCCGACATGGTCCGGGTAATAGACGGGAATGTGCTTGTAGACCGCCGCCTTACCGAGGCTCATGAAGAAGCCCAGGATGAAGGTCAGGGCCACGAAAACCGGCAACCCGATGGTCAGGTTGAACGCAATCGGCCCCTCGACACCCTGGACGACATAGTCCGTCGGCGGATAGCTGAGAAAAAAGCAGATCACGGCGGAAACGATGAACGTCCAGTACATCACCGCCCGGGCGCCCAACTTGTCCGACAGGTAGCCGCCGAGCGCGCGAAAGATACTGCCCGGCAGCGCATAGGCCGCGGCCAGCATGCCGGCGGTCGGAATGTCCAGCCCGTAGACGCCGACATAATAATGCGGCAGCCAGAGCGCGAGCGCGACGTAGGCGCCAAAGACGAAGAAGTAGTAGAGCGAGAAGCGCCAGACCTGCAGCCGTCTCAAAGGCGTCAACTGCATGAAGGCGGAGACCGGTTTTTCGCCACGTGCCTTGCGCCGGGCCGTCGCGGGGTCTTCCTTGGTGAAGATGAAGAACAAGACGGCGGTGATCAGCAACACGACGGCATAGATCTGCGCGGTCATGGACCAACCGAACGCCACCATCAGGAAGGGGGCGCCGAAATTGGTTACCGCCGCGCCAACATTGCCGATGCCAAAGATGCCCAGCGCGGTGCCTTGATGGTCCTTGTCGTACCATTGCGAGACATAGGCGATGCCGACGGCGAACGAGCCGCCGGCCAGGCCGACACCCAGCGCGGCCAGCAGGAACATGAAGTAGCTGTCGACCGAGGACAGCAGCCAAACCGCGATCGCGGTCAGGATCATGACGATCGAATAGACCCGTCGGCCACCGAACTGATCGGTCCAGATGCCGAGAAAAATCCGGCTCAACGACCCGGTTAGAATCGGGGTCGCAATCAGAATGCCGAACTGCGTGTCGGTCAGTCCCAGCTCTTCCTGGATCGACAGGCCGATGATCGAAAAGATGGTCCAGACGGCGAAACAGACCGTGAAGGCGAGCGTGCTGGCGGTTAATGCGCCGCGTTGTTGTCCGACAGTGACCCCGGCCAATTGCTGCATTGTGATCGTCCTACCTGAAGTTTGGCGGCCCGCTCTTTCGGCGGACGCGCAAAGGCAGAACAGACGATTATCAATGGCCGGCCATTTTTATTTGATCGAGATCAAATCACTTGTTTGCAGCGCACAAATAATTACTGCCTTGATATTCCTTATTATTCATTTTGCTGTAAATCTACCTTGAAAAAGGCAAATGACTATAATTCACTTGATAATTATCAAGTGAATGACCGACAATCATACCCCTGTCTTAGGGGGAGACATCGACATGCGTGACGGTGACCAGACCCTGGTCCGAAAGCTGCGATTGTTCGCGGATATGGAGGAAGACAACTTCGCCGACCTGATGCAGATCGCCTACCTGCAAAGCTTCCCCCGACAGGTCCAGTTGATCACCGAAGGCGAGCCAGCCGACTTCCTGCACATCGTCGTTTCCGGTGCGGTGGAACTGTTCGCCCGGTCGAACGGCCGCGAGACGACGATGGAGGTCGTTCGGCCCGTGGCCACCTTCATCCTGGCGGCGGTTTTGAAGGACGCGGTCTATCTGATGTCGGCGCGCACGCTGGAAAAATCGAGCGTACTGCTGATCCCGGCGGAAAACATCCGCGCCGTCATGGCGCGCGACCGGCATTTCGACAAGGCGATCATCACCGAACTGGCCTCACGCTATCGCGCGGTGGTCAAGGCGCAGAAGGATCTGAAACTGAGGACCGGTGTCGAGCGGCTTGCCAATTATCTGCTGCGCCAAGAGATCGAGCAGGGCGGAACTGGGCAACTGGTGCTGCCCGTCGACAAGCGCACGCTCGCGGGCCGCCTCGGCATGACGCCGGAAAACCTGTCACGCGCCTTCGGCACCTTGAAGCCTTATGGTGTCGAGGTCGATGGCGCCGACATTGGACTGACAAAGCCGGACGATCTCGTGCGTTTGGCCAAACCCAATCCGCTGATCGACGACCCAGATATCTAAATCAAATCATCAAGGAAGATTGAAATGCCTCAAAAGCTTCCCTCCGCCGCCGGCCGAGTTGCCGAAGCCCATCCCGATATCTGGCAGGCCTATGCCAAGCTGGGCGCGGCCTGTGCCTCCGCGGGGCCGCTGGACAAAAAGACGGTCCGGCTGGCGAAGCTCGCGCTCGCCGTCGGAGTGGGTTCCGAAGGGGCCACACACTCCCACGCACGCCGCGCGGTTGCAGAGGGCATCAGTACCCAGGAGCTGGAACAGATCGCATTGTTGGCGATCCCCACGCTCGGTCTGCCACGGGCCGTCGCCGCGCTCACATGGATTCGCGACATGACCGGCGCCAAGAACTGAAGTGACTCCAGAACGCCGTCTGGGATCGACGCGTTCATCACGTTCAGCGCGATTTGACGGTTGCCATCGGATTGGTGTGACGAGCCCGCCGGCGCCCTTCCGCTAGAGTATCCGTGTTGTATCAAGGCGTTTGTGGTGTCCATTTCCGGTTTTCGCGTACCAGGGCATTTGCGAGGATGATGAGTTTTCGCATGATGGCAA
>JANQGH010000034.1 GCA_028277405.1 Alphaproteobacteria bacterium | reverse complement strand
TTGCCATCATGCGAAAACTCATCATCCTCGCAAATGCCCTGGTACGCGAAAACCGGAAATGGACACCACAAACGCCTTGATACAACACGGATACTCTAGGAGAGCGTCGCGCCGCGATGCCGGGCGCATCGCAAGCGACGGTCGACGTTGTCCCAAGGCCTTGATAAGACGGCCCTTCGGGTCGCCGCCAGGGCCACGATTGCCGCGTCGCGCCGGCTTGACGATGCCTCCAGCATCGCCTGCGCCACCGCTCCTAACACTCGCGGCCCTGGTGGCGATGCAGACCGTAAGCAATTCTCAAACAGGCTCTTAGAACAGGTGATTGCCCGCCACCGCCACGCGGAGCTGATAGACCGAGGTCGACGAGGTGGTGAACAGCGTCTTGCGGTCCGGTCCTCCCCAGGTGAAGTTGGCGGTCTTCTCGGGCAGACGGATCACGCCCAACGGCACCCCATCTGGCGAGAAGACATGCACGCCGCCCGGCCCCGTGCACCAGACACGTCCGTCGACATCGGTTTTCAGCCCATCCGGCATGCCCTCGCCCTCGCCTTTGAGCAGTGCGAAAACCTCACCGCCTGAGAGGGTGCCCTCCGCTGCCACATCGAAGCGCCTGATGTGACCCTTCGGGGTATCGTTGACGTACAGCACCCGTTCATCGGGGCTGAAGCACAGGCCGTTAGGCAATTCAAAGTCGGTCAGTATCGGCTCCGGCGGCCCACCCTCCGGCGCCAGACGCCAGACGCCCTGGAAATCCAGATGCTGATCCCGCGGGACGCCGAAGAACGGCTTCCGCCCAGGCAAGGGATCGGTGAACCAGATCGCGCCATCGCTTCCAACGATGATGTCGTTCGGGCTGTTCAGCTCAAGATCGCCATGGTGGCTGGCCAGTACCGACAACGACCCGTCGGCCTCGAGCCGCACGACACGGCTGGTGGCGTGCTCACAGGTCAGGAGCCGGCCCTGGGCATCATAGGTGTTGCCGTTGGCCTTGTTGCTAGCCTGTCGAAACACGGCGGGGGCCGCATCGCCCGGGCGCCAGCGGTACATCGTATTGCCGGCGATGTCGCTGAAGGTCAGGTGCCCTTCCTCAGGATGCCAGGCCGGGCCCTCGGTGAACTCGTAGCCTGTGCCAACGGTCCGAAGCTGTTGATCTTGAAGGATTACGTCGGCGAAATCGGGGTGGCGAAAATCGTAAAGCATAGTTCTGCCCAGTTGAGGTTTCGTCGCTCAAAAGCCCAGCGCGCGCGGGATCGCCAGCACGATACTCGGCACATAGGCCATGACCAGCAACGCGACGATCAGCGGCAATAGGAACGGTGCCACGGCCAAGCAGACCTTGGTAAACGGCAGCCCCGTAATGTCACGCATGATGAACAACGACATGCCCATCGGCGGCGTGAACTGGCCGATCATGATCGTGAACACCATCACGACGCCCAGATGCAACGGGTCCATTCCGTAATTGGCGACCGCGATGGGCACGATCATCGGCGCCAGGATCAACAGCAGGATCGCGTCGGCGATGATGGCGCCGAGGAACAGGATGACCACCATCAAGAGAAGCAGAAAGGCCCATTGGCTGTCGAACGTGCCGCCGATCCAGACGGCGAGCTCCTGAGGCATGCGACCAACCGAGAGCACCCAGCCAAACAGCAGCGACATGGCGATGACGAACAGGAGCCGCGTCGTGCCGATCACCACGTCGCGCGAGACGTCGAGGAAGGCGGTGAAGCCAAGATCGCGGTAGACGACCACCGCCAGCAAGAGCGCGTAGAGGACCGCGACCACGGCGGCCTCGGTCGGGCTGAAGATACCGAGCACCATGCCGCCCACGATCAGCACAGGCGTCAGGAGCGGCGGCAGGGCCTTCAGGAACGCGACGCCCAGGCGGCCGAAGCTCCAATCCATGTCCTTGGAGTAATAGCCGTGGCGCCGGCCGACCAGGAAGACATAGACCATCAGGCAGGCCGTGATGACGAAGGCGGGCAGGATCCCGCCAAGGAAGAGGCCGGTGATCGAGACCTCGGCGACAAGCCCGAACAGCACCATCGGCACGCTTGGCGGCAGGATCGGGCCGATCGCGGCCGACGACAGGGTCACCCCCATCGCGAAGTCCGGCTTGTAGCCCTCGTCCCGCATGGCCTTGTATTCCATGCGGCCGAGCCCGGCGACATCGGCCAGCACGGAGCCGGACATGCCCGCGAAGACGAGGCTGGCGAAGATGTTGACGTGGCCGAGGCCACCCGGAATGCGGCCCACGAGCAGCTTGGCGAAGGCAAAGATCCGCTCGGTGATGCGGCCGGCATTCATCAACGCGCCGGATAGCATGAACAGTGGGATCGCCAGCATGGTGAAGTTCTGAAGCGACCCGCCAAGCTCGACCACCGCGAACGAGATTGGGAAGTCGTTCCACCAGAGATACAGGATCGACAGGCCGCCTAAAGCGAACGCCAGCGGATAACCGCCCAGAACCAAGACAAGGCTCGCGACGATCAGGCCGATCAAAAAGAGGCTAAGGTCCATCGGGCGCGCCTCGCAAAATGCCGGCGAAATTGCCTACGAGCTGGACAAGGTGGGTGATGAACATCGCCGCCGCGGAGAGCGGCACGACCGCGTAGACGATGTTGATGTTGATGCGCAGCGCCGGCGTGCGCTCGAACTGCAATTGCTGGTACATCTCCCAGCCGCCGACGGCCAGGAAGGCCAGAAACACCAGCGTCAACAGGTTGAAGACCAGCTCGACCGCGTGGCGCCCGCGCCGGCCCATGAGTTCTTCGACAAATTCGACACGGATGTGCAGCCCCTTGCGCGACAGGCCGACGGCGGCAATGAAGGTCATCCAGACCAGCAGGATCTGCGTCAGCTCCTCCGGCCAGGTGAGCGGCGCGTTGAAGACATAGCGCATGATGACCTGAAGGCTGGTCAGCGCGACGAAGAGCCAGAGGATCAGTTGCGCGAGCGCGAATTCCGGCTCTTTCCAAAGCCTCGCCCATCGTCGCGTATCGTCAGGAGGCGCGAACATGGGCGATCGTGCTTTCTACGGATGGAGAGGACGCGCGGCTGAGGCGCGCGCCCCATTTTGGACAGACCCTAATTGCCCGAAAGCAGGCTGGCGACGGACTCCAGCAGTCCCTCGGGCCACTCCTCGCCATCCAACGGCGCAACCTCGGCCTCGACGGAGGCGCGGAACGCATCCATGTCGAGCCCCTGGTCCGGTCCGATCACGGTCATCCCCTCGGCCTGCAACTGTTCCAGAAGCGCGGCTTCCTCGGACTGCACGGTTTCCGTCATCCAGGCGGCCGCCTCCTGCGCCGCGCGCGCGACCCCTTCCTGATCCTCCGCACTCAGCTCCGCCCAACTCTCGGAATTGATCGTGAACGGTATCGGGATCAGCTGGTGCCTGGTTAGAATCAGATAGTTCTGAACATCGAAAAAGTTCTGATTGTAGATCGTCGGCAACGGGTTTTCCTGACCGTCCACGATCCCCTGGGACAGGCCCTGAAACAGCTCCGACAAGGGCAACGGAGTCGGGTTGGCGCCGAGGCCACGGATGGTGGCAAGCGACAGGGGATTGCCCACGGCGCGGATCTTGATGCCCTCCAGGTCCGCCGGCGTGCGCACCTCGGTGTCGGTCGTGGTCAGGGTCCGGGCGCCGAAATAGTAGTTCGCCAGAACGTTCAAACCGCCAGCGTCCGCCAGCTGCTCGTTCCAGGCCTGACCGAAGTCCGGGTCTTCGAGCACGGCAAGTTGGTGGTCGTAATCGTCGAACACGTAACCGGCCGTCAGAATGCTGTAGCTCGGCACGATGTCCGAGAGCAGCGGATAAGGCGTCAGCGCGATATCGACGGCGCCGCTGCGCGAGGCGCCAAACAGGTCGCGCAGGCCGCCGAGTTGCGAAGACGGAAACACCTGAACCTCCACGCGACCATCGGTGTATTCCGAGACAAGGTCCGCGAACATGTCGGCGCCGCGACCGGTCGGGCCCGACGGCGCATGGATATGGCCCATGCGCAGTGTCGTGTCTTGCGCGACCGCGACAGCCGCCGGCAGTGCCGCCATTGCCATCGCGACAGCCAGGGCCGAGACCCCGGCACGGCTAAAGAAGAGATGGGTTTTGGTTTGCATGAGGTGATCCTCCCGTGGTGTGGTTCAACCTGAGCCTGTTTTCCTTGGCCGGGGCGCCTGCGGCTAGCCGCCCTTTACGCCCCCTGCCAAACGCAGGGCCTGATAGCGCCGCTTCGTTTCCTCGCTCGGCGGATAGATGCCGAAGATGGACTTGCCCGCGCGCACTTCGTCGATGACAAAGGCCTCAAACTGCTCCTGCTCGGCGGCGTCGGCCGCCACCTCGTCGACAAGATGCCGAGGGACCACGACGACCCCTTCCGCATCGCCGACCAGGATGTCGCCCGGATAGACCGGCACCTCGCCGCAGGCGATCGGCACATCGATGTCGACCGCGTGATGGTGGATCAGGTTGGTCGGCGCGGCCCCGCGCGCGGCATAGACGGGCCAGTCCATTGCACTGATCGCCGGCAGATCGCGCAAGCTGCCATCCGTCACGACGCCGGCCGCGCCCCGCACCTGCATGCGGGTCAGCAGGATGTGCCCTGCCGACGCCGCGCGCGTGTCGCCGCGCGTGTCCATGACCAGCACGTTGCCGACTGGTATCTCCTCAACGACCTTGCGCTGCGGGTGCGACCAGTCCTCGAACACGCCCAAATGGTCGAGATCTTCGCGGGCCGGGATGTATCGCAGTGTGGTCGCCGGCCCCACCATGTTGCCGCCGCCCTCGGTCTGTCGAAACACTCCCTGGATAAACAGATTATGCAGACCGTGTTTGAACAGCTGCGTCGTCAGGGTTGCTGTCGAGCACGACTTCAGGCGCTCAACAGTCTCGGTCGACAAATCCGCGTCTCTGGGCACACCAGAAGCGTCCGCCATGGGGAATGGGCTCCGTTGCTGACAAGTTGTCAGACAACATTACACATACGAAATATTTGTCAACTCTGGTCTGGCGGAGCCTTCTCCCCTTCAAAAACCCGGCGTCGGGCGCCCTCGATGTGCCGGCGCATCGCGTCTTCGGCGCCGTGCGGCCGTCCGGCACGGATTTCCTCAAAGACACGTTCATGTTCCTTCTGCACCAGCGCCAGGCGTTGCTTGGGATCACGCAGCGACAGGTTGCGGTTGACCGAGATCGCGGACTTGGCCACCTCCTCCAGCGACACCAGGGTGGTTTCGAAGAACGCATTCCCCGACGCCGCCGCGACCGCGCGGTGGAACGCGAAGTCGGCGTCGACGCCGACGTCGCCGGAGATAACCACGGCGTTGAGTGCCTCAAGCGCATTGCTGAGCCGATCAAGTTGGTCCTTGTCGCGCCGTTGAGCGGCGAGCCCGGCTGCCGGCGGCTCGATCGCCGCACGGAACTCGAAACACCTTTGAATGTCGGCAATGCTGCCCAACGGCGCAAAACGCAGAACGGCGGAACTGGGCCGCCGGCGCACATAACTGCCAGAGCCGCGTCGAGCCTGGATCAACCCGTCGTCGCGCAACTGGGCCAGCGCCTCGCGAACGACGGGGCGCGAGACGCCGAACTGCTCTGCGAACGTGGTTTCGGTTGGCAGCCGATCGCCCTCGACATAGAGGCCGCGCACGATATCGGTCAGGATTGTCTCGTAGACGCGCTTGCTCAAGCGTTCCACGGAAACCCCTTCCTTTCGGGTGACATCCTGCAACGCGCCGGTCTTTGATGTCGGTCGGTTCATCGCGCAACACTGGTCCCTTTGCCGCGCCTTTGGCCGATCTCAGAATCGGACGAATGACGACGTGCCGTGATTTGTAAGACTACATTACAAGAAATTCGGCAGGTTTCCAGCTTGGCGCGCAAGGCCAGTCGGGCGGCACGACACACCGAACGCAGCGTCAAAACCCGCTCTTCAACGACCATTTTCTTCAGAAAAAATTCAACAATTTCTGTAGCTCCACCTAGAACATAAGGGATTCGAACACTCCTGCGACGGAGCTCCTGCATGTCCATTCGCCGATTGCGTACTCTGATCGCCGTTGCGGAGACAGGCACCTTTTCGGGCGCAGCAGAGGCGATGTTCGTCTCACAATCGGCCGTCAGCATGCAGATGCGCGCCCTTGAAGATGATTTGCGAATGGAGCTGTTCGACCGAACCAGACGGCCACCGGCGCCGAACGCGGCCTGTCGGGCGGTCGTTGAGCGCGCGCGTGCCGTTGTCGCCGCCTACGATGCGCTGGCCTCGGCCGACGATACGGCTGGCGACTCACTGGCCGGCGAACTGGACATCGGCGCGGTGCCCACGACCTTGACCGGACTGGTGCCGAAGGTGGTGTCCTCGTTGCGTGCCGACCATCCGGCCTTGCGCATTCGCATCGTCTCGGCCCTGTCCGCCGACCTCTTGTCCCAGGTCAGCCGGCGCATGCTGGGTGCCGCGATCATCAGCGAGCCGATCTATATGCCGCCGCGCCTGGGCTGGCACCCGTTCGCGTCGGAGCCGCTGGTATTGGAGGTCTCGAGCGAGATCTCCTCGGACGACCCAGAGGCCCTGTTGAAGTCCCAGCCCTTCATCCGGTTCAACCGGCAGGCCTGGGTCGGCCGGCTGATCGATGACTGGCTGCAAAGACGGCGCATCGAGGTGCGCGAGGTGATGGAGCTCGATACGTTGGAGGCGGTGTCGACCATGGTCTCCTACGGCCTCGGCGTCTCCATTGTGCCCTTGCGCTGTGCGGCATCGTCCTTCACGCCGCCCGTGCGCCAGATCGCCCTCGGGACCGGCGCGGTGCCCCGGAACCTGGGGTTGATCGTCAGCGAAACATGGGCCAACCGGCCCGTCATCGACCTGTTCGTCGACCGGTTGCGCAGCATCGTGCGGGCCGAAGCCATTGTGCCCGTCGTCGAACCCATCGCGACCTAACATCAGTTTTCTTGAAGTATGATGTGACTATTCCGCACTTTGCCAGGGTGCAGTTAATGATACTGTCGGGGCCATATGGGTAGTATCGACAGTGGATCTCAGCCAGCAGCGAACGGCAAGCTGGAGATCAAGATCTGGCGCGGCCGCGCCAAGGACGGCGCATTCAGCGCCTACCAGGTGCCGGAGCAGGCGCACCAGACCGTCCTGGATGTTGTCACCTATGTGCAGCGCCGCATCGACGCGACGCTTGCCTATCGGTTTGCCTGCCGGGTTGGCATGTGCGGCTCGTGCGCGATGACGGTCAACGGCGTGCCGCGCTGGACCTGCCGCACCGACGTGAAGACCGTGGCACGCAAGGGCCGGCTGGTGATCGAACCGCTGCGCAATTTGCCGGTGGTCAAGGATCTGGTCACCGACATGGCGCCGTTCTTCGACAAATGGCAAGCGGCGGAAGGCCGGCTCCAGGCGACGTCCGACCGCGAGGCCGAGGTCGCGACCATCGACCCGGCCTCACCCGAGCGCAAGGCGGCCGATGCCGGGGTCGAATGCATCAACTGCGCCGTTTGCTACTCAGCATGCGACGTGGTGACGTGGAACCCGGACTATCTGGGTCCCGCCGCCCTCAACCGGGCCTGGACCTTGCAGAATGACGAACGGGACGGCGGCAAGGCCGAACGGCTGCGTGCCGTCACAAGCGACGGCGGCTGTCAGAACTGCCACAGCCATCAAAGCTGTACCGAGCACTGCCCGGTCGGTCTGAGCCCCACGGCGTCAATCGCCGGCCTCAAACGCATGGCTACCCGTGCCGCATTTGGGCGAGGCCCACGATGATCGGCCCGCGCCTTTGGCTGCTGCAGCGGGCCACGGCGCTGATCATGGCGCCCTTTGTGCTGGTTCATCTCGGCCTGATCATCGTGGCCGTCCAAGGCGGGCTCGATGCCAGCGAAATCCTCGCGCGCACGCAGGGCAGTTGGGGCTGGGCCCTGTTCTACGTCGCCTTTGTTCTAGCCGTGGCGATCCATGCCGCGATCGGCCTGCGGGTCGTGATCGCGGAAACGCTGCGGCCACGCCGATGGGTGCTGAACCTGACGGCTTGGGTCATCCTGATCGTTCTCGCGGTGCTGGGGTTGCGCGCCGTCTACGCGGTGATTGCGTGATGATCCGTGCGCCCAGAAAGACCGCACTATGGTACGCGGCGATGATCCACCGGATCTCCGGCGTGGCCCTGGCGCTGTTCCTGCCGTTGCACTTCCTCGTGCTGGGGCTCGCCATCGAAGGGGAAGCGGCGCTTGACGGCTTTCTGATCTGGGCCGAGCTGCCGATCGTGAAGATCGCCGAGTTCGGCCTTGTCTTCCTGCTGGCGGTCCATTTGTTCGGCGGCCTGCGCGTCATGGCGCTGGAGTTTCTGCCTTGGAGCCCCCGCCAGAAGACCTATGCGGCCGCGGCAGTGGGG
This sequence comes from Alphaproteobacteria bacterium, assembly GCA_028277405.1. Lineage (GTDB taxonomy): Bacteria > Pseudomonadota > Alphaproteobacteria > DSM-16000 > Inquilinaceae > JANQGH01. The sequence goes on along the minus strand of JANQGH010000034.1, from coordinate 18,139 downwards.
GCGTCGTTCATGGCCGGCGTCGGCTTTCTGTTGAGCGCGGCATCATGACGATTGAGCGCCACGAGACCGATGTCCTGATCCTGGGCGCCGGCGGTGCTGGCCTGTTTGCGGCCCTGCACGCGCTGCAAGCCGATCCCGATCTGCGCGTCACCATCGCGGTGAAGGGGCTGTTGGGCAAGTGCGGCTGCACGCGCATGGTCCAAGGCGGCTACAACGCCGCCGTGCTGCCGGGCGACAGCATCGAGCGGCACTTCATGGACACGATCAATGGCGGGAGGTGGCTGCCGAACCAGGACATGGCCTGGCGCCTGTGCACCACCGCGCCCGAACGCATCCGCGAGCTGGAAAACGAGGTCGGCTGTTTTTTCGACCGCCAGCCGGACGGCACGCTGCACGGCAAGGCTTTTGCCGGCCAGACCTTCGACCGCACCATCCACAAGGGCGACCTCACCGGCATCGAGATCGTAAACCGCCTGATGGAACAGGTGCTGGCCCGGCCGGTCGTTCGGCTAGAGGAGCATCGGGCGATCGCGCTGATTCCGGCCGAGGATGGCAGCGGCATCGCCGGCTGCCTGTTGATCGATGTTCGCAGAGGCATCTTTCGGCTCGTCCGCACAAAGGCCATCCTGCTAGCCACCGGCGGCGGGCCGACTATGTACCGCTATCACACGCCATCGGGCGACAAATCCATGGACGGGCTGGCCATGGCGCTCGATGCCGGCCTGGGCCTGCGCGACATGGAAATGGTCCAGTTCCACCCGACCGGTCTTTTGGCCGGCGAGGACACGCGCATGACCGGCACGGTGCTGGAGGAAGGCTTGCGCGGCGCCGGTGGCCATCTGCTGAACGGTGCCGAGCATCGCTTCATGTTCGACTATGACGAACGCGGCGAGCGGGCCACGCGCGACATCGTCAGCCGGGCGATCTATGCGGAGATGAGTTCCGGCAAAACCACACCGAATGGCGGCGTCTATATCCGCATGAGCCATCTTGGGCCCGCCGACGTGGCCAAGCGGTTCAAGGGCATGGTCAAGCGCTGTGCCGATTGCGGCTTCGACCTCGCCGGCGGCCTGGTCGAGGTCGTGCCGACCGCCCACTATCTGATGGGCGGCGTGGTCTGCGACGCGGCTACGCGCACCGCCATGCCCGGACTGTTCGTCGCCGGCGAGGATGCGGGCGGCGCGCACGGGGCCAACCGGCTGGGCGGCAATGGCGTCGCCAATTCCACCGTCTTCGGCGGAATTGCCGGTGACACGATGGCCGCTTACGTGAAAGGCATGAACCGCGCCGCGCCGGAACTGGATGAACGGACCGTCGAGGCCGCTATGAACGCGGCACTGGCCCCGTTCGAGCGGCCGGCAGGCGATCTGAACGGCTTGCGCGAGCGGCTGATGACGTTGATGTGGGACGATGTCGGCGTGCTGCGCGATGCCGAGGGCCTCGGACGCGGAATCGCCGGGCTGGAAGCCTTGCGCGTCGATCTGATGGCGACGGGCCTCGCCGATACCGGCCGCGACTTCAACCTGACCTGGCACGATTGGTTGAACCTGAAGAGCCTGATCGATGTCAGCGAGGTCATCGCCCATGCATCCTTGGCCCATGAAGGATCGCGCGGCGCCCATTTCCGAACCGATCATCCGGACGAGGGCGACTTGACGACCACGCGCTTCACGGTTGCCCGGCGAAGCGACCAAGCCATCGACATCGCCCTGGAGCCCGTCGATTTCTCCATCATCCGCCCCGGCCAATCGCTGATCGACGATCCGGAACTGTTGCCGGCTGCTGAATGAGGACATCGCCTATGATTGCCATCGACATCATCGAATCCTCGGCGCTGACGCTGATGCAGAAGGCCGCGATCGAAATCCCCGACGATTATCTCACCGGCTTGAAGCAGGCCGCGGCGGCTGAGGATGGCGATCTGTCGTCCTTCGTGCTGCAGGCGATGCTGGAAAACTACGAGGCCGCCAAAGAAGACCGCAGGGCGATGTGCGCCGACACCGGCGTGCCCCGCTGGTTCGTAAAATTCGGCAACGACGCCCGGATCGACGGTGGGCCTGTGGCGCTGGAGGCCGCCCTGCGCCGCGCCACTGCCAAGGCGACGCACGACGTGCCGCTGCGCCCCAACCGGGTGCATCCGCTGTGGCGCACGGACCACAACAACAATGTCGGCATCAACGCGCCGGAAATCGAGTACACGTTCGAGCCGGGCGGCGACTGGATCGACCTCACGACCGTGCACAAGGGCGGCCTGTTTGGCACGGATTACCGCATGCTGTTCCCGGGCGACGGCATCGACGGCATCAAGAAGTTCTTTCTCGACACCCTGATCGGCTTCGGCAAGCGTGGCCTGGCTTGTCAGCCGGCGATCATGGGCATCGGCCTCGGCGGATCGAAGGACATCTCCATGACCCTGGGCAAGCAGGCCGCCTGCCTGCGGGTGGTCGGGGACGAGAACCCCGACCCCAAAATCGCGGAGCTGGAGCGCGAGTTCAAGGAATTGGGCAACTCCATCGGCATGGGCGCCATGGGTTTCGTCGGCAAGTCGATGGTGGTCGATTGCCATATCGAGGTCGGCTATTGCCACACGGGCGGGCTGCCGATGAGCGTCCATGCCTTCTGTCTGTCGTCGCGCCGGGCGACCGCCCGAATCTTCGCCGACGGCCGCGTTGAATACCGCACCGACCCGAACTGGTTCACGCCTTACATGCGCAGGGAGACCGTCGAATGGCCGATGGCCGAAGATCGCTTAGAAAAGTCCGCCTGAGCACCAAGCCGGACGAAGCATCGCTAAGGGAGCTGGCGATCGGCGACGTCGTCTATCTGGACGGCGTCGTCTATACCGGCCGTGAGGGCGTTTACAAACGCGCGATCGCGGAAGGGCATGACCTGCCGGTCGATCTGCGCGACCTGAGTTGGGTGAACTTTCACTGCTCGCCCGCCGCCAGCGTGAACGAGGACGGCAGCTTCAATCTGAACGCCGTCACAGGAACGGCGTCGTTCCGGTTTTCCCAATGGCTGGAGCGTTGGTTTGCGCTGTCGGGCGCCAAGATCATCATGGGCAAGGGCGGGATGGAGAGCGCGGACTACCGGCGCTATTTCGTGCCGAACGGCGCTATCTATCTGACGACCGTGGGTTACGGCACGGGCGCCCTGCTGGGCCGCGGCATCAAGCGCGTGGCGGCGGCGCACTGGCTGGAAGAGCTGGGCATCGCCCAGGCCATGTGGGTCTTGGAGGTGGAGAATTTCGGCCCCTTCATCGTCGAAAGCGACCTTGACGGCAACAGCCTGTTCGAACGGGAAAACGCCAAAATCGAGGCCGGGCTGGACACGGTCTATGAAGGCACGCGGCCGGCAATTCTACGCCGTTTCGGTGAGACGGACGACCGCAAGGACGAGCTGATCTAACGGCCCGTCCTGTGCTGCCTCAGCACAGCCAGATAAACTGAACTAAACTTCTGCGCGCCCGCAACAGTCGGCGTGCTGGCGTCGCACGAACATTCCATGCGGCACCGCAGCATTTCAAGGCGCATTCTTTCGTCACAGCACTCGAATTGATCCAATGATTCCATCTGCCGGTTGACGACTCCCGTCGCAGCAGTTTAGTAAACTAAACCGCGATCATAAACTCGCCAGACGTTCGGAACCAATGGCGAGCAGCAACGGATCCGCCGAGCGCGATCCGATAATGAAGAGGGAGTGTCCAAATGCGTCGTTTTGCTTTGTTTACCTCCGCCGCCACGATGGCCCTGACCGCCAGCGTGGCGAGCGCGCAAGACTCCATCACCGTCGGCTGGGCCGCCTGGGACCCGGCCAACGCGCTGGTCGAGCTGTCCCAAGACTTCACCGAACAAACCGGCATCGAGGTGGAGTTCGTCTTCATCCCCTGGCCGAACTTCACCGCCGAGGTGTTCAACGAGCTGAATGCCGGCGGCGACACCTTCGACGTTCTGATCGGCGACAGCCAATGGATCGGTGCCGGCGCCGAGCTTGGCCATTATGTCCAGCTCAACGATTTCTTCGATGCCAACGGCATCTCGATGGACGATTTCCTGCCGGCCACCGTCTACTCCTATTCGACCTGGCCGAAGGGCGAGCCGAACTATTGGGCCTTGCCGGCCATGGGCGACGCGCTGGCCTGGACCTATCGCCGCGACTGGTTCGAGCGCTTCGGCGACGAGTTCGAGGCCGAGTACGGCTACCCGCTGGACGTGCCGGAAACCTGGGATCAGCTGAAGGACATCGGCGAGTTCTTCCAGGGCCGCGAGATCGACGGCCAGACCGTCTATGGCATGGCGATCAATACCGAGCGCGGCTCTGAAGGCATCACCATGGGCGTTACGGCGGCCATGTATGCCTGGGGCATGGAATACGACAACCCCGACAATCCGTACGAGATGGAGGGCTACTTCAACGCCGAGAACGTTGTCGAGGCGCTGGAGTTCTATCGCGAGCTCTACGAATGCTGCACCCCGCCGGGCTGGGCCGATGCCTACATGCAGGAAAACCTGGACGCCTACACGTCCGGCCAGGTTGCCATGCAGATGAACTGGTACGCCTTCTTCCCCGGCATCTCGCGCCATCCGGATGTCGGCCCCGTGACTGGCTTCTTCTCCAACCCGGGTCAGGAAGTTGACGCGGCAACCTTGGGCGGCCAGGGCATGTCGGTTGTCGGCTATTCGGACAACCAGGACGAGGCCTTGCAATACCTCGCCTGGTTCGCCCAGCCGGAGGTCCAGCAGCGCTGGTGGGATTTGGGCGGCTATTCGGTGCATAACGACGTTCTGTTCAGCGACGAATTCCTGGACAGCGCCGTCTACGCCCAGGGCTTCCTCGACTCGATGCAGATCGTTCAGGACTTCTGGCAGGAACCGGCCTATGCCGACCTGATGCTGGCCATGCAGGAGCATATCCACAACTACGTCGTCGCCGGCGAGGGCACGGCGCAGGAGGCACTGGATGCAACCATCCAGGAGTGGCAGGAGATCTTCGAGGACGAAGGCATCCTCTAGTCTGCGTCACAGTTGATCATGAAAACGGGGCCGGTTCTTAGCCGAGCCGGCCCCATTTTGCGCCCACCTCGACCCTAGCGCCCCGGATTCCACCCGTGCCCGACACAAGCACAGATGTGATTGGCCAAGCGCCAGCCGCCGCGACCAAGCCCCCGAAGGGCGGCATGGTCAGGCGCGTGCGCGGCTTGTCCGACAGGGCGATTGCCTGGATCTTCGTGACCCCGACGATCCTGCTCTTGCTGGCGATCAACATCTATCCGCTGGTCTGGACGGTCTATCTGTCCTTCACCAATTATCGCGCCAACCGGCCCAACCGCGAGATCGAGTGGGTCGGCACGCGCAACTATGAACGCATCCTGTCCGACGAGGGCGTCTGGGAAAACCTGCAGCGCACGGCACATTTCGTCACCTTCACGATGCTGTTCCAGGTGCTGCTGGGCTTCGGCCTCGCCCTTCTCCTGCACAAACGGTTCAAGGGCCACGGGCTTTGGACCACGCTGATCCTGCTGCCGATGATGCTGTCGCCGGCCGTGGTCGGCATGTACTGGAAGTATCTGTTCGACCCGCAGATCGGCATCTTCAACTATCTGATCAACGGCATCTGGGATTTCGGCACCTTCTCCATGACCTCCGAGGTCGCGCTGGCCCCCTGGGCGATCATCATCGTCGATACCTGGATGTGGACGCCCTACATCATGCTGCTGTGCCTGGCCGGCCTGCGCTCCGTCCCCGACTACCTCTACGAGGCGGCCGAGATCGACCGCGCCTCGACCTGGCGCAAATTCTGGAACATCACCCTGCCGATGGTGCTGCCGTTCCTGATGCTGGCGGTCATGTTCCGCGCGATTGAGAACTTCAAGATGTTCGATCTGGTGTTCGAACTGACCTCCGGCGGCCCCGGCAATACCACCCGCCTGGCCTCGATCGACTTGAAGGAACTGGCGTTTGACCGCTGGCAGACCGGCCGGTCCTCGGCGCTGGCCATCATCCTGTTCGTCACCGTCTTCGGCGCGATGAACGTGTTCGTGAAATTGATGAACCGGGTGAAGGCACGATGAGCACACCCAAGGTTCTCACACCCACCGAGTCCTCAACGCAGCTGAAATGGTTCGCGGCCATTGTGGTCATCGGCTATGCCGCGATCTCGCTGATCCCGATCGTCTGGATCTTCATGACCGCGTTCAAGGGCACGGCGACCGCCATTTCTTATCCGCCGGCGGTGTTCTTCGACCCGTCGCTGGAAGGCTTCGTCAACCTGTTCACCACCCGCAGCCGGCAGTCGGCGGAGTATCTCGCCCAACTGCCACCGCCGGAAACCTGGTGGGAGGAGATCGTCCGGCAGAACGACCAGGTGATCGCCGGCCCGTCCCCCTTCTTTGGCAGGTTCTTAAACTCGGTCATCATCGGCTTTGGCTCGACCTTCATCGCCATCGTGCTGGGCACGATGGCGGCCTACGCCTTCTCGCGCTTCAAGATCCCGCTGGCCGACGATCTTTTGTTCTTCATCCTGTCGACCCGGATGATGCCGCCGGTCGCCGTCGCCATCCCGATCTTCCTGATGTATCGCGCGCTGGGTCTCAGCGACACCCATGCCGGCATGATCATCCTCTACACGGCGGTGAACATCTCGCTGGCGGTCTGGCTGTTGAAGGGCTTCATCGACGAGATCCCGCGCGAGTATGAAGAAGCGGCCATGGTCGACGGCTATACCCGCTTCCAGGCGTTCCGTAAGGTCGTGCTGCCCCAGGCGGCGACAGGCATTGCGGCGACCACGATCTTCTGCCTGATCCTGGCCTGGAACGAATATGCCTTCGCCCTGCTGCTGACCACCAACCGGGCCGAAACCGCGCCGCCCTTCATCCCCAACATCATCGGCGATGGCGGGCTCGATTGGGCGGCGGTCTCGGCCGGCGCGTCCTTGTTCCTGCTGCCGGTCCTGATCTTCACCCTGTTCCTGCGCAAGCACCTCCTGCGCGGCATCACCTTCGGGGCGGTACGCAAATGACCGATCCCTACACCGAACAGGTGGTCGAAAAGCCGCGCAGCCTGATGCGGCGAATCTTCCGGCGCAAGCCGTGGGAGATCGCGACCATGATCCTGATCGCGCTGGGTGTCGTCATGCTGACGCAGCCCTTCTCGCTTTGGCTTTATAGCTGGAGCCTGACGCCGTTGCTGATCGGCACCTTCGGCTTCGTCATCGTCAGCCATTTTCCGGACTGATCCGATGGCCGAGATCCGGATCGAAAAGCTGCACAAGGCCTTCGGCGATTTCGTCGCGGTGCGCGATTCGACGATGACGATCGAGGATGGTCACTTCTTCGTTCTGTTGGGGCCCTCAGGCTGTGGTAAGACCACGACCTTGCGCATGATCGCGGGACTGGAGTTTCCAACCTCCGGCAACGTCCTTCTGGACAATGAGGACGTCACCTACCACCGGGGCCGCGAGCGCGACATCGCCTTCGTCTTTCAGATGTTCGCGCTCTACCCGCACATGAATTGCTATCGCAACCTGGCCTTCCCCCTGATCACCCAGGGCACGCCCCGCCGCGAGGTGCGCGAACGGGTGATCGAGACGGCGCGCCTGCTGCGCATCGAGCATCTGTTGAAACGTCCGGTGGGCGGTCTTGCCGCCGGCGACCGCCAGCGCATCGCGCTCGGCCGCGCCATCATTCGGCGGCCCAAGGCGTTCTTGATGGACGAGCCGCTGGGCGCGCTGGACACCGAGTTCCGCGATTTGATGTGTCAGGAGCTACGCGGTCTGCACAACCGCATCGACGCGACGACCGTTTACGTCACCCACGATCAGGTCGAGGCCATGTCGATGGGCGACATGATCGCAGTCATGCACCAGGGCGACCTGCTGCAGGTCGCCCCGCCGCAGGAGCTCTATGACAACCCTGCCACGCTCTTTGTGGCCAACTTCATCGGCAGCCCGCCGATGAACTTTCTCGATGTCGAAGGCGGCCTGGAAAGCGACCTTGGCAAAGCGCGTCTCGTCGGCGGTACCGAGGTTGCGATGCCGACGCTGGCGGAGCGTCCGGCCGGCAACGCCTTCGTCTACGGCATCCGGCCAGAGCATATTCGCATCGACGACAACGGGCCGTTGCGCGGCAGGGTCTTCGGCGTCGAGTATATGGGTGCCCGGCAGGTGGTAACGGTGGATACGGACGCCGGGCGGCTGAAGGTGCGCACCGGCGGCTCGGTAAGCGCCGTCGTCGGCGAGACCGTCGGTCTTGACATCATGAGCGCCCGGGCGGTGATCTTCGATCAAAAGACGGAACGGGCGCTTGCCCGGGACACCTCACCGGCCCTGGCCGAGGCCGCCAATGGCTGACATCCGGATCGACAGGGTCACCAAACGGTTCGGTGACGTTACGGCCGTCAACGCCCTTGATCTGGCCATCAAGGACGGTGAGTTCGTCGTGCTGCTGGGGCCGACCGGGTCCGGCAAGACAACGACCCTGCGTCTCGTCGCCGGTTTGGAGAAGCCCGACGAGGGGCGCATCGTCATCGACGGCACGGATGTGACGAAGGCCCAACCGGCCGAGCGCGACGTCTCGTTCGTGTTCCAGCAATACTCGCTCTACCCGCACTACACGGTCTATCAGAACCTCGCCTTCCCCCTGAAATCGCCCCTCTTGAAGTGGAGCAAGCCGGAGATCGATGCCCGGGTGCACGAGGTCGCGGGTATGCTGCATATCGAGCATAAGCTGAAGAACAAGGCGACCGAACTGTCCGGCGGCGAGATGCAGCGGGTCGCCATCGGCCGCGCCCTGGTACGGCGCCCGGCGGTCTATCTGATGGACGAGCCGCTGTCGTCGCTGGACGCCAAGCTGCGCGCCGAGTTGCGGGTAGAGCTGAAACGCATCTCCGTGGAGCTTGGCGCCACGATCCTTTACGTCACACACGACAATGTCGAGGCCATGACCATGGCCGACCGCATTGGCGTGCTGAACCATGGCCGGCTGGAACAGATCGCCACGCCGCGCGACATCTATCAACAGCCGGACACTATCTATGTCGCGCAGCGGCTCAGCTCCCCGCCTCTCAACCTGGTCGACCCCAGCCTGTTTGGGATCGAGGCACCTGCAGGCACGTCGACGGTCGGCGTCCGGCCCGAGGATATCACCATCGGCCAGCCAAGCGGCGTCGAGGGGAGCACGACGCTGGTCGAACGTCTGGGCGCCGAGACGGTTGCCGTGCTCCAAGTCAACGGCACCCAGATCCAGGCGCTGGTTGACCCACAGGCGACCATTGGCGAGGGCGAAACGGTGCGCGTTGGCGTGGCCGAAAACGCCCCGATGTTCTTCGATCGCGACGGCAGGCGCATTGACGCCCCAAGGGCGGGAGGGTAACCCATGGCGAATGAGCAGCTTTCGGCACTGATCGACGCGACGAACACCGCCGTTCAAGAGGCCAAGGACGATCTGACGAAGCTCGATCAAGCCATCGGCGATGGCGATCACGGGCTAAATATGGCGCGCGGATTTGCGGCGATTGAACAGGACCGCGACAAGATCCTGGCGAAGCCGCTGGGTCCGGCCCTGCAAGCCGCAGGGATGACGCTGGTCATGAAGGTCGGCGGCGCATCCGGGCCGCTGTACGGCAGTTTGCTGATGGCCATGGGCAAGGCCGCGCCGGAAGGCGAGCCGGACCGGGCATCGCTCGCCGACATGCTTGGCGCTGGCGTCGAGGCCGTGAAGAAGCGCGGCAAAAGCGACCGCGGTGCCAAGACCATGCTGGACGTGCTGATCCCCGTCCAAGAGGCCCTCGCCGACGGCGCCGACATCGCCAAGATCCGCCAGGTCGCCGATGACGCTGCGGAAGCCACCATCCCCATGGTCGCGACCAAGGGGCGGGCCTCGTACCTCGGCGAGCGCAGCGCGGGGCACCTGGACCCCGGGGCGGCGTCATCCCGTTTATTGCTCCAGACCGTCTGCGACGTCATCGAAGGATAGGTGTGATGAGCCAATCGCCCCCCACTGTTGGCCTAGTGATCGTCTCCCACTCCTCCGACGTCGCGCGCGGCACGGCCGAGATGGCCCGCCAGATGGTCGGCGACGAGGTCACCATCGTCCATTGCGGCGGCGACCCGGACGGCGGGCTGGGCACGGACGTGTCCAAGATTGTCGAGGCCATCGACCAGGCCTGGAGCGAGGCCGGCGTGGCCATTCTGGTCGATCTCGGCGGTGCTGAGACCAACAGCGAAATGGCCGTGGAGATGCAGCCGGCGGAACGGCAGGACCGCATCCGGATCTTGAACGCGCCGGTGGTCGAAGGCGCGGTCATGGCGGCGGCGGAGGCGGCCGGCGGCTCCCCCCTTTCGGCCGTCCAGGCCACCGCCGAAGAGCTGATGGGCCAGCCATGAGCGTGCAGCCGACAGACCAGGAAGCGATCGAGCGCAGCGTCTTGCTGACCCATAAGGTTGGCCTGCATGCCAGACCGTCGGTCAAGCTGACCAAGCTGGCCAAGCAGTACGATGCCGTCATCGCGATCAAGCCTGACGACCGCGAGGACTGGACCGACGCCAAGAGCATCGTGAAGGTCATGGCGCTGAAGGCCAAGCAAGGCGTGACGCTGCATTTCAAGGCCGAAGGCAGCGACGCGGAAAGCGCACTCGACGCCATGGTCGGGCTGGTCGAACGGAATTTCGACGATGGCGGAGACTGAACGCCAAATCCTGCGATTGGAAGGCAAGCGCGCGTCCGGCGGACTGGTCGTGGGCCCCGCCCACCTGCTCGGAGACATCATTGTGCGCGATCAGACGCCGGCAGGCACCAGCGACGACGAGATATCAAAGCTGCGCTCGGCGATCGCCACGGCAAGCGAGGCGCTCGAAACGCTGGCCGGGACATCCGGGGACATGGGCGGAGAAATCCTCGGCTTTCAGATCGCGCTGTTGGAAGATGATGCGCTGATCGAGCCCGCTGTCGCCGAGATCGAGGCGGGTGCCTCCGCGGCCAAGGGCTGGCGCGACGCGCTGGACGAACAGATTGCCGATTACGACGCCTCCGACGACGACTATTTCCGCGCCCGCGCGGAGGACCTGACTGATCTGCGCGACCGGGTACTGTCGATCCTGACCGGCGCCGATTTCGGCGACGGCGGCATGCCGGACGGCGCTGTCCTGATCGGACGGGAACTGACACCGTCGCGGTTTCTGGCGGTCGACTGGCATCGGGCGGGCGGCCTCGCGCTTGCCGGCGGCAGTCCGTCGAGCCATGTGGCCATGCTGGCCCGGGCGCGCGGCCTGGCGATGGCCGTTGGCCTGGGTGACGGCATCTCGGCCTTGCATTCCGGCGAGCCGGTTGTGCTGGATGCGGACGCCGGCCGGGTGATCAGCGGTCTCGGGCAAGACGCGCTGGAGCAAGCGCGGCGGGACGTGGCGGCACGCGCGCGGCAGGCGGAAGACGCCAAACGCCTGCTGCCACTGCCAGCGACCACACGCTCAGGCCAGCGCGTGATCACAACGGTGAACGTCGACGATCCGGCAAGTCTGTCGGAAGTCCCCGTCGGTCATTCCGACGGCATCGGCCTCACGCGCACCGAATTCCTGTTTCATGACCGCGCGGACCTGCCGGACGAAGAGGAGCAAGCCGCCGTCTATCGCCGGCTTCTCGACTGGGCCGATGGCCGCCCGGTCACGATCCGCACGCTGGACGCGGGTGGCGACAAGCCGATCCCCGGCCTGACGCTCGACGGCGAAGGCAACCCGTTCCTGGGCCTGCGCGGGCTGCGCCTCTCGCTCGCCCGGAGCGATGTCTTCGAGGTTCAGTTGCGGGCGCTGGCGCGCGTGTCGGTCCATGGAAATCTGAAGATCATGTTCCCCATGGTCACCGCGCCTTGGGAGCTCGATCGCGCACGTGAACTGATGGAAGCGGCCCTTGCCGCCGTTTCGAAGGAGGGTGTGACGGTCGGAGAGCCGGCCATCGGCATGATGGTCGAAGTCCCAGCCGCCGCGATTGAGATCGAGAGGTTCGACGCCGACTTCTTTTCGATCGGCAGCAACGACCTGATCCAATATGTTACCGCGTCGAGCCGGGACAGCGCCGAGGTCTCGGACCTATACGACCCGCTGAACCCGGCCGTGTTGCGCCTGATTACGCGGATTGCCGATCACGGGCTGAAGACCGGTAAGGAGGTCAGCGTTTGCGGCGACATGGCGGCGGAAGCGACCACGCTCAAGGCGCTGCTGGACTGCGGCGTTCGGTCGGTCTCGATGGGATATGCGGCGCTCGCCCAAGCGAAGGCGACCATCGCCGATTATGTGACTGAGCCATGAGCGTTGGGAGGCCGGCCGGTGACAGCACCGACGGGACCAATCCGGTCAGCGCCTACAAGCAGTTCCTGCGCGACCTGATCGACCGGCGCCCCTCTGGCACCCGCCAACTCATCGCCTCCGCCCTCGGCAAACACAAAAGCTTCGTCACCCAGATCACCAACCCCGGCTACGCCGTGCCGGTGCCGGCCAAGCATTTGGCGACGATCTTCGACATCTGCCACTTCTCGCCCGCAGAGCGGCGGCAATTCGTGGCCCTTTACGAGACCGCCCATCCAAACCGGCAGGTGGCGGCGGCCGCAGAGGCGTCAGCAGCCGGCAGCGGCGGCATGAAACGCATCGTGGTCGAAGTGCCGGTCCTGCGTAATGCCGGGCGGCAGGAGGAGATGGAGCGGCTGGTCCGCGACTTCGCCCGCCGGGTCGCCGCACTGGCCGATCGCGGTTAGCAGCCCCACCGCAACGCGGCCGTGTGCACCGGCGCGTCCCACAGGCGGGTCATTTCGTCATCCAAAGCCGTGACGGTGAACGAGCAGCCGGCCATCTCAAGCGACGTGACATAGTTGCCGACAAGCGACCGGCTGAAGGTCAGGCCGTGATCCGACAGCAGCTTGGCGCCGGCCCCATACATCAGGTCAAGCTCCATCAGCGGCGTGCCGCCAAAGCCGTTGACCAGAAACAGCACCTTGCCGCCGGCGGCCGGCGCGAGATCGCTGAGAATGGCCTCCATCATCTGTCCGGCGATGGCATCGGCCGTGCCCAGCGGTTCGCGATGACGACCGGGTTCGCCATGGATGCCGACACCCATCTCGATTTCATTGTCGCCGATGTCGAAGGTCGGCGTACCGGCGGCCGGCACCGTGCAACTGGTCAGCGCGACACCGAATGACCGGGTCGCCGCGATCACGCGGTTGCCGAGCGCGACGCAGGCGTCGAGACCGGCTCCTTCTTCCGCTGCCGCACCGACGATCTTCTCAACGATCAGAGTGCCGGCGACACCGCGCCGTCCGGCGGTATAGGTGGAGTCCTCAACGGCGACATCGTCATTGACGAGCAAGGACTGCGAGCCGTCGACCATCTCTTGCGCCATCTCGAAATTCATGACGTCGCCGGAGTAGTTCTTCACGATCCAAAGAACGCCCGCGTCGCTCGCAACCGCCTCCGCCGCAGCCATCATCTGGTCCGGCGTCGGCGAGGTGAAGACCTGACCGGGGCACGCGGCGTCCAGCATACCGGTGCCGACGAAACCGGCATGCAGCGGTTCATGCCCGCTGCCGCCGCCTGAGATCAGGGCCACCTTGTCCCGGCGCGGGGCCGCACGGGTGACGAACATCGGGTCGTCATGGACGGCGACTATATCGGCCTGCGCGGCACCGAAACCACGCAGGCTCTCCGACAGCATGTCATCGACGTCGTTCAGAAACTTCTTCATCGCTCCGCGCTCCACCCCTTGTCGTTCCGCGCCGATTTATCACGCGTTGACAAGAGCTTGGTCGCTTTGGCGCCCCCCTGTCAATCGGCGTTTGGGCACGCCTCAAGCGATCTTGGAGTGGCGCGCGCCCTCGACGTTCAGGTAGGCATCGAAGACCGATGCAACCGCCCGCATAACCGGCCGTCCAGCCTCGGTGATGACCACGCATCGGTCGGAGATAACGACCAGACCATCGTCCTGAAGATCGCTCAGGCGTGCCATCTCCGGTTCGAAATAGTCTGGCTGTGCGCCGAACCGCTGCGCTTCTTCCACAAGGTCGACTTCTAAGTCGCACATGAGGCGCTCGATGACCGATCGGCGCAAGCGATCATCGTCGTCAAGCACCCGGCCCTTGACGACGGGCAATACACCGTCGCGTACCGCCCGCGCGTAGGCGCCGGTCTCCGTGACGTTCTGAACGTAGCCCTGAGGCAGCGCGCTGATCGAGCTTGCACCCAGGCCGATCAAGGTATCGGCGGTGTCGGTCGTGTAGCCCTGGAAGTTCCGGCGTAACCGGGCCGGCCCAGCCATTGGATCGTCCGGCAGCGCAAAGTGATCGAGGCCGATGCGTCGATACCCGTGAGACACCAGCCGTTCAGCCGCCACCTCGGATTGCTCCAGCCGTTCGGCCGCGTTCGGCAAGGCGTCTTCCGGGATCATCCGCTGGTTCTTCGCCATCCAGGGCACATGGGCGTAGCCGAACAGCGCGATCCGGTCGGGCCGCAAACCAACCGCCATGTCGACGGTCCTGGACAGCATTGCCGTCGTCTGGAAGGGCAGGCCGTACATCAGGTCGAAGTTGATTGCCGACACGCCTGCATCGCGCAGTCCGGACGTTGCCTGGGCAACCATCGGGAAGGGCTGTTCGCGGTTGATGGCCGTTTGGACTTTCGGGTCGAACTCCTGAACGCCGAGGCTGGCGCGATTGAAGCCCTCACCCCCCAGCACGGCGATCAACTCGTCGCTAAGCGTACGCGGATCGATCTCGATCGCGATTTCCGCATCGGAGAGAACGGCGAAACGCCGATGCAGCGTTTTCATCACCATTGAGAGATCGCCCGACGACAACACAGTCGGCGAGCCACCGCCCCAATGGACATGCGCGACCCGCTGGCGACCCGGCATCGTTCCGGTCACCAAATCGATCTCCGCCAGCAAGCTATCGAGATAGTCAGAGACGGGCCCGTAACGTCGCGCCAATTTCATCGAGCAGCCGCAATACCAGCACATACGCCGGCAAAACGGCACATGCAGGTAGAGCGAAATAGGCGCCGCCGCATCCTGCCGGGCGAGCCAGGTACGATAGGTCGCCTCCGGAAAGCCCTTTTGGAAATGGGGTGCGGTCGGATAGCTGGTGTAGCGCGGCGCGCGGGCGGTCGCATATTTCATGGCAATCGAACTCATGCCCCACGCGTTAGGCCAGCGATGCCGGGCCCGCGTTGATCGATGTCAAACCATGGCCATTGACGGAACACAACTTTCGATTCTATGTTAAGTGATGACTTATCATATAGTGCTCTCGGCGCTGGCGGACCCGACGCGGAGGAGCATTTTTGAACAGTTGCGCGGTGGCGAGCGCGCGTTCGCGGACATCGCCGCCAGCCAGCGGGTCAGCAAGCCGGCCGTGTCCCAGCACCTGAAGGCCCTGCGCGAGGCCGGCCTGGTTGCCGTCCGCTATGAGGGCAAACGCGGCTTTTTCCGCGCCAATCCAGAAGGGCTCAATGAACTGCGCGACTATATCGACGGCTTCTGGACCGACGTGCTCGACAGTTTCGTCGACTACACCAAGCAAAAGGGAGACCGATCATGATCGAGCCTGTGAAAAAAACCGTCTTCGCCGCCTGCGGGCCGCACGAGGCTTTCGACATCTTCACGGCGCGCATCGACGCCTGGTGGCCCAAGCACAGCCATTCCATCGTCGCCTCGCGAAGCGGCGGCGCGCCCCGGTCCGTCGTCTTCGAGGCGCGACCGGGTGGGCGCATCTATGAGGTGTGCGAGGACGGCACGACCCATGATTGGGGCCAGGTGATCGAAGCCGAACGAGGACGGAAGCTGTTGTTTTCCTGGCATGTCGGCCGGCCCGCCGATGAGGCGTCGGAGGTCGAGATCCGCTTTGAGGACGCCGGCGACAAAGGCACAAGGGTGTCCCTCGAACATCGCAACTGGGACCGTTTTGGCGCTGAAGCACAGGCAACCCGCGACGGCTACGACAGTGGCTGGGACTTCGTCCTCGGTGAGTGCTACCTATCCGCGACGGTTCGCGAGACGGCATAGCGATTGGCGAGGGCGGGATGATAAAGGTTGGCTTCATGGGCGCCGGCACGGTTGCCGGTCTGCACGCAAGGGCGCTGGCGGAAGGCGGCGCCGGTCAACTGGCTGGTGTCTGGAGCCGATCCCATGCCAACGCGGAGCGCTTTGCCGACCAGCATGGCGGAACCGCCTATGACAGTGCTGAGGCGCTGCTCGCCCAACCGGACATCAAGGCAGTCTTCATCCTGAACGCCAGCGAGGCCCATGCGGACCTGGCGGTGCGCACTTTGGAGGCGGGCAAGCATGTGCTGATCGAAAAGCCGATCGGCGTCACCCGTACCGAGGTGGGGAGGATTCGCGACGCGGCCCGGGCGTCGGACCGTGTCTGCATGCCCTCGCACAATTACATCTATGCGCCCGAGGTCCGGCGCATTCACGCCCATCTCACCTCCGGCCGGCTGGGGCGGCTGAACAGCTTCTGGGCGCTTTACAATCAGCGGCTGCCGCCGGACGTGGGGCGCCCGGACCCTGCCATGGGCGGCCTGACGATCCATCATGTCTACGCCCTGCTCTACTTCGCCGGCCGGCCCGCCCATGTCAGTACCACGGCCTCACGGGTGCACTTCACTAATCCCGACACGATCGACCAGATCATGATCACGGCCGGGTACGAAGACGGCATCATCGCCAACCTTTGGGCGTCGTTCTCAACCGACGATTGGTCGCGCGACCCCTGGACGGTGAAGTTCAAGATCCTTGGCGCGCGGGGCACCGGCGTCGCCTCCTGGGACCAGATCAAGGTCGATGAAGAACCCGGTGCCGGCCAGGACGATGCGGCCTATTGGGACAGCTTTCTTTACACCCAGCTTTACTTTCTCAACGACTGCATCGCGCACGGGGCCAAACCGTTGTCGACGGTTGACGACGCCTACGATGCGGCATGCGTCCTCGAGGCCGCCGACCGGGCATTGCAATCAGGCCGCCGCATCGACGTCGACTATCAGGACTGAGGAGATGTCCGAAGCCGGACCGCGACGGCGGCCACAGGCCCACTCTATCTGCCCGCCGCCGGGCTTGCAGCCCTGCCAAATTGGGGCGCATAGCCTCAAGGAGGCGTCGGTTCAGCGTCGTCGATGGCTCGCCGAACCACTGCGTGGCACCGGATCGAGCTAGTCGCCCCCATGATCGCCGACAAGGACCTCGCGCTTGCCGACATGGTTGGCCTTCGAGACCACGCCTTCTGCCTCCATGCGGTCGATGATGCGGGCGGCCCGGTTGTAGCCGATCTGCAGATGGCGTTGGACGAAGCTGGTTGACGCCTTGCGTTCGTGAGCCACGAGCGCGACCGCCCGGTCATAGAGCTCGTCGCCCGAATTGCCGCCGCCTGGCGCACTGCCGCCGCCGAGCATCGCGTCGATGGCCGCGGCCTCGTCTTCGTCCTCAAGCACGCTGTCATTGTATTCGGGCTCGCCCTGGGCGCGCAGATGGTTGACCACGGACTCGACCTCGCTGTCCGACACGAACGGCCCATGCACGCGGGTGATCCGGCCGCCGCCGGCCATATAGAGCATGTCGCCCTGGCCCAACAGCTGTTCCGCCCCGCCTTCGCCCAGGATCGTGCGGCTGTCGATCTTGGACGTAACCTGAAAGCTGATCCGGGTGGGGAAATTGGCCTTGATCGTGCCAGTGATGACGTCGACCGACGGCCGCTGCGTCGCCATGATCAGATGGATGCCGGCCGCTCGCGCCATTTGCGCCAGGCGCTGAATGGCGCCCTCGATTTCCTTGCCGGCGACCATCATCAGATCCGCCATTTCGTCGACCACGACGACGATGTAGGGCAGCTCCGTCAGGTCGAGCGGCTGGTCCTCGAAGACCGGCTTACCCGTGTCCGGATCGAACCCGGTCTGGACGCGGCGCATCAGGCTTTCGCCCTTGCGCTTGGCCTCGCGCAGGCGCTGGTTATAGCCCTCGACATTGCGCACGCCCATCTTGGACATGGCACGGTAGCGATCCTCCATCTCGCGCACCGCCCATTTCAGGGCCACCACCGCCTGTTTGGGGTCCGTGACCACCGGCGACAGCAGGTGCGGGATGCCGTCATAGATGCTGAGTTCCAGCATCTTCGGA
>JANQGH010000030.1 GCA_028277405.1 Alphaproteobacteria bacterium | reverse complement strand
TTGCCATCATGCGAAAACTCATCATCCTCGCAAATGCCCTGGTACGCGAAAACCGGAAATGGACACCACAAACGCCTTGATACAACACGGATACTCTAGTCCCAAGCTTCCGACATTAGCTGGGTACGCGCCCAGGCCTGAAGAGGGTCTGTTTCGCTGCGTCGAGACCAGACCATCGTGAGCGGCCAGTCCGGCACATCAAACGGAAGTGGCGTCGTCTCGCAGTGTCCAAGCGCGGTCAGAGCGGGGGCCGCCGACATCGAAATCGTTGCAAGGTAATCTGTCTCAGCCAGCATTGTGGGCACCGACTGAATATGTCCCACACGCAAGCTCACGCGGCGCTCCAGACCTCGGTCCGCCAACGCCCGATCGATGGCCTGTCGATTGTCCAGCTTGGCCGAGACAAGGATGTGCGGATAGGCGACATAATCCTCGATCGTCAGGCCCTGAGCGAACGCCGGATGTCCGATACGGGCGATGCATAAGAATCGGTCGCGCAGATAGTCGCGCGAGAAATGACGCCTCGGTACCTCATCGAAGAAAGCACCGATCGCGAGATCGATTCTGTCGGCATCGAGATCGCTGTACAGAGTGTCTTTGTCGAGGGGAATGAAGCGAAGATCCACCTTCGGCGCTGACTGGGTGATCGCACGCACCAGTTTCCTGGCGAGAGGTGCGACCAGGAAATCGTAGGCCGCAATACGGATTGCGCCGGTCGCCGCCGCTGGAATGAAATCGGAAGGATTGGCCAGCGCATCGCGCAGTTGGCTCAGCGCTGTGCGGATGGGTTTTTCCAGTTGCTCGGCAAGTGGCGTTGGCATCATTCCTTGCGGCGTGCGTACGAACAGGTCGTCTTCGAACACCTGGCGCAGTCGATTGAGGGCGTTGCTGACCGACGATTGCGTCAGGCCGATGCGATCGCCGGCCTTGGTCGCGCTGCGCTCCTCCGCCAGTGCCTCGAACACTTTTAGGAGGTTCAGGTCGAGTGCTTGGAGGTTCACGCGCCAATCCCTCTTCGGCTCGACGGTATACGGAACTCACGGCGTGGCCACCCGCTACACCAAAACTCCCCCTGGCCGAGCGTTTGCCAACTATGGCCATCTCTCGACGCCGGGTCGGTAACGGGTGGCGGCGGGTCGCTCACCTCAGGCCGGTCCAATCGACTGCAAGACCGACCGTGCCCAACCTTGAAGCGGGTCGGCATCGGCTCTTCGTGACCAGATCATTTCCATCGGCCATGCCGGCATATCGAAAGGCAGCGGCATTGTCATACACGTGCCTGGAGCGGTCAGCAGCCGGCTCCCGTAGGTCGGGATTGAGGCCAGATAGTCTGACCCAGCCAGCACCGGCGGAAGGCCTAGAAAATCGCCAACCGTCACACCGACGCGTCGGATAAGCCCCCGTTTCGCCAGCTCGGTATCCAGCATGCTGGTGGCATCCGCCCTGAAGGAAACCATCACATGCGGGAAGGCGACATAGTCCGCGAGGCTTAGCCCCCTCTCGAAGGCGGGATGCCCGACCCGGCCAATGCAGAGAAACTTGGCGCTGCCAAACGGCGATGCGTTGAAGCGCCTGGGCTTGTCGAAATAGGATGAAATCGCGAGATCGACGCGATCTTCGTCCAGGTCGGCAAACACGCTCCTCTTATCGAGCTGACTGAACTGCAGTTCCACCGCTGGCGCGGACCGGCTTATCGCGCGGGCGAGCTTTGCGCCGACCACCATCACCTGCAGGTCCGACGTCGCGATCCGAACCGTGCCGGTTGCCGAGATCGGGTCAAACCCCTCAGAGTCGGCCATGGCCGCTCGCAGTCGGTTCAGCGCGGATTGCACTGGAGCCACCAACTGTTCCGCTCTCGGCGTCGGCATCATCCCCTGGGGGGTACGGACGAACAGCTCGTCACCGAACACAGTGCGCAACCGGCTCAGGGCATTGCTGACCGACGACTGCGTAAGGCCGACGCGGGCACCGGCCAGTGTCGTGCTCCGCTCCTCGGCGACCGCCTCGAACACTTTCAGGAGGTTCAGGTCGACAGACTGCAAATTCATGGCGTCAATCTAGGACGTGAATTATATCAATTTCAAGAATTACAACTAAAGCCTATCCTTAACGTTTTGAACATAGGCGTTGAGGGTTGTTGTGGAATTTACAAACGATAGGGTGCTTGTGTTAGGGGGGTCATCTGGAATTGGCTTTGCTGCGGCAAAGGCATTCAAGGCCGCCGGCGCGCTCGTCACGATTGCGGCACGCTCGATGGATCGTTTGGAGATGGCGGGCGCGGAGATCGGCGCCGAGACCCGTTTGGTTGTCGCCGACGTGGGTGATCCCGCATCGCTCACGTCGGCACTTGCCGAGGGTTTCGATCATGTGGTGGTCAGTGCCGGTGTCGCCGCGGTACCTGGTCCGCTCGTCGAGATCGGCGCCGACGGTATCGCTGAATCACTCACCGGAAAGGCCTTGGGCCAGGCACAGGCAACTCTGCTCGCCGCTCAGGCCGTTGAACCGGGCGGCTCGGTGACCGTCGTGACCGGCGTCGCCGGCCGCAAGCCCTTGTCGGGCATGGGCGCCGTCGGCATGGCCAATGCCGCGATTGAGGCGATGGTACCGGTCCTGGCGGCGGAGGTCGGGCCGACGCGTGTGAACGCGGTTTCGCCGGGCTTGACCAACACGGGCGCCTATGCCGCGATCCCGCAGGTCGAACGCAACAATCTGTTTGCCAATGCCGCGAGCCGATTGCCGGTGGGCCGTGTCGGCGATCCGGCCGACCTGGCGAAGGCCATTTTGGCCATCGCCGCCAACAGCTTCATCACCGGAACGGTTCTTGAGGTCGATGGCGGCGCGGGCCTTAGTACCAACCGGCCGTCCGTCCGCCGACCGGAGAAACCGGCTTTCTCCGCTAAGGGATCAGCCGTGGTCCACTAGGCCGCCGGGACCTGCTGTCCGCAGCTCGCGGCTTGCCGCGACCACACCGTTCCGCCTGAACGTGCGACTTGCTCGTTGACTCATCGGGCCGCTTATGACACTGATCGTTGTCGAAAGGAGGCCGGATGGCGCGGTCGTTGGAGTTCGAGCCGAGTGAAGCTGTCGAAAAGGCCATGATGGTCTTTTGGCGCAAGGGCTTCGAGGCGACATCCGTCACTGACCTTGAGGAGGAAACCGGGGTCGGGCGCAAGAGCCTGTATCGGACCTTCCACGACAAGCACGACCTGTTCCTGAAGGCCTTGGAAACCTATCGCCGCCTGCTGAGCGCGCGCAACCTGGCGCCGATGATGGAACCCGATGCGGGCCTTGACACAATCAGCCGGTTCCTGCGCGGGCTGGCCGCCTATGGCGGCACGGAAGAGGCCAAGATGGGCTGCCTGATCTGTAACACGGCGCTGGAACGATCGACGGACGACCCGGAGGCAGCGCGTCAGGTCCAACTCTATTTCGACCAGATACGCCGGGCCTTCGCCAACGCGCTTAATGGAGCAATCAAGCGTGGGGAGTTGCCGGCTGACACGGATGTATCGAGGCATGCCAACTACTTACTGGGCATTCTTCAAAGCATCTGTGTGCTCGGGCGGTCCGGCGCGGACGCCGATGTCATTCTCGATGTCGTCGACACCGCCCTGGCGGGCCTGCGTTGAGTTTTGTCCGGAATGACAACGATCGGTGTCAAAACCGGCTTTTCGACCAGCCAAATAGCCGATTTTATTCATGTTAACTCAGAACGAAAGGATCTAGAGTCATGAAAACACTTATTAGTCTTGTCGCTGCATCGACATTGATGGTCGCCGGCATCACAGAGGCGCAAGCGCAGGCCGATGCCGACGGTCCGCAGGCGGCACCTTCCGCCGAGTTTCCTTACGAATCACGGTTCGTGGAGGTGGACGGCGCGACCATGCATTATGTCGAGGAGGGTGACGGCGCCCCGATCCTGTTCCTCCATGGCAACCCGACCTCCGCCTATCTTTGGCGCAACATCATCCCCCATGTCAGCGACCAGGGCAGGACGATCGCTGTCGATCTGGTCGGCTTTGGCCAGTCCGACAAAGTCGACGGCGCCTACACGTTTCAGGACCATTACGCCTACGTCGAAGGCTTCATCGAGGCGTTGGAACTCGTCGACGTGACCCTGGTGGTCCATGACTGGGGGTCGGCCCTCGGCCTCTATTACGCCGCCAGCAACTCCGACAATGTGACCGCCGTCGCCTTCATGGAGGCGCTGACGCCGCCCGCCTTCCCCATGCCGTCCCTGGAGGCCATGGGGCCGTACGCGGATCTGTTCCGCGCCTTTCGAACGCCCGACGAAGGGCGTGCGCTGATCATCGATCAGAACTTCTTCATCGAACAACTCCTGCCCCAGGCCGTCCTGCGTCCGCTGGGTGAAGCGGAGATGGACGCCTACCGCGCGCCGTTTCTGAACGCCGCGGATCGCGAGCCGATCTATGTCTGGCCGAACGAGATCCCGATTGCCGGCGAGCCGGCTCGCAACGTGGCCGTGGTCGAGGCCATCGGTCAATGGCTCGCCACCTCCGATCAACCCAAGCTCGTGCTTTATGCCTCGCCAGGCGCGTTGACGCCGCCGGAGGCCGCGGCCTGGATGGCGGAGACCTTCAACAATCTGCAGACCCGCTTTATCGGCAACGGCGTGCACTATCTGCAGGAAGACGAGCCCGAGGCGATCGGCCGGAATCTGTCTGACTGGCTACGCGACGAGGTTCAGTAGCGGGGCGGCGGGGGCAGCTATCGGGCTGGTCGCCCCGGGCCTCTTGGTACGGCACCTGCCCACCCCGCGACACGGATCGCCAATTGGCGCTAAGGTACGGCCATCGTCGTTGGTTGGCAGATCCGTGTCGGAGGTGGCCATGGACTATCGAGAAAAACTGATCGTGGCGCCGGGATCGAAAGTCCGGCTCGCGGATATCGACCCGGACTATCATGGCGAAGGGCTGTCGAAACAGTCGGCCAAAGGCGAGATCGACAGCCTGCTGGACGAGATTGCCGCGCTTCAGTTCCTGCTCTACGCCGAAGGCAATCACGCCCTCCTGATCGTGTTGCAGGGGATCGATGCGGCTGGCAAGGACGGCGTCTGCCGCCACGTGATCAAGGCGATGAACCCGCAAGGCTGCAGCGTTGTCGGCTTCAAACAGCCCAGCACGCTTGAGCACAGCCACGATTTTCTGTGGCGCGTTCATCTGCGCGCGCCCGGGATGGGCCAGGTCGCCGTCTTCAACCGCTCCCACTACGAAGACGTGCTGGTGGCGCGGGTGCATGGGCTGGTCGACGATAGCGTCTGGCAACGCCGCTACGGCCTGATCAACGATTTCGAAACGCTGCTGACGGAGAACAACACCACGATCATCAAGTTCTTCCTTTACATCTCAAAGGACGAACAGCTCGAGCGGTTCGCCCGCCGCCTGGAAGACAAAAGCCGCCATTGGAAGATCAGCGAGTCCGACTATACCGAGCGAAGGCGGTGGGACGAGTACATCGCGGCCTACGAGGCCATGCTGCAGAACTGTTCGACCGCGCATGCGCCCTGGTACGTGATCCCGGCGAACCGGAAATGGTTCCGAAACCTGGCCGTGTCGCACATCATCAAGGCGACGTTGAAGGATCTGAACCTGCAATTGCCGAAGCCGACGGTCGACATCGACGACATCCGCAACCGCTATCACGCCGCCGTCGCCAGGCAGCGGCGGGAGCGGAACGCTGATTCATGACGAGGCCGGGGCGGACACTGTCGCCTGGACCAATCAGACCATGTGTGCATCGCCGAAGGCCGATCACCTCTTTGGTCAACGCACCGTTGCCGTTGAAGCCGGGTGAAGGCCGGAGGCGTCGATCGCAAAGAGTCCGCCTCCATCGACCTTGAGGGGAACCGGGTCGCCCACCACGCCCACGAACCGTCCATCGGGGCCGGTATGGTCAAACGCCATCAGGGCCGGCCCTGTGTCCAGCAAGACGATCTTTCCGGCATAGCGGCGCGGAGGATTGCCGCCGTCGAGGAACGGCAGCGGCGCCAGCTGCCACGGACCTGCCGGGTGGTCGGCGATCAGGTAGTGTGTACCGGTTTCAGGGGCGCTCGGCGCGGCGGCGACGGTCGCCTTCGACCAGTGTTCGGCCGCTGTTGAGAACACACAGTACCATTTGCCTTGATGGGCGAAGACCTGCGGTACCTCCAACTGGCCGAAGCCACCGACAAAGGCCGGTGGCTCGAGGGTCCAGGAATCGAGGTCGGATGATCGCGCGAAGCCGATAGCGCCGCCCGCGTTCGGCTCATCGACGCCAGGCACGCGGGCGGTGAAGTACATCAGCCAGCCGTCACTATCGGGGTCGCGCATCACCCAGGGGTCGCGCATGGCCCGGTCGTGCCAATGGTCGGGCGTGTAGTCCTCGTACCAGCGCGTGTCGACATCCAGGACCAACCCGTCGCCGACGCGGCGCCAATCATGCATGTCGGTGCTGGTCGCGTGCCCGATTCGCTGTTTCAGGCCGTTCTCAGCCTTGCTGGAGCCGGTGTAGAACAGGTGCCACAGGCCGTCATCGTCACGCACGACCGATCCGGTCCAGGTCGCCTTGTCGTCCCAGGCCGGTCCGTCCGACGGTCGAAAACACGTGCCGAGATGAACCCAGCTCTTCAGGTCTGTCGACGTGGCGTGCCCGTAGCTGACGTTCCAATGGCGCAGTTCAGGGTCGCCCAAGCGGCGGTCGGCTTGAAGAAAGTAAGCATGCCAGGTGTCCGCGTCGCGGGCGAGCCAGAAGTCCCAGATCCATTTGCCGTCAAGGGCCAGCATGTGCGTTCCAAACTTCTAAGGGCCAAAGTCCCGAGGGATTGGGGGTGCCGACGTCTCAGGTCGCCCGCCCAGTCGCGCGTTGCGGCGTCAGCGCTTGGACCGAAGACCGTTCGACCAACTCGCCTCGAATCAATTGAGACGTGGCGCTGGCGCGACCGTCGGTGGGCTCGCGATGGTGCAGAAGGGTGTCGACAGCGGCACGCCCCATCTCGCGATAGGGCAGGGTAACGGTGGTTAGGGGTCGTTTCAGATAACGGAGAAGGTTCTCGTCGTTGTCGTAGCCGACGACCGAGACGTCGCCTGGCACGCTGAGCCCCATACGCTCGAACATCTCGATGCCGCGCATGGCCATCAGATCGTTGCCGAAGCAGACCGCGGTCGGCGGCGAGGTTCGTTTGAACAGACGCGTCAAGGATTGGCGCAGATCGTCAAGACTCTTTTCGGAGGTCGCGTCGAATCCGATCAGGACGGGCGTCGCGGTCTCCGACAATCCGGCCTCTCGGCACGCGCGACGAAAGGCGTCTCGGCGCAGCCGGCCGGCAACGAGCTCCTCGCCCAGCCCGACATAGGCGATCTTTCGGTGTCCGGCGGCGACCAAATGCCTGACCGCCAGCGCCTGACCGCCGGCATCGTCGGGCAAGACGCATGGGGTGTCTAAGCCGTCGAAGCAGTTCGCCAGTACCAGTGGCAGCCCCTTGGGGAGTGGCAGGGCCACCTGCATGTGAAAGGGCGCGGCATAGATCACGCCCTCCACCCGATGGCTTTCGAACGTGCGCAGCAATTTGGCGACGCCGGCCTGGTCGTCGACCGCGCCTTCATCCGCAATCATCAGGATCTTGCCGGCTTCTCGACAGGCCTCTTGAACGCCGCGCACGATGTGGATGCCCGACAGGCCAGCATTCAGCGGGTCTTCGACCGCGCTGGACACCGCATCGGAAATCATGCCGACAATGCCCGACTTTGACGACCGCATCAGCCTTGCGCCGCTGTGCGGTCGATAGTCCAGCTTCTCGATGGCCTGTTGAACGCGATGGCGCGTTGCCGGTTTCACCGTCGGCTCGTCATTGACCACGCGCGAGACCGTCTTGATCGACACGCCGGCAAGCTTCGCGACATCGAAAACGGTGGCCATGGGGCTAGGATTGGACATTTGACAACATTGTCATTGATGGTAGGTCTGCCGCGCGTGCCCGTCAATCCGTGAATGTGGAAACGCTAAGATACATACTTCATGCATCAGACGGACGAAATATTCAGGCGCTGCAGACATGGCTATTGACACAATCACGTCGAGGGCGCCTATAGTGTGAGAAATGACAATGTTGTCATTTAGTCGGGCGCTGTGCGTGCGATTGAATGATCAAGCCGCTGTATGGAGGAGGAATCGATGATGACCCTGAACGGTGCACTGAAGACGACCCTATCGGTATTGGCCCTGTCGGCGGTCGGCGTCGCGGCGCAGGCCCAAACGCCGCTCAGCCTCTGGTATCATGGCGCGGGCAACCCGGTTGAACGCGACGTCCTGATCGGCCTGATTGAGGACTTCAACACGTCGCAAAGCGATTGGGTGATCGAACTCGCCGAGTTTCCGCAAGCCTCATACAACGAGTCGGTCGTGGCGGCCGGCCTGGCCGGCAATCTGCCCGACATCGTCGACGTCGATGGGCCGATCATGCCGAACTGGGCCTGGGCCGGCTATCTGCAGCCGCTGGATCTGCCGGATGGCACAACGGACGGCTTCTTGCCGGGCACGCTCGGCTATTGGAACGGCGAGCTTTACACGGTCGGCCTGTGGGACGCCGCGGTCGCGGTTCTCGCCCGTCGGTCGGTGCTCGATGAGCACGGCATCCGCATTCCGACCCTGGATGAGCCGTGGGATCTTGAGGAGTTCGATGCGGCCCTGACGACGCTTCAGGCATCCGGTGACTTCGACTATCCGTTCGATGTCGGCATGGCCTGGACGGGCGAATGGTACCCGTACGCGTTCGGGCCGTTCTTGCAGAGCTTCGGCGGCGACATTCTCGATGCCTCGGTGCCGACGGCCGAAGGCGTACTGAACGGCGACGCCGGCCTTGATTTTGGCGACTGGTGGCAAAGCCTGTTCGACCGTGACATGGTGCCTGGCGTCTCGCAGGACGCTGCCGATCGCGAGACCGGCTTTGTCGATGGCAACTATGCCATGCAGTGGAATGGCAACTGGGCGGTGCTGAGCGCGCTCGAAACCTTCGGCGACGATCTCTTGATCCTGCCGGCCCCCGACTTCGGCAACGGCCCGACCATCGGCGCGGCATCGTGGCAGTTCGGCGTCTCGTCGACCACCGAGCACGCTGATGGTGCCAATCAGTTCATCGAGTTCATGCTGCAAGACGAGTATTTGGCGGCCTTCTCCGACGCGCTGGGCCTGATCCCGGCGACCGCATCGGCGGCGGCGATCTCGGAATACTATTCCGAGGGCGGACCGCTGGAGGTGTTCTATGGGCTCAGCGAGGCGCAGGCCCGGCTGCGCGCCGTCACCCCCGGTTATCTGGTCGCCGCCCTGGAATTCGAAAAGGCGATGAGCGATATCGCCAGCGGTGCCGATGTGGCCGACACGCTGGACGCGGCCACCGACGCCATCAATGACGATCTCGAGCGTAACAACGGCTATCAGTAACGGCACGCGCGACGGCCGCTGGGAACAGCGGAAGGCAACAGGATGGCGGCCGGACCGCGAGGCAAGCAGACGCTGACGGGCTGGGCGATGGCATCGCCCGCCTTCCTGCTGATGCTGCTGTTCCTGATCACGCCGTTCTTTCTGGCCTTCGGTCTGTCGCTGACCAACCAGCGGCTGATCTCGCCCAATCCAGCCGAATATGTCGGGGCACGGAACTTCGAAAACCTGCTGGGTTTGAGCTTTTTCGTGCTGGAGCCGGAGCGCGACGAGGCGGGCGAGGTGATCCGCGACGACGACGGCGCGCCCGAATACCCGCGCCTGCGCACCTTCACCCGCAACAACCCGGACTACCCACATCTCGACGGCATGCGGGAATGGATGTCGATCGGTTGGACCGACGACAGCCGCCTGGTGCTGCTGGCCAGCGACGTCGTCTTCATGAAGGCGCTGACTAACACGATCCTCTTCGTCATCGTGGTCGCGCCGATGCAGGCGGGCATCGCGCTGTTGCTGGCCTTGCTGATCAATCAGAAGCTGCGCGGCATCACCGTCTTCCGGGTGATCTACTTCATGCCCGTGGTGGTTTCGATCGTGGTCGTCGCCTTCCTGTGGCGCTTCATCTATGATGGCCAGAACGGGCTGCTTAACTCGATGCTCGGCTTTTTGTCGTTCGGGGTCTTCCAGCCCGTCGACTGGCTGGGCAACCCGAACACGGCGCTGGCATCGATCATGGCCATGTCGATCTGGCAAGGCGTCGGCTTTCACATGATCATCTGGCTGGCGGGCCTGCAGACGATCCCGGTCTCGCTCTACGAGGCGGCGGACATCGAGGGCGCCAATCGCTGGCAGAAATTCCGCTACATCACCTGGCCGGGTCTGCGCAACACGGCGGTGCTGGTGCTGGTGATCATCACCATGCAGTGTTTCGCCCTGTTCCCGCAGGTCGACGTCATGACCCGCGGCGGCCCGCTCGACAGTACGCAGACAATGGTGTTTCAGGCGGTCCAGCGCGGTTACGAACGGCAGGACATTGCCGGCGGGTCGGCCATCTCCGTGCTGCTGTTCGTCTTCGTTCTGGCGATCTCGCTGACCCAGCGCTGGCTGACGCGGGACAAGGACTGATGACCGATCGCCATTCCATTGCGTCGTTGATCCTGCGTTACCTGCTGCTGGTCTGGATCGCGCTGATTTTCCTGTTCCCGCTGGTCTTCATGGTCGTCTCGTCCCTGAAGCCGGACCTGCAATTGCTGCGGGACAGCGCGTCGGTCCGCGCCTTCCTGCCGGTCGGCGACATTTCGATCGACAATTACGGGCTGGCGGCCGAGCGCGCGCCGATCGCCCGGTTCGTCTTCAACTCGCTGTTCGTGACCGCGACGACCGTCGTGCTGTCGCTCATCCTGTGCTCGATGGCCGCCTTCTCCTTCGTCTTCCTGCAATGGCGCGGCCGCGGCGTGGTTCTGGCCATTATTCTGGCCACCTTCATCGTGCCGTTCGAAACCATCGCCATCCCGCTGCTGCTGGTGGTCAACAACCTGCCTTGGATCGGCATCGACGGCTTTCGCATCGGCTGGATCAACAGCTACCAGGTCCAGATCATTCCCTGGATCGCCGACGCGTTGACGATCTTCCTGTTCGTCCAGTTCTTCAAGGACCTGCCGAAGGATCTGATCGAGGCCGCCCGTGTCGACGGCGCCTCCTGGTTCCAGATCTACCGCCGCGTAGTCATGCCGCTCTGCGGCCCGGTGCTGGCCACGGCCGCGATCCTGAAATTTCTGGTCATGTACAACCAGTATATCTGGCCGCTGATGGTCACCCAGTCGGAGGACTACCGGCCGGTCATGGTCGGCCTGCAGTATTTCTTCCAGCTCAACACCGCCTGGGGCGAGGTGATGGCCTATCTGTCGCTGATCACCGTACCGGTTCTGGCCTTCTATCTGGTGCTGCAGCGCGCTTTCATTTCCTCGATCGCTTCGACTGGCATCAAAGGCTAAAGGCAGTCCTGCCTGATCCGTTGGGCGACTGTGTCCACGCCGGTGATGTCGAACAGCGCCGGCCCTCTGACGTCGCCCGCGTTGTCGACGGTCGCTGTCAGGGCAAAACCGCTGGCCAGCTCATCGAGGAAGGGCACGGTCACGTCGTTCGATGCAAATCCAACGACGGGTTCGCCATCGTCGAACACGTCCCCTTGCCGGTCGATCACGGGGCCATCCTCGATCTGGGTCGTGATGATCAGCGATCCGGCCGGTTCAAAGGGCGGCTCCAGCCCGAAACCGACTTCGAGTTCCGCCGCGTCGCAAAGCAGGCCCAGCCAGACAATCTCGTCGTCAAACCCCGGTTCGGAGAACACGTTGGCGAACAGCAGACGGTCACCGGTCTCAGGATCGGTGGCGATCGTAATGGTCCAGTTTCCGGCGACATCCGTGTTCGTCGTGCCGACGCTTTCCTCACTAGTACTGACGCAGCCGACGAGCAGAAGTGATGCGGTCGCGGCAATCAGGCTCTTGGGTGTCATGAGGCCTGCTCCTTCATGTGTGGACCGATGGTCCGCTTGCGCGGCTCGCCTGTCAATGCGATGCCGGTTCACGAAGCAGGCGCAAGGCCGGGAAACAGGCCGGTGAGCCCAGCCGCCATGGTCTCGAATGCCAATACGACGATGATCAGGCCCATCAGCCGCACCAGGATGTTCATGCCCAGCGTGCCCATCACGCGAAACAGCGGATCCGCCAGCCGCAGGGCGATGTACATCAAGATCAGCAGAACTATGCAGGCGACGCTGATCACGACGTAACCTTGAAGGCCGGGCAGCCCGTGCAGGCCGATGATGATGGTGCTGGCGGCACCGGGGCCAACGACCAGCGGGATCGCGAACGGGAAGATGACGGCAAGCTTCGATTGCTCAGCCGCCCGCTCCTCCGGGTCGGTCACGGCCATCGAGCCGACCTTGGCGCTGAGCATGGCCAGACCGCTGAGCAGGATGACGAACCCTCCGCCCAGCCGAAAGCCGGCCACCGAAATGCCGAACAGGTTCAGAAACGTGATACCGCTGACGATCACCACGGCGAATGCGATGGCCATGGTGCCGGTCGCGACGAACGCGGATCGCGTGCGCTCGCTCCGCGACTGTCCGGCCGTGTAGCCCAAAAAGAACGGCACGGCCGCGATCGGGCTGGCGATCGCGAACAGGCCGCCGAAGAACCGGATCAAGTACGGCCAGTCGAGCTCGTTGAGAACAGCGTTCCACATATCGCCCCCGTTTGCCTTGGCCGGTCGCGAGGTCTCACCGCTGGGCGCGATGTCAGCGCAACCTCAAGCGGCAAGGGTGGAACGAAATCTCAGTGAAGGAAAGCCGGTTGGCGCGCTCACGTGCGATAGCCGTAAGGTGCCGGCGCCCGCCGCACGATCTGGGCCATCATGGCGGTGAACTTGGCTCTCGGCCTGTCGCCGAAGGCGGGGTCGTCATTGTCGGCGAACGCGGCTTCGATCTCCGACCAGTCCGCCGCGGTCAGGACCCTCTCGGCGATCGGCAGCAGCCGGTCATTCTCCTTCATCGCATGCTGTGCCTCGAAATCGATGTAGTCGAGGGCCGCCGCCTTGAAGGCCATGAAATGCTCGTCCGTCCTGTCTTGCCTCAGCCGGTCGAGCAGCAGGCGCAGCGCCGAGATCTTGCGTTCGCCATCGCCGTGTTCGCCTTCCAACTCCGCAATGATGGCGTCCGCCTCGGGCGACCGTCGGCGCACCAGCCGAAACAAATAGTCGTCTTCCTTGGGGTGGTGATAGGTGTCGATGAAATCGACGATGTAGTCAAAGGCGAGATCCAGGAGATCGACGTCGATGGTCGCGGGTCCGGCGTCGGCTTTGGTGATCAGGTTTCGCACCAGGTTCAGCACGGCGCCGTAGCGCTGATGTTCATCCCGGATGATCCAAACCGCCTTTGACATCGGATGATCTCCGCCAGTCAGGGATCCACCATGGGCCTCAGGGGTGGGGGGCGAAATGACCTGCCTCAAACCTCAAGGCAAAGGGGAAATGGGGTCAGGTGCCGGGCAGGCTGCGGGCCAGTTCACGCCCGTCTTTCACCGCCAGGACGGCACCCTCGGGCAACGGCACCCAGCGATCGTTGGTCAGCGGCACGCTGGCAAACAGCATGGCCTGTTTGCCGCCAACCGAAACGTTCAGCCCGGCGGTGGTGACTTGGGTCTTCTCGTCGTCGCCATAGGTCAGCACGTTCAGGCCGGGCGGCATGGCCTCGGTCAGGCTGCCGTCCGGCCGCTCATAGTGGCGTTTTTGCGCATGCACGAACAGCACGTCGCCGTCGGAATAGAGAAAGTTCGCCTGGCCAAGAGGCCGCAAATCCGCCGCGAACCGGTTCACGACGTCAAAGCGATCGCGCCAGGGCGGCACGCCCTCACTATGCCACCAGAGGCGATGCAATCGGCCCAACAGCACGCAGAAGGCGTGTTCGGAATCGGTATCGCCGATCGGACGGTAGTGTTCGCCGGTCAAGGGCAGGGCCGTTTCGATGTTCGACATCGTGCCGTTATGGGCGAACACGTGGCGCCGCCCGCCCAGCTCGCGGTCGAACGGGTGCGTGTTCTCCAGCGTCGGATGCCCGCGCGAGGCCATGCGGACATGGGCGATGACCGTGTCGCTGGCGAGGTTCTGGCCGGCGATGAACGTAACCCACGGGCTGGTCGAGGCCGGTGTCGGCTCCTTGATCAGGCGCATGTCGGCGCCTTCGTAGTAGGTGATCCCCCAGCCATCCTTGTTGTCGCGCGTCAGGCCGCCATGCCTGGAAAACTCCTCAAGCGAGTAGTTCACCGTCGACGGGCCGTCGCTGGACATGGCGAAGAGTTCACACATCGGCGGCTACGCACGGAATTGCTGCTGGGTCATGGCTGGACCATAGCGCGGCCGCTTCCAAGGTTTCCAGGACCCAAAGCGCGCGCATTCGGGCGATTGCCGCCGTCGCCATCCGTGCTAAGCTTGCGTTCATGGCATCGATCCTCTCACGCCTGTTTGGCGGTTCCAGTGACAAGCCCGCCGGCGGCGCCAAGGCCAAGGGCAAGGAAGAGGCGCATGGCGGTTTCGTCATCCGTTCTCAGCCCATTTCGTCGGGTAACCAATGGCGCCTCGCGGGCTTTATCCTGAAGCAGGACGAAGCCGGCGAACAGACGCGCGAGTTTCAGCGCGCGGACACCTTTACCTCCCGCGACGAGGCGGAGGCGGCCGGCATCCGCAAGGGCAAGCAGATCATCGACGAGCAGGGCGATAACCTGTTCGCAGACGGCGAGGCGACCGGTCGGGTTTGATCCATTGGTCAGCCTTTCCACGGGCTGATCAGTGTGAAACGCATTAACCTGCCCCAATGGCGCCAGGCGATCCTTCGATCCTGCTCCACTTTAGATACAATCGATTGGGTCTATAGCATGGAATATTAGAACCCATGGTGCCCTTATTCCCGTTTTGTACAACTTACACAAAATTTTAATCGCCCATTTTCGCCAATAGATGGCATGATCGCCGAAACGAGAAGGAGGCGATTATGGCGACCAGCGTATTCATCAACGAAATCCATTATGACAATATTGGCACCGACGCCGGCGAGGGGGTCGAGATCGCAGGACCGGCCGGAACCGACCTGACCGGCTGGAACTTGGTGTTCTACAACGGCGCCAACGGCCGCGTTTACAACACGGTCGACCTGTCGTCCGCGATCCTAATCGACCAGGATGACGGTTTCGGCACCTTCGGCATAGGATTTACGACCAACGGCATCCAAAACGGGTCGCCCGATGGCATCGCGCTCGTCGACAATGACGGGGTGGTCGTCCAGTTCCTCAGCTATGAGGGCAGCTTTCAGGCGATCGAAGGTCCGGCCGCGGGCTTGACCAGCACCGACATCGGCGTCAGCGAGACCGGGTCGACGCCGGTGGGCTTCTCCCTACAGCTCACGGGCACCGGGTTGATGGCGGAGGACTTCACCTGGCAGGTGCCCGCCGCCTCCAACTTCGGGACCGTTAATGCTGGTCAGGACTTCCTTGCCGGCAGCACATTCATCTCTATTGCCGATGTCGCCTTGGTCGAGGGCAATACCGGCGATCAGACCACTTTCACGTTCGAGGTATCACGGTTCGGCGATCTGTCGGGCGTGACCACGGTCGATTGGGTTTTGAACAACCAGACGACGGCCGACGACGACTTTGCGATCGGCCAGCCGCTTTTCGGCACGGTTACCTTTCTTGATGGTGAACAGACGGCAATGATCGACGTGGTCGTCCGGGGCGACATCGATGCCGAAGCAAACGAAATCTTTCAGATCAACCTCTCCAACCCCACGAACGGTGCTGCCTTCTCCGACGACCAGGCCATCGGCACGATCATCAATGACGACGCCGCCTTCTCGCCCGGCGAGGTCGTGATCAACGAGGTTCGAAACGGCAGCGACGGCGACGCCTTCGGCGAGTATTTTGAGCTGTCGGGTGTTCCGGGCACCGCGCTTGACGGGCTGTCCCTGGTCGTGGTCTCCGGCGAGTTCTCGCCGGGCAGGATCGACGTGGTCGTGCCCCTGGACGGTTTCTCCATCCAGGCCGACGGGCTGTTCGCGTTTGGCCAGGACGGCCTGCCTGGCCTGGACGCGACGGGCGACTTCAATCCTTTCAGCAGCCCTGCGACCTACTTCCTGGTCGAAGGCTTTACGGCTGCCCAGGGGCTTGATTTGGACGTCGGCAATGACGGGGCACTCGACAGCCAGCCTTGGCTGACCCTGCTGGACTCGGTTTCGATCTCGGAGGACGACGGCACGCCGGACAGCAACTACAGCGAAACCGTCTTGCAGATCGATGGGGATTTTGCCCCAGCGCATTTTTTCCGCCGCGGCGATGGCGGCGAGTTCGCGGCGGGCTTTTTCGACGAGCAGGGCAACGACACCCCGGGCGAGCCCAACCCGGGCGCGCCTTTTGCCCTGACGGCGATCTACGACATCCAGGGCGGCAACCATGTCTCGCCGTTCGTCACGCTCGATCTCGGCAACCTTCCACCCGATACCGAATATGTGCTCGGCGCCGACGTGACGACCAGCGGGATCGTTACGGCCGTCGACAATAACGGCTTCTACCTTCAGGACCCAGACGGTGACGGCGACATTGCGACGTCCGACGCGATCTTCGTGCGGACCGTTATCATTCCGGAGGTCCAGGTCGGCGATGCGGTGACCGTATCTGGCACGGTGGCCGAGCGCTTTCCGGGCGATACGGACTCGCGCAATCTGCCGACGACCGAAATCGTCTCGGCGATCGCCCAGATCGAATCCACGGGCAATGCTCTGCCCGACGCGGTCATCATTGGCGCCGCCGGCCGGCAGGTGCCGAACGACGAGATCGACGATGATGCCTTTGGCAGTTTCGATCCCAACGATGACGGCATCGACTTTTTCGAGTCGCTCGAAGGCATGTTGGTCACGGCCACGGATCTGGTCGCGATTGCCCCGACCACCCGCTTCGGCGAGATCTTTGCGGTGTCGGATGGCGGCGACGATGCCACGGGGTTGTCCGAGCGGGGCACGCTGAACATCGCGCCGGACGACTTCAACCCGGAAAAGATCCAGATCGATACCGACAGCACGATTTCCGGCTTTTCCGTGCCGCAGGTCGATGCCGGCGCGTCGCTGGGCGACGTCACGGGCGTGGTCTCGTACAGCTTCGGCAACTTCGAGATCATCCCGACGGAGGCGTTCGTTCCGGTCGAGGCGTCGACGCTGACTCCGGAAACAACGACGGTGGCCGGCAGCGACAACCAGTTGACGATCGCCAGCTACAACGTCTTGAACCTGGACCCGAACGACGAAGACGAGGAGGACGGCAGCGACGCGGATGTCGCGAACGGCCGGTTCGACGCGATCGCCCGGGACATCGTCAACAATATGGGCAGCCCGGACATCATCGCCTTGCAGGAGGTGCAGGACAATGACGGGTCGGTGAAAAGCCTAATCACGGCCGCGGACCAAACCCTGCAGGCGCTGATCGACGCCATCGATCGGGTCGATGACAACTTGGTCAATAGCAGCCTGCAATACGAGTTCATCGACAACACCTTCATCGGCGACGACACCAGCGGCGGCCAGCCCGGCGGCAACATCCGGACGGCTTTTCTCTACAACCCCAACCGCGTCGAGTTGGTCGACGGCTCGGTCCAGTCGATCCAGGACGGCGATCAGCAGAACAATCCCGGCAATCCGTTCTTCGGCTCGCGTCTGCCCCTGGTCGCGACGTTCGCGTTCAACGGCGAAGAGGTGACGGTCGTCAACAACCACTTCTCCTCCAAGGGCGGCAGTGCGCCGATCCTGGGCACCGAACAGCCGTTCGAGGACCGGCAGGAAGACCCGACCGTCAATGGCAGCCTGGACGAAAGGCAGGCCCAGGCTGACGCGGTGAACGACTTCGTCGGCGACCTTCTGGCGGACGATCCGTTTGCCAATGTCGTGGTCACGGGCGACTTCAACGAGTTCGAGTTCGTCTCGCCGATCGAGACCTTGGAGGGCAGCCTGACCAACCTGGTGGAGACGGAGGTCCGGGCCGGGGAGCGCTATTCCTTCATCTTCCAGGGCAACAGCCAGCAGTTGGACCATCTCCTGATATCGGATGCCCTGCAGTTTCACGCGGCATTCGATATCGTCCATGTGAACACCGAATTCTCGGACGCCGCCTCAGACCACGATCCGCTCGTGGCCTCGGTCTTCGTCGAGGATCTGAACGAGATCGCCGGGTCCGACGGCCGCGACTTCCTGTTCGGCACGAACGATGACGACATGATTTTGGCCTTCGACGGCAAAAACACCGTCCTGGCACGGGGCGGTGACGACAAGATTGCCGGGGGTGACGACAAGGATCTGATCCTGGCCGGCCGTGGCGACGATGAAGTGCTGGGCGGCGGCGCAAAGGACAGGATCTTCGGCAATCGCGGCAACGACAAGATCGATGGTGGCGCCGATGACGACACGCTGTCCGGCGGCCTGGATGACGACATGTTCATCTTCAATTTCGCGCCGGACGGCGGCTTCGGCCATGACAAGATCCTCGATTTCGGCCTCGGCGACGACATGATCGTGCTGAAGAACGCATCGGCGGAGGATCAGGCCAAGGTCGCGGAGGCGATCGCGGAAGGCGGCTTCGGCAAGACCGTGATCGACTTCGGAGAAGCGGGCAGCATCACGGTTTTCGGCTTTGGCCTCTCGGAAGACGATTTCATGTTCGTCTAAGAAGCGCGCTGGGGCCGCGACGGGCTGAGCCGTTGAGCCAAAGCCCGTCAGTGATGGGCGCGGTCGCGCAGCTCGTCGAAGGGCAACATGACGTTGGCGCGATAGGCTGGCCGTTCCTGCAGCCGCGCGTACCACGCCTCGACATTGGGAGCTTTCGGGCGTTCGATGTCGAGTTCGAAATAGCGGTAAAGGCAGGTTCCGGCCGGGATATCGGCCAGGCTGAAGCCATCGCCCGCGAGGAACTGCTGCCGGGCCAGCACCTCGTCCAGGATCCGAAAATGTGCGGCGCAATCGTCTAGCGCCTGGCGGATTGCCGGCCAGTTCCGCTGATCCGGCGGGGTGCGGTAGTAGCCCCAGAAGACGCCCTGCAGAAAGCGCGGCTGCAGCGCCGTCTGCGACCAGTCCATCCAGCGGTCGACCTCCGACCTCTCGGCCGGATCGTCGCGCCAGAGCCGGCCAGACGCGTAGCGGGCGGCGAGATAGCGCAGGATGGCGTGCGATTCCCAAACGACCGTGCCGCCATCGTCGATCACCGGGATGCGGCCGTGCGGATTCATCGCCAGAAACTCCGGCGTGTCGAGGCCGCCGGCACTGCCACCGGCATCGACATGCCGGTGCTCCAGCCCCAACTCGCCGATCAGCCACAGGACTTTCTGGACGTTAAAGGCGCTTCGGCGGCCCCAGATCGTCAGCATTCCGCCGCCGTCTGCAATCCGTCAGCCGGCATCGAGAATGTCGCGCCATTCATGATTGAGGCGGCGGATGTACCCCGCGGCGTCGAACCGCCCGCCATTAGGCGTGATCAGCTGGGTCCGCGCCTCGCCGCGATTGCTGTCCGGCGGGTCGACGGAGAAAGGACCGTTGTCGATGGCCAGGCGCATATAGGGGTTCTCCAGAAAGCGCCACAGCCGGTCGCGCTTGGGGCCTGAGAGGCCCGGCAAGTTCCGCGCGCTGCTCGCCAGCCGCGAGGCCGCGTCCATCGCCTTCAAAACCGTCGGTTTGCCGACCGACGGATTGGATTGCGCTTCGCTGTCCGCCGCCGACAGGTCGGCCAGGGCCGTTTTGACGTCTTGGTTCAACCGCATCGTGAGTATCCGCATGACAAACAGGTGTCACAGCCTTCCTGGTGAACCAGGGTCGGCTGGCCGCATTTGGGGCAAGGGGCTCCCGGTGCGCCATCGCCGACCGCGCGCCGTTGCTGGATGACAGACGGTGCCTGATCCGGGGTCAAAAAGCCGATGGCAAGCATGTGCTGTTCGATCACGCCGCCGATCGCGGCCAGCAGGCTGGGCACATAGCGGCCATCGAGCCACTGGCCGCCGCGCGGATCGAACACCGCCTTCAACTCCTCGACCACGAAGCTGACATCGCCACCCCGCCGGAACACCGCACTGATCATGCGGGTCAGCGCGACGGTCCAGGCGAAATGCTCCATGTTCTTGGAGTTGATGAAGACCTCGAATGGCCGTCGCCGATCGCCCTCGACCAGATCGTTGATGGTGACATAGATGGCGTGGTCGCTGTCCGGCCAGCGCAGCTTGTAGGTCTTGCCGGGCAGGGCGGCCGGTCGGGCCAGGGGTTCGGCCATGTAAACGACGGAGGCATCCTCCGACACCGCCGCGACCCTGCTCTCCTCGGCAGGCGCGGTCACCTCCAGCACGGCACCGGTCACCTCGTTCGGGCGATAGGTTGTGCAGCCTTTGCAGCCGGTGCGGTAGGCCTCGGTGTAAACGTGCTTGAACGCCTCGAAGTCCAGGTCGGCCGGGCAGTTGATGGTCTTGCTGATCGAGCTGTCGACGTATTTCTGGGCGGCCGCCTGCATAGTGACGTGGTCCAGCGGCGCCAGGGTCTGGGCATCGACGAACGCGTCGGTCAGCGGCGCGTCGGGCCCCGCGATCTCATGATACCGGCGCAACGCGTGGTCCGAGACCTCCTGCGCTTCGCGGCTGCCGTCCGGCATCAGGACATTGCGCGTGTAGGAAAAGGCAAAAACCGGCTCGATGCCCGAGGACACATTGTCGGCCACCAGCGAGATCGTGCCGGTCGGCGCGATGGAGGTCAGCAAGGCGTTGCGCACGCCATTCTTGGCGACCAGCGCGCGCACGTCGTCGTCCAGGCCCTGGATAATCGGCCGCTTTAGATACTCTTGCGCATCATAAAGCGGGAACGGACCCTTCTCCGCGGCCAGTTCCGCCGAGGCGCGATAGGCCGCGTTCATGATCGTGCGCAGCCATGTCTCCGTCAGCTCAACCGCTTTCGGCGTGCCGTAGCGGACACCCAGCATGATGAGCGCGTCGGCGAGCCCGGTGACGCCCAGCCCGATGCGGCGCTTGGCCTCCGCTTCGGCGCGCTGGGCGGCCAGCGGAAAGCCGGAAATGTCGACCACATTGTCCATCATCCGGACGCACGCGGGCACCAGGTCGGCCAGCGCCGCCAGGTCCAGATCGGCCGCGTCGGTGAACGGATCGGTCACCAGGCTGGCGAGGTTGACGGAGCCCAGAAGGCAGGCGCCATAGGGCGGCAAGGGCTGCTCGCCGCACGGGTTGGTCGCGCTGATGGTCTCGCAATAGGCCAGATTGTTCAGCGCGTTGATGCGGTCGATGAAGATCACGCCGGGTTCGGCATAGTCGTAGGTCGCGCGCATGATCCGGTCCCACAGATCGCGCGCACGCACCGTGCGGTAGGTCTCGCCGCCAAAAACCAGCGGCCAGTCCTCATCGGCCTCGACGGCCGCCATGAAGGGGTCCGTCGCCAGCACCGACAGGTTGAACATGCGCAGCCGGTCCGGGTCGCGCTTGGCGTCGATGAAGTCTTCGATGTCGGGATGGTCGCAGCGCATCACCGCCATCATCGCGCCGCGCCGGGATCCGGCGCTCATGATCGTGCGGCACATGGCGTCCCAGACATCCATGAACGAGAGCGGCCCGGAGGCGTCGGCGCCGACGCTGTGCACCGGTGCGCCCTTCGGCCTGAGCGTGGAGAAGTCGTAGCCGATGCCACCGCCCTGCTGCATGGTCAGGGCGGCCTCCTTCACGGCCTCGAAAATGCCGGCCATGCTGTCGTCGATCCGGCCCATGACGAAGCAGTTGAACAGCGTCACCCGACGGTCGGTGCCGGCCCCTGCCAGAATGCGGCCCGCCGGCAGGAACTTGAAGCCTTCAAGCGCGTGATAGAATCGCTCCGACCACAGCGCCGCATCCTGCTCCGGTTCCGCCAAGGCGGTCGCGACACGCAGCCAGCTCTGCTCCACCGTGTCGTCGATCGGCGTGCCGTCCTGCCGCTTGAAGCGGTATTTCATGTCCCAGATTTGCCGGGAGATGTCGGCGAGATCAGCCATGTCACCCTTTATCCGCTAACGGTCGCCCCCCCAGTGTACACCAGGACGGCCGGTTTGTGTGTTCCCTTTTTGTTCATCGGCTCGATCCAGCGATCTCTCGTCTGGCTTGTTCAACCAGCCGCTTGCTGGCCGTCTCAAGCGTCTCTTCCAATTGGTGAAGGAAGGTCTCGCGGTCCAGCCCCGGCTGGATCGGCGGCAGCAGTTCCACGGTGATGGTGCCCGGATATTTGCGGAAGGCCCGGCGCTGCCAAAAAACGCCGGAGTTCAGCGCCATCGGCAAAACGGGCAGCTCGAGCGCCTCATAGAGGGCGAAGATCCCGACCTTGTAGGGCTTGTAGCTGTCCGGCCCGACGCGTGTGCCTTGGGGGAAGATCACGATCGGCCGTCCATCGGCGACGGTCTCGCGGCCGCCCTCGATCATACTGGCGATCGCCTTGCCGCCCCGGCCCCGATCGACCGCGATCATCTTGGACTTCGCGGCGAACCAGCCCCAGATGGGCACCCTCGTCAGCTCGCGTTTTAGAATCACCGCCGGGTCGTCGAAGATCAGGTGCAGCTTCATCGTCTCCCACAAGGACTGATGCTTGGCTGCGATCAGGAACGGGTAGGGCGGCATGTTCTCCTGGCCGACCACGCGATAGTCGAGCCCGAGCAGCAGCTTTTCCATGCGATAGATGACGCGCAGATACCAGCGTACCCAGGCCATGACGTACAAGCGCGGCGTCACCAGCAGCCAGATCAGGCAGATCAGGCACAAGATGGTGAAGCCGAAATAGAAGATGTTGAAGACCAGCGAGCGCAGAATCAGCATCGGGCCGGCCTCAAATCAGTCCGCCGAGATAGGCGCGGCCAAGCGCCAAGAGGGACTTGTTGTACTCTCGGAACAGAAGACCGGCCGTGCCTGGCCAGCGGTACCATTCGTCCAGCCGCACGGGCTCCGCGTCGACCGGGTCGGGGATGATCGTGAGGTCCGGCATGCGTTGTCGAAACTCCAGCAGGCTGCGCGGCATGTGATAGTTGGAGGTCACCAGGCGGATGGTGTCGATGTCGCGGTTTGCGACCCAGGCGGCGGTCTCCACCGCGTTGCCGGCGGTGTCGTCCGCATCGTAGCCCAAAGTGATGCAGCACGGCAGGTCTTCCCGTCCTCGGTCCCGAACGGCGGGAAGGTCTTCGACGCCCACGCCGTCATGCACGCCGGAAACGAACAGCGCATCCGCACGGCCTTGTTCCAGCAGGCTGAGCCCATGGTTGAGCCTTTCTCTGCCGCCGGTCAGCACAACGATCGCGCCGGCGACCTGGTCGCCTGGGTCGGGGTAGATGACGGCGCGCTCGGCAAACCAGACGAAGCCGCCAAGCCAGATCAGGACCACGACGGCGAGCGCGATCAGGCCGCGACCCAGGATGCGCCGCCAGCCACGGCGCGACGCCGGCTGGCTCATGCCAGGCGCGACAGCGCGGCGAGAATCGTCAGACGCGAGACGGCCCAGCCGACACCGACCGTGATGGGCACGACGAGACACAGCAACACCCAGTCCAGCGGACCCAGGGTCGGGGCGTGGGTAAGCGGAACGCGCACCGGGCCGATCAGGAAATGGACCGCGACCAGCGTGATCGCGGCGATTACCAGGCCGGCCAACGCGCCGCGCAGCGTCAGCGACAGCATCCGCCGTTGGAACTGGCGGGCGATGTAACGGTCGGTGGCCCCCATCAGGTGCAGGATCTCTATGGTCTGGCGATGGATCGCGAAGCCCGCGCGCGCCGCCAGCACGATCGACGCCAGGATCGCCAGCGCCACAAGGCCGAGCGACGCAAGGGCAATCGCGCCGACGGTCTCGGCGGCACCGAGGATCTGGTCCAGCCATATGCCATGATCATCGACCGTGATCTCGGTATCGATCTCATGCATCGTCGCCGTCAAGGCGGCGATGTCCACGGCTTCCGGGCCGTCGGCGCGAACGTCCAACATCACCGGCAAGGACAGTTCCGCCAGGATCGCGGCGTCGCCCAGCCACGGTTCCAGCAACTCGACGGTTTCATCCGGTGGCAAGGCGCGCACGCTGGCGACGCCGTCGACCTCCTCGATGATGTCCATGATCTGGCCGACGCGGGCCGTCGTCGCAATCCGGTCGCCGATGGGCGGCACCTGCACGCTGATGACGCCGGCCGCCGCATTGTCCCAATGGGCCAGCAGGTCGCCGACCAGCAAGGCGACCGCGACGGCCAGGATCGCGAGATAGGTCATCGGCGCCAACAGCCATGCCAGGAACCGGTCAGGGCCGCCGGTGCCGAGCGGTATGTCCAGTCCGCGACCGATCTTTCGGTCGTTCGCGCGCGACCGGCTGGCGGGACGGGCGGTCACGGCGCGGCCTCCGCCTTGGCCAGGCCGGGGTAGAGGTAACCGTCCTGCAGGCTCATCACCGAGTGACCCAGCCGCTCAATCAGATTCTGATCGTGGGTCGCCACGATCACCGTCGTGCCCAGCTTATGCAGCTCTTCAAAAAGCTGCATCAGCCGCATGCCGATCTCGTCGTCGACATTGCCTGTCGGCTCGTCGGCGAGCAGCAGGTCGGGCCGATTGATCACCGCACGGGCGATCGCGACCCGTTGTTGCTCACCGCCCGACAGGGTTGCCGGCGAGGCCTCCAGCCGATCGCCCAAACCGACCCAGCGCAGGAGGTCCAGCACATGACTGCGCACACCGTCGCCGTTGGCGCCCGCCAGCCTTAGGGGCAGGGCGACATTGTCCACGATCGACAAGTGGTTCAGCAGTTGAAAGTCTTGAAACACAACGCCGATCCGACGACGAATGGCTGGCAGGTCACGCTTGGCCAGGGTGGCCATGTCGCGTCCGAACATCCGAATCAGGCCGCGTGAGGGCCGGTGGCTCAAATGCATCAGGCGGATCAGGGAGCTCTTTCCCGCGCCACTCGGCCCCGTGACGAAGGCGAAGGCGCCCGCCGGCACGGTGAACGTCAGGTCGCGCAAGACCTCCGGCCCCGAGCCGTAGCGCAGGCCGACATGGTCGAATCGGATAAGCGGTTCTACCCGGTTCACTGGCTTAAGTGACTGACGTATGCGATTCTTTGAAACCCTTGGCCGCAAGATGGCACGACCGATTCCGCACGTCTAGCGACCTGTCTTCCGGGCTTGGCAGGCCCGCGTGTCCGCTTGCGTGGCCGTCGCGCGGCTCTTATCCTCCGCCTGAGTGGTCCCGAGTTCGAGCAGGACGTCGATGATCCTAAATTGCCCAAGCTGCCAGGCCCGGTACTTGGTAAACCCGGTTCAGCTTGGTGATGCCGGCCGGCGCGTGAAATGTGTGCGATGCCACCATGTCTGGTACGCGCGCCGGCCTGCAGAGACTGTCGTTCCACCGACGACGACCGAAACGCAGCCTGCCGCCGGGCCGGCGCCGGAGCCTGCGGCCGGGCCGGACCTTACGGCGTCGCGGTACGAAGTGCCGGTCGACGAGCCCGGTCGGGTGCCGTCGCCCGACCCGTATCCGCCGGTCAGCGGTCAATTGCCGTCAACGGTCGTCCTGCGCCGCTCGCGCGTGCCGGCGGCGTTTTGGACGTTGCTGATACTGCTGGTTGGTGCGGTGA
Organism: Alphaproteobacteria bacterium; assembly: GCA_028277405.1. Taxonomy (GTDB): domain Bacteria; phylum Pseudomonadota; class Alphaproteobacteria; order DSM-16000; family Inquilinaceae; genus JANQGH01. Next base: position 86,798 of record JANQGH010000030.1, on the reverse strand, counting down.
TTGTTTTGGGCGCGGTCGCAAGGGACGATGTGGTTCGCTTCTATCCGCCCGCAATCGTCGCCTATGATTCCATCGGCCTGCCCGTCGATCCCGCCGTGTTGGCCGACCACCCGGAACTTCAGCCTGCACTGCGGATTGAGGGCCTGGCGGTCGCGCTCGGCGACAGCGAAGACCTGCTGGTTTCCGGCGCCATCGTCAATGGGGCGGATCACGCAAGGCGTCTTGCGCCGCTGCAGGTCACGCTGCGCGACGGTGAGGGGGCCGCACTGGCGAGCCATGCCGTTACGCTTGCCTCGCGCAGCCTTGAGGCCGGGGAAACCGTGGACTTTGAACTCGTGATTGAGGATTGGCCGGACGGTGCGGTTGACGCGTCCGTCGCCTTCGCGACCCAAGACCCGGGCTAAGGCCGCCTAAAACCGGCGCAACAGACGGTCGATGTAGTCCAGTTCGTCCTGCGGGCGCTGCCGCTCGCCGGCACGGCGGCGCAGTTCGTCGAGAATGCCGCGCGCCCGATCGACGGCCGACGCGGGCGGCAGGTCCATGCCGTCGGTCGAGATGCCGCCATCGCCGTCGACACGCCGCCCCAGCGGGTCTTCGCCCTGTCCGCGCTGCGGCAGCACCTGTCCCGGCTGTACGCCCTGGCCTTGCTGGGCCATCTGTTCCATCAGCTGTTCGGCAAATCCCTGCATGCCCTGTTGCAGTTGATCCAGCGCTTCCATCTGGGGGTCTGTCGCCCGACGCGGCGCCCCTTGACCCAAGGCACGCTCGGCATCGCGCATCGACAGTTCGGCGCGGCCGAGTTCGCCCGGTATGTCGCCCATCATTTCACCCAGCCGGCGCATGGTATCGCCAAGCTGGCGGCGCAGCGCCTCTTGAACCTGCCCGGCTTCCCGGCTGAATTGCTGATCGCCGGGGTCGCCGCGCGGTGTCCGCGTGGCTTGCTGAAACGTCTGGTCAAGCAACTGCTGCTGGGCCTGGGTCAGCGCCTGCAGGTCTTCCAGCATCTCCAGGCCTTGGGACTGTTGGCCCGGTTGGGCCATTTGCATGCCCAACTGCAGGTTTTCCATCATCTGCTGAAGTTGGGACAGCAACTCGCTGGCCTCTTCACGGGCGCCGGACTGGCCCAGCTCCTCGATCTGGTTCAGCATCTCGTCGAGCTGGCTGCGATCGATCATCTGTTGCGGATCGCCGAATTGAAGCTCGCCCAGTTCACCGCTTTCCAGCCGCTCCATGAGGTCCTGGCCCATCGCCTCCATATAGGCGTCCATCGCGGCGCGCAGGTCTTCCATCAGCTGGGTGATTTCTTCGTCGCTGGCGTCGCCCTCCAGCGCTTCTTGCAGCGCCTGTTGCGCATCGCGCAGGCGATCCAAGGCCAGCGACAGGTCGCCATCCTCCAACCGCAACGCGGTTTCCCACAAGAGCGCGACGATCGGCTCGGCCGAGGCGGTGACGTTGTCCGACCATTCCAGGCGCCGCGCCGCCGTGCGCAAGGCCATGAAGACGACGATGTCGTGACCGAACCGGTTGGGCCTTAGCGACAGATCCTGCAGGATCTCGGCCACGAAGCCGGCCTGGGTGACATCGCGCATCAGCCTGCGGCGCTGGTCGATGATCGCCTGCGCCACCGGATGGGTGAAAACCCGTTCGGGCAAGGTCATTTCGACCTCTGCGCTACGCCCCGTCTGGCCGGCGCCGTCATCGGCCTCCAGCCGCATCACGACCGGCAAGCCGGCCCATCGGTGCGGGGTCAGATCTTCAAAAGCGATGCCGTCGGTTTCGGTCGGTGGGCGCAAGGGTTCGCTCAGGATGAAGACTTCCGGCTCCCGGTTCAGGATCTCAAGCGCGGTTTCGGCCAGTTCGATATGCAGGCGGATGGCCGTGATGCCGAACTCATCCTCCCCCTGCCAGGCGATGCGCGTGGCCCAGCGGCTGGTCGCCTCCGGCGGTTCGGCAAACGATATCTCGGGCGGATTGTCCGGTGTCAGGGTCAAGAACCAACTGCCCAACTCCGTACCGCCGGCCTCGATCGAGACCTGGCCGCTGTCTCGCGGCAACACCTCGACCTCGTAGCCATCCGCCCCCAAGGTCGAAAAGTCAAAAGACTGCGCGCCGAGGCGCATCTCCGGCGTCGATCGGGCGCCAGATACCCGGGCCATCAGCACGCTGCCGACAGGTCCGGTCAGGTCCGCCTCGCCCACGGCGCCGGTCCGATAGAGTGGCGGCAGCCTGGTGTAGTCCGGTGGCATCAGGAACAGATCGAGCGCGACCGGAACCGAAGCGGCGGCCGCACCGGTGCCCGGCGATAGAGCGAAGGCCAGCCGGTCCATGCGTTCGCCGCCGCTGACGACCAGGGCGATGAACAGCGTCAGCACCAGCATCGGCCGCAGGCCAAAACGATCGGGCATGGCGGTACCGGGATGGGGCCAACCGACGCGCAAGCCGCTGCGCCGTCGACCGAGATCGTCCCGGTATGTCTGCCACAGCGCGCGGCTGCCGGAATCGGTGGTTCCGGCCATCTGCTGGTCGCCGGCGCCGGTCAAAGGACGATGCCGCCAGTTCGAGGCCAGTTCGACCCGTCGTGCGGACCGTCCCCTGCCGGGCCACTGATATCGGCGCCAGCCACGACCCAGCAGGAAAAGGGTCGCGCCGGCAAACCCTGCAAGAACCAGCCAGTGCGCCCACCAAGGCAGCAGCGCCGGCAGGTCGAAGAGTGCGAGGATAACGAACGCCAGTACCACGGCGACCGGCGGCCATAGGCGTGGCCAGGCGGCCTCCCAGGCCAGCGCCAGCCACGCCAGCGCGATAGCGAGGCGGTGTCGAAACGGGTGGCGATGCGGGGCGTCGCTCATCGACTAAGTTTGGTGCCTTTTCAGTCCTTTTGCCAGGGCGGCGATGTCTCCAAGGCGATCATCTCTTCGAAAGTGGGCCGCTTTCTGACGATCGCGAAGGCCGAGTCCTGAACCAGAACCTCCGGCACGAGCGGTCGGGAGTTGTAGGTCGAGGCCATGACCGCGCTGTATGCACCTGCTTGCGAAAACGCCAGCAGATCGCCGTCGGTCAGCGGTGGCACGGCACGTTCCTTGGCAAACGTATCGCCGCTCTCGCAGACCGGACCGACAATGTCGACCGCCGAGCATTCGGCATCCGGCGCTGGTTCGGCAATGGGCAGAATTTCGTGCCAGGCGTCGTACATGGCCGGACGGACCAGATCGTTCATCGCCGCGTCGACGATCAGGAAATCGCGGCTGAGGCCGTGCTTGCGATAGATCACGCGGCTCAAGAGGATGCCGGCATCGCCGACCAGCGACCGACCCGGTTCGACCATCATGTGGCAGCCGAGCGGTGTCAGGATCTCGCGCACGATGTCGGCGTACGCCGCCAGATCTGGCGGGGTTTCACCGGCCTGGTAGCTGATGCCGATGCCGCCGCCAAGATCGAGATTGTCGACGATCAGCCCGTCCGCTCGCAGCGCGCGAACCAGATCCGCCAGCTTGCGATAAGCGTCGCGGTAGGGCGCGAGGTCCAGCAACTGGCTGCCCAGATGCACCGCCAGCCCTTGCGGCGCGATATTCGGCAGTTCGGCCGCCTGGCGATAGACTTCGGCGGCGTGCTCGATATCGATGCCGAACTTGTTCTCACGCAGGCCCGTCGTGATCTTGACATGGGTACGGGCGTCAACGTCCGGGTTGATGCGCAGCGCAACCGGCGCCCGCCGACCAAGCGAGCCGGCGACCTCGTTCAGCAGCGCCAGTTCCTCGCGCGACTCCACGTTGATCTGGGCAAGATTCTGCGTCAGCGCGGCGACCAGCTCCTCGCGGGTCTTGCCGACGCCGGAGAAGACGATGCGATCGGGCGCGACGCCGGCGGCAAGGGCCCGGCGCATCTCGCCGTCGCTGACCACGTCCATGCCGGCGCCTTCCTCGGCGAACAGGCGTAGGATCGCCTGGTTGGAGTTGGCCTTCAGGGCATAACAGATGCGCACGCCGAGCGGTCCGAGCGCCTTGTCATACGCGCGATACCGGTCCTGAAGGATGGCCGTCGAATAGACATAGCAGGGCGTGCCCACCGCCTCGGCGATGGCCGGCAGCGGGATGTCCTCGGCGTGCAGCACGCCGCCGCGATAGGCGAAACCGGTCATTGGGGGAAGCGCTGGCGCGGTCAGTAGGCCGGATAGCGGCCGGGGAAGGTGTCTTCCTGCTCACCCTGCGGCGCACTGACATTGGCCGGCCGGCGGCCGCAGGCCGTGACCGTCAGCGATACGGCCAGAAGAACGAGCATCGGAAATCGCCAGCGGCGTAGGAAGTTGGACACGGGTGGCAACGGGCTCCTAGTCGGTGGTCTCGTCCAGAAAACGTCGGCGTGCCGCCTTTGCCGCACCCCGAACGGCATCGGGCGCGGTGCCGCCGAAACTGGCCCGGCTGGCGACGGAGGCCTCGACGCTTAGCACGTCAAAGACGTCTTGCGAAATGCCGGGTTCGACCTTCTGCATCTCGCCGAGGTCAAGGTCGGACAAATCACAGCCCTTGTCTTCCGCCAGCGCCACGATGCGCCCGGTGACGTGATGGGCCTGACGGAAGGGCATGTCGAGGCTGCGCACCAGCCAGTCGGCCAGGTCGGTCGCCGTGGGAAAGCCGGTTCGCGCCGCCTGGCTCATGGCATCCTTGTTGACGGTCAGGTCGGCGATCATGCCGGCCATGGCGGCGGTCGCCAGCATGATCGTCTGGTCGGCGTCGAAGACCGGCTCCTTGTCTTCCTGCATGTCCTTCTGGTAGGCGAGCGGCAAGCCTTTCATGACCGTTAGCAGGCCGACCAGGGCGCCCACGATGCGGCCGGTCTTGGCCCGCACCAGCTCCGCCGCGTCCGGGTTGCGCTTTTGCGGCATGATCGATGATCCGGTGGAAAACGCATCGGACAACCGGACGAAGCCGAAGGCGTCCGACGTCCAGATGACGATTTCTTCCGCCAGCCGGGACAGGTGCATTGCCGCGATGGCTGCAGTCGCCAGATAGTCCAACGCAAAGTCTCGGTCCGAGACACTGTCCAGCGAGTTGGCCGTCGGCCTGTCGAAGCCGAGTGCGGCGGCGGTCGCGTGCCGATCGATCGGAAACGGCGTGCCGGCCAGCGCCGCGGAGCCCAGCGGGCATTCGTTCATGCGGGCGCGGGCGTCCGCAACACGGCTGCGGTCCCGGCCCAACATCTCGACATAGGCCAGCAGGTGGTGGCCGAACGTGACCGGCTGCGCCGATTGCAGATGGGTAAAGCCCGGCATGACGGTGGCCGCGTGGGCATCCGACTGGTCGATCAGGGCCGCTTGGACCTCACGCAAGGCCGCGTCCAGCCGGTCCAGCGCTTCCCGAACGTAGAGCCGGAAGTCGGTGGCGACCTGGTCGTTGCGGCTGCGCGCCGTGTGCAGTCTGCCGGCGGCCGGGCCGATACGGTCGGCCAGCGCCGCCTCGACATTCATATGGATGTCTTCCAGCGCTGTCGAAAATGTGAACGTGCCGTTGGCGATATCGGCTTCGATCGCATCCAGGCCGTCGATGATGGCCTTGGCGTCGGCTTCCGAGATGATGTTCTGCTTGGCCAGCATGGCCGCATGCGCCTTTGAGCCCGCGACATCTTGGCCCGCCAGCCTGGCATCGAAGCCGATTGAGGCGTTGATCTCCTGCATGATGTCGGCCGGCCCGCCGGCGAAACGGCCGCCCCACAGCTTGTTGGCCGCCTGTCCGTCCGTATCTATGGGGCTGGAAGGATGATCTTTGGCCATGGATGGGTCTCGATGAACGTGTCGAAAGGGCTGCGCTGGGGCGCGGTTGCTGTTGCGGCGGTGGCGGTCGGCGTCGCCGTTTGGGTTCTCGCGACGCCCACCGACGAGCCGCCGATCGAGGGGGCGGTTGTCGCGTACGAGCCGCGCGCCCCGCAACCGGCGCCTGACATTAGCTTTTCCGACGAGGCGGGCAACCACTTAACGCTGGCCGATTTCGAGGGCAAGGTCGTTCTCCTGAACTTCTGGGCGACCTGGTGCGGCCCCTGCATCCGCGAAATGCCGGAGCTTGACGCGCTTCAGGCGACCCTGGGCGGCGAGGATTTCGAGGTCCTGGCGCTGTCGATCGACCGGGAAGGCGCCGAGATCGTCGATCCGTTCTTCGCTCAGCACGATCTGACCCATTTGGCGCGCTATTTCGATACCAGTGGTCGCGCGCCGGGAGCCTTTGACGCCTACGGCCTGCCCACGACGGTTGTCATCGATGCCGACGGCGACTGGGTGGGTACGTTGCAAGGCGCGGCCGACTGGCATGCCGACGAGGCGATCGCGCTGATGCGCTACTATGTCGAGCAAGCCGGCTGACGCAGTGGGGCATGTACCGCAAAAACGGTGCCCATCCCGGTTCTTCGACGTAAGATAGACCGGTCAAGTCAGATGATGTCCCGAACGGGTGTCCGGGGCTCCAGCGAAAGGTCGGAGTGATGAACAGCAAGCGTTGGCAGGTCTACCTGTCGGGAGAAATCCACAGCGACTGGCGGGACCGGATCACGGCGGGCGTCGCGGCCGCCGACCTGCCGGTCGACTTGTCATCGCCGGTAACCGATCACGCCAGTTCCGACGATTGCGGGGTCGCCATTTTCGGGCCGGAGGCCAGCAAGTTCTGGCACGACCGCAAAGGCGCGCAGTTGAATGCGATCCGAACCTCCAGCCTGCTTGAGGCTGCGGACATCGTCGTAGTCCGTTTCGGCGAGCGGTACAAGCAGTGGAATGCGGCCTTCGACGCGGGCTACGCGGCTGCCCTTGGCAAGCCGATCATCACCCTGCATCCGGAAGACCACGACCATGCGCTGAAGGAGGTCGACGGCGCGGCCTGCGCAGTGGCGCGCCAGCCGGAGCAGGTGGTGCAAGCCCTTGCCTACGTTATCCGGGGTGAGTTGCCGGGCCGGGGTGCGCAGGCTCACGCTGCGGAATGAGTGCCGAGCCAGCGGGAACGCACATGGACATCCGCAAGATCAGTTTCGCCAAGGAACTGGTCTTCGCCGAGGCCGACCAACGGCTGGACCGGCCGATCTGCCGCGCCGCGGCGCTTGTCTGTTGCCGTAACCCCTTTGCTGGCAAGGGCTATGTCGACGATCTCAGCCCGCTGTTCGACTTTGGCAAGGAGGCAGGCGCGCGTGTCGGGGCCGATTTGGCGGCCATGTTGGACGGGCCCGCCTGCTCCTACGGCAAGGCCGCGCTGGTCGGCGTCGACGGCCAGGTGGAGCACGGGGCGGCCACCATTCACCCGAAGCTGGGCAAGCCGATGCGCACCGCCGTCGGCGGCGGCAAGGCAATCATTCCGTCGAACTGCAAGCTCGGCACGATGGGCAGCGCCATCGACGTGCCCCTAGGCGACAAGGACGATGTCTGGGTGTTTGGGTCATTCGACACGATGACCGTGTCGATGCCGGACGGTCCGCGGCCCGACGAGATCATCATCATCGTTGCCATGGCCGATGGCGGCCGCGTCCTGCCCCGCGTCGGCACCGGTCCGATCACCGACTGACCGACGCTTCTGCCAGCGACAACGAGCGCTTTTGAAATCCGGCAGGGCCGCCTCGTCGGGCCAACTGCGCGGGGTCTCCGCGCCCGTTGGCCGGCGCGCGCGAAGATAGATGTAAAGCGCCAGCGGGATCGAGGGCGCGACGAACCATGGGTTCGCAATGCCGCCGAACAGGGCGTTCAGGACAATGAAGAGACCGATAAGGCCGGCCGCATAGCGCACGGACTTCGGCTGGGCCTTCAGCCAGGACCATGCGGCCTCGGCGCGCGCAGCAAGATGTTGCAGCTTTGATGCCGTTTCGGCGTCCGACGCAGCTTGTGCCATCGCGTCGCGTTCGTCGCTGCGTTCGACACGGACTGCATAGCTGGCGACGGGCTCGTCGATGTTCTTGACCTTCTTGTCGCCGATGAAATCGAAGGTGGCGTCGACCTGCTTGCGGGTCAGCTCATGCACCGTTCCGGACACCACGATGCCGCCGGGTTCCGCCAGTGCCTCCAGGCGTGCCGCGACATTGACGCCATCGCCATAGACGTCGCCGGTATCGAGGACGACGTCGCCGAGATTGATGCCGATGCGAAACCACAGTCGCTCGTCGCGGTTCAGGGACGCGTTCTTGCTGGCGACCGCGCGTTGGACATCGATGGCGCAGCGGACGGCCTCGACGACGCTGGGAAACTCCGCGACGACCGCATGCCCCCAGCGATTGACCTGTCTTCCTTCGCGCTGCTCGAACTGTTGGGCCAGCAACGCGCGATAACCGTTCAGCCTGGCAAGGGAGACGCCGTCATCGCTGTCACCGTTGGCGTCCGGCCGGTCGGCTGCCGCGTAGAGCACGGTCGTCAGCCTTCGTTTCATCCCCTGATCCATCCCCGATTGCGTCATTGCCCGGATGTTGCGGGCTGTCTTCCGCAGCTAACCGCGCAAAAAAGGCGGAAAGGCTGTTGCAACCTTTCCGCCTGGAAGAAAACGGGTTTGCCGCGTTTACGCCTGCGACGGCTGTTCGGGCGCTTCGGGACCGTTGGTCGACGGGCTGCCGCCATTGCCATTGCCGTTCGGCCGTGAGCGGCGATTGGCCATGAACTGGTCGAACTCGGCCCGATCCTTCGCCGAGCGGAGCTGCTTCAGGAAGTCCTGGAACTCCTTCTGCTCTTCTTCGAGCCGATCCAGGGTCTGCTCGCGATACTCATCGAAGGCATCGTTACCGCTTGAGTAGCGGCCGCGGTGCGAATCGCGCCAGCGGTGCATGTTGTCCGACATGCGGCCCTTCCAGCCGCACATGCCGCGATGGGAACCAAAGCTCATTCGTCCACTCCAGAAAAGGTAAACCAGCAGCGCCAGCCCAAGCGGCCAAAAGACAATGAAAGCCAGCACTGTCACAGCGATCCAACCAGGCAGGCCGAAATCATCCAGCTTTGCTGTCACGCTCGACATTTCTTTCCTCACTCTCCAGTTCGGCCCCAAGTCGGCCAATGTTAATGTTTTTGACATTCACATAGATTGGCAGCCATGCGCTCTTTTCAAGGGAAGGCGATCACGATTTTTACCCGTCTGATGGCTTTCTCTAACCATTTGAAAAGCCGACGATTTCTCGGCCCCTATGGCATAAGTCCCTACACTATGTGGGGATAGGCGCGGCTATTTTCAGTGGCGCCGGCGTCAGTCCGCGTTAATGCCCAGGCCTTCCAGATAGACCAGGATGCCGGCCTCCAGCAGTTGCTCTGGCGGCATGGGGATCGGCCGCCGGCTTTCGTCGCCGCGGGCAAACAAGGATGCCACGCCGTGGGTCAGGGCATTGATGTGCAACGCGATCATCATGGCCGGCGCGCGCTGATCGGCCGGTTGCGTCTCCACCAAGGTTTTGCAGGCGTCGAGCATGACGTTGAAGACCCGATCGGCCGCCAGGCGGACGTCGCTGCTTTCGGTGAACACCTGGCCGGACTCGAACATGGCGGAAAACTGCGCCGGCTCGCGTCGGGTGAAATCCAGATAGGCGCGCGCGATGCGGTCGATCACCGCGACCGGCGATTGATCGCCCTTTGCCGCAGCCAGCGCCAGATCGCCCTCAAGCTGTTCGAAGCCGCGTTGCGCGACGTCGGCCATCAGCGCGTCGCGGTCGCGGAAATGTCGATAGGGTGCCGCCGCGCTGACGCCGGCCGCGCGGGCGGCGTCGGCGAAGGTGAAGCCCGCCGTGCCTTTTTCCGAAATCAGGCCGAGCGCGGCGTTGATCAAGGCTTCACGCAGATTGCCGTGATGATAGCCCCGCCGGCCGCCGCGCCCGCCATAACCCTTCTGCCGATCCATACATGATATCTAGCCCCTGCGAGCGGTCAGGGAAATGCCCGCGCGCAATGCGGCCTCGATTGCCTAGCCTTGCATGCCCTCGACCAGCACGACGCTGCCACTGGCTGATCGCTGGCGCAGCTCCATTACCGGCCCGTATGCCGGGTCGTCGTAGAAGGCCTGGGCGGCCGCCATGGAGGGGAATGCTACGATGACCAACCTGCCGGGTGCCCAATCGCCCTCCAGGGTCCGGACGTCGCCGCCCCGCGCCATGTAGGTGCCGCCATGTTTGGCGATCAGCGGCGTAACCTGGCGGCGATACTCTGCCGCCAGATCGGCATCGTGGGTGGTCAAGTCGGCGATCAGATACGCGGTCACGGGCTCTTACCTCGTCGGTACCGGGGTTTCGCCGGAGTAATCGTAAAAGCCGCGGCCGACCTTTCGGCCGAGCCAGCCGGCTTCGACATACTTCACCAGCAAGGGACAGGGGCGATACTTGCTGTCGGCCAGCCCGTCATAGAGCACGTTCATGATCGATAGGCAGGTGTCCAGCCCGATGAAATCGGCCAGCTCCAGCGGTCCCATCGGGTGGTTTGCGCCCAGCTTGATCGCGGTGTCGATGGATTCGACTGAACCGACGCCTTCATAAAGCGTGTAGACCGCCTCGTTGATCATCGGCAGTAGGATACGGTTGACGATGAAGGCTGGAAAATCCTCCGCCATCGCGGTGGTCTTGCCGAGCGCGATGGCCAGGTCGCGCACCGTGTTGAAGGTTTCCTCGCTGGTGGCGATGCCGCGAATGATCTCGACCAGCTTCATGACCGGGACCGGATTCATGAAATGCATGCCGATGAAGCGTTCCGGGCGGTCGGTGATCGCCGCCATGCGCGTGATCGATATCGACGACGTGTTGGTCGCGATCAGCGCATCCTTGTTTAGATGGGGCACCAGCTCCTTGAAGATCGCGCGCTTGACGTCTTCATCCTCGGTCGCGGCCTCGATGACCAATTGGCATTCGCCCAGCGCCTCATAGGCCTGTCCGGTCGCGACCCGCGCCAGCGCCGCGTCGCGATCCTCGGCCGACAGCGTACCCTTGTCGACCTGCCGACCGAGCCGTTTGGCGATCAGGGCCTTGGCCCTGTCCAGTGCGTCCTCGCTGATATCGGCGAGATAGACGTCAAAACCCCCGACAGCGCAGACCTGGGCAATGCCTCCACCCATCTGGCCCGATCCGATGATGCCGATCTTCTTGATGTCCGCCGCCTGGGTCATAACCCGTTTCGCTCCTGCCCAACGATTTTTGCACTGCAACAAAGGGGGCGGCAGACTATTGGCTGTCCCGCGGGCTGTCAATCAGCGTCGGCTGGTGCCTGGCGGCAGGCGGCAGGGCTTAGCGGTTTTCGCCCGGCACCCAGAGCACATCGCCGGCACCCTTGTCGTTCAGCCAGCGGGCCATAACGAAGGCGTGGTCGGAAAGCCGGTTGACGTATTGGATGGCGACAGGATTGACCGCCTCCTCGTCAGCCAGCTCCGTCATCAGACGTTCGGCCCGGCGGATGATGGTCCGGGCCAGATGCAGATGCGCGGAGGCGGCACTGCCGCCCGGCAGCACGAAGCTCTTCAGCGGCGAGAGGTCCGCGTTCATCTGGTCGATCTCCGCCTCCAGGCGGGTGACCTGGGCGGCAACCATGCGCAAAGGCGGGTAGGGCGGGTCCTTCTGTTCCGGCGTGCAGAGATCCGCGCCCAAATCGAACATGTCGTTCTGGATCCGCATGAGCATGGTGTCGGCTTCAGTACCCGGGTCGACATGCAGACGCGCGATGCCCAGCGTCGCGTTTGCCTCATCGACGGTGCCGTAGGCGGCGACCCGCTTGGCGTGCTTGGCAAGGCGCGTTCCGTCGCCCAGCGACGTTTTGCCCTTGTCGCCGCCGCGCGTGTAAATCCGGGTCAATTGAACCATCTGGGGTGCTCAGCGGGTGAAGATGGCCAGGGCCAGGAAGACAATGGCGGCGGCTTGCAGGCCGACGCGCCAGCGCATCAACCGGTTGCCGTAGCGTTGGTTGAAGTCGCCGCCCCGCGCCATGCCGATGAGGCCGGTGGTTAGAACTGCCACGGTTGCCAATGCGGCGGCGATGGCCAAGGCAAGAAAGATACCACTCATGACGCAGCCATATAGCGCTCCTCGGCCCAAAAGCACAGGCCGGGATGGATTTTCCGCTGAATTGGCGGCAGGTTGCTGCGAGGTGGTATGATCGCCGCCCGCCACTGTGCGAGTAACCGTCGATGACCGATACGGATCAGCTACCGCCCCGCCGTCGATACACCGTGCCGCGCTGGCTTGCGGCGCTGTCGATTGCGGTGGGCATCGGGCTGCCCGCGATTGTCATGATGGATACAAGAGGCCTGGCGGGCGCCTCGCAGGATCAGATCCTGTTCGCCATGGTCATGACGATCATTCTGAACATCGGGTACATTATTGCGCCCTTCATGATCGGTCGCGGCCAGTGGCTCAGCTTCTTTGCCGGCCTGGCCCTCGCCCCGGCCTTGGCCGGATGGGTCTCGTTGTTCCTGCCGGCGGCACTCGGCAATCCGCTGGTGATCCTCCTCGCCGGTCTTTCGGGGCTCGCCCTGATCGGCAACTACATCTTCATCTTTCGGCACTTTGCCGGCGAGTTCTTCTCCAACCGCAAGGGCGGCGGCCCGGGCTAGTCTCGCCAGCTATGGGCGCAGCCCAGGGACTGGCGGTTCGATCGGCGCCGGCGCGCTGCTGGGCTCAGGTTCCGGGCGGTCTTCCGAGAGGTCTGTATCGCCCTGCGCCACCTCCGCTGCCGTGCCGGTCTCGTCGAGTTCCAGGCTCTCGCGCGCGATGATGGCAGCCTCCGGCGCTTCGGCAATGTCCGCCTCCCGCTCGTCAAGAACTGCGCTCTCGGCCTCTGTTCCTCCAGGCGCAATCGGCCCGGTCGAACGCCCGGTTGGCCGTGGTGCCGGCAACGGAACCGTGGCCAGCGCCGCCGGCACCACTGCGGGGCTTGCTTCCGCATCTTCCTCGGTCGCGACCGGCGCCTGCTCGGTCTCGGCGATTGGCCGGCGGCCTGGCAAGGGCACGCCGGTCGTGGCAACGGGCGAACTGACGATTGGGCCTGCCGCCGGTTCGTCAGGCGCGGCCTCGACCGGCCTTAGAACCGTGGTGACCCGGGGCGCTGCGGTGTTGTCGACTGTAGTGGCAGCGGGCGGAATCACCGGCGCCTGCGCAACGCTGCCGATGGCGGCCGCCAGTTGCCATTGGCCGGCACCGACGCGACAACCGACCCCGCGTTGCTGGTCGCCAGCCAGCGACTGCAATACGAAATGGCGGCAGATGCGGGGCTGGGTCTCGGTTCGCACGATCGTCACGACCTGTTCGCTGACCGGCAGGCTGCGCCGAACGTGCGACCGTTCGCTCTCCAGCATCTCCTGAATCAGCGCAAGATCGTCCGCCGCCAGACTTCCTGGGTCGAAGTCCTGGGCAAGTGCCCCGGTCGATACCCAGGCGCCCAGGACCAGCGTCAGTGCGCCTGACGTCAATCTGTGCCGCCCCACCTTGCGGCGCGCTGGACGCATAGACCGCTTCCTCCTTTGGATTCCTGTCGAGACTAGGCGACCGGTGAGGCACCATTAAGGCCGAAAGGCTGGTCTCTATTCAAGTGCGGGCCACGGGGCGCTCCGGTGGCGTGCTAACCAATTTGCGTCGAACCCCTTGTTCGGCGAGTTTACGACGGTCGATTGGGTTGACGCCAACGGCTGCGCGCGCCACCGCCGGATCCGAACTCCGAAACATGGACTCTCAATGATGAAACCGCAGACCGAGCCGGCATGACGAGCCTCCTGCGCCATATCCTGGCCTGCAACCGCCACGATCCGTCTCGGTTCGTGCCGCTGTTCGTGTCGGGCCATAAGGTCGGGTTGGTAACCTTTTCGGTCGCCCGGCACCTGGCCGCTGCGGATCATGGCTTTTCGATGGATCGATCTGGTCTGAGGTTCGATGCCCCGTCGATGGCCGAGCGATCGGCGGCGCTGGCCGACGCTGTCGAGACGCTGCAGCAAGCTGGCCTGTGCCCGCCGAGCCGCGCTGAGCTGTTCCCCGTGGTCGAACGCTGGGGCGGCCCCGTCCTCGCGCTCGTCGACCGGGCGGCGTGTGCGGTCTTCGGGTTCCCGTCGTTCGGGCTGCACGTTCACGGCCTGGTCCATGATGGCGAAGAAACCTGCATGTGGATTGGGCGACGTGGCCTTGATCGCGGTCTGGCGCCAGGCGCACTGGACAACATGATCGCCGGCGGACAGCCCCATGGCCTGTCGCTCATGGAAAACCTGGTGAAGGAGGCGGAGGAGGAGGCGAGCCTGCCGCCCTCGCTGGCCCGCACCGCGTGCCCGGTCGGCGCTGTCGCCTATTGCCAGGACCAGCCGCCGATCACGGGCGACGAGCCATCGGGTGTGAAGCGAGACGTGCTGTTCGTTTATGAGCTCTTCTTGCCGCCCGATGTACGCCCCGAACCGGCCGACGAAGAGGTCGCCGGGTTCGCGCTGTGGCCGGCCAGGCAAGCGCTGCTGCGCGCGCAGGAGACCGACGACTTCAAGTTCAACGTGCCGCTGACGCTGATCGAGTTCGGCGTCCGCCACGGCCTCATCGGTCCCGACGATCCGGACTATCTGGCGCTGCTGCGCGGCCTACTCGGGCGGACCCAGCCCTAACCGGGCCCAGACCTGTTCGGGGCTCAAGCCGTCAGCCCGAAGCGTTCGAATGGCCGCCGCATCGCTTCGTTTCGCCAGCCTGTTGCCTGCCTCGTCGTGGATCAGCTTGTGATGCCAATACTCTGGCACCGGCAGATCAAGCAGCGCCTGCAACAGCCTGTGCAAGTGTGTGGATTGAAAGAGATCCTGGCCACGGGTTACCAGGGTCACGGCTTGGGCGGCGTCATCGATCACCACGGCGATATGGTAGGCCGCACCCCCATCCTTGCGGCCAATGACCGGGTCGCCGAAGGCGTCTGGTTGAGCGACGATTTGTCCGACCTCCCGATCGGTCCAGGTTAGCGGGCCGGTCTTGGCCATCGCCTTTTCGGTATCGAGGCGGATGGCCGGCACGGCGCCGGCGCCAATCCGGTCTTGCTGTTCGGCCGTGGTCAGCCCCCGGCAAGTACCCGGATAATGCGGACCTTCGGGGCCATGCGGTGCCGCGCCCATGCGTGCGATCTCTGCCCGGATCTCGCGGCGGCTGCAGAAGCACGGATAGGCCAGTTCCTCGCCGACAAGGCGGTCGACCACCGCCTGGTAGTCGGCCAGATGATTGCTCTCACGCCGGATGTCCGGGTCCCAGTCCAACCCCAGCCAGGCTAGATCCTCGAAGATACCGGCTTCATACTCCGGCCGGCTGCGAACGAGATCCAGATCGTCGATACGCAGCAGAAACCGCCCGTTCCCCGCTCGCGCAACGTCGCAACCGAAACGCGCTGAATAAGCGTGTCCGAGATGCAGCCAGCCGCTGGGGCTGGGGGCGAAGCGCGTCGTCAGTCGGGGATTGTCCACCATCGGCCTATCCCTGCCGCCGATGGCAACGCTTGACAAGAGGCTCGGCTGGCCGATCAATGCGCGGCCATGACCCAGATCCATCCCATCACGGGCCCCAGCCGCGCACCGGCTTCGGGCGGACCGGCCAAGCAATTGGTCGTCATGCTGCACGGCGTCGGCGCGGACGGCAACGACCTGATCGGCCTGGCACCGCATCTTGCAACCATAATGCCGGACGCCGCGTTCGTGTCGCCGGACGCGCCGTTCCCGTGCGACATGGCGCCGTTCGGCCGCCAATGGTTCAGCCTGCAAGACCGCTCGGACGCGGCCCTGCTGGCTGGCGTGCAATCGGTGGCACCAAGCGTGAATGCGTTCCTGGACGCCGAACTTGAGAAGCACGGCCTAGGCCCGGACAAGCTGGTCTTGATCGGGTTCAGCCAGGGAACCATGATCGCGCTTTATGTCGCGCCGCGCCGGCCGGTGTCGATCGCCGGGGTCATCGCCTATTCGGGCGCCATGGTTGGGGGGGAGCTTCTGGCCGCGGAAACCCTATCGCGGCCGCCGATCCTTCTGATCCATGGCGATGCCGACGAGGTCGTGCCGGTCGCCGCCTTCGACCATGCGGGCGCAGCGCTGCAGGCGGCCGGCTTTACGGTCTACGGCGCCAAGCGGCCGGGGCTTGGCCACGGCATCGATTCCGAAGGCCTGTCGATGGGCGCGTCCTTCCTTCTCGACCGCTTCGGATTGAAGCCGCCGGATGCCGCCTGATTACAAGACCATGACAAATTCGGACCGAAGCACACAAAATGTTGCGGTGCGTTTCCTTTCCGGTTATGCAATTGTATCAGTCAGTTCTGGTCGACGCTGATCAAAGAGGGTGATGTGATCCAGCCAGAGGCGCCCACGGCTCAACGAGCGAGCGTTCGGCGGATTGCCGCTGAAACCGCTGCCGAGGCCGATCGAACGTCGAGCGCCCAAAGGACGGGGACGCGGGCGTGACCGCCTCGGTCGAAGCCTGTCCCGCCCTGGTTCTGAACGCGGATTTCCGTCCGCTCAGCTATTTCCCGCTATCTCTTTGGTCCTGGCAAGACGCCGTCAAGGCGGTCTGCATGGATCGCGTGACCACCATCTCGCACTACGACCGGGTGGTCCGCAGCCCGTCTTTCGAGATGAAGCTGCCCAGCGTGATCTCGCTGCGCGACTATGTCTCGCCGGCGCGCCGGCCCGCCTTCACCCGGTTCAACGTTTTCCTGCGCGACGGCTTCACCTGCCAGTATTGCGGCGACCAGTTTCCGACCCATGAGTTGACTTTCGACCATGTCGTCCCCCGCTCACGCGGCGGTCGTACGACCTGGGACAACGTCGTCGCGGCCTGCTCGTCCTGCAATCTGGTCAAGGGCAACCGGATGCCAAAGACTTGCGGTATGGAGCCGCTGTCAGAGCCGCACCAGCCGACGGCGTTCGAACTGCAGGAAAATGGCCGTTCGTTCCCGCCCAACTTTCTGCACGAGAGCTGGCGCGACTTTCTCTATTGGGACACCGAACTGGACCCCTGGTAGCCACGACCCCTGGAAGCAACGACAAGGGAGAAACCTGTTGGCCCGACGCAACGATTTGCCCCTCAGCAAGTTTCAACGCCGCCGCCGGTTCTCACCCTTCCTCGACCGTTTCAAATCCAGATTGTCTTGCCGAACCGCCGCCCCGGTGGGCTCGGTCAAACGCGCTCTGCCATCCAGATTGCTGCGCGGGAGCCTCGCTTGATCACGGAGGTCAGCAGGCGATAGGCAGGGGCCTGCTCGGCGTCCTTCTCCAGGCCGATATCGCGGTGTTCCAGCTCGTCGTCGCGGAACTTTTCGATCTTGGCCTTCAGGTCCGCCTCGTCATCGCCCAGTTTGGCGGCCTGGTCGGCGTAGTGCTCGCCGATCACCTCTTCGACAGCCACGGTGCAGGCCATCGCCGCCTTCTCGCCTAGCAGTGCGGTACCGGCGCCCAGCGCAAAGCCGGCGAAGTGCCAAAGCGGGTTGAGCGCGGTGGGGCGTACGCCGCGTTCGACAATCAGCCGATCAAAGGCTTCCAGATGCTCGCGCTCCTGCTCCGCCATATGTTCGATCAGGCCGCGATTGGGGCTGTTGCGCAGCACCGCCAGCTGGCCTTCATAGATGCGTTTGGCACCGTATTCGCCCGCCTGGTCGACGCGAATCATCCGATCGATCAGCGCCTTGCCCGTGGGTTCTCCGGGCAACGGAACCTTAGCCTTAGCGGCACGCTTTGCAGGCACGGGCTAGTCTCCCTCAAACGGCTGTCGTCTGGCGCCAAAGGCGGGGTGCGGCGATCAGCGCCACGACCGCCAACACCAGCGATATCAGGAAATTATAGCCGGCCATGGAGATGCCGGCCAAAGACCAGGCCACTTCGTCGCAGCGGATGACGGGCGTCGCCAGCAACTGCGCCGTGATGTCCTCGATCGATCCGCCGCCCAGCGGCGCGCCGCCGCAGCCGGGTGTGCCCTCCCACCAGCCTTGCTCGACCCCGACATGGAAAGCGGCGATGCCGGCACCGACCAGCAGGGTCAGACCGCCGAGACCCGCGATGACGCCACGGGCCTTGGGCTGCCGGAGGAATATCAGGGCGATGATGCCCAGGCCGATCGCGACGCCCCAGGGCCAGCGCTGGTACAGGCACAGCACGCAGGGCTGCAGGCCGCCGACATGCTGGAACAGAAGCGCGCCGCCCAGCATCACGACGCCGGCGATGGCCAGCCAGGCGGGGTTGGTTTTGCGAACGAAACTCATGACGGCCGCGAAGTGTGGTGATCGGAAGACATGCGTCTAGACGACATATCGAAGCAGCACAAACCCCCCCACCAGCAAGACAAAAAACAGGATGGTCAGCAGGCCAAGCCGCTTTTCGATAAAGTCCCGGATAACCGGGCCGAACCAATAGAGCAAGGCGGCGACCAGGAAAAACCTGGACCCACGGGCGATCACCGAGGCCAGCACAAACACGACGATGTTCATCTGGAACACGCCGCTGGCGATGGTGATCACCTTGAAGGGGAAGGGGGTGAGGCCGGCGCCGAACACGATCAAGGCGCCCCATTCGTCGTAGGTCGTGCGGAATGCGGCGAACCGGTCTTCGTAGCCGTAGAAGCTCAGCACGGGCTGACCGATCGATTCGAACAGGAAATAGCCGATGCCGTAGCCGAACAAGCCGCCGATGACCGAGGCCGCCGTGCACACCGCCGCGATGCGCCAGGCGCGAGCCCGCGCCGCCAGCACCATCGGTATCAACAGCACGTCCGGCGGAATCGGGAAAAAGCTGCTCTCGGTGAACGAGATCAGGGCCAAGGCCGTCAGCGCGTGCGGCTTGGCGGCCAACGAAAGCGTCCAATCGTATAGGCGGCGTATCAAGGCTGTGTGCTGTCTATCGGGATGGGTGATGAACGGCTTTAGCAGCCGGCATCGCCTTGGTAAACAGCGCGCATTGACCGCGCCCGATCCACCGGTATGATGCCGCCGGCTTTGAACAAGCCTTGAGGCCCCTGTGGCGGAATTGGTAGACGCGGCAGACTCAAAATCTGTTTCCGGCAACGGAGTGGGAGTTCGAGTCTCCCCGGGGGCACCATACTCAACTTTGCGCTGATTTCTCGCTCGTGCCGTCTTGGTTTGCCCAGGATGGCGGATTAGTCTCGACCCAATCGTCCGGAACGAAGGGGACCGTCTGTTGTCAGAAATTCGCCAGGGCTTTGTCGGCACGGTGGGCACTACCCCGCTCATTCGGCTGAACCACCTATCGGACGAAACCGGTTGTGAGATCCTCGGCAAGGCGGAGTTCCTGAACCCCGGCGGCTCGGTGAAGGATCGCGCGGCCCTGGCGATCATCCGCGATGCGGAAAGAAACGGCCGGCTAAAGCCGGGCGGCGTGATCGTCGAGGGCACGGCTGGCAATACGGGCATCGGCCTGGCGCTGGTCGGCAATTCGCTCGGCTATCGCAGCGTCATCGTCATGCCGGAAACCCAGAGCCAGGAAAAGAAGGACACGCTGCGCCAATGCGGCGCCGACCTGAGGCTGGTCAAGGCCGTGCCGTACAAGGACCCCGGCAACTATGTGCGGTTCTCCGAGAGGCTGGCCGCCGAAATCGATGAGCAGGAGCCGAACGGGGCCATCTGGGCCAACCAGTTCGACAATGTCGCCAATCGCGAGGGGCATTATCAGACCACGGGCCAGGAGATCTGGGCCGAAACCGGCGGCGCGGTCGACGCCTTCACCTGCGCGGTTGGCACGGGCGGCACGTTGGCTGGCGTCGGCATGGCACTGAAGGAAAAGAAGCCGTCGGTCCATATCCGGCTCAGCGATCCGATGGGTTCGGCGCTTTACAATCACTATGCCAATGGCGCGTTGAAGGCCGAGGGCAATTCGATCACCGAGGGCATCGGCCAGGGGCGGATTACCAAGAACCTGGAAGGCGCGCCGATCGACGCCGCCCAGCGCGTCACCGATGACGAAGCGCTGCCGATGATCTATCGCCTGATCCGTGACGAGGGGCTGGTCATGGGCGGCTCGACCGGCATCAATGTCTGTGGCGCGGTCAAGATCGCGCGGGAACTGGGCCCGGGCCATGTGATCGTCACCATCCTGTGCGATCTTGGCAGCCGCTACGCATCGAAGATCTTCAATCCGGGTTTCCTGCGCGAAAAGGGGTTGCCGACGCCCGACTGGCTGGAATAGGGCCTGCGAATATGCGCCGTCTGCTTGCCATCCTGTTGTCCTTGGTGCTGCTGGCGGGCGGCCCGGCTTGGGCGCAGGGCCAACCCCCGCCAGGCCTCACCGATCAGGAACTGATCGCGTTCTACGAGATGCCGCCGAGCGATGTGGGCTATCTGGTGGTCGACCTCGCCGATGGATCAATTCTCGCCAGCCACAACGCCGATCAGACCTTCATCCCCGCGTCGGTGGCCAAGGTGCCGACCGTCATCGCGGCGCTGGGTATCCTGGGCGGCCAGCACCGGTTCGCCACCGGGCTTTACACGACCGGCATCGAGGAAGGCGGTGTTCTAAGCGGCGACCTCTATCTGCGCGGCGGCGGCGACCCGTTTCTGTCGGCCGATAATCTGCAAGACCTGGCGCAAAGGCTCGCGGCACGCGGTGTCACCCGCATCGACGGCAATTTCTACTACGACGCCAGCCAATACATCGATCAACCGCAAATCAATCCCGGTCAGCCCCAGGCCGCCGGCTACAACACCGGCGTCAGCGCGCTGTCGGTCAACTTCAACCGCATTCGGGTGCGTTGGCGCAATGGCGGTGGCAGCGTCTCGGCGTCGGCCAGCGCGGTGACCGACAACCTCGTCGTTCCGCTTGGGGAAATCGGGTTCTCAACGGCCCCCCCGAGCACCCCGGTCGGCGCCCCCTATCAGCGCGCGGGAGCGCTTACCGAGGATCGCTGGCTGTTGTCGCCCGGGCTGCCGTCGGAGGGCGAGGATTGGCTGCCGGTCGGCAATCCGCCGCTGCTTGCGGCCCAGATCCTGAGCGAACTGGCGGCCGATGAAGGTGTCACCTTGCCGCCGCCACTGCCCGGCCCGACACCGCTGGAAGCGCGCGAGATGGCGGTCCATGACAGCTTCACGCTCCGCGCGATTGCGCGCGAGGTGCTGCGCTTTTCGAACAACATGTCGGCGGAACTGCTGGGCCTTGCCGCCAGCCGGGGGTTGACCAGCGTCGCCCTGCCGCTCGACCAGTCGGCCGAAGTGCTGGGCGTCTGGCTGCAGCAAAACATCCCGGACACGGATTGGACCGGCTTTCACCTGGACAACCACTCGGGCCTGTCGTCCGCGTCCCGCATCTCGCCCGATCAGACGATCGCCATGCTGCGCTTTGCCCAACGGCCCATCGGCGGCACGATGCTGGAAGAGATCCTGCGCGACATGTCTTGGGAAGCGCTCGACGATCTAGGGAACCCGGCGATCGAGGTTCGGGCCAAGACGGGCACGGTGGCGTATGCCAGGGGCCTTGCCGGCTATATCGATGCCGCCAGCGGCCGCCGCCTCGCCTTTGCCGTCTTCACCACGGACTTCTACCGCCGGTCCGTGCACGACGCGACCTTCGACCCCAGGCAGCGCTATTCCAGCGGCGATTCCCGCGAATGGCTTGGCCGGGCACGGGCCTTGGAGGAGCACTTGGTCGCCGGTTGGGCGGCGCGGTTCTAAAGGGCCTACTCCGGGACCTCGTAAAGCTCTGCATCGCGCAGATAGCCGGCCCAGGCGAACCAGTAGGCGACGTGACCCGGTTCGCGCGGCAGGGTTCTTCCGTCATCGGCCACCAGCGCATCCTCCGTAACTGTCCAGCCCGTGCCATCACCGGTTAGCCGATCAAGGCTGCTGCTCGCGGCGGCGAACTCCGTGTCGTCCCGGCGATAGGCGCGCACCGTGCGGGTCTCGGCGTCGCCGATCAGCACCACGTCGACGAAACCGACCCGGTCGTTGATCACGGCACCGCCCTCGAACGCTTCCATCGGCCAGGCCTTGGCGCCACCGGGCGCGCGGATGCCGAAGACGTAGTCCTTCTGCGCCAGCGCCTCGTCGCGCAGCAGTGCGGGGAACATCAGCTCCGGGCTGGCGAAATACTCGCCATAGGCCGCGCCGGGGCTGTAGTCGCGCGGGTAGCCGGTGTCGAGCGACAGGACGCGCGTGTCCGGGTGGCGCTCGCGCCAGTTGGCCCAGGAGGTGATGGCCACCGGGCGGATCGGCAGTTCAATGCCCGACCCGGTCAGAGGGCCGACGACGGGGCGGCCGGTGAACTGGTTCCACAGGCTGCGCGTGGCCGTGTCGTACATCAGCTTGTTGGAGCGGTAGAGAAAGCCGGACGAGCCGAAGACGAACGGCGCGTCATAGCCCTCGACCGTGGTGTCGAACAGAATGCCTGCACCGCACAGCGTGCAATAGGCCAGCGAGACGGGCACGCCGCCGATGACGTCGTTGAACATCTCGTGCCAGTTCAGGATGCGCAGCGGGTAGGCGCGCGCGTCGCCGTTGATCTCCACACCGAACACCAGGTCGTCGTCGGCCAGGTAGTCGGCCGCCGCCGCGTCGATCAGATCCGGATTGGTCAGCGCCGGAATGCCGTCGACACTAACGCCGCCCCAGGCAATCTCCTCCAGGCGGATTTCATGGTCCACGCCCTCCGGCAGGAAGTCCAAAAAACGCGGGTCGATGGTGGCGAGCAGGAGCCGCTGGAAGTCTGGAAAACTGGCATGGGCGGGCACGTCGGTTGTCTGCTCCCGCCACAAGACCCAGTCGAACCAGCCTTGCGGCGGGTCGTCGGCGGGATAGGTGCCTTCAGCGAGGATCTCCAGCGCCGCCTGCAGGGTTCCGGGCGGCAGCCACGAAAAGCGCATGGCGGTGATGATCGAATGGGCCAGCGCCGGGTCGCCCTCGTCGACCAGCGCGGCCAGGGAATTGATACTCGTCCGCGGTTCGGCGACGACCAGGTTCAGACTGTGACGCGCGGCCTCCTCGTTGCTGAGCTGGGCCGTGGCCGATTGGGGCAGGCTGACGGCGGCTCCGACGAGGGCGACGGCGGCCAGGTTTTTCAGCGACGCTGGTCCGCGCTGGCGAGCGGACGAAGACCAACCCATGGGACGCACCTCACGATCATTCACACCGACCCTGAGATGCCCATGGCCGCTATGGCGCGCTAGGGCCGCTCACGCGTTCGTTGAGAATTGTGAGGATAGTTCAGGCGGTGCGCCGATTTGGGAACGCCGCTGCGATCTGATCGCGGGGTCAGCAAGGGGGCCAGGGCGGTTAAGCCCCGGCCCCTCATCGTCATAATCTACTGAATCTGCGCCAGGAACTCCGGCACATAGAGCAGGATGAACTCGTTGTGGTCCGCCTGCCCGTGGGCCCGCCCGGTGGAGTAGGGCAGGTTGTTGTCGTTGGCGACGATGATGTGGTTCGCGTCGACCATGTCGACATCCTCGATCGTCACCATCGGGAAGGTGAACACGCCGTCGATCGTGCCGTGCAGGGCAACGCCGTCCTGATCGGCGATGTCCAGCAGGTCGACATAGCCCAGGCGCTGGACGAAACCGTCCGCGTCGGTGGCGCCGAAATCGAGCAGCCAGACGCGCTTGTATTCCGCCGGCGCGTTGAAGCAGTCGACCGTCGGCTCGCCGGTGCAGGCCAGGCGCGGGTCGCCCTCGCCGCCGTCGCGCTCGATGTACAGGCCGTGGGTGTCGCTGATCATGTTGAAGTCGCCGACGAAATGGTTCGGCGCGTCGAACCGAACGCGATGCTCCTCGCCGGTGAAGGCCTGATCGGCGATGTCGAACTCCAGCACGCGCACGAACGGCACGCCGTCCTGGGTCTCCGCCTCGCCCGTCTCCGGGTCCAACAAGGGGGCCTCGAACATCGGGTAGAGCATGGTGCCGTTGACCGAGGCGGCCATGCCTTCGAAGCCACGGCTGCGCCGGACGTCGAACGGCAGATGGGCCGGTGCTGACGGCGCTGAGAGATGGTGGCTGTCCGGGCTGTGGACGATTTCGCCCCCGACTTCCGTCTGGAAGAAGGCGACAACCTCGCCGTCCTGGTTGGTGGCGAAGATGTACGGCCCGAACTCCTCGCCGAACCAGATCCAGTCGCCGACCGGCTGGATGCTTTCCAGGTCGAAATCCGCACCGGTCAGATAGCGCGTGTCCGTCACCTCGGTGACGATCGGGAACGGCAGCACGTGGTTCGGATCGCTGAGGAAGATCGTCTCCAACAGGGCCGCACGGCCGCTGTCCCAATCCGGCGCCACCTGATGGAACATCAACAGCGTGTCGGCGCTGTTGCGCTGGCTGCCGAAACCGTTGTCGGTCAGGACGAGATAGGTGCCGTCATCCAGTGTCGAAATGCCGGAGAAGCCCTGCACCGGCTGGCCGACGAACGGCAGATACATGCCCGTGGTGCGCGGTGCGCCTTCGGCCGACAGCCAGGTCTGGCCCTCGCGGGTGTAAAGGCTGTCGTCGCGCTGGTTGCCCGGGCCGGTGAAGCGGCCGGAGGTCTGAAAGTAGACCGGCGCATCCGCCGGTGCCGGCGCGAAGGTGGCGGCCGGCAGCATGGCATGGCCGGCCAGCGTGGCGGGAAACTGATCTTGGGCCATCGCGGACAGGGTGCCCAGTGCCAGGGCGAGCGCGCTCGTTGAAACCGTGCGGGAAAGGGAGAGCCTCATGCGGGTGCCTCGGAAAAGGTTGACGGGAGAATGGCGAGAAACGCTCCGCGCCCTCGCCGAAAGCGGGCACGTGTAGCCGGGCACCATTACGCCCGCACGACAGTCCCGTGACGCTTCAAAGACGGTGGGGGTTTGAAAGGAGGTTGGCGCTGAAGCGGCTCGTCTTTGGGCCTTGTCGTCAAGACCAGCGGCGATCTTGTGCGATGAATCGCTGCACTCGGCTGCCGGCCGTGTTATTCAAATCCAATGCTATACGTTTGAATTAACTCGATTGTAGGTATTCCGCGGCGTCTTCGATGGTCAAATTCTGGATTCTCGTCAGCAAAGCCCTGGGCGAGGGGTTCACGGCGTCCCTTGTCGGCTGCTGCGTGGCGGCGGGCGCCGTGATCGGCAATTTGCCGGTTCTCGGCACTGTCGAGAGCGGCACTCAATCGTTCCGCGATTGGACGGAACAGCGCCAAGCCGTTCCAGCCGCCCCGCGCGGACCGGTTGGGCCGCGGTCCGAATACCGCCGTCTCGCCGAAGCGGTGGCGCAGGATCATGCGGGCGCCCGAGGCGTCCGCGTGGCGGGGTTGGACCGGCCGGAATTCGTGCGCCTGTTCTCCGCGCTGATCGGTGTCGAAAGCGGCTTCAACCCGCACGCCGTGTCATCGGCCGGCGCGATCGGGCTAGGGCAGCTCATGCCGGAAACCGCTGCGGATCTGGGCGTTGCCGATCCGTTCGAGCCGGTCTCGAATCTGCACGGCGCGGCACGGTATCTGACGATGCAACTCGCCTATTTCGGCGACGTCGATCTCGCGCTGGCCGCCTACAACGCGGGCCCGGGCCGGGTCGCCCGGTATGGCGGCGTCCCGCCCTTTGCCGAAACCCGCGCGTTTATCGACCTGGTGCTTGATCGGGCTGGTCTGGAGGCGCCGACCATGCCTGCCGTTCCCGGTGCGCAACGGGACGAGCGCGAGGGCTAGACCGCCCGCCACCTGCGCGAAATCCGGACTTGGTCTCCGTGCATTGCAGACGCAATCTCAACCCAGGGGTTGGAAAAGTGGCGAACGATCGCAGTTCGCTATGGTAGCTTGTGGCCCATCTTGTTGAGTGCCAAGTGGCTGCGAGGAACCAACCGTTGCATCGTGCCGTCCCTTCCGAAACCCCGCGATGACGGAATGCGTGACCGCACTTCCGATGTGATCTGCCCAGGCTGATCGATTTGCTGGACCAAAGGCGACAGGCTGTGGGCGACGTTTGGCTGGATACGGTTCCTGTTTTGCAGGACTTCGCGCAGGTGGCCGATCCGTCCAACTACGCCCCCGTGCCGGGCGACTGGTGTGTCGGCGTTTCCGATGTCGTGAACTCGACCGGCGCGATCGAGGACGGCCGCTACAAGGCCGTGAACCTGGCCGGCGCCGCGACGATCAGCGCGGTGTCGAATGCCCTCGGTGGTGCTTTGCCCGTGTTCGCGTTCGGTGGGGACGGGGCCCATTTCGCGGTGCCGCCGGATCAGGCCGATATCGCCGCCGAGGCTATGCGTCGCGTCGCGTTCTGGGCGGAACGCGACCTCGGTCTGCGCCTGCGGGTCGGCATGGTCGCGGTCGATGAGGTGCGTGCCGCCGGTCTCGACGTGTCCGTGGCCTTCTGGTCCGCCTCAGACGATGTGCGCTACGCCATGTTCACCGGCGGTGGCTTGGGATGGGTGGAGCGGCGGTTGAAGGCCGGCGATATCCAAAGCCCGCCGGCGGGGACGGAGCAGGAGCCGAACTTGACCGGCCTCTCCTGCCAATGGGGCCCGATCAACGCACGGCGCGGCAAGATCGCATCGTTGATCGTCAAGCCCTTGCCCGATGCCAGCCGCGAACGCTTCGCCGCGATCGTCGCGGAGGTCGTTGTTCTGCTGGAAGGCACAGGCGCGTCAAATCCGGTGCCCGTGCAAGGCCCGGATGTCGGCTGGCCGTCGGGGGCGGCCGCTCTGCAGTCTCGGGTCGCCCGACGCGGCCAGTCCCTGTTCCGTCGCCGACTTAACCTGCGATTGATCAACGGCATCAGCTGGCTCGTCTTCAAGCTCGGCCTGCGCATCGGCGGCTTCGATCCGAACCGATATCGCCGAGAAATCGCCGCCAACACCGACTACCGCAAGTTCGACGACGGGCTGATGATGACAGTGGACTGTTCCGCCGAGACGATCGCAAGGCTGCGGGACATCCTGGACGCCGCCAGGCGCGAGAATGTTCTGCGCTATGGCCTGCACATGCAGGACAGCGCCCTGATGACCTGCGTCGTGCCCTCGGCAACAACCTCAAACCACATGCATTTCGTCGACGGCGCCGCCGGCGGCTACGCCCTGGCGGCCAAGCAGATGCGGGAGGGGGATGGCGATCTATGAGCGAACAGAGTCCGCACAAAGCGACGAGTATCGAGTGGCAATCAGCAGAAGGAACGTGAACACACGCGAACTTGCATACGGCAAAGGCGTTCTCTACGGACAGCCAAAACCCCGCGCCAGCCCAATACATGTCCATCTAGCTTGTCTCGCAGTTTGGAAGGGGTTGTGTTCCCGTTCTCAATGGACACAAACGGCCTGCACACCGCTTTTCTAGCTGCAAAACCGACGATGGCGTCGCTTCCTTGGCTACGATATCGCTGCCGCTGAATCTACGGTCGTTCTCATGTTCGACATCACTGGTGATGACATTCAAAGATTGGACGATGCCGACCTCCGAACCTTGGTCGCACGCCTGGCGTTGGCTGAGTTCGCCGACCGAGGTCTTCCTCAGTCTGCAATTACAGCGGGCGGCCTTCAAGAAGCTAAGGATGGCGGCATTGATGTGAGGGTGGACTGTGAAGGTCCCTTGGTCCGCCCGGATTTCGTGCCTCGCCCTAAGACAGGTTTTCAGGTCAAGAAGCCTGACATGCCGCGCCAGGCCATCCGCGATGAGATGCGACCCAAGGGCGTCCTTCGAAGCACTATCGCTGATCTAGCTGAAGCTGGAGGCGCATACATCATTGCATCCGCAAAAGGTTCGGTCGCGGACACGCCCTTGGGCGACCGTAAGCAGGCAATGAAGGACGCTCTTGCCGGCCATAAGAGTGCTAGTAGGTTGCTCGTCGACTTTTACGACCGCGAGCGACTGGCCAACTGGTCCAACATTTACCCGGGCGTCGTAGCTTGGCTGAGAGGCAAGGTTGCCGGCGAGCTGTCTGGTTGGCGCCCGATAGGTGAGTGGTTCGGTTCTGGGACACGAAGAGGCGCCAAGTACCTCGTCGACGACGCCAGCTGTCTCATTCATGAAACGTCAGGTGATCGATCGGGGCTTGAAGTCCTGGATGGCATCAATCGCCTTCGAGGATTGCTCAACGAGCCCCGCCAGTGTGTGCGGCTTGTCGGCACGTCTGGAGTGGGCAAGACGCGCCTTGTAGATGCGCTGTTTGAGAATGACGTGGGAGAGAACGCTCTTGAGCCGGCGATCTCGGTCTATGCTGACTTCGCCGACGATACTGTTCCATCGGCGCGCGCGATGGCTCAAAGGTTGGTTGACGCCGGTGCGCGGGCTATCCTTGTTGTCGATAACTGCAATCCCACCACGCACTCGCAGCTTGCGAAGATCTGTTCGGCAGCTCGGAGCAAGGTCAGCCTGATCACCGTCGAATACGACGTGAGAGATGACGAGCCTGAAAGTACCGAAGTATTTCGCTTAACCAGCGCGCCAGTTCAGTTGATCGAGGATTGGCTCAAGCGTGAGTTTGAGTACGTCTCGCAAGTCGATCGCCATCGCATCGCAGCGTTCAGCGATGGTAACTTTCGGATTGCACGGGCGCTTGCGCAGACGCTGAAGCATGGCGAAACACTCGGTGAGCTTCGTGATCGCCACCTCTTCGAACGGATCTTCCATCAGCGCAACGAGCCTGACCGGCAGCTGCTGCGCGATGCTGAATTTCTTGCGCTGCTGTATTCATTCGACGGCGAGAACGAAGCTCCAGATAGTGAGCTGGCACGTCTGGCAGCGTTTGCCGAGCGAAGCGTGCTGGATCTATTCGGCTCCATTGGCGAGTTACGCCGTCGCCGCATAATCCAGTCGCGAGGGCGTTGGCGCGCCTTGTTGCCTCAAGCGATCGCCAATTGGCTGGCTGCGGAAGCTGTCGAGAAGATTCCGCCTGGCGCGTTCGATCGCTTTTGTGCGTCCTTGCCATTCCGAATGCTCAGATCGATTTCACGAAGGCTCGGCTTTCTGCATACCAGCGGTGCAGCTCAAGACGCTGTCGACCGTTGGCTTAGGGCTGATGGCCCCCTTGGCGACCTTTTGTCGAGTGGAGAGTTAGGTCTCTCCATTCTTGGCAACATTGCTCCAGTGGCGCCCAACTCCGTCCTCGATCTGCTCGCTGAAGCACTCGGTGGCGCCGATGGATCCTCCATTCGTGCTGTGTCGAACGGCTCGCGCGGGCAATGGACCGAGCTACTTGCTTCGCTTGCCTATGAGTCATCGACATTCGTGTTGGCAACTAACCTGCTCGCCTGCTTCGTCGCGGCGGAGCCTCCAGGGCATAATGTCAACTCCACGAGACCGCGATTTGAGCAGCTGTTTCATCTCTATCTTTCCGGCACCCATGCGAGCGCTGCACAGCGGCGTGAAGTTGTTCGTTCGCTCTGTACCAGCGATGACCCAGATCAACAGCGCGTCGGTGCCGTTGCTCTTGAGGCGCTTTTGGCAACATCACTGTTTTCGTCTGCTGCGAGCCTCGGTTTTGGGGCCAGACCACGCGATTTTGGTTGGCACCCTTCGACCTATGGCGATGCCTTTGATTGGTACAATGGTGCGATTGATCTGGTTTTGGAACTACGGGATGAGGTGCCGGACGGCGCCTCGATATTGGCGCGCAGCGTGCGCGGTTTGTGGAAGTATGGGGGCTGCCACGAGACGCTGGAAAAGGCAGGTATTTGCATTGCCGAGGACGGTGGCTGGATCGACGGTTGGATCGCCTTTCGAGCCACGCTAAGCTTCGACGGCCAGCACATGCCAGAAGATGTCCGCGCTCGATTACTCGCCATCATCGACCGACTAAAGCCGATCGACCTGATCGATCAAGCGCGCGCCTACGTTCTTTCGCGGCCCACTGGCGGATATGAAGTAGTAGACTTCGTTGACGGCAAAGATGTCTCCGGCGCATGGAATCGGGCTTCGCAACGGGCCATTGAAATTGGCAGAGCGATGGTTGAGGATCGCTCGCTTCTCACGGAGTTCTTGACCGAGGTCATCGCGCAAGATCGGTCCTCGCGAGCGCACGAATTCGGTCGTGGTCTTGCTCTGGGCGCAGAAGATCTTGGCGAATTGTGGGCCAATGTGGTCGGCGTTTATCTCACAGCTCAACCGGAGGCACGCAATCCAACGGTGCTTGGTGGCTTGCTTCGTGAGGCGCAGGAAATTGACTCAGAATTCGCCTCATCTCGACTGACTTCTGTGGCAGGCAATACTGATCTTGCGCATTTACTTCCCTATTTGCAGGTTCAGATAGCGATTGACGAAGAGGGTCTCTTGCGCCTCGCATCCGCTGCGAGAGCGAGATCGATCGCGGCGTCAGCCTTCTCCTGGCTTTCTTTGGGTGGCGCTGTCAAAGAAGCGCCGAGCGAGCCATTTGCCGAGATGCTACGCGCGGTCGCCGACCTAGAGAACGGAGCCACCGTGGCACTGTCTGTACTGCATCACTATTTGCATTTCGCTTTTAACGCCGAAAAAACAATCGCAGCCAATGTTGTTTCGTTTGGACGGGAACTGCTGAAGCGTGCCGAAATCGCCGAAATGGAGGTCATGCACGATTATGAGATCGGCAAGGTCGCTGAGTATTGCCTATCGGGCCCCGAGGCCGCTGAAGATGCCGCTGTCGTGTGCGAACGGCTCAGAAGTGCGTACAATGATCATCGAGCGTCCAAGTATTGTAACCAAAGGCTGATTCAAGCACTGTTTCTCGCGCAGCCGGAAGTGGCCCTCGATTGCTTTCTACTGAGCCAGGCCACGGGGAGAGCCCTTAGTCTCGTCAGGTCCGGCGTTGGTGGGCAATCGCCTCTCGAGCGCTTGGACTCAAGCGTTTTGTGCGCTTGGGCCGACAAAGAGCCGGCGAAGAGGTATGCGCTGCTTGGCAGCGTGCTTCCGATCTTCTCGGGAGATGCGAGCGATGAGAGCAAAGACATCTCCCCACTGTTTTTGGAGGTTTTGGACAAAACGCCTCACAGGGGCAGCTTTCTCAGCGAATGCAGTGACGTCGTGCCGTCCTCTGGCTGGAGCGGCTCGCTCGCACTGATTCTCGAAAAGCGGAGGGGGTTGCTCAGTAAGCTGTCGGACCATCCAGACCGCGAGGTGCAGCGCTGGTTACGCCGATTGAATGCTGAACTTGATGATCGGATGCGTTGGGCGCATGAGATGGAAATCAGCCACGAAGAGTCGTTTGAATGAGCCCTTCATTTTATTGATCTTGAGTACGTCGCGCCGGACGGTCTGGCCTCTAATCCATCGTCATGCCCAACCAGGCCCCGGTCCAGAACGCCATCTGGTCGACCATGTCGGGGCCGGTGAAGGCGTCCCAGACATGGTCGGTGTCCAGCAACAACAGCTCTTCGGGACCATCATGATAGCGCAGGAACTGGGCGCCGGATTGGGGCTGGGGGAAGACGACCGTGTCGCGGGAGCCGACGATGACCAGGAGCGGGCCGTCATAGGCCGCGATTTCGGCGACCGGGTTGACCACGAACAGCTCTTCGAAAAAGCCGCCGCGCAGGTTGGTGGTGGCGCCCCAGGGCAGCTCGGCCGTCACGATCTCGTCGCCGGCGGCCAGGCCCTCGGTGATCGCTTCGGGGCCGAGCAGGAAGGTGAAGTTTGCGGCCGGTGTCGCGGCCGGCGCCCACAGCACGGTGGAGGCGACCGACGGGTGCTGGGCCGCCGTGGCGGCGACCAGCCCGCCCTGGCTCCAGCCCACCAAGCCGATGCGGTCGCCATCGACGGCCTCATGGCCGGCCAGAAGGTCGATGGCGGCCATCGCGTCGGTGATCTGGCGGGTGAAGGTCGTGTCCTCCCAGGCGCCGTCGCTGTCGCCGGAGCCGCGGAAATCGATGCGCAGGCTGGCGATGCCGCGCTCGGCCAACAGGCGGGCGGTGCGCTGGAACACGCCTTCCTCCGTGTCGGTCACCGGCAGTTCGTCGCGGTTGCCGGAAAAACCGTGCAGCAGCAGGGCCACCGGCGGTGGCGCATCGGTCTCCGGCAGGGCCAGCGTGCCGACCACATTGTCGCCCTCGACCTCGAAGATCACGACGCTCTCGTCATAGGGACCGGCCGGCGCCGACGCTAGTTCCTGCCGTGCCGAGTCGAGCGCCGGACTGCCCTGTGCCGAGGCCAGGCCCGGAACCGCTAGAAGGGCGGCGACAAGGGCGGTGATGGACAAACGGGTGAGCATGTTGCGCGGTCTCCGGGCGAGGCTTCAGGAAGGCCGAAGTGTGCGGGATCGCCACGTGGTCGGCAACAGTTGCGACAAAGGGTTGCGCCAGGACCGGCGCAAGGCCGGCGTTGACGGCTATCAAAACCGTCGGCAGTGTCGCCGCCTACGCTGCCGCAACGCTCACATTCACCGGTTTGGGAGACAAACAGATGGCTGACGAGGACAAGCAGGAGGCAAAGACGGAGGGCGCGCGACGGCAAGGCCATTGCCTATGCGGCGCGGTCAAGGTGTCGATCGGCGGCGACCAGACCCATGTCGGCGCCTGCCATTGCAGCATGTGCCGTCGTTGGTCAGGCGGGCCGCTGATGGCCATCGACTGCGGCACGGATGTCGCGTTCGAAGGCGAGGACAGCATCGCCGTCTTCGATTCGTCGCCCTGGGCCGAGCGCGGCTTTTGCACCAAGTGTGGCTCGAACCTGTTTTATCGGATCAAGCAGGGCCAGAGCTACATCATGCTGGCAGGTCTGTTCGACGACATTGATGGCTTCTCGTTTGACAGTCAGGTCTTCATCGACGAGAAGCCGGACTACTACGCATTTTCGAACAAAACCAAGGACATGACGGCGGCGCAAGTGTTCGAATACTACGCCTCGTCGCATTAGTGGCCGGCAGCGCGGCGGCCGCTACCAGGGCACGTGCAGGATTTCGACCTGCGGCAATCCGGCCGGAATGACGCCGAGATCGCGGGCCAGAACCCCGAAAGCCTCGGTCTCTATCAGGTTGCGGTAGGGCCGCTCCGGAAACTGAAGGCCGGCGCGATGCAGGCTGGCATCGACCAAAAGCATGGTGCCACCCACGCCGTGCAGATCCACCAAGGGCCGGTGCCGAAGATCGCTGAGGTACAGCCGTTCGGCGTAGTAGCGGTTGGGCTGGAACAGGCCATGCTTGTGCGCCTTCCAGTAGCGATCGTCCTCCATGAAAGGCAGTGACACGAAGCTGTTCATATCGAAGCTTGGTCCGCCGGGCCGGGTCACGCAGTTGGGCGTCACGATGCGCCGGCCGCTGGCGATCAGCGCGTTCAGGACGTGGGGCGGAAAGCGCCAGACATCAATATCCAGCCAAAGGGCCCAGTCATCCGTCTCGTCCAATCCCTGGCGGATCAGGTGGTTGCGCACCTTCGCCAGCCCACCGCGCCGGGCGCGCTGCACATTGCGGGCCGTGCGCCGGTCTCGGCCGATCTTGTTTCCCAGCGGCTTTTGCAGCAGCGTGATGTCGCGGTATCGGCCCTCCAAGGGCACGACGGCCTGCCGCAGCCGTTGCCAACTGTCGTCGCGGCTGTCCCCTTCGCAGAAAACGAGCTTTATCCGGTCCTTCGGATAATCGAGCCCGTCCAGCGTATCCAGAAAAGGCTGGATCAGGTCGGCGGCGTCCCGCAGCGGTACCAGGATCGCCACTTTGTCGCCCTTAGGTGGCGGCCGCGTCAGGCACGCGGGGTCGATGGCGGCCAGCGCCTCTTTGTACCGCAATACCGGCCCCCGGGTCGCCATGTGGCGCAGTTTGTAGAAGCGGCGGCGAAGCCTGCGCCAAAGCGATATCCTGTCGCCGACCTTGTACCAGGTGCCGGCCCAGTGATGGACCATGTAGGTCGGGTCCGCCGGTTGGTCGCGATCTGACGCCTCGGTCTTGCCGTCGCGATCCAGCGGACAGAACAGCGATGGCGAGTGGACGGCAAGTTCCGACTGCCTGGGGTAGGCAAGCTGGGCGGATGTCAGCAGGCAGGGGCCGGTGGCGTCCAACACCGACTTGTTGTCGGCCAGGCGCGGCAGCAGGTCGAGCACGGCGCGCCAAAAGGGATGCCCCGGCGGGCTCGCCATGGCGCCGTTGAACAACAGATAGGGCAGGTGACGGGCCGCCTCGTGATCCTTGGCATGCAGGTCCGGTTCGCGGCAGAGAACAACGCGATCCTCGGCCAAGAGCGGATCGAGCGGAGTCACGCATTCGCAGTCGATGTCGGCGTAGATGCCGCCGAAATGATGCAGCAGCATGTAGCGCGCTGCGTCCGCACGCATGACGCCGTTTTTGTAGCCGCAATAGGTCGGCAACAAGGACGGGTAGTGCTCGGCAACGAACTCCAGCAGCATGCGGTCGGTCCAGAGCCTGCGTTCAAGTCGCGGGTTGTGCCGCGCCCAGCTTTGCTCGTAGGCGCGAAACCGCTCGGGGATACGGTCCGTCTTCCAGGTCTGGTGCAACAGGGCGGGAATCATCCGGTGCCCAATCCGATCGCGGCTTTGGCCCCGGTTTGAGGGACCGTCGGTTGGGGAGGCAGCCCCAGGCCCTGCCGCACCGCCCTTTCGACGGCCCGCGTGCCAAAGCGGCGCATGACCGTCTCGTGGGCCTGGC
This sequence comes from Alphaproteobacteria bacterium, assembly GCA_028277405.1. Lineage (GTDB taxonomy): Bacteria > Pseudomonadota > Alphaproteobacteria > DSM-16000 > Inquilinaceae > JANQGH01. The sequence continues at coordinate 52,425 of JANQGH010000030.1, read as the reverse complement.
GTCGCAGCGCCTCGAACCGCTCGCGATCCGACCAGAGCGCGATGATCTCGCGGGCGAAATCGGCGTCGGACAGGGCCGAAACGAAGTCGATGTCCGCGTCAAGCGCCAGGCCGTCCATCGCGATCGGGCTCGCGACGACGGGCAGCCCCCACGCCATGGCCTCCAGGATTTTCAGCCGGGTGCCGCCGCCGGCTTCAAGCGGCACCGCGACGATGTCGGCCTCGCGGAGCAGCGCGGCCGCGTCGGGGGGATCGGCAATCAGACGGACGCCAGCAGTATCGGCGAGTTCGGTGATCCTCCTGTGCGGTGATCGCCCCGCCAAGACAAGCTGGGTGGACGGCAGGGAGGCGCACACGATCGGCAGAATGCCGAGCGCCAGTCGCCGCGCGGCAGGAATGTTTGGGCGATAGCCCAGATGCCCGAGAAACAGGATGGTCGGGCCGCCGGCTTGGCCGTCGATCGCCGGCAGGTGCCTGGGGACGGAGTCGAGGCGCGGCACACCGTTCGGCACGACATCGATCGGCAACGAGGGATGGTGCGATCGGTAGAGCCGGCTCGCGTCGGCCTCGGAGCATACCCAGACACGGTCGGCGTGGCGCAGCGCCTGCCGTTCTCGCCGCCAGATGGCTCGTTCGTGCAACCCAAGCAGTCCCTTCAGGCTTCTGCGAGGCGCGACCCTGGCGACCTGTGCGCTCAAATGCGATTCGACATTGTGCATATCGAGAATCACGACCGGCGCCAGAGCGTACAGATGTGGCATCAGGGCGGAAAGATGGACCCCTTCGACGATAATCGCATCGGGCCTGAAGTCGTGAACCCGCTGCCCGATACCGTCTGCCGCTTCGGCGATTGACGCCCGGACGTCGGCGTCTCGCTCGGCTATGGAAGTAACCGCCAAACCTGGCGGGGTCGGTGCTGCGCTGATGAGCGGCCTGACGGAGGCGAGAAGCACCGGACCGTGCGCCAAGGCGGCCAGCGCGTTTTGAGCGTTCCGCAGATCTGCGCCGGAAACCGGGGGCCAGGCGGCATCGACCGTGAGCACGAGGGTGCGAAACGTGCCTGCCGGCGAAATCGGAACGGGCCGTGGCCGCCGGGCCGGGGGGCGAAACGATCCCAGCGCGATCTCGACCCGATAGCGCGCCAGCCGGCGGCTGCGGGCGAAGGCGGGATGGGCGGCGACGGCCCGGAGCATGAAGCGCGCCTCGTCGAACCGGCGTTCGTAGATCAACTGCCGGGCGATGCGCAGGGCAACCCAAGCCTTGCGCCACTGCGATGCCTCGCGATCGTCGACCGCATCGCCAAGCCGGCTCAGCGCCCGGGCGACGCCCATAAAAGTCCGTCGAGGTGCTGCGGAGTATCGCCTGGCCATCCGGGCCTCGTTCAGCGCGTAGGCCAGGACGGTGTGCTGGACGGTCGCGACGCCGGTCCGCGCCATGAGCTGGGCCCAAAAGCAGGTATCCTCGTCCAGCGCCGCGTCTTTGGGAAACACGATGTCGTCCACCTGCTCTCGGCGGCACAAGGCGCTGCCCATGGCGATGGGCCACATCCGGCCAAGCAGATAGTCATGGACGTTGCGGCGATGGTCGCTGCCATAGCCGTTAGGCGACTTCAGCTTGTCCGGCCGGCCTTCGGTGCGGCGTATATGGGCGCCGATGGCGATGCCGGCACTCGGGTCGCTGACTAGCGCCTGATGCAGGGCGCTGATGCCGCCCGGTTCCATTCGGTCGTCGGCATCGAGGAAATGGATGAACGGAAAGCGCGCGGCGGCGAGACCGGCGTTTCGTGCGGCGCCGGCGCCTGACACGGCGACCTTTAGAACCGAAAGAGGCAGGCCGTGCGTTCGCGCGGCATCCCGTGCCAATTCGACCGTATCGTCTTGGGATGCGTCATCGACCAGAATGACCTCGCCTATGACGGCGGTATCCGCGGTCAGGCTTCGCAGCGTGCCGCCGATCGAAGCTTCCGCATCGCGGGCCGGGATGATGACCGAGACCGCGGGCTCGCGCCGCGCCACGCCTAATGATCCTCAAACGATCCGCGGCCCAGCATTCCGTCGTAGGCACGTTTGAGCGGGGAGACGGGGTAGAGGCCCATGTCCCCGAGGCTCTCGACCCGCTGGGGCTCGACGTCGATTGGCGACTGCCCCGGCAGCCAGCGATAGGCGCCGCCTCGGGCCAAAGACGTGGGTGCGCAGGCGACATAGCCACCCAATGCCTTGATGTGGCCGGCGCGGCGGAAGCCGAGATGCAGGCTGGACGATACCAGGGGCAGCCCCTGCCGCACCAGAACGTGGTAGCCGGAGGGGCTCTTGCAGACGGGCGTCGCGCCCACCATCGCCTCATACTGTCGTCGCCAGGCCGCGTAAAGGTTGGGCTTGTCAAAGTCGATTGTGACCAACCCATTGACGCCGCAAGCCAGGCCGATATTCACCTGCCGCCCGGAGAACCACGCGGCGATCGTGCTCTCGCCCGGTGGGTTAAGCGCCAGTTGAAACAAGACGCTGGTGAAGGCGAGCTCCTTCAGCCGCTTGCTTCGGCTTTGCAGATGCACCGGCTGGACGCCCATCGCCGCAAGATCAAGATGTTTGCCGCCCGCGCGAAGGGGAACGCAGACATAGCCCAGGCGATGTAGCCTGATCGCCAGGCCCGCCATTTCTGTTAAGGCGGAGTGCTCCGCATGTGTCCGGTCGTTACTCATGTCGCATAGACCCGGCATTCAGCGCTAGGTGTCACAAAACGGTCGTGTCCGTCCAGACGGACCGGCCTGCCGTCGTTAGCCAGCATCATGGCCAGCATCATGGAAAGCATGTCGATTTTGCGTTAATCGCGGACAGAGGGCGGCGGTTCAGCGGCCGCAGACAGCACTGTGCCGACGGCTCGCCACGACGACTTGCTGCTGCCTTGCAGGTCTTCCCCTTGTGTGGCGAGGGCGCTGCTACTAGACCAACCAAACCATCGGCGAAAGGGCCGGCACTTGGCGAGGTACACCGTGCATAAGGGCATCTCACTCCGCTCGAACGATCACACAACGATGCTCAAATGGCATCGTGGACGCCGCTCTGTCACCGACGCCGTCTTCACAAGATCGCGAATCGTCGAAGGCATGCGGCTCGGTGCGTCGATCGAGGTCGATATCCAGCGTCACGGATCGAACGGGTTCGCCATTCTTCACGACGACACGCTGAATCGCGAAACCAGCGGCTCGGGGCCCGTCGGTACGCAGAAGGTCCACGACCTCCGCCAGCTTCGCATGCGCGACAATGACGGCGCGGTCACGGCGGAACCCGTATTGCTGCTCGACGATCTGGCGGAACTGTTGGCTGCCGGCCCCGTCGACGCCGACGCCGTCCTGCAGCTTGATCTCAAGAACGACCGCGCCAGCCTGTCGCCGGACGATATTGCGGCGTTTCCATCCGCAGTGGAGCCTTTCCTGGCAAACGTGCTGGTTTCAGGCGACGACGCCGACGCGGTCGACAGCCTTCATCGTGCGACGCCCGGCTTGCGCACGGGCTATGACCCGTGCCGCGAGGATACCATCGCGGAGCTTCGAAGGACCGGGGATTACGCGGCCTTCGTGCAGGCCGCCCTGGCGGCCGCCCCCGACGCGGAGATGATCTATATCCACCACCGCATCGTGCTCGCGGCCGACGCAGCCGGCTTCGACATGATCGGCGCAATCCAGGCGGCCGGAAAGCGGGTCGACGCCTGGACCATCGAAGAGGTGAACGACGCGACGCTGGCCATGGCCCGCCGCCTGCTGGCCTTGAAGGCCGACCAGATCACCACCGACGACCCGGTCGGCCTGGAGGCCGCGCTTTCAAATGGCTAGGCGCAGACGCCGGTGTCCGCCGCTCTAATCTCTCGTTCCGGCCTCGGCCGCGCATGACTGAACCATGGCGTTGAAGATGGCCTGTTCCGACGAGGCCAGCCCCTCCGGCGCGATTGCCTCCCACAGATCCTCCGCCTCGATCCGGTCCGCAAGGCATCCGCAGTAGGCATCGCAAAAGACGTGCGAGAAGTCCTCGGCCTGGCAGTGAGACCGGCAGGAGGGGCCAAAGCCGTCGCGATAGGCGCTGGTGGCATCGGTGCCGCCGATGATCAGCGTAAACAGATACAGCGCGCCGATCAGCACGATCTGATGAGTCAAATAGATGATCAGGCTGTAGCGCCCGGCCCAGCGGAGCGCCCGGCCGATCGGGTCGGTGCCGCGCCACCAGCCCAGCCAATCGACAAAGCCGGTCTTGGCCAGCGCCATGCCCAGCAGCACGGCGCCGAACCAGGGGAAGAGGGGCTCGAAATCGTTCGAGACGGGCGGCGGATCGGAGAGGCCCAGCCAGACGATCGGCGGCCAGTTGAAGGCGGGTGATGCCGCCCACTGCATGGCGATCGTGCCCAGCCCGGCCAGGCCGCACAGCCACCAGGGCAGCCGCAGAAAGGCGAGCCCGATCAGGCTGAAAACGGCGATGGCGTGCAGAATGCCGAAAAAGATGAAAGCGTCGGGGATGGCCTGATAGGTGACCGCCGTGATCGCCAGCGCGGCAATTGCCAGGATCGCAAAACGGCGCCAGAAGGGCTGCCAGCGAATGCCGTCGCGATGGGCCAGCACCAGGCTGGCGCCGACCAGGAACAGAAAGCCGCCGGCGACTAAGGTGCGGAAGACGATCCAGCCGATGCCATTTCCGATGTCGAAATCGGCCAGATCGAAAAACGTCAGATCCCAGCAGAAATGGTAGATCACCATGCCGACGATGGCGACGCCGCGCAGGGCGTCGATCGCGGCGATACGGCGTGCCGAGCCCGCCTTCTCCGGCGCCGTTTCGCCCGTTGCGGACGCCGTCGTCACCTTGTCGCGTCCCGACGCGCAAAGACGCCATCCATCTCGATCAGACGGGCCGTGCGGCGATTGAAATAGCCGGGCAGGAACAAGACCGGCTCGAAGCCAAGCCCGGCCAGGTGGCCGATCATCTCCGTGAAGCCGCGCGCGCCTTTGTAGACGGGCACGATGGACAGCTCGATCTGGATCAGCGCGATACGCTTCAGGCTTTGCGCGGCGCCCGCCAGCACGAGATCCTCCGTGCCCTGGGTGTCGATCTTTAGCAGGCTGCGATCCTCCGGCGATGCGAAGTCGTCGATCACGCTGTCCAGCCTGGCCAGCCGCACCTGTTCCCTGGCAACAAAGTGCGCGCTGTCGAGCAGGTCGGCCATCTCGTCGGTGAAGCCGCGCAGCGAGCTCATCCCCGTTTGGGCGGAAACGTTGATCTCGGTCTCGCCGTCCCGTTCCGCCAAGGCCATGGGCGGCGCTACGATCCAACTGTCGTCACCAGCGGCATGATCGGCGAGCAGTCGGTGCGTCTCGCTAAGCGGTTCGAAGGAAACGATCCGGCCCTTGTAGCCCGCGTCTCGAAGCCGGTCGCCATATTGGCCTTCATTGGCGCCGACATCGAGCACCAGCGAGATGGCGTGACGATCGATGACGCGCGCCAAGCGCTCTGTGTTCTGCGACCTTACGGTGCGGCCGCTCATTCGGCGTCAGCCAGCGTCTTGCGATAGTAGTACTCGACCGAGTTTGACTTGTCGTTCAGCGCCCGCGTCGCGGCCTGCCTGACATAGCCGCAGGCCTCATAGGCGCGGTGGGCCGTGGTGAAGCGGGTGTCGGTCCACAGTTCGATGTGGCGCGCCCCTTGGCCCTGGGCGAACGCCTCCACCTGGCCGATCAGCTGCCGGCCGAGGCCGTTGCCTCGTTGGTCGGCGCGAACGTAGAGCTTGACCAGTTCAATGCCACCCTCCACCGCTGGCATCGCGCCGACGCAGGCCACCACCACGCTATTCCGCTCTACGGACCAAAAGGCACCGCCGCGCCGTTCGGCGTAGCTTGCGATACCACGAAGCTCGGGGATCTCGCCGTCGACATCCAGGATGCAGCCGGGATACTCCGCAAAACAGCCGCCGATCAGCGCGATCAGGTCGTCGGCATCATCGTCGCGCGCCGATCGCACCGACACTGTGTCGCTGTCAGATCGGTTGGCTGGCGGCATAGTCCCAGTAGAGGCTATGGGCACGCTTGTACAACGGGCCGGGCTGCAGGCTGCGGTCCTCGATGCGGGTGAAGGGCTGCACCTTGGCGTAGTTGCCTGTTGAGAAGACCTCATCGGCGCTGCGCACGTCGTCCAGGGTCACCGACCGTTCCTGCACCTCGATGCCGTCCTGTCGCAAAAGGCCGATCACGCGCTGGCGGGTGATGCCGTTCAACAAGGTGCCGTTGGGCGCCGGGGTGGAGACCACGCCATCCTTGGCGATGAACAGATTGGCGGTCGCGAACTCCGACACGTGCCCGAGTTGGTCGCACATGATCGCGTTCTCATAGCCCTGCTGCATGGCCTCGGTCAGCGCCATGCCGCCATGGGGATAAAGACAGCTCGCCTTGGCCGCCGTCGGGGCCGTTTCCGCATTGGGCCGGCGCTTGGACGAGACCATGGCGTTGCTGGGGCCTTCCGGCATCGGCACCTCATAGACGCTGATCAAGAAGCGGGTGCTATCGGGGTCTGCGGCGATGATGATGCCCGAATCCGCCCAGAACATGGGCCGGACATAGAGCGCATGGCCATTGGTAAACTTCTTGATGCCTTCGCGCGCCAGCCCTTCGATCGTCTCACCGTCGATCTCCGGCCGCAGGCCAAGCGCCTTGGCCGAGGCGACAGACCTGGCGCAATGCCGGTCCAGGTCCGGCGTCATGCCGTCAACCGCCCGGGCGCCGTCGAACACCGTCGCCGCGGCCCAAAACCCCATGGTCATCGGGCCTGCTATCTTCGGATTGCCCTCGTGCCACTCGCCGTCAACAAAGGTCCAGGCTTGCCCAGCCATCTCTTGCCCCCGACTTCTCTAGGTTCCGCTTGTACCAACAAAGCCGCGCACCTTAGACCGCCCTCGAAGGCTGGCCAAGCACGGCATTGTATCCCATCAACGCGGCTTTGACGGTGTGCGGCCGCTCCGCCTATTGACTGGCCCAGAGTATCCTGGCGATCCAGTCGATCTCAGAACGGTCCAGCACTCTATCCGCGTGATCCTGATTGAACGAGCGCAAGGTCAGCTTGGTCGCGGTCTGGCGCGCCAGCTCCTTCGCCATGACTTCGCCACCGGCGGTGCGGACCACGACCCGGTCGCCGCGCCTGATGTTGGTGCCGGGTGCGACGATGATGATGTCGCCGTCCCGATAGACCGGAACCATGCTGTCGCCGGTGATCTCCAGCGCATAAGCATGCGGGTCGCCGACATCGGGAAAGACCACCTCGTCCCAGCCCGTGCCGGCCGGGTAGCCGGCATCGTCGAAAAAGCCCTCGGCACCGGCCTGGGCATAGCCTAGGACCGGAATCCGACGCCGCAGCGTCTCCGATCCGGCGCCGATCAGCTGTACGAAATCGGCAAGCTCCGTCTCCGTCGCGTCCAGGATTTTCGATACGCTTTCGGTCGACGGCCAGCGCAGCTTGCCTTGGGCCGACGTGCGTTTGGATGGGTTGAACGTCGTCGGGTCCAGCCCTGCGCGTTTGGCCAGTCCCGACGCCGACAACCCGTTGCGCGCGGCCAGCCTGTCTATTGCCTGCCAGATGTCCGTATGCCGTAGCATGGGAACATTGTCTCGCAGGTCCGACCTATTGTCTCCAGAAAAAATCGACGTTTTGCCGAAATGAGGCTGGCCGAGCCCGAAATACGCGTAGATATCGACATGCGTGCCCATCGGCATGCACGGAGGGTTGTATGGCGCGCTTGCGTAGGGGCGGTGCGACGGTTATGGGCTACGCAATGGCGAAGGTGATTCTCAAGATCTGCACGGCCGGCGAATGGGCCGAGGCCGAATCGCAGGGCCACTACGACGGCTCGGCCGTCGATGCCGAGGACGGGTTCATTCACTTTTCGACCCCCGAACAGGCGCCGGAAACCGCCGCGCGCTACTTCGCCGGTCAGGCGGACCTCGTGCTGGTGGCCGTCGACCCTGAGTACCTGGGGCCAGCACTCGCTTGGGAGCCGTCGCGCGGCGGGGACCTGTTTCCCCATCTTTACGGGCCGCTGCCCCTTAGTGCGGTCGTGTGGGTGCGTCCGCTGCCGCTGGGCGTGGACGGCACGCACCGCTTTCCGCTGTAGAGGCGCAATGGTCGATCTGTTTCCCATCGTCCGCCCGCTGCTTCACAGGCTCAACCCGGAAACCGCGCATGATGTGACTTTGCGGGCTCTGAAGATGAGGCTGGGGCCGCGCGTTGGCGCGTCTGACGATCCCATCCTGGCAATCGATCTCTGGGGACGGCACTTTCCCAATCCGATCGGTCTGGCAGCCGGCTTTGACAAGAACGCCGAAGTGTTCGGCCCTATGCTGCGGCTGGGCTTCGGGTTTGTGGAGGTCGGGTCGGTCACGCCGCAGCCGCAAGCGGGCAACCCAAAGCCAAGGCTCATGCGCTGGCATCAGCGCGAGGCGCTGATCAACCGCATCGGCTTCAGCGGCCACGGCCTCGACGCTGTCGAGCGCCGGCTGGCCAGCAGGCGCGCCGACGGCATCGTCGGCGCCAATATCGGCAAGAACAAGGACAGCCAGTCCGCCGAGCAGGACTACGCCGACGGGGTGCGGCGCCTGGCCCCGCTTGCCGACTATCTCGTCATCAACGTCTCGTCGCCCAACACGCCCGGTCTGCGCGACCTGCAGGGCGCGGCGCCGCTGGCCGCCATCCTTGCCGCTGCCCAGGCCGCACGGGACGAGGCGTCGGCCGAGACGCCGATCCTGTTGAAGATCGCGCCGGATCTGACGGATAAGGACGTGGCGGACATAGTCGGCGTCGCCCTCGGTTCGGGCGCGGACGGTCTGATCGTTGCCAATACGACCGTGGCCAGACCGGACGACCTGCCGGGCCATCTGGCCGGCGAGGCCGGCGGGCTGAGCGGACCGCCCTTGATGGAGGCGTCGACGCGCCTGCTGGCGGATGTGGCACGGCACGCGGCAAAGCGCCTGCCCTTGGTGGGTGTCGGCGGGGTTGCGTCCGGCGCGGATGCCTACGCCAAGGTCAAGGCGGGTGCATCCTTGGTTCAACTCTACACGGCCCTGGCTTATCGCGGCCCCAGACTGGTGACCGAGATCAAGCGGGATTTGGCGGAGTGCGTAAAGCGCGACGGATTCGCCTGCCTGGCCGATGCTGTCGGCAGCGGCTTGTAAGAAACTCTCTTGCCGCGTCGCACCGGACGCGCCACCTATGGGCTCCCCCGCTCCCTTGTCGAACAGTACCGCCATGACCGATCCGGTTCCCATTCTCGCCGGCGTCCGCGAGGTCGCCCGCGATTACGACGCGTTCATCGTCGATCTTTGGGGCGTCATCCATGACGGCGACCGGCTCTATCCGGGCGTTGTCGAGGCGCTGGCCGGACTGCGGGCCGGCGACCGCCAGACCTGCCTGCTTTCCAATGTGCCGCGCCGCTTGCCGGCGGTTCGATCTCGGCTTCAGGGCATGGGGCTGCACGACGAAGCCTACGACCACCTGATGTCGTCCGGCGAAATGACCTATTTGGCATTGGCCGACCGCTCGACCGAGGACCACAAGGCGCTGGGGGATCGTTTTCTCCATATCGGGGGGGCTGGCGATGGCGACGTGGTCGACGGTCTGGCCTACGAGAAGGTGGCAACCATGGCCACCGCCGATTTTATCTTGAACAGCGGCATCCGATCGCCGGACGAAACCGTTGAGCATTTGGAGGAACTGTTGACCGAGGCGGCGGACCGATCGCTGCCCATGGTATGCGCCAATCCCGATCTCGTTGTCATGCGCGGCGGGCGCCTGGGGCTCTGCGCCGGCGCGATTGCGGCGCGGTATGAAAAGGTCGGGGGCGCGGTCATCTACCACGGCAAGCCGACTCGTGGTGTTTACGATCGCTGCCTCGAACTCTTGGGTCATCCGGAGCCGACCCGAATTCTGGCGATCGGCGACAGTTTCCGGACCGACATTCGGGGGGCCGCCGCCATGGGCTTCGACAGCCTGTTCGTCACCCACGGCATTCACGCCGACGAACTCTTGAGGGACGGCAAGCCGGATGGCCGGGCCATCGCCGAGGCCGGCGGCCGGGAAGGGGCGCGCCCGACCTACGCGATCGGCTCGCTGGTCTGGTAGTGCCCGGAATGGACGGTGTCACCCTCAAACGACTATAGTGCGCTGCATCCAAGCCGTCCCCATCTGTTGGGGCGATGGACCATGATCGAGGGGCGCGTGCAGCATGGCGCATTCGAAGCGGCCGACGCTTGACGATTGGCGGCGTTTGGCGTCCGGCGAATTGAAGGGCCGCGCGCTCGACGATCTGACCTGGCAGACGCCCGAAGGCATCGCCGTCAAGCCGCTTTACACCGACGCCGACTGTGACGATGCGGCGGCCGGTTTGCCCGGCTTTGCGCCCTTCACGCGCGGTGTCCGGGCGACAATGTATGCCAACCGTCCCTGGACGGTCCGCCAATATGCCGGCTTCTCAACGGCGGAGGCGTCCAACGAATTCTACCGCGCCAATCTGGCCGCCGGTCAGATGGGCCTGTCGGTGGCATTCGATCTGGCCACCCATCGCGGTTATGACAGCGACCATCCGCGTGTCGTCGGCGATGTCGGCAAGGCCGGGGTTGCGATCGATTCCGTCGAGGACATGAAGATCCTGTTCGACGGCATTCCGCTCGACAAGATGAGCGTGTCGATGACCATGAACGGCGCCGTCTTGCCGGTGCTGGCGGGCTACATCGTGGCCGGCGAAGAGCAGGGTGTGCGGCAGGACCAGCTGTCCGGGACCATTCAGAACGACATTCTGAAGGAGTTCATGGTCCGCAACACCTACATCTACCCACCCGAACCGTCGATGCGCATTGTCGCGGACATCATCACCTACACCGCCGAGCATATGCCGCGGTTCAACTCGATCTCGATCAGCGGCTATCACATGCACGAGGCCGGCGCGACGGCAGCGCAGGAACTGGCCTTCACGCTGGCCGACGGCTTGGAATATGTGCGGGCGGCGGCTTCGCAAGGCGTCGAGGTCGACAGGTTTGCGCCGCGCCTCAGCTTCTTTTTCGGCATCGGCATGAACTTCTTCATGGAGGTCGCCAAGCTGCGCGCCGCGAGGTTGCTGTGGTCGGAACTGATGGCCCGGCACTTCAGCCCGGCCGACAGCCGCTCGCTGATGCTGCGCACCCATTGCCAGACCTCCGGCGTCAGCCTGACGGAGCACGACCCCTACAACAATGTCGTGCGCACCACCATCGAGGCGCTGGCCGCGGTGCTGGGCGGCACACAAAGCCTGCACACCAACGCGTTTGACGAGGCGCTGGGCCTGCCGACACCGTTTTCCGCCCGGATCGCCCGCAACACCCAGCTCATCCTGGCGGAGGAGACGGGCATCACCAACGTCGTCGATCCGCTTGGCGGCAGCTATTATCTCGAGGCCCTGACGCAAGAGCTGGCCGACGCGGCCCGAGCGTTGATCGATGAGGTCGAGGCGCTGGGCGGCATGACCAAGGCCGTTACTTCGGGCATGCCGAAGCTGCGTATCGAGGCGGCGGCCACGCGCAAGCAGGCGCGTATCGATCGGGGCGAGGAAACGATCGTCGGCGTGAACAAGTATCGGCCGGAAACACCGGACACCGTCGAGGTGCTGGACATCGACAATACCGAGGTTCGGCGCAACCAGATCAAGCGCTTGGAAAAGATCAGGGCCAACCGCGACCCGCAAGCGGTCGAGAAGGCGCTCGCCGCCCTGACCGACGCCGCGCGGTCAGGCGACGGCAATCTGCTGGCGCTGTCGATCGAGGCGGCGCGCCAGCGCGCCACCGTGGGGGAGATCTCTGACGCGATGGAGAAAGTCTATGGCCGGCACCGGGCCGAGATCAAATCCGTCTCCGGCGTCTACGCCAAGGCCTATGAGGGCGACGAGGGCTTCCGCCGCATCCGGGCCGAGGTCGAGGCCTTCGCCGAGGAGGAGGGGCGGCGGCCGCGCCTGCTCGTCGTCAAGATGGGCCAGGATGGCCATGATCGCGGCGCGAAGGTGATTGCAACCGCCTTTGCCGATATCGGCTTCGATGTCGATGTCGGCCCGCTGTTCCAGACGCCGGAGGAGGCGGCCCGCCAGGCCATCGAGAACGATGTCCACATCGTCGGCGTCTCGTCCCAGGCCGCCGGCCACAAGACCCTCGTGCCGGCCCTGATCGCTGCCCTGAAAGACCAGGGCGCGGATGATATCCTGGTCGTTTGCGGCGGCGTCATTCCCCCGCAGGACTACGATTTCCTGAGGAAGGCGGGTGTCAGCGCGATCTACGGCCCCGGCACCAACATCCCGGCGGCCGCCGCCGAGATCTTGGGCCTGATCAGTGGCCATCGGGCTCAGGCCGCCGAGTGAGAAAAAAACGCCGAGGCTCCTGGAACCTCGGCGCTCTTTGCCGACTAAGGTTGTGCTGGCGATCTACTGATAGCTGGCCGACAGGCCCAGCAACTGCACCGCCGCGTCAGGGTCGGTGACGCTCATCAGCATCAGCGGGCTAAACGGTGTCGACGGGTTCATCGAGATGGTCAACGTGCCGTCCGGGTTGGGCGCCGCTTGCAAGAACGCAGTCAGCGCCTCCATGGCCGATTGCGCGCCCGGGCTGGTCGCTTGTCCGCCCATCATCTGAAGCTGGGCCACCGCCATCATCGCCGTTTCCTCGGGGCCCATGCCGGTCATCTGGCTGGCTTGGTCCAGGATCAAGGCCACCAGGCCGTTGTCCTGGAAGGTCAGCTCGCCATTGGAAATCGTCGATCCCAGCATCATGCCGCCCGGATCGCCGGCATTCGGATTGACGCCGTCGGCCGCTAGCGTCAGGCCGAGGGCGCCAAGGTCCTGCATCTCCAGTGATGCTTGGTCGATGTTCAGCGCTGTGCCTTCGATGGTGTAAGACAGGCTCAAATTGGTCGAGATAACGTCGCCCAACATCGACTCAGCCATCGGGTCGAGATCCAAGGCGTCGACCGGAAGGCTGAGCCCTTCGACCACGATGTCCATGAAGGTCGGCGTGCCTTCGTCCAACATGGCGCGCCAGTCGACGTTGTTGACCGTCAGGCGGTCGATGGCGACTTCGTCGGGACCGTCTGCGAAAAACAAATCAACAAACTCGATGCCGTTTTCGCCGATCGGCGCGGCCGAACTGTACGAGATCGCGCCGGGCGGCGCGGACGGCAAGGCCAGCTCGAACGCCTCGTAAAGCGATCCGGCGCCTGCAAGCTGTTCGACCATCGCGTCATCACCGCCACCACTGGCCGGGGGCGTTGCGGCAGCACTGCAGTCGGCCGTGTCGGTGCCGGCCTTGCAGGTGGCGTCGCCGACATCGGGCTCGTTGCAGACGCCGTCATTCGTGGTGGGACAATCCTGGGCGGATGCCGGAAGTACAGCGGTGCCGGCCAGAAGGCCGCCGCTGAGTATCGCTAACCCCAGGACGTGGGTCACTTTGGTCATCTGCTTCCTCGTTCAGTCTGGTTATTTTGGCTTGTAGTGGGGGGACGCTAACACGGAAGGGTTACAATCTGCAGCCGCAGATCGGCGTTGGTTAGTGCCTTAGCGTTTATTGATCGTCAATATCTTCGTCTTGCTCTTCATCTTCACTTTCTCGTTGCACAAGGCCGATGAAAAAGCCGAGGCCAAGTGCGATCAAGATGCCCCATTTCCCCTTGCCGCGCCCGGCGACCATGGTGGTGGCCAGTTGGCTTAAATGCCGCATCTCGCGGATGCGGCTTTGGCGGCCGCTGCGCGCCATCTGCTCGGCCACCTCGGCCGTCCGCTGGCCGCTTGCCGGCCCGGAGATAACCACGATCAGCCCGCCGATCACGACCAGGGCACCGGCACCGATGAAACAGGCAGCGACCAAGCCGACGCCATGGCTCAGCCAGACGATCAGCCCTGTAATCGCGGCCATCAACGCCAGCACGGCCAGCAGCAACGCGACAGCGAAGAAGATCGCGCGCTTGGCCATCTGCTCCGCGCGCAGGCGCAGGGCAAGGGTCTCCAGCTCGGCCTGGCGCCGCAGCTTAGGCAGCCTGATGGGCATGGGGGCGATTTGGCCTGGTCGCGTTACTTGACGATGCGGCCCAGGACGAAACCGACCGCGACGGCGATGCCCAGCGCCCGCCAGGGATGGGCCTCGACCTCCTTCTCGATGCGGTCGATTTGCTCCTTCGCCGCTTCCTCGGCGGAGGATTTTGCCGACCATGCCTGATCCGAGGCCGCCTTCGCCTTCGCGCGCACGGTACCGCCGAGATGCTTGCTCAGCTTCGAAAGGTCTGCGCGAAGGGCGTCGAGATCCTCCCGCAGGGCTTCCATATCGTCCTTCTTGTCGGACTTCTCGGTTGTTGGCTCTGCCGATTCTGTCGAAGACGCCATATCAATCTCCTGTCGGTTCAACTGGTCACCAGCGCCGTGACTCCGAAACGGCCGCAACCACGCTATCCTAGCCTAAGACGTTTTAGCCGGAAGTTGAAACCGCCGATTTGCCACGCTTTGGTCTCAGGCGACTGACATAGATGCCGACCAGGATAAGGGAAAGAGCCAGATAGGCTGCCGGGTCAGGCCGCTCGCCCAAGAACATCCAGGCCCACACAACCCCGAATATCGGCACCAGATAGGCGACTTGGGACATGAAGACGGCCCCGACCTCGCGGATGATCTGATAGCGCAGCAGGTAGGCCAGCGCGGTCGCCAGAAGGGCCAGCATCAAAAGAGCCCCAAGGCTTTCCAAGCTAGGCTGTCGTGACCAGGGCTGATCGACCACCAGCGCGATCGGCACCATGTAGCCGGCGCCGAGGATCAAGACCCAGGCCGCACTCACGAGAACCGGCAGGGGTGCCAGCCAGCGCGTTATCAGCCCGGATGCGGCGAACGACACCGCCGCGCAGACGATGGCCAATTGGCCGATAACGGCATTGCCCCGACCGCCCAGCGCGTCGATGCCTACCAGACAGACGACACCGGCGAAGCCCAGCGCCATACCGGCCGCCTTGGCCAGGGTGATCCGATCGTCACCGGTGAAGTAGTGCGAGATCATCAGCGCCACGAACGGGCCCGCGCCGATCAGAATTGCGGCATTGCCGGCGGAGACGCGTGTCTGGCCGAAATTGATCAGCACGAAGGGCAGCGCGGCGTTAAGCGCGCTCAGGATCACGAGCAGTCGCCAAACGCGCCAGCCGTGGGGCAACCGTTGTCCCGTCGCAATCGCGACCAACAGCAGGAACAGCCCGCCGATGAACAGCCTGCCTGCGGCCAAGGTAAACGGCGGAAGATCCTCCACCGCGATGCCAATCCACAGAAAGGACGATCCCCAGATCGCGCCGAGCAGGACCAGTTTCCCTATGTCGGCCAGGCTTGGCGATCGAATGTCGGTCATGGCCAAGGCATAGCATGGCACCAGGTGGAACTGCCGACGATCATGTGCGCCCCTTCCATGCGCGGGGCGCGTACGGGTTCGGGGCTTTTCCGATCACCCAATCGCGCCTAGCTTATGGCCAATGAGTGATAACTCGGCAGCGGGCTCGGTCTCGCGTGATTGGAATGCGGTGCGGTCCCTGGCGCCGTATCTGTGGCCGAAAGGCCAGACGGGCATGCGTGTCCGTGTCGTTCTGGCCCTCATCACCTTGGTTCTGGCCAAGGTGGCCACCGTCTACATCCCCGTCTTCTATGGCGGCGCCGTCGATGCGCTGACGGGTGAATCGGGTCAGGCTGAAGCGCTGCTGGGCGAGCCGGCGAACTTGGCGATCTACCTGCCCGTCGGCCTGATCCTGGCCTACGGCATTGCCCGCGTCCTCAGCCTGGCCTTTGCCCAGCTGCGCGATGCCATCTTCGCCAAGGTTGCCCAGCACGCCATACGCAGCGCGGCCTTGAACGTCTTTCGCCATCTGCATCGCTTGGCCCTGCGCTTTCACTTGGAACGCCAGACCGGCGGGCTGAACCGCATCATCGAGCGTGGCACCAAGGCGATTGAAAGCCTGCTCAGCTTCATGCTGTTCAACATTCTGCCGACGGTGCTGGAGATCGTGCTGGTCGCGGTGATCCTTTGGAGCCTGTTCGATTTCTGGTTTGCCTTCGTCACCATGGTGACGGTGGTCGGCTATATCGCCTTCACCATGATCGTCACTGAATGGCGCCTGAAGTTCCGCCGCGCCATGAACGAGAGCGACCAGGACGCGAATACCAAGGCGATCGACAGTCTCCTGAACTACGAGACCGTCAAGTATTTCGGCAATGAGGATCACGAGGCCGACCGCTTCGACAAGTCGCTGGTCCGCTATCAGCGGGCGGCCGTGCGATCGCAGGAATCCCTGTCGATGTTGAATGTCGGCCAGGCGGTGATCATCGCGATCGGGCTGACCCTGGTGATGTACATGGCGGGGCGCGGCATCGTTGCCGGCACCATGTCGGTGGGCGATTTCGTCGTCGTGAACACCTACCTGATGCAGCTTTACCAGCCGCTGAACTTCTTCGGCTTCGTCTATCGTACGATCAAGCAGAGCCTGGTCGACATCCACGCCATGTTCACGCTGCTGGATCAGGAGCGGGAGATCGAGGACGCCTCCGACGCCCAACCCTTGCGGGCGACGGACGGGCACGTTCAGTTCCAGGACGTGGCGTTTGGCTACGATGCGCGGCGCCCGATCCTGAAAGGCATCAGCTTTGAGGTGCTGCCGGGCCGCAAGGTCGCCATCGTCGGGCCGACCGGTGCCGGCAAGTCGACCATCAGCCGGCTGCTCTTTCGGTTCTACGATCCCAACGCCGGCCGCATCCTGATCGACGGTCAGGACATCCAGACGGTCCAGCAACAGAGTTTGCGCGCCGCGATCGGCATCGTCCCGCAGGACACGGTGCTGTTCAACGATACGATCTATTACAACATCGCTTACGGACGCCCTAATGCGACCCGGGCCGAAATTGAGGAAGCGGCCCGCATGGCGCGGATCCATGATTTTGTGGAGGGCCTGCCGGATGGCTATGAGACGACGGTGGGTGAACGCGGCCTGAAACTGTCGGGCGGCGAAAAGCAGCGCGTGGCCATTGCCCGGACGATCCTGAAACAGCCCTGCATCTTGCTGTTCGACGAGGCAACGTCCGCCCTCGACACGAACACGGAGCGGGAGATTCAGGCCAATCTCAGCGAGGTCAGCAGCGGCCGGACGACCCTGGTTATCGCCCACCGGCTATCGACCGTCATCGATGCGGACGAGATAATCGTGCTCGATGCCGGTCGCATCGTCGAACGCGGTCGTCATGCCGACCTCTTGGCCATGGATGGCGCCTACGCCGCGCTGTGGCGCCAACAACAAGAGGCGCGGGAGGCGGCCGCCGACGCGGCTGCGGAGTAGGCGGGGCTTGGCCGACGTAATAAGCGAGATGACGGAGCTGGCGGACGCCGTTTGCAGCGGTGACCGTCGCGCTCTGGCGCGTGCGATCACGCTCGTCGAATCGCGCCGCCAGGACCATCGAGAGCAGGCCGCGGCATTGCTGGATCGCCTTGTAGCGGATACCGGAGATGCCCTGCGCATCGGCATCAGCGGCGTGCCAGGTGTCGGCAAATCCACCTTCATCGAGGCCTTTGGCCAGTATCTGGTCGACCGCGACCACCGTGTCGCGGTTCTGGCTGTCGATCCGTCCTCGGCGTTGAGCGGCGGTTCGATCATGGGTGACAAGACGCGCATGGAGAACCTGTCGCGCCACCCGTCGGCCTTCATCCGTCCGTCGCCGACGGCCGGCACGCTCGGCGGCGTGGCACGGCGCACGCGCGAGGTCATGATGCTGGTCGAGGCCGCCGGTTTCGACATCGTCATCGTCGAGACGGTCGGCGTCGGCCAGTCGGAAACGGCCGTCGCGCGCATGACCGACCTGTTCCTGCTGATGCTCCTGCCCGGCGGCGGCGACGAGTTGCAGGGCATCAAGCGCGGCATCATGGAACTGGCGGATCTGGTCGTCATCAACAAGGCGGATGGCGACATGGAGGCGGCCGCAACGCGGTCGGCGGCCGACTTCGCCCAGGCTCTCACCCTGCTGCAGTCGCCCATGGTCGACTGGCAGGTTCCGGTGCTGCAGACATCGGCAATCAACGCGGTCGGTATTGGCGAGGTCTGGCAGTCGATCAACCGCTTCGCCGACCTGTCGCGCAAGGCCGGCGCGTTCGACCGGCGACGGGCCGATCAGGCAAAGTCCTGGCTGTGGGATGAGATCGGCGACAGCCTGATGGATCGCTTCCGCCGCAACGTCCGCGTGCGCGACGATCTCGCCGAGACCGAGGCCAGGGTCGCGGCCGGCGAGATGGCGCCGACCAAGGCCTCGCAAGATCTGCTGGCGCGGTTTTTCGGCGAGACCTAAACTGTAAGGCGATGATGCCTCAGCGCCTCGTAGAGTGGTTGGGCCGCGTCGGCCAACGGTCGCAGCGCGTCGGGTAAGGCGGTTGGCTCCGGTGGCCGCCGCATGAACTTGGTCGACGCCTCGACGGCCCGGTACCACCAGGGCGCCCAGGGACCGTCGCTATCGCGCGGGCCGGCGGGCCAGGACAGCATCGCATGGTCGAACGGTACGCCAAGGCGATCGCACAGCGCGGTCAATGCCGCTTCCGGCGCCTTCAAGATCTGATCGCCCTCGATCACGGGTGGCGCTTCCCCCAGCCGGTCCGCCTCTCGGTTGAAGATCTCGACCTGCTGGGTGTAGCCGAGATCATCCAGCGTGACGTCCGGCCTGGCCTTGGCATAGCTGGTCAGGACGGCGGCGGGATCGCGGATCAGAAAGGCGTTGGTCACGCCGGCCAGCCACCCGTGATCCATGTCCGGCGGAAGATGGTGTGCCATGTGCTTTTGGTAGTAGATCGCGCTGCCGCGCGGCACCTCGCCCATAAGGCCCTGAACGACGGCTTCGGGATCCGTATTCAGCATCGGCAAGAAGCAGTCGCGGCCCGGATGATCGATGCCCGTGCGCGCCAGATAGGCGCCATAGAACGGCTCGTCGACAACGGCGGTATCCGGCCGGTTTTCCCAGGCCCGCATCAGGGCCGTGGAGATGTTGCGCGGTCCTGACCACATGGCGATGCGGGTCGGCGAGGGGTCGGTCATTGGCGGCGATTGGTGTTGGTGGCGAGGGGGCGCCATTCAATCACAGCAGAGCCAACCCCTCCACAAAGTTGTCGGCGGAGGCTGCGGGATTACTGTTCCGCGATCTGGGCGGGGGGCGTCGCGCTGGCATCGACCAGATGGATCAGGAACCGCCCCAGAAAGTCGACGTCGCGCTCGGCGCGCACCATTGTGGTCGGCGCGCCATCGACCGGTGGCGCGAACCAGACCTCCAGCCCCATGCGATAGGGGTCGTCGTCCGGCCGGTTATAGCGCCAGAAGCTGCGGCTTTCGGTGTCGCGCCAATGGCCCGACACCGGCTCGACCCGCATGCGGCAATGCATGGCGTCACCGACATAACCGTCGACCGAGCTGCCGTCGATTGCCTCGATGCCGACAGCCTCGAACAGCACGTCATAGCGCCGCGTGCCGTCGAAGATCTGCTGATCGGCCGGGCAGGCCAGGGCGTCGCCAAGCGTCAGGCTGGCGCCGATCAGGGCGCTGATCGGGTCCAACGTGCCGTTTCGATCGGCCTGTGGTACGTCGGCGATGAGGTCGCGATCCGGCCGTCTGAAGGTTTCAACCCGGCCGTCGCTCAAATAGTCGAGCCGCAAGGTACTGATCTCGTCGGTCTCGTAGATGTTCATCTGGAACCAGTCGGCATCCAGCCCGTCACCGATGCTGCCTGCCGCCGAGGCCCGGGCGCGCCAGTCGCCCATTAGCGTGAGCAAGCCGCGCGTGCGACCATCCACGGCGATGCTGTAGCTGTCATCGTCGGTCCGCGCCAGCGCATCGAACGAGGCCAGGTAGAGGCCGCCGCCATACATGTCGTACGAAAGGCTGACTTCGCCGCCGGCCGGTTGGGCGCTTGCCACGGTGGTCGCAACCGCCAATGCCAGCGAACAGCCGATCGCGGTTTTCAGTGCTGACTCCGACAATCTCAATGGTCGCATGGAACTATTCCTGATCAATGAAAACCCAAATAAGTCACGGTGTTAATGGCGGAATATTAAGGCGTTATCTTGACGAGGTGGTATCAGGCTGTGGCAAGCGGATCGGACTGTGTTCAGCCGTGGCAGGAACCTTCCTGGCGACCTGCCACCCCAGGACAAAACGATCCTGCTAAGATCCAACCGCTGCAGATCAGGGAGACTTGCGATGCTGACGGTCTATTACGGCACCAACCGGGCGCCGAATCGCGTGCGGAAACCGACGGACTTCCTGGGCCGGCTGAACCCGGAAAGCCCGCGTGAGCTCCGGTTCGGCAAGGCGTTCGTCGAGAATGACGGGCGCGACGATACTGAGTCGAAGATGACGATCGAGGTCGCGCGCGAGTTCCTCAATCCCAACCGGCCCGGCGGCCGCGTGCTGGGCAGCGAGACGATGTTCCGCGAAATTCGGCACCGTCTGGCCGACAAAAGCGAAAACCTGGACGGGGTGTTGCTCTACATCCACGGCTTCGACTACAGCTTCAAGGAGGCGGTCGGACGCGTCGCCTATCTCCACCATGTCTATGGTCTCAACTACGTGCCGCTGCTGTTTTCATGGCCGTCGGAGGGCGAGAAAACGCTTTGGCGCTCTTACTTTCGCGATCGCGACAAGGCGCGCGAATCCGGAACCGCGCTGGCCAGAGGCGTTCTGAAGCTTCGCGACATGATCCGGGGACTCAACGCGGAGGAACGCTGCGACGTACCGATCCATCTCATGGTCCATTCCATGGGCGGCTATGCCCTGCGCCAGGCGGTTCAAGGCATGCGGTCCGAGTCTGGCTCAACGCTCGACCGGTTGTTCCACGAGATCATCCTGGCGGCACCGGACGAGGATGACGATACGTTCGAACACGACTACAAGCTGCGGCCGTTGATCCAGCTCGGCCGGCGCATCACGGTCTATCACTGCCGGACGGATCGGGCGCTGCAGATCAGCGACTACACCAAGGGCACGCCGGACCGGCTGGGTTCCGACGGCCCAAAGGCCGGTACCCTATTGCCCAATCGGATCGAGGTGGTGGACTGCTCGCTGGCGGCGCGGGATGACGACGACATCTCCGATCACCAGTATTACCGCACGAGCGAAGCCGTGCGTGCCGACATCAGGGCGGTCTTGGGCGGACAGTCCGGCGACACCATCGAAAAGCGCAAGTTCGTGCCTCAGAGCGGCTCCTTTCGCATCGAACGGTGACGATCATGGCGGATCGTCGCCCAATGCCCTTGACGAAGGGGCGATCCGTACCCTATATCCCCGCGTCCAAGCCGGTCGGGACCACCTGACCGGCCGGTTTTGTTTGATGGTGCCGCATCCGCTGTTGGAGCCGGCACGAGGTTCGAGGATAGATCGATGGCTCGTCGTTGCGTGTTGACTGGAAAGGGCGTGCAGGCCGGCAATAATGTCAGCCATGCCGTCAATCGCACCCGTCGGCGCTTTTTGCCCAACCTGCAGAAGGTCAGTTTGCTGTCCGATACGCTGGGCGAGAAGGTGAAGCTGCGCCTGTCGACCAGCACCATCCGGACGGTCGAGAAGCGGGGCGGCATCGACGGCTATCTGCTCAGCGTGCCGTCGACCAGCCTGACCGGTGATCTGCGCAAGCTGCGCCGCCGGATCGAGCAGGCCAAGGCCAGCGCCTGACCGGCCGGCCGCGCGGCCGACCAATGATTGAGCCCGCGGCCCGAGTCGCGGGCTTTTGATTTTTTGCCCCAGCGGGACTACCAGTAGTCACCATGTTCAGCCTGTCGCCCGATGCGATCATCGCCAGCCTGCAATCCGGCCCGCCGGAATTCGTCTGGCTGCTGCTGTTGATCGTGTGTTTTTCTGCCGTACTGATCCTCTCGCGGCTGTTCGGCGAGGCGGGCCTGGTCGCCTACGTCGTCGTCGCGCTGCTGGGCGCCAATGTCCAGGTGCTGAAGCAGGTCCAGTTCTCGGTCTATGACGACCCGGTGGCGCTGGGCACCATCCTGTTCGCCTCGACCTATCTGGCCACCGACATCCTGACGGAGCATTACGGCCGAGCCGCCGCCCGACGCGCGGTCTTGATCGGCTTTGCCTGCTTCGCGCTGTGGACCGTGTTGATGGTCCTGACCCTGGGCTTCGCGCCGCTGACGCCGGAACAGGCGGGCGAGGGGCTGGCCTGGGCGCTGCCGATGAACGGCGCGATGACGGAGCTGTTCACCCCCGTCACCGCCTTCTTCGTCGCCGGCATGCTGGCCTACCTGACCAGCCAGTACCACGACATCTGGCTCTACAGCCTGTTGCGTCGGTTGACCGGCGGGCGTCACCTGTGGCTGCGCAACAACGCGTCCACCTGGATTTCGGCCCTGATCGACAACACGATCTTCAGCGTCCTCGCTTGGGTCGTGTTCGCGCCGGAGCCGCTGGATTTCACCACGCTGGTCTTCACCTTCATCCTCGGCACCTACCTGCTGCGCATCGTGGTCGCGTTCGTCGACACGCCGTTCGTCTATCTGGCGCGCTACGCGGTTCGCCAACCGGCACCGGCCGCCGCCTGAACTGAGTGTCCCGCTACCCGAATTTCGGCTTTGAGGTTCGCCACCGGGCGCCCGACAGCCGGGCCCGCCTTGGCCGGCTGACGACACCGCACGGCACGATCGAAACGCCGAACTTTATTTTCTGCGGCACCAAGGCCGCCATCAAGGGTGCCACGACCGAGCAGATGCGTGCGGCCGGCACCGACATCATTCTGGCCAACACCTTCCATCTGATGATCCAGCCCGGCGCGGAGCGCGTCGCAAAGCTGGGCGGCCTGCATCGGATGATGAACTGGTCCGGGCCGATGCTGACCGACTCCGGCGGATTTCAGATCTTCTCCATGGGCCATGGCGGCGTGGCCGACGAGATCAAGGGCCGCAACCGGGCCGAACGGCCGAAATCGCTGGTCAAGATCAGCGAGGAAGGGGCGGAGTTCCGGTCCTATCTCAATGGCGAGAAGCTGTTTCTGTCGCCAGAGGAATCGATCCGCCTGCAACGGCTGTTGGGCGCAGACCTGATCGTGCAGTTGGACGAATGCACGCCCTACCATGTCGGCGCGGACTACATTGCCGACAGCATGGCCATGAGCATGCGTTGGGGCGACCGCTGCCTCGAGGAGTTCGACCGAGGCGCCGATGGGTCGCAAGCGCTCTATGGCGTCGTGCAGGGCGGCACCGATCCGACACTCAGGCGCGAAAGCGCTGAATACACGGCCGACCGCGACTTCTTCGCCACCGCCGTCGGCGGTACGCTGGGCGGCAACAAGGCGCAGATGTACGAGGTGGTGGGCATGTGCAGCCCTTATCTGCATCCCGACCGGCCCGTTCATCTGCTGGGTATCGGCAACTTCCAGGACGTGTTCGAGGGCGTGGCGCTGGGCATGGACACGTTCGATTGTGTCCACCCGACCCGGGTCGCACGCCATGGCTGGGCGCTGAAGAAGGGGGCGCCGGGCGAGCGGGTCAATCTGCGCAATGCAAGGTTCGGCGAAGACAGCGGCCCGATCGACGAAACCTGCGGCTGTGAGGCCTGCCAACACTATTCCGCCGGCTATCTGCACCATCTGGTGCGCGTCGGCGAACTGCTGGGCGTCATGCTGGTCACGCTGCACAACGTCTTCACCATGAACCGCCTGATGCGCGAGGTGCGCGCGGCCATCGCCGCCGATCGGCTGGCCGATGCCCGCACCGAATGGATTGTCGACTGACTATTCGGCCCGGTTCGTGCCCCTCGGCCCGAACGTCAGTGCAATGATCCCGGCCCCGATCCAACACAGGATCGCGCACACGACGATGATGGCCCTGAAGCTGGCCAGCGCCGCCTGATCGATTGCGGACTGGACCGTCTGGGTCATTTCCTCCGACAGGCCTTCCGGCGGCTGTGTGCCGGCAAGCTGACGCAGGCTGTCGCCCATTGCCGCAATAATCTCGTCAGGCACGGCCAAGCCAGCCGCGATGTCGCCAAAGGCGGGCTCGAAGCGACCGGCCGCGACGATGCCCAGCACCGCGACCGCCAGCAGGAACGCGAGTCGGCTGGCGGCGTTGTTAATGCCGGAGGCGACGCCGGCACGTTCGCGCGGCGCGGCGTTCATCACGGCGGTGGTGAGGGGGGCCACCGTCAGGGCCATGCCGGCGCCAAGCACCGTGATGCCGGGAAAGAAGGTGGTCCAGTAGGACCCGTCGATCCCCGGCCACGCCAAGGCCAGGATGCCCAGTCCCGCGATGGTCGGGCCGACGGTCAGCGGCAACCGCGCGCCGAAGCGATCGACCAGCCCGCCGGTCATGCGCGAGAACACCGAGATCAGAATGATGAAGGGCAGGATGGCCATCCCGGCCTCAAGCTCCGAATAGCCGAGCGTGCTGATCATATGGATCGGCAGGAAGAACAGGACGCCGCCCATGCCGCCGTACAGCAACAGCGTGAGCCCATTGGCTCCGCTGAAGGCCCGGTTCCGAAAAACGTCGAGCGGCATCATCGGGTCGCGCACCTTGGTCTCGGTCCGCACGAAGGCGATCAGCGCCACGATGCCGACCAGGCCGAAGCCCCAGACGAACGGCGACTGGAAGCCCAGCCGCGGTGCCTCGATCAGGGCGAAGATCAAACCGCCCAAGCCGATGGCGCCGAGGCAGAGGCCGGCATAGTCGATACCGCAGGCATCCTCGTCCCGGCTCTCCGGCACATGGGTGAGGCTGAGGGTGATCACGACCGCCGCCAGCGGCAGGTTGATCCAGAAGATCCACGGCCAGCCGACCGTCTCGATCAGCCAGCCGCCCAGCAACGGCGCGGCGGCGACCGTGATCGCGCTGAACGCCGACCAGGTACCGATCGCCTTGCCGCGCCGCGACTCCTCAAAGCACGAGGTGATGATCGCCAGGCTGCCGGGCACCAGCAGAGCCCCACCGATACCCTGCAAGGCGCGGGCGGCTATCAACTGCCCGATCGTCTGGGCCAGCCCGCAGGCCGCCGAGGCCACCGCGAAGATGACAACGCCGATCACGAAAATCCGCCGCCGGCCCTTCAGATCGCCCAGCGCGCCGCCGGTCAGCATCAGCGCGGTCAAGGTCAGCAGGTAGGCTTCCACCACCCATTGCTGTCCGGCCAGGCTGGCGTCGAAATCACGCTGGATTTCGGGCAAGGCGATGGTCACGACATTGCCGTCGATGAACACCATGGCCGAGGCCAGAATGGTCGTGATCAGGATGTAGGCTTCTGTGACGGCCCGCTTGCCGGGTCTCGACCCTAGCCGCTTGTGAGCGGGAACAGTATGGTCGGCCGGCATGCCCGTCCTTTCTTCACTGCGCGCAAAAAAAGATAACCCAACCGAAGGTCAACGACACCGATGAAGCAACTCGACGCCCACCCAAACCTGTTCATCATCGACCATCCCCTGATCCAACATAAGCTGACGCACATGCGTGACGAGGGGCGGTCGACCATGGGGTTCCGTTCCCTCTTGCGCGAGATCGCGCTGCTGATGGGTTACGAGATCACCGACGATCTGCCGCTGACCACCAAACGCATCCGAACGCCGCTGGAAGAAATGGACGCGCCGGTGCTGGCCGGCAAGAAAGTCGCCATCGTCTCGATCCTGCGGGCCGGCATCGGCATGGTCGAGGGGCTGCACGAGCTGATCCCGTCGGCGCGCGAGGGCCATATCGGGCTCTATCGCGATCCTGAAACCAAGATGCCGGTGGAGTATCTGGTCAAGCTGCCCAAGGCGGAGGACCGCATCTTCATCCTGGTCGACCCCATGCTGGCGACCGGCAACTCGGCCGTCCACGCCATCGACGTCTTGAACAAGCACGGCGTGCCGGACGAGCGCATCCGCTTCATGGCCTTGGTATCGGCGCCGGAGGGTGTTCGGACCGTGCACGCGGCCCATCCGGACGTTCGCGTGTTCACGGCCTCGTTAGATCGCGAACTGAACGATCACGCCTATATTCTTCCCGGACTGGGCGACGCTGGCGACCGCATGTTCGGCACCAAATAGCCGTTTTGCTGTGTTGGCGTTCGCCTCCCCCGACGCTCTATTGGGAGACATCCGATGCTTCAACGCCGCACCGTCCTGAAATCCGCCACCGGCGCCGTCGCAGGATTGCCCTTGGCCGCCGTGCTTGCCGACCCGATCCTGCGCCAGGCCGTGGCCCAGGGCCTCGAGACCGTTTCCCTTGACCTGCCGAGCGGTCGCACGGTCAGCGGGTCGCTGGCGGTGCCGGCTCAGACGCCCGCCGGCGCGGTGCTGTTGATCCATGAATGGTGGGGTCTGAATGACCAGATCCGCGCGGTTGCGGCCGAACTGGCGAACCAGGGTTATGTGGCGCTCGCCGTCGATCTGATGGACGGTGACGTCGCCGAAACGCCCCAGGAAGCGCAGGCTCAGGTCGCCGCCGTCGAAGAAGGCGAAGCCATCGAAACGCTGGTCGGCTGGATCGACTGGCTGCGGCAAAGCGACCTGACCAACGGCAAGGTCGCCACGGTCGGCTGGTGCTTCGGCGGCGGCTGGTCGCTGCAGGCTTCCCTGGCGACGCCGGTCGATGGCACCATCATCTATTATGGCCGGGTTCCGGGCGACCCGGACGCGCTGGCCACGCTGCAAAGCCCGGTGCTGGGCCATTTCGGCAGCCAGGACCAGTTCATCAACACCGACATGGTCGCGGGTTTCCAAGGTGCGCTGGAGGCGGCTGGTGCCGACCACGATCTGCACACCTACGACGCGGACCACGCCTTCGCCAACCCGACCAGTGCGGCCTATGACAATGAGGACGCCCAGCTCGCCTGGCAGCGCACGCTGGCGTTCTTGCAGGAAACGATCGGCAGCTAACAGGGCTCGCGCACGGCTCAATTGCATTTGCAAGTCATTCGCACTAGGGTCACGGTCCGGTAGTTGATTTAGCGCGTTTGGTGGGGTTGCGGCTGGTCTCCGGTCAGGCGACCGGCTGTTCTCCCCACGATGGTCCGAACCTTGACGATAGAGTTACAAGCCAGCCCCCTGAAACGCGTGCGGCCGCGATGGAACGGCTGGACGGCCGTAACTCTAACGGTCGCGCTCTTGGTCGCGTTGCCGGTCCTGATCGTCGTCAGCCGTGTGCTCCAGGATACCGGCGGCGCCTGGGATCACTTGGCGTCGACCGTTCTGCCGACCTATATCGTGAACACGGTGCTGCTGATCATCGGCGTCGCGGTGCTGGCGGGGTCGATGGGGGTGACGACGGCCTGGCTGGTCACCATGCACCGGTTTCCCGGCAGCCGCATTCTGGAATGGGCGCTATTGTTGCCGCTGGCCGTGCCGGCCTACGTCATGGCCTATGTCTTCACGGACCTGCTGGAATTCGCCGGTCCGGTGCAGAGCGCGTTAAGGGATCTGTTCGGCTGGGGCGCCCGCGACTACTGGTTCCCGCGCATTCGTTCGTTGGAAGGCGCCGTCGTGATGATGTCGCTGGCGCTCTACCCGTACGTCTATTTGCTGACGCGCGCGGCGTTCCTGGAACAGTCGATTTGCGTGCTGGAGGTCAGCCGGACCCTCGGCCGCGGTCCGGTACGCAGCTTCTTCTCCGTCGCACTGCCATTGGCCCGGCCCGCGATTGCCGCTGGGCTGGCGTTGGTACTGATGGAGGCGATCGCCGACTACGGCACTGTGGAGTATTTCGGCGTGCCGACCTTCGCCACCGGGATTTACCGGACCTGGTTCGGTATGGGTGAACCCGTGGCGGCGGCCCAACTGGCGGCCTTCATGCTGATCTTCGTCGCGGCCCTGCTGTTGATCGAACGGCGCGCCCGCGGCCGGGCGAAGTACCACCACACGACCGGCCGCTATCGGCGGATCAATCAGCGTCGGTTGCGCGGCTGGAAGGCGGCGCTTGCGAGCGTGAGTTGCAGCCTGCCGCTGATCCTGGGGTTCGTTCTGCCCGCCAGCGTGCTGCTTGACTACGCCCTGATCGAGGGTGATGCGACATGGGGCCGGGGCTTTACACAGTTCGCCTGGCACAGCCTGATCCTGGCGAGCGTTACGGCCGCCGTAGCGATCGTGGTCGCCACCCTGCTGGCCTACAGCGTGCGGTTGAACCCGACACGGATAAACCGGTTTGCGGTTCGCACCGCATCGATGGGCTACGCGGTGCCGGGATCTGTCATCGCCGTCGGCGTGCTGATCCCGTTTGCCGGCTTCGACAACGCGTTCGACGCCTTCATGCAGCGGACGTTTGGCCTCTCGACGGGTCTCATTCTGACAGGCACCATCGCGGCCCTGGTGTTTGCCTATCTGGTCCGCTTCCTGGCCGTGTCCTACAACACGATCGAGGCCAGCCTGGGCAAGATCAGCCCGGCAATGGACCACGCCTCGCGCTCGTTGGGCCAGGGGCCTCGGGGCACGCTGTTGCGGGTTCACGCGCCGATCATGCGCGGGGGCATTCTGACCGCCGGGCTGCTGGTCTTCGTGGACGTCATGAAGGAGTTGCCGGCCACCCTGATCGTGCGCCCGTTCAATTTCGACACGCTGGCGATCAGGGTCTATCGCCTGGCGTCCGACGAAAGGCTGGCCGAAGCCTCGACCGCTGCGTTGACCATCGTCGCCGTCGGCGTCTTACCGGTGATCTTGCTCAGCGCGGCGATCCGCCGATCGCGCCCCGGCCACGCGCCGGACCAGTAAGTTCACCGGCCGCTATTCCTCGCTCGCCGCCTCGCGCAGTCGCGCCAACAGCTGGGTGTCCGCCTCGCCCGTAACCGGCGTTCCGACCAATCGCTGATACGCCTGGATCGCGCTGCGCGTGCGGTTGCCCATGATGCCGTCGGCCGGTCCGGGCGAGAAACCAAGTTCGCTCAACAGGGTCTGGATCTCGCGAATGCCTTCGCGATCGACGGGCTCTGCTGCGCCGGCCGCAACCGGCGTCGGCAGCGTCTCCGGCAGCGGGACGCGATCGCCCGGCGAGGTCACGGCCGCCAGCGGCCCCTCGCCATCCTCGCCGACCAGCCGTTCCAGCGCGCGGGCGGCATCGTTGTCGCCGGCGTCAGCGGCGATCCGGTACCAGCCGGCGGCGGCCGCCAGGTCCGGCGCGCCGTCGATGCCGCGTTCGAACAGCCGGCCCATATAGAAGGCCCCGCGCGGGTTGCCGCTGGCGCTGGCTGCCTGAAGCCACTGGGTAGCGAGCGTCAGATCCGGTTCCACCCCGCTGCCCTGCGCATAGCTGAGGCCGGTTGCCAGCTGCGCACGCGGGTGCCCGGCCTCGGCGGCCCTCAAGAACAGGCCGAATGCCTGTTCCTGGTTGCGCTCCGTCCCCAGGCCACGATCGTTCATCACGCCGAGATTGTAGATCGCATCGACCACGCCCTGCTCGGCGGCCTGGGTGAACCAGTAGTAGGCGAGCTCGTAGCTCTGCTCGACACCAACGCCCTCGGCATAGCGCGACCCGAGCTCTTGCTGCGCCGGGGCGTCGCCTCGCAACGCGGCATCGGCCAGCAGACGAACCTCCGAGGCCGCGCCGGGCGGCAGCGGCGTCAAATCCTCGTCGACCAGCGGCTCCTCCTCGACGACGACCACTTCGTCGACGACCTCGTCATCGATCACCTCTTCGACGGCGACCACCTCTTCGACGACGATTTCTTCCTCGCCGGCCTGTTCTGCAGGCTGGTCCTGCCGGGACTGGTCCGGCGGTGGAGGCTGTTCATCCGCCGAGGCGACGGGCCGATCCTGTTGCGACTGATCGGGCTCTTGCGGCTCCCGTTGCCCGGCTGCCGATGTTTCGGGCCGTTCGGTGCCGGTCTCGCCAGGCGTCTCCTGTTCCGTAGACGATGGCGCGCGCGAGCCCGGGGCTTCGGTATCGGCACCTTGGTCTGTCTGTCCCCCCGCCGCGTCCGTGCCTGCCTGAGGCTGGCTCGCCCCCGGCGCCATCGTGCCGGCGCCTTCGTCGGCCTCGCTCATCGACAGCGTGTCGGGCTCGCCGCGCAGCCAACCGAACAGGCGCTGATTGCGGTCTTCGTCGGTCGCGATGTAGATGCCGCCTACCACGACGAGCAGACCGATGATGATCCAGGCGATCGCGGCGGTACTGAAACGCCGGCGCGGGCGGCTGCGGCTCGGCGCGACGGTTTCGTCTGCATCGTCCGAACCGTCCGCGAGCAACAGGTCGAGCGCTGGATCCTCGTCCTTAGAGGGGGCCTGCTGGGGTTCCTGTTGGGGTTCCTGCGGCGGGCTTACCGTCTGGTTTTCCGGGGGTTCCGTCGGCGTGCGTTCGCCTGTGTCGGCCAACAGGTCAGGCTCGCGGGTTTCGACGTTTTCATCATAAACCAGCGAGGGTGTGGGACGGTCCAACACCTGGCGCAACTGGTCTTGCTGGGTGTCCAGGTGGGATTCGATGCGATCCAGCCGATTCTGGATCCGCTGCAGCGCAGCCAGAAAGTCGGCCGCCGATACGTTGCCCGATCCCCCGCCGGATTCGCCGGACTCGGTTGTGTCGTCAGCCATTGCCAAAGCCTTGACCGGTTGCGCGCGCTTGCCGCATGAGGACTCTTCCATAAGCGCTATCTGGAGAAGGCAAACTAGACCAGCGCCGGGCTCGTCACAACGCGTTTGCCGGAATGGCCAACAGCGTGTTGCCGATCGGAACCGATATCGCTAGTGTGCCGCGCCTGTTGGGGCGTAGCCAAGTGGTAAGGCAGCGGTTTTTGGTACCGCCATTCGCAGGTTCGATCCCTGCCGCCCCAGCCAGCCCAAGCAATCCGGCGTTGCCCCGACTTTCCGCTTGGACCATTCCGACGGCGAACCGCCATCGACGTTGGCGTCGTTCGCACGATCGTCGCGGCTGACGCCAGGCGTTCACGGCCGCCAGGCTGCCGCGGGCCAGAAGTCCGGCGGGCGCCAGATCCAGCTCTGATCACGATTATGCGACGACGCTTGTATTCTGGCCAACCATGCCCATCTTGTACTCTGTTGGAAATATATCGAAACGATACGTATCGTGCTGAGGGATGTCTCAGCGATTGAGGAGAGAAAGATGACCGCCAGCGGATTTGGGTCGTCCTGGATTGCCGGCATGGCCGTGTGGGGCGTTATTTTGGCTGGATTCTCGATTGCAGACAAAGTCCAGGGCGAGGTGGTGGCCGAGGTGCCTCAAGCGCAGGCCGTTGAAGCTGCCGCGCCCCCAGCCAGTTTTGAGTATCGCGACGGCGTGCACTATTGGCAGGAAGACCGCGACGAGCCGGTCTTCGAGTGGCCCGGTCAAGCGGCCGCGATGTAGCGTTCAGGCAAGTCCCCGGCCTCGGACGCTTACGCGCCGCCTGCAAGGCCCCGACCGATCAAGCATCGGCGGGGCCTTGTTTCGTTTCAGTCGACGATCGGGCATCCGGCACCAATCCAACGATCGTTTCCGCGACTCCGACCAACTGATCACGGCTCGCGCCTGAGCGCGCGAACATGCCCATTCCCGTCCAGGCAACGGTCAGGGCGCGGGCCAGCGCCCCGACGTCGGTGCCTTGAGCAATGTTGCCATTGTGAACGCCGTTTTCCAGGCATTGCCGCAACGCCGTTTCGGTCGCCGCCAGGCAACGGCACGCATGTCGGCCAATCTTCCCTTCACCACCGCTTTCGCCGACGGTGCCGACGATCAGACAGCCGGCGGGATGTGACCGGTCGGTGAGGTTGTAAGCACCCGCGCGAAACCAGGCGGCGATGACACGTGGCGTGTCGGCGTCACGGTCAAGCAATGGCGCCAGGCCCGGCCGGCCATAACGGTCGAAGTAGCGGTCCAGTGCCTTCTCAAACAGCGCATCCTTGTCCCCGAAGGCGGCATAGAGCGATGGCTGGTTGATGCCGGTCGCCCGAACGAGCGCCTTGTACGAGGTTCCCGCGTATCCGGTCTCCCAAAAAACATCGACGATGATGTCAAGTGCCCGGTCGGGGTCGAAGCTCCGTGGCCGACCGCGCTTTGCGTCTTGAGAGCAAACAGTGTTTTTAGCCGCCGGCATAAACCAGCCTCTATTTTTGTAACGAGCAATACATATATTTCGGAGCCTGTCCAACAGAACCCCACGCATAGGAGCGATCATGGCACGGTTCAGCGGTAAGACGGTACTCATCACAGGCGGTACCAGCGGTATTGGCCTGGCAACGGCCCAGCGAATCCAGGCCGAAGGTGGCAAGGCGGTCGTCACCGGCAGTCGGGACGAGAGCCTTCAACGGGCCAGCGAGGCGCTGAACGGCGCTGAAATCATCAAGAATGACGCTGCCGATCCGACGTCAGGAGAGGCGTTGGCGGCCGAGGTGCGCGCCTCGGTGGGCAGCCTGGATGGTGTATTCTTGAATGCCGGTTTCGGCCGGTTCCAAGCCCTCGACGGTGTGACGGCCGACGAATTCGACGCCCAGTTCGCCGTCAATGTTCGCGGACCGCTACTGCAGGCCAAATCGTTGGAACCCCTCTTGCGGGACGGAGGTTCTATTGTTCTGAACACTTCGGTGGTCAGAGATCTCGGGATGCCCCACTCGCTGATCTATGCCTCGACAAAAGGCGCCGTACGTTCGCTGACGCGGGCGCTGGCCCGCGAACTGGCGCCACGTCAGGTTCGTGTGAATGCCGTCAGTCCAGGGCCGATTGGCAGCGGCTTTTTCGACCGAACCGGCCTACCGCAAGAGGCGATCGAGGAGTTCGGCGCGAACATCATGGCCCAGGTCCCGCTTGGCCGTTTTGGCACGCCCGACGAAGTGGCGGCGGTCGCCAGCTTTCTGCTGTCCGACGATGCCAGCTTCGTCACTGGCTCTGAATACATCGTCGATGGCGGCATGTCCGAGCTGTAGTCGGTGGTCAGACGGCGCCAAGCCCAGGCATTGGCGCCGTCACACATTCGGTGCTAGTCGCCCTCGCGGCGCCAGGTGAATACCAAGATACCGGCCAGCAAAAGCAGGGCGGCGATCGGCGGCAGCAGGGAGGTCTCGCTGACGCCGACCACCCGGTAGTCGCCGTTGGACCGCAGTCCGATCCAATCGCTGCCGGCCGCATTGCGACCGGCAGAGGTGCGGCGGATCTCCGGCAGACCGTCGGCGACGAAGCGGACCGAGCCCTCGCTGGCATCGACAAGCGGTTCGAGAAGCTCGGCCGTGGCCCGCATGTCCCGGGCTTCGGGTGGGTCCAGCGTGCCAACGACGACCAGAGTCGACCGGTCGCCGTCCGTGACCCGGTAGACGCCGGACTGATCGACCGCGATGCTGGCCGTGGCGAGACCGGGCGACGTCTCTTGCAAGGCCAGGGTCTGGCTGTCGCCCAGCGGATCGGTCACGGTCACCGATTCGGGCAGGGCCTCCAGGCTGCGCCGCTCGATGTCGATCCGGCCACCGGTCGCAACGGCGCGCAGATCCTCCTCTTCCAGCGAAGGCTCGCGCATCAGCCAGTGGGCCAGCCGGCGTACCAGTTCGCTCTGCGGCCCGCCGCCCTCGAAGCCGCGGCTCCACAGCCAAAGATGGTCGCTGGCAAGTTGGGCCACGCGGCCCTCCCCGATCCGGTCGAGAATCAACAGCGGCCGGTCGTCGACGCCGGCCATGATGGTGGTGCCGCCCATGACATCCACATCGATTTGCCGCAGCCAGCGGCCCCAGTCAGGGGCGCCGTCATCGGCTTGCAAATCAGCCGTGACCGGGTGCCGCAGACCGATCTCGGTGACCGTCGGCCGATAGAACGCCTCGATCACCTCTCCCGTAGGCGAGGCGGGAAACACCTCGCCCAGCGGTGTGCGGTAGAGGCTGAGGACGCCGGCAAACGGCGGGCCGCTTGCCTCCAGCAGCGCGCCGCCGCGCGCGATATAGTCGGCGATGTTCTGCAGATAGAGCGACGGCAGCACGCCGCGCCGTTCGTACCGGTCGAAGATGATCAGGTCGAACTCGTCCAGCCGCACCTCAAACAGCTCTCGCGTCGGAAACGAGATCAGCGACAGCTCCTCCAACGGCGTGCCGTCCTGCTTTTCCGGCGGCCGCAGGATGGTGAAGTGCACCAGGTCGACGCCCGGATCGGACTTCAACGTGTTACGCCAGGTGCGCTCGCCCGGGTGTGGTTCCCCGGACACCAACAACACCCGCAAGCGATCGCGCACGCCATTGACGACCAGGGCGGCGCGGTTGTTGGCGGTGCTTAACTCGCCATCCAGGCCGTCGACCTCGAACTCCATCACCGTTGGCCCGGAATGCTCGATCAGCAGGGGCAGCGTGAAGGGCAGGCCGGGGTCAAGCCGATAGGCACCATAGGCCTCGCCGTCCACCACGACCGACACGTTGGCCTGCGCGCCCGCGACGCCCTCGGGCAGGTCGTCGACCCGCATCGTGACGTCGACGGTCTCGCCGACGAGCCCGAAGGCGGGTGCCTCGACGATCGACAGGCGCCGGTCGCGCTCGTCGGGGGCCCCGGTCAAGAGCCCGTGGACGGGGCCGATATCGCCGATTTGGCTGGGGTTGTCAGGCAGGTCATGGATCTGGCCGTCCGTGATCAGGATCGCGCCGGCCAGGCGTTGGCGCGGCAAATCGGCGATCGCACTTTCCAATGCCGAATAGAGCCGCGTTTCCTCCTGAAGGCCGCTGGAGCCACCACCAGTATCGACAAACCGCACATCCAGATCGTCGATCGCTTCAAGCCGTTGCCGGACATGCGCCAGCGCCTCGTCCGTGGTCTCGGTGCGCGTGTGGATGCGCTGGCTCGGCGAGCGGTCGACCACGACCACGGCGATGTCGTCGATCGGTTCGCGTTGCTCGTCGACTAAAGACGGGTTCAACAGCAGGGCACCGAGCGCCAAGAAGCTGAGACCACGCCACACCAGTCCGCGCGCGCGGCGCCAAACGGCAAAGGCAAAGACGAGGAGCGCAAAGCCATACAACACCTCCAGAAGCCAATAGGGCAGCATGGGCGCGATGGCGATCCGGGTGACGTCGATCATTGGCCCAGGCGCTCCAAGATCGCGGGCACGTGCACCTGGTCGGCCTTGTAGTTGCCGGTCAGCACGTACATCACCAGGTTGATGCCGAAGCGGAAGGCCATCTCCCGTTGCCATTCGCCGCCTGGGACGGCCGTGAATTGCGGGTTGCCGACCGCGTCCATGGCCCAGGCGGCCGCCCAGTCATTGGCCCCGATAATCACCGGCGAGACCCCGTCATTGATCGTCTCGTCGGCGTCCATGACCCAAAGGGCCTCGTCGGCGTAGCGGCCCGGAAAGGTCTGCAGCAGGTAGAAGGCGCGGGTCAGAACATGATCGGGCGCGACCGGCGACAATGGCGGGATGTCGAGGCCGGCGGTCAGGCGGCGCAGATCCGCCTCGTTGATACGGCCGATCCCGGCGTCGCGGGTATCGAACAGGATCGTGCCGCCCTGCAGCAGATAGTCGTTCAGGCGGGCGAACGCGTCCGCGGACGGGGTCGGCTGGTCTTGGGTGATCGGCCAGTATAGCAGGGAGAAGAACGCCAGCTCGTCATACTCCGGATCGACGCCCAAGGCGCCTTCGGGCTCCACCGCCGTGCGCTGCGTCAGGACGCGCGACAGACCGTCCAATCCCGCCTGGCTGATCGCGTCGACTTCCGGGTCGCCGGTCACGACATAGGCCAGGTACGTGCCGTTGGCGGCCAGCAAGGCCAGGTTCTCGGGCGACAGAGATTGGCCTTGGGCCTGGGCCGGGCTTAGGTTGCCCAAGACCGGAATCAGGAACAGGGCCACTACGAGGGCAGTGGCTCCGCGTTTGGGGCCGATGGCCAAAAGACCGCGCAGGGCCAGACTTGCCAACAGGTCAATGATCGCCAGCGCCATGGCGGCCGCCAGCAGCAGCGGCAGAAGGTCCAGCTCCGCCTCGATCGCGTAGCCCTGGGTCGCGACGCGTGGCGGCAGTGCCAGCGGTTCCAGCGGCCCGATCGCCGGCGAAAGATTTAGCGCGCGCCGTGTCTCTCCGGCCTCGTAGAAGCCCGGCGGGTGTGTTGGCGACGCAAGCGTCTCGGCAAACGTGCCGGCAGCGATGGGCATTGCGGCCGCGTCGGCCTCTCCCAACCGGCCGAAGCCGTCGAGCGTACTCAGCGGTCGCAGCGCCACGGCATCGGTCGTGTCGGCAACGCCGGCGCTCAACGCCACGATCCGGCGCAGCATGTCGACGAACAGACCGGACAGGGGCAGGTTCGACCAGTCGGCCCCGGCGGTTGTGTGTACCAGAACCAGCCAGCCCGCATCCGTGCCATCGGCCGTCTGGCGCCTTTCGGCGGTTACCAGCGGGGTGCCGTCCGCCAGCCGTGCCCAGGTTCTGGCGTTGACCAAGGGGCCCGGCTGGGCGAGCACTTGGCGCTCGATCAGCACATCGTCGGGCAAGGCGAGGCCGGCAAGCGGGCTCTCCGGCGGGAAGGGCGCCAGGGGCTGGGGCGTGGTCCAGCTCAACGCCCCGGTCAGGGTACGGTCGCCCGCGCGCAGGGGCACGGGGACAAGCGCATCGGGGTTGGCGGCGAAGAGCGGGCCTGCGAACCGCAGCACCACGCCGCCCTCGGCCAGGAAAGCGTCCAGCCGGTCGCCTTCGTCAGGCGTCACCTGGCCACTGTCGGGCAGGATGATGACCGCCGGTCCGCGCTCCAGCAGGTCGTCCAGGCCGCCATACCAGACCTCGGCAAACGGTGCCAAGGCGCGATCGAGATAATAGGTTTCAGACAACAGCGGCTGGCTGCTGTCCGTCGGGGCGGCGCCGACGATCGCGACGGGCCGTCGCCGCCAGCGTTCGTCCACCAGGACCACCGATCCGGCCCCTTCAAGATCCTCGATCGTGGCGAGGGCAGCACGGTTGCGCGCCTCTGCCGGCAAGGACAGGCGGACGTCGGTGCCGTCGCTTTCTGCGGCAATGGTAAAGGGCTGCCGGGCCAAAATGCGGCCATCGTCACCGGCGAGGCGCACGACGCCTACACCTTCGATCGCGGCGGTGGGGCGGCGCACCGAGAAGACCAGATCCCCGCCCTCCGTCTGAGGGGTATCGAGCACCAGCGGCAAGTCGCCGGCTTCGGGCAGGTAAACCGTCAGGCGTCCAAGCCGCTGCAGCGTCTGTGCCAGATCCGCCGCGGCCGGATCGTCCAGCCCGTCACTCAGCCAAAGGGTCTCGAGGCCGCCGTGATCGGCCATCTCCGTGATCGCGGCCATAAGCGCCGCTCGATCAGCCGGCCAGGGCCGAGGCTCCAGCTGGTCCGCCCAGCCCCTGGCGTCGGCAGGGCGCATCAGGCCGCTGATCGTCGGCGGCGGGCCGGGTCCGTCGGCGGCGGTCGCCGCCGCCAGCAAGGGCCGGCCGGCCCGCTCCGCCGCGTCGATCGCGCGCGACAGATGCGCCTGCCGCGCCGGCCAGTCACGGCCAGCCGACCACCCATTGTCGACCAGCAACAGGACCGGTCCGGAGCCGGGCAGGCCAGCCGCCGGATTAATCACCGGGCCGGCGCAGGCGATGATGATCAGCCCGACCAGCACCAGGCGCAGCACCAGCAGCCACCAAGGCGTGCGCGCCGGCGTTTCCTCCTGTGGCTGCAGGTCGCGAAGCAGGCGCAGGGCCGGGAAGCGAACGTTTCTGGGCGCGGGCGGCGTTGCGCGGATAAGCCAATAGAGCACTGGCAATGCCGCCAATCCCAACAGCAGCCAGGGTTGCAGGAAACTGATAGGTCCCAGGGTCAGCATCGTTGCCTAGACCGCGCCGGCACCGGCGAGTGCCTGGAACACCGACAGCAGGGCCCGCTCCGGCGCCTGGTCGGTGCGGTGGATGTGAAGCTGCCAGCCGGCCGCGCGGGCGAGCGCGCGCAAGCCTTCCTGCTGGGCCGCGATACGCTCCTGATAGGCCTGACGGATCGTGTCGACACGTGCCAGCGTCAGGGCGCTTTCGTTGTGAAAGCCGCTGAAACGAATCCGCCCCGCATACGGCAGATCGACCTCGGCCGGATCCAGGATCTGAACCAGATGGCCGTGCTCGACCTTGGACTGGAACGAGGCCAGCGCGGCCTCGATGGCCGGCAAGGGTGCCAGCCAGTCGGAGAACAGAACCATCGCGGCGTGCGCCTGGACGGCCCTGTTCGGCGGCAACGCGGCCGCCGGCGAATCATCACCGGCCTCGGTTCGCTGCAAATCCATCGCCAAACGGCTGAGATCGGCGCGCCCGAGGCCGGGCGGCGAATCGCCGTCTAGCAGCGCGACCCGCTCGCCGGCGCTGTTGAGCAGGGAGGCCAGCGCCAGCAGCAGCAACCCGGCCCGGTCGGCCTTCGTCGGTGTGGATTTTGTCGAGCGCCAGCGAAAGCCACCGTCGGTCGCGCGCCAGAGATAGACGGTCTGTGCCGCCTCCCATTCCAGCTGGCGCAAGAACGGCTGATCGCGCTTTGCCGTTTGGCGCCAGTCGATCCGCTGGACCGGATCGCCGGGCTCGTACCGGCGGAACTGCCAGAAACTCTCGCCAACGCCGACCCTGCGACGTCCGTGAACGCCTTGTGCCACCACGGCGGCCACGCGCTCGGCCTCCACCAGCAGCGGCGGCAGGGTGGAGGCCAGCGCCTCGGCGCGGCCGTGTAGCGTGGCTGCTGTCATGCGTGTCGCTGGATCAGCCGCGCAATAACATCCTCGATGGTCGTGCCATCGGCGCGGGCGGCGAAGTTAAGCGCCATGCGGTGCTTCAGCACGGGCATGGTCAGTTCGACCACATCGTCGATCGACGGTGCCTTGCGGCCCTCCAGCAGCGCCTTGGCGCGACAGGCCAGCATCAGGGCCTGGCTGGCACGCGGGCCCGGACCCCAAGCGACGTTTTGCACGATCTCGGGCAGTTCGCTGGTCTCCGGCCGGCCCTGGCGCACGATATCGAGAATGGCATCGACGGTCTGGGCGCCCACGGGAATGCGTCTGACCAGGTGCTGGGCAGCCATCAACTGCTCCGCATCGATCATCTGCTCCAGCTTCTCTTCCTCCGTGCCTGTCGTCGCCAGCAGCATCTGACGCTCGGCGTCCTGGTCGGGGTAGGTGACGTCGATCTGCATCAAGAAGCGGTCAAGCTGGGCCTCGGGCAACGGGTAGGTGCCTTCCTGTTCCAGCGGGTTTTGCGTGGCAAGAACGTGAAAGGGGGTGGGCAGGGGGTGGTAGTGCCCCGCGACCGACACCCGCCGCTCCTGCATCGCCTGAAGCAGGGCGGACTGGGTGCGCGGACTGGCCCGGTTGACCTCGTCGGCCATCAACAGCTGGCAAAACACAGGGCCTTCGATGAACCGAAAACGGCGCTTGCCGTCCTCGCCTTCCTCCAGCACCTCCGAGCCCAGAATGTCGGCCGGCATCAAGTCCGGCGTGCACTGGATGCGGCGTTCGCTAAGCCCCAGCACCTTGCCCAGGCTTTCGACCAGCTTGGTCTTCGCCAGGCCCGGCACACCGACCAGCAGGCCGTGGCCGCTGGCCAGCAAGGTCACCAAGGATTGATCGATGACCGCCTGCTGGCCGAAGATCACCCGGCCCAACTGGCTGCGGATGGCCCCCAGGCGATCGCCGAGGCTCTCGACTTCGCCAAGAATGGCAGCGTCGTCCTGCCGGGTCGAAAGGTCGCTCATCGCTGGAGTCCTTTGGCAATCATGC
The DNA here is from genome assembly GCA_028277405.1 of Alphaproteobacteria bacterium. GTDB lineage: Bacteria > Pseudomonadota > Alphaproteobacteria > DSM-16000 > Inquilinaceae > JANQGH01. The sequence continues at coordinate 12,774 of JANQGH010000030.1, read as the reverse complement.
CTATCTCAATCGGGCCGGTTAGCTTAACGTCATTACGACTATGGCAGAAATGGACCCGATGGACAGCGTTGGGAAGGCCGCCCGGCCGGATAAGCATCCGACAGCGCATCTCGGGGCGGGCAGCGCGACCGATGAGGCCTATGATATCCGCATTCTTGCGGACGGCACCTGGACCTATCATGGCAGTCCGATCGGCCGGCCCGCCCTGGTCAAGCTGTTCGCCAGCGTGCTGCGGCGGGACGAGGCTGGCGCCTATTGGCTGATCACGCCGGCGGAACGGGGCAGGATAACCGTCGACGATGCTCCGTTCGTGGCGGTTGACGTGTCGGCCAGCGGCGCAGGGGCCGACTCGGTCCTGACCTTTCGCACTAACCTGGACGAACAGGTAACGGCCGGGCCGGACAACCCCATACGGGTTGCCTTCGATGATGAAACGGCGGCACCGCGCCCCTATGTCACGGTTCGTGACGGGATGGAGGCGCTGATCGCCCGCCCGGTCTTCTACGCCTTGGCCGACCGAGCCGTCGAGAATCATGGCAAACTCGGTGTTTGGAGCGCGGGATGTTTCTTTCCGCTGGAACAATCGTGAGCACCGCATGGCCATCAGGTTGACCGATCTGCCGCCGCGACTGTTGGCCGTCGACCACAACGGGGAACCGTCGGCCAGCGGGGTCTTGGGTGACCATGATCTGAACCCGGACCTGCGGCCGCCACGGTCGTTGCGCGATGCCGCCGTCCTGGTGCCGCTGGTCGACCACGACACCGATCCGACGGTATTGTTGACGGTCAGAACCGCGCATCTCAAGGCCCATGCGGGGCAAATCTCGTTTCCAGGCGGCCGGGTCGAGGCCGATGATGCCGATCCGCTGGCGGCGGCGCTGCGCGAGACCGAGGAGGAGATTGGCGTCGGGCCCGACCAGATCGATGTTGTCGGCAGGCTGAACACCTACATCACCCGTACGGGCTTTCGGGTCCAACCCTATGTCGGGGTCATCAGGCCGCCGGTGGCCATCGTCCCGGACCCGTTTGAGGTGGCGGAAACCTTCGAGGTGCCGCTCTCCTTCATTCTGTCCCGCGACATGCCGCAGCGAGACAGCCGACCATTCCAAGGCCGGCAGCGGCTGTTTTATGTTTTCGAGTACCAAGATCGCTACATTTGGGGGGCCACTGCCGGAATGCTGAAAAACCTGCAGCAACTGCTGGGCACGCTATGACTCGACAAGTCCTGCTCGCGTTATTGCTCATCGCGCCGACCGCGCTCTACATCGCCTTCGCGTGGTGGCAGCGCCGTCGCGCGATTGCGGCGGGGACGGAGCAGCCGCCGCCCTTGTGGGAAAACACGCCCTGGTTTTGGCTGGTGCTATCGGGTTTCGGCTTGTTTGCCGTCGCCCTGGTGTTGTTGGCCATCCTGGGCGGGGCCCCAGCCGGCAGCGAGTATGTGCCACCCCGGATGGAAGATGGCGAAGTCGTCCCCGGACACTTCATCACCGACGATCAGTGATCGCGGTGCGGCGCGGTTGACGGCCGATTGGCTGCGCCATCCGGCACTCATACGGTTGATCGATGTTCTGACCACCGCCGGCGGCCCGCCCAGGGTGGTCGGCGGTTGTGTCCGTGACGCATTGCTGGGCCGGCCCGTCACGGATATCGACCTGGCGACGCCGGTACGGCCCGAGGCCGTCAAAACCGCGCTGGAGCAGAGCGGTATCAAGGCCGTCCCGACCGGCATGGATCACGGCACGGTTACGGCCGTGATCGATGGCAAAGGGTATGAGATCACCACCCTTCGTCGGGACCTTGAGACCGATGGACGGCATGCCGTGGTCGCCTTCACTGACGACTGGCGCGAAGATGCTGCGCGGCGCGATTTCACGATCAACGCCATGAGTGCTTCACCCGACGGCACGGTTTACGACTATTTCGGCGGCCTGGCCGACGGGCAAGCTGGCCGTGTTCGCTTCGTCGGCGACCCGGCCGCACGGATTGGCGAGGACTATCTGCGGGTCTTGCGCTTCTTCCGGTTTCAGGCCTGGTATGGTCGCCAGCCGCCGGACGAAACCACCCTCAAGGCTCTTGCTGCGGCCGTACCCGGGCTGGGCCGGCTGGCGGCTGAGCGGGTGCGGTCGGAGGTCGTCAGATGGCTTGCCGCGCCGGATCCACGCCCGTCCTGGCGGCTTGCCCGGCAAACTGGCGTCGCGGCCTGGCTGTTCGGCGACGTCCCCGCCGCGCGATTGACGCGTCTCGTCAGGCGCGAAAGCGACCTCGGTGTCGCCCCCGATCCCATGCGCAGGTTGGCGGCGTTCGTGCTGCCGCCGGGGGCCGGCGCCAAAGCAACCGGCGAGAAGTTTCGCCTTTCGAAGACCGAACAGCGATACTTGGCGACCGTCGAATCCGCCGCAGGCGCCGAGCCTTCGGTGCGCTCTGATGTCGATGCAAGGCGACTGGCCTATCATCATGGCCTGAGCATTGCCGGGGATTTGCTGCTCCTGGCCGACAGCCCGGACGACGCTGCCGAACGCGCGTTTCGGTCGTTGTCGACCTGGGAGGTACCCGTTTTTCCGATCCGCGGATCAGATGCCAAAAGGGCTGGATTGCCGGACGGACCGGAAATCGGCGCAGCTCTTAGTGCCGTGGAGCGTTGGTGGGTTCAAAGGGACTTTGCACCCAACCGTGAAGCATGCCTGGAGAGGCTCTTCCTGGTCGTCGACAACAAGCAGTCGTAGCTCGGCGGAAAAGCTTGAACCGTCCATTTCAGCCAGCCTTGGATCAAGGCCTTGAACAAAAGCATACTTTTGTTTAGTTTGCCTAACGAATGCGCGATTTTCCGCAACGTTATGCGCCTATTTGGAGGGGTCGTTGGCTGGAGAAGTATTCTTGCGCTTTGGTGCTCGTGGATTGCTGAGGGGTGCCCTTTTGGTCGGCGCGTCAGTCGTCGTGGTTGCTTGTCAGTCGTCTGGCAAGGGTTCTCCCGCGCCTACAACGGTGGGCCAAGCGCAGGCGGCGTTCTATGATTGCCTTGACAGCGCGTTTGATGCGCCTGTGCCGGGTACCGGTGGCAATCGGGCCGTCGCCAATCGGTTTATTAACAGGTGCAATGGCGAGTTGGCCGATTGGGAAGAGGCGCTGATTGCCGGTGGCACGCCCCCGGATCAGGCAGAGCAGATGATCGATACCGTGCGCGACAATCTGCGTGACGAAATCGCCAATAACCTCTCCGGCCCGATTTGAGCTCCAGCGCTGGCTACCGTTCTCGCAGATGTCGTGGCGGTGACGGTGACAGCGGGCGCGCGTCGGCGTCTATCCATCAACCCGGACGGTCTGACCTAGAATGCTGCGAATGAGATTGCCGTTTCGGTAGGCCCGGAACTCGATCTCCAAGCCGATGTCGGTCAGGCGCCTGGCGTAGCTTTGCAGGACATAGCCGCCATCGTCGAGAACGCCCATGGCAAAGATGTCGAGACTGTTGTCCTGTATCCGGCCCCATCGCAGGGCATCGCCACCCATCACCTCGATGTCGCGGCGCCCCGAGAACAGGCTGCCGCGCGTGTCCTCGATGAACAGGCCGTCGCCGCGCCTGGGGACCATGGACAGGTGCTGGAGACGCCATTCGACGCCAGGCACGTCGCGACGGCCATCGACCAAGGTCACGTTCGACCAGCGAATGTGGATGGCGCCACGCTCGCCCGCGCCGATCTCAATCTCAAGATCGCGTTCCTCGACGACATTGCCGTCGCCATCGAACACCTCCGCACTGCCGACATAGACGCCGTAGAAGGCCTCGATCGGTTCGTCGGCCAGTGCGGTAAAGGGCAGCCAACCAACGAGGAAGACAGCAAGGATGAGACGCCGGGTCATGGCGACACCCGCGACAGTTGGCCGTTGACTTCTCTGACCGGCTGACCGTCCTGCAATCGAACGAACCGCAACGCCATGTCGCCCCCGTCCAACAACGTTCGATCGTAGGTCGAGACCGCGTAGCCGCCATCCTCCGTAATTGCCATCTGATACACCGACAGGGTTTGGCCATGCAGCCTGGCCCAGCTCATCGTGCCGCCATCGAGCGGGCTTTCCGACGACGATGCCTCGTAAACGTGCGGGTGGTCGGCGGGCGAAAATGTCAGGCTGGCGCTTTCACGCCTGATTTCCGGCGCGTCGGGATCGTCGCCGGACCGCCGGACGGTCGTCCATTCGACGGTGAACCGTCTGTCGTCTCCGTCGATCGTAACGTCGAGGTCGCGCCGGTTCATGGCGAAGAAGAGACTGTCCTCTGTCTCAAGAACGCCCATGCCCTGCCAGTTGCCCATGAAGTCGGAAATCGCGACCGTCGGCTCGGGACTTTCCGGTGCTTCGGTTTGAGCCAGCGCGGCGCCAAGGGGCAGGACCAACGCCACCAGCACGGCCAGAAACCAGCTTCTTGGGGATTTGGCCCGTTCCATCGCAGCGTCTCCGGCTCTTCGATCCATCATGTCCTAAAGCTCTATTACGGCCATTTCACGACTGGCGGAAGTGACATTAGGATGGCGTCGACGTTACCGCCAGTCTGTAGTCCGAACACCGTGCCACGGTCGTAAAGCAGGTTGAACTCGACATATCGGCCGCGACGCGCCAGTTGATGCTCGCGCTGGGCGTCGGTCCAGGGCAGGTCCATCTTCCTGTCGACCAGGCGTGGGTAGATGTCGAGAAAGGCCTCCCCGACGTCGCGGGTAAACGCGAAGTCAGCGTGCCAGTCGCCGCTGTCCACATTGTCGTAAAAGATGCCGCCGACCCCCCTTGCCTCGTTTCGATGCTTCAAGAAAAAGTACTCGTCGCACCATTTCTTGAAGCGCGGGTAATAGGTCGGATCATGGGCATCGCATGCTTGTCGCAGCCGCGCGTGAAAGTCCGCCGTATCGGCCGGGTCCTCGACCATCGGCGTGAGGTCCGCGCCACCGCCGAACCAGCCCTTCGTGGTCACGATCATTCGGGTGTTCATGTGAACCGCCGGCACCACGGGGCTTTGCATGTGCGCCACAAGGCTGATGCCGCTGGCCCAGAACCGGCCATCCTCCGCCGCGCCCGGAATGCGCGACCGGAACTCCGGCGAAAAGGTTCCATGCACGGTCGAGACATTGACGCCGACCTTCTCGAACACCCGCCCATGCATGACCGACATCACCCCGCCGCCGCCTTCGCCGCCGGCATGGTCGGGGCGTTTCCAGGCGGTTCGCTCGAATCGCCCGGGCGGTTGCTTCGATAGCGATCCGGTAAGGCGGTCCTCCAACGACTCAAACGCGCCACAAATCCGGTCGCGCAACCGGGCGAACCAGTCGGCCGCCGCGTTCTTTTGCTCTTCGGTGGGGACGTTCGGCATCCTTTGCTCGTCCGTTGCTACACTCATAACACCTCCGTCTTTGGAACAGTCGGCCCGTTCACCCCGCATCGAACGCGCCAGTTTGGCGAAGGGCCTCGCCGGCCACAATGGCCGCCGCCGTCACCACGTTCAGGGACCGCGCCTCGGGTCGCAGCGGCACCTTGATTCGCGCGTCCGCCGCTTGGTGTACGGTGTCGGGCACGCCCGCGCTCTCGCGCCCGAGAAGCAAGCGATCGTCGGGCTCGAACCGGTACTGATGATGGGCGGTGGTCGCGCGGGTGGTCAGCAGGACCAGGCGTCCCGCGTGCCGGGTCGCCCGATAGGTCTCCCACGAGGGCCAGCGCCGCCACTCCAGAAGATCGAGGTAATCCATCGCCGCGCGCCGCAACCGGCGATCGTCCAATACGAAGCCGCAAGGCTCGATAATGTCGATCCCGGCGTCAAGGCAAGCGCCCAGCCTGAGGATGGCGCCGGTATTCTGAGGGATGTCCGGCTGATACAAAACCAGGCGCATACGACTTCCTGACTGTCGGCGCCGGGCGTGCCGACGCTGTTTCGCGGTTGGCAAAGATGCCGCTACGGCGTATACGGTCGCGCCAGCGCAATTCGGGCCTGTTCCGGCCCAGTCCACCCTTGCGCGTCCCGTTGCCGCATATTCTTTCCGTGCTGGGCGGGAGTGCTATAGAATTTTGCTAAGAGGTCCACGACAAGGACGGATATGGCGGATACTACCGAACACGGTGCCGATCCCGAACATGAGGGCGGCACGAGACGCGATTTTCTTTATCTGACGACCGCGGCCGTTGGCGTCGTCGGTCTGGGCGTTGCGGTGTGGCCGTTCATCAACTCGATGAACCCGGCCGCCGACACGCTGGCCCTGGCGACGGTCGATGTCGATCTGTCGGCCCTGGAGGTCGGCCAGGCGATCACCGTGATGTGGCAGGGCAAGCCGGTCTTCATACGGTATCGCACACCGGAAGAGATCGCCGAGGCGGAGAGCGTCGACCCGGCGATCCTGCCGGATCCGCAGACCGACGCCGAACGCTTCCCGGTGGAGCCGAACTACATGGTCGTGGTCGGCATCTGCACCCATCTGGGCTGCGTGCCGCTGGGCCAGAAGAGCACCGATCCGCGTGGCGACTATGGCGGTTACTTTTGCCCGTGCCATGGGTCGCACTACGATACGTCGGGCCGTATCCGCCAGGGACCGGCACCGGAAAACCTGCTGGTTCCCGAATATACGTTCGTCGAGGAACAGCAAATCGTTATCGGCGAGGCGTGATTAGCCGCCGCTAAGGGAGACGGATGCGATGGCCCACGGCTCATCCGCTGTAGAGTACAGAAATCCGGCAGTGCGCTGGATCGATCGGCGCCTGCCGATATTCAGCATGATGCATCGGGAGTATGGTGAGTTCCCGACGCCCAGGAATTTCAATTACCTTTGGAATTTCGGCGCGCTCGCCATGTTCTTCCTGGTCTTGATGATCGCCACCGGCGTCATGCTGGCGATGCACTACACGCCAAGCACGGATCAGGCGTTCGCCAGTGTCGAGCGCATCATGCGCGACGTGAATGGCGGCTGGCTGTTGCGCTATCTGCACATGAACGGCGCCAGCTTCTTCTTCATCGTGGTCTACATTCACATGTTCCGCGGGCTGTATTACGGATCGTACAAGGCGCCGCGTGAACTGCTCTGGATGCTCGGCGTCGTCATATTCCTGCTGATGATGGCGACGGCGTTCATGGGCTACGTCCTGCCCTGGGGCCAGATGAGCTATTGGGGCGCGACCGTCATTACCAACCTGTTTTCGACCATTCCCTGGGTGGGCGACGCGATCGTCACCTGGCTGTGGGGCGGCTTCTCGGTCGACAATCCGACGCTCAACCGGTTCTTCTCGCTGCACTTCCTGCTGCCGTTCGTGATCCTGGGTGTCGTCGTGCTGCACATTGCAGCGTTGCACGTCACCGGCTCGAACAACCCGACCGGCATCGAGCCGAAGGGCCCGCAGGACACGCTGCCCTTCCATCCCTATTACACGATGAAGGACACGTTCGGCCTGGCGGTCTGCCTGATCCTGTTTTCGATCATGGTGTTCTTCGCGCCGAACTTCATGGGCCATCCGGACAACTACATTCCGGCCAATCCGCTGGTGACGCCCTCCCATATCGTGCCGGAATGGTACTTCCTGCCCTTCTACGCGATCCTGCGGGCGGTCACGTTCAACTTCCTTTTCATCCCCGCCGAACTGGGTGGCGTGATCTTGATGTTCGGCTCGATCATCGTGCTGTTCTTCGTGTCTTGGCTCGACACGTCCAAGGTCCGCAGCGCGAAGTACCGGCCGGTCTACAAGTGGTTCTTCTGGCTGTTCGTGATCGACGTTCTGGTGCTGGGCTATATGGGGTCGCAGCCGGCCGAGGGCATCAACGTCCTGATCGCCCAGTTGGCAACCCTCTACTACTTCCTGCACTTCCTGGTCGTGTTGCCGCTGCTCGGCAAATTCGAACGACCCAAACCACTGCCCCGCAGCATTGCCGAGGCGGTTCTGCCGCGCGGTCGCAGTGCCGCGGGCATGGCCGCCGCTCCGGCCGAGTGATGGACAAGGCGTTAGAACGACCCATGCGATCGATCACATCCCTCTTCGCGGCATTCGCCGTTCTCCTGGGCGGGGCGCTGACGCCGGCCATCGCGGCCGAGGAGGCCCCGACGCCGCCGGCGCAGGATTGGAGTTTCGACGGTGTCTTCGGCACCTTTGATCGGGCCGCCTCGCAGCGGGGGCTGCAGGTCTATCTGGAGGTCTGTTCGCTCTGCCACGCGCTGGACTATGTCGCCTATCGAAATCTGACGGCTCTGGGCTTCACCGAGGCCGAGGTCGAAGCTATCGCGCAGCGCTATTCCGTGACGGACGGCCCCGATGACTCCGGCGACATGTTCGAACGTCCCGGCTTGCCGCAGGACCGTTTCGTGGCACCGTTTGCCAACGAGCAGGCGGCCAGGGCCGCCAACAACAACGCCTATCCGCCCGATCTGAGCTTGATGGTTGAGGCCAGGGCGGGCGGCGCCGACTACCTCTACGGGCTGCTGACCGGCTATGTCGAGGCGCCTGACGATGTCGAACTGTCGGCGGGCATGAGCTACAATGAGTATTTCCCCGGCCATCAGATCGCGATGCCGAACATGCTGGGGGATGGCGCGGTTCAATACACCGACGGCACCGAGGCGACGACACAGCAGATGGCGTGGGACGTCACGAACTTCCTGGCCTGGACATCCGAACCCAACCTCGAGGATCGTCTGAACACCGGTCGTGGCGTGATCATCTATCTGCTGATCTTCGCCGGTCTGCTTTACGCCGTGAAGCGCAAGATCTGGGCGAAGGTGCACTAGGGTCGGCGCGGCCGCCGATGTCTCGGTCCGACGGCGATAAAGTCGCCGAAATCCTGCAATTCTGGTTGGTCGACCACGGTTTCGACGACTGGTTCAAGAAGAGCGACGCCTTCGACGCGGCGATCCGTAACCGCTTTCTGGCCGATGTCGAGGCCGCGTCGCGGGGCGACTACGACGATTGGCAGCAACATGCCGACGGCGCGCTCGCCCTGATCATCCTGCTCGACCAAATGCCGCGCAACCTGTTCCGCGGCGATCCGCGCGCGTTTGCCACGGACGAAAAGGCCACGGAGGTGGCGCGGCGGGCCATCGCGTCCGGCTTCGACATGCAGCAACCCGTGGACCGGCGGCTCTTCTACTACATGCCGTTCGAGCATTGCGAAGATCTGGACGATCAAGAACTCTGCATCAAGCTGATGGCCGAGCGTATCGGCGATGACGAGTTCGTCCGCTATGCCGAAATGCACCGGGATATCATCGCCCGGTTCGGCCGCTTTCCCCACCGCAACGCGGTCTTAGGCCGGCCGAGCACCGAGGAAGAGTTGGCCTTTCTGAAAGAGCCCAACTCAAGCTTTTGAGCGCGGGCGGGACCGATATGCCGGCGTCTTCCGGGCTTGACCACATCATCATCGGCGTTGCCGATCTGGAAGCGTCGGCTGCCCTTTGGCGGCGCCTCGGCTTCACGGTCACGCCGCGCGGCCGCCATATCGGTTGGGGCACGGCGAACTACTGCGTCATGTTCCCAGACGACTATGTCGAACTGCTCGGCATTCTCGATCCGGAGCAGTATGTCTATGGCCTCGACCGGTTTCTTGAGGACAAGGGGGAGGGCCTGCTGGGCCTTGCCTTGGCCACTCAAGAGCCAGAGGCCGTGTACCGAGCACTTGAAGGCATCGGCGAGGCCGGCGATCCGCCGAAGGACCTGGCGCGCCTGCTGGAACTGCCGGAGGGCACGGTCACGCCGCGCTTCCATCTGGTCTATCCGCGAGATCCGGACGCGTTCGGCTTCAGTACTTTCTTCTGTAAGCATCTGACGCCGGATCTGGTTCGCCGCGCCGACTGGCTGACCCATCCCAACGGTGCGACCGGACTTCGCGAGATCGCCCTGCGCGTGCCGGACCCCGGTCGGCTTGCCTCCAGCTACGAAGCCGTGTTCGGTCCCGGGACCGTCGCTGAGGTCGATGGTGGGCTTCGCGTTTCAGCCGGCGGTACGATTCTTCGGTTCGCGCCCGGCACGCCGGCGGTCGAACATATGACGATTGGTGTCGGCGACCTTGCGACGATGGCAGCGTGGCTCGATCGTGCGGGCCTCGGGGCAGTCTCTGAAGACAACGCGACCAGGTCGGATCAGCCAATCAGTGGGATCGACATCCGATTTGTCGCGGCCTGACGCGATGCCGGCCGCCGACCGCTAACGCTCGGTTCTATCCCAAGGTCTTGTGCGACTGCGTCCGCCCCAGGGCCGCTGTGCCTTGCCGATGCCCTTTGACGGCGGCGGATCGGGCGGCATCGGCAGGATCTGCTTGGCCAGCACCTTGCCCAGCGCGAGCCCTGCCAGGAAGCCGCCGATGTGAATCCACCAGGCGATGCCGCCGCCGACCAAAGGATCGTCCAGCGCAAAGAAGCCCTGGAGAAGCTGCAGGGCAAACCAGAACAACACAAACCAGAGGGCGCGCAGCCAGAACCAAACCGGCAGGATCACGATCGGCACCACGACCATCACCTGTGCGCGGGGATAGAGCCGGATGAAGGCGCCAAACAGGCCTGAAACGGCGCCGGACGCCCCGATCGCGGGCACGGCGCTGTCCGGATACACCGCCAGATGCGCCAAATTGCCCAGCGCCGCCGTCAGCAGAAACAGCAGTCCGAAACGCAGACTGCCCAAGGCCGTTTCGACCGATCGCCCGAACAGCCACAAGACCCAGACATTGCTTAGAAAATGGATGATGCCGCCATGCAGAAACGCGGCGGTGATCAGCCGATAACTCTCGCCGATGAAGGTGCCGTCGCCACCGGTCATTAGCCGGGGCGCCAGCGAGGCGGCGGCGACCAGGTCGGTATCCCGCGAAAAGTCGAGCGCCATCTGTGTGAAGAAGACCATCGTCAGGATGGCCATCAGCAGGGCCAGGGCCGGCGTCTCGGCGCCCCTAGGCGCATTCAGCCTGATCGGCAGCATGACTGCGTGCGGTCAGCCCGCCCTTTCGCGATCGTGGGCGCGACCGTCTTGGCTACTCCGCTGGCGGGATCGCAGCCTGCTGCGCCGCCTCATTATGCAAGAGGGCGTCCTGAAGGGCTCGCTCCATCTCGGCTACCTGCACCTCGAAATCCGCCAGCTCCGCGCCTTCGAGGTTCCGCCCGGTCGGCAGGTCCACATCGAGCGGATTGACCTGTGCGCCGTTGACCAGCACCTCGTAGTGCAGATGCGGACCGGTCGACATGCCGGAACTGCCGACATAGCCGATGATGTCGCCTTGATCGACCCTGTCGCCTCTGCCGAGGCCGGAGCGGTAGCGGCTCATATGGGCGTAGGCGGTCGACAGGCGGCTGTTGTGCCGGATGCGGATATACCTGCCATAGCCGCTGTTGGTGCCCAGGAAGTCGATCACCCCATCGCCGGCGGCATAGATCGGCGTGCCGGTGGGGGCGGCAAAGTCGATCCCCCGATGCATGCGCGAATAGCCCAGGATCGGGTGGCGCCGCATGCCGAACCGTGATGACAGGCGCGCGCCGTCAATCGGCGTGCGCATCAAATAGCGGCGCATGGATTCGCCGTCGCGGTTGTAATAGTCGACCAGCCCCTCGGCGTCCTCGTAGCGAAACAATTCGAGATCCCGGCCGGACAGAGTCAGCCGCGCATGCAGAATGTTGCCGTTGCGGGCCAGCGTGCCGTCGGCGAAGAAGTCCTGCTCATAAAGGATCGCGAAATCGTCCTCAGGCTGGATATCGCGTTGGAAGTCGACATTGAACGAGAAGGCCTGAATGGCCCTCAGTACGACAGCGTCCGGCACACCCTGGTCGACCGCCGTGGCAAAAAGGCTATGGGTGATCGGTCCGGCGCCCCCGGACAGGCGGCTGGTAAGCGCGTTGGGCACGGCCCGGGCGGTGTAGACCCCGGACTCAGGATTGCGATCGACCAGCACGATCGTGTCCACCGTGGGCAGAACCTCAAGCGTGCGCAGCTCGCGCGTCAGCCCGTCATAGCGAATGGTCAGGACGAATTCCTTGCCGGCCCGCAGCCGGCGCAAATCCATGTGTTCTTCGAGAACCGCGGCGATGGCGTAGCGATCATTGTTGGCGATCCCGGCCCGCTCCAGCAACAGCGACAGGTTCTCGCCGTCCTGCAGGATCAGGGTGATGGTCTCCTCACCCACCCGATAGGGCTGCTCCAAGAGACTGTCGGCGACGCCGTAGGCCAGAATATCGTCCAGCTGCGTCAGGCCTTCCGGCGGTATCGGATCGGCCGAGCCCTGTGCCTCGTCTTGACCTTGAACGGTGCTGGTGGTGAGGGTGACAGAGAAGGCAACGGCGGCGAAAACACAAACAGCCTTGGATGAGGCCACGGACACACTCCCGACTGCGTTGGGCGAACGTATCGACCGCCGCCTTTGTCATGCGGCCAGGGCGACTCGATGGACCCGATCGTGGGTGGCGCGGACAATGGTGGAAGCGTCCATTCGCGTCAACCGGTATGGCCGTAGCGGCGTTTGCGTCAGTGATCGCGAATTCGCGCTCTCGCGGAAGGCGATAAACTGCACGGCATCTCTTTTTGGTTCGAAAAATCGACAGATTATCAGCAGGTTATCGGCTGTGCTGCCCGCCCGTCCCAGATGACAAAAAGATTGCAGGAAAGGGTTTGACAAGTGTCATCGGGCGGGCCTATAACCCCGCCTCTCGACGCGGCGGCAACCGCCAGATCGGGGCGCCGAGGCGGCTTCGCCCGGCCGGTTATTTGACAATAGAATCTGGAAGTAGAGAAGGGATACGCGGTAGGCGGTTTGGGTCTCGGGCTGTGGTTTGGTGACTTGGGTCGTTTATAGCG
>JANQGH010000088.1 GCA_028277405.1 Alphaproteobacteria bacterium | reverse complement strand
AGCGTGTCCCACGGCACGATGATGGCCGACAGGCCGAGCAGCAAGCCGACGATCGGCGCGAAGGCGAACACCATGATGGTGTCGTTGAGCGCGACCTGCGTCAACGTGAAGTGCGGTTCGCCTTTGGTGAGGTTGCTCCACACGAAGACCATGGCCGTGCATGGCGCGGCGGCAAGGATGATCAGCCCGGCTATGTAGGAGTCGATCTGGTCCGCCGGCAGCCACGGCCTGAACAGGTAACCGATGAAGAACCAGCCGAGCGCCGCCATCGAGAACGGCTTGACCGCCCAGTTCACGAACAGCGTCACGCCGATGCCGCGCCAATGCTGCCGTACTTCACCGAGGGCGGCGAAGTCGATCTTCACCAGCATCGGGATGATCATCAGCCAGATCAGCACGGCAACGGGAATGTTGACCTTGGCGATTTCGGCTCCTCCGATCGCCTGGAACACGTCCGGCATCAGGTGCCCGAGCGCAATCCCCGCCACGATGCACAGCGCAACCCAGACGGTGAGATAGCGCTCAAACGTCGACATTTGCCGCTCCCAGCTTGGCCGCGACGCCAGGCGTGGCGCCCTCGGACTGTCCGATCTCGTCGATCCGCTTCTGCAGGGCGAGGCGGTCGAGCGCGTGGATCGGCAGCGAGGCGAAAATGCCGATCCGCTGCGCCAGCATGCGGTGGGCCTCGTTGAAAGCGTGGGCGATCTCGCTGTCGGTTCCGGTCGCGGCGGCAGGATCGGGAATGCCCCAATGCGCCGTCATCGGCTGGCCCGGCCAGACCGGACAGGTCTCGCTGGCGGCGCTGTCGCAGACGGTGAACACGAAATCGAGCGGCGGGGCGTCGGCGCGGGCGAATTCGGTCCACGACTTCGAGCGGAAGACATTGATGTCATAGCCGAGATTGTGCAGCAGGCGCAGCGTATGCGGGTTGACTGCGCCTTTCGGCTGGCTGCCCGCGCTGAAGGACTGGAAACGGCCTTTGCCGGCCTTGCTGAGGATCGCTTCGGCGATGATTGAGCGCGCCGAATTGCCGGTGCACAGGAAGAGCACATTGTACGGACGGTTCATGACGTTTCCCCGTGGTTCGGACATGGCGGGGGAATCGGCCGGGTGAGCCATGTCGAGGAGGTCGGCATTGCGCGCCTGCGGGCCGCCGAACGGACCGCAGGCTTCCCTGCCGCCGCAGCAATTATCGGTGAGATAGTCGACAAGGGCGGTCATCGCGGCAAAATTCGCCGAGTAGATCAGCGAACGCCCTTTTCGCCGTACGTTCAGCAGCCCGGCCGTGCGCAGCCGATCCAAATGGAATGAGAGCGTGTTGGGAGCGAGCGCGAGCGCGGCGGCGACTTGGCCGGCCGGCAGGCCGTCGGGGCCGGCCTGCACGAGCAAGCGAAAGGCCTCTAGCCGGTTATCCTGGGCAAGCGCGGTGAGCGCTGCCACCGCATCTGTCTTTTCCATAATTCAACGACTATAGAAATGTTAGATCTTGTCAAGCACATGCTTGTCGTCCTTGGCGCCCATGGACGGGGGCGGTTGACGGCAATCGGGCGAAGCGGCCAAGCTTAGCCCCGCTCGGAAGTCAGGGAAGGAAGCGTCGTGGCTGTACATCTGTGGGCGGCTGCCGAAGCGGCCGCGGAGAAGCGGCACATTTCCAGCCATTCCGAGGCCGTCGGTTACGCCGCCGGGATCATGACCTGGGTGATCGCGGGCAGCGTGTTCGCCATCACCAAGATCGGCGTCACCGAAATGCCGCCTTGGATGTTCTGCAGCGCCCGTGCCCTGCTTGCCGCGCTCATCCTGCTGCCGCTCGTGACCGCCCATTACCACGAGATGATCGATTTTCTGCGCAAGCGCTGGCTGGAGGCTGCGTTCATCGGCGCCATCGGGCTGGGCCTGACGCAGGGGACGATCTTCACCGCGCTATCCTACACGTCTGCGGTCAATGTCGGCATTGTGTTCGCAACGGTGCCGATGCTGACAATGGTGGCGGCCCATTTCATCCTCGATGACCGGATGAATGCCTGGCAGGCCCTCGG
>JANQGH010000063.1 GCA_028277405.1 Alphaproteobacteria bacterium | reverse complement strand
CATGCGCCCGCTTTTGATAGGCCTGGACGGCAAGCCCGAAGCCGTTCCAGCCAGCCAGGTCCGGATTGCCGGCCACGGCCTCGATGATGTCGAGCGACAGGTCCAGGCGGTCGGCCTCCTCGGCATCGACGCACAGGCCGATATCCGCCTTCTTCGCATCCCGGCACAGGACGAGCAGCCGCTCCGTCAACACCGGCACGCAATGCTCCCGCTGGGCGGTTTCATAGCGCGGGTGCAGCGCCGACAGCTTCACAGATATTCCGGGCCCGTTGATGACGCCAGCACCTTTGGCATCCTTGCCGATGGCCGCGATCGCCCTCTGGTAGGCGTCGAAATAGTGCTGGGCGTCGGCCTCGGTCCGGGCCGCCTCGCCCAGCATGTCGTAGCTGTAGCGATAGCCCTGTGCCTCGTGCTCCTTGGCTCGTTTCACGGCCTCGCCGATGGTCCGGCCCATGACGAATTGCTGACCCATGATGCGCATGGCGTGGCGCATGGCGGCCCGTATCACCGGCTCCCCAGCCCGCTTGACGATGCGGCCGAGAAAGCTCCCCGGCTCGCCGATATCGTCGTCAAGGCGCATCACCCGGCCGGTCAGCATCAAGGCCCAGGTCGAGGCGTTCACGAACGCCCCTTCGCCCTGGCCGACATGGCGTTGCCAGTCGGCACCGCCGATCTTGTCCTCGATCAACAGGTCGGCGGTGTGGGCATCGGGAATGCGCAACAAAGCCTCAGCCAGGCACATGAGCGCGACGCCCTCGTCCGTGGTCAGACCATATTCCTGAAGAAACTGATCGACCCCGCCGAATCGGCGCCGGTTGGCCCGAACGCCGGAAACAAGCTGACGGGCCCTGGCCTTGACCCGCCCCGCCGCATCGGGCGCCACCTCGGCACGTTGAACCAGATCGCGCACCACCTCGCCCTCCGGCGCGCGATAGAGGGCCGCGATCACCCGCCGCTGGGGGTCAAGGTCGGGGCTGGGGTTGTCGGCAAAGGCCATGGCGATGTCCTATGCGTTCTCGCCTGAGATGGTGGTAGGCTCGGGTGCGTCAGCTTACGAATAAATCAAATCCTGCGCTAAGAAACAGCAGAATGACCACGCGCATGACGGCCGAAGCGGGCCTCAGCCAGGCGATGTGCCGAAGCGACTTTGGCCGCGCCGCATCAATTCACCGGAAAGCGTCATGAAAGCGCTGACCTGCGCCTTGATCGGTATTCCCCTGCAAACGGGCGCCAGCCAGCCCGGCTGCCTGATGGGGCCTGACGCATTCCGCACAGCGGGCCTGGAGGCCAGCCTGAGCGAGCTTGGGCACGCGGTCAGCGACTGGGGCAATGTGCAGGCCGATGCCATCGCGCCGATGACCCATCCGAACCGCGCGCTGCGCAACCTCGCGGAAACGGTCGGCTGGGCCCAGGCGATCGACAAGACGGCCTACGACGCCGCGAACCAGGTCGATATGCCGATCTTTCTTGGCGGCGACCACAGCCTGTCGATCGGCACGGTGCCCGGTGTCGCGCGCCATGCGCAGGAACAAGGGCGGCCACTGTTCGTGCTGTGGCTGGACGCCCATCCGGACTTCCATACGCTGACCACGACCCGCAGCGGCAATCTGCACGGCACGCCGGTGGCCTATTTCATCGGGCTGGAGAGCTTCGACGGCGTCTACCCGCCGCTTTCGGCGCGGGTCCGGCCGGAGCATATCTGCATGATCGGCATCCGGTCGGTCGACGAGGCGGAGAACCGGTTTCTCCACGAGAACCCGATCATCGTGCACGACATGCGCACGCTTGACGAACACGGCATCGCCGCGCCCGTGCGCGCCTTCCTGGAAACCGTCGCCGCCGCCAACGGCGCGTTGCATGTCAGCCTCGATGTCGATTTTCTTGACCCCGACATCGCGCCGGGGGTCGGCACCACGGTGCCCGGCGGCGCCACCTTCCGCGAGGCCCATCTGGTGATGGAGCTGCTGTGCGACAGCGGCCTGGTAACCTCGCTGGACCTGGTCGAGCTGAACCCGTTCCTGGACGAGCGCGGCCGCACGGCGCGCCTGATGGTCGATCTCTGCGCCAGCCTGCTGGGCCGCAAAGTGCTCGACCGGCCGACCCGGCGCTACTGACACGAAAAGTTCAGTTGCCGCCAGGGGCAGCCACGCCATTTTGGTTGCCAGCAAGAGGAGGCATCATGCGATCAGCATTTCGATTTGTCGCGGCCGCAGCGGTCGGCTTCACGCTCACGATCGGGCTGCAGGCCCATGCCGGCGAGGCCGACGTGGTCGCGGTCGAGGCCAGCCAGAGCGCCAACGGCACCTGGCGCTTCGACGTCACGGTGGCCCACGAAGACGAGGGCTGGAACCATTATGCCGATCAATGGGACGTGCTGGCGCCGGATGGTACCGTGCTGGGCGAGCGCGTCCTCGCCCACCCCCACGTGACTGAACAGCCCTTCACCCGCTCACTGTCCGGCGTCGTGATCCCGCCGGAGGTCGACACGGTTACGATCCGCGCCCGCGACAGCGTGCATGGCTATGGCGGCATCGAGATGACGGTCCCGATCGAACGGTGACAAAGGTCGCCGTCGATTGATCGGCCCGATCGCCCCTTGCCACGGCTAGATTCTCCGGGCACCTCTAGCGGACATGGCCATTACGACAGAAGAATCCGGTGCCCGCGCCTACTCGCACACCAGCGCGAAAACGATCTCCGACCCGCCATCTTCGCTGACTGTACTCGTAACCGTGCCGGTCGCGCCGGCATAGGCCCCCATCCCGCCGACCACCGGCCAGATTCTTACGTCGCTAGGATTACGGGGCGGCCTGTCCGTGTTGTCGACGCTTCGAACGAGGGTCTGGGTGTCGACGGAAGAGTCAAGGATTACGCCGTCTTCGAGAATGCTGATACTGTCGACCCGTATCGGGCCAGCACTGCCGTCTGCATTGGTCTCGAGAACCGTGACCGACATGTAACGCTCACCTATCTGGGCGCCGGCTGCATCCAGCAAGACGAGGCCAATAAGCCGCTTGTCACCGGTGCTTACGCCACCGCTGTCATCCAAATCAGAGAAGTACCTCTCGGTCTCGTCGTTCTCCGTAAAGGCCGTAAAGGGTTCACATGCAGCATGCGCGTCGACCACCAACGCTCCCGCCAATACGCAAGCGGTTGCGACACCGATGAAGTGTTGAATTCTCATTGGTTTCCTCGCCGAGTTATGTGGGGTGATGATCGATACGTCCGACCATCAGTCGGGACAGCTCAACAACCAGGGATAGCCATGGCAAACACGTGACCGAGCCAGCGCCAGTTGTCATGCGTTTCGGGCATCCTTCCTGGCGAAAGGCTCGTTCATATCATTCAACGCGTGTATGGATTACGTCAAGTTCAATCCATGTTACTCGATCGCGCAGACTCGCTCACGGTCTGGGCGGCCGGCTCGCGCTCAATCCGAGCCTCGGCAGCCAACGCGCGGTCCCACGGAGCGCAAGCGGCTTGATAGCAAACCCGCAGATGCGCCGCCGGGGCAGACTTGGCTGGCGCCGCCACCCACATCGGCAAGCCGCGTTGCATCACCCGGCCTCTACTTGAGCGCGCTCCACAAGCGCCGGATCGGCCTCGTCGAGGCGGGCGGCACGTTCGTCGGCGGTGTCTTTGATGAGTTGGCGGACATTCGGGTTGGCCTTGGCAAAACGGCGGAAGTCCCGGCCCGGCAGCACCAGCAACTGACAGTAGGTCACCGCCGTGACGTTGGCCCGTCGGCGCTTGCCGTCCAGGATCGCCATCTCGCCGACGAAATCGCCCCGGCCGAGGCTGAAGCGCGCCTCTTCGGTGTGGACCTCGATGGCGCCGGACGAGATGAAGAGCATGAAGTCGCCGCGCTCGCCTTTCGACATCAGGCGTTCGCCGGGCACCGCAAGCCTCGGTGACATCAGCGATCTGATGTGGCGGATCTGGCTGTCCGGCAAACCCTCGAACAGGGGGAAGCCGCGCACCAACGTTTCCGTGTCCAAACCAAGATCGAGCGATGGCCGCTTGGCCACAGTCGCCCAACGCTGGCCGATCCTGCGTTTCAAATTGACCATGATCTCCGAGTTCAGCACGCCCTCTTCAGCCAGCGCGTCGTACTCCCGTTCCTCCAAGCGCAGGGCCGCCTGCCGCAGAAACCGGGTTTGCAGCCTTTCGGCATAGTCCGGAAACTGCCGACGCAGGGCATCGAGCGCGTTGTTCACGGTATGCAGCCGTTCGACGAGAACATCCTTCAGTCGCAGGCAGACCGCGCGCCCCATCAGCGGCAATAGTTTGCCGTCGGTGAACTCCAGCTGGCGGCTGAGCACGATGCGGGTGATGGTCGTGTTCTCAAAGCGATCGGCCAACCGGCGCTCCAGAAAATGCCCGATACGCAGGCGCGCTTGCAGCCACATCGCCAACTGAAACAGGATCCGCGAGCGCCGACTGCCCTCTGCCGCCTTCAGATAGCCGTCGCGGCCCTGGGTCTTGGCGGCATCGCGCATCCGCCCGGCCTTGGCGACCAGCTCGACCGCCGTGTGGCGGGAAACGGTGTCCTGGCCGAAATGGTGGAGATACAGCTCCTCCTCCCGGGTCGCCAGGATGATGAGGCCCAGGCGGTACTCTTCCTCCGGGTCGAGGATCAGGTTCTCGCGCCGCTGAATGGCCGCCGTTCGGCGTTGGCGATAGGATTCGACCAGCGCATCCGTCGCCGGGCCGCCCATGCGGTAGCGCTCCGACACGTCCATGATGCGGTCCGCGACTTCCGACAGCGCCAGACCAAGCGTTCGGTCTCGCAGCGCGCGGTCGATGTTCGACAGCCGGTCGAGCTTCAAGACATGCATGATGGGCCGAAGCGTGGTGCCGTTGACCAACAGCGTGAACAGGACGAAGGCCATGGCGAGCACGCCGATGAAGCGGCTGATCTCGTCCGATACGGCGTTGTTCTCGATGATGGCCAGCGCCAGGACCAAGGTCACGGCGCCGCGCAGCCCGCCCCACAGCATCACCAGCTTGAACTTGTTGCTGACCCGCTCCGCCAAGCCCAGCCGGCGCAGCATCGGCATCAGGCCGAACAGCGACACCGCGCGCGCGGCAAAGGCCGCGACAATCATGATGGCCAGAACCAGAAGGTCCGACCAATAGACCTGCAGCAGGATCTGGGGCACCTTCATCGCGACCATGATGAACACCAGGGCCGAGGCCAGAAAGACGATCTGGTCCCACACCGTCATCATGATCGACCAGGTTTGCGGCGTGACGTTCGTGCGCCCCCGCGCGCCGATCACCAGCGCGGCGATCACCACGGCCATGACGCCGGACGTGTTGATGTAGTCCTCGGCGAGGATGTAGAGGATGTAAGGCAGGGCGATCGAAACCGTGACCTCGGCCAGGGGCCTTTGCCGGATCAGCTTCAGCAGGGCCACGGCTATCCAGGCACCGACGGCGCCAAGAGCGGCGCCACCGAAAAAGTCGCTGGCGAAGAGCAGCAGGACGTCGGGCGGCTCGGTGGTCGCGCTGCGCACCAGGAAATCGAGCAGCACCGTCATCAATGCAATGGCGGTCGCGTCGTTCAACAGGCTTTCGCCTTCGACCAGGATGGTCAGCCGCCTGGGCGCGCCGATATCCCGAAAGACCCCGACCACGGCGATCGGATCGGTGGTCGCGACAATGGCGCCGAGCAGGAGGCAGGCGGCCAGCGGAATGGTCGAGACGAAGCCGACGGCAAAGCCGACGAAGGCGGTGCAAACCGCGACGGCGACGACCGCCATAGAAAGGATCGGCGCCACATCGTCCAGCATCCGCCGCACATCAATGGTCAGGCCGGCATGGAACAGAAGAACGGGAAGAAAAATGGTCAGCAGGACCTCGGCCGGCAGTTCGAGATCCGTCAGCGCGCTTACCGTGTCGTCCCACAGTCCGCCGCCGGTCGGTGAGTAAGGCAGCAACAGCAGACAACCGGCCGCGATCCCGACCAGGGCCAACATCACGGTCTGAGGAATTCGCAGCCGTTCGGTCAAGGGTTGCAGGATGCTGACCAGCGTCAGCAGGCCCGCAACCACCAGCAGCCCAATTGCAACTTCCGACATGCCCTCCGCTGTAAGCGGTTTAAGCCGTTCTGCCAACCCTCCAGCTTCGGGTGGGGACCAATGTGGCAAGGGCCAGGCCCGGTAGAATCAGGCTCAACCCAACCGCGTGGAACGTCCGAAACTGCTCGCCGAGGAACATGACGGCCAGCAGCGCGGCATAG
Source organism: Alphaproteobacteria bacterium (assembly GCA_028277405.1). GTDB lineage: Bacteria > Pseudomonadota > Alphaproteobacteria > DSM-16000 > Inquilinaceae > JANQGH01. The sequence goes on along the minus strand of JANQGH010000063.1, from coordinate 64,167 downwards.
ACCGGCATCAGATACATGAAGACCCCTGCCCGGCTGGCGCCGATGACCGCGATGCCTTGCTGATAGGCGCTGAAGGCCAAGACCGACGCAATCAACGCCACAGCCAAGACGCTGGTCGCCGCTTCGGCGGTCAACAAGACCGGCCGCCCGGCCAAGGTTTCCCAGGCATAAAACGGCGCCAGGCAGACGATCCCGGCGAACGCGATGGCGGCGAACAGCGGAATGGTCGGGATCCTGAGCGATCGGCGCTTCAACAGGACCGAATAGACCGCCCACGCGACCGTCGCCGCCAAGACCCACAGGTCGCCGATATTGAACGAGAACGTCAGCAGCGCCTGGGGCGCCCCCCGTGTCAGGATCACGATCACGCCCAAGACGGCGAGCGCGACGCCGAGACACTGAACGACGCCGAGCCGCTCGCCCCCGAAAACTACCCCGATCAGTAATATGAAGATGGGCGACGCGGCATAGATCAGGCCGGCATGGGTCGCGGTCGTGTGGTGCAGGCCGATATAGACAAAGGCGCCGCAAACCCCCATGCCCAGAGCGCCCAGCAAAAGCAGCAACGGCCACGCGCGGATCAGTTGGGCCGCATGGCGCCGCAGCCCTGGCCAGGCAAAGGGCAGCAGAATCAGAAACGCGATAACCCAGCGCCAAAATGCGAGCCCGATCGGCGGCACGGTGTCGATCGCGTCGCGGCCAAAGACCACGTTCGACGCCATGAACAGCGGTGCCAGCAGCAGCAGGGTATAGGCCCAAAGCTGGCGCCCGCCGGTATCGCTGGCGGCCGACATGGCCTAGCGCACCTTCTCGACATCGAAACGGCGCGGCGGGTCGGCGATGGCGTCCTGCGCGGCGATCAGCTGGATCTCTCGCGTTCCGGCCGACAGCGTGCGTTCCAGCACCGAGTAGACGGTCTCGGCGGTCTTCGACAAGGCGTCTGCGACCGATCGTTCAGCCAGCCAATGGGCCAGGAACAGGGCGGCCGTCGCGTCGCCGGCGCCATTCACGTCGACGGGCAACAGCGGGTTCGACAACAGCCACGCCCCATCGCCCGACACGGCCAGCATCTCGATCCGGTCCGCCGGGCCGTCATGCCGGCGCAGGCTGGTGACCAACACGACCTCCGGCCCCATCGCGCGGACCTTGTCGACGGCGGCAAGCACCGATGCCAGGTCGGTCGGCACCAGCCCGGTCAGATACTCCAGCTCGAACTGGTTAGGCGTGACCAGGGTGGCGGCCGGCACCGCCCGGTCGCGCATGAACTCCGGAATGCCGGGCCGGACGTAAAAGCCGGTGCCGACGTCGCCCATGACCGGGTCGCAGCAATAGACCGCGTCGGGACGGTGCCGGCGGACCGTGTCCACTGCATCCAAAATGACGGTACCGATCGAGGCGTCGCCCATATAGCCGCTGAGCACCGCGTCGCAGTCGGCCATCACCTCCCGCTCCTCGATGCCGCGAATGACGTCCGCGACATCCTCGGCCGGCAAGACGGGGCCGCGCGCGGCGCCATAGCCGAGATGGTTGGAGAAATGCACGGTGATGACCGGCCAGACCGAAAAGCCCAGCCGCTGCAAGGGGAACACGGCCGCGCTGTTGCCGACGTGGCCGTAGGCGACGCTGGACTGGATCGACAGGATGTTCATGCTGTTTGCCCTTGCTCACGGGCCATCTCTTCGGCCAAGGCGTGATCGCCCGGCCACTCGCTCGCGGCCAGCGCGGCGGCCACATGGGCTTGATCGGCCGGCGACCGGTTCTGGCTCAGCTTGCGCTTGCCTTCCAGGTTCTCGACCGCGATGTCGATGCCGACAATCGCATCGAGCATCGCGCGATAGGCCGCCGGCCGCATCATGCCCGGGTGCCAGCCCTCCGCGCCCTCACGCTCGGCCGACAGCCGCGTCACCAGATCATCCAGCCAGTCTTGATCCTCAACCGCTTTCGCGGTTCCGATCGCATGGACGGCAACGTAGTTCCAGGTCGGCACGGCCCGGTCCGGCTTTTCATACCATGTCGGCGAGACATAGCCGTGCGCGCCGCTGAACACACAGCGCACGGGCGCGCCGTTACCGATCGCCCGCCATTGAGGGTTCTCGCGCGCGACATGACAGAGCAATCGGCTGGCCTGCGGCTCGGCCAAAAACGGCAGATGGCTCACCAATGGCGGCTCGCCGGGACCGATCAGCAGGCCAAAGCCGTCGGCCTGCAATGCGCGCCAAAGGGCGCCCTGGTCGCGCCAGGCAAAGGGCTCGGGGGCATACATCACGTGCTCCTAGGCGACGGCCAAGCAGGGTTCCGGCTGTCCGGACAGAAGGTCGCGCAGGCGGTTCAGCCCTTCCTCAAGGTCGCCGAGATCGGTCGGCGCGGTCACGGAGACGCGGATCGCGTGCGGTGTCTCGGCCCGTCCAGGCACGAACAGATCGGTCGCCGCCAAGGACAGGTTGCGCCCGCGCCCGGCATCAACGAACTCCTGGGCCCGCCACGGCTCCGGCAGCGTCAGCCAAAGGTGAAAGCTGCCCGGCGCCATGCGGAACTGCGCACCGCCCAGGCACCGGCGCGCGATCGCCTGGCGCCGCTCGACATCGGCGAGGATGGCCGCCGCCAGCCGTCCGGCGGTGCCGTCCTCGATCCAGTCGGCGACGATCTGGGCCAGCACAGGCGGCGCCATCCAGTTCGCCGCCCTCGCCGCGGCGCTGAAGCGGCCGACCCGGTTCTCCGGCATCCGCGCGAAGCCGACCCGCAAGGTCGGCGCCATCACCTTCGAGGCGCCGGTGACGTAGACCGTATGGTCCGGCGCATAGGCCGCCAGCGGCGGCGGCCCGTTCGGCATCAGAAATCCGTAAACGTCATCCTCGATGATGGTGACGTTGTGCGTCTGGGCGATATCGGCGATCCGCTGGCGCCGGTCCTCCGCCAACACGGTGCTGGTCGGATTGTGGATGTTGGGGTTCAGATAGACGAGCCGCGCGCCCGTCGACTTGCAGGCGGCCTCAAAGGCGTCCGGGTCCAGGCCCTGATCATCCATTTTGACCGGCTTCAACCGCAGGCCCATGAGGCTGGCCAGCGCGCGCGTGCCGGACCAGGTCAGCTCCTCCACCAGGACGGCTTCCCCGGGGTCCGCCAGCGCCATGAACGCCGCCGCCAGGCCGTGCTCGACCCCGTTGATCACCAGCACCGTCTCGGTCCGGGCATCGACGCCGCGTTGGCGCAGCCAGGCCGCGCCGCTGGCCCGATGATCCCACAGCCCCGTGTGCGACTGATAGTTCATCAACTCCGCCAGGTTCGGATTGACGGCCTGGGCCATCAGCGCCTCGGAAAACGCCTTCACGGCGGGCGCGGTAGGCGGCCGGTTGATCGCCAGCTCGATCGTTTGCGGACCGCCGATCGACGGCATGTCCAGCGTCGCCGCCGATCGGGCGCCGGCGCGCACGAAACTGCCGCGCCCGACCTCGCCGACCAGCAGGCCGCGCCGCTCCGCCTCCGCATAGGCCCGGCTGACGGTACCGACGGTGACGCCCAGCCGCCACGCCAGATCACGATGGGGCGGCACCTTGTCGCCGACATTCAGGCGGCCGGCATAGATGTCCTCGGCCAGCGCATCGGCGATGCGCAGATATTTCGGTCCCGGCCGATCGGCCAGCGAGGGGGTCCACGTAACCATGACAGTATCGCTTGGGGGGCAATTGCCCGACTTAACCTCAGATTGACCCCATATTGCACACACATTGTCCTGCGGCAATCGAAACATTGTCTGAGGTAAATCGATACAATTCCGGTACGAATCCTCTTGGCGCGCGCGCAGGCCTTGGCTTTCGATGGCCAAGGCCGGGCCGCGCGACTAAAAGAGGATCAGGCCTCTTTCGCTTCTGGAGATACCGTTGCGTCTCTCGCCGCCGGAACGCGCCCTAACACTCGCGGTCGTGGCCGATGTCTTCACGGCAACCCCGCTGATCATACTGGGCTTTCTCTCCGGCTCGGCATCGGCCTTGAGCGAAGCGATCCGAAACGGGCTCGGCTTGCTGATCAGCCTGTTTGCGCTGGTCATGATGCTGGCGATCAACCGGCGGAAGTTCAGCCAGTTCGAGTTCGGCGTCGAGAAGATCCAGATCCTGGTTCAGATAATTATCGTCTTTGGCATCGCGGTCAGCGCCTTTGCCATGGGTGAACGGATTGCCCAGAACGTGACCACGGGCCGCGAGGCGCCGAGCTACGTCTTCTGCCTCCTGTTCGCGGCCGTTTCCTACGTCAACGTGCTGGAGAACACGTACCTCGCGGTCAGGCTGGTTCGCGAGCAGAAACGCGCGCCGTCGATCATTCTGCAAGGGCAGATCAAGAACCGGTTCATCATGCTGGCCAGCTCCGTCGCGGCGACAATCTCGACGGCGGCCATCGTCGTCAACGATCCGTCTCTGTTCCTGGTCATCGATACGATCGGCGCCTGCATCGTCCTGGGCGTCACGCTTTACATCATGGTCAACATGCTGAAATCGGGCGTGCTGACCTTGCTGGACGCCCCGATCGACGAGCAGGACAAGCTGCTTGTCGTGCGCGAGATCGTCGAAAACTTTGACCGGTGGGCCAGCATCACCACCATTCGAACACGGCGGCTTGGCTACACCAAATACATCGAAATCGGCCTCTGCTTCGATGACGGAACATCGATGGGTGCCGCGCTCGAAGCCTGCGGCGTCATCGAAGACGGCATCAGGCGCAATGTGGACAACGCCTTTGTTGCTGTGTTCCCGGCGGAGCACCGGGACGTCGGCGACCCGGACGCGCTGGCGGCGCTGGAGCAAAGCTCGTGATCGTCGTGTTATTAGCCGTTGGCGTCAGCCAGTGTTCGTCGGTCAGATGTAGAACCAGACCGCAGTTGTCACGGCCCGTCGAGGCCGAAGCGTTCAACAGTTGGGAAAAGGGCAATGCGCCTGTCGCCGGATGAACGCGCGCTGGTCCGCGCCTTCTTCGCCGATCTGGCGATGGCGGTCCCGATCATCGGGCTGGGCTTTATGTCCGGGTCGGCATCGGGAACCGGCGAGGCCATACGCGCGACACTGCTTTACATCATCGACATCTTCTCGCTGACGATATTGCTGGCCATCAACCGGCGGAAATTCAGCCAGTTCGAATTCGGGCTGGAGAAAATCCAAATCCTGGTACAGATCGCGATCGCCGCCGGCATGGGCCTTAGTGCCGTTTTCATCGGCAGCCGGATCATCGCCAATCTGATCGCCGGCGTCGAAACACCCAATTACGTCATCTGCCTGCTGTTTGCCGGCTTCTCGTACATCAATGTGATGATCAATGCGGCGTGTCTGTGGGGCATGGTCCGGGCGAACCGGTCCGACGGTTCCATCATTCTGCGCGGCCAGATCCGCAACCGCATCATCATGCTGGCATCGTCGGTGGCCGTGACCATCTCGACCGCCGCGGTCGTCATCCCCGACCCCGAATTGTTTGCATTGATCGACAGTATCGGCGCGATCTTCGTCCTCTGCGCGATCCTCTACACGATGGTCACCATGCTGACCTCGAGCGTTCTGACCTTGCTGGATGCGCCGATCGACGAGCGAGACAAGCTGGCGGTCGTGCGCGAGATCGTCGATCAGTTCGACAACTGGTCCAGCGTCCCTTTCATTCGCACGCGGCGGGTGGGCTATCACAAATACATCGAGATCGGCCTCAGCTTTGACGACGGCGCGCCCGTGCAAGCGGCGTTTGAGACCTGCCGGACCGTTGAAGACGCGATCAAGCAGAAGGTCGAACACGCCTTTGTCTCGGTCTTTCCCGCCAAGGCACCAGAACCCGGCAGCCCGGACGCCTTGTCCATGGCCGGGTGATGCGGCCGGGTGATGCGGCCGAGCGATGCGGCCGGGTGATGCGGGATTTCCTCAGAACCGGTTGAAGAACGGTTCGAAAGCGCCGATGCCGTCGAATGCGACATAGGCCGTGCGCCCGATATCGCAGTGACGGTACTGGCGCGACAAATCGTCGGCGGGCTCGATGTCGATCAAGACGATGGCATCTCTCGGGCCGATCGCGGAAAGACTGGCGGCTAGCGACGCGCGTTCGGTTGCCTGACCGCCCGATCCGTACACCCCCCGAACCCGGCCAGGGATCGGCGCCCGGTCGCCATAGAGATGGACTTCGACCGCCTGGCCGGGGCTAAGCAGTTCGGTCGTCGCATCATCGACGGCCACCTGGACCAGCCGTCGATCGCAATCGACGAATGAGAATAGCGGCGAACCGAGCGCGACAAAGGCGCCCGGCTCGGTGAAGACCTCCCAAATGACACTGGTCGGCGGGGCGGTCAGAACCGCCTCCGACTGCAGATCGAATGCCTGCTGCTGGCTTTCGAGGCGCATCTGAAGTTCCAGCCTGGCGTTTTCGAGATCAGCAAGCTGAATGGCGGTCGACTGCCGCGCCATGGCGAGATCGTTGAGATGATCGATCAGCGTCACCCCGAGACCCGCGAAATCGGCCACCGGCAAACGTTGGCTGAGAAGCAATCGCTGCTGTTCGACGCGCAAGCCCCGGGCCCGAAGGCTTTCGAGATTCGCGCGCGCCTCCCCAAGCTCGGCCGTCATTTCCTCCAGGCTCGCCTGCGACGCGGCTGTGCCCTGAAGACGCTGGAGGCGTGCGTTCTGCGACGCCAAATAGACGATCCGTGCCTGTTGAGCCGCGATGTCGGCATCAATCGAATCATGTTCGAACTGCAGCACAAGGCGCATACCCGCGAGCGCGGACTGAAGCTCATCTTCCCGCTCGGCGATGAGCTGGTCATGCCAGTCCAGGTTTGCCTGCTGAGTCTCGATCGCCCGCGATACGCCCTCAATCTCGGCGGTCAGCGCGTCGATTGGGACGCGATCGCTGAGCGGGTCGCGCAGGATAACCTGGCGCGCGCTGTCATCGCGGACGATCTCGACAGGCGGCGGGCTTTCTATGACCTGTCCGGCGATCGGCGCACGCACCATGCCGAGTTCGGCCGTCACGACCGCGTTGCGCACCACGAAGCCTTGGACCGCGAGCCAGGCGAACGCGGCCGGAATGGCCACGATAACGATCACGACAGCCAGCTTGAGGACAATCCGCCCTTTCAGAGCATTCAGCATCTGTTGACCAAGTGTATTCGCACGCTTCCCAAGTCAGGCGGATGCCTACCCGTCCGCCCCCATTTCGACCGTCCTTGGATCACAGGGTTCGATGAACCAGAAATGGACATTCTCGGCAACCACTTTGCGCGCGCCGGCCGCTATCATCCCCGGGGCGAGACGCTAGCTCGTCAAAGAGGTCTCGATCGTGACCTCCGAATGCAGGGTGCGGTGCACGGGGCACCTGTCCGCGATTTCCAGCAGCTTCGCCCGTTGGGCGTCGTCCAGATCGCCGCGCAGGGTGATCTTGCGCCGAATGCGGTCGATCTTGCCGTCCTCGGTCTCGCAATGCTCGCAATCGTCGGCATGGATCTTGTCATGCGCCAGTTCGACATGGACACCGTCGAGAGGCAGGTTCTTGTGGCGGGCATACATGCGGATGGTCATGGACGTGCAGGCGCCAAGGCCGGCGGTAAGCAGATCGTACGGTGTCGGCCCGGTATCGTCGCCGCCCACCGACGGCGGCTCGTCGGCCAGCAGCTTGTGCGGCCCGGCCGCCATCGCCTGCTGAAACTTGCCGAAGCCGGTTTCCTCCACCACGACCGTGCCCTCGACGGCCTTGGGGTAGACAGTCTTGGGCGTGGCCGGATCGGCGATGTAGCGGTCGGCCCAGGCCGACACGATGTCGGCGACATAGGCGGCGTCGGTCGGCCGGCTGAGCAAATGGTCGGCATCGTCCAGCGACACAAAACTCTTCGGATGTTTCGCGGCCAGAAAGATGTCAGTGGCGTTGTCGATGCTGACCGTGTCGTCGCCGGGCGCGTGAAACACGATCAGGGCCTTCTTCAGCTTCGCGACCCGTTGGGCCAGCGCGTGGTCGGCGATGTCCTCCAGGAACTGCCTTTGCACGCAAAAGCGGCGGCCGGCCAACATCACCTCCGCCTCCCCCTGGGCCTCGATCTCGTCGCGCGCGTCGGCAAACAGATGCGAGACATGCCCCGGGTCGGAGGGCGCCGCGATGGTAACGACGGAAGTGGCCTCCGGCACCTGGCCGGCGACCGCAAGAATAGCCGCCCCGCCCAAGCTGTGTCCGATCAGGATCTTCGGCGCCTCGCGCGTATCGCGCAGGAAGTCCGCCGCCTTGGCAAGGTCGCCGATGTTTGAGGAGAAGTTGGTGTTGGCGAACTCGCCGTCGCTGGCGCCCAGGCCGGTGAAGTCAAAGCGCAGAACGGCAATGCCATGCCCATTCAGCGCCTGGGCGATGCGGCTCGCCGCCAGAATGTCCTTGCCGCAGGTGAAACAGTGCGCGAACAGCGCGTAGGCCCGGATCGGGCCAGAGGGCGTGTCCAGCCGGGCCGCCAGCGTGTGGCCTTGGCTGCCCGGAAACTCCAACTTTTCGCTCGGCATGGCGACCTCTCTTGCCATCGGGGACGCACACAGCATCCCGGCGGGTTTTGGGCGCCCCTATCCGTCGAGTGGGAGACGCCCATTGTCAGCGTAGACGTTCACGATGCCGGCATCATCCAGAGGGTCTATCCGAACCCGGCCACCCGCCGCCTCGACGATCGCGGCACCGGCGGCGACGTCCCAGATCATGGTGCTGTCTTCGGTGTGGGCGTCGAAGCGGCCGATGCCGACATAGGCCATGGAAAGCGCGGCGGCGCCGATCATGCGCACCTTGCGCCACGGCGCCACGAGTTTGGCGAACGCCGTCAGGGCTTCGGTCGAATAGTCGCGGCGCACGGTGAAGCCGGTGCCCAGCGTCCCCGCCGCTTTGTCCGATACGTCGGAAACCTTGATCGCCCGACCGTTCAGCCAGGCGCCCTTGCCGACCTCGCCCGAGATCAGCTCGTCGCGGTTGAAATCGTAAACGACGCCGAGATGGGGTGCCTCGCCGCGCATCAGCGCGATCGAGACGCAGCACACCGGCACGCCGCGCACATAGTTGCCGGTGCCATCCAGGGGGTCGATCACCCAATGCAGCACGCCGCCGTCGCCTTTCTCGCGGTGCCAGCCGGCCTCCTCGCTCAAGATCGGGTGCGGCGACAGATCATGCAGCATGCCGAGGATGATGGCCTCGGCCGCCTTGTCGCCGGCCGCCTTGACGTCCCGGCCGATGGTCGCGGTGACATCGCCCAATGCAGCCTGCTGGTCGCGCAGGGCGCGCCCCGCGCGCAGCGCCGCCGCCTGTGCCAGCGCCAGGTCGGCGACGGCCTGGTGATGTCCCGGCATGGTGGTCAGCGTCCGGTGGCGACGGCCGTCGGCCGGTTGCGGATCACCAGACGGTCGCGGATGTAGTCGACGATCAGATCGACCGAGGCCTCGACGTCGTGGGTCATGGTGTCGACCACCAGCTCGGCGGTTTCCGGCGGCTCATAGGGGGCGGAGATGCCGGTGAACTCCTTGATCTCGCCGGCGCGCGCCTTGCGGTACAGGCCCTTCGGGTCGCGCTGTTCGCAGGTTTCCAGATCGGCCTTGATGTAGACCTCGTGGAAGCCGTCCTCCGCCGCCGCCTCGCGCGCCTTGTCCCGGTCGCCGCGATAGGGCGAGATGAAGGCGGTGATGACGATGACACCGGCATCGGCGAACAGGGCGGCCGCCTCCCCCACCCGCCGGATGTTCTCGACCCGATCCTCCGGCGCGAAGCCCAGATCGCGGTTCAGGCCGCGCCGGACATTGTCGCCGTCCAGCACATAGACCTGCATGCCCAGCGCGAACAGACGCTGTTCAACCTGCATCGCCAAGGTCGACTTGCCGGCGCCGGACAGCCCGGTGAACCAGACCACCGCGCCCCGGTGGCCGTTGCGCCGGCCGCGGCCATCCGCCGTCAGCAAGTGCTCGACCGCCGTCAGGTTCTCCGACTTCGGCCCCTTTTGCCGGCGCTGATCCGGATAGCCCTCCAGACTGACCGTGCCGCCGGCGACGGTCTCGTACCCGTCGATCAGGACGCAGCGGCCGGTCGCCGGATTGGCGCGATAGGCGTCCAGGCTCAGCATCTCCGTGGAGCGCAGGATCACCTCGGCGACGCCGTTGCGGTCGACGTGATCGGCGTCCTCGTCGGCCAGCGTCTGGGTGTCGATGGTGTGTTCGATTGCCTCGACCGTCACCCAGGCCTCGTCCGTCGCCAGCTTCAGGCGATAACGGTTGCCGACGGCAAGCGGCGCGTGACCGAGCCAGAACAGCGTGGCCCTGAATACATTGCTCAAGACCGGCGCCGACGAGACGTGGCTGATGATGTCGCCGCGCTCGACAAACACCTGTTCATCCAGCGTGATGCCGACCGGCTGGCCGGCCCGGGCGCGGATCGGCGGCTGCGGCGAACCCCACGCCTCCAGGCTCTTCACCGTCGCAATGCGGTTCGACGGCGAGAACACGATCTGGTCGTCGACCGAGATCTGGCCGCTTTCGACCCGGCCCGCGATGATCCGCCGGTCGTCGAACTTGTAGACGTCCTGGACCGGAATGCGCAGCGGCAAGTCCGACGGTGCGGAGATCGGGTGAAAGCCGTCGAGCGCGGTCAAAACCGTCGGCCCGTCATACCAGCTCATCTTGTAGGACGGCCGGGCCAGGTTGTCGCCATGCCGCGCGCTGATCGGCACGATGGCGGTTGGCGTCAGGCCGATACTGTCCAGATAGGCCGATATCTCCTGCTTGACCTCATGGAATCGCTCGGCGGCGTAGCCGACCCGGTCCATCTTGTTGACCACCACGGCAACCTGGCGCAGGCCCAGGAGATGCAGCAGATAGGCGTGGCGCCGCGATTGCTCGCGCACGCCCTCCTCCGCATCGACCACCAGCAGGGCCGCCTCCGCCAGGGCCGCTCCGCTGATCATGTTCTTCAGAAACTCGCGATGGCCCGGCGCGTCGATGATGACATAGGGCCGGGCCGCCGTCCGAAACCAGATCTGGGTCGTGTCGATGGTGATCGCCTGGTCCCGCTCGGCCTGAAACGCATCCAGCACGAACGACCACTCCATCGGCATGCCGCGCTTCTCGCTGACCGCCTTGACCTCTTCATACTTGCCGTCCGGCAGGCTGTCGGTGTCGTAAAGCAAGCGCCCGATCAGGGTCGACTTGCCGTGATCGACATGGCCGACGACGACGATCTGCAGTTGCTGGCCCGGGCCAGTGTGGGAATAGCCTGTCATGGTCACATGTACCCGCTGGTGCGCAAGCGTTCGAAACTGTCTTCGGCCTCGTGGTCCATGGCCCGGCCGGCACGCTCCGGCGTGCGCGTCACCTCCAGCTCGCGGATGATCTCATCGATCGTCGCCGCGTCGCTGTCGATCGGAAAGGTGATGTTCTTCTCGCCCAGCGACCGGTAGCGCTTGCCGTTGCGCGCGAAATAGAGCGGCACGACCGGGATGCCCTCGCGTTTGGTGTAGTGCCAGATGTCGATCTCGGTCCAATGCAGCAGCGGATGGATCCGGACATGGGTGCCGTCGGGCACCTCGGTCTTGTACTGGTCCCAAAACTCCGGCGGCTGGTCGCGAAAGTCCCAGCTGCCATCCAGCCGGCGTGGGCTGAACACCCGTTCCTTGGCCCGGGTCGACTGCTCGTCGCGGCGGATACCGGCGATGATGCCCTGGTAACCATCGCGCGCCAGCAGTGCCCGTAAGCCTTCCGTCTTGCGCGCGGCTGACCGGGTCGCCGGCGGCAAGGTCTGGTCCATCGCCTCTTCCGGCGGGCACAGTTCCACCTTCAAGCTCAGGTCCCAGTCGGCCACCAGCCGGTCGCGAAAGGCGTAGACCTCCGGCAGCTCCATTTCGGTGTCGAGCTGGATCAGCGGAAACGGTACATGGCCGAAGAAGGCCTTGCGCGCCAGCCACAACAGTGCATTGGAATCCTTGCCGATCGACCACAGCATGCCAAGCGGCTCCAGCCTGGCAAAGGCCTCGCGCAGAATGTAAACCGAGCGCGCCTCCAGGGCGTCTAGATGGGCTGTCATGGCGGGTGTTGCCTTCCCTCTCGCATTGGCGGCTTTCCGATAGCCGAATCGGGCTCATTTCGCAATTGCAGCCGGTGCAACACAGATCGACCCGATTTGCACCCTTGAGAGGAGAACACTTCCCCCACTACCCGCAAGAGTCGATGGCTCGCCAACATAATTTCGCCAACCTGACCTCGCCAACTTGAAAATCGATTGACCGGCCGTTCGTTGCCGCCATCTCAGACCGACCTCGCAAATCTACCCGCTGCCGACCGACATGCACATCACGACCTTCAAGCTGCCCGGTATTCTCAAGATCACGCCCCGTCGGTTCAGCGACGCGCGCGGGTTCTTTTCCGAAAGTTACAATCAGGCGCGCTGGCGGGAACACGGGCTCAGCGTCGACTTCGTGCAAGACAATCTCGCCTTTTCCACGACGGCCGACACGGTGCGCGGCCTGCACTTTCAAAGCCCACCGCATGCGCAGACGAAGCTGATCTCGGTGCTGCGCGGCGCCATCATCGACGTCGCGCTGGACATCCGCAACGGTTCGCCCGGCTACGGCCAGTCGGTCAGCGTCAGGCTGACGGCCGAGGGCGGCGAGCAGTTGCTGGTACCCAAGGGCTTTGCGCACGGCTATCGTACGCTGACGCCGGACACGCTGGTCTTCTACAAGGTCGACGACTTCTACGCGCCCGAGACCGAGGGGGGTGTCCTCTGGAACGATCCCGCCCTCGCCATCGACTGGACCGCCAGCGGTGCCGCACCCGTCGTCGGACAGGCGCAGGTCGGTGACCGAGACCAGACCTGGCCGTCCTGGGCGGCGTTTCAGTCGCCCTTTGCCTTCGCCGACGCGCTAACGATGTAACCGTTATCGCCGCCGCCCTTGGCGAAAGCGGATCAAGCGGGCCTGATCTCCAACAGCGCAAGCCCGGTTGCCCCCGCCTCGGCGACGTAGCGGTCTTGGACCGCGCCCAAGGGGCCGCTGGCCGCCGCGACGTCGGTGTTGTCGATGGTCAACCTGCCCCCGCCGCCCAGGACCACCAACTGGCTGACCGCCCCCGATCTCTCGCCCGTCGCGCCTGGATCAATGCTGATCTTCTGCACAACGCCATCGGCATGTCGGTCAAGGGTTCGAACCACGCCCCAGCGGTTGCGAACCAAGCTGGGATACTGGGCCTCCGGCCGGCCTTGCTCTCCTAGCTTCTCAGCAATGCCTTTTACTGAATTGATCTTATTGATGTTACATACAAGGACCGCATCCGGTGTGGCGATCACGGCAAGGTCTTTGACGCCGATCGTTACCAGGGCGATTCCGTCGCCGCGCAGATATGAGCCCGCCGTCTCGCGCGCCACCACATCGCCGATGACGACCGACCCCTCCTGGTCTTTCGGCGCGATATCCAGCAGGGCGCGCCAACTGCCGATATCGTTCCAACCCAAGTCGGCGGGAACGACCGCGCCGTGCGAGGTTCGTTCCATGACGGCGACATCGATCGGCATCGACGGCGCCTTACCGAACGGCTCGGCCGACGGGCGAAAGCCGTCTTCGGTACCCGAACCGGCGGAAATCGCCTCGCCGACCGCGCGCGCGATATCCGGGGCGGTGCGTTCGAGTTCCGCCCAAAGCTCCGACGCGCCGAACAGGAACATACCGCTGTTCCAAAACCAGCCGCCGTCTTCCAAAAGGTGCGCGGCACGGTCCGGCGTCGGCTTTTCCTCGAACCGGTCGATGGCGAAAACGCCGTCATGGCCTGGCAAGGCCCCACCGGCGCGGATGTAGCCATAGCCCGTTTCCGGGCGGTCCGGCTGGATACCGAACGTGACCAGGCGACCGGCCTCAGCGGCGTTTGCCGCCTTGCCAAGCGCCTCACGGAACCGATCCTCGCGGCCGATGACATGGTCCGACGGCAAGACGAGCAGCAACGGGTCTTCGCCGTCGCGCAGCGCCACGCCAGCGGCAAGCGCGATCGCGGGCGCCGTGTTGCGCGCGGCCGGCTCATGGACGAGGCCACAGTCGCGCTGCGCGCTTTCGGCCAGCGCCGCGACCACGAGATCCCGCTGCGCCTCGTTGGCGACGACAACCGGTGGCCGCCCGAGCCGGTCTTCGGGAAGGCAGCGCATCGTCCTTGCGACAGTCTCGGCCAGCAGGCTGCGCGCGCCGGTCAGCGGCAGGAACTGCTTGGGGCAGGCACGCCGGGACAACGGCCACAACCGGGTTCCGGACCCGCCGGAGAGGATGACCGGCTGCAAGGCCCGGCCGCGCGTGGGAGATGGATCGGTCATGGGCACCGGCGTTAACGAGAAGTTCAAGGGAGAGGGTTCGAGGGCAGACATAGCGCAGGCAAGATGGCCGTGCACGATCGAACTCCGCAGCCGTATTCGACTTGCCGTCGATGTCACCCACCACTATAGACACCAATCATGCCTTGCCGTGTCGACATCGCGATTCTCATCCGCTTGCGGCCCCGGCATGAGGCGGCCGCTTGGCGGCCATTGAGCCGCCCATGACCATGCTGGTCACCGGTGCCGCCGGCTTCATCGGCATGCATGTGACGGCGGCCCTTCTGGCCCGCGGCGACGCCGTAATCGGCATCGACAGTCTGAACGACTACTACGCATCGGCCCTCAAACGGGCGCGCCTGGATCAGTTCGATAGCGAATCGGGGTTTCGCTTTGTCCAAGCCGACATCGCCGACCCAACGGCGGTCGGTGATCTGATCGATGCTCATCCGGAGATCACTTGCGTCGTTCACCTCGCAGCGCAAGCCGGCGTGCGGCACTCGCTGGAGGCGCCGCTGGACTATGTTCGGGCCAATGTGACGGGACAGACCGTGATGCTGGAGGCCGCCAGGCGCCTGCCCCGGCTTGAGCACTTCGTCTACGCCAGTTCGTCGTCCGTCTACGGCGCCAACGCAAAGGTTCCATTTTCGGTCGACGACAGGGTCGACCATCCCGTCTCGCTCTACGCCGCGAGCAAACGATCGGCCGAACTGATCGCCGAAGCCCACTCAAACCTCTACGGCATGCCCTTGACCGGGCTCCGTTTCTTCACGGTCTACGGCCCCTGGGGCAGGCCCGACATGGCGTATTACCTGTTCACCCACGCCATCGCCACGAACCAGCCGATCACGCTCTATCAGGGTGGCCGGCCGCAGCGCGACTTCACCTATATCGACGACATCGTCGCCGGCGTTCTGGCCGCGCTGGACCGGCCGCCCGGGCAGCAAGACGGGCACCGCCTCTACAATCTCGGCAATCACCGGACAGAAACGGTCAGTCGGCTGGTCGCGGTGATCGAAGACGCGCTCGGCCGCAAGGCACGGATTGTCGAGGCCCCGATGCAGCCGGGCGATGTCGAAAGCACCTATGCCGACATAGAGGCCAGCCGCCACGATCTGGGCTTTGACCCGACCACATCGATCGACGAAGGGCTGCCCCGTTTCGTCGACTGGTACCTGTCGGAAAATGGCGGGGCCTATCTGCCAGGGCCGGCTTGATTCTTAGCGATTAGCTGGCTCGCGGCATCGCGGTCAAAGCACCCGGTCGCCCTCGACCCAGACGGTGCGCACGATCGGCAGGCCGTCGACCAGCCGGACGCGCAGCAGGTCGGCGCGTTTGCCGGGCGCGATCACGCCGCGATCGTCGAGGCCCAGCATGCCGGCCGGATTGCGCGTGACCAGCGCAATGGCGTCGGGCAGCGCCAAGCCGGCGTCATTGGCGACCAAAAAGGCGGCGTGCAGCAGGCTTTTGGGCGCGTAGTCCGACGACAGGGCATCCAGCAAGCCGTCCTCGGCCAGCGACATCGCGGCAATGTTGCCGGAATGCGACCCGCCGCGCACGACGTTCGGGCCGCCCATGACCACCTTGATGCCGGCATCCCTCGCCAGCCGCGCGGCCAACCGGGTCGTCGGGAACTCCGAAATGACAATGCCGTCGGCGACCGCCTCCTCGATATGCGCCTCTGTGGTGTCGTCGTGGCTGGCGACCGGAATACCGCGCGCACGCGCCCAGCCGAGCACGATGTGCCGGTGGCGATGGGCGAAATCGCTTTGGGCCGCCCTGAGCTCTTCGATCTCACGATCGACATCCAGCGCGGCGACGCCGGTCCCCACCCGATAGCGTCGAAACCTCTCCAGATCCTGAAACTGGCGCTGGCCCGGCGTGTGGTCCATGACCGATAACAACCGCAACAGCGGATCGTCGATATAGGGCTCGGCCATGTCGACGACCGCGGCATCGGAGACCTCGCAGCGCAGGTGGAGGTGGTGATCGGCCCGAAACAGCGCCTCCGCCTTGCCCCTGCGCAAGGCCGCCACCGCCTCGGCGATGATTTCCCGCCGTTCGCCGCCGCGCCGGTATTCACCGACCGCCATCGCGTCCAGCACGGTGGTGATGCCGGCGCCGACCACCTGATTGTCATGGGCGATCATGGCCGCCAGCGGGTGTGGCCAGCGAACGCTGGCGCGGGGCACCAGGTGCTTTTCGACGTTGTCGGTGTGCAGTTCGACCAGGCCCGGCAGCAGAAAATCGCCCTCGAAATCGACCGCAGGCGACGGTAACGGTCCGCCGCCATCGACCGTCTGGATGACACCGGCGTCGACATGCAAGCCGCCATTCACGATCGCCGTGTCGGTGACAATCCGGGCATTGGTGACGACCAGGCTGGCCATGGTCCAAAGCTTTCCTTCGCAAACGGTGCAAGAGGCGCGCGCCGGTCGATCATAGGACCTGCACAGCCGCTTTCACAGACGGGCGCAACGCAATGCAGTTGGCAGTCCCGCGCACGGATGAGACAGTGGCGGCGCAGTCTCAAAACCAAAGCGGCCTCAGCCGAGGATGGTTAAGACTAGTGGCGGACTACGACAAGAATACGGACAGCTATCAGCGTTGGGCAGCCGGCGACAGCGTCTATTGGCTCTTGGAATGGACCGTCCTGCTTCGGACCATAGGGCCGGTCGAAGGCCTGGATGTGTTAGACCTGGCATGCGGCGAGGGCCGATTATCGCGGGCGCTGATGGAGCGCGGCGCCAAGTCGGTGATCGGCATCGATATCTCGCGGGAGATGATCGCCCGGGCAGAGCAGCAAAATCAACCGGACGGCCCAGGGCCGCGTTATCCGGGCCTGACCTATCGCCAAGTCGACGCGCGAGACCAGACCTTCACACTCGAACGCCCGGTGGACCTGGCGACCGCGCTCTACCTGTTTCACTACGCGCGCAGCCCGGGACAGCTCGCCCAGATGTGCCGCTTCATCGCCAGAAACCTGAAGGCGGGCGGCCGATTCGTGACCTACACGATCAACCCGGCATCCCGATTCGAGCCGCAAGAGCCGAGGATGGAGACGATGTTCGGCTTTCGCTACGACATCGTCGACCCGCCGGAATACCGGCTGGTCATCGGCGACCTCGAAGTGCCGATGTGGCAATGGACGAAGGAAGACCACGAAGCCGGTCTACGTGCCGCCGGCCTGACGAACATCCAATGGCACCCTTTGGCACTGCCGGACGACAAGGCGGAGTTGACGCCGTCCATTCGATGGTATCTCGATAATCCTTGCTGCGTCGTTCTGAGCGCTGAAAAGCCTGCCTAGACAGATCTCGTTCTAAATGAGAAAAGCTCTATAACAACCTGAAATATATAGATTTTTTCAGAGTTTAGAGCGCATTCTTATCATGCCCGCACGATGCCGTCGCCTGTGATGCCGTTCCGGGCCAGCACGTTGCGCGTATCGACGACAACGGGTACGCGGTCAACGAGTGCCTGATAGTCGACGCCGTCATGATCGGTCACGATCACGGCGGCATCGAAGCCGTCAAGCGCCGGCGGCGGGTCCCATGACAGAACCTCGTGACCCTTCAGGTGCGGATAGTGCCGCAAGCTCGGCAATTCGTGCAGATAGGGATCGATGAAGGCGACATCGGCACCTCGCCCGGCGAGCAGGTCGGCGATCTTCAAGGCCGGGCTTTCCCGCGTGTCGCCGACATTCTTCTTGTAGCCGACGCCGACCAGCAGAATGCGCGCACCGTTCAAGCCGCGCGCCGCCTGGCGATCCAGCGCCCGGGCGAGCCGGTCGACCACATAGGCGGGCATCGCGGTGTTGACCTCGCCCGCCAGTTCGATGAAGCGGGTGGCGATATCGTACTCGCGCGCCTTCCAGGTCAGATAAAACGGATCGATCGGGATGCAGTGTCCACCCAGACCCGGCCCCGGGTAGAACGGCATGAAGCCGAACGGCTTGGTCTTGGCGGCGTCGATCACCTCCCAGATATCGACCCCCATGGCGTCGAACACGACCTTCAACTCGTTGACCAGCGCGATGTTGACAGCGCGGAAGATGTTCTCTGTCAGCTTCACGGCCTCGGCCGTGTCCGGCGACGAGACCGGCACGGTGCGGGGCACAATTCGGTCGTAAAGCGCGGTGGCGAGCGCCAGCGCCTGGGACCCGTCGGCGCCGACCACCTTGGGGATCGAGCCGGTCGAATGGTCGATATTGCCCGGATCCTCGCGTTCCGGCGAGTAGGCGAGGAACAGGGTCTCGCCGGATGTCAGGCCGGCGGCCTCCAGAATGGGTTTCACCTCGCCCGTCGTGGTGCCTGGATAGGTGGTCGATTCCAAGACCACGAGGCATCCGGGTTTCAGATGCGGCGCGATCGACCGCGTGGTGTCGCAGACAAAAGACAGGTCCGGCTCGCGATGGCGCGTCAGCGGCGTCGGCACACAGAGGATGACGACATCCGCGTCGGCCACGCCCTCGGGCTCGCTGGTCGCCTCGAACGTCCCCGACCCCGCCATCGCCTGCACGTCGGCAGCGGCGATATGCGCGATGTAGGACCGGCCGGCGGTCAGATCGGCCACCTTGTCCGGGTCGACGTCGATCCCGACCACCGGAAAACCCTTGGACGAGAACGCAAGCGCGAGCGGTAGCCCGACATAGCCAAGGCCGATGATCGCGATCCGGGCCGTTCCGTCTTGGATTCGCGCCGCGAGCCATTCTGAAAGCGCGGACGATGGCGGTGTTGCTGTCATGAGGAGACTCCTCGGCATCCCGGACGCTTTGGCCCTCAAGGCCAGGCTGCGTACCACGGGAACGGTCAGCGGTCGAGCGTCGCCCAGCGGCACGGCGATCGGGCGCCTGACCGACGCGACCATTCAACGCTGGACCGGAGCGCACGGTTGTGCTGGGTTCCTGGCGCCGCCCGACTGGGGCGGTCCGTCTTGTTGCACATCCGGGGTTTACCGATGATTGAACGGGCCAGCCGCGTCCCCAACCGGGCCTTCGGCTTTCTAGCAGCCTTTCTTCTTCTCATCAGCTTTGCCGCAAAGGGCCAGGAGACCGACATGGAAAACCTACTCTATCTAGACCTTGACGATGGCCGCGTGGTGATCGAGCTGTTGCCCGACCTGGCGCCTGCCCATGTCGAGCGGGTCCGCACCCTGGCCCGCCAGGGCTTTTATGACGGCATCATCTTCCACCGGGTGATCGACGGCTTCATGGCCCAGACCGGGGACCCAACCGGCACGGGCCGGGGTGGCTCCGACCTGCCGGACCTGCCGGCGGAGTTCAGCGACGCCCCGTTCGAACGCGGCACGCTGGGCATGGCCAGGTCGGCCAGCCCGGACAGCGCCAACAGCCAGTTCTTCATCAATTTCGCCCGCGCCGATTGGCTGGACGGCCAGTACACGGTCTGGGGGCGCGTGATCGAGGGCATGGAGTTCGTCGACCAGATCCAGCGCGGCGAACCGCCGGCACAGCCGGACCAGATCGTCCGCATGCAGGTTGCGGCCGACGCCGAAAACGCCAACTGATCGCGCACTGAGTAACGCTCGCATGATCGGGATTGCCGATACCCGCCTGACCGAGGCGGAGATCGACGCGGCCGTCGACGTGCTGCGGTCCGGCATGCTGCGCCAGGGGCCGCAGGTCGCTTCGTTCGAGCAGGACTTCGCGGCCTTCGTCGGCGCGCGACACGCCGTGGCCAGCATCAACGGAACCACTGCGCTACACATCGCCTTTGCCTGTTTCCTGAAACCGGGCGACGAGGTGCTGGTGCCGTCCTTCACCTTCATCGCCACGGCGACCATGGTGATCGCGGCCGGCGGCGTGCCGGTGATGTGCGACGTCGATCCGGAAACCTGGCTGATCGACCTGGACGACGCGGCGGCGAAGACCACTGATCGCACACGCGCCATCGTGCCTGTCCACCTGTTCGGCAATGTCTGTGACATCGATGCGGTCAAGGCCTTCGCCGATCGCCACGACTTGCAGATCGTATGGGATGCCGCGCAGGCCCATGGGGCGACCTTCGACGGCAGGGATGTCGGCAGCTTCGGCGACTATGTCACCTACTCGTTCTATCCGACGAAGAACATGTTCGTCGGCGAGGGCGGCATGACCTGCACGGACCAGGAAGACAGCGACGCCCAGATGCGCCTGCTGCGCGAACACGGCATGCCCAGCCGGTATCGCCACACCATGCTGGGCTACAATTACCGCATGACCGATGTTGCGGCCGCGATCGGTCGCGCGCAGTTGAAGCGGCTGCCGGACATGCTGGCGCGCCGCCGACGCAACGGCGAACGGCTGCTGGCCGGCCTGCACGGCCTGCCGGGGTTGACCTTGCCGACCGTGACACCGAGGGCGCACCACGCCTGGCACCAGTTCTGCGTGCTGGTCGACAAGGAAGGGTTCGGCCTCGACCGCGACGAACTCGCCGCCTTTCTGCGCGAAAACGAGGTCGGCAGCGCGGTTCACTACCCGATGGGCCTGCACCAGCAGCCTGTGTTCGTCGAGATGTATGGCGAACACCATCTGCCGGTTACCGAACACCTCGCCGACACCATCTTGGCGCTGCCGGTCCATCATGGCTTGTCCGACGGCGATATCGACCAGGTGGTGGAGGTCATCCGCGAGGTGGCAGCCGATTGATTCTCTGGGTGTTCGTCACGCGATCTGATCCACGTTCGGTTGACGGCACGTATTGTACGACTGTAGTCCGCGTCGATTCCTACTAAGAGATCGTAATGCGAATGCGCGCTTGGCATGGAACAAAGCGGGTCGTTGTCGGCATCGCGCTTGTCGTGTTGGCCGGCTGCGCGCAGACGCCGGAGCAACGCCTGCTGCAGGAACTGGCCCAGACGCCGTGGCCTTACGACCCGGTCGCCTATGCCGAGCAAACCACGGGACTGGAGCGCGGCATTGGGTTCCCTCTCAGTTCCGGCATCAGGCCCACCCTGCACGAAGTCGGCGTGCAGTGGGTCCCGGTACCCCAACTGCTCGACGTCTCGGTGGTGCTCGACGCATCGCGGCGCCCGAACGCCACCTCCCTGGACGAGTTGACGGATTTCGGAGAATTCTGCCTGCGCTACGGCACGGCGGTGCTGCGCCTCGCGGTCCCGACCGAGCATTGGGCCCAGGTGCGCCTGTTCAGCTTGACCTACCGGGGCGGCACCGACACCGCCCCCGTGCGCGCGACCGATCTCGGCTTCGGCTTCGTGGTCAACAACGGCCGCTGCACGCTTGCACCGCCCTATCCCGTCGCACTGATCCCGGAGGTGCAGCAACGGGCGACCCAACCGTTGGATGCGGACGACAGCTAAAGCGTTTGCCGAACCGGGAACCCCCGTTCGACCGAGACGCCCGAACTGCGCCCGCTTGAAGGCCGCCTGGTCCCCTGTCACCATGCCGAGCAGGTGAACTAACCGAGAGACGTGTTGTGGCGCACGGCCAGCTTGAAATCGACCATGTGTTCGTCTTCACCCAACCCGAGGCCGTGCAGGAAATCGAGCGGCTGAACGCGGCCGGACTCGTCCAGTCAAACCGAAGGCGGCATGTCGGCCAGGGCACGGCCAATGCCTGCTATTGCTTCGACAACGCGTATCTGGAGCTGCTTTGGGCCGTCGATGCCACGGAACTGGCGGCGCCGGCCGTCGCCCGTACCCGGCTCGGCGAGCGGTCGCGCTGGCGCAGGACAGGCGCTTCGCCGTTCGGGTTGGCGGTCAGGCCCAAGGATGGCGGGACGACGCCCTTCGAGACCTGGCCCTACGAGGCCCCCTTCCTGCCGGCCGGCCTGTCCTTGCCGGTCGCGGTCGCCAGCGATGACCCGGCTCAGCCGATGCTGTTCCAATCGCCGGGTACCGCAAGGCCGGACCAATGGACCAATGGCCGCGCCGGCGACCGGCAAACCGCGGCGAGGCTGGCGGAAATCACATCCGTGGAACTCGCCTTCCCGGTCGGCATCGAGCCCGCGGATGCGTTCAAGCGGTTGGCCACGGACGACTTAATCGAGCTTAAGCAAAATGCCAGCGGGCCGGCTATGACGCTCACCATCTCGCGACGTGACTCCGGGCTGCCATGCACGCTGACCCTGCCCGACGGCCGCATGGTCGGTTAGACTACCGTCCACATATGTTGTCTCTTGCCTAGTGGAGTTGGCCGATGAACACAGTAGGCGCCCTGATCTTTCCCGGGTTCGAAGTGCTCGACCTCTACGGCCCGCTGGAGATGTTCGGCCTGCTGATGGGCGAGATGGAAATCCGCATCGTGGCCGAGCAGGCCGAACCGGTCGCTAGCGGTGCCGGCCCCCGCACCGCCGTCGACGATTTGATGGCCGACCGCGACGACTACGACGTCATCCTGGTGCCAGGCGGTGGCGGCACGCGCCAGGAAGTCAACAATCAAGCGTTGCTTGACTGGATCGTAAGCGCCTCGGAGAAGGCAGAACTGACGACCGCCGTGTGCACCGGAAGCGCCCTGTTGGCCAAGGCCGGCGTGCTCGACGGCCGCAAGGCCACGACCAACAAGGCCGCCTATGCCTGGGCGACCGCGCAAGGCCCGAATGTGGCCTGGCAGCGCCAGGCACGCTGGGTCGAGGACGGCAAGTTCATGACCTCGTCCGGCGTTTCGGCCGGCACCGATATGGGGTTGGCGATCGTCGCCCGACTGTTCGGCGCGGAGAAGGCGGAACAGGTGGCGGTCTTCGCGGAGTATGAGTGGCATCGCGATCCCGGATGGGACCCGTTCGCGAAGGTGCACGGCCTGGTTTGAGACGCCAGGCGACCGATCCGCGCTCTAGCTGTCGAATCCGAAAACACCGTAATGGGTGATGCCGGGGCCCTTGTAGGCGAAGATCCGGCCGCCCGCCGCCCTGTAGCGATGGCAAAAGCTGTAGTCCTCGCCGAGATAGCTGGTACCGTCCTCCCCGACGATGTTGTTGAAATAGCCTTTCAGCTCGCTTTGCGCGCTCGGCAAGCCGAAGGCATAGGCCTTTCTCGTCTGAGACCGATGGCGGATTGAAGGACCGGTGTGGATTATCGGCAGTCTATGCCGAACGATCCAACACGGGCAGCCTTTCGCACGCCTATGTCGCGCCGATGCTTACCTCAATCCGACTGAACCCTCGGCTTCGGTTCCCGTCGCACCGCTGATCATTATTGAAATTCCTTGACGATTTCGCGTTAGAAGGGAAGCTGATTGCCGATGAAAAGTGATTCGGGAGGGTCGCATGTCCAAACGATTGGCGGCTGAGTTCCTTGGAACACTATGGCTCGTGCTTGGCGGTTGCGGCGCGGCCATGTATGCGGCGGCCTTTCCCGAGGTCGGAATCGGCTTGCTGGGCGTCGCCCTCGCCTTTGGCCTGACGGTCCTCACCATGGCCTATGCGGTCGGCGGCATCTCGGGCGGTCATTTCAACCCGGCGGTGACGCTGGGCCTGGTGGCGGCCGGCCGTCATTCCGCGGCGGACGCCATCCCGTACATCATCGCCCAGGTCGTCGGCGCCATCGCGGCGGTCGCCATCTTGCACGTCATCGCCGTCGGCACGGCCGGCTTCGACGTAGCCACGGCGACCTACGCCGCCAACGGCTTCGGCGAGGCTTCGCCAGGCAGCTACGACGTGCGCGCGGGTTTCCTGATGGAAGCCATCATGACGTTCTTCTTCCTGATCATCATCATCGGCGTCACCCATCCGAAGGTTCCGCCGGGTTTCGCGCCGATCGCCATCGGCCTGGCGCTGACGCTGGTGCATCTGATCTCGATCCCGGTGACCAACACGTCGGTCAACCCCGCCCGCTCCACGGGCCCGGCCCTGTTCGCCGGCGGCATCTATCTCAGCCAGCTATGGCTGTTCTGGCTGGCACCCATCGTCGGCGGGGTCTTGGCCGGCTTGGTCAGCCGGTGGCTGAAGCCGGACGAGGACACGGCCTGATCAAGGGGGAAGCCGTCCGGCGTTAGCCGTCCGGCGCAAACGTGATCAGCGTGGCGGCCTCGTTCGTGGTCGGCCCCACGGCCATCGGACAGGCGAAGCCGGGGATGATCTCCAAATCATAGAGCTCGCCGATCTTGCCGTCGATGCGCAGCCAGTCGACGCAGGTGCCGGTGGCCAGATCGATGATCTGGATGCCGCACCAGGGCTCTGAGTCCGCCGCCTTCAGCTTGCCGTCCAGGGCGAGCCCCTCGAAGCGCTTGTAGCGGGGCTTCGACAAGCCGACGAAGGCCAGGCCGCCGTGAAAGGCGAGGCCCCTCAGAAATCCGGGACAGAACACCAACGGCTCGAAACTGCCGGCGGCGCCGTCGCCCGGCTTGACCACGCCCAGCTCGCCGGTGCCGGAGTTCAACACATAGAGCTTGCCGTCATGGAGGCGCGGCGAGTGGGGCATCGACAGGCCGGTGCAGACGATCTCGCCGCTGTCGATGTCGATGACAATGCCGCCGTCCGACCGCCGATCCCGCCAGCCATCGATCGTATCCGACCGGCTGACGGCCGTGGCATAGCGCGGGCGCCCCTGCTCCATCGCCAGACCGTTCAGGTGGCAGCGGTCCTCGTCGATCAGCGCGGAAACAAAGGGCGGCCGCCAGATCGGCTCGAAACTGTGTCGCGCGGAGACGGTTGCCAGGCAATTGTACCTTGTGTTGACGAAGATGGGCCGACCCTCGCCGTCCAGCCCGACATCGTGGGCGTCCAGCCGGCCGGTGACGTGGACCGTGCGCGGCACGTAACAGGCGTCGAAGATGTTGTTCACCCGCTGGTCCGGCTCCAGCACATTTTCAAAGCGCAGGATCTGATAATCGCCGGTCAAGGTCAGCCCGCCGCGATCATCGAGGCAGAGGCCCATGGGCTTCGGCATGCCCGCCTGGTGGATGTTGACCCCACCCTGCGCATTGCGACCGATGAAATAGAGCAGGCCGGACTGATAGGAGGTAAAGGCCAGCGAGACGTTCAGCTTGGCCAGTCGGTTGGCCAGGCCGCCCGACACCGAATAGTCGACCTCGCCGGCAGCGGGCTGGTCGGCGGCGGCCTTCGCGGCCGGCGCTCCGGCCTCGACGCCGACAGGCTCGAACCCGGATATCAACTGGTTGCTATCGCCAGGCCGATTGTCGGACGGACTTCCGGTGGTCAGCAACCCGGCCTTGTCGTCATCAGGCACCATGCCCCCCACCCTTTTGCGCTTCGCTGTCTCTCATTTACCGGCGCAGCGCCGCTCCCGCCAGCCATCTTTCAAATCCAGCCGGTCAGACAGAAGGCGCTCAGTGGCCCGGCGGCCCCTCTTCATACTGTGGCACGCCGTCCGGTATCGTCTCCCACGACGCCTTCGAGCCGACATAGATGTGCATGCCCAGCGTGACGCCCGGATCGCCGTCGACGCAGCCGAGCGTAACGCCGATCACCCGGCCCTCGAACGTGCCGCACAGGGTTGAGCCGCAGACACTGCAGAATTGCAGGCCGGCGCCGGCGTTCGAGCGATAGCTGGTCAGCAGATCCTCGCCCGCGACCCAGGAGAACTCGTCCGGGTTCAGGAACGCGAAAGCCGACGCCTGCGCGCTGAAGGCCTTTCGGCACATCGAGCAGTGGCACGACCGCGCATCGTGCAGCTTCCCATCGATCTTGTAGCGGACGGCGCCGCAAAAACAGGATCCCTCGATCGACACGTTTTGGCTTCCTTCACTGTTGCGAGATCGCACTGCGCGTCGGCTGGCGGTCTTTCCGACGCGGACGGGGTGCGGTCAGGACTATTCAGCCCTAGTGTAGTGCCAGGTCACAAACCCGCCATCTTCGATCAATGTCAGACCGCCGCCGCCACAGGTGAAGTCGCGCGACCGCTGGACTGCGCCTGGAGGACCGCCGCCGGTCCGCAATCGGCCGCTGTCGCCATCCGGATTGACGATCGTCAGGTCGATTTCCGCCCGGTGCGGGTTCTGGCACATGTGCAGCGTGTCGCCATCGACCGACCATTGGCCGTTGCTGGCCATGGCCAGCGTGCCGAAACCGACGACAAGATCGCCGCCGGGGGTCCGCACTTCGGCGTTGTAGCCTTCCGGGGGCCCGGGGAATTCAAAGGTACCGTCGCGGCTGATCACGAGTTCAGACTCTAGGTCGGGATATTCGATCGACTCGAACTGGCCCGACGCGCGCAGCGCCCGTTCGATTTGTTCGCCATAGCCGCCCGACGCCAACTGCCACCGGCCGACCAGGCAGGACAGCGCCTCGTCGTCGACGGGCGTCGTCTCGCATTGCAGGCAGGGGTTGCGGGTCGCCTCGATCGTGACCCGAAAGCCTTGTGGATCGGTGCCGAACGCGGCGACCCGGTAGGTATCGGGATCGGGGCCGGCGATGGACAGCCGCTCCGGCAAATCCTCCCAAGGGTCTTCGTCCAGGCTGACGCGCCAGACGCCCTCCTCCTCCCGCCGTTCGATCGACCAATCACCGCAGGCGAATTCCAACTGAAAGCGGCCGAGGACGAAGCGATCGGCCTCTAAATCATGCTCGGTGCTGTCGTCCCAGACATAGATATCGCCCTCCATCGGGTTCGACGGGATGATGCGGCCGCCCGGCTGGGCGATCAGCCGATCCAGATAGTCCTCGGCGAACTCACGCAGATCCTGGTCCGACAGCAACCCGGCCAGCGCGTCCTGCTGCGCCGCCTCACCGGCATCCGGCATGGCTTCCATCACCGCCATGACCATCGAAGGCCCGAACGTCTTGCTGAGCCAGAAGAAGAAAACCACCGCCTCCTGCGCCATGGAGGTCAGCGGCGTGTTGGGCGAAACGCTGTCGAACGCGCCGACATCGCCGTCGCTGTGGGCACGGCCGGGAACGGTGAAGTTGGCGAACCACTCCGCACTGCCCTCCGCCCACCAACTGCTGGAGGCCCGGTGGGTCTTTTCGCCGACGGTGGCGTATTGGACGCAGTGAAAGAACTCATGCGCGATGACGAACGGCGTATCGCTGCCACGGTACATCGCGATCACGCATTCGCTGCCCGCCGCGTCGATGGGCCGGGCGACGGCATCGGTGCGGCCCAAATCATCTTCCGGCGCGGCCAGATCGGACGCCCAGATCGTGATGTCGGCGGTCGTGCCTTGACCGATCGACCGCAGCGCCGCCGCGGCCCTTTCCACACCGTCCCTGATATCTCCGACACCGCGCAAGAGACCGGGCGCCAGGTCGGCCGTCGAATAGATGATCCGCACCTGCCGCGTGCCGCCCGGCGTTTCGATCGTGAAGCGCACGGCTTCGTCGCAGGCGAGCCCGGTGCTCGCCATGCGGTCATCGACACCGCTGAGATAGCCCGGCGCCGCGCAGTCGGCGAATTGGGCATGCGTCGGATGCACGGTCCACATCGTCGAGGCCATGGCGAAGCCGAGACCCAGTGCAAGATGCCACCCAGCCTTTTCGCTAAAGCCCATGGTAGCCCGCCCATCGCTGTTTGAGATGTGAACTCGCCCGGCGCCCGACACTACCATCGTCGACCCCGTCGCACGACCCACCTTCCATGGACCGACAGTGACGGCATCTCAACGGCGAAAGCCGCCCGCCGCATGGCAGGCGCCCCCCGGCCAGTGTATCATCCCAAGGCCGAACCTGCTTTACGGCCAGCGGCGGTGCGGCCTAACCCAGCCCCACCCATCCCGGCAGCCCGGTCACCAGGCCCGGCACGAAGACCACGCACAGCACCACGGCCAGCATCACGGCGACGAAGGGCCAGATGACGACATGGTTGATCGGGCACTTGCCGATCGAGGCGGCGATGTAGAGTTGCAGGCCGACCGGTGGCGTGACCGTGCCGATCAGGATGGTCATGATGATGATCATGGCGACCTGCAGTTCGTTCAGGCCGAAGGCTGGGATCAAGGGCACGATCAGCGGCACGAAGATGATCAGGGCCGCCAGCCCCTCGATGAACAGGCCGATAAGGGTCAGCACCACGACCAGGAACAACAGCACGCCGAGCGGGCCGAGATCGAGCGCGTTGAGCAAATCGATCACGACGCGGCCGAAACCGTGGATGGTCAGCAGCCAGCCGAAGATCGAGGCGCAGGCCAGGATGAAGACCGGAATGGCGGTCTGCTCGGCCGCCTCGATCAGCACGCCCCAGAAGGAGCGTAAGGGCAGCTCTCGATAAACCAGCAGGCCGACCACCAAGGCATAGAGGCAGGCGATGACGCCGGCCTCGGTGGCGGTATAAAGCCCGGCAACGATGCCGCCGACGATGATGGCGGGCGCGATCAGGGCCGGCAGGGCGTAGATCATGGTGCGGCCACGCTGGCGCCAGACCATGCGCTCGGCACTTGGATAGCCATGCTTTCGGGCCAGCAGGGAGACGACGACCATCAGGCCGATGCCGATCATCAGGCCCGGCACCAGGCCGGCGACGAACAGGGCGCCGATCGACATGTTGGTCATCGAACCGTAGATCACCATAACGATCGAGGGCGGTATGATCGGCCCGATGGTGGCCGAGGCCGCCGTGACACCGACCGCGAAGCCGGGGCTGTAGCCCTCGCGCTTCATGGTCGGGATCAGCATGGAGCCGATGGCCGCGGCGTCGGCCGAGGCCGAACCGGACACGCCGGAAAAGAAGATCGAGGCCAGCACGTTGACCTGGGCCGTGCCGCCCTTGTAGTGGCCGACGAAGGCCCGGCTGACATCGACCAGGCGCTGGGTCAGGCCGCCCCGGTTCATCAGCACGCCGGCCAGGATGAAGAACGGGATGGCCAGCAGCGGGAAGGAGTTGATCGCGCTGCTCAGCCGCTCGGCGGAGATGACCGGCGGCAAGCCGAAGATCAGGACATCGAGCAGGCTGGCCGCCAGCATGGCGACGGCAACCGGCGTGCCGATCAACAGCAGCAGTCCGAACGTGCCCAGCAGGACGGCGATTTCCAAACCGTCAGCCCGCTTCGGAATCGGGCCGGCGCGTGACCCCAACCAGATCGCCCAACAGGTAAAGCGCGCTGGCCGTCAGCGCTATCGGCACCGAGGCGTAGAACCAGATCAGGGTCAGGAACGGTACGGTGTAGAACTGGCGGTCGATGTTTTCGAACGCCAGCACGGCACCGTACCAGGCGACGACAAGAAAGCTCGCGATGGCGACCAGCTTGATCAGGATTTCCGCGGCGCGCCGGACGGAAGGCGGCATCAGGTCGGCGATCACCGTGACCCGGATGTGCGAGTTCTTGATCACGGCCAGAAAGACGCCGGCATAGACCGACCAGACGAACAGATAGCGGCCGGCCTCCTGCGCCCAGGCCAGCGACACGTTGAAGCCGAAACGCAGCACGACGGTAACCGAGGTCAAGAGGACGCAAGCCGCCAGTGCCGCCCCGGCGATGATGGCCGCCAGCCGGACCAGCCGCCCGGTGGCGTCCCGATCCGTCGCGGGTTCGGACGGGTCGGACGGCTCGCCCTGCGCCGTCATGTACCGTCGATCACGTTATCGGCCCCAAATCATCGCCCCCGCTATCATCCCCCCTACAGGCATCTCGCTAAGTCATTGCATCGCCCGCAGCATGTCGATGAAGCGCTGCGAGCCCTCGCGCTGGTCGGCGACCTCGCCCCACAGCGGCTCCATCGCCGCCGACCAGGCGGCCAGGTTCTCCGGCTCCAGCACCTCGACGCCGGCCTCGGCCAGACGGCCATAGGCTTCCTGCTCGCCGGGCTGGGAGATCTCGAAATTGGCGTAAAAGGCCGCATCGATCGCCGCCTGGGTCAGCAGATCCTGCTGGTCCTCGGTCAACCCTTCCCAGGCGCCGTCATTGATGACGAAGGCCATCGAGCCGAACATGTGGTGGGTTTGGACCAGGGAGGTGACGACCTCGTTGAAGCGCATGTCGAGCGCCGCCATGGCCGGCGATTCCAGGCCGGCGGCAACCCCGGTCTGCATCGCGGTATAGACCTCGCCCCAGGTCACCGGGGTCGGCTCGCTGCCCAGCAGTTCGAACATGCGTATCCAGACGAAGCTCTCTGGCGAGCGCATGCGCAGGCCATCCATGTTCGCCACGTCCGTCACCGGGTCGTCGCGGAACAACATGTCGCGAAAACCCAGATAGAGATAGGCCAGCAGGCGGGCGTCGGTCGCTTCGGCCAAGCCCTCGGCCAGTTCGGCGCCGAACTCGCCGGCGAAGGCTTCCTCGGCCTGCTCCCAAGACGTGATCAGGAAAGGCAGGGAGGTCACGGCCATTGGCGGGAAGTACTGGTCCATCAGGCCCAGCGAGGTGACCGTCATGTCGATCACGCCCTGGTCGAGCAGTTGAAAGGCCTCCAACTCCTGGCCCAGCTGGGCGGCCGGGAAGATCTCGATTTCCAGATCGCCGCCGCTGCGCTCGGCCACCAGTTCGGCCAACTGGTTGGCGGCCAGGTCGACAGTGCCGCCGACGGCGTGATGGTGCGCCAGGCGCAGGGTTTCCGCCGAAGCCACCGAGACCGATGAAACGCCAAGGGCCGCCGTGGCGGCCGCCGCCAACAAGAGAGTACGAAACCGAATGCTCATTCCTGCCTCCTTTGCGCCTGTTCGGGCGGTTGGGTGTGTCCGGGCGTTGCCCGTGTCTCGTTTCGCGTTGGGGGATCCTCAGCCGATGGTCGGTATCTCCTTGGGTGCCAGACCGAGGGTCAACAGCCGGTTGCCCGTGGCCCGCACCTCGATCAGATCCTCGGTGTGGTAGGCGCTGTGCGCATCGTCCAGGACCACGGGCTCGATATTCAGCACCATGCCGTCTTCGATGGTCATGGTTTCGCCGGGCCGCAGCATCGGCGATTCATGCAGCTCATGGCCGAAGCTGTGGCCGATATGGGGCATGTGAAAGCGCAGCCCGCGCTTATCATAGCCTTGCCGGCAGGTGTGAAACACCGCCTCCGCCGTCACGCCGGGCTTGATGAAATCGATGGTCTCTTCCTGGATCTCGCGCAGTTTGCGGTAGGTATCCTGCTGCATCTGCGTCGGTTCGCCGGCCGAATAGGTCCGGGCGAAGTCCGAGGCCCATGGGCCCCAGGTCGCGCCGACATCGAAGCGGATGATCTCGCCCGGCGCCGGCTTGCGGTCGGTGGCGTGGGCGTGAGGCTGGTCGGTCCGGTCGCCGGAGGCGAAGCACATGAACAGGATACCGTCCGCGCCCCGGTCCAGCATGCCCTGCATGATGCGCTGGTTCATCTGCTGCTCGCTGTCGCCCAGCTTGCTGGCCTTCATGGCGTCCAGCACCGCAGCATGGGTCGCCTGGGTGACGTGGCGCAGACGGTCGACCTCATCCTCCGACTTGATCGCGCGCAGCCGGGCGATCTCCTCCGTCGTATTGACCCACTCGACCCCCGGCAGTTGCTGGCGCAGCCGATCGAAGGCGCTGGTCGGCAGATAGTCCAGATCGATGCCGATGCGCCCATGATCGAGCCCGGCCGCCTTCAGCCGGGCGGCCAGCACCGCAACCGGTTCGTCCTTGAACTCGGTATAGGTGACGATGTCCTCGATCCAGCCTTCCGCCTCCGCAAGTGTCCGCTCGATGGAGCACACGATCAGCTCCGGCTTGCCCTCGGCCGGGATGACCGCATAGCCGTGGCGCGGCCGGATCAGATTGACCGTGATGATATGGGTGCCGCTGACATAGGCGAAATTCTCCGGGCTCATCGCCACCACGGCGGTCAGACCCAACGCCTTGGGCAGGTCGAGAATACTCTGTCTGTCTTGCATCGGGCTTTTGTCCCCCCCCGGTAACGCCGCTTGAAAGACCCGTCTGTCGAGGGTGGGTTATTGCAGGCGTATCGTCAAGAATTTATCGACGTATCGTATGCAAAATGGAGACGTTGATCCCGACGCCATTTCAACGTAGGCATGGCTGAGAACGCATTTTGGAGACCAGACAGTGGCGACGGACAAAGACCTGGCCAAGCCGGCCGCGACCGCCGGAACCGCCGGAACAGAGGGATCCGGCGAAACCGGGCGGGTGATCGCGGAGTTCGAATACGCGCTGATTATCGCCCATCTGGCGTTCGAACGCTGGGCCTTGAATTGCCTGGCAGCGGCGGGCGAAACCGGCCTGACCCTAACGGACAGCCTGGTGCTGCATGCGGTGCACCACCGGGCGCGCTCGACCCGGCTGACGGACATCGCCTTCGTGCTGAATGTCGACGACGACCACGTCATCTCCTATTCGCTGCGCAAGCTGGAGAAGGCGGGCATCCTGAAGAGCCTGAAACAGGGCAAGGAGAAATTCTACAGCACAACCGAAAAGGGCGCAGACCTGATCGCCCGTTACCGCCAGAACCAGCGCGCCTATCTCTTGAGCGCGCTGGAGCATTTCCCCGGCAGTTTGGGTGAAGTCGAGACCCTGTCGGAAACGATGCGCGCCATGTCCGGCTTTTATGATCAGGCCGCCAGACGCGCGGCGACGCTGCTATGATGCGATCGGCCGGCGCGACCTGGACTGTCGTCGGTGGGGAACACGAGCGACGACCGGGCGGCTGATCAGTTCGTGTCGAAGAACTGTCATCGAATCGCGGTTCTGTTGCACGATCGGCATTCGCGACACTACGGTCGCTCAACCAAAACGGAGATTTCAATGGTACGGTTCTGCAGGGTACTTGCGGCTCTGGGCGTTATTGCCCTCTTTTCCTCTCATGTCGCCGTCGCCCAGAGTACGGCGCCGAACATCGTCGGCGTCTGGGTTTCTGTCGAAACCAGCGGCGCGATCTATGGCGGCGAGTTATGGGACGGGGACACGGGCGACCTCGAAATCGAGATCACCGAACAGATGGGCCATGCGTTTACCGGCGTGCTGCGCTGGTTGTTCGATCATGTGGACGACCAACAGCCACATGATGGATCCCAGCATGCCAACCAATCCAGCGAAGACCTATTGGGTGTTTTCACCAGCGATGGCGCCTCGTTCGTCATTGCCGAACACCCGGATACAGGGATCATGTTCGGCGAGGTGCTGGACGACGATCGGTTGGAGATCATCTACGCGGAAAGTGGAGAGTACGCGATCGTCGGAAGGGCGGTTTATCAGCGCCGCCAATAAGCCCCGTGCACGTTACCAATGCCGGTTATCGACGGTTGCGCGTCTCCCCAGCGGCCACCAGCCGCCAGGGATGCAGGACCTCGGCATCCAGACCCAAGCCGGATGCCGTCGACAAAACCGGTAAACGGGCGTCGCCGCGAACACGCGCAGACCGGCCGCGGACCAAACGGCCGGTCCCGAACTTTCTGCCAACACTCAAAACGGTGAATGGTGCCCAGGGACAGAATCGAACTGCCGACACGAGGATTTTCAGTCCTCTGCTCTACCAACTGAGCTACCTGGGCATATGCGCGGTGGCGCGGGCGCCGATGGGCGGCGCGGGCTGGTGTATAGGGAATGGCCGGGGCGTTGTCCAGAACGGAGTTTCCGGGCCCGTGCGGCCGCCCGCGCCCATTGCCGTCGGACGCCAATAAGGCACCAAAACCATGGACATAGGGCCGCCTCGCGCGGCATGGTGGGCGGATAACAATCCGAAACCGAATCCGGAGCCCGACGCCATGCGCCCGATCCGTTTGCTGGCCCTTATCCTGATCCCGCTGGTGGCCGCCTGCCAACAGGTCGCCACCCAGCCCGCGCCGCCGACACTGGACGAGCTTTACGGCTATTGGGAAGGCGAGACGACAATGGTCAGCGACGGCCCGCCGCGCGCGGCCTTCGCCCTCATTGAGCCGGAGCCGGACGGCGGCCTGTCGGTGCTTTGGCGCAATGTCAGCGTCGGGCTGGACGGCTCCATCATCCAGCGCGAGGGCGATCTCGACTTCGTCGCCACCGAAGCGGGCTGGAGCGCCATCAACGAGCCGGCCGACATCGGCGCGGTGGCCGTCTTCGACGAAGGCATTCTCACCGTGACACTCATCGGCGTCGACGAGGATGGACGCATCAACCGCCAGACCTATGACCGCACGATCCTGCCGGACGGCATGCTGCGGGTCATCTACAACCGCTATGTCGACGGCGAACTGCGGCGCACGATCGAAGCGGTCTATCGCCGGACGGCGGAGCCCGACACGATCTAGACGATCCCCATGCGCCGCCGTTGCTGAACGCCGTTGACGGCGGCACGCCCCTCCGGCAACCCAGACCAGACCGCGGCGGGCGCGACCGACCTCGCCCCAATCCTAGGCCTTGAATGACTTGGCGCCAGGCCCTGGACGCCGCGGCAGCAATCGTCAGCGCCTGAACAAGGACATGCGGTCGATCGCCCGGCTCCCAATTCTGTATTTGCGCGCCGAACAGACAGCCCAAAAGAAGTAACGCCCCGCACTTCGCGGCCAAGCCGCCAGCCACGATCGCAGCCCCCGCCTTGCACGCCGAACGTGCAACAAGACTCGCCCTAACTGATAAATCAATTTTAGGCACATAGAGTACGCGCAACTAGCCCGCCTTGCGCGACAATTTATCGCTCCCGAGGTGCGAAGCTATCTCAACAAAGTGCAATCACAATAAAGCACATTGCTTGAACCAAACCCATCCGTCCCCGCAAAGAGAAAGGCCCACACTTCATGGCTTTGCTGATCCGCACCGGTGATTTCCTTGGTCCCAACTATGTCCGTGGCTTGGCCGAACAAAAGCACAGCTTCACGGTCGAGAGCCCCTTCAAGGCGACGCTTAAGCCATTTCCGGGCGCCACGAGCGACCGGACCGTCATGTACACGATGACGGTCTATGGCACCGGATTCAGCGAAACCGAGGATGGCCGGTACACCGGCACCGTCACTCGATTTACCGTCGAAGGCAGCGATGGGACACGGTGGGACGTTTTTGGTTACGATGCGGCGTTGAACACCGTCAACACGGCCGCGGTCGACGACAATTTCGTTCAGAATCTTCTCGCGCCCATCGACTGGAACTATGTCGGCAATCAGTTCGATGATGTCTTTATTGGCGGTGCGTTTGGCGACAGGCTGTTCGGCTTTGGCGGCGATGACTCGTTCCAGGGCCTCGCCGGCAACGACACCATCTATGGCGGGTCCGGCAACGACACCCTGAATGGCGAAGATGACGACGATGTCATCTATGGCGGCCGAGACGACGATCTGATCCGAGGCGGCGACGGATCGGACAGCCTGCTGGGCCAAAGTGGCGACGATAGCATCGAGGGCGGCGGCAGCGCCGACACCATTCGCGGCGGCAGCGGCAACGACACCGTCGATGGCGGCGACCAGGGCGACATGATCTTTGGCGGTCGCGGGGACGACAGCCTTTTGGGCGGTGACGGCGCCGACACGGTTAAAGGCGGCAGCGGCGACGATTTCGTAAGCGGCGACGGCAACCAGGACGAGGTCTTCGGCGGTCGCGGCAACGACACCGTTCAGGGCGGCGACGGCAACGACTTCATCATTGGCGGTCGCGGCAATGACATTCTGGCGGGCAATCTGGCCAGTGAGGTCGTCGTCGACACCAATGCGATCGATACCTTTATCTTCGAAGGCCGGTTCGGCAGCGATATCATCACCGACTTTCAGAAGAACTTTGACACCATCAGGCTTCTCAGTGTCGACGATCCGAACGACGTAAAGATCCATGAGGTCCACGGCGATACCTGGATCAACGTATCGGGCCCGGGATCGCCGTCGATCCTGGTGCAGGACGTCACCGGGTTGGAGCTGAACATCGATATCTTTCTCGGCAGCTGAACACGCGGCCGACGCCTCGTTGGCGCTAGCACTCATCTGGCCCCCTCGCGCATCTCTGCGAGGGGGCTTGTCGATTCTGACAGGGCCATATTGCCAATTGAGTCATAGAATTTCCTAATGCCCTTGCCTCGGCCATCCGTTTATTGAATGATTGTCTGCGAGGCGCTTCCCGCCGGGCGGCGTCGATAAGCCAATCATTCAGGAGGGGTGAACAATGGGGCTCAAGTTCCTAACCGCGACGGCGTTGGCGGCACTGATCACCGTGCCGGCCATGGCACAAGACAACTATCCCGACCGGCCGATCGACCTGATCGTGGCGTTCTCGCCGGGCGGCGGCACGGATGTCGCGGCACGCGCGATCCAGCCCTATATCGAGACCGAACTGGGCACGACGATCACGGTCGTGAACACGCCGGGCGCCGGCGGCGAGATCGGCTTCACGGAACTGGCGGAATCCGATCCCGACGGCTACACCATCGGCTTCATCAACCTGCCGGCGATGTTCGCCTATTCGTTCGAGCGCGACACCCGCTATGACGTCAACAGCTTCACGCCGATCGCCAACCTGGTGACCGATCCGGGCATCTGGGCCGTGCGCTCGGACAGCGAGTTCGAAACCTTGCAGGACGTGATCGACTTCGCGGTCGAAAACCCCGGCGCGCTGCCGATCGGCACCACCGGTTCCGTCGGCTCGTCGGAGCATCTGGCGCTCTTGGTCGTCCAGCAGGTGACCGGGGCCACGTTCAGCCACGTGCCGTTCGGCTCGACCGCGCCGATGCGCACCGCCCTGCTGGGCGGCCATATCCCGCTTGGCGCCTTCAACCTGTCGGAGGGCATCGAGTTCGCCGAGGAAGGCCAGTTGCGCATCCTGGGCGTGATGTCCAGCGAGCGCAGCCCGATGGCGCCCGACATCCCGACCTTCATCGAGCAAGGTATCGAGGTGCTGGGCGGCTCGTCGCGCGGCATTGCGGGGCCCGCCGGCCTGTCCGACGAGGTCATCGAGACCCTGTCGGCGGCGATCGGCGCGGCCTTGGAGAACCCGGAATATGCGGCGGCGGCCGAGGCGGCCAACATTCCGCTGAACTACATGCCGGCGCCGGAATATGCGGCCTTCCTGACCAGCACGGACGCGGATCTGGCCGTGGTCTGGTCGGAAACGCCCTGGCGCCAATAGCCGGTCTGAGCTGATTTTGGCGGGCGGCGGTTTGAGACCACCGCCCGCCCCCGTTCCGCGCCAAATCAGATGAACCAAAAACAGGTCGAGATCGCGTTCTGCGCGGGCTTTCTGGCGCTGCTGATCGGCGGCTGGATATCGCTTGCCGACATCCCGGCCCAGGCACGCCTGTTCCCGCGCATGATCATCGGCTTCACCGCCGTCTTCACCGTGGCGATGGCGGTGCGGGCCATCTGGGCGCTGCGTGCCGACGCCGTCGATCAGGGCTGGCGCATGTTCGAAAGCGTCGGCCGCTGGGCGATCGCCGTGGTGGCGTTGCCGATCTACGTGCTCGGCGTCTCGACCATCGGCTATTTCACCTCGACGCTGATCTTCATCCCGGCCCTGGCCCTCATTCTGGGCTATCGCCGCCCGATGGTGGCGATCGCGATCGCATTGGTGTTCGATATCTTGATCTACATCGTTTTCATCCAGGTGTTCGAACGGCGCTTGCCGCCGGACATCGTGGTCGGGCTCTGACGGGGCGCGTCGATGGAGCTTTTCTTCGATGCCTTCGTCGAGGTGCTGCGGGTTCAGAACCTGATCGCCATCGTGCTCGGCACCTTGATGGGCATGGTC
Source organism: Alphaproteobacteria bacterium (assembly GCA_028277405.1). GTDB lineage: Bacteria > Pseudomonadota > Alphaproteobacteria > DSM-16000 > Inquilinaceae > JANQGH01. Next base: position 26,438 of record JANQGH010000063.1, on the reverse strand, counting down.
GCGGGCGCCCTGCCCGGCCTGACGGCGACCATGACCATCGCCATTCTGATCCCGCTGACCTTCTCCATGAGCCCGCTGGTGGCGCTGGGCATGATGGCGGGGATCTACAACGGCGCCATGTATGGCGGCGCGATCCCGGCGATCTTGCTGAAGATCCCGGGCACGCCACCCTCGATCGTCACCACGTTCGACGGCAACCCGCTGGCCCAGCAAGGTAAGGCTGGCTACGCGCTGAAGATCGCCTGCTGGTCGTCGGCAATCGGCAGCATCATCTCCGCCATTGCGTTGATCACGATCGCGCCGCAGTTGGTGAAGGTCACCCTGCTGTTCGGCCCGGCGGAGTATTTCTGGGTCGCCCTGTTCGGCCTCAGTAGCATCGCCGTCCTGCTCGGCCGCGATCCGGTCAAGGGCTTCGTCGCCGCCGGCATCGGCCTCTTGCTCAGCATGGTCGGCATCGACACGGTGTCGGGGCACGAACGGTTCACCTTCGACAACCGCTACCTGCTCGACGGCCTGGAACTGCTGGTCGTGCTGACCGGGCTTTACGCCATCCCGCCGGCCGTTCGCATGGCCGAGAGCGGCCTGAAACGCGGCATGAGCGGCAGTGATCTGCGCTCGACCCGCGGTGCCGCGATCTGGCGCGAGATCCCCCGCTTCATCCCGACCTGGATCCGCGCCGGCGTCATCGGCGTGCTGGTCGGCATCCTGCCGGGCACCGGCGGCTCCATGGCCGCCTTCATCGCCTATAACGAAACCAGGCGCGCCTCGAAGGACCCGGACAGCTTCGGCAAAGGCAACCCGCAAGGGGTGGCGGCCGCCGAATGCGGCAACAATGCCGACAATGCCGCCGCCATGATCCCGGCACTCACCCTCGGCATCCCCGGCAGCGGCGTGGCGGCGGTGATCATGGCCGGCTTGCTGGTCCACGGGCTGCAGCCCGGGCCGCAGCTCTTCCGCGAGAACGGCCTGATCGTCTATGGCTTCATGATCCAGATGCTGCTGACCGGTGCCCTGCTGTTCTTCTTCGGCGGCGCCTTTGCCGCGCGGGTCTTCGCCCAGGTTCTGCGCGTGCCACCGATCATTCTGTCACCGCTGATCATCGCGCTGGCCGTGGTCGGCATCTACACGCTGAACAACTCGATCTTCGAGGTCTGGCTGATGCTGGTGTTCGGCGCGGTCGGCTATGTGCTGGACCGGGTCGGCATCCCGCTGCCCCCCGTCATTCTGGGTCTGATCCTGGGTAGCCTGGCGGAACAGCAGTTCCGCCTGGCGTTGCTGATCTCCGGCGGTGACTGGACCGCCCTGTTCTCGTCGCTGGTCAGTTGGATCGTCATCGCGCTGACGGCGATGGTGCTGTTCTATCCGATTGTCCGCGCCCTGCTGGCACGCCGGCGCGCGGTCGAGGCTTGAGCCATGAGCGACTTCGTTCTCAACCCCAGATTGGTCACGGCGACGCTGCCGGTCGGCGACCTGACCCTGTGCCGCGTTCTGCTGATGGACGACACCCGCTACCCCTGGCTGCTGCTGGTGCCGCGCCTGACGGATGTGGAGGAGCTGTGGGACCTGACCCCGGCCGACCGCACGCTGCTGATCGAGGAGATCGCAACGGCGGCGGAGGTCATTCGCGACATGTTCGATGTCAGCCGGATCAACAGCGCCGACATCGGCAACCGCGCGCCCCAGATGCATATTCACGTCGTCGGCCGTACCACCAGCGACGCCGCCTGGCCCAAAGTCGTCTGGTCGCGGCCATACGAGCATTGGTCGGACGAAACCGCATTCCGCGACCGCCAGCGCCTGTTTCAGGAGGCGTTCCGCGAGCGCGCAATTCTCTCCCCCATCGAGGACCATACCGATCCGGGTGTGGCCAAGCTGTAGGGGGTGCGAATGAACCTGCGCCAGCTAGAAGCCTTCGCCGCCGTCATGTCGGCCGGCAGCATTACCGGGGCGGCGCGTCTGTTGGACCGGTCCCAGCCGGCGGTGACGCGGCTGATCAAGGAGTTGGAGGCCAGCGTCGGCTTTACCCTGTTCGACCGCACCGGCGCCCGGGTGACACCGACCAGCCGCGCCCTGCAACTGCATGAGGAGGTCGACCGGTCGCTGATCGGTCTCGGCCGGATTCAGGAGCGGGCCGCCGCCATCGCCCGCGCGGAGGAACGGGCGCTCAGGATCGCCGCCATCCCGGCCTTGGCGACCAGCCTGGTGCCCGCCGCCCTGACCACGCTCGACCGCTTGCCGGAGCAGGTGTCGGTGCGCTCGACCGCGGCGGAGGAGATCATCCGCTCGGTGCTGGACCTCACCATCGATATCGGCCTGGCCAGCCTGCCGATCGACCATCCGGGCCTGACCCTGCATTGGGTCGTGGACGCCGGCTCGGTCGCGGTGGTGAAATCGGATGATCCTCTGGCCGATCGGCCGGTGGTCGCTTTGTCGGATCTCGCCGAGCGCCGGGTCATCACCATGACCAACCCGTACCGGCTGCGCCGCCGGGTCGACCGGGCGCTGGCGGCAGCCGGTATCAATCCGGCCAGGCGCTTGGAGACTAACGGCAGCATCTACGCCATGATCGCCGCAAGCCATGGGCTGGGCGTCGCGCTGGTCGATCGCATGACGGCCTTGTCGGTGCCGATGGAGGGTGTCGTGGCCCGACCGATCGACCACCACATCCCGTTCCTTTGGGGCGTGGTGACGCCGGCCGCCAGGCCACCCGACGCGGCCGTGGCCTCGTTGATCGACGCCCTGTCGGACACCTTGGCATCCACCATGCCGGACATGCGCAAGCTTGATCCCGGCGCCCTGCACGCTCTGGGCGACGCCGTCTTCGGCCCCGATATCGCCGAGGAGCTGGTTGGGGGAGCGCTGGAATGACCACATCGAATGACAGACCCATCGGTCTGGACGCCTTAGAACACCGCCTGCGCCAGGATCTGGACTGGCTGGACTACCCGCCGAAATCCTGGTGTCTGCCGCGCCATGCCGACGGCCAAAGGGTCTGGGACGTGGTCGTCATCGGCGGCGGCATGTGCGGCCTGGCGGCGGCAGCGGCCTTGCGGCGCGTCGGGCTCGACAACATCACGATCCTGGACAGCGCGCCGGCGGGTCATGAAGGCCCCTGGCTCACCTACGCCCGGATGGAAACCCTGCGGTCGCCCAAGAGCCTGACCGGCCCGGCGCTGGGACTGCCGGCCCTGACGTTCCGCGCCTGGTACGAGGCCCAGTTCGGCCGGGCGGCATGGGACCGGCTGGGCAAGATCCCGCGCCCGCAATGGATGGAATACCTCGTCTGGTACCGCCATGTGCTCGACTTGGCCGTGCGCAACGGCGTTGAGGTGACCGCCATCCAGCCCCGGCCCGACGGCCTGTTCGATCTGCGCCTGCGCAGCGATGGAAACCCGGACGAGCATGCGATCGCGCGCCGGATCGTGCTGGCGACCGGACGCGATGGGCTGGGCGGACCCTACGTGCCGCCCTTCGCCCGAAAGGTCGATCGACGCTTCTGGGCGCATTCCGCCGACGACATCGATTTCGGCCGGCTGGCCGGCAAGCGCGTCGCGGTGATCGGTGCCGGCGCATCCGCCATGGACAATGCCGGCGAGGCGCTGGAGGCGGGCGCAGCCAGCCTCGACATGCTGATCCGGCGACAAGACATGCCGCGCATCAACAAGATGACCGGCATCGGCAGTCAGGGCGTCGTGCACGGCTTTGTCGGCCTGCCGGACGCATGGAAATGGCGCTTCCTCGACTACGCGTTCAAGGAACAGACCCCGCCGCCGCGCGAGAGCACCTTGCGCGTGTCGCGCCACCCCAACGCGCGGTTCTATTTCGGCTGCCCCATCACCGAGCTGAAACAGGTGAACGGGGCGCTGGTCGCGACGACCCCGAAAGGGCGTTTCGACCTCGACTTCATCATCTTTGGCACCGGCTTCATGGCCGACATGTCGCTGCGGCCGGAACTGGCGGCGTTCGCCCCACACATCCGCCTGTGGCTCGACCGCCATACCCCGCCGCCTGGCGAGGAGAACGAGGAACTGACCGCGTTTCCGGATCTGGGACCGGCCTTTGAGTTCCGCGAGCGCGAGCCCGGATCATGCCCGGCGCTGAAGCACCTGCACTGCTTCAACTTCCCCGCCACGCTGAGCCACGGCAAGCTGTCAGGCGACATTCCGGCGGTCAGCGAGGGTGCCGAGCGTCTTGCGCGCGGCATCGCCCGGTCGCTGTTCGTCGAGGATCGGGCTCAACATTTCGAGAATCTGAAGGCCTTTGACACGCCGGAGCTGCTGGGCGACGAATGGCAGGATGCTGATGCCGAAGAGGCCTTGCCGGCCGCGCCGTGACGGAAACAAGCGCGACTACTGACAATACCTGACAGTATCGATGGGGCATACTGCCTGCCGGAAGGTCGCCCTCGAACGCAGGAACAAAGATGCTAACCCTCTATCATGCTCCGCTCTCACGCTCGTCCCGCATCGTCTGGCTCGCCTACGAGCTCGGCATCATGGACAAGATCGACATCGTCAATGTGACCATCCCGCGCCGCGACGGTTCGGGCGGGCCGGACGCCCGAAACCCGCATCCGGAAGGCAAGGTGCCGCTGCTGGTCCATGACGGGGCGGAGATTTGGGAATCCTCCGCGATCATCCTTTATCTGACCGACCTGTTCCCGGATGCCGGCTTTGGCGCGGCGGTCGGCGATCCGCTGCGCGGCCCTTACCTGAGTTGGCTGGCCTATTATGGCGACGTCATGGAACCGGTCCTGGTCCTGCACGCGGCGGAAGTGGAACACCCCATGCTCGTAAGCACATTCCGCGGCGTGGGCGAAATGGCATCGAGGCTTTCAACGGCGCTCGCCGATGCACCGTTCCTGCTTGGTGATCGGTTCACGGCCGCCGACCTGCTGCTCTGTTCCCCCTTCACATGGGCACCGGACTTGATGCCCGACGTGCCGGTTATCCGTGACTGGGTTGCGCGCTGCTGGGCCCAGCCGTCCGCCGCCCAGGCGACCGAATTCGACAAAGCGGCGCTGGGTGGCTGAACGAGACCGTCTTGTCCGTGGTAATCGGTTCGGCGCAGCAACATGGAAGGCGGACATGGAGATCATAAAGGCTGAGCCAGCGGAGTCGCGGCCCCGCGACCAGGACCGATTGACAGTCGCGTTGGCCCAGATCGCGCCCGTCTGGCTCGACCGCGACAGGACGTTGGCCAAGGTGCTGGACCAGATCCATCTGGCGGCCGACCAGGGCTGCGACCTGATCTGCTTCGGCGAGGCGCTGGTGCCCGGCTATCCTTTCTGGATCGAACGCACCGACGGCGCACGCTTCAACGATCCAAAGCAGAAGGCGATCTTCGCCCACTACCTGGACCAGGGCGTGGTGATTGATCGGGATCTGGACCCAATCGCGGCGGCGGCGCGAGACCGAGGGATCGCGGTCTATCTCGGCTGCATGGAACGGGCGCCCGATCGCGGCGGCCACACGCTCTATTGCTCACTGGTCTACATCGACGCCGAGGGCGTCGTCCGATCCGTTCACCGTAAGCTGCAGCCCACCTATGAGGAACGGCTGGCCTGGGGCCAGGGCGATGGGCACGGCCTGCGCGTCCACGATCTGGGCGCATTTCGCGTCGGCGGCCTGAACTGTTACGAAAACTGGCTGCCGCTGGTGCGCGCGGCGATGTACGCCCAGGGCGAGGATCTGCATGTCTCCGCCTGGCCCGGCGGCCTGCACAACACGCACGACCTGATCCCGGTGATCGCCAAGGAGGCGCGGTCTTTTGTCATCGCCGTCTCCGGCCTGATGCGGCCGCAGGACTTTCCCGCCGACACGCCCAGCCTGGACGAGATCCTGGACAACAGCGATGCGTTCCTCGCCAACGGCGGCTCGTGCCTGGCGGCGCCCGATGGACGCTGGATCATCGAGCCGGTCGTCGATCGCGAGGCGTTGCTGGTGGCGGAGCTTGACCACGCCAGGGTGCGCGAGGAACGGCAGAATTTCGACGTTGCCGGCCACTATTCGCGGCCCGATGTCACACGCCTGACGGTCAACCGCGAACGCCAATCGACTGCGCATTTTGTCGACGATACCGGTCATGCGGAGTGAGATCCTCGTCCCCGCTTGAACACGCCCGGGCGGAACACAACGTGGATAATGTCCGACAACCGGTTCCCTCTCCTTGCGAACCGGGCAACCCATAGGAAGGGGGTAATCATGACCCAGGCTCTGCTGATCGGTGACGAGGCTCCGGACTTCGAGGCCGACACCACCGAAGGCCGCATTCGGTTCCACGACTATATCGACGGCAAATGGGCCGTTTTGTTCTCGCATCCGAAGGATTACACCCCCGTCTGCACCACCGAGCTCGGCTATACCGCAATGCTGAAGCCTGAGTTCGAGGCACGCAACGTGAAGGTCATCGGCCTGTCGGTCGACCCGCTGGATGCCCATGCCGGCTGGGCTAGGGACATCGAGGAGACCCAGGGCCACGCGGTCAACTTCCCGATGATCGCGGACGCCGACCGCAATGTCGCAACGCTCTACGGCATGATCCATCCGAACGCCGACGACACCATGACCGTCCGCTCGGTCTACATCATCGGGCCTGACAAGAAAGTTAAGCTTTCACTTCAATATCCAGCGTCAACAGGTAGAAATTTCAATGAAATTCTGCGCGTGATCGACTCCCTGCAACTGACCGCCAAGCACAAGGTTGCGACGCCCGTGAACTGGAACAGCGGCGAGGACGTGATCATCGTGCCGGCCGTCAGCAACGAGGAGGCCAAGGAACGCTTCCCCGACGGCTGGAACGAAGTGAAGCCCTATCTCAGGATCGTACCGCAGCCTGGTAACTGATCGTCAGTTTGTTAGACGGGACCGGCGGCAATCAGCGCTCGTTGACGTCGCCGTCGGTCTCTTCCGGCCGGTCTTCCTCGACCGCCGGGATGGCATAGTGGCCGCCCAGCCAGCGGTTGAGATCGACATAGCCGCAATGGGCCGAGCAGAACGGCCGATGGGCCTGCACGGTCGGTTTGCCACAGACTGGGCACTTGCCGGCTTTTCGGCCGGACTGCTTTGACTTAGCCATTGGGTCAGGTCTCGACGACGCGGGGCAACTCGTCAAGGGCCTCCGCCAGCGACAGGCCGCGCCGCTCGCGCGAGAGCTGCAGCAGACCGAGCGGCGAGACGCCGCCCGCGATCGTCGTGCGCGCCGGATCCTCCGTCAGCGCCCTGCGGAACCGATCGATGACCGGCCGCCAGTCGGACCGCTGGGACACAAGATCGATAACCACGATGCCGCCGATGTTGCGCAGGCGAAGCTGATGCGCGACGGCATCGACCGCGGCCGCATTTGCGGCTTCCGCACCGGCGCTGCCAGCATCAACGTCGATGGCGATCAGCGCGCGGGTTGGCTCAATGGTCAGTCTGCCGCCGCGTGGCAATGCCACCTCCGGCGTCCGCAGCGGTGCGATCAGGTCCTCCAAATCGCGGGGAGGTCCTGCGAAGGGTGGATCAAGACCGAGCGCCGCCAGATCAGTCCGAACCGACCGTGACAGATCAGCCAGCGCATAGACTTGCGCCGGCGCGCCGTCGTCCAGAACGACCCGGCTCCAAACCGGATGGGGACGCAAAACCAGGCCAGGCATCCCGCCGGCTTCCAGACGCTGCACCAGAGTGCTCAAACGCTGCGCGTCGGCGTCGATGTCGGCGTCGTTCGCTTCGGCAAAGGACCGCCGCAAAATCCAGCCTTCCGTGAGCCCAAGCTGCGCCGCCCGATCGCGCTGCGTCTTGGCGTTGCGCAGCCGGCTCGACGTCTTCACGTCCGACAGCGCGGGCGCTGCCATCAAGAAGCGGCCCGGCAGGATGATGTCGGTTGTCGCCTCCGGCCGTTTGCCATCGCGGGCCGCCCGGCGGACCTGAACCAGTAAGGTGGTCCGCGACGGTGGCGCACCGGGTAGGACTGCCTCGCGGTCGCCCAGATCGACGATGGTGGCACCTGCGGTCGCGCCCCTGCGAACGATCTTGGCCCGATAGATGCCGCCCGTGATATCAGGTTGCTCGATCGGCTCCGCGGCAAGGGCAACCAAGCCGCTATCGTCGACCAGCGCCGCGATCCGGGCACGGCCGACAACACCGACATGCAGGTCTAGCGCCAATGGAAGCCCGCCGCTTCCAACAGGCCCGCTGTCTCGTAGATCGGCAGGCCGACAACGTTGGAGTACGACCCTTGCAGAAAGCGCACGAAGCGGGCGGCGCGGCCCTGCACGGCATAGCCACCGGCCTTGCCCTGCCACTCGCCGCTGGCGAGGTAGCGGCAGACTTCGTCGTCGGTCAGAACCTTGAACGCAACCGTCGTCTTAACCAGCCGGGTTCGTTCCTGCCCGGCGCCGTCGATGACGCAGACCCCGCCCCAGACCTGATGGCGACGACCGGAGAGCAGCGCCAGACAGGCTTGCGCCTGAGTTTCCGTTTCGGCCTTCGGCAGGATGCGGCGGCCGCAGGCAACGACCGTATCGGCGGCCAGCACGGTTTGAGCCGCATGACGGCCTGCAACGGCGCGCGCCTTTTCAAGCGACACACGTGCCGCATGATCGCGCGGCAACTCGGCCTCTAGCGGTGTCTCGTCGATATCGGCCGGGTCGATCGCGGCGGGCGTGATGCCGATCTGGGCCAAGAGATCGCGCCGGCGCGGAGAGGCCGACGCCAAAATCAAAGGCGGCCCGCTGGCCGCCCGGTCGGAGGGTTGGTCCACCCGCCGTCCTATTTGAATCGGAACGTGATACGCCCCTTGGTCAGGTCGTAGGGCGTCATTTCGACGTTCACGCGGTCGCCGGCGAGCACGCGAATGCGGTTCTTGCGCATCTTGCCCGAGGTATGGGCAAGCACCTCGTGGTCATTGTCCAGCTTCACGCGGAACATTGCATTGGGCAGCAGCTCCATCACCGTGCCGGAAAACTCAATCAGATCCTCTTTGGCCATGCTTTCGCTTCTCTGGTTGCTGGGCGCCCCGATAGGTGAGCGACATAACCCTTCCGGTCAAGCGGTTTTCTGCAGGCCAACTGCAATTCCTGCCGCAATTCCGTGGTCAGACATTGACCGATTGCTTGGCCGGGAATTGCTGCTTGATCCGATCGAGGAGAAAGTCGCGGGTCTGGCGAAAGGCATCCAGTCGGGTCTCGCGGTTGCCCTCGATCAAAGTCGGGTCGAAGGTCTGCCAGAACTCGACATCGCAGGCCGTCGTCCGCGTGCGTTCCAGCGCCAGATGGTGTGCCTGAGGCGACAGCGAGATCACGAGATCGAAGCTTTCGTCCTCCATCTCGACGAACAGCTTCGGCCTGTGGCGCGACAGATCGATGCCGAGTTCCTCCATCACCACAACGGCGAACGGGTCCAGCTCGCCCAGCCGCACGCCTGCGCTGTCGACGAAGATGTGGTGGCCGTGCAGATGCTTCAGCATGGCCTCCGCCATCGGCGAGCGGATGGCGTTGTAGTTGCAGACGAAAAGGACGCTTGTCGGGAGATCGGCCACGGCGTTTATTGCCTGATCTGGAGAACACAGAGCAGGGTGAACAGCCGGCGCGCGGTGTTGTGGTCGATCTCGATATGGGCGGCCAAGCGCTCGCGCAGCATGACGGAGCCTTCGTCATGCAGGCCGCGCCTTCCCATGTCGACCGCCTCGATCTTGGATGGCGGCGCGTTGCGGATGGCCTCGTAGTAGGCCTCGCAGACCATGAAGTATTCCTTCACGATCTTGCGGAACGGCAGAATCGCAAGAGGCACGCGGGTGATGTGCTGGTCGGCGTCGTCGCGAACGTCAAAGACCAGCCGGTTGTCTTCCATGCCCAGGCGCAGGCGGAAGGGCCCGTCCGGATTCTCGTTCGGGCGGAAGAGATTATCCTCCAAGAGGTCGTAGATCGCGACCGCCCGCTCCTGCTCGACCTCCGCGTTGCGCCTGGCGACCGTGCGCTCGTCCAGTTCGACGGCGATGATGCTGGGCGTCTTGGTCGGCTTGGCCAAGGGCGTTACCCGCGCGGCAGGTTCAGCCGGATGGCGATCGAAAGCCCATGCGCCTGCAGGCCCTCGGCCCGGGCCAGGGTGACCGCCGCCGGTCCGATCGCCCGCAAGGCATCGGCGTTGCAGCCGACCAACGTCGTGCGCTTCACGAAGTCCAGGACGTTCAGGCCCGACGAGAACCGTGCGCTGCGCGAGGTCGGCAGCACATGGTTGGGCCCGGCGACATAGTCGCCCACCGCCTCTGGCGTGTAGCGCCCCAGGAAGATCGCACCCGCATGACGCACCTGTTCGGCGAAGCCGTCCGGATCCGCGATTGCCAGTTCCAGATGCTCCGGCGCGATGCGATCGACCAGCGCGGGCGCGTCGTCGATGGCGTCGACCTGGATGACCGCGCCGTGATCCCGCCAGCTTGCGCCTGCGATCTCGGCCCTTGGCAGGGTCTTGAGATGGCCGTCGATGGCGGCTTCGACGGCCGCGGCGAAGTCCCCATCGTCGGTGATCAGAATGGCCTGGGCATCGGCGTCGTGCTCGGCCTGCGACAGCAGGTCGGCGGCGATCCAGGCCGGATCGTTCTCGCGATCGGCGACGACCAGGATCTCCGACGGCCCGGCAATCATGTCGATGCCGACCTGGCCGAAGACCTGGCGCTTGGCCTCGGCGACATAGACGTTGCCGGGACCGACGATCTTGTCGACCGGGGCGACGGTATCCGTCCCGTAAGCCAGCGCCGCCACCGCCTGCGCTCCGCCGATGCGATAGATCTCATCGATGCCGGCAATGTCGGCCGCCGCCATGACTAGTGGGTTCAACACACCATCGGGTGTCGGCACCACCATGACGATGCGCCCAACACCGGCGACCTTGGCCGGCATGGCGTTCATCAGAACCGAGCTGGGATAGGCCGCCTGCCCGCCGGGCACGTAAAGGCCGACGGCGTCAACCGGCGTGAAACGTGCCCCCAGGCGCACGCCGGTTTCATCGGTATAGCTGGTCGACGGCAGATCTTGGGTCCGATGGAACGCGTCGATCCGGCCGGCCGCGAAGCGCAAGGCCTCCAGATCCTGTGGATCGGCCTGACTGACGGCGTCGGCGATCTCGGCCCGTGACAGCCGCAGACCAGCCGGGGTCAGGGACAGGCGGTCGAACCGTTCCGTCAGTTCGATGACCGCCGCGTCACCGCGTTTGCGAACATCTCGGATGATGTCCGAGACGACCGCGCTGACATCGACTTCCTGGTCGCGCTTGGCGCCCAGAAAGGCCGCAAAGGCGGTTTGGAAATCGGCGTCCGCCGTGTTCAGCCTATGCGGCATCGACCGCCTCCCGAAAACGCTCCACCCAGCCGCCGAGATCCGCCGGCCTGGTCTTCAGCGCAGCACGATTGACGATCAAACGCGAGGTCACGTCAGCGATCAGCTCAATCTCCTTCAACCCGTTCGCCGCCAAGGTCGAACCCGTCGACACCAGGTCCACGATCCGGCGGCACAGGCCCAGGCTGGGCGCCAGCTCCATGGCGCCGTTCAGCTTGATGCATTCGGCCTGCACCCCGCGCGCGGCGAAGTGCCGTCTGGTCACTTCGGGATATTTGGTGGCGACCCGGACATGGCTCCAGCGCGACGGGTCGTCGGTCTCCGACAGTTCGACCGGTTCGGCCACGGAGAGCCGGCAGGCGCCGATCTTCAGGTCCAGCGGAGCGTAGATCTCGGGAAAGTCGAACTCCATCAGCACGTCGTTGCCGGCGACGCCCAGATGCGCAGCACCGAAGGCGACGAAGGTAGCGACGTCGAACGACCGCACGCGGATGATCTCAACCATCGGGATATTGGTACGGAACCGAAGGCCCCGGTGCCGCTCATCGTCGAAGGCCGGCTCCGGCTCCAGCCCGGCACGCGCCATCAGCGGGCGCAACTCCTTCAGGATGCGGCCCTTTGGGACGGCGAGCACCAGCGGCTCGTTCGGCGCTCTGGCCGCTTCGGAAACGGAAATCTGGGTCACGAGAAAGCGCTCAATAGCTTCCGGCTGCTTGAGAAATCAAATGCCGGGCTCGTCCCGACGGCGGCGGAGACTACGGATTTCCGCCCGCCGCTTCAAATGAATGGTTTTCGACAGCAGCCATGGTCGTGCCGCATGAACCGGCGGTGGCGGGCTATCCGGCCTGTGAAAGCCGCGCCGCCTCCCATTCGCAGAGGCCTTCGTCGCCAGCCTGGGCGAAGACCGCGACAGTGCGCGGCGTGGGCAAGTCGGGGAAATGATAGACCGCGCCAACGCTGCCGGGCCCGCCCGCTGAATGGCCCATGGCGAGGCCGGCGACCGTCATGTCGCCGATCATCAGGCCGAGGCCGTAGCCGGTCTGGCGCCAAGGCCGGTCTTCAAGCGGCCCGCCGACCGGGTGGGCGTCGACCAGGGCGTAGCGCAGATGCGGTGGCAGCAGTTCGCCGGTCAGCAAGCGGTGGACAAACAGGGCCGCCTCTCCGACCTCGCCGATCAGCAGGCCATGATAGACCCAGCCCGGATGGTATTCCTTGGGATTGCCCCAGGCGGTTTGCTCTAGATCGGTCGGTTCGACCGCGAACTCGACAAGGCGCATGTCCAACGGGGCCAGCACCAGCCGGTACACGGCCTCCTCGATGGGATCGCCGGTCGCGTCTTCGATCAGGCGTGAGATCAGCATGTAGCCGACGTTGGAGTAGGCCCAGCCTGTCCCCGGCTCAAAGGCGAGGCTGTCGGCATCGACCCGGGCCAGCATGTCCTCGATCGGCCAAGGCGTGTCACCGGAGCCGACGGCATGATGGTAGGCCGGCAAGGCGCTGTAACAGCGCAGGCCGGCCCGGTGCGACAGCAATTGGCGCAGACTGTAGGGCTTGTCCGCGATCGGCTCGTCGAGCGTGAGGCCACCCTCGTCGACCAGACGCAGCGCCGTGGCGGCGAGAACGGTCTTGGTCACGCTCCACCAGGGCACGATCGCAGTGGCGTTTTCGCCGGTCACCTGACTTCCGTCGTCTGTAACGGCGCTGAACATGGGTGGCGTGGCCACGGGCTACTCCAATCGCTTGGTGAACAGAAGGGCGGCGCTGCCCAGCGTAACGACCGCGATCACGGCTAGCGGCCAGGTGTTCTGCCAAACCTGCTCCACCGACATGGCCTTCAGGAAGATGCCCTTCACGATGACCAGGAAGTAGCGCAGCGGATCGGCCAGCGACACGATCTGCAGCCAGTTCGGCATGTTTTCAACCGGCGACGCGAAGCCCGACAACAGAATGGCCGGTACGGCGAACAGGAATGAGCCGAGAAAGGCCTGCTGCTGGGTTTGCGACAGCGCGGACACGAACAGCCCCACGCCGATGACGGCGGCCTGATAGACCAGCAAGCTGCCATAGAGCAGCAGCAATGAGCCGCGCAGCGGAATGGCGAAGATGAAGACGGCGGCCAGCACGAAGATCGTGGCCTGGAACAGGCCGACCAGCAGAGGCGGGATGGTCTTGCCGATCAGGATCTCATGCACGCGCAAGGGCGACACCATCAACTGGTCGAACGTGCCCAGTTCCCGTTCGCGCGCCACGGACAGGCCCGTGATCGTCAGCGACGCCAACAGCGTGATCATGCCGATCAGGCTGGGCACGGTGAACCAGGTGTATTCCAAATTGGGATTGAACCAGTTGCGGTCAATCGGTCCGACCGCGAGCGGCTGAACGCCGTGCTCGGCATCCACCGTGGCGCCGATCTGCTCGGCGATCACGGTCAGATAGCCCTGCACGATCTGGGCGGCGTTGGAACGCCTGCCGTCGAGGATGACCTGGGCGGTCGCCGTCTGGCCGGCCTCTATGTTGCGCGAGAAATCCGGGCCGATCTGCAAGACCGCGATAACCTGGCGCAGATCGATCGCCGTCTGGATCTGCGGGATGCCTTGCAGGGCAACGATCTCGGTGAAGGTCGGCGAGCCCTCGAGCCGTTCGACGAACTCAACACCCCAGCGGCCGGCATCCCGGTTCAAGACGCCGATCGAGACGTTGGTCACCTCCAGGGTCGCGGCGTAGCTGAACACCAACAGCTGCAGCAGCGGCGGCATGATCAGCATCATGCGGCTGCGCGGGTCGCGCAGTGCGGCCAGCAACTCTTTGCGGATCAGCGCGCGCAGCCGGCCAGCCATCTCAATCCAGCCGCTTCTTGGTGCTGCGCGCGGCCAGAACAAAGAACACGAGGCCGATCAGCAGCATGGCGCCGATGTTGGGCAGGAACAGCGCCCAGATGTCGCCGGCCAGAAACACGGTTTGCAAGCTGGCAATCAGATAGCGCGCCGGCACGATCACCGTGATCCATTGGATCACCGTCGGCATGCTGTCGATCTCGAAAATGAAGCCGGACAGCAGGAAGGCCGGCAGAAAGCCGCTCAACAGGGCCGCCTGTGAGGCCACGAACTGGTTCTTGGTCGCCGCGGAGATCAACAACCCCTGCCCCAGCGCCGGCAACAGAAACGCCATCGAGATCGCCAGCAGGGCCGGGACCGAGCCGCGCATCGGCACGCCGAACAGGGTCACGGCAAGAACCGTGCAGAGGGCCATCGAGCCCAGCGCGAGCACGAAGTACGGGATCAGCTTGCCCAGCAGCAGTTCCAGAATGCCGACCGGGGTGGCCATCATGGCCTCCATTGTGCCCCGCTCCCACTCCCTAGCCACGACCAGTGCGGTCAGCAAGGTGCCGATCAGGGTCATGACGATGGCCATGGAGCCAGGCACCAGGAAGTAGCGGCTGGCCAGTTCCGGGTTGAACCAGAAGCGCGGCGCCAGCGCGATCACCGGCGCCTGGCCTTCGCCGTTCGCGGTTTGCTGGGCCAGCCAGGTGTTCCAAACGCCCGAGGCGTAGTTCTGGACGAAATTGGCCGTGTTGGGTTCCGAGCCATCGGCGATGACCTGAAAGGCGGCCTGTCCGTCGGCCGACCCGAAATCGCGGTCGAAGGTTGCCGGGATGACGACGATACCACGGATGTTGCCGGCGACCAGATCGTCCTCCAGCGCTCGGATGTCGCTGGCGACCTCGACCTCGAAATAGCGGGAGGCCTGAAAGGCGGCCGCCAGATCCTCCGCCGGCCCTTCGGCCTGTTCGACCACCAGGCCGATGCGCACCACATTGGCATCGAGCGACACGCCATAGCCGAACAGGAACAGCAGGATCAGCGGCAGCACGAGCGCAATCAGGATCGAGCTGGGGTCGCGCACGATCTGGATGCTCTCCTTGACCAGCAAGGCGCCGAACCGCGCGCCCGGCATGCTCACGCCGCCGCCTCCTGATCCATCTCGGAGTCTTCGACCAGTTTGATGAAGGCGTCCTCCAAGGACGGGTCCGGCATGGAGGGGCCGGCGACCCGGGCCTTCAGCGCATCCGGCGAGCCGGTGGCGATGGTGCGGCTGCGATAGATCAGGGCGATGCGGTCGCAGTATTCCGCCTCGTCCATGAAATGGGTGGTCACCAGGACAGCCACGCCGCGTTCGACCAGGCCGTTGATATGGGTCCAGAATTCGCGCCGGGTGATCGGGTCGACGCCGGAGGTGGGTTCGTCCAGGAACAGCGCCTCCGGCTCATGCATCACGGCGCAGGCCAGCGCCAGCCGCTGCTTGAAACCGAGCGGCAGATCCTTGGCGTTGGTGCCCAGGAAACGGGCGAGATCGAAAGTGTCGATCATGGTCTCGATGCGCTCGCGCTTGCGCTTGCGCGGCAGGCCGTAAACGCCGGCGAAGAACTCCAGATTCTGGCCGACGCTGAGATCGCCATAGAGCGAGAATTTCTGGGCCATGTAACCCAGCCTGTTGCGCGCCTCGGCGGCCGCGCGGCGTAGATCGAAGCCGGCGACCGTGCCATCGCCCGATGTCGGGGTCAGCAGGCCGCAGAGCATCTTGAACGAGGTCGACTTGCCGGCGCCGTTGGGGCCCAGGAGGCCGAAGATCTCGCCGCGCGGGATGGTGAAGGTGACGCCCTGGGCGGCGGTGAAATCGCCGAAGCGCTTGGTCAGCCCGTTGGCGACGATGACCGCCTCGCCATTGGCTTTGCCGGAGATATCGGTCGTCTTCTCCGCCAGTTCCGACCGGCCACCGGGACCACCCCCCAGCGCATCGATGAAAGCGTCTTCGAACCGAGGCTCGGCCGGTACGACGGAGGCCTTCGGCTCGTTCGCCTTTACCATCTCGTCGACCCGGTCGCGGGCCGCGGCGGTTTCGTCCTTGCGATAGACCACCCGAACGGCCCGGCCCTGGATAACGCCGTCGATCACGCCGTCGACGGCAAGCGCCTTGGTCAGCACTTGCCGGCGCCTGCCCGCGATATCGACCACGCGGTCGACCCGGCCGGCGATGCGGCTGGTCATGTCTTCGGGCGGCCCCTGGAACAGCAGCTTGCCCTCGTTCAGCAGGATGACCGCGTCACAGCGCTCGGCCTCGTCCAGGTACGCGGTAGACCACACGACGCCGATGCCTTCGCCCGTCAGTTCCTTGACCATTTGCCAAAGCTCACGGCGCGAGATCGGATCGACGCCGACACTGGGCTCGTCGAGCAGCAGCAGCTTCGGCGTCTGGATCAGGGCGCAGGCCAGCCCCAGCTTCTGCTTCATGCCACCGGACAGCCGGCCAGCCAGGCGATCGGTGAAACGGGCCAGATCGGTGAAGCGCAGCAGGCGCTCGAAGACGCTGGCGCGCTCCGCCGGCGGCAAACCGCGCAGCTTGGCGTAAAGGGTCAGGTTTTCCTGGACGCTAAGGTCTTCGTAGAGACCGAAGCGCTGCGGCATGTAGCCTACGGCGGCGTGGATGGATTGAGCCTGGGTCTTGGTGTCGAAGCCAAGCGCGCTGATCGTCCCCTCGCTGGGCACGAGCAGGCCCGTGATCAGGCGGATCAGCGTGGTCTTGCCGGCGCCATCGGGGCCGACCAGGCCCGTGATGCGGCCGGCGGCGATCTGTGCCGAGATGGCGTCAAGCGCGGGCGGCCCCTTGTCGTCGAAACGCTTGGTGACCGTGTCGACCTCGACCAGGGCATCTTCCATCGGTCACTCCGTCACCGGTCTCGCGCCAGCGACACGCACCGTGACCGGCATGCCTTGCCTCAGGCCCCCATCCGGCTGTTCGACAATGACGCGCAGCCGATAGACCAGGCTGGTGCGCAAAGCAGTGGTCTCGACGGTGCGCGGCGTGAACTCCGCCGTCGGCGAGATGAAGCCGATCTGGCCCTCATAGGGGCGGTTGGGGTCGGTATCCGTGATCACCTCGACGGTTTGGCCCGGCTCGATCAGGCCCAGATCCGGCTCGTCGACATAGGCACGCACCCAAACGGGGCGGTCGAGCGACAGGGTGTAGACGGTCTGGCCGGCCGCGAGGATCGCGCCCGGCTCGTGCAGCCGGGTCAAGATCGTGCCGTCCGACGGGCTGAAGAGGCTGGTATCGTCAAGCTGGGTCTGGGCCTGGTCGACCTGCACCTGCGCCGCCTGCAGATTGGCCCGCGCGGCGGCAATATCCTCCGGCCGCGCGCCGTCGATTACCAGCGCCAGCGCTTCCTGGGCCGAGACCAGACGCGCTTCGGTCTCGTCCATCGTGGTCAACGCGTCGTCATAGACGCTTTGCGAGACATTGCCCTCCTGAACCAGCGTCTGCTGGCGTTCCAGGATGCGCATGGCGTTGTCCAGCGCGGCCTGGCGCTCAACCACCGTGGCCCGGGCCTGGGCGATCTCCTGCGGGCGCGCGCCGGCCTCCAGATTGGCCAACTGGGCCACCCGAACGGCCACGTTGGCATCGGCATAGGCGACGGACTCTTCGAACGGCACGGGATCGAGCATGGCGATCAGGTCGCCCGCCGTGACCGCGTCGCCCTCCTCGAACAGCATCTCTTCCAGCCGGCCGGTGACGCGGAAGGCGAGATCGACCTGGCGGATGTCGACATTGCCATAGAGCAAGAGGTCGGGGTCCTGGGTGGTCTCCCGGCCATAGAAGTACCAGGCCGCGCCGCCGCCCAGCGCGGCCAGTATCACAAAGACGATCGCAACCCTCTTCATCGATCTTTGGCTCAGCCGTCCTCTCCGAACGGGCCTTCGCACTTCCCTCTTGAATGACTGACTGGTCAGTCATAATATGTTTCGATTATGGGTCGATTGCAATGAAAAACCGACGGTCGCGGGTTCGGTAGCGATGAACGCGAAGGCGAACCCGGGGAAGCGACGCGGACGGCCTGCCAAAGAAGGCCGGTCGGACGACATTCTGGATGCCGCCTTGGACGAATTCTCGACCAAGGGCTTCGACGCCGCGCGTGTGGACGACGTCGCCAAAAGGGCAGGCGTGAGCAAGGGCACGATCTACCTCTATTTCGACAGCAAGGAACGGCTGTTCGAAGGGGTCGTACGCCGCTGGATCCTGCCGACCGTGGCCGAGGCGGAAGATATGCTGGCGCATCATGAGGGTTCTGTTGAGGACCTGATCCGCGCCCAGGTCCACGGTATCTACCGCGAGCTGGCCGGCAGCAGGCTGCGCCAGATCCTGAGGCTGATGATCGCCGAAGGGCCGCGCTTTCCGCACCTGGTGGACTTCTATTTCGAAACCGTCATCCAGCGCGGCCTGAAGACGCTCAGGCGTACGATCGAACTCGGTGTCGCGCGCGGCGAGTTCCGCGCCACCGCCCTGCCCGACTATCCGCTCACCGTGCTTGGCCCCGCGGTCACAGCGGCCGTTTGGAAGATCCTATTCGACTCCCATCACAAGCTGGATCTTGAGGCACTGTTCGAGACTCATTTCGATATTTTGATAAATGGCCTTAAGAAAGCCTGAAAGTCGACTGAATTAAATAACAGTTCGAGCACCTAGGAACAACGTCGTCCGGCTGGCATAGGTGGCCAACGTATCAACACACCAATCCACACACTTGGTAGGACGGCCGGCTGCAGCCGAACGGCGGCTACGTCTGCCACTGCGGAAGCATTTCAGTATTGTGGACAAAGGGCATCTGCCTCAATTGCGAGCAACGCCGCCAAAAGACTCGACTTAGGGCAGCCTTTCGACCTGCCCGTCTTTTGATCAATTCGAACGATTTTCTGCCCATCTTCTCGGCATCATGGCTAATGCGTTTGCACTTGCGAACAAATCGTATCGAAAAGCCGCCAAACAGCCCCCGAAACCATTGATCACGCCCAGTTTCTGAGCAAGATGCCGGCCGATTAAGCAAACTCGCCGACCCGGGAGCCAATCTCGGGCGTTTGAAGGGGCTCATCGATGATCGACACCGGCAATACGGCGTGGATTTTGACATCCACGGCCTTGGTTTTGTTCATGACGCTGCCCGGCCTCGCGCTGTTCTATGCCGGGCTGGTGCAATCCAGGAATGTGCTTTCCGTCCTGATGCATTGCATCGCCATCGCCTGTCTGGTGACGGTGCTGTGGTTCGTGATCGGCTACAGCCTGGCCTTTGCCGACGGCAGTGCGGTGGTCGGCGGCCTTTCGGACTTCCTGTTGTTGGGCATCGCCAGAGGCGCGGTCGTCGAGGGTGCGGGCATCCCCGCCACCTTGTTCGTCATGTTCCAGATGACCTTCGCGATCATCACACCGGCCCTGATCGTCGGCGCCTATGTCGAGCGGATCAAATTCGCCGCCGTGCTGCTCTTCTCCGGCCTGTGGCTGCTGATTGTCTACGCGCCGGTGACCCATTGGGTCTGGGGCGGTGGTTGGCTGGCCGAGATGGGCGTGCTGGATTTCGCCGGCGGCATCGTCGTCCACGTGACGGCGGGTGTCTCGGCCCTGGTCATCGCCTGGCAGCTAGGGCCTCGGCGCGGCTTTCCGCACGGGTTGCGGCCGCCGCACGCGCCGTGGATGGTCATGGTCGGCGCCTGCATGCTGTGGGTCGGCTGGTTCGGCTTCAACGCGGGCAGCGCGCTGTCGGCGGGCACGGATGCCGCCATGGCGATGCTGGTGACCCATCTTTCGGCGGCCGTCGCCTCGCTGGTCTGGCTGGTGATCGAATGGCTGCGCTTCGGCAAGCCCAGCGTCGTCGGCCTGGTTACAGGCACGATCGCCGGGCTGGCGACCATCACGCCGGCATCCGGCTATGTCGGCCCGGCCGGCGGTATCGTTCTGGGCCTGGCGGGCGGCCTGCTCTGCTATCTGTTCGTCGACCTGATCAAGCACCGCTTCAAGGTCGACGATTCGCTCGACGTTCTGGCCGTCCACGGCATTGGCGGCGCCACGGGCACGCTGCTTGCGGCGTTCTTCGCCAGCACCGCACTGGGCGGCGTCGGCCTGGCCGAAGGCGTGACCATGGGGGCGCAATTCTGGGTCCAGCTCGTCGGCGTGGTCGTCACCGCTTTGTGGGCCGGTCTTGCGACCTACATCATCGTGAAGCTAACCAAGGCGATCTGCGGCCTGCGCGTGTCCGACGAGGACATGATCGAGGGCCTGGATTTCACCGCCCATGGCGAGCAGGGCTACAACCCTTGAGCGCCGGCAATCTAGGGGGTTTGGGACGATGAAGTGGATTATCGCGGTGATTCAACCGCACCGGCTGGACGCCGTGCGCGACGCGCTGACCGAGATCGGCATTCTGGGCCTGACGGCGACCGAGGTGCGCGGCTATGGCCGCCAGAAGGGCCATACGGAGATCTATCGCGGGGCCGAATACAACATCAGCTACATCCCCAAGCTAAAGCTGGAAATCGCGGTTGATGATGGCGACCAGGAACGGGTGATCGAGACGGTGCGCGAGGCCGCCCAAACCGGCCGCATCGGCGACGGCAAGATCTTCGTGTTGGATCTGGAACAGGTAATGCGCATCCGCACAGGCGAACTCGGCACGGACGCGCTTTAAATAGATCGGGGCGGCGGCTCTGGGGTCCTACTCGGCGTCCTGATGGCGGGGATGGTGGCGGCTGATCCAGGGTTCGCCGATATCCTCCATGAAGACGTCAAGCCGGCCGACCTTGAGGTCGATCTCGCTGTCGTCGGCGAAGACCAGCCGGACATGATCGTCGGCGGTCGCGATCGTCAGGAGGTCGAGCAGGCGGCCACGCTCGGTCAAGTCCAGGTTGCGGCGGCGGACCTGCTTCACGTTGCGGATTTGGAGACCGC
The DNA here is from genome assembly GCA_028277405.1 of Alphaproteobacteria bacterium. GTDB lineage: Bacteria > Pseudomonadota > Alphaproteobacteria > DSM-16000 > Inquilinaceae > JANQGH01. Next base: position 5,359 of record JANQGH010000063.1, on the reverse strand, counting down.
ACTGGCTGCGGAGGTAATAGGCGCCTGAGGCGCCCTCTTCTTCCTCGTCGGCCTCGTCGCTGCCGAACTCATCCGACCAGTCGACCTCGCCGACATCCCAGCGAAACCGGTTGGCCACAAGCACGAACAGCTTCTTCTCCGCGTCGTAGCCGATCTCGGACACCGGTACGATGGCGTCTTGCAACTGCGCGGCGATCACCGGCAGGTCGCCGGCGTCGCGCGTGCGCAGGCGCAGCGGCTTGGCGCTCATTGGGTCGGGCATCGGATCGGCCATCGAATCAGACATCAGGCGTCGTCCGCCACACGCTCGATATCGGCGCCGCAGCCGGCCAGCTTCTGTTCCAGCCGCTCATAGCCGCGGTCCAGGTGATAGACCCGGTTCAAGACCGTCTCGCCCTCAGCCACCAGCCCCGCGATGACGAGCGACACGCTGGCGCGCAGGTCCGTCGCCATTACCGGCGCTCCTGTCAGCCGGGGCACGCCGCGCACCAAGGCCGAGGCGCCGTGAACCGTGATGTTGGCCCCCATGCGGGCCAGTTCCGGCACATGCATGAAGCGGTTCTCGAAGATCGTCTCGGTGATCATCGAGGCGCCCTCCGCCGTCGTCATCAGCGCCATGGTCTGGGCCTGCAGGTCGGTCGGAAAGCCGGGAAACGGTTCGGTCATGACGTCAACACCGGTCAGCGGGCCATTCGCCCGGCTGACCTTGAAGCCGGTCTCGGTGTGAGACAGTTCCACGCCGGCGGCCTGGAGGCCTGTGCCGACCGCCTCGATCAGGTCCAGCCGGCCCCCGACCAGTTCGACTTCGCCGCCGGTGGCTGCGGCGGCCATGGCGTAGGTGCCGGTCTCAATCCGATCGGCCACCACCTGATGGCGGGCGCCGTGCAGCGCATCGACACCCTGGATCGTGACCCGATCGGTACCGATACCCTCAATCTTCGCGCCCATGGCCACGAGACAGGCGGCCAGATCCTCGACCTCCGGCTCGCGCGCCGCGTTCAAGAGCACGGTCTCGCCCTTGGCCAGGCTGGCGGCCATCAGCATGTTTTCGGTCGCGCCAACCGAGACCTTGGGAAAGACGACATGGGCGCCGGTCAGGCCGTTTGGCGCGCTTGCGTGGATATAGCCCTCGCGCAGGTCGATCTCCGCACCCAGCGCCTTCAGCCCGTCAATGTGCAAGTCCACAGGACGGGTCCCAATGGCGCAACCGCCGGGCAGCGACACCGCCGCCTTGCCATGGCGGGCGACCAGCGGCCCCAGCACCAGGACGCTGGCGCGCATCTTGCGCACCAGATCATAAGGCGCCGTGGTGTTATCGATTCCGCTGGCATTTAACTCCAGCACCCGGCCGCCGGTCGCGCTCGCCGGGTCCGCACCGTTCAGATGCAGATCGACCCCATGCTGGGCCAGCAGCCTGGACATCGTCTGGATGTCCGCCAGTTGCGGCAGGTTGGACAGCGTCAGGGTCTCGTCCGACAACAGGCTGGCGGCCATCAGGGGCAGCGCGGCGTTCTTGGCGCCGGAGATCGGAATGCTGCCGTGAAGGGGCCGGCCGCCGCGAATGCGTATCTTGTCCATGGGGGGTGTCGGTCCTCAGATCTTCGGCAGCGTCACGCCCTGCTGGCGCATGTATTTGCCCGCACGGTCGGCGTAAGAGGTTTCGCAGGGCTCGTTACCCTGAAGGAACAGAAACTGGCAGGCGCCCTCATTGGCGTAGATTTTCGCGGGCAGCGGCGTGGTGTTGGAAAACTCCAACGTCACATGGCCTTCCCAGCCCGGTTCCAGCGGCGTCACGTTGACGATGATGCCGCAGCGCGCATAGGTCGATTTGCCAAGACAGATCACCATGATGTCGCGCGGCACGCGGAAATACTCCACCGTGCTGGCCAGCGCGAAACTGTTGGGCGGAATGATGCAGACGTCGGTCTTGCGCTTCACGAAGCTGTTTTCGGCAAAGCTCTTGGGGTCGACGATGGCGTTGTCGACATTGGTGAAGATCAGGAACTCGTCACCGACCCGCGCGTCGTAGCCGTAGGAGCTGAGACCGTACGAGATCCCGCCCTCGCGCGTCTGCTTTTCCACGAACGGCTCGATCATGCCGGCTTCGCTGGCCGTCTTGCGGATCCATCGATCGGACATGATGCTCATGGTCGGCCGCTCTTTCGGCCCGGACGGGCCCGTGTCGGGGGGTGTGACTGGCCCCCGTGTGTAGCCGCCCGGCGCACGCTTCTCAAGCATGCGCTGCGCGAGATGGTCGCCGGCCGGCGTCACCGATCCTGCAACGCGCGGACAAGCGCCGAGTTCGAACCCGCTAGTGCCCGGTCGGCCTGCCCAAAGGCGGCTTAGCAATCGAAGTGCGTCCGCGTTTCTGGGCCTTGCGCTTGGCCAGATTGGCCCGAAGCGCCGCGGCCTCGCGTTCCTGGCGGGACGGCTTAGGTTCAACCGCGCCCTTGGCATTCGTGTTGGCATCGCGTGCCTTGCCGGCTGGCGGCTTTGGTTCTTGGTCACTCACGCGACTCTCCGGACGTCTGCGGGCGGCAACAAGGCAAAGCCTAGGCCTTTCGGGGTCATTACAAAAGCCGCTTGCGCCCGCCGCCCGCCCTATGGCACGTTCCCGCCGCCTTCGCCCGCCGCTTGCCGCAATAGCGAAGCCAACGCTGCCGTAGCTCAGGGGTAGAGCACTCCCTTGGTAAGGGAGAGGCCGAGAGTTCAAATCTCTCCGGCAGCACCATTTTGTTTTCCAAGCTAAAAGTTTGAAAAAAACTAAACGGAACAGAGGGTTGCGGAGTTCTAAATCCGGTTTCCCGGCAATACGTCAAGTGTCCCGGAAAGGCTAGTGTAAGCACCAGTCTTTGCATGTCGAAACGCCCAGTTTGCCATAGTTTGCAAGGGCTTGAGAGAAATCGGATAGAGAGTTCAAACAAATCTTCGAAACTCTGTGGTGGTGAAGCGCTTTCGCGCTCCTTTTCCTGCAAGACGAGTTTTTTGCGCTCCACCTTTTCGATCCGCTTTTCGTATGCGGCAATCACGCGGGGATTGGTCGCCTCGACCACAGCATCCAGCAGCTTTTCAAGTGACCGTTCGGCTTCGCGCAGTTCACGCTGGATTGCCTTGCGGATTGAAGCTGATCGGCCGAGTTGCGCATCCCAATAGTCTTTGAACATGGCCCCCGCGATCTCGACAAGTTGCCTGGATGGTTGCAGGTCACCAAGCAAGGCTTCAAATTCACCTTCAATTTTTTTCCGGGAGATGGTTTTGCCGCGTAGGTCACAACGCTTGTTGTGGCAAAAGTAGTAGGGATACTTTTTGTACTTTCCTTTCGACCACCCCGCCGTAAGAGGTGACTGGCATTCCGAGCAACACACAGCGCCGCGCAGCGGGAAATCAGTGGCTATATCCTTGCGGGCCGGGGCGTAAGCCCCACCGTCCAGCTTTTGCTGGATGCGCTCAAATGCCGTGATACTGATAAGGCCTTCATGCTTTCCTTCGCGGATAGAAACACCCCAAGCCCTTCCATCCACCAACCCGGCATAGAGGGGTTGCCGCATCATCCTCACGGCGGTCCATTGAGGGATTTCGCCATTGTATCCGGTCCTCGGGAAGTCAGGGTGTGACTCCAAAAACCGCTTAACTTCAACCTGCGACGACAGCCGTCCGGTTGCGAAACCTTCAAGCGCTTCCTGCACAACAGACGCGGCTGGCTCATCCCTCACCAGCACTTTCCCGCCGCTCGGTGCCTTTATGTACTTGTAGCCAACAGGCGGCACAGACTGCACGCAGTACCCTTGCTCAAGTCGGGCTATGCTCTTTTGCCAGTTCTGCCGCCCCATGCTTTCACGTTCATACGTCCCTGCGGCAGCCGTAATGGTTTCATTGAACTTGCCTTCGGGTGAATCCTCAAAATTGAAATTTAGGCATTCACGAATTGCGCCGCGTTCCAGCATTACGCGCCGGAGCTTCAAGTGAAACTCGGTGTCTCGGGAGTAGCGTTTTAGATCGTCGAAGATCACAACGAATTTCTCGTTAGGGTGCTGATCCAGAAAATTCAACAAATCGACCATGCCCGGTCGTTTTACAAAATCGCCTTCCGCGCTTCTGTCGTCGGGAAACACCTCAACGACCTCATAACCTTTAGCCTCGGCATACTGGCGGCATCGATGCTCTTGAGAGCTAAGGCCGCTCCCGTCCTTTTTCTGCTTCTTTCCGCTCACGCGGCAGTACACGACGGCTCTTTGTGGGGCCTCTCCGGTGTGGCTAAAATCCCTCATTACTCAACTCCTTCCACCCCCGTGCCTGTTTCCAGACCGGACGCATTTACAAATTTTTCTGTGAGAATTTCCTTATCCAATATTACCCTATCCGGCTCGGCTACAGGCGGTTTCACGCCATTTTCTCCAAGTTGTCCACAGGTGTTTTGAGCCTGTTGGAGAGGGTGAACGCCGAAGCCCATCGAGACAAATTCAACAATGATGTTCCACAGCGTTTGCAGGAATTCCTGCTTTTGCTCTTCGGTAAGATCGGAGTCTTCGAGGAAGTGCGCATATCGCTCATAATCGACTGTGATTACGGGACGAGCGGCCTGATCTTCTCTATCAGCGTCCTTGAAAGTGTCTCTGCCCACCTTACCGCCTGTCTCTGTCACCGCTTCGCTCCTTGTCTTAGGTGTTTGGGTACTCCTCTTTTGTGCTAGAACAAAAGAAGAACATAACAATAAATTCCCGGTCCATCAACCCTTGCTATGGTCGTTTCGCCTATTTATTTGCATCAAACAATATCCGGCCCGTCATAGCTCATTATTGGCTCACTACGGTCTCGTTTTTCTTTGCGTAATTCTGTGCGCTTCTCATTGAATTCCTGCATGAGGTCTTCTCTCATCTTTCGCAATTCGGCTGACGGCATCGTGGCGGTGTCCCGGCTTACATTCGCGGTGGGTTCGGCACCGCGAAGCTCCAGCGGAAGCCGCAGCTTTTGCTTTGGCGGCGAGCCCTTGCCGTCCGTTTCGCGCCGCTCGGCTTCGGACTGGCCCGCATCATCCAATTGTTTGGCGATCAGAGGATCACGAACACGTCCGAATTCATGCCTGGACGGGGGAGCCATTCTCAGAGAGATCGGCATACCCCCGGCCAGGTCTTCCCGCCGGGCGGAATAGCTAATGCTTGTCCGCGCGGCGGGCCTCTTTTTGCCCGTTTTTTTGGCCATCTTTTCAGCCATCCGATTTGTGCCTCGGCCCCGTGCCCTACTGCGAAGGCTCCGGCGCGGCTGTTTGCTCCTGTTCACGGGCTTTCTTCTTGCCTGACGAACGTTCCCGCGCAGCATTTTCCAGCACCTCTTGGCGCTGTTCGGAAAGCTTGATCGGCTT
>JANQGH010000015.1 GCA_028277405.1 Alphaproteobacteria bacterium | reverse complement strand
GTCGGGCTCGGCGGCCTACAATCTGGGCCTGTCGGAACGGCGCGCCAACTCGGTCGCCGACGGCCTGATCGCCCGCGGCATCGCGCCGGACGAGATCGTGATCAGAGCGTTTGGTGAGGAGAACCCGCTGGTGCCGACCCCGGACGGCGTGCGCGAGCCTCAAAACCGACGGGTGGAGATCTTCCTGAGCTAACCCGTTCGGGGCGACACCCATCCAGCCTTGAAGCGCCGGTCCGGCTCACCCCAGGCCGGCGCTTCTCAATCTCGGCAATTTGCCGCGTACCGGCCGCGTGCAGAGCTATCTAGGTTTGGGCACCGAGTTTGGCGCTGCTTCGCCGTTCACCGGCGTGTCCCAAACTTGCATTGATACAATCGAAAATGCCGATCCAGCTGACGCCGATCGCTCAACCGTGCCGGACAGCCGACTTAAAAGCAGATCAAAGATTACCTAAAGCAAACACGGCGTGTAAATGCCGTTGTTCTGCCAATATTTCGCCAAAGTTCAGCGACCAGAAGATCGGGTTTCTTCCGCCCCTGCTAAAAAAATTGAATCGTTTATTATCAATCGGATAGGTCGATTCGCAGGCAAAACAGGCCGTTAGATCGGCGATGGCGCGGCATGCAATGCGCGTTATGAATCGATCACCTTGTGATACTCTCTAATAAGTGCCTTTATCGAGCACTGAATACGAGAGTATTCAATGATATATTGTTTAATACGCGAGTTTTTGCTTTACCCACCTCAGAACCATCAATACGGTTGAGGATCTGTTCGGACTTCACCGCGTCGTTGCACTCAATGGGCGTCGAGGTTTGGGCAGAGCCGTGGACTATCGCAATCGTCGGGAAATGCCGGCGAGGGCATGACCGGTGTGGCGCCCCCTCCCCCGTTCAAAGGGCCGGCACCGGGCAAAAACAAGAGGGCCGACAAACGGCCGCGATGAGAACAAGCCGTGTGCGATGGGGTGCAGGCGCGACGTCACCTCGGGTTGGGCGGCTTCCGGTTTGGAGGAAGCAACGGCCGGCACGCCAACCGGTCGAAAGAGGGGTCCCACAATGTCGAAGCCGAAATCCCTGCGCGCGCGCCTGACCCTGACCACGGCCATGGCGGGTGCGCTGCTGATCAGCTATGGCGGGCGCACAAGCTATGCGGGCTCGTGCCCGCCGGTCGGCGGCGGCACCTACTTCTGTTCCGGCGGCGCGGTGCCCGGGGAGCCGGGCGTGTCGATCGACTATGGCGGCCCGGTGACGGTGACCACCTCCGGCGCGCCGCCGGCCGGCTTCGGCATCGACACAACGGGCACGGGCGACACCGCGATCTCGATCAAGGCGGATGGCGGCCTGACCTTCGACGACACCAACACCTATGGCTCGATCATCACGGGCGACGATGACGGGCTGGAAGCGATCAATACCGATGGCGGTGCCGTCACCATCACGACGAACGGACCGGTTTCGGGCCTTGGTGGCGAGGGCATCACCGCCAGCAATTCGAGCGACGGCACCGATCTGACGATCTCCGCGGCCGATGTCTACGGCAACCAGACCGGCATCAAGGCCATCAACGCCGGTTCCGGCGCGATCGCGGTCAGCGCCAAGGGCACCGTCACCGGAACGGCGAAATATGGGATCCAAGCGGAAAACACGTCCGCATCGGCGACGGATCTCACGATCACGGCGGCCGATGTCAGCGGCGGCCAGTTCGGCGTCCGGGCCATCAATTTCGGCACCGGCACACTGTCGATCACCGCGACGGGCACGGTGACCGGCGGCCAGTTCCAAGGCATCGCCGCCCGCAACCTCGGCACGGATCTGACGATTTCGGCCCAAGGGGTCAGCGGCGGCTCGGAGGGCATCCTGGCCCTTCACGAGGGCACGGGGTCGTTGAGCATCACCGCAGCCGACACGGTCACCGCCACGACCGGGACGGGCATTCGCGCCGAAAACTCGTTCAACGGCGCCAATCTCACGATCTCGGCAGCCGGGGTCAGCGGCGTAACGAGCGGCATCATCGCCAAAAACAGCGGCACCGGCGATCTGGACGTGACCGCCACGGGCCTGGTTACCGGTACCGGCCTGGACGGTATCTACGCGCGGAACACCAACGCCGTGGGCGGGAACCTGACGATCTCCGCCGCCGGCGTCAGCGGCGCACGCCATGGCATCTACACCAAGAATTTCGGCACGGGCGATCTGAACATCACCACAACGGGGGCGGTCACCGCCACGACGGGCACCGGTATCGTGGCGAGAAACAACATGGGCGGAGCGATCACCATCTCCGCCAACGATACGGTGGCGTCGAGCGGCGCTGAGGGCATATCGGCGCTCCAGCTTGGCAACGGCGGCGACCTGACCATCTCGGCGGCGGGCGTGTCGGGCGCGAACCACGGCATTACCGCCAGCAACTTCGGCACTGGCGGCCTGTCGATCACCACCACCGGCCAGGTCACCGGCGGCAGCCAGCCCGGCATCAGGGCGGTGAACACCATCGGCGGCGGGTTGAGCATCGTGGCGACCGAACAGGTCACCTCGGCCGCCGCCAGCGGCATCGACGCGCGATCCTATTCCAACGACGCTTCGCCGGTCACGATCTCCGCCGCCGCCGTGCAGGGCAACACCTACGGCATCAACGCGAAGAATGGCGGTCTGGGTGACTTCAACATCTCCGCCACGGGCACCGTGACGGGCGCGACCCAGGACGGCATCCGGGCCATCAATTCCGGCAGTGGCGCCAGCCTGACGATTTCGGCCGCCGGCGTCAGCGGCGGGCGCTATGGCATCTACGCGCGGAACGAGGGCTCTGGCGACCTGAAGGTGACGGCAACGGGGCCGGTCGTCGGCCAGGGAGGCTACGGAATTTCCGCCAGAAATGTCGGCGGCGGCGGCGAAATCGTGGTGACAGCCTACGATACCGTCACCGGCAACAATTACGGCATCTCGGCCAGAAACTATGGCGACGGATCGATCACCGTCACCGCCACGGACACGGTGATCGCCACGGGCGGCATCGGCATCTCCACACGCGCTCAAGCTACCTCGACGGACACAACGATCTCGGCGGCGGGCGTCGAGGGCGCGTCCATAGGCGTTCGCGGCGCCAACTACACCACGGGCAATCTGAGCATCACCACCACAGGCGCGGTGACCGGAGGCACGGGGGCCGGCATCCAGGCGCGCAGCTATATCGGCGGCGGGGCGACCGTTATGGCGACGAGCCCCGTGACATCGGCCAGCCAGGAGGGCATCGACGCCCGCGCCTTCAACGATTCCACCGGGCTGTCAGTCACCGCCATGGATGTGCAGGGCCAGACCGACGGCATCGGCGTCAGGAATTACGGTAACGGCGACACCAGCGTTACCGCGACCGGCACGGTGACGGGGGTAGACGGCAAGGGCATCACGGCCTTGACCTCCGCGTCGACCAACAATCTGACCATCAATGCCAACGCCATCAACAGCGAGTATGAGGGGATCGCGGCCTACCATCAGGGCACCGGCAACCTGACGGTCACGGCCGACGGCACGGTCACGAACGACAAGGCCGAAGGGATTGATGCCAGGATCACCAATGCTGCCAGCGGCGGCGCTATCGTAATCGCCGCCAATGAGGTCAAAGGCGGGGCTACGGGGATTGCGGCGCGCCATGAAGGCACCGGCGCGATCGAGATCACAGCCAACGGCACGGTGTTTGGTGGCTTTGGCAACAATGCGAGCGGCGGTGGGATCATCGCCCAGATCGTGAACGACAGCAGCACCGCCGATGTCACGGTCACGGCCGACGACGTGACCAGCAAACAGAACGGCATCGAGGCTCGAAACGAGGGTGCCGGGTCCGTGACGGTTATTGCGGACGGACTGATCACAACAGCAAACGTGAACTCCGACGGCATCAGAGCCGAGAATTTCATAGATGGCGACGTCACCGTCTCAGCGGCCTCCGTGGACGGTGAACGGTTTGGCATCCTTGCATCGAACCGTGGCGACGGGTCGATCTACGTCTCCGCGTCGGGCACGGTCACGGGCCGAACGGGCGACGGCATCCTTGCCGCCGATCCCGCCGGCAGTAATGGCCTCAATGTCGCGGTATCGGCAGCGGATGTTCATGGCGGTGTCAACGGCATCGTCGCGCAGAACATCGGCACCGGATTTCTGTCGGTCACCGCCGGCAACGTAACGGGCGAGCTGCTTGAAGGGGTCAGGGCAAGCCTGATCAACGGTACCGACGCGACCGTTTCGGTCGGCGATGTCAGCGCCGGACGCATTGGGATCTCTGCGTCAAACCGTGGCGATGGCTCGCTGTCCATCACGGCCGGCAACGTAACCGGTGGGCTCGGCGGCAATGGGGACGGTATCTTTGCAAACCTCGACACCGAGGGCGACACCCTCACCATCTCCGCCGCCAGCGTATCCGGCGCCGACACCGGCATCTCGGCCCGGAACGAGGGCACCGGCAATTTGAGCATCACCACGACCGGCCCGGTCACGGGCGGTGCGGGCTATGGGATCAAGGCCTCGAATTACTACGGCGGTGCGCTCACCATCACGGCCGAGGACACGGTGTCGTCGGCGACCCTGGATGGCATTCGGGCGCGGAACGAAGCGGATGCGACCGACGTTACCGTCGCTGTGGCCGGCGTCAGCGGTGCGGTGCGCGGCATCGACGTCAGAAATGTCGGCACTGGGGACGTCAGCATCACCGCAACGGGCATGGTCACCAGCGGCCTGCGCCAAGGCATACAAGCGCGAAACATCAATGGCGGCGACATCACCATCAGGGCGGAGGAGAGGGTGTCCTCGGCATCTTGGGATGGCATTTCTGCAACGAACAACGATGGCGGCGGCGCCCTGACCATCTCCGCCGCCGGTGTCGACGGCGGGCGATCCGGCATCCGGGCCGAACATCAGGGCACGGGCGCCCTGTCGATCACGGCTGGCGGCGATGTTACGGGCGACACCACGGAGGGCATCTTCGCCAGGATCGACAACGCCGCCAGCGGCGCGCACCTGACCATCTCCGCCATGGGTGTCAGCGGCGGGACGGACGGGATCGATGCCGAGAATCTTGGCAGTGGTAGTATCTTCGTCACCACCTCGGGCCCGGTGACGGGTGACGGCAATGGCTATGGCATTCGGGTCGAGAACTCGGCCGGTGGCGACGTTTCGATCACGGCAGCCGACATCGTGTGGGCCCCCGGCACCGGTATCGCCGGCCGCAATTTCGGACCAATGGCCGGCAACGTCACCATCACGGCAGCCGGCGTCACCGGCCTTACCGGCATTCTCGCCAACAGTGCGGGCTCAGGATCGGTGTCCGTGACCGCGACAGGCACGGTGACAGGGACCGGTCTGGGATCGGCGGGCATCAACGCCTCGGGCGCCGAAATCGAGATATCAACGATGGACGTCATCGGCGGCGCCAGAGGGATCAGCGCGCGCAACAGCGGGATGGGGTCGACGATCATCGACGCCGACGGCACCGTCACCGGCCTGGGCAATATCGGCCTCTACGCCTATAACGCGGTCGGCAGCGGCAACATCAGCGTGTCGGCGATGGATGTTGAAGGCGGCACTTTCGGGATCCTCGCGCGCAGCCGGGCCGACGGCTCTATTTCCGTAGTCACCTCCGGCGATGTGACAGGCGCGCTTTCGGATGGCATCCGGGCCGACGCCGCGTCGACCAATGCCACGCAGGTCACGGTCGCGGCCCAATCGGTCTTTGGCGAGCAGAGGGGCATCGACGCGCGCAACAGCGGCACCGGCCATCTGGAGGTCGTCGCCGAAGGCACGGCGACGGGTGGGCAACGGGAGGGCATCCGCGCCCGCATCACCAATACCGACGGCGGCGGTGATCTAACGGTCTCGGCGGCGGATGTGTCAGGCGGCAGTGACGGGGTTGTGGCCACCAACAAGGGCACCGGCGCGCTGATGATCACCTCGACGGGCGCGGTGACCGGGGGCACGTATAGCGGCATCGTGGCAACGATCGACAACCCGGACAGCACGAGCGACATATCGATCTCGGTGGTCGATGTGACGGGCAACGAAAGCGGCATCGCGCTGGAGCATGGCGGCAAGGGCCAGTTCTTCATGACCATCGATGGCGCCGTGGCCGGCAACTACGGTCCGGGCATCGGCATTGTCGACATCAACGACGGCGGCGGCGTGATCGTCATCGGCGACACCGGATCGGTGGCCTCCAATACCGGGCTGGCGATCAGCGACCAGGACGGCTCGGCCGTCGTGGTCTCGCGCGGCGCGCTGGTCGGCGACGTCATGCTCAATGGCGGCGCGGACACGGTCGCGCTGATCGATGGCTCGGCGACCGGTCTGATCGGCCTCGGCATCGAAAACGACACGATGCAGATCTTTGGTGTCGTTGCCGGCGGCGGCTGGGACGACGCCGATTTCAGCGGCACGTTCGACGGCAATCTGGGCCAAGTGCTTCAGATCGATGGCGGCGACGGCCTCGATACCGTCGAACTGTTCGGGGTCACGGCGGCCAGCCAGGCGCTGGGCGTGCCGACGGGGCTGGAGGCTCTGGCGCTGAGCGCCAACACGCTGGTGCAGGCCAACGATGCGGACCTGACGCCGTTCGGCGCCGTCTTCGTCGACCCGAGCTCGACCCTGCAGGCCGAGGGCAACAGCCCGTCCAGCACAGTTGTCGGCTCGCTCGGCAACGAAGGTGGGGTCGATCTGGCCGATGGCGAGGCCAACGATGTCTTGAGGGTTTCCGGCGACTATGCCGGTGCGACAGGGTCACAGGTGTTGCTGGACTTCGAGGCCGACGGCGCGACATCTGACATGTTCATCATCGAAGGCGATGTCACGGATGTCTCGGTCGGACCGTTCACCGTGATCCACGATCGCAGCCTGATCGATGTGAACCTGATCGGCGCGGGAAGCCGGACGACGGGCGACGGCATCCGGCTGATCGAGGTGTCGGGCGCGGTCGACGGGGACGATTTTGCCCTGGCGGGCCCGGTGGAGGGCGGCATCTTCGGCTACGAGCTGGCGTTCGAGGATGGCGCGCACTTCCTGCGGTCGGACTTTTTCGACCAGATCTATCTCTATGAGAACCTGCCGGGCGCGATGCAGACGATCGGCCTGGCCTTGACCGGGCAATTGGTCGAGCGGGTGGGCGTGCGTTCCGCCGTGCCCAGCACGCTGGCGGGCGCGGACGGCAATCCGGTGGCCGGCGGCGCGCCGGTCGACACGGCGATCTGGGGCCGGGCGGTCGGCCTGTCGGTGGAAAGCGAGGGCGATCTCGACAGCATTACCGGCACCTCGTTCGACCAGACGATCGGGTTCGTCCAGGCCGGTGTCGACGTCACCGTGCTGGAGCGGCAAAGCGGCCGGCTGTTGATCGGCGCCCTGGGCCATTGGGGCACCAGCTCGCTGGATGCCAACACGTTCGACGGGGACGACGCCGGCAGCGCCAATTTCGACTTTTATGGCGGCGGCCTGACGGCGACCTGGTATTCGACCCGGGGCTGGTACTTCGACAATGTGGTGCAGTACACGGCCTACGACATCGACATCTCCACCGCGAGCCGGTTTGCCAGCACCAGCACGGACGGGTACGCGATCACGACCTCGCACGAGCTGGGCTACCGGATCCCGATCAGCGAGACGGCCGCCCTGGTGCCGCAGGCGCAGCTGACCTATCAGCATATCGACTTCGACGACTTCACCGATCCGGACGGGGTGCGCATCAGCCTGGATGACGCGGACAGTTTGATCGGCCGTGCCGGGTTTGCGTTCGAGAACTCCGCCGCGATCGGCAGCGCCCTGGCGACGGGCTATCTCGAGGCCAACGTGCTGCACGAGTTCCTGGGCGACAACAGCGTGAACGTGGCCGCGGGCTTCGGCACGACGCCGATCAGCCAGGAGACACGGGGCACGTCGGTGGAGCTGGGCTTCGGCGGCACGGTGGCGGTCAGCCGGGGCGTTTCGCTCTATGCCGAGGTCGATTACACGATCCCGTTCGACAATGGGGTGCAGGGCGTGCAGGCCCTGGGCGGCATCCGGGTGAACCTGAACCCGCCGCCCCCGCCACCCCTGCCGGCGCCAGTGATCGCGCCGGTGGCGGAGACGGCGTTCATCGTGTTCTTCGATTGGGACCGGGCGGAGCTGACCTCGGAGGCGAACCTCGTGCTGGACGAGGTCGCGGTGGTCGCCAATGAGACCGGCTACGCGTCGATCCGGCTGGACAGCTACACCGACCTGTCGGGCTCGGCAGCCTACAATCTGGGCCTGTCGGAACGGCGCGCCAACTCGGTCGCGAACGGCCTGATCGCACGCGGCATCGCGCCGGACGAGATCGTGATCCGGGCCTTCGGTGAAGAGAACCCGCTGGTGCCAACCCCGGACGGCGTGCGCGAGCCGCAAAACCGCCGGGTGGAGATCTTCCTGAGCTAGCCCGGCCAGACGCAACCCAGCCACCCTTCAGGCGCCGGTCTGGCTCACACCAAGCCGGCGTTTTTTCGACCGCTATTTCCCGCACCACTCACCCTTCGGGCGGTGCCACGCTGTCGAAGGATATCGATAAAACCGGACCAGATGGCCAATTCTCGTCAATTCCAAGTAGAACTCACCCCGACACAACGACACGCATAACGAGTTTTTGCTTTACGCGTACAAGCGCGCCTGAGTACTATCGTTGATCCGGTTGGGTTTTCTCGCGTCGTTCCACCTGGTGCAGCCTTTTCAGGCGCGGACAGCATGTGATCATGTGGTCGTGCGATCACCTTGGGGGGGGTCAGATCCCTTTGGTGACACGGTCGGGGGCGGGCCAACCGGGACATGGCCGGCATCCGGTCGTCAGGTGTGCGGCGCTCGCCCGCGTTGGCTCGCGGGCCCGATCATCCCCGCGTGTCCGCTAAAGGCTCGCCCACCCCTTTTGGACGGACGATAAGGCCCGCCAGCCCGTTTGGTTCGACTGGGGGGTCGCCACCGATGAATAAGCCGAAATCCTTGCGCGCCCGTTTGACGCTGACCACCGCGATGGCGGGGGCGATGGCCGGCGCCATGCTGGCCGCCTATGGCGGCCGGGACGCCAATGCCGGCGTCTGCAATCCCGATTCCCCAAGCGCGGTGTTCGAGTGCACCGGCGCGGCCGACCCGGCGATGGATAAGACCGAGTCCCTCGTGAATCCAGGCCCGGTCCTGGTCGAAACCAAGGACGGGTTCGGCATCGACACCTCGGTTTCCGGCGGGGATGCGCTGCTGATCGGGGCCAATGACGGACTGACCTTCAACGACACCAACAAGTACGGATCGATCATCACGGGCGGCGAAAGCGGCATCAGGGCCTACAACATTGACAGCGGCGCGCTGAAAATCACGACCAACGGGCCGGTCACCGGCGGACAGGGGCACGACGGCATCAAGGCCCTCAACGAGACCGAAACCACCACCAGCCTGACGATCTCGGCGGCGGTCGCCAGTGGCGGGGATCACGGGATCTATGCCAGGAACTATGGCACCGGCGACCTTGACGTGACCGCGACGGGCGCGGTGACCGCCGGCACGGGCGAAGGTATCGATGCCAGGAACTATACCGGCGGTTCGCTCTCGATCACCGCGAACGACACCGTGTCGTCGGCGTCCGCGGACGGCATCTATGCCAAGAACAATGCGGGTACCGACAGCCTGACGATCTCGGCGGCGGGGGTCTACGGCGGTGTTGACGGCATTGACGCCCGTAACGAGGGCGACGGCGACCTGATCATCACCGCGTCGGGCGCGGTGACCGCGGCATTGAACGACGGTATCAACGCCTCCAACGAAAATGGTGGCGCGCTGAGCATCACGGCGGGCGAAACGGTCACCGCCGGACCGGGGGGAGACGGTATCGACGCGTTCAACGATCTCGGCACCAGCAGCCTGACGATCTCGGCGGCGGGCGTCAGCGGCGGCAGCGAAGGCATCGACGCCCTCAATCTCGGCACCGGCGACCTCATCATCACCACGTCCGGCGCCGTGACGGGGGCAACGTACGACGGTATCGACGCTGGCAACGACGAGGGCGGCGCGCTGAGCATTACGGCGGAGGCGACGGTTACAGGCGGGGCGATGGGCAGCGGCATCGAAGCCACCAACTTCGCCGAAACCAACACCAGCCTGACGATCTCGGCGGCGGGTGCCAGCGGCGGAGATCACGGGATCAATGCCAAGAACTATGGCTCGGGCGACCTTGACGTGACCGCGACGGGCGCGGTGACCGGGGGCACGGGTGAAGGCATCGAGGCCCTGAACTACACCGCAGGTTCGCTGTCGATCACTGCGCAGGGCACCGTGTCGTCAACGTCCTCCGACGGGATATTCGCTAAGAACAATTCGGGCACCGACAGCTTGACGATCTCGGCGGCGGGGGTCAGCGGCGGCATTAACGGCATCATCGCCGACAATCGTGGCACGGGCGGCCTCAGCATCACGACCTCCGGCGTCGTGGCAGGCATGACGAGCAACGGCATTCGCGGCCGCAACGCCGGTGGCGGCGACCTGAACATCATGGCCGAGGCGGCGGTGAGCGGCGGAGGGTCCGGTTACGGCATCTCCGCCGCCAACGTTACCGGAACCGGCAGCCTGACGATTTCGGCAGCGGGTGTCAGCGGCGGCCTTGGGGGCATCGTCGCCGACAATGCCGGGGATGGCGGCCTGAGCATTTCGACGTCCGGCGCGGTGACGGGGCAAACCAAGGCCGGCATCTTTGGCCGCAATGCGAACGGCGGGGCGCTGAACATCACAGCGGCCGAAACGGTCACTGGCGGTGCGACCCGCGACGGCATCTTTGCCTACAACAAAACCAACACCACCAGCCTGACGATTTCGGCGGCGGGAGCCAGCGGCGGGGTTCACGGGATCTATGCCAAGAACGTGGGCAGGGACGACCTTGTGGTGACCGCGACCGGCGTAGTGACCGGCGGCACGGGTGAAGGTATCGATGCCAGGAACTACACAGGCGGATCGCTCTCGATCACAGCGCACGCCACCGTGTCGTCGGCGTCCTCCGACGGGATCTTCGCCAAGAACAATTTGGGCACCGACAGCTTGACGATCTCGGCGGCGGGAGTCAGTGGCGGCGAGAGAGGCATCGAGGCCCAAAACTTCGGCAGTGGCGACCTCAGCATCACAGCATCCGGCGCGGTGACGGGCCAGACGGATACCGGTATCAGGGCCCTCAACGTCGTTGGTGGCGCACTGGACATCGTAGCGGACGCGACGGTCAGCGGGGGTGCGGCCGGCAACGGCATCTCTGCGAGCAACAACGGGATCGGCACCACCAACCTGACGATCTCGGCGGCCGCGGTTAGCGGCGGCAACCGCGGTATCGGCGCATCAAACACCGGCACCGGCGACCTCGGCATCACCGCGTCCGGCGCGGTGACGGGCGCAACAAGCGACGGTATCAGCGCCTTCAACGAAAACGGTGGCGCGCTGAGCATCATGGCGGCCGAGTCTGTCTCCGGTGGCGCAAACGGAATCCTGGCCAACAACGGCGACGACACGAGCAGCCTGACGATCTCGGCGGCGGGGGTCAGCGGCGGTTTCAGCGGCATCTCCGCCACAAACCGTGGCGACGGCGACCTCAGCATTTCCGCGTCCGGCGCGGTAACCGGGGGGACCGGCGACGGTATCAGGGCCGCCAACGAAGCCGGTGGCGCGCTGAGCATCATGGCGGCTGAGACGGTTACCGCAGAGGGGAACGGCAGGGGCATCGGCGCCAGAAACTCCGACGGTACGACCACGCTGACGATCTCGGCGGCGGGGGTCAGCGGCAGTGCAGGCATTGTCGCGCAACAGTATGGCACCGGCGACCTTAGCATCACCACGTCCGGCGCGGTGACCGGGACGACGATCAGCGGCATTCTCGCCATTAACAACAACAGTGGCGCCCTGAACATTACGGCGGAGGAAGCAGTCACCGGCGGCGCGAGCGGGTTCGGCATCTACGCGAGCAACCGCACCGGCACCAGCAGCCTGACGATCTCGGCGGCCGCGGTTAGCGGCGGTAGCCGCGGTATCAGCGCAGTAAACTCCGGCACCGGCGATCTCAGCATCACCGCGTCCGGCGCGGTGACAGGGACGGCGGGCGCCGGCATCCTGGCCGTCAACAGAGCAGGCGGCGCGCTCGGCATCGCGGCGGGCGAGACGGTAACCGGCGGCGCGACCCGCGACGGCATTTTAGCCTGGAACCTCGTCGACACCACCAGCCTGACGATCTCAGCGGCGGGTGCCAGTGGCGGGGTTCACGGGATCTATGCCAAGAACCTCGGCTCGGACGACCTTGACGTGACCGCGACGGGCGCGGTGACCGGCGGCACGGGTGAAGGTATCGAGGCCAGGAACTACACCGGCGGTTCGCTCTCGATCACGGCCCAGGGCACCGTGTCGTCGGCCTCCGCAGACGGGATCTTCGCCAAGAACAATCTAGGCACCGACAGCCTGACGATCTCGGCGGCGGGCGTCAGCGGCGGCTTGGCGGGTATCGTCGCCGACAATGACGGCGACGGGGACCTGATCATCAGCGCGTCCGGCGCGGTGACCGGGACGACGAGCACCGGCATCGTGGCCAACAACAGCGCTGGCGGAGTGCTGAGCATCGTGGCGGACGAGACGGTCAGCGGCGCGGCGGGCGGCGACGGCATCAACGCCTACAACGCTGTCGGCACCAGCAGCTTGACGGTCTCGGCGGCCGGGGTCAGTGGCGGCATTAACGGCATCATCGCCGACAATCGTGGCTCGGGCGACCTTAGCATCAGGACCTCCGGCGCGGTAACGGCGACGGTGGCCAACGCTATTCGAGGCCGCAATGACTTTGGCGGCGACCTGACCATTTCGGCGGCCGCAACGGTCAACGGCGGAACGGGCGGCTTTGGCATCTCCGCCGCCAATGTTCACGGTACGGGCAGCCTGACGATTTCGGCGGCGGGGGTCAGCGGCGGCCTGGGGGGCATCATCGCCGACAATGCCGGGGACGGCGGCCTGAGCATCACGACCTCCGGCACCGTGACAGGCATGACGAGCAACGGCATTCGCGGCCGCAACGACGGTGGCGGCGACCTGAACATCATGGCCGAGGCGGCGGTCAGTGGCGGAGCGGGCGGCTACGGCATCTCCGCCGCCAACGTTCCCGGAACCGGCAGCCTGACGATTTCGGCGGCGGGTGTCAGCGGCGGCCTGGGGGGCATCATCGCCGACAATGCCGGCAGCGGCAGCCTGAGCATTTCAACGTCCGGCGCGGTGACCGGGCAAACCAAGGCCGGCATCTTTGGCCGCAATGCGAACGGCGGGGCGCTGAATATCACAGCGGCCGAAACGGTCATCGGCGGCGCAACCCGCGACGGCATTTTCGCCTCGAACCTCGTCGACACCAGCAGCTTGACGGTTTCGGCTGCCGGCGTCAGCGGCGGCGTCAGTGGCATCGCCGCCCTCAATGCCGGCACCGGCGACCTCATGATCACCGCGTCCGGCGCGGTGACGGGAACGTCCGGCGCCGGCATCGCGGCCGCCAACAGTGCCGGCGGCGCACTGAGCATCATGGCGGAACAGGCGATCACCGGCGGCGGCGACGGCATCAGCGCCGAGAATGATGCGGAGGGAACCAGCCTGATGATCATGGCGGCGGCCGTGAGCGGTGACGAGGACGGCATCGAAGCCAAGAACGAGGGCACCGACGATCTCAGCATCACCGCCTCCGGCCCAGTGAGCGGCGGCAGCGAAGAGGGCATCGACGCGCGCAACTACAATGGTGGCAACCTGGCCATCCACGCGATGGACACGGTCACCTCCGACGATGCCGACGGCATTTTCGCCAAGAACGGCGCGGGCACCGACAGTCTGACGATCTCGGCGGCCGGGGTCAGCGGCGGCGGCGACGGCATCGATGCCCGCAACTTCGGCACGGGCACGTTGTCGATCACCGCGACCGGCACGGTGACCGGGGGTACCGGCGACGGGATTAGCGCCACCAATTACAACACGGATGGCACCGATCTGACGATTTCGGCGGCGGGCGTCAGCGGCGACAGCTACGGCATTCGCGCCCGCAACGATGGCGCGGGTGCGCTGTCGATCGATGCCACGGGCACGGTGACCGGGTCGGGCGTGACCGGGATCTTTGCCTTCAACAAGTATTCGGACAGCACGAGCCTGACGATTTCGGCTGCCGGCGCCAGCGGCACCAACAACGGCATATTGGCGATCAACGATGGCACGGACACGCTGTCGATCACCGCGACGGGCACGGTCACCACGACGGGCACGGTGACCGGGGTGCCGGGCGCCGGCATTGGCGCCCTTAACCGGAATACGGACGGCACCGATTTGGCGGTCTCGGCAGCCGAGGTCAGCGGCGGCGGCTCCGGCATCGATGCCCGCAACTATGGCATGGGCACGCTGTCCATCTCCGCGACGGGCACGGTGACGGGACGCGACTTCAGCGGCATATTCGGTCTCAACGACAACGCCGATGGCGAGGATTTGACGGTCTCGGTGGCCGGGGTCAGTGGCGGCTGGTCCGGCATCAATGCCACCAACGAGGGTACCGGCGCGCTGTCGATCACCGCGACGGGTGCGGTGACCGGCAGCAGCTTCAGCGGCATCTTTGCCCGCAACAACAACGCCGACGGCACGAACCTGACGGTTTCGGCGGCCGCGGTCAGCGGCGGCACCTTGGGCATCAATGCCGTCAATGCAGGCACGGGTGCGCTGTCGATCACCGCGACGGGCGCGGTGACCGGCAGCACCTCCATCGGGATTTTCGCCCGGAACAGCAATGCGGACGGCACGACCTTGACGATCTCGGCGGCGGCGGTCAGCGGCGAGCTGGCCGGGATCGTCGCCAACAATGATGGCACCGGCGATCTCATGATTACGGCGTCGGGCGCGGTGACGGGGATGTCGGGCACCGGCATCGTGGCCGCCAACAGCGCTGGCGGCGCGCTGGACATCGTGGCGGAAGAGACGGTGAGCGGCGGCGGCGACGGCATCAATGCCGAGAACGATGCGGACGGGACCACGCTGACGATCATGGCGGCGGCCGTGAGCGGTGGCAGCAGCGGCATTCTCGCCACCAACGACGGCACAGGCGATCTATCGATCACGGCCTCGGGCACAGTTACGGGCGAGGCGCTGTATGGCATCAAGGCCGTCTCGCAGACCAGCGGCAACCTGACGATTTCGGCGGCCCCGGTCAGTGGCGGCTTCACCGGCATCGATGCCGACAATTTCGGCAACGGGAGCTTGTCGATTTCGGTGGACGGCCCCGTGACCGGGCAGACCGGCTATGGGATTTCGACCTACGCCAACTACAACGGCACCGGCATGACGATCGCGGCGGCGGACGTTTCCGGCGGCCAGGGCGGCATCAACGCCCAGAATAACGGCATTGGAGAGATGTCGATCGCCACGACGGGTACGGTTCTGGGCACCAACACGGACAGTGCGGGGATCGAGGTCTACAACAGCTCAAATGGCGAGAACTTGACGATCACAACGGCCGGCGTTGGCGGTGGCACGGACGGCATGTATGTCCGCAACGCTGGCTCCGGCACCTTGTCGATCGCCGCATCCGGAACCGTCACCGGCACGCTGGGCGACGGCATCTTTGCCACCCACAGCAAGTACGGCACCGGTTTCGAGCTCTCGGTCGTGGACGTCAGTGGCGGCGTCGACGGCATCGACGTGCACAGCAAGGGGTCGGGGCCCCTCGTCATCGAGGCTGCCTCGGTCACGGGCGGCGACCGTGGCATTGCCGCGCGCAGTGAAGGTACCGGTGGCCTGGCGGTGACCGCGACGGGCACGGTGTCCGGCGGCACGGGCGACGGCATGTTGCTGCGCAACCTCACAGGCGGCGATTTGAGCATCGTTGCAAGCCAGACCGTGATGTCGGTTGAAGCCGCCGGCATCCAGGCCTTCAACGAGGCCGGTACCGGCGCGTTGACGATCGACGTGGCCGGCGTCAGCGGCGGCAATCGCGGTATTGCCACGGCAAACAACGGCAGCGGCGATCTGGTCGTGACGGCCACGGGCCGGGTGACCGGCGGCATGGGCGATGGGATCATCGCCGACAACATCAATGGCGGCGCGCTTTCGATTACGACGATGGCAGAGGTCACGTCGGACAGGTACAGCGGCATCGTTGCCTTCAACGCCTTCGGCGGCACGAACCTGACGATCTCGGCCGCCGGTGTCAGCGGCGCGGACGGCGGCATCGATGCCCGGAATTTCGGAGCCGGCGATCTGGCCATCACCACGACCGGCAGCGTGACCGGCGGCGCGGGGTACGGGATCTACGCGCAAAACGCCAATGGCGGCGCCATCAGCATCGATACGGCCAGTCCAGTGACCGGGGGAGCATTTGGGATCGCCGCCTTCAATCTGGCCGGCAGCACCAGCGTTATGGTCAATGCCGGCGACGTCCAGGGCGGTATCGACGCGATCCGGATCGACAATCATGGCACCGGGGACTTGCAGATCACGGTTGGCGGCACGGTGTCCGGCGACACAGGCGATGGCATGCATCTGCGCAACCTGACAGGCGGTGATTTGAGCATCGTTGCCAGCCAGACCGTGATGTCGGCCGAGGCTGCGGGCATCCAGGCCTTCAACGAGGCCGGTACCGGCGCGTTGACGATCGACGTGGCCGGGGTCAGCGGGGGCAATCGCGGTATTGCCACGGCAAACAACGGCAGCGGCGATCTGGTCGTGACGGCCACGGGCCGGGTGACCGGCGGCATGGGCACGGGGATCATCGCGGACAACATCAATGGCGGCGCGCTTTCGATCACGACGATGGCAGAGGTCACGTCGGACAGGTACAGCGGCATCGTTGCCTTCAACGCCTTTGGCGGCACGAACCTGACGATCTCGGCCACCGATGTCAGCGGAGCGGACGGAGGCATCGATGCGGAGAACTTTGGCGCCGGCAACCTCGCCATCACCACGACCGGTCGTGTGACCGGCGGCGCGGGGTACGGGATCAGCGCAGAAAACGCCAATGGCGGCGCCATCGAAGTCGACGCCGTTGGCCCGGTGACCGGCGGAACCTATGGGATCGGCGCCGTCAATCTGGCCGGCAGCACCAGCCTTACGGTGAATGCCGGCGACGTCCAGGGCGGTATCGACGCGATCCGGGTCGACAATCGTGGCACCGGCGACATGCAGGTCACGGTTGGCGGCATGGTTTCGGGCGGCACGGGTGCCAGCATCAACAACATCGACACCGATGCACAAGGCGGCAAGATCGAGGTCTTGGACACCGCCGCGCTGTCGTCGACGGCCGGAGTTGCGGTGCGGGACGGCGACGGCGGCACGCTGCTGCTGTCGCGGGGCGCGTTGGCCGGCGACGTGCTGATGGGCGGCGGCGGGGACGCGGTGGAACTGTTCGAAGGGTCGGCGACCGGCAAGATCGGCCTGGGCGCGGGCAACGACGCCATCGGCATATTCGGCTCGGGCTTCGGCGGCGGCTGGGATGACAGCGACTTCAGCGGCACGTTCGACAACAATCTGGGCCAGACGCTGGATCTGGACGGCGGCGACGGCATCGACTCAGTTGCGCTGTTCGGCGTTACGGCGGCCGCCCAGGCGCTGGGCAGCGGCACCGATATCGAGGCGCTGGCGCTGATCGGTGACACCTTGCTGCAGGCCAACAATGCCAACTTGACGGGTTTCGGCGCGCTGTTCATCGACGACAGTTCGACCCTGCAGGCCGATGGCAACAGCCCGTCGGACAGCACCACCGGCTCGCTGGGCAATGACGGCTTGATCGACCTGATCGACGGCGAGACCAACGACACGCTGACGGTCGAGGGCGATTTCGCGGGCAGCGCGGGTGCGGTGCTTCAACTCGACTTCGACGCCGACGATGGCGGGTCGTCGGACAGCCTGATCGTCACGGGTGACGTGACCGATGTAGCGGTCGGGCCGTTCTCGGTCGAGGCCGAGCGGACGGGCATCGTGCTCAATGTCTTTGGCAACGGCAGGGGCAGTCGGACCGCCGGCGATGGCGTGCGGCTGGTCGACGTCTCCGGCATCGCCGAGGCGGACGATTTCTTCCTGGTCGACGGTGAGTTCGACATCGGCATCTTCGATTATCAGCTGGTGTTCGAGGACGGCACGTTCTTGCTGCGAGGGGACTTCTTCGAACAGATCTACGCCTATGAGAACCTGCCGGGGGCGATGCAGACCATCGGCCTGGCCCTGACCGGCCAGTTGGTTGAGCGGGTGGGCGTGCGGTCCGGTACGGCCAGCACGCTGATGGGCACGGACGGCACCCCGGTCACGGGCGGCCAGCCGGTCGACACGGCCCTGTGGGCCCGCGCGGTCGGCCTGTCGCTCGAAAGCGACGGCGATATCGACAGCACCACGAGCGGCAGCTTCGAACAGACCATCGGCTTCGTCCAGGGCGGCGGCGAGGTCTTGGTCAGCGAGGGCGCCTCGGGCCGGCTCTTGATCGGCGCCCTCGGCCATTGGGGCACCAGCAGCCAAGACCTGACCGACAACCGCGGCGACGACGCCGGCAGCACGAACCTCGACTTCTATGGCGGCGGGCTGACGGCGACCTGGTACGGCACCAGCGGCCTCTATGTCGACGGGGTGGTCCAGTACACCGCCTATGACATCGACATCAGCCCGGTCAGCCGGTTCACATCGGTCAGCACGGACGGCTACGGCATCGCGGCCTCGGGCGAGGTCGGCTATCGCATCCCGATCGGCGCGACGGCCGCCCTGGTGCCGCAGGCTCAGCTGACCTATCAGCATCTCGATTTCGACGACTTCACCGACCCCAACGGCGTGGCCGTCAGCCTGGATGACGGCGACAGCCTGGTCGGCCGGCTGGGCGTGGCGTTTGAGAACTCTGCCGCGATCGGCAGCGCCCTGGTGACGGGCTATGCCGAGGCCAACGTGCTGCACGATTTCCTGGGCGACAATTCGGTCACCGCGACAGCCGGGGGCGAGCGGTTCGCCCTGAACCAGGGTCTGGGCGGCACGTCAGTGGAGCTGGGCTTCGGCGGCACGGTGGCGGTCAGCCGGGGTGTGTCGCTCTATGCCGAGGTCGACTACGCGCTGCCGCTGGATGGCGGTGTCAGGGGCGTGCAGGCCCTGGGCGGTATCCGAGTGAACCTGAACCCGTCGCCCCCGCCACCCCTGCCGACGCCGGAGATCGCGGTACTTTGGAACACGGCGTTCATCGTCTTCTTCGATTGGGATCGGGCGGACCTGACGTCAGAGGCAAACCTGGTCTTGGACGAGGTGGCCGTGGTGGCCATCGAGAACGGCTACGCCTCGATCCGGCTGGACGGTTATACCGACCTGTCGGGCAGTGCGGCCTACAATCTGGGCCTGTCGGAACGGCGCGCGAACTCGGTGGCCAACGGCCTGATCGCACGCGGCATCGCGCCGGACGAGATCGTGATCCGCGCCTTCGGCGAAGAGAACCCGCTGGTGCCGACCCCCGACGGCGTGCGCGAACCGCAGAACCGCCGGGTGGAGATCTTCCTGGGTTAGGGTTCAGCCATTGAGGCCAAACTCCGCCGTGATCGCCTCGGTGTTCATGCCGATGGTCGGGGCCGCCTTTTCGCTGATCAGCCGGTCGCCGTCGACGCGGATGGGGCAGCGGGTGGTGCGGATTTCGACCTCGTCCTCGGCGCGCCGGATCATCTGTTCCAGGTCCAGCGCGCGATAGCCGTCATGGGCGCGCATGGTCGGCCAGTCATAGACCGGGGCGCACCAGATGTCCGCCGGCTCCAAGAGCGAGAGCCAGTGTTC
This sequence comes from Alphaproteobacteria bacterium, assembly GCA_028277405.1. GTDB lineage: Bacteria > Pseudomonadota > Alphaproteobacteria > DSM-16000 > Inquilinaceae > JANQGH01. The sequence goes on along the minus strand of JANQGH010000015.1, from coordinate 11,238 downwards.
GGTCGGCTGTTGGCCGAGATAGTCGCGCAGCAGCGCCTTGATCGCGTCGCGCTCGGTGAACCAGGATTTCGGGTCCTCATACGCCGTCAGTTCGTCCAGACCGATCAGCGCGCCCAGCTTGGGCACCGGCGTCATAGCGACGGCCAGGAAGCCGTCCGCCGTCGGATAAACGCCGTAGGGCGCGGAGAGATAGGCGTGGGCGTTGTTGACCCCGGACCGGTCGGGCAGCCGAAACCCGTCGTTGAAATGGGTCGTCAACACCTCGAACTGGAAGTCGATCAGGGCCTCGAACAGGCTGGTTTCGACCAGGCCACCTTGCCCCGTGATCCCGCGCCGGACGAGGCAGGCCAGAATGCCCTCCGTAAGGTTATGTCCGGCCAGCGTGTCGGCGATGGCCAGGCCGACCGGCGTCGGCGGGTGTTCGCGATCGCCGTTTAGCCAAAGCAGGCCGGATCTGGCCTGGGCGAGCAGATCCTGGCCCGGGCGAGGCACCCAGGGGCCCTTGTCACCATAGCCGGAAATCTGGCCGTAAACCAGGCGCGGATGGTCCTTGCGCAGGGTCTCGTAATCGAGGCCCAACCGGCTGATGACACCCGGCCGGAAGTTCTGCACCAGCACATCCGCATGGCCGATCAGGCGCCTGAGCCGGCCGATATCGTCCGGGTTCTTTAGGTCGGCGGCGAAGCTTTCCTTGCGTCGGTTGATGGCGTGAAACAGGGTGGAATCGCCGCCGATTTCCGTGTCGGTCAGATAGATCTGCCGGCAGAGGTCCCCGACCCCGGGGCGTTCGATCTTGATCACGCGGGCGCCCAGATCGGCCAGGCGCAGGGTGGCGAAGGGGCCGGACAGGAACTGGCTGAAATCGACGACCAGCAGGCCTTCCAGGGGCAGTGTGTCGGTCATGCCCGGCTCCTTCGGTAGGCGGCGTCGAGATCGTCGATCGTTCGCTCCGCGTCCGCGTCGCCCGCCAGGAAGCGGTTGACGATCGTGCCACCCTCGTCCTGGAAACCCATGTAGCCGTCATACCGGGGCCGCAGCCAGGCCGTCTCCAGCGTCTGCCGGGTATCGCGGAAGAAGTCCGACGCGGCGTCGTTGACCGTCGCGTCGTCCCAGGCCACGGCATTGCCGGGCTGACCGCCGGAGCTGAAGAAGAGCCCTTTTTGAACGTCGGCGGAGGCGATCCAGAAGGCGTAGTCGACGGCGATGTCCAGATTGGGGGACTGGCTGGACACCGCGATGCCGGTACCGCCGAGGGTCGTACCGCGCGGCCCGGCATCGGGCACATGCGCGGCGACATCGGCGAACTTCAACAGCCAGGGGCGATAGCCTGGCCTGGCATAGTTCGAATAGCCGTACGCGTACGGGCAATAGCAGCGACCGTCGTCGGCGGTCGACAGCCACTCGTACGCCTCGATCGGGTTCATGGCCAGACAGGCATGCGGCATGTGTCGGGCCACGGCCCACAGGGCATCGAGAACGGCCTGGCCATCCGGCCGGTCGATCAGCCGGTCGCTTTCCACCGCGACGCCCACGCCGATATTGGCCGCGACATTGAAGAAGCCCATCAGCGCGTCGATTGGCTTGATCGGCCAGAGAACCTTGCCCTGCTCGGCCAGCGCGATCACCTGGTCCCAGCTTTCAGGGGGTTCGTCCAACAAATCCGGCCGGTAGCTGGCGACGGGGGTCGCGGCGTCGATCGCCAAAGCCCATTGGTGACCGTCATAGGCGTAGGATGGGTGGCTGAGGCCGACGGACTGGCTTGCCAGCACGTTCAAGTCCTTGCCATGGCTGGTTTGGTCCAGCGCCGCGAGCAGGCCCGATTGCGCGATTTCGCCGACATGGGGGTGGTCGATGACCATCAGATCGTAGCGGTCGGCCATCTCGCCGATCGGACGGTCGGCGAAGGCCTGCAGGCTGCGCTTTTCCCAGTCGATCACCGTACCTGGATGGCTGGACGCGTACGCCTTTGCCGTCGCAACCATCGGGTCATAGCCCCGGCTGTGATCCCAGGTCATGCCTTTCAGGGTGGGCATGGCAGTCAGTCCCGCTTTTCGATCTGGTCGGCGAAGGCTGCCGGGTCGCGGTAGGCGACGGTCAACAGATGTTCGCAATAGAGCACCAGTTCGCCCTCGCCCTTGAACACCTCATAGGACGCCTTGACCAGCCCCATCTCCTTGTATTTCGGGCGTTTTTCCAGGTTGGTGCGGATCGCGTACACCGTCTCGCCGATGAAGGTCGGCTTGATGAAACGCAGCTTGTCATAACCGTACGAGAAAGAGTGGATGTTGTTGGTCGCCACCAGCCCCAGGCCGACCGAAAACACCATCGCGCCGGCGACCAGGCGCTTGCCGAACACGCCCTCCTTCTCCGCGAAGGTCTGATCGGCCACGTACGGGTGCATGTCCAGCACGAGCGCGTTGAACTGCATGCACTCGCCTTCCGACAAGGTGCGGCGCAGCGAGCGGATCTTGTGGCCGACCTCGAAATCCTCGTACAGCCAGTCCTCGGCGTTCCAGGTCGGGATGCCGGCATGATCGGCTGGCATGCCCAGCGGCCGGTGCGATCCCACACCGATGGTCGGCTTCATGGATTGATTCATTGATGGCTCGGACATGGTTCCCCCTTTTCACCTCCGAAGCTTGACATTCATCTATGAAATCAACAATCATCAGTGAAAGTCAAGCAGGGTTTGGGGGACGCCGCCAGTCATGCATGTCAAGGAGCAGCATTTCGAGGATTACGAGGTCGGCGCCGTGCGCGAGACCAATGGAAGAACGATCACCGAGACCGACTTCGTCGTCCATGCCGGGCACACGGGCGACTTCTTCCCCCACCACATGGACGAGGAGTGGTGCAAGGGCCAGCCCTTCGGCCAACGCATCGCCCACGGCACCATGACCTTCGCCATCGGCATCGGCCTGACGGCGACGGAGATCAATCCGGCCGCGTTTACCTATGGTTACGAGCGGTTGCGCTTTCCCCGGCCCGTGCATATCGGCGACACGATCCGCACGCGGGTGACGCTGGCCTCGAAGAATGACGACCCCAAGCGGGCCGACCATGGCAGGGTCATCGAACGCTGCGAGGTGCTGAACCAGCGCGACGAGGTCGTGCTGGCATGCGACCATGTGCTGTTGGCCAAGCGCCGGGAAAGCTAGCCGGAAAACCAGATCAGGGAGGATCCATGCCAACGCTTCGCATCGCCGTTCGAAAGTTCGATCCGTTCCGCACCGCCATCGAGAAGCAGTTCGCCGACTTCGTGGCCAAGACCGGCGCCGATGCCTCGGTCGAGGCGGTGGAGCTGGACCTGAACCCGCTGCATGAAAGCCTGTTCGACAAGGGTGGGCTGACCGACGGCAGTTGGGACATCGCCTTCCTGCCCACCGACTGGCTGGCGGAGTCGGTCGAGGGCGGCCTGATCCGCGATCTCGCGCCCTATCACGCCGACCGGCCGGCGCCGGACTATCCGGACGGCTGGTCCAAATCGCTGACCCAGATGCAGCGCTTCGACGACGGCGTCTACGGCCTGCCCTATCATGACGGCCCGCAGTGCCTGATCTACCGCCGCGACCTGTTCGACAGCGCCGATGAGCAGGCCGCCTTCCGCGCGCAACATGGCCGCGACCTGGCCGTGCCCACCACCTGGTCGGAATTCCTGGACTGCGCCCGGTTCTTCCACCGGCCGGACCAGGACCTGTCCGGCACCGTGCTGGCCGCCTTCCCGGACGGCCATAACGGCGTCTACGACTATTGCATCCAGCTTTGGACGCGCGGCGGCGAGCCGTTCGACCAAGACGGCAGGCTGGCCATCGGCGGCGCGGCGGCGATCGAGGCGCTGTCCTTCTACCGCACGTTGGCGCGCGACGACACGGCCTGCCATGCGGGGGCTCAAGAGATCGACAGTGTGAAGTCCGGCCTGCTGTTCTGCGACGGCAAGATCGCCATGATGGCCAACTGGTTCGGCTTCGCGGCCCTCGGCGAGACCATGGAGAACGGCCCGGTGGTCGGCAAGGTCGACATCGCGCCGCTGCCGGCGGGCGACGGGCCCGCGGGGCGGTCGGTCTCGCTGAACGTCTATTGGATGCTGGCGATCGCCGCCGGCAGCAAGCATGCCGATCTGGCCTGGGACTTCATGCGCCATGTCGCCAGCGCGGAGATGGACAAGGTGACGACCGAGGAAGGCGCCATCGGCTGTCGGCGCAGCACCTGGGCCGACGCGGACGTGAACACAACCGTGCCGTTCTATCACAAGCTGGACGGGCTGCACGCCCACGCCCGCGAACTGCCGCGCACCAAGGCCCTGCCCCACCAGGCCGAAATCCTGGACCACATGATCAAGCACGCAATCGAGACCGACCGGCCGTCCGGCGATCTGATCGCCGACGCCATGCGCAAGGCGGCAGAGGCCGGCGTCTGATGGCCCCCGAGCCGCTTACCGACTTGCGGCAGGCCTGGCCGTTGCCCACGGCCCCGCGCCCGATCGTGGTCATCGGTGCGGGCGGCATCGTGCACGACGCCCATCTGCCGGCCTATGGCAAGCACGGTTTCGCCGTCGCCGGCATCTATGATGTCGACCAGGACCGTGCCCGCCAGCGCGCCAAGGACTGGAACATCGAGGTCGTCCATGAAAGCCTGATCAGTGCGGCCGAGACGAAAGGCGTGGTCTTCGATCTGGCCACGCCGCCCGCCGCGCATCTTCAGGTGCTGGAGGCCCTGCCCGACGGCTCCACCGTGCTGATCCAAAAGCCGATGGGTGGCGATTTGAGGGAGGCGACCGCGATCCGCGATCTGTGCCGAACCAAGAACCTGACGGCCGCCGTCAACTTCCAGCTCCGCTTCTCGCCCATGGGGCTGGCCGTGCGCGACCTGATCGATCGCGGCTGGCTGGGCGAGGTGGTTGATCTTGAGGTGCACCTGAACCTGCTGACGCCTTGGCACCTCTTCCCCTTCCTGAAGGGCATGGATCGGGTCGAGATCGCGGTGCATTCGATTCATTATCTGGACTTCATCCGCTCAATCATGGGCGAACCGTCCGGCATCTACGCCAAGACTTTGGGCCACCCGGCGGCCGAGGGCATGGCCCAGACACGGACATCGGCGATCCTGGACTATGGCGCCATGCGCCGCTGCTGCCTGTCGATCAACCACAACTACGCGCGCGGGCCGGAGTTCGAGGACGCCAGCATCCGCATCGAGGGCACGCGCGGCTGCGCGGTGATGACCCTGGGCCTGCTGTTGAACTATCCCGAGGGCAAGCCTGACCAGCTGCGTTTCGTCTCCGACGATGTCGAGGGCGGCTGGCAGTCGGTCGCGCTGGAAGGCGGCTGGTTCCCCGACGCGTTTCGCGGCACCATGGCCAACCTGCAGCGCTTCACCGCCGGCGAGGACGACAGCCTGATCACGGACGTCGCCGACGCCTGGTCGACCATGGCCCTGGTCGAGGCCGCCTACCGGTCCAGCGACGGCGGCGCGACGCCGGTGCCGACCGGCAGCCAGCCGTAGAAGAGCAGGGCGGCGAACAAGAGCGTCGCCAGGGCCAGCAGCAGCAGGGCGGCGAAGGCCGTTCGGTTGGCCGCCAGGCCGCCGAAGACGGCCGCGTAGACGGCCTTCAGCACATTGTTTGAGCCCGCCGCGATCAGGATGGCGGCAGCCAGGATCGGGATCGAGGTTTCGCCGACACTGCCCTGGGCGACGGAGATGACGAACGGGTCCACGTCCGTGACGCCGAGCAGGGCGGCGAAGGCGAACAGGCCGGCATCGCCGAAGCTGGTTTCGATCCAGCCCGAGGCGATGGAGATGGCGGTGAACATCAGCGCGAAGATGATCGCCGTGCCCAGCTGCAGCGGGTTTGCCGGCCGCTGAGGCGGCGTTTCCTCCGGCCTGTCGGCGGCGGGATGGCGAAAGGCGATGATCATCGCGACCGCCAGCGCAGCGGCGAACAGGATCGCCAGCGGCAGCGCCAGGGCGGCCACCAGCGGCAGGTTGAAGACGCCGACGACGACGGCGAGGCGCACATACATGACCGAGGTGGCCAGCACGATGCCGGCACTGGTCTCGGCGGCCAGGCCCGGCGCACCGCGCACCCGGCGTGACAGCACCACGGTCGTCGCGGTCGATGAATAAAGCCCGCCCAGGCCGCCCGCGATCAAGCCGCCGCGCTTGGGCGAGACGAAGAAATGGATCAGGTAACTGGCGTAGGACAGGGCGGAGATGGCGACGACCGCCAGCCAGACCTGTTGCGGCGTGATCGTGGTCAGATCGGTCACCGGCTCGTTCGGCAACAGCGGCAGGACGATGCCGACGATGATCAGGAACTTGGCCAGCGTTATCAGCTCGTCGGACGGCAAGGTGCGGGCGATCCGATGCAGGGATTTGCGCGCGCCCATCAACAGCACCGCAACCACGGCGACGCTGACCGGCAGCCAGGCCGGCCCGGTCAGTGCCACCGGACCGATCGCGTAGGCGATGACCGCGCCGACAGGCGCCATGAGGCCCGTGCGCGAGGTAGTGTCGGTGTCTTCCGACCCCAACCGCACGCGGTAATAGCCGAACAGCCAGATGCCGAGCACCAGCAGGCCGGTCGCACAGAGGATGCCGTAGGTCGGTTCCAGCGCGAACAACAGCGCGCCAACCAGGGCCAGCAGCGGAAAGGAGCGTACGCCGCCCGGCGGTTTCGGCGTGCTGTCGGCGTAGAACTCCTCGAACGCCAGGCCGTAGAAGAACGACAGGCCAAGGACCAGAACGAGGGTCCAGGGGGTGAACAGATCGATCATGGTGCCACGGATGCCCTGCACGGCATCCGGCGTCATTAGTGATATCGGGACTATAGTCCCCGAAGGCCCGAACAATGAAGCAGACGGGCGCACGGCCACCTTGACCGAGGTCAAGCGATCTGTTTGCGCGGCGTTGCAATCCGTCTAGTCTCGATCCGAGATCGCCCGGCGGGGCGGCGGGTCACAAGGGCGACGATCAGCGCATGAACATCTCCAAGATCGCCCTGCTGTTCGTCATCTTCGTGGACGTCGCCGGCCAGGGCCTGATCTTTCCCCTGATCAACACGCTGATCAGCGACCCCCGCGCCGGTTTTATGCCAGCCGGCACGTCCGCGGCGGCCCGGCATCTCAGCTATGGCCTGGTGATCGGGGTCTTTTATCTCTCCTGGTTTCTGGGCGCGGTCTACATCTCGAAACTGTCGGACAGCATCGGCCGCAAGAACGGCATCCTGATCTGCCTTGCCGGCGCCTTGATCGGTTATGTGCTGACCATCCTGGCGATCGCCTTCGGCAGCCTTTGGATGATGATCCTGGGCCGTGCGATCACCGGCTTCACCGCCGGCAACCAGCCAATCGCCCAGGCGGCCCTGATCGACCGCAGCCGCGACGAAACCGAAAAGACCAGGAATTTGGGCTATGCGGTGTCGGCGTTCAGCGTCGGCCTCATCGCCGGCCCGCTGATCGCCGGTCTCTTGTCCGATAGCGCGCTGATCGGCGACGCCGCGTCGCTGAGCCTGCCGTTCTACGTCGCGTTCGGCCTCGTCCTGGTCGCGATCGTCCTGATCACCCTGTTCTTCAAGGACAGGCTGGAGGAACGCGCGGCGCTGCAGGTCAAGCCGGTCGAGGTGTTCCTCTTGTTGTGGGAGGTGCGCCGCCACCCCGTCGTCTTGCGGCTGTCCGCCGTGTTCTTCTGCTACATGTTCGTCTGGAACACGCTGTATGTCTTCGTCGACGCCTATCTGACCAGCCGGTTTCAGCTCGACACGCTGGGCACCAGCATGGCCATGCTGATCCTGGGCGCCACCGTCGCCTTGGCGAGCGCGTTCCTGGTGACCGCCGCCAACGCCCATTTCTCGCGCCAATCCATCGTGACGACGGCGTCGGTCGTGATGGTCGTGGCCGCCGCCCTGTTCGTCGCCGACACGCCGCAGGTCGTCATCTTCATCACGCTGGTCCCCTTGGCGGCCGCCTTCGCCATCGGTTATGCGACCCTGCTGAGCCTGTTTTCCGACAGCGTCGACAGCGGCAAGCAGGGCTGGGTGATGGGTGTGGCGACGGCGTTGTGGACGCTCGGTGCCGGCCTGACGTCGCTGATCGTCGGCGACCTGATGGGCCAGAACGTCGCCGTGCCGTTCTATGTCGCCGGCGCCTCGGCCGCCCTGGCGCTGATCCTGATGGCACTGCTGTGGCGGTATCCGGACCTTCGCCGTATCGCGCGCGTCGTGTCGGGCCGAACGCAGTGACACTGGCTGCCATCAGCCCTTGAACGTGTTGTCCAGCTGTTGCGACGCGTCCGGCAGCGCGGAGCCGCCGCGCGAGCCGATCGACGCAGCCTCGTTTTGCAGCCAACCCACAAGCGACTGCATCAACGTCGATTGGATCGCCGTATAGGCGGGGTCGCCAAACCTGTCGGTCTGCTCTTTTGGGTCGTCGCCAAGATCGAACAGCTCGAACTCCGCCTCTCCGCCGGACGAGTAGGCGATCAGCTTGTGGTCGGCCGATCGCACCATGGTCGATTGCATCGGCGGGTCCCAATAAGCACCGGTGTTGCTGATGCCGGAGTTGCGGTATGCACACACGGCAAACGCGCGGGCATCGGCGTCGCCTTTCGCGACTTTGGTCAGGTCGAGGCTCTCGGGCACCCCGTTCGCCAGCCCGGCCGCGGCCAGGCACGTGCCGGCAATGTCGTGACCCTGCACCAGCGCCCTGCTGCGCTTGCCGGCGGGCACCTGGCCCGGCCAGCGCATGATCAGCGGCACGCCCACCACCGGCTCGTACAAGGCGACGCTCTTCACCAACATGCCGTGATCTCCCAGCGAGTCCCCATGATCGGACAGGAAGATCACCAGCGTGTCGTCGGCGAGGCCGACCTCGTCCAAGGTCGCCAGCACCTCGCCGATCTTCAAGTCCGCGAAGGCCAGCGAGGCGGCATAGCCGAAGCGCATCTTCATGATGGCCTCGGGCGACAGGTCGCGGGCATCGCCGAGATACGAACCTGCCTGTTCGCGCCGGACCGTACCCGGCAGGGTGTCACGCTCAATCGGTTCGGGGATGCAGCCGGCATCGATCCGCGCGGCCATAGCATCCGGAAAATCCTGATAGGGATTGTGTGGGTCGAAGATGCTCATCAGGCAAAAGAAGGGCTGGTCAGCTTTCGTCTGCTGGCGGATGAAATCCGAGGTTCGCTCGGCCGCCCAACTGGTGAAATGCACCCGCTCGGGATGATGCAACACATCGCGCCCGTCCCGGCGCAAGGCGTCCAGAAACGCCGGATCGACCCGGCGCAGCCAGTCGACATAGCCGTTGAACCGCGAGTCCATGCCGACGGACGCCTCAAGGCACCATTCATAGATCTCGTAGCCGTCATTGGGGTGGCGCACCCGTTCCTCGGTCACGCGTCCGCTGACATGCTGCTTGCCGAACAGGGCGGTGCGATAGCCGGCCTGGGACCGCAGCAGTTCCGGAAACAGCATTTGGTCGGCCGGCAAATTGTCGTGCAGGCGATAGACGCCATGGCCCGGCAGCTCGCGGCCGGTGAAGATGCTGGCGCGCGACGGGGTGCAGATCGGGTTGTTGACCGTGCAGGCCTCGAACAGCGTGCCCTGGCTGGCCAGCCGGTCGAGATTCGGCGTCGGCACCCAGTCGGCGTCGTAGCAGCCCAGCGAGTCCCGCCGCTGCTGGTCGGTCATGATGACGAGGATGTTGGGCTTGGTCATCGGGCCTCTCGCGTGATCGCAGGCGTAACGATGCTACGGCACAGGACGGATGACAAAGGGAATAGCGGCGGGAATAGCGGCGGACCGGCCGGCCGCGACCGCATGGCACCCTTGCCGTGCCTGGTCTGGTGCGGGGGTACAACGCCCGGTAGTCTGGCGATGTTCGGTCCTTCCCATAGCATCATCTGGGCCGTTCAAGCGATTTGACGGAGCTTCGATTGGGCTATCTGCGATTCATCGCGGACCATTGGCGGCTGCTTGCCTTCGGCATGTTGATGACCGGCTTTTCCAGCTTCGGTCAGACCTATTTCGTCGCCCTGTTCGGCGCGGAGATCCGGTCGACCTTCGCGTTGACCCATGGCGGCTTCGGCACGCTCTATGCCGGCGCCACCCTGGCCTCGGCGGCGACGATCATCTGGCTGGGCGCGCGCATCGACCGGACCGATCTGCGGCTGTTCGCCGGCTGCGTGGCGGCCGGCCTTGGCGCGGCCTGCCTGATCATGGCCGCCGCGCCGTCGATCATCGTGCTGACCTTCGCGCTGTTTGCCTTGCGCCTGACCGGTCAGGGCCTGTCGTTCCACACCGCGATGACCGCCATGGCGCGTAACTTTCAGGCCGACCGGGGCAAGGCCATCGGCATCGCGACCCTGGGCTTTCCGATCGCCGAGGCCGTGCTGCCGCTGGTCGCCGTGTTGGGCATCGCCTGGCTGGACTGGCGTGCCACCTGGCTGGCCTCCGGCCTCATGGTCTTGCTCGTCCTGGTTCCGGCCGTCCTGATGCTGCTGACATCGCACGACCGGCGGCACGGTCCGCGCCCCAGCCAAGAGGAGGATCGGCCCGCCACGCCGGAGACGGCCCGGTCCTGGTCGCGCCGCGAAGTGGTCGGCGATTACCGCTTTTACATTGTCTTGTCCCTGGCCCTGGCGCCGCCCTTCATCGTGACCGGCCTGTTCTTCCATCTGACCCATCTGGCGAGCGAAAAGGGCTGGAGCCTGTCGCTGGCCGCCGCCGGCTTCACCGCCTTTGCGATCAGCAGCATGCTGGCGCTCCTGGTGATGGGCCGCCTGGTCGACAGGATCGGCGCGCGGCGCTTGCTGGTGATCTACCTGTTGCCGATCTCCATGGCGCTGCTCTTGCTGGCGCTGTCCGACCATCCGGGCATCGCCTTCGGCTTCATGATCTGCCTCGGCCTTGGCGTCGGCGTCACCAACATCGTCCAGACCGCCCTGTGGGCGGAGCTCTACGGCGTCGGCCATATCGGCGCCATCCGGGCCCTGGTGTTCAGCCTGATGGTTGTCGCCAGCGCCCTGTCGCCGCCGGTGATGGGCTGGTTGATCGATTTGGGCGTCGGCATGGAGGCGATCGCGCTGGGCTGCCTGGTCTATTGCATCGGCGTCACGGTTCTCGCCGCCACCGCCGGCCGACGCATCGCGATCCCCGACCCGGCGTGATCACGGCTTGTGCCGTGCCCTCTGCCCTCTGCCCTCTGCCCTCTGCCCTCTGCCCTCTGCCCTCTGCCCTCTGCCCTC
>JANQGH010000078.1 GCA_028277405.1 Alphaproteobacteria bacterium | reverse complement strand
GGAGAAGCGGATCTTCATCCACACCATCAAGAACGCCGCCATTCCCATCGTCACCTTGTCCGGCGACGAAATGGCGTCGTTGATCAACGGCGCGATCGTGGTGGAGTCGGTGTTCTCATGGCCGGGGATCGGGTCGCTGCTGTTACAGGCTATCGGTCAGCGCGACATGTTTTTGATCGAAGCCGCCGTCTTTGTCATGACGGTGATCATCATATTGGTGAACCTGTTGATCGACATCACCTACGCCTATCTCGACCCCAAGGTGCGGCTGTGACCGACCGTCCGGTCGACCGGGCCCGCGACGGCGGAACGCAGTCCGCCGAAATCGCAGCGTCCAAGGACGCCCTTCCGAGCCAGCTGACGTTCAAACAGTCCCTCAAAGTTTATGCGATGGCGCTTTGGCAGGACAAAACCGCGCTGTTTGCATTCGTCTGGCTGATCTTCATTCTGATAGCGACGATCGGTGTCGACTACCTGGCCCCGTTCAACCCGACCGATCAGAGCTTGCGCGCGCGCCTTCGTCCGCCAATGACGCCATCGTCGGCCGATATGTTTCCTCACCTGCTGGGAACCGACGCGCTTGGCCGAGATCTGCTGTCGCGCATTTTCCTTGCCGGTCAACTGTCGCTCGCGGTCGGTTTCAGTGGCGTCATCGTTTCAGGTCTGGTCGGTGTGTGTCTGGGCTTGCTGGCCGGCTATTACGGCGGCAGGACCGACGCGATCATCATGCGGGCCGTCGATCTTCAGATCGGCTTTCCCTTCCTGATGCTGGCGATCTTTATCCTCTATGCGCTCGGGCCCGGTTTCTGGAACGTGGTGCTGGTTCTGGCCATCGTCCGGTGGCCGGTCTATGCACGCGTCACGCGCGGCATGACCATGTCGCTGCGCGAGCAGCAATTTATCGAATCGGCAAAGGTCGTCGGATGCGGTGGCGGGCGGATCATTTTCCGTCACATTCTACCAAATCTGGCGTCGCCGATCCTTGTGTTGGCGACGCTGGAGATCGCCAGACTCATACTTGCCGAGTCGGCCCTGAGCTTTCTGGGGCTCGGCGTGCAACCGCCGGAAACATCCTGGGGTCGGATGATCGCCGATGGCCGTCAATACATCGGAACGGCGTGGTGGCTGGTCGTGGCGCCCGGCTTCTTCATCTTTCTCACGGCGCTGAGCGCGAACCTGCTGGCCACTTGGGCACGGGCGGTCACCGATCCGGTCCACCGCTGGCGCGTTCTTTCCGGCAAGCGCCAAACGCGCTCGGCATCGCGCTTGGAAGATGCGTCATGAACGCCGGTGAAGAGGTGTTGAGCGTGTCCAATCTCACCGTCGAGTTCGACACCCAGGAGGGCACTCTGGCGGCGGTTAGCGATGTCTCGATCTCACTTAAGCGTGGCGAGACACTGGCGATTGTCGGCGAGTCCGGATCGGGCAAATCGGTGACCTCGCAAGCCATTATCGGGACCCTACCGATGCCGCCCGGGCGGATTACGGGTGGGCAGATCCATTTTGACGGTCAGAACCTGCTCGAACTGGCCCCGGCAAAACGGCGCGCCATTGCCGGAGCGCGCATAGCCATGATCTCGCAAGATGCCCAGTCGGCGCTCGATTCGCGGTTCACGGTGGGATACCAGATCGGCGAGATGTTCCGTCACCATCGGGGCTGGAGCTGGAAGAAGTCGCGTGCTGCGGCGGTGGAGCTGTTGGACAAGGTTCGTATCCCGAATGCGGCCAGGCGGGTGAACGATTATCCGCACCAGTTTTCGGGCGGCATGCAACAGCGCGCGGTCATCGCGGCCGCCATATCGCTGCAGCCCGACCTGTTGATTGCCGACGAGCCTACGACGGCGCTGGATGTCACGGTTCAGGCCGAAGTGATGAAGCTGTTGGACGAGTTGAAGACGGAACTCGACCTGAGCATGATCCTCGTAACACACGATCTGGCGCAGGCCTACGAAACGGCCGACCGTGTTTCGGTCATGTATGCGGGGCGGGTGGTTGAACATGCGGATCGCGATCGGATCTTTGCAGCACCCGCTCATCCTTACACACGTGGCCTGTTCGCAGCCACGCCGCGCATGGATCAAGGTGACGCCGAACTGGTTGTGATCCCCGGCACGACGCCCAATCTGGCTGCCCTGCCACAAGGCTGCGCGTTTGCGCCGCGTTGTCCCTACAAGCTGGATCGTTGCGCCATTGAGCGGCCGCCCAGCGCAATCGTTGCCGAAGATCACTCCAGCGCGTGCTTTTTGGCATCGGACGTTCACGCGCTGGGATCGCCATTTCCCAAAGCGACCTCGGACACGGGCCGGAGGCAAGAGGCGCAATGACGCCGGCACCTGATCCCGGACTGTCGCTCGAACTGCGCTCGGTAACGAAGAAGTACCCGAGCAAGAAGCCCAGCCTGTTTTCGCGGACGTCGACATACATCAACGCCGTCAACGACGTGACCTTGTCGGTGCCCAGCGGCGGGACACTTGGTCTGGTCGGCGAGTCCGGGTCAGGCAAGTCGACACTGGCCCGACTCATCTTGAGGCTCGAGGACGTCACAAGCGGAGACATTCTGTTTTCGGGCACATCCATTCTCGATGCGACCGGCCCTGACTTGAAGCGGTTCCGCCAACAGGTCCAGATGGTTTTCCAAGACCCTTTTGGCTCTCTCAACCCTCGGATGAGCGTTGGTGAACTGATTTCCGAGGCCTGGATCGTTCACCCGGAAAAGCGGCCCCAAAACCCCGATGCCAGGCTGGCCGAACTGATGGCGCAGGTCGGGCTGCGCCCCGAATGGCGTTCCCGCTATCCAGGTCAGTTTTCGGGCGGTCAAAGGCAACGCATCGGCATTGCGCGCGCGCTTGCCGTTGGCCCCGAACTCCTGGTCTGCGACGAGGCGGTCTCGGCGCTGGATGTTTCCGTCCAGGCGCAGATACTCAAGCTGTTGAAGGACATTCAGCGAGACATCGGCATCACCTACATTTTCATCTCGCACGATCTTTCGGTCGTCCGGTACATATCGGATCATGTGGCGGTGATGTATCTGGGCAGCATTGTCGAATCCGGTCCGGCGCAGCGCGTTTATGACAATCCGGCGCACCCCTACACCCAGGCGCTGCTCGCGGCCGTCCCTACGTTTCAAGACGGCAAAGGTTGGGATCGACGGCCTGAACTGCAGGGCGAGCCACCGGACCCGACCGATCCACCGTCCGGTTGCCCGTTTCGAACCCGGTGCTGGCGCGCCCAGGCGCGATGTGCCAACGAAAAACCACTGCTTGTAGCGCATGAAGAAGACCGGCTGACGGCGTGCCACTTCCCGGAGCTGCGGCAGCCGGCCGCCTGACGGGGTCCCGCGTTTTACGGCACGTTACCTTCGGCGCAATGAGAAGGTGCGGGTCTGTTCACGCTGCGGCTCAACACAGAAACTCCGATATCGGTGGTTGCGAGCCCCCGGCGGCCAATCGTTGGGGGGCATCAAATGCATCGTCGAGATCAGGTCTAGGCGGAGATCCAATGGTTCGGTGCCGCCATTCAGCACGGACTGGTCGCTGAGCCCATGATGCATGGCGCCCCCCTGAGCATTCCGACATTTGCTTTGCATTGCTCGACCACCAGGTGGACGCGATGTCCGGTCCAGGTGAAGAACAGACCTCAACAACCAGACCGGTCAACGATAACTCTTGGCCACTTGCGGACATGTGTGCGTTCAATCGGACAAGTCTGCTTTGAACTGGAAAGCCTACGGTCGAGGGGATGCCTGCTCTCTAGGTGAAGCAAGCAATCCCACGTGGAACAGGGAGTTGGCGCCGCAAATTGTCCTCTCCGTCGGCAGCCACCCGCTTAATCGGTCAATGCTAGTAGCCACCGCTCTCGCGACAGTGTCGTCAGGCCCCAGCGTCCATGATACTCGCCTCATTGGCCGATTTCCAGCGACTGGCGCCCGAGGATCGCGGCGCCGATTAATCCGGCATTCCCCTTGAGCATACCCGGAACCACGACCGGCCCCGGTGCATCGCGGGGCAGAATGCGCGCGCGGACTTCACGGTCCAACAGAGCCATCAGGTCGCGTTCCGATCCGAGGCCGCCGCCGACCGGCACGATCGAGGCGCCGGTCGTGTTAAGCGCGAGCGCCAGCGGCTCGGCTAGCATTTCGGCCCATACTTCAGCGGTCAGGGCCGTATCGGACCGCCCTGACTTCCAGCCATCGATGATCGCGCGGCTGTCCGCCGCCTCATGGCCAAGGGCCAGATGCAGCCGCTCCAGACCGCGCGCGCCACCGAACGTATCGGCGCAACCGACCTGACCGCAGCCGCAGCGCATGCGCGGCAGGCTGCGCCCCAGCCGTGTGGGCCGCTGATTGGCGACCGGACCGTGCCCCCATTCGCCCGCTATCCCCGATGCGCCGCGAACCACGCGGCCGTCCACGACCAGCCCGCCGCCAATGCCGGTGCCCAGCACGGCCCCGAAGACGACCCGGTGATTGCGTCCCGCGCCGATGGCTGCTTCAGCCAGCGCGAAGGCATCGGCGTCGTTCAACAGCAGCACCGGCCGGCCCAGCCTGGCCGACAGGATGCGGCCGGGTGCCGAACCGTTGAGGCACGGGATGTTCGCGGTGGTCGTCACGCCGGTGTCGGGGTTGATCGACGCCGCGACCGCGATGGCAAGCGGTGCGTCTTGCTGGTCGTCGGTCGCCAGTTCCGCCACGATGTCCTCGATTGTCGCGAGAAAGACGTCGGCGTCTTCGGTCGGTGTCCGGCGTCGGATTGTCCGATCCGCGGGATGCGATGGCGAAGATGACACCATTGCGGTCATGCGAATGTACGATCCGCCGATGTCAGCGGCCAGAATCGTTCCGGTCTCGGTTTGAAGCGCGCTCATGACCTTGGGTCCAGCAGATCCCTAAGCCCGTCACCGAGGATGTTGAAGCCGAGCACCGAGATCGTTACGGCAAGCCCGGGAAAAAAGGAGACCCAGAGAGCGACCCCGAGGAAGTTGCGACCGTCACTCATCATCGCCCCCCATTCAGGTGTGGGAGGCTGCGCGCCAAGGCCGAGAAAGGACAAGCTGGCCGCCGTCAGCACAACCGTCCCGGCAGTCAGCGTTGCCTGCACGATGATCGGACCAAGCGCGTTGCGCAGGATGTGGTCGAACATGATACGCAGCCGACCCGCCCCCAGGGCGCGTGCCGCCTGCACATATTCCAGCTGCTTCAGACCCAGTGTCAGGTTGCGGGTAAGGCGTGCATAGATCGGGATCGAAAAGATCGCGATGGCGATCAGCATGTTGATCAGGGTAGGCCCCAGGATCGATACGATCAGAATCGCCAGGACGATACCTGGAAAGGCAAACAGCACATCCATCAACCACATGATCACGTGGTCGGTTCGCCCGCCGATGGTGCCTGCCACCAGGCCAAGGGGCACGCCGGTCATCACCGCGATGCCGACGCCCAGAGCGACCTCCAGCAGCGACAGCCGCGCGCCGTAGAGAATGCGGCTGAACACGTCGCGCCCGAAGGCGTCCGTACCCATCCAATGGTCCGCCGACGGCGGCAGCAGCGCCTGCATCAGGTTTTGCTGGTAGGGATCGGCCGGCGCCAGCCAAGGGGCCAGTATCGCCATCAGCACGATAAAGCCAACCAGGACGGCGCCCAGCACGAGCGATGGACGCCGGCGCAACCAGCGCAGACGAAAGGCGATCTTCTCCCCGGTTGTAGCCTGCATCAGCCGAACCGGACCCGCGGATCAAGCACCGAGATCAGCAGATCGGCCAGGAAATTGACCACGACCACGCTTACCACCGCCAACAGGGTGACGCCTTGGATGATCGGATAGTCGCGAAAGCGCACGGCATCGACGAGCAGGCGCCCGATGCCGGGCCAGTTGAAAATCGTTTCCGTCACCACGGTCGACCCGACGACACCGCCGAAGTTGAGACCGATGATGGTGACGATGGGAATCATGGCGTTGCGCAGGGCATGGCGGCGATACACGCGAAAGGCGCCCAGCCCCTTGGCGCGGGCTGTGCGGATGTAATCCTGCTCCAGCGTCTCGATCATCGAAGACCGGGTCATGCGGGCGACCAGCGCCATGGGCAGCAGACCCAAGGTGATACTGGGCAGCACATAGTGGGCTGGTCCGCCCATCCCGAGAAGCGGCAGCCACCCTTTCTGCACCGCGAAGTAATCCATCATGATCAGCGCGAGCCAGAAATTGGCGACCGACGCGCCAAGGATCGCGACGATCATGACGATCTGATCCGGCGCGCGTCCCTTCCAGACGGCCGCCGCCATGCCCGCCGGCACGCCGATCAGCGTGGCGAAGAAATAGGCGACCGCCGCAAGGCTCATCGTTGCGCCGAAGCGGCTGGCCAGTTCCTCCGATACCGGCTTTTGCGAACGGATCGAGGTGCCGAAATCGCCACGGACGGCATCCATCAGGAAGCCGGCATATTGGATCGGCAGGGGTTGCTCCAGGCCGAGCCGGACGCGCATGTCGTCCACGGCCTGCTGTGTCGCCTCGGGGCCGGCCATGAGCCGGGCGGGATCGCCCGGCAAGGCCCGGATCGACACGAAGACGATGAACGAGACGCCGAGCAGGATCAGCGGCAGCATGAGAAGCTTTTTTACAAAATATGCCTGCATCACCGCATTCCGCCCGAACGTAACGAGACCCGGCGCCCAGCCGATCCGGCCGCCGGGTCCCTGGCGCTAGTTCGACTTGGTGGCGTTGGCGACGAGGATGAGGCCGCCGGGAAGCATCGTGATACCTTCCACATTGGCCGACGTGGCCGCCAGGTCGCGGTTCGAATACAGCAACACGTGCGGCGCCTCTTGGTTCACGATCCTCTGCGCCTCGACATAGAGCGCATTGCGCGCGTCCTCATCGAGTTCCGCGGCCGCCTCGTCGATAATCGCGTCGAGCGCTTCGGACGTGAAGAAGCCGAGATTGGCGCCGCCGGGAGCCCAGGCGCCCGTCGAATAGAGGGGGCGGAACTGCAGGTCGCTGTTGAACGACCCTGAGCTCCAGGATGCGATGACGGCGCTCAGACCGTCTTCCGCCTTGGCTTCGGGATCGTTGAAGGCGGCTTCGACCCAGACACCGCTTTCCAGCCGACGCACTTCCAGATCGACGCCGATGTCCGACCACATGCCCTGCAAGGCCTCGGCGATCGGGGCCTCGGGTTCCTGCACGGCCACGCTCATCGAAAACCCGTCGGGGACGCCGGCCTCGGCGAGAAGCGCGCGGGCCCTGTCCAGATCGTAGGGGTAGGGGTCGAGGCTTGCGTCCCAGGCGGGGTTGGTCGGCGCCAATGGAGAATTGGCGGCCACGGCGTACCCTCGCCGCAATGCCGAGACCAGTGCATCGCGGTCCGTGGCGAAATTCAGCGCCTGCCGGGCCGCGACATGATCGAGCGGTTCGTCGAGAACGTTGAGCGACACCCAAAACATCGCCGAACCGGGTTGGTCGATCAGCGTCAGGTTGGGGTCCGCCTCGACGGTTTGGGCGAAAATCGGCGGCAGCGGATTCACGACGTCGGCTTCGCCCGTCTGGGCGGCCATGGACAGGACGGACGGCTCCGATGTCCACGTGAATTCCAGGCCTTCGAGCGTCGGCATCTCGCCCCAATAGTCCGGATTGGCTGTCTGGGTCACGTGCTCGCCCGACTGCCATTCGACAAAGCTGAACGGACCGGTGCCGACGGCATTGGTGCCGAGGGTGCCCGCGGCATCCGCCGTCGGGCTGACGATATAGCCAACAGCGGTCGCCAACAGATCGATGAAGCCGGCATAGGGCTGGATCAGTGTGAATGACACCGTCATGTCGTCGACGGCCTCGACACTTTCGAGCACTGCCGCAACCCGGCCGGCGGCCGCCAGACCGCGCGCGGGATCAAGAAGACGCTCGAAACTGGCCACGACGGCCGCGGCATCCAGCGGCGTTCCATCGTGAAACGTCACGCCGTCGCGCAATTGAAACGTCCAGACCAGGCCGGTGTCGTCCGGCGCCCATTCGGTCGCGAGCAGGGGCACGATCGCCAGATCGCTGTTCCGGCCGACAAGGCCTTCATACATGGGCGCGAGCACCACTTGCGTGAACGTGGCCGTCTGGTCCGCCGGATCCATGGACCGCGGCGCCTCGCTTTGCATCACCGTCAGGGTTTCAGCCTGGGCCCCCAGCGCCAGCAGGGCGACCGAAGAGGCCATGAGCGCGGTACGGATCGATTTCGAAAAAATTGGACGGTTCGTCATGCTATCCCCCAGAAGCGTGTTGTGGCGTGGACCCGCGCCGATTTGACCGGACGGATCCGCGGGTTGAAGGGCCGCCCGTGAACTCGCGAAGCGAGCGTCGATAAGCCCCGTCTGAGGATGGATCCCATTGTCCCTGTTGATCCATCCGGAGTTCTGGTCGCCCGCTGACAGGGCGTTCGAGCCAGAGGCAGGTCGAATTAGCCCCACAGCGCATTTCTTGCTACCAAATCTCACCTTAAGTCAGCAATCTTAGTTCAATAACCGAACTAAGATTGCCTTTTTGATCCACGCGAGATAACAAAGTCAAGAGAGTATCGCGATGTTTGCGGTGCCGGCTCACGGGTGGGCCTTTCTTAAGGAGCGTTGACCGAAACCTTTATGAAGTTGCCCCTTCCACAGCATCGGCGGATCCTTTGGGCGGTTTCCGAGGCCGGCCCCCTGAGCCGTACCGAGATCGCCGAAACCACGGGGATGTCCAAGGCGACGGTCACCACCGCCGCGCGTGAACTGATCGCCCAAGGCTTACTGCTTGAGGCCGACACGCGGCGCGGCGCGGGCCGGCCGTCGGTGCGATTGGCGCTCGGCGCCGGCACGAGCTGGTTTGCCGGCTTGTCGCTGCAGCCTCACCGTTCGCGGCTCGTGCTTTGCGACGCGCTTGGCAAGATCGTGGGAACGGCGCAGTTGGCGGTCGTTACCGATCCTGCCGAAGTTCCTCCGCTGCTAGAGAAGGCGATAGACGATTTGCTGAAGGCCACGGGCATTGATCGCGATAGCCTGCACGGGGTCGGCATCTCGTTGACCGGGGTCGTCAACGCGGCGCAAGACACATGCATCCGGTCGACATTGATGGGGTGGGAAAACGAACCTTTGGGGCGCGATGCCGCCGCCCATCTCGGCCTTCCCGTGCATGTCGAAAACGACGCCAACTCCCTGGCGATGAGCGAGAAGCTGTTCGGGGCCGCGTCCGACGCCTCGTCATTCGTGCTGATTGATATGGGCGACGGGATCGGCGGCGCCGTCTTCGTCGGGCGGGACCTCATTCGCGGTCATTCAGGGGGCGCGGGCGAGGTCGCCCATGTCACGGTGGCGCCGAACGGTACGCCGTGCCAATGCGGCAAGCGCGGCTGTCTCGATACGATTGCAAGCCTGCGCGCCATCAGGATAGCGGCTCGGCAGGCCGGATTCGTCGATCATGATTTCGATGCGCTGGAGCGGGAAGCGGCCCGTGGCAATGCCGATGCCGTCGCGATTCTCCACAACGCCGGCGAGGCCCTGGGCCTTGTCGTGGCGCATGTCATCCAGATCGTGAACCCCGAACAGGTGCTGGTGCGCATTTCGGCGGAACCGGTCGATGGCCTGTTCGCCACCACGCTGCGGCAATCCGTCAATGCGAACGTTCTGCCGCAGATGCGCAGCCGAACTCTGCTTGACATATCCCGACCCCCTCCCGGTGCGCATGCGGTCGGTGCGGCATCGATTGCGGCCCATCGGTTCCTGCTCGCCCCCGATCCCGTGGAAAGGTTCAAGGCATGAAAGTAGCGGTCGGCGGCCTCCATACGGAGTGCAGCACATACAATCCCGTGCTGATGACCGAGGCGGATTTCACGATCTGGCGGGGTGACACCATGATCACCCAGCCTTATTTCGACGTGCTGAAAGGTCGGCCTGCCACCTGGTGCCCGACCTTTTATGCCCGCAACATCGCGGGCGGTCCGATCCGGCGCGAAACCTACGAGGCCTTCAAGACCGAGTTTCTCGACCGGCTTCGCGCGGCCTGTCCGGTGCAAGGGCTTTATCTTGCGATGCATGGTGCCGTCTTCGTGGAGGGCATGGAGGATGCCGAGGGCGACTGGATTTCGGCCGCGCGAGAGGTGGTCGGCGAGGACTGCATCATCGGCGTCAGCTATGATCTGCACGGCAACCTGTCGCAGCGCGTGATCGATGCGATCGACGTTTTCTCGACCTATCGGACAGCGCCCCATATCGACATCCCGGAGACCCAGGCGCGAACGCTTGACATGCTGATGCGCTGCCTCCAAACGAGCGTGCGGCCTGTCATTCGCTGGGTTCCCGTGCCGGTCCTGCTGCCCGGCGAGCGGACCTCGACGGAAGACGAACCAGCCAAATCCCTCTATGCCCGTCTGCCGGGGATCGATGCCGAGGACGGCATCTGGGATGCCTCGCTGCAGGTGGGCTATGTCTGGGCGGACGAGCCGCGCGCGACCGCCGCTGCGGTCATGACCGGGACGGACGTCGAAGCGTGTACGAATGCCGCGGAGAAGATTGCGCAGGCCTATTGGGATGCCCGACACGAATTCGCATTCGGTTCCGAAACCGGTACGGTTCGCGAGTGTGTCGCACGCGCCGTCGCGGCGACCACCTCACCCGTGATCCTTGCCGAGAGCGGCGACAATCCGACCGGTGGCGGGGTGGGCGATCGGGCGGAGTTGCTGGCGGAACTGATCGCGCAGAACGCGCCCGATACGGTTTTCGCCGGCATCTGTGACCGCCCGGCCGTTGACGCGTGCTTTGCGGCCGGCGCCGGCGCAACCGTGGATCTGACCATCGGCGGCACGCTCGATCCGGCGTCGGTGCCGGTCCGCGCCAGGGCCGAGGTGCTGCGCCTGGATGGTTCCGGGGCACGGCGGCAGGCCGTGATCGGTATCGGCGGTGTCACCGTGGTGCTTTCCAGCCATCGCCGCCCCTACCATGACATTGCCGATTTCAGCGCGCTGGGGCTGGATCCGCGCAAGGCCGGTATCGTGGCGGTGAAGTCGGGCTATCTGTCGCCCGAGCTGGCGCCGATCGCGAACCCCAGCCTGATGGTTCTGTCTCCAGGCGTCGTGGATCAGGATGTCGCGCGGCTGACGCGGCGGCGCAAGACGGTTCCGACCTATCCGTTCGACACCGCATTCACCTGGCGGCCTCGTGCGATCAGCGGCAAGCGGGGCGCTTCAGGTGCATGACGGCGGCTCGCCAGTCCTGACGGTGACCGGCCTGACGGCAACCTTCCATACCGAGCGCGGACCCGCCCGCGCGGTCGACGATCTCAGCGTGACCGTCGGAAGCTGCGAGACAGTCGCCGTTGTCGGTGAAAGCGGGTCGGGCAAGAGCGTGACCAGCCTGTCGATCATGCGCCTGTTGGCGAACAACGCCCGGATCGACTCCGGATCGCTGGTCTTCAGGCGACGCGACGGGTCGGTGGTGGATCTTGCGCTCTTGTCGGAAAAGCAGATGCGCAAGATCCGCGGCAACGAGATCGGGATGATATTCCAGGAACCGATGACGTCACTCAATCCCGTTCTGACAGCGGGCGATCAGATCACCGAAGGGTTGCACCAGCATCGCCGCCTGGACCGCCAGACGGCTCGGGCCGACGCGATCGGGCTGCTCCGTCTGGTGGGCATTCCCGCGCCCGAAGAACGTTTCGACCAGTTCCCTCATCAAATGTCGGGCGGCATGCGCCAGCGTGTGATGATCGCCATCGCCCTTGCCTGCCGGCCGCAGCTCCTGATCGCGGACGAGCCGACAACCGCGCTCGACGTCACCATTCAGGCGCAGATCCTGGCCCTGCTTGACCGGCTGAAGACGGAGTTGGGCATGTCGATCCTGTTCGTCACCCACGACCTTGCCGTGGTGTCGGAGATCGCTGACCGCGTCGTCGTCATGTACAGCGGCAGCGTCGTGGAGGAGGGGCCGGTGCGCGCTGTCTTGGACAGCCCCTGCCACCCCTACACAAGGGGCTTGCTGGGCAGCGTGCCGGGGGCCACCGAGGGCCGGCTGCGCGCCATTCCCGGCAACATACCGCCGCCGAGGGCCCGTCCGGCCGGATGCTTGTTCGCGCCGCGATGCGCGCATGTTCGCGACGCCTGCCGCGTCGCACCCCCCGCCCTGATGGACCGGGGCGAGGGTCATCCCGGACGCTGCCTGCGCAGTCGGGAGATTTGAGTGTCCAACCCGCTCGTATCCGTCCGGTCGCTGCGCACCCACTTCCCCCATGGCCGGCGCGCCGTTGTCAAGGCCGTCGACGATGTCAGTTTTGACATCCGTCGCGGCGAGGTCATGGGCCTGGTGGGGGAAAGCGGTTCGGGGAAGAGCACCGTCGGCCTGTCGATCCTGCGCCTTCAGAAACCGACGTCGGGCGAAATCCTGTTTGACGGTGTCCCGCTTTCCCATCTCTCCGAACGTGAGTTCCGGCCATGGCGCCGGCGGATGCAGTATATCTTCCAGGACCCTTACGCGTCTCTCAATCCCCGGAAGAAAGTCGGCGCGACCATCGCGGAGGGGCTGGCGATTCAGAACATCGGCAGCCGGCGGGACAGGGCCGACCGGGTTCAATCTCTTCTGGCGCAGGTGGGCCTTCCCGACGATGCGGCCCGCCTTTACCCCCACGAGTTTTCGGGCGGCCAGCGCCAGCGTATCGGTATCGCGCGCGCCTTGGCAATCGAACCTGACTTCATTATCGCGGACGAGCCCGTATCGGCGCTCGACGTTTCGGTGCAGGCGCAGATTGTCAACTTGATCCAGGACCTGCAGCACGAGTTGGGCCTGACCATGCTGTTCATCGCCCACGATCTCGCCGTCGTCGAACATCTGTGCGACCGGGTCGTGGTCATGTATCTCGGCAAGGTGATGGAGATCGGCTCGCGGCGCGACATCTATGACCGACCCAGCCACCCCTATACCAAGGCGCTGCTGTCGTCGGTACCCCGCCTGACTCCGAGGACGGCGCCGCGGATCGGGCTTGAGGGCGACATTCCCAGCCCGATGGCCCCACCTTCGGGGTGTGTCTTTCGAACACGCTGTCCCATCGCGACATCGGAATGCGCTTCGGTCAGCCCGCCGATGACGGCCGTTTCGGCCAATGGCCACAAGGCCGCTTGCATTCACCTGGAGGGCTCACGAGGCCTTTGACGGCGGATCAAGACATGCGTGCCGACGCCAGGCCGTTCCGTGGTTGACCCGGACCGTCCGACGCGACCACTCAACCCGTTTGATCCCTGTCGATGGCGCTACGCCGACCGCATCGTGGCGCTGTGCGACGGCAGGCTGATCCATCGGGGTCCGCCGGAGGCGCTCATCCGTCCTGACGTGCTGGCCGAGATCCACGACACGCACATACACTGACGTGCGCCAGATCGACGGCCGTCAAACTGCCCTTCACTCCGTATGAGAGCCACCCGTTGGCACCGATGACTTCACATCGGGTAAGGAGGGCAGTCGATCGGTCATCTCCAAATGGCTCTATGCATATCCGATGCGGGTTTTTGGCGACCTGTTGAAACCGTATTGCAACGACATGAGCGCTTGAAGCATTTCGCTGCGCGTCTCAGGCTCGGCTGCAAACCGGTTCGTCTGCTCGAATGGGTCTCGATCAAAGTCCGTCAGTTCGCCGAAGTTTTCTTCTGGATAGCAGGTGAACTTGTGCTGGGACTCGATGATCGAGAGACAAGACAGCGCGTGCCATTCCTGGACCGTTTCGACAAGAACACGGCGGTTCCTTTCGGGGTGCAGAAGCGAAACGCCATCCAGTTCGGGTGGCCCGGCAATGCCGGCGACGTGGAGACAGGTCGGGCAAATGTCGACCAGGGAAACGGGCTCATCCCAGCCACGTTCATACGACAGCGAGCACATGTCGGCAGGGGGCTTCATCAAGAGGGGCACCCGGATGACTTCTTCATAATGAAACGGCCCCTTCATCCACAATCCGTGGTCGCCCAGAAGTTCGCCGTGGTCTGACGTGACGATGATGAGCGTATCGTCGTAGAGGCCGGCGGCCTCCAGCGCGGCCCAGATTCGCGGGAGTTGGTCGTCGATCAACGCGGCCATCCCGTAGTACTGGCGGCGCCCGTCCACAGCGGCGCTCCGGCTGACTTGACGGAAGTCGGCACCGTGACCCTGCCCCGACATTGGCCAGGAACTGCCGACGTAACGAGATCCTTGCAAGCGGCCCTCGCGGGCAAGCCGAAAATGCTCCGGCCGGTCGTCAAGCTCTCCCTCGCTGTACCTGGGCTGCGGAATGGCATCCGGCCGTATTCGGTTCGCGTAATCCCTCGGCAGCGCGTGGGGGTGGTGCGGATCCTGGAAGCTGACGAACAGGAAAAACGGGGCAGTACCGTCTTGGCGGCCGATATAGTCGACCGCGCGATCGGCGGCCCAGACGGAATTGTGCGCGGCCACGGGCAGGTCCCAATCATAGCCTTCGCCACCGAATGACGGTGTGTTCGAGCGAGGGATCAGGTGCTTGAACCCCTCGATCTCCGCTTCGGTGAACCGTTCGCGCAGCCAGGCGCCGTAATGCCCCGTCATGCCGTAGTTCACATGACCCAAAGCAAGCTGGACCTGTTGAAACCCGTAATAGGGGCCAGACCAGTCACCATAGCCCCTCTCGAAACCGGCAACTGACTCCCGGCTTTGCTCTGGCGGGACCTGGTAGGCCTCCAAATGCGCCTTGCCGATGAGGGCCGTGCGGTACCCGTCCGCCGCCAGATCATGCTGCATCATGCGCACGTCGTCGCCCGTGTTCACGCCGATGCTCCATACCTTGTGCCGCCCGGCATATTGCCCGGACAACAGCGATACGCGGCTTGGCGTACAGACGGCGGACGGCGCGTAGGCACGCGTGAATCGAACCCCTTCCCTGGCGATCCGATCGAAACCTGGCGTGTCGATGTGGCGGGCGCCGTAGCAGGACAGCGTGTCGGTCCGTTGCTGATCGGTGCAGACGATCAGAATGTTGGGCCGGCGGGTCATTTGATGCCCGTCATGGCGATGCCCTTCACGATCATCCTTTGGAAGATCAGAAAGGCGACAAGGAGCGGGAACGCGGCGATCAGCGCGGCGGAGTAGGGGTTGAACAGATCCGCGGACTCGATGGCATTGTTGGACAGGGCGGCAAGCCCCGCCGGCAGCAACTGCATATCGGGCGAGTTGGCGGCGATCAGGGGCCAGAGCAGCGATTCCCACTGGTGCAGGAAGGTTATGATGCCCAGCGCGACGCAGGGGCTCTTGATCAGGGGCAGGACGATGTACTGGAAGATCTGCCGTTCGCTCGCCCCCTCGATCCGCGCGGCCTCGATCAGGTCGCGCGGAAAGCCCGCCAGGAATTGGTAGATCAAAAAGACGCCGAAGCCCCAAAGGGCGTAGGGCAGGATCAGGGCCTGATAGGTGTTCAGCCAGCCGAACCAGTAGACGATCTGGAAATGCGGCAGCACCAGCACCGGCAGCGGTATCATCGTGGTGGCGATGATCAGATAGAACAACGGCCGGCGCAGCGGAAAGCGGAATTCGCGGAAGACGTGGGCGATGTACGCGCTGGAAAGGACCGTCAGCAGCGTGACCGTGGTCGAGACGAAGACCGAATTTAGCATCATCCGGCCGAAATTCCGCTCCGTCCAAATGTACTGAATGTACTCGAATGACCAGGCCTGGGGCAGGAAGGTCGGCGGATAGTCCAACAGCTCTTGCGGCGATTTGAAAGCCGACAGCACCATCCAGACAGCCGGGAACAGCATGACCAGCGCGCCGGCCCACAAGACCAGGCTTGCCCAAGCGCTTTGGCGGAACACCCGGTCCATCAGATTTCGTCCGAGCGGCTGCGGAGCCAGAAGAGAACGGCTGTGACGGCCAGTATGGTCAAAAACAGCATGACCGAGATCGAGGCCGAATAACCGAACCGCTGCCGTTCGAACGCGGTCTCGGTGATCAGCATCACGATCGAGATCGTCGAGCGCAGCGGCCCGCCGTCGGTGATCACATACATCGGCTCGAAGACCTGGAACGAGTTGATGACCCCGGCGATGACGACGAACCAGATCGCGGGCTTGATCATCGGGATGGTGATGTAGCGGAATTGCTGCCAACGGCTGCCGCCCTCGATCGAGGCGGCCTCGTAGAGGTCCCTGGGCACGGCTTCGATCGCTGCCAGCAGGATGATGATCCGGATGCCGAGAAACTTCCAAAGCCCGAAAAGGATCACGGTGGGCATGGACCATTCGGTCGTGGTGGTCCAGCCGATCTCGGGGAACGGGGGCAGGCCAAGGAGGTCGGTGATGTAGTAGAGGCCATTGTTCAGGATGCCGAAGCGGGGCTGGAAGATCTCCTCCCAGACCACGGCGGCGGCGACGACGGAAAACAAGGTCGGCATGAAATAGGCGGTCTGGGCAAAGCGCCGAACGAGCTTCAGTCTTGCCAGGCCGTTGGCGATGAACAGGGCCAGGATGGTGCCGAGCACGACATTGCCGAACGTGAAATAGACCGTGTTGCGCACCGCAGCCCAAAACACGTGGTCCTCGAACAGCGCTTCGCGGAAGTTGTCGAGACCTGCTGGCGCGTTGTTGCTGCCGATCGGCGAGTAATCCCAAAACGAGATGCCGACGACCCAGCCGATCGGCAGGATGTACCAGACGAGAAAGAAACCGCCGGCCAGGACGGGTGCGCCGTAAATGAAGAGGTTTCGTGAGGTCATCGAGACTGCCAAAAGCGCGGGCGACGCGCCGAAGCACGCCGCCCGCAGGGAGGAAACTATTGATCCGCGATCATCATCGCATGGTTGGCATAGTTCCGTTCGATGATGTTCCAGTTGTCCCGTTCGGCCAGCAGGGCGTTCTGTGCCCTTTCGCTGTCCGCCATCAGGGTGTCGAGATCGCCCTGGCCGAGGATGACGGCCGTGACCAGTTCCAACTGTTCGTCGCGCACGACGTTGGGCAGGTCGTTGATGATGCCGAAGCCGCCGGCCGGGCTCATGGTTGAGGCCAGCACGTCGCCCTCGACCCTTGGGTCGCCCAGCACCTGGTCATAGGGCGGCAGGAAGCCGTTGAAGAGCGCCAGGTCCTCGACGATGACGTCGTCCCGGCTGTAGTTGAAGTGCCAGAAGTCCCAGGCGACCTCCTTGGTCGTGTCGTCGGTGTAGGGGTTGACGACGGCCTCGATGGCAAACCGGATGTTGCCGTAGGCGGGCGCAAGGTCCCCGTCAGGGGTAGGCAAGAGAACGGCCACCCAATTCATGTCCGGCCGGTTCGCGCGCAGGAAACCGGCGATCCAGGAAAAGCCGATATACATCGCCGACTGACCGGCGGCGAAGCCGTCGTAGCGTTGTGAGGCGATTTCATTGTCAAGCGTGCCGTCGGTATGCACCAGGTCGGCAATGAACTGCAGGGCTGCGCGATATTCGGGGTTCTGCACCTGCACCTGGGTGCCGTCGGCATTGAAGAGATAGCGGCCCTGCTGATAGACGGCGTTCTGCAGCCATTCCTGCCCGTCCATCGACAGGCCCGCGACAGTGATGCGGTTTCTGCCGTCACGCTCGGTCAACAGGGCGGCAACCTCGCGCAGTTGATCCCAGGTGGTCGGAATATCGTCTTCGGTCAGACCCGCCGCCTGCCACTTGTCGAGATTGATGAACAGCAACGGCATCATCGCACCCATCGGTACCGTGTGCAGGCTGCCCGTGCCCGGACAAGACATTGCGCCTTCGGGAAAGCCGATCCAATGGTGGTTGAGGTAATCCGCGTCCGCGACGCTGGCGGGTATCGGGTCCATCAAGTTGCCGTCACAGAACTCAACCATTTTCGAGGCGTGCATGTGCCACATCGCGGGCCCGGCGCCTGCCGGCACGTTGGTGATCAGCGACGGCCAGTAGCTGTCCCAGGGCTGAAGAACGATCTCGATCTCGACATTCGGGTACATCTCGGAATAGGCCTCGGCCCAAGCCCGCTGGTATTCGGCCCGCTGGCCCGACCATTCCCAATACTCCAGCCGGATCGGCTCGCCATTGTTGATCTGGTCTCTGCGCGCATAGCGTACGCCGGTGGCTGTCCCTCCTTCGTCGGAGGCAAGGGCAATCCGGGGCAGCGCCAGGCTGGCGGCGATGGCGGACGAGCTTAAGATGATCTGTCGGCGATTGATTGAAAATGGCACGGCCTCTCCTCCCACTCAGTGGCGGCTGAACACGCCGCCTATTGATTCCGTGCCAAGACTAACGGTCTGAAGACATGCCATCCATGTCAACGAATTACGATTTCGATAACAGAACCTGATCGCTTCACGTAAGCAGCCCGGCAATGAACTCACGATGAGATTCGATCAGCTGTTCGACGACCGGGTTTCGTAACATCGACCGTCGAAGCACGATGCCGGCGCCGAAAATCCTCTCGTCGAGACCTATTGGCACTTCCTTGAGCTTCAGTCCTGGCATGTTTTCGGCGATCGTAACGGGCAGATAGGCGAAATAGGGTTGTGCACGCATCAGAGCCAGACCAGACGCATCGCACCGCACGATGGTGCGGAAGCGGCGGCCCGTCCTCTCGAAGACCTCCTGCTCGATATCGTCGGCGCCGGGCCAAACATGGCTGTCGACCGGGCGACGCAGGCCGTAATCGAGCCACGGAAAGTCAGCCAGGTGATCAAGCTTCGCCGGCCGACCGAAGACCGGATGATCGGGGACGGCCACAACGCCCAGGCGGAGATCCAATAGCGGCACCCTGGTCAAATGAACCGGTAACGGCGCCTCGGAGTCGAAGCCACCGACATGGACGTCAAGGAGGCCTTGCTCGAGCAGTTTGACCGCGTCGTAGTATCCCCGCGACGTCAGGTGCACCTCGACGCGGGGAAACCTCGCGTGAAGCGCCGGCATAATCTGCGGCAGGATCGCAAAGATCCAAACGGGACCCGAGGACAAGCGAATGGTGCCGCGTTGGCCGCTGGTATAGGATCGTATATCATCCGTTGCCACTTCACATTCCCGCAGGATGCTGCGGCACCGCTCGGCGACCAGCGCACCCAACGGCGTGAGCGCAACACCCCGCGGCAAGCGATCGAACAGCGGTCCGCCGCACTCTCCCTCCAGTTTTTTCACGATCCGCGACAACGCGGGCTGGCTGGTTTCCAGCCTGGCGGCGGCTTCATGAAAGCTACCGGCCTCGACGATCATCAGAAACCGGCTCATATCGGCGATGCGATCGAACATGACGAAACGCTGCCCCGGTTCGGCCTATTTGCCAAGCGGCATTCCGGACTGAGCAGTTAGATCGATCCTTGGTAAAGGTCACTCGCTCATGATGTCCATTTCGTCGGAGCAATCCCAGACGATCACTCATGCGATGCTGCTTCCCTTGGCAGTTCGCGCGAGCAGCTCCCACAATTCTGTATGCAAAACTGCCTTAGATCGCATTTGATCTTGCGCTGTCCGACCGGATGTTTACGATTTGGTATACAGAAAGTATCCGGGTCTCGAACGCGTCGTGGTGTTCATTGCCGGTGTCTTTCCGCCTGACAGGGGTGCGGCATGCCCAAGCTCACCGATCGCCAGAATGCGACCTACACGGCCTATAGCAGGTTGCGTGCCGATATCCTCAACGGGACGCTGCCCGCCGGGCACCGCTTGACAGAAACGGCTCAGGCCGAGCGACTTGAGCTGAGCAGGACGCCCGTGCGCGAGGCCATCGGACGGCTGATCTCGGAAGGGTTTGTTGAACGCGGCGAAGGCTACTCAACCCGTGTTGCCGAATTTGCGCCCGAAGAGTTGCTGTACGTCTTTGAGATCAGAGCGCGGATTGAGGCGTATGCTGCGCGGCAGGCGGCGCTCAACTGCACGCCCGAAGACATCGCCAGGCTGCGCACGCTGGCCGAGGTGATGAGCGCACGCACACCGGCGCGCAGCAATGCGGACTTCGACGCGATCGCAC
Source organism: Alphaproteobacteria bacterium (assembly GCA_028277405.1). Lineage (GTDB taxonomy): Bacteria > Pseudomonadota > Alphaproteobacteria > DSM-16000 > Inquilinaceae > JANQGH01. Next base: position 81,844 of record JANQGH010000078.1, on the reverse strand, counting down.
AAGCCAATGAGGCCTTTCACCGCCTGCTTTACAATGCCGCGAAATCCCCGCGCTTGCAGGTCATCATCGCTGCGGTCGTGGATGTGGGCGTGGTGGCGTGGACCTATCGCAGCTACTCCGACCGCGCGATGATCCGCAGCGCGCAGCACCATGAAGAGCTGGTCGACGCCATCGAGGCGCGAGAGCCCGATTGGGCCGAAAACGTCATGCGGGCCCATGTGCTTGCCGCTAAGGCCTGCATCGTAGGTCTCTCTGTTCGGGACGCAGCGGAATGAGCAGGCGGGAGACACCGGCCCGTATCGCGCCCGATGCCTTCTCCGCGCCACCGACTGCCCTCTATCCGCAGGGAGACGCCGCGTGACCGCTCGCGCAAATGCAGCGCCCGCCATCGACATGCGTAATGTCTCCAAACGGTTCCAGACCGAGGCCGGGCCTGTCGACGCCTTGCGACCGACCGATCTGACCATAGCGCCGGGCGAGATCGTGGGCCTGCTGGGCTTCTCCGGCGCGGGCAAATCGACACTCTTGCGCTTGATGAACATGCTGGAGACGCCGACAACCGGCGTCGTGCAGGTCGCCGGCGCCGATCTGACGTCGCTAGGCGAAGCGCCGTTGCGCCGGCAGCGGCGAAAGATCGGGATGATCTTTCAGCTGTTCAATCTGCTCAGCCACGAAACCGCGTTGGGCAACGTGGCCTTTGCCCTCAGAGTTGCGGGTGTGGGCCGGCGCGAACGGCGTGAGCGCGCCCGAGAAGCGCTTAAGGTCGTCGGCTTGGAGGACAAGGTCGATGCCTATCCGGCACAGCTTTCAGGGGGTCAGCGCCAGCGGGTAGCCATCGCCCGCGCGCTCGTCAACGAACCCGACGTGCTATTGTGCGACGAGGCGACCTCGGCGCTGGATCCGCATACGTCGCTCTCGATCCTGCGTTTTCTGAAGCGGCTGAATGCAGAGCGGGGCACGACCATCGTGATCGTCACGCATGACATCAAGGTGGCCGACTATGTCTGCCAGCGCTGCGCGATCATGCAGGACGGGGCGATCCGGGAATGGATCGATATGTCCGATCCGCGCCCTGCCTCGCCGCTCGGGCAGTTCTTCTTGGAAACCGCGAAGGGCTGGACCGACGAAACCGTCCTGCCCGACGGCAGCGCCTGAGGTCACTTTCATGTTCGATGCTCTCGTTCAATACGGCGATCTTCTGCAAAAGGCGATCTGGGAGACGCTGCTGATGGTGGGCATCACCATGGGCGTCGCCATCATTGTCGGCGGGCCGTTGGGCCTCGTCCTCTATCTGACCGGACGCGGGGGGTTGATGGAACGGCGCTGGTTCAACGAGGTTCTGGGCTACGCGGTGAACGCGCTGCGCTCTTTCCCGTTCATCATCCTGCTCGTGATCCTGATCCCGGTGACCCGGTTTCTGGTAGGCACCTCCATCGGGCCGCGCGCCGCCGCCGTTGGGCTTTCGGTTGCCGCGATCCCGTTTTTTGCACGTCTTGTCGAACAGTCCCTGCGTGATGTGCCCCGTGGGGTGGTAGATGCCGCGATCTCGGCCGGCGCCTCCTATGCGCAGATCGTGCGGCTCGTCCTGTTGCCCGAGGCGATGCCGGCGCTCGTCTCGTCGCTCACCATCACCGCGATCAGCTTTATCGCCTATTCCGCCGTCGCGGGCGCCATCGGTGCGGGTGGCATTGGCGATCTGGCCATCCGCTACGGCTATTACCGTTTTGAAACCGAAGTGATGATCTGGTGCGTGATCGTCATGTTCGTCCTTGTCCAGCTAACGCAATGGCTGGGCAGCTGGGCCGCACGCGCCGTCGACAAACGTTAGGGCCCAAAACCAGGGAGACGACCAATGAAAACAGTTGTTACCGCCGGCCTCGTCGGCACCACGCTTGTCCTGGCCTCGGGGCTGGCGCAGGCCCAAGACACCATCCGCATGGGCTTTTTCCCCGGCCCCTATGCCGACCAGTTCGAGCGCGGGATCAGACCGATCCTGGAAGAGCAGGGCTACACCATCGAGACGGTGGAATTCTCCAACGCGATCCAGCCCAATACCGCCCTGCTGGATGGCGACCTTGACGCCAACGTCTTCCAGAATGACGGCTGGATGAATCTCTTCAATGAAGAGAATGACGGCGATCTGGTCTCCTATCTGCATATCCCGTCGGCGCCTCTGGGCCTTTATTCCAACTCGGTCTCCTCCGTCGACGGGATCGAGGACGGCATGTCCATCGCGGTTCCAAATGACCCGACGAATCTGGGCCGGGCGCTGGCGTTCCTGCAGGAGCTGGGGCTGATTACCATCAGCGACGGCGTCAATCCGACCCGCGCCACCGAGACCGACATCGCCGACAACCCGAGAGATTTGGAGATCGTGCCGCTGGATGCGCCGCAGATCATGCGCGCCATGGCCGATGTCGATGTCGCGGCTGCCCTGGGCAATCACGTCATCGCCTCGGGCAATCTGCTGAGCCAGTCCTTCGCCTTGGAGGACCCCGCACTGCAGTATCAGATCACACTTGTCGGCCGCGAGGGCAACGAGTCGACCGACTGGGCGCAGGCCTTGATCGCCGCCTATATGTCAGATGACTACCGCGCCTTTGTGGAAAGCGATCCGGCGAGCGCAGGGTTCTCGACGCCCGCCCATTGGCGCTGAGGTTACTTCCCTGGTGAGCGACGAGAGCAGGGGCACCGTCACGCTCGACCATGTCGGGCTGTTGGTGCCCGACCTGACACGGGCGGCGGAGGATTTCGCCGCCCTTGGCTTCACCCTGACACCGCGCGCCGCCCATCTGGATGGTGACGGAAACCACGCCGGCAGCGAGCAATGCTCGATCATGCTGCGCGACGGTTACATCGAGCTGCAGGAAATCACCGGTCCGCCCGGGTCGCATCTGCTGTCGCGGGCACAGGCCAAGCATTTCGGCCTGCATATCATCGCCTTCGGTGTGGCCGATGCCCGAGTGGCCGCGCGCGACATCACCGGGCTGCCGCTCAGTCCGGTAATGGACTGGTCCCGCCCGGTCAGGCGGCCCGCGGTCGAGGGGGAGGCGCGTTTTTCCTTCTTTGTGGCCGACTATGACCCGGCGGACGAGGCGCTGTTGTGCTGGACCCAGCACCGCACGCCGGAACTCCTGCGCGACGCGGCGGTTCTGGACCACGCCAATGGCGCGCACGCCATCGCGGGGTTTCGTGTCTATTGCGAGCCCTCTGAGGAGGCGACGTTGGCCGCCCGCATGGTCGCGGCGGGGGGCACTGCTGTTGCCGGCGGCGTCCGGTTCGGCGCTGCCGAGATCGCGATTGGCCCAGGGTCTCTGCCGCGCGCGGACTGGCCGGCGGGTCCGTTCTGCGGAGATCTGCGTATCTCGGTTGGTGAGACTGGCGCTGCTGCAACAGCCGCCCGCAGCCGAGGTTTCGCGGTCGAAACCCACGGTGACGCGACCTGCCTCGATCTGTTTGACCCCTATGGCATTCGCCTGGTCCTTGAGATCAATGACCCCGCATGACGGCCTGATCAGATGAACCGCTTGCGGCATGACTTCCGACCGGATCTCGGCAAGTCCTGCCGATCTGCCTCGTTCCTGTGACAATGCCCTTTCAAGCCCAAGTCTAATCCTTGCCTGGGCGGCGAAGGTTTTCGGCCATGTCTTTGAGTATCTGGATGAACTCGTCACATCTCTCCGGCCCGATCGCGTCGTTCAACGCCGCGAGATGGGATACGGCCTTGGCTTCCATGCGCGCCTGCATTTCGATGCCTTTGTCGGTGGCAACGCTGAGATGTGCGCGGCGGTCGCGCGCGGAGGTGTGGCGCGTGATCAGGCCGGTGTCCTCCATCCAGCGCAGCGCCTTGGTCACCGTGGATTTGTCGCGCGCCGAGGCCGTACCGATCTGGGTCTGGCTGATCCACGGATTGTGCACGATCAGGGTCAGGATCGTGAAGTAGCCGGGCTTGAGCGCCTCCGGCCCCAGCCGTTTGACGAAATCACCATAGGCCGCCTCATAGGCCACGCGCAGATAGAGGCCGACAAACTCGTGCAGAATGCCGTGATCGATCTGATCGTCTTCCGGGACGGGGCGGTCTTCATAGGTTAGGGCGACCCCCGGGGCCGGCATGTCTTGTGCGTTCGTGCTCGGCACGGTTCGCCGTTTTTGACCAGCCCGGGAGCGCGACGACGGTTGTTTGGCACCCATGGTCCGGCCCCCTATCGCGCCATCTGTGGCACAACCAGAACAATCCAGGGTACTGCGATGATCGTGACAATGCGCACGATATCCGCCAGCACGAAGGGCAGGATGCCGCGATAGATCTTGCCGACGGACAGGTCGGAAATCACGGATTTGATGACGAAGATGTTGAGGCCCACGGGTGGGGTGATCAGGGACAGTTCCGTCACCATGACCGCGAAGATGCCGAACCAGATCGGATCGAAGCCCATCTCGGTGACGATGGGAAAGAAGATCGGCACCGTCAGCAGGATCATCGACAGGCTCTCCATGAACATGCCGAGCACGAGATAAACCGCGAATATCGCCAGGATCACCGCGATCGGCCCGAGCCCGAGAGAGGTGATCAGATCGGAGAGCGCTGCCGGCAGGCCGATCAGGTTCATGAAATTGGAAAACACCAGCGCGCCGATCAGCACCAGGAACAGGCTGGCCGTCGTCAGCACCGTCTCGACCAGCGAGGCGACAAAGTCCCTGAACGACAGGGCACGCCGCCATAGGGCGAAGGCAAGCGCCCCGGTCGCGCCAACACCGCCGGCCTCGGTGGGCGTGAAGACGCCCAGATACAGGCCGCCGATGATCGCGACGAACAAAAGCAGGATGGGGCCGATGCTGCGAAAACGGCTGATCCGTTCGGACCAGGGCAGACGGGGCGCGGACGGGGCGCGAGAGGGGTCGATGCTGGCGGTGATCCGGATCGCCGCCAGATAAAGCAGGATCGCCAGAATGCCGGGCAGCACCCCGGCCAGGAACAGCGCGCCGATATCGGTGCCCGTAGCGATGCCGTACAGCACCAGGATCACCGAAGGCGGGATCAGAATACCAAGCGTGCCGCCGGCCGCCACGGCTGAGGCGGCAAATCCGTCGGAATAGCCGTAGCGGCGCATCTCTGGCACGGCGACCTTGGCCATCGTCGCGGCCGTGGCGATGGAAGACCCGCTGAGGGCGGAGAATCCGCCGCAGGCCAGGATCGTGGCCGCCGCCAGGCCGCCACGCATATGGCCGACAAACCCGTGGCAAAGGCGATAAAGGTCCTCGGACATCCGCGAACGGGTGACGAAAACCCCCATCAGGATGAACATCGGCAGGACCGACAGCTCATAGGACATGGTGGCATTGATCGGCAACTGTCCGATCATGCCCATGGCCGTGCGCTCGGAGATGTTGGTCCAGATGCCGGCCAGCCCCACCAGCAACATGGCCAAGGCAATGGGCATGCCGGTCATCATCAGGACGAAGACACCGCCAAAGGATATGGCGGCGATTTCCCAGACGCCCATCAAGAGGTTGCGCCCGCAGGGTCGGTCTTGGACCGCCGGATGGCCTCGACGGCGCAGAGGAGGAAGGCCAGGGCGGCGATGGCCAGAAGGCTGGCCATGCCTTGCGCGATCAGGCCTCTTGGCACGCGCAACTCCATGGTCACTTCGCCGTAGGTCAAGAGACGTTCGCCCTGCAGCCAGACCCGCCAGGCGATGAAACCGGTCAACGCCGCCCCGACCAGATTGGACAGCGTCGTCGTCGCACGCGCCAGCCCGGGCGGAAAGCGGTCCGACAGCACCGTGACTGCGATGTTCCCGCGCCTGCGAACCATCAGGGGCAGGGCCGTGAAGACCATCAATCCCATGCCGATCTCGATCATTTCGAACCCGCCCATTAGCGGGTCACGAAAGACATAGCGCATCACCACGCCGACAAAGGTCACGGTCATGACGAAGGCGGCGATCGCGCCCGAAGCCCAGGCGAGGGTCAGGCATACCTTGTCAAAAACCGCCGTGAGCCCCATCGAAGCACCCTTGGCATGAACGTAAGAAGCCGTCCGGAGACGGCCGGCGGCACCACAGTTCTAGGTGCCGCCGGTCTCCGTCATTGAACGACGTTGACGACCCTTGCGGTGTCGTAGTGGTCGACCATGGCGCGGGCATAGTTGAGGATCGCTTCGCCATCGAAGCCGCGCTCGTTTGCCTGTTCCAGCCATTCCGTTTCCAGCGGCGACAGGATTTCGCGGGCGGCCGCGACGTCTTCCTCCGGCAGGGTGATGAACTCCACATCATTCGCGATCAACTGGCTTTCGCCATAGGTGTCGCCATTGGTCCAGGCAAAGCCCGCCAGAAGCGCGATGGCCATGCCCGAATGCTTGGTGACGGCGGCCTGCTGCTCTTCGGTCAGGGCATCCCAACTGTCCTGATTGAAGGCAATCCAGAACGTGTCGGTGTAAAGGCCGCCTGGTATCCGGGTGATCGAGTTGATCACCGGCGTGATGCCGAAAAAGTCGATGGATTCCAGCGGGAAGGTGATCCCGTCGGCCACACCGCGCGCCATTGCCGTCTGCGCCTCGGTCGGCGGCAGTTGCACCGGCGAAGCACCCAGCTCCGACATGATCCGGCCCGTCACATTGCCGCCGACGCGGATCGTTCTGCCTTCCAAATCGGCCAGCGTCTCGACCCGGCCATCGGCCATGTTGATGTTGGGATTGGAGTGGACGAAGAGGCCCACCACATGGGCGCCGTCGTGCTCCCCATAGTCGTCGCCAAAGCGGTCATAGGTCTGCCAGGCGGCAGCCGAACCGGCCCACGGGTCGGGCGACATGAACGGCAGGTCCATCACCTGGGTCATCGTGAAACGACCGGCATTGTGACCGCTGACGCCATAGCCGACATCGAACGCCTGGTCGAGCAACAGGTCGAACTGTGCCGGCGGCGGCCCGAGGGCCGAGGTCATGAGTTCGAACTGAAGGGATCCATCGGTTTCCGCCTCGATCGCATCGGCCCAAGGCTGCAGGATGCCCGAGACGATCAGGTGGTGCGGCGGCAGCCAGTTGCCGATCCGAAGGGTCGTCGTCTCCTGGGCAAAGGCGGGCAGCGTGAATGCGGCTGTTGCCAGCGCGGCCGTCAGTAGCTTCAGTTTTGTCATGGTCATCTCCCTGTTGAAGTGGATGTTCTGTGGTCGCTTCTTTTCCCGTCAGAGCTTGCTGGCTCCGCTCAGCTTGAAGATCTCCAGCGCGTCGGCGTCGTTGCCGCCGCGCACGCTCAGCAAGCGGAACTGTTCCGCGGCCATCGCGGTGAACGGCACCGGCGACGCGCTCGCCCGCGCCAGTTCACCGACGGAATCCAGATCTTTCAGCATCGTATAGACATGGCCGAGCGGCGGCTCGTGTTGTCCGTTCACCATCCGGGGCACAAATAACTGCAAGGGTTTGCTGTCGGCAAAGCCGCCGGCCAGCGCTTCGGGAAGGCGCGTGGCGTCCACACCGGCATTTGTCGCAAGGCGGGCGGCTTCCGCCAGAACCGCCATCGTGCATCCGACGATCACCTGATTGCAAAGTTTGGTCGTCTGCCCGGCACCGGTCGGCCCCATCAGCGTGAACTGCGCCGCCATCTGCAGGACAAAGGGCTTCACGGCCTCGAATACATCCTGCGTGCCGCCCGCCATGATCGCCAGCGTGCCCGCCTCGGCACCCGGCACCCCGCCCGAGACCGGCGCGTCGAGCCAGCGCATTCCGGTTTCCGCTTCAAGCCGCTTGGCAAAGGCCCGTGTCGCCTCAGGCTGGATGGAGGAGAAGTCGACCAGAATGGCGCCCTCGCTGGCCCCGGCGGCGATCCCGTCCGCGCCGAATACCGCCTCTTCGACCGCGTTGGTGTCGGTGAGGCACATGAAGACGATGTCTGCCTGACGGGCCACATCGGCCGCACTCTCGACCAGCACCGCGCCTTTGGCGACAAGCGGTTCCGCCTTCGCCCTGGTGCGGTTCCAGACCACAACCCGGTTGCCCGCCGCCAGAAGGCGTGCGGTCATCGGGGCGCCCATCAGGCCGGTGCCGACAAATCCAAGTGTGCGTTTCTCGCTCATGGCCTTTTCACCCTTCAGCGGCGCGGCGCCGGCCATTGCGCATTGCCCGCATGGGTCACGGCCCCCTTATCGGCCTGCCCCACGGTTGCGGCGTATTTCTGTAAAAGACCGGCGCGATGGCGGTTTTCGGGCGGCGCCCATGCCGCGCGCCTTCTCTCCAACTCCGCATCGGACACGTCAAGCGTGATCGTTGCCCCTGCGCCGTCGATGGTGATCCGGTCGCCGGAGCGGACCAGCCCCAAGGGCCCGCCCACCGCGGCTTCGGGTGCCGCGTGGCCAATGCACATGCCGCGCGTGGCGCCGGAAAACCGGCCATCGGTCAAAAGGGCGACTTTCTCGCCCATGCCTTGGCCATAGATCAGCGCGGTCAGGCCCAGCATCTCGCGCATGCCGGGCCCGCCGACAGGGCCCTCATTGCGCACGATCAGAACCTGACCTTCGGAATAGTCGCCGCTATGGACCGCCTCGACGGCGTCGTCCTCGCTTTCAAACACCCGCGCGGTGCCGGAAAACACTTTCGATTTCAGCCCGGCCACCTTCAACAACGCGCCATCGGGGCAGAGATTGCCTTTCAAGACCACGACACCGCCCGAGGCCGCGATTGCGTCCGTCACGGGGCGGATCACCTCACCGTCAGGCGCGGGCGCGTCCGCCACTTCCTCAGCCAACGTGCGACCGGTAACCGTCAGCGTGTCGCCATGCAGGAACCCATGGGCGATCAGCTCTTTGATCACGACATGCGCCCCGCCGATCTCATAGACATCCTTGGCATGATACTGCCCGCCGGGCCGCAAATTGCCGATGAAGGGCGTGCGACGCAACACATCGGCCACATCATCAGCGGTGAACGTGATCCCCGCCTCATGGGCGATCGCCGGGATGTGCAACGCGGTGTTGGTTGATCCGCCCGTGGCGGCGACGATGGCGCAGGCGTTCTCAAGCGCCTTTCGCGTGACGATGTCGCGGGGCAGGGGGCCGCCGCGTTCGATGATCTCCATCACCAGCGCGCCGGCGCGGTGGCCCACACCCCGTCGTTCGGAATAGACGCCCGGGATCATGGCGGAGTTCGGCACCGTGAGGCCGAGCGCCTCGGAGACCATCGCCATCGTATTGGCCGTGAACTGGCCGGCGCAGGCGCCGATCGTCGGCTTGCAGGCCTCCTCAAGCTGGGTGAGCTCATCCTCCGTCATCATGCCGGTCTGCACCGCGCCGACCGCTTCATAGGCGTCCAAGACGGACACATCCGCCCCGTTGTGGCGCCCGGGCAGGGCCGAGCCGCCATAAACGAACACGGATGGCACGTTACACCGCACCATGCCCATGATGACGCCCGGCAAAGTCTTGTCGCAGCCGCCATAGCCGATGATCCCGTCATAGGCATGGCCGTGAACCACCGCCTCGATGCTGTCGGCTATGAGCTCCCTGCTGACCAGGGAGAACTTCATGCCTTCGTGGTTCATCCCGATGCCATCGGACACGGAGATCGTCGTGAACTCCCGCGGCGTGCCGCCCGCCATCTCAACGCCGGTCTTTGCGAACTCCACCTGCGCATAGTGGGTCATGTTGCACGGGGTGGTTTCACTCTTTTGGCTGACGACCCCGACCATCGGCCTGGCAATCGCCGCATCATCCAGACCCATCGCCCGCATGAAGGCCCGATGCGGCGTCCTGTCGATCCCGTCGGTCGTAATCCTCGAACGAAGGGATTTGGCAGGGTCAGCAGGCATTTGGTTTCCGCAAAGATAGTTTCATCATAGAATGTTGGCTGTTGAAGTTTGGGGTCGACACGCTCTGTCATGTCAACACAAAATCTGAAGCGAGGCCGATGCGGCTGATTTCAAACATCTCGATGATGTTTACCGAGGTCCCGGTCGTCGACCGCCTGGCGGCGGCGCGGGCGGCGGGGTTTGACGGTGTGGAAATTCAGTTTCCCGACCCGGGTGACATCGCCGCGCTCGCCGCGGAGTCCCGCAGGACCGCAATGCCGATTGCGTTGATCAACGTGCCGCGCGGACCCGGCGATGCGGTCGGGCTCGCGTCGCTGCCCGGTCAGGAACAGGCCTACCGCGCCGCCGTCGCCGATTGCGCGCGCAACGTGGAAGTACTGGGGGTGAGGAAGGTCAATGTGCTTGCCGGGCGCCCCCCGGCCGATGCCGATCCGGCGGACTGCGCCCGGGTTTTGCGGCAGAACCTGATCCATGCCGCCGACGTGATGCAGGAGATTGGCGTGCGCGTTATGGTCGAGCCGGTAAACCGAGGCGATGTGCCGGGCTTTTTCATCTCCGGCCTGGCGGCGGGGTTGGGCGTGTTGTCCGACATCGGTCATCCCAACCTCTTCCTTCAGTTCGACCTCTATCACATGGCCATCACCGAACCGGATCTCTGCGCGGCAATCGCCGAGGCGGGTCCGCGCATCGGCCATGTTCAGTTCGCCGATGCGCCCGGCCGGCACGAACCGGGCACTGGAGACATTGATTTCGCCGCCGCGCTCGACGCCTTGCGGGCCACCGGCTACGACGGCGAGGTCTCTGCCGAATACAACCCCAAAACCGAAACGCCAGCGGGTCTCGATTGGATGCCGCGCTTCAGAAAGTTGCTTCGATGACCGACGCTATAGTGCAGAAGATTATGGCGGATGTGATGGCACATGCCGCGTTCGCCCCGTATGCCACCGATCCCGCGCGTACGCTTGACGAGGCGTATCGCCTTCAGGACGCGTTGGCGGAACAGCTTACCGCATGTGCTGATCGGCAGGCGGTTGCCGGCTGGAAGATCGCCGCGAACGCGCCGCATCTTCTGGAGAAGTTCGCGTTGGAAGAGCCTCTCAGCGGACGCGTATTCAAAAGCCAGACCCGGCAAAGTCCCGCGCGGCTCACGGCAGCCACGTTCAGGCAGTTCGCGTTCGAGCCGGAGATCGCCGCGATCATGAAGACCGACCTTGAGGTCTCCGACGGGCCTGCCGACCGGCAGGACGTGATCGCCGCGATCGATCGCTTTGTTCCGGCGATCGAACTTCTGGATATGCGCGACATCGATATGCCCTCGATCGATATCGCAGATGTCGTCGCACAGAACATCTCCAACGAGGGTGCCGTGATCGGGGGACCGGGCATGGCGCCGCAGGACCTGAATCCGGCAAGTCTGCGCACTGAGGTCAGCGTCAACGGAAAGGTGGAGTTGCAGGTAACGGGCGCGGCACCGCAGGATCCGATAGACGCCGTCATCTGGCTTGCGCGTCACTTGACGAAACGCGGGCTGCGTCTTCAGGCCGGCCAAATCGTCCTTTGCGGCACGCACTGTCCGATCTGGTATCATGGTGACCCTGGGGAGATCGTCGTGACCATGACTGGCCTGGGCGAGGTTTCTCTGAGCCTTGGCTGAGCCTCGTCTTCAAGACCCCCGATCAACGGTCTGCAGGGTCTCTCCTCATGGCATCTGAAGTCGGGCGATTTCAGCGAAGCGCGGTCAGGGCAGCAAACGGAGGATCACTGTGCGACGCCGAGCTCAAACCACGGTGAGAGATTTCTCGGCATAAAACCGCCGCCAAACACAACCAGTTTTCCACGAGCGCCGATTTCTACTTCATGAGTTTCTCAGCTTGGGTTACAATATGTGGTAGAAGACTCGCACAGTGAAAAATAACACGCAAACTAGCAAATAGTTGCAGAAGCCGGCTTGCCCGGACCTTCAGCGCTGAACGGCACTGTGACGGATCGTCAAGAATCTGGGTGCTGACTCATGCCGAACAACTCGCATCTTCGTACTTACGAGTTCACCGCCTTTATCGGTTCTGAACTCCTAGCCGCAGACGATGACTGGCTGAATGTTGGCGACGCATTTGTGATGCCGGTTAGTGCCAGTGCGGCTGTCACTGTTCAGGACAATGACGGTGGCCTTTCCGGCGATGCCTACCGAAACGAGATTGGCAACGATAGAACCGGCCAACGGGCGGATATCGTGCTGGACGGCGAGACCGTGCACGAGGGCGTCCGGATCTACGCGGAGCGATATCTCGTTCTCGAAGACCAAGACGGCAATCGGTTCTACCTAATCGATGTTGAGGTTAGCGGCGTCAGCGAAACCGATCGCGATGATTTCTTCGCCTTCCTCGGTGATGTTCCGCCGCCGGGGGCGCAGTTGACGGTCGTCGACACCGGCAATGTCGTCGGCAACTGGGTGCGCTATCGCGAACTCTCCGCCGGGCTGGTCTGGCAGCCGGATGCGGACGGTACATTTACGATCGAAGCCGAAGACATGGCGCTTCGGAACTATCGGGAAGACGATGTCGACGCCGCGTCCGGCGGCCAGGTGATCCGGTTGAGACGGGACGAGGGCGAAGCCTCCTTTGTCTTCGGCGCTGAAGACGGCTTTTACGATTTCAGGCTTGCCTACATCGACGAGAATGACGGCGAAGGCGCCATCGAGATCTATCTGAACGGCGTTCTGATCGAGACGATTGACCTGACGCAAAACAACAACGGCAATGGAGGCGACGGCTCGACGATCTCAACCCATGTCATCGACGGTCTGTCGCTGAAACAGGGTGACGAGATCACCCTGAAGGGCACCCGCGATGCCTGGGAGTTCGCCCGTATCGATGCGGTGACATTCACCCAGGTCCCGAGCCCGAACGCGCCGGTCATCACCAGTGATGGCGGCGGCGAAACGGCGTCGATCGCCGTGGCCGAGAACACAGGCTCGGTGACAACCGTGATGGCCGAGGACGCCGATGGCGAGACGCCGGTCTTCAGGATTGTCGGCGGGGCGGATGCCGCCCTGTTCAGCATCGATGCCGACACGGGGGGTCTGACCTTCAACACGGCGCCGGATTTCGAAACCCCCGCCGATGCCGACGCCGACAACCTTTACGAAGTCACGGTCGAGGCAAGCGACGGCTTCAATATCGATACCCAAACCATCACCGTCACAGTGGGGGACGAGAACGACAACGCGCCCATCATCAGCTCGTCCGACAGCGCTACGGTGGGCGAGAACACCCAGACCGTCCTGCAGGTGATCGCGACCGATGCCGACACCGTCGGCGGGCCGCTGGAATTCTCGATCACCGGCAACGGGGCCGATGACGCCCTGTTCACCATCGACAATGATGGCAACCTCTCCTTCGTCAATGCGCCTGACTTCGAAACGCCTGGCGATGCCGATGCCGACAACGTCTATGAGGTCGAGGTTCAGGTCACGGACGGCGTCACGCCAACGACACAGACCATCGCCGTCACGGTGACGAACGTGAACGAGGCGCCGGTCGCGGCATCGGATGCGGACAGCACGGCGGAGAACACCATCCTGACCGTTGATGTCCTGGCCAACGATACGGATGTCGACGCGGGCGACGGCCCGGCGACCTTTTCGCTGGACAGCATCGACGGCGTGTCGGTGGCCGGCATCGCGGCAGGGGCCCTGACCACAGGGTCCGTGACGATCGATGGCAACCAGGTCCGGTTCGATCCGGGCACGGACTTCGACGAGCTCGATGTCGGCGATACCGCCATGGTGACCATCGACTACACGATGTCCGACGACAGTGGCGCGCCGTCGTCTTCGACCCTGACGGTCGAGGTGACCGGAGAAAACGATGCGCCGATCCTGATTGCCTCCTTGCCGGACCCGTCGGTTGCCGAGGAAAGTGGCGGCTTCGAACTCGATACCGGCCCGGCCTTCGCCGATGCAGACGCGTCGGACACGCTGACATTCTCCGCCACGCTGCTCAATGGCGATCCGCTGCCAACCTGGATGCAATTTGACAGTGTGACCGGTCGGCTGTCCGGAGCGCCGCTGGACGGAGACAACGGCACCTACACCGTCGTCGTCACGGCGACCGACACAAGCGGCCAGTTCGTGTCCGATGAGCTGAATGTTGTCGTCGAGGACGCGCTTATCGGGTCGGCGGTCGATGGTTACATCGCAGGTGCGACGGTCTTTGCCGATGCCAACATGAATGGCGTTCTCGACGGCGGCGAGGCCTTCACCACAACCAATGCCGACGGCGATTTCAGCCTGGTGGGTGGGGCTGGGCCACTTGTCCTGTTCGGCGGCGTCGACGTATCGACCGGCCTTGCCTTCAAGGGCCAGTTGCGGGCCCCGGAAGGGTCGACGGTTTTGACGCCCCTCACGACCTTGATGGCCGCGTTGATCGATAGCGGCGCGGCGCTCGATGCGTCGGCGGCGCAAGCCATTCTAGAACAATCGCTTGACCTGCCGTCGGGTGTCGACCTGTCGACATTCGATCCCGTCGAGGCCGCCGCCGCGGGTGATCCGGTCGGTGCGCAAATCCTTGCCACGCAGGTTCAGGTCCAAAACACGGTCGTTCAGGTTGCCGCCCTCGTTGAAGGGGCAGGCCAAGGGGCCGTCGATGAGGACACCGCCATTGACGTCGCTTTCGACAGCCTGGCGGCCGATCTGGCCGGCGCAGGCGGCCCCCTGCCGCTGGACGATCCGCAGACCGTCGAGACACTCATCACCGATGCGGCGGTCGACGCCGGCATCGGCGCGGCGGCGGTGGCCAACACCGCGGAGGACGCATCGACCGTCATCGCGGCCTCTAATGAGAAGATTTCGGAGCTGGAGACGAGCAGTCCGGACAACGCTCTGCTGACGGAGATTGCCAAGGTCGCCATCGTCGCTCAGGGCGACGCGGCGGACGCCCTTGCCGACGCCGGCGAGAACGACGACGCCTCAAATGCCGAGCAACAGTTCACCGGCTCCGCTCTTAACGGCGCCATCAGCGCGGCTGCGTCCCAGGTCGGCGATGTCGATGGTGGATCGTCCGGCACGGCCAACAGAGACACTCTGGTCGGGGGCGACGGAACCGATCTCATCGAGGGGCTTGGCGGCAACGACGTGATCGATGCGGGCGGGGGCGCCGATACGATCGTCTATACCGTCGGCGACGGCGCTGACGTAATCGATGGCGGATTGGGCGACGACACCCTGGTGATCAATGGCGATGGTTCGGGTAATGTCATCGTCATCGACAATGTCGACAATGACGGCGACTTTGCGAGCCGTGTCGACGGCGTTGCCTCCTCCGTCACCGGTATCGAGGATATCGAGATCGCAACAGGGGATGGCGCCGACAGTGTCACGATCGGCGCCAACCTGGAAACCGCGGGCGTTAGCCAGAACACGGTCACCACCAATCTCGGAGATGGCGACGATGTGTTCGACGCCAGCGCCTCCAGCATCACGCAGGTCGTCAATGGCGGCGCTGGCAATGACTCCATCCTGAGCGGCAGCGCAGAC
This sequence comes from Alphaproteobacteria bacterium, assembly GCA_028277405.1. Lineage (GTDB taxonomy): Bacteria > Pseudomonadota > Alphaproteobacteria > DSM-16000 > Inquilinaceae > JANQGH01. The sequence goes on along the minus strand of JANQGH010000078.1, from coordinate 66,514 downwards.
GATGTCATCGATGGCGGGGCGGACAACGACACGCTCGATGGTGGGGCCGGCAACGACCTGTTCCTCTACGTCGACGGCAGCGGCAACGACACGATCGAGAATTTCCAGGCCGGCGTCGGGACCGACGACGTACTGGAAATCGGCGCCTTCGGCTTCGTGGATCTGGCCGGTGTGCTGGCGGCGGCGACGGAGCTTGGCAGCGATGTCGTCATCGCGCTCGACGCCGACGACAGCGTCACGCTGCTTAACGTCCAGCTCGCCGACCTTCACGAGGACGACTTCCAGTTTGACGGCGCCAACGATGCGCCGGAGATCACCATTGAGGCGGGCGACAGCGCGTCCGTGGCGCTGGACGAGACCGATGCCGGGCTGACCGCCAGCGGGACGCTAACGGTCGCCGACCCCGACCTTAATGACAGCGTCGATGCGGTCGTTCTTTCAGTGACAGCAGGCGGAACGGCGCCCAGTGCCGGGCGGCCGGACGACGCCATGCTGCTCGCCATGCTGAATCTGGGGCCCAACCCCGTGATCGACGGCACCGCCACGACCGGAACGATCGCCTGGGACTTCGATTCCGGGGCTGAGGCGTTCGACTATCTGGGTTTCGGGCAAACGCTGGTGCTCGATTACACGCTGCAAGTCTCCGACGGCGCGGAAACCGACATCCAAACCGTCACCGTCACCATCACGGGCAGCTTCAGCCTCGCCGATCTCGACGGTACCAACGGCTTTCGGATAGACGGCATCGATGGCGGCGACGTGGCGGGCGGATCTGTCAGCACCGCCGGGGATGTCAACGGCGATGGCTTTGACGACATTTTCATCGGCGCCTATCGCGGCAGTCCGGGCGGCGAGGCCTATGCCGGCGAAAGCTATGTGGTGTTCGGCGCCGCCGGCGGATTCTCGGCTACACTCGATCTGGCCACGCTGGATGGAACGAACGGCTTCCGGCTCGATGGTATCGACGCTGGCGATTTCTCGGGGCGGCGAGTGAGCACAGCGGGCGACGTCAATGGTGACGGTTTCAGCGACCTGATCATTGGCGCTGTAGAGGCCGATCCGAATGGTGAGGACGGAGCTGGGGAAAGCTACGTGGTGTTTGGCGCCGCAGGCGGCTTTGCTCCCGCGTTCGATCTGGCGACACTGGATGGCAGCAACGGTTTCCGCCTCGACGGCGTCGATACCGACGACATCTCGGGCTTCTCGGTCAGCAGCGCTGGCGACATGAATGGCGATGGCTTTGACGACATCATCGTCGGTGCGCGCCGTGCTGATCCCGACGGTTTTAACATTGCCGGCGAAAGCTATGTGGTGTTCGGCGCTGCGGGTGGATTCCCTGCCGTCATCGATCTAGGGGGGCTGAACGGCAACGATGGGTTCCGGATCGCCGGTCTCGATGCCGGCGACAGCTTCGGCTATTCGGTCAGCGGGGCGGGGGACGTCAACGGCGACGGTTTTGCTGACCTCGTTATTGGCGCCAGTGGGATCGATCCTGACGGTAACAACGCAGCCGGCGGGGCATATGTTTTGTTCGGCGGCGCGGACGCCTTCGGCAGCTCTTTCGATTTGTCGACCTTGGATGGCAGCAACGGCTTCCGGCTGGACGGCGTCGACGCCGACGACAATGCAGGTGTGTCCGTTAGCAGCGCGGGCGACGTCAATGGCGATGGTTTCGATGATCTCATTGTCGGGGCCCGGGAGGCGGACCCCGGCGGCGAGGCAGGCGCCGGCGAGAGCTATGTCGTTTTTGGGGCTGCAGGCGGTTTCGCCCCTACCTTTGATCTATCGGCGCTGGACGGAACCAATGGCTTCCGGCTCGACGGCATCGATGCTGATGACACATCGGGTTTTGCGGTCAGCGGTGCCGGCGACTTCAATGGCGACGGTTTCGACGATCTGATCATCGGCGCCTTCGGCGGCGATCCGAACGGCAACGCCGATGCTGGCGAAACCTATGTGGTGTTTGGCGCTGCTGGCGGTTTTTCGGCGGCGCTCGACCTGTCGGCGCTGGACGGGACCAATGGTTTCCGCATCGACGGAATCGATCCGGCCGATTACTCGGGCCCGTCGGTCAATGCGGCGGGCGATGTCAATGGCGACGGGTTCGATGATTTGATCATCGGTGCTCCACTCGCAAATGCCGCCGCCGGTGAAAGCTATGTGATCTTCGGCGGCGACGTGACCGGCGCGGTCACGTATCTCGGCAACGACGCGAACGACACGCTGACCGGCACGGCGGCGGCGGAGAGCTTTGTCGGTGGCCGCGGCAATGATCTCATGATCGGCGGCGGTGGGCTCGATGTGTTCCGCGGTGGGGCCGGTGACGACATTGCCGTGATCGGGCCGGACGGGGCCCTCGTGGTTGATCTCGGTTCGGGCATCGACACGGTCAACATCGATGCGCTCGGGCCGTCGCCTTTCGTTTCCGGTGCCCTGTTCGTCGACGTGGAGAAGATCGACCTCAGCGGATCGACGGCCAACACGCTGGCTCTCAGCAAGCTCGACCTGCTCAACCTGTCCTCCACGTCGAACACGGTTCTGATCAAGGGCGATGCCGCCGACTCGATCTTGCTGAAGGGCTTTTGGGGCCAGGGCGCCGACGTCATCAATCCGATGGGAGAAACGGGAACCTACCAGGCATTCTCCCTCGGCCAGGCCACGGTGCTTGTTGAGGGCGAGCTTACCGTCACCGTCGGCTTCCCGTCCGTCATATCGCTTGCCGACCTGACTGGCGCCAACGGTTTCCGGCTCGACGGCATTGACGATACCGACGTCTTTGGTCAGGCCGTTAGCAGTGCTGGGGACTTCAACGGCGACGGGTTCGACGACATCATCGTCAGCGCAGCTCGAGGCGATCCGGACGGCAACGAGGATGCCGGCGAAAGCTACATCGTGTTCGGCACCGCCGATGGATTCCCTGCCGTTTTCGATCCGTCGAGCCTTGACGGCAGCAACGGTTTCCGGCTCGACGGCATCGGTCCCGGCAATTTATCGGGCATTGCGGTCAGTGGTGCTGGCGACGTCAACGGCGATGGATTTGGCGACGTCATCATTGGCGCGGCTTACGGTGAAGCGGGCGGCAATGGAGCATCCGGCGAGAGCTATGTCGTGTTCGGCGCCGCCGGCGGCTTCGCGCCCGCGTTCGACCTGTCCACGCTCGACGGCAGCAACGGCTTCCGGCTCGACGGCATCGACGACGGCGACTTCGCAGGCATCAATGTCAGCGGCGCCGGAGACGTCAACGGCGATGGACTTGACGACGTTATCATCAGCGCGTTTCGCGGCGACCCGGGTGGCAACCAGGATGCCGGCGAAAGCTATGTGGTGTTCGGTGCCGCGGAAGGCTTTGCCGCCGCTCTGGACCTCGGCGCACTGAACGGGAGCAATGGCTTCCGTATTGACGGCATTGACGCCGGCGACGCCCTAGGCGCTTCGATCAGCAACGCCGGCGACATCAACGGCGACGGGTTCGACGATCTGATTGTCGGCGCAATCGCTGCCAACGGAGGGGACGGCGCCAGCTACGTGGTGTTTGGTGCCGCGGGTGGCTTCGGCGGTGCTTTGGATTTGTCGACCCTTAATGGCGACAACGGCTTCCGGATCGATGCTCTTGATGGCGGCGACGCCTTGGGGGCCTCGGTGAGTGGCGCGGGCGACGTGAACGGCGACGGGATCGACGATCTGATCGTCGGCGCCGCAAATGCCGACCCGGGCGGCAAGGCAGAGGCCGGTGAAACCTATGTCGTTTTCGGAGGCACCGGATTCTCCGCGACGCTCGATCTTGAGGCGTTGGACGGCAGTAACGGCTTCCGGCTCGACGGTATCGATGCTGGCGATGGTGCCGGTATCTCGGTAAGCGATGCCGGCGACTTCAACGGCGACGGCGTCGATGACCTGATCATTGGCGCTGCCCGCAGCAATCCGGGCGGCAGTGAGTTTGCCGGTGAAAGCTATGTCGTATTCGGCACCTTGGGTGGTTTCGCACCGGTGCTCGATCTTTCGACACTGGACGGGACCAACGGTTTCAGGCTCGAGGGCGTCGATGCCTTCGAAGCATCGGGCATTTCGGTCAACGGAGCCGGCGACATCAATGGCGACGGCTTCGATGACCTGATCATCGGTACCCTGCAAGCTGGTCCAGGCGCCGGCGAAAGCTACGTGATCCTTGGCGGCGACGTGAATGGCGCGGTGGCGTTCCTCGGCGGCGACGCAGACGACACGCTGACCGGCACGGTGGCGGCCGAAAGCTTCGTCGGCGGCCTTGGCAATGACCTCATGGTCGGCGGCGGTGGCCTTGATGCATTTCGCGGCGGGGCCGGCGACGACATTGCGGTCATCGGGGCCGACGGAGCCATTGCGGTCGATCTCGGGTCGGGCATCGACACGGTGAATGTCGATGCGCTCGGTCCGGCACCCTCCTTCTCCGGCACCCTGTTCGTCGACGTCGAGAAGGTCGACCTGGGCGGCTCCACGGCCAATACGCTGACTCTCGGCAAGCTTGACGTCCTTGGCCTGTCCTCGACCTCCAACACGGTTCTGATCAAGGGCGATGCCAGTGACGCGGTCGTGCTTGACGGTCTTTGGACGCAGGGCGCGGACATTGTCGACCCGCTTGGAGAGACGGGTACATACACCGCATTCTCGCTCGGCCAAGCAACCGTGCTGGTCGAGAGCGAGGTGGCTGCGACCGTCGCTTTCCCAACCGTCATATCGCTTGCCGACCTCGACGGAAATAACGGCTTCCGGCTCGATGGTATTGACGGTTCCGACATCTCAGGCCGGTCCGTGAGCAGCGCCGGGGACGTCAATGGCGACGGGTTTGACGATATCATCATCGGTGCGGTCCTCGCCGATCCCAACAGCAATAGCGAGGCCGGCGAGAGCTATGTGGTGTTCGGCGCGGCGGGCGGGTTCCCGGCTGCCGTCGATCTGTCGACGCTGGATGGTACCAACGGCTTTCGGCTGGACGGCATCGATGTGTCCGACCGTTCGGGCGTTTCCGTGAGCTCCGCGGGTGATGTGAACGGCGACGGGTTCGGCGACCTGATCATCGGCGCCGTATATGGCGACCCCGGCGGCAGCGACAGGGCGGGCGAGACCTATGTTGTGTTCGGTGCCGCGGGCGGCTTTGCACCCGTGCTCGACCTGTCGACGCTGGACGGGACCAATGGGGTCCGGTTCGACGGCATTGACGACAACGATGTGTCGGGATACTCCGTGAGCGGTGTTGGCGACTTCAACGGTGACGGCTTTGATGACGTTATCATCGGCGCTGCACGCGCCGACCCGGCCGGCAACGCCGAGGCCGGCGAAAGCTACGTGATATTCGGCGGCCCCAACGCGTTTCCTTCTGACTTCAGCCTCGGCAGTTTGAACGGCACTGTTGGGTTCCGCATAGGCGGTGTCGACCCTGGCGACTACTCCGGCGTTTCCGTGAGCGACGCCGGCGACGTCAACGGCGACGGGTTCGACGACCTGATTATCGGGGCTCGGCAGGCTGACCTGGGTGGCGACGCCAACGCAGGCAAGAGCTACGTGGTGTTTGGGGCCGCGGGCGGCTTCGGCAGTTTCCTGGATTTGTCGACTTTGGACGGCAGCAACGGCTTCCGGCTCGACGGCATCAATGCAGGCGATCTCTCAGGCAACTCCGTCAGCAATGCCGGCGATGTTAACGGCGATGGTTTCGACGACCTGATCATCGGCGCCGCCGGAGGTGATCCAGGTGGAAATGATGCAGCCGGCGAAAGCTATGTGGTGTTCGGTGCCGGCAGCGGTTTTGCACCGGCACTCGATCTGTCTACGCTCGACGGCAGCAATGGCTTCCGGATTGACGGAATCGCGAACGGCGACAACGCCGGTCATTCGGTCAGCGGCGCCGGCGACTTCAATGGCGACGGGTTCGATGATTTGATCATCGGCGCCTTCGGAGGTGATCCAGGCGGTGTCGAAGGTGCCGGTGAAAGCTACGTCGTGTTCGGCGCCGCGGGCGGGTTTGGCGCCGCGCTTGATCTGTCGGCCTTGGACGGGACCAACGGGATCCGGCTTGACGGTATTGACCTCGTCGACGCTGCGGGCTTCTCAGTCAGTTCCGCCGGTGACATCGATGGCGACGGGTTCGATGACCTGATCATCGGCGCACCTGGCGGCGATCCCGGTAGTGCCGTAGATGCCGGCGAAAGCTACGTGATCTTTGGCCGCGACGTCACGGGCACTGTGGCATTCCTCGGCGGCGACGCGAATGACACGCTGATCGGCACGGTGGCTGCTGAAAGCTTCGTCGGCGGCCTCGGAGATGATCTCATGATCGGCGGTGGCGGCCTGGACGCGTTCCGCGGCGGTGCCGGCGACGATGTCGCGGTGATCGGGCCGGATGGGGCCCTCGCGGTCGATCTCGGGTCGGGTATCGACACGGTCAATGTCGATGCGCTTGGTCCGTCCCCATCTCTTTCCGACAACCGGCTCGTCGACGTCGAGAAGATCGACCTCGGCGGATCGACGGCCAACACGATTGTTCTCGACAGGCTCGATGTTCTTGGCCTGTCCTCGACCTCGAACACGATCCTGATCAAGGGCGATGCCGCCGACACGGTGCTGCTGGAGGGCCTCTGGGGTGAGGGCGCGGCGGTTATCGACCCGCTGGGCGAGACAGGCACCTATAGGGCATTTTCCCTCGGCCAGGCGACGGTGCTTGTCGAAAGCGAGCTTACCGCGACGATTGATTTCCCTGCCGTCATATCGCTTGCCGACCTGACCGGCAGCAACGGCTTCCGGCTCGACGGCATTGACAACAATGATCGCTCGGGCTTTTCGGTCAGCGGCGCGGGTGACATCAACGGTGACGGGTTCGACGACGTCATCGTCGGCGCATTTGCCGCCAGCCCCGGCGGCAACAACGAAGCCGGCGAGAGTTACGTGGTATTCGGCGCCGCGGCCGGGTTCCCCGACGCGATTGACCTGTCGACCTTGGACGGAACCAACGGTTTTCGCCTGCAAGGCATCGATGTTTCCGATCGCTCGGGCGTCTCGGTGAGCGATGCCGGGGACGTCAACGGCGACGGATTTGATGATCTGATCATTGGCGCCGTCTACGCTGCCCCTGGCGGCGACGCGTTGGCCGGCGAGAGCTATGTGGTGTTCGGCGCCGCAGGCGGTTTTGCGCCTGCGCTTGATCTGGCGTCGCTTGACGGTACCAATGGCTTCCGGCTCGACGGTATCGATAGCGTTGACGCCTCTGGGTATTCGGTCAGCGGTGCCGGCGACATCAATGGAGACGGGTTCGACGACGTGATCGTCGGGGCAGCCGGCAGCAACGGCTTCACCGGCGAAAGCTATGTGGTGTTCGGCGCCGCCGGCGGCTTTGCTCCGGCGCTCGATCTAGCCTCGCTCAACGGCAGTAACGGCTTTCGGCTCGACGGTATCGACGCCGACGATTATTCGGGCGTTTCGGTCAGCAGTGCCGGCGACGTCAATGGCGACGGGTTCGACGATCTGATCATCGGTGCACGACAGGCGGATCCCGGCGGCAACGGCGAAGCGGGCGAGAGCTACGTGGTGTTCGGCGCCGCCGGCGGCTTCGCAGCTTCGTTTGATCTGTCGACGCTCGACGGCACCAACGGCTTCCGGCTGGACGGCATCGATGCCTCCGACCGTTCAGGCGTGTCGGTGAGCGATGCCGGCGACGTCAACGGTGACGGCTTCGATGACATCATCATCGGCGCTTACAAGGCCAGTCCAGGCGGTGAAGCTTATGTGGTCTTCGGCGCCGCTGGTGGATTTGCCGCCAACATCGATCTGTCGACGCTGGACGGGACCAACGGCTTCCGCCTCGACGGCATTGATCCGGTCGATGATGCGGGCTGGTCCGTCAGCGGCGCGGGCGATTTCAATGGTGACGGCTTCGACGATGTGATCATCGGCGCCGTGCGCGGCGATCCCAATGGTAACGAGACAGCCGGGGAAAGCTATGTGGTGTTCGGCGCTGCGGGAGGGTTCGACCCGGCAATCGATCTTGCGACACTGGACGGGACCAACGGTTTCCGCCTCGACGGCATTGACATCGGCGATCGTGTCGGTCGATCGGTGAGTGGCGCGGGCGATGTAAATGGCGACGGGTTCGATGACCTGATCGTCAGCGCATTTCTGGCGGACAAAGGCAGCATCGGCAATGCCGGAGAAAGCTACGTCATCTTCGGCAACAACGCGACGGGTGCCGTCGACGTCGTGGGCACGGCGAACGCGGACATCCTCGTGGGCACGGCCAATGCCGACATTATCGTCGCGGCCCAAGGCGACGACACGATCACCGGCGATGCGGGCGACGATCGGATGACCGGTGCAGTCGGCGACGACCTGTTCATCTTCGCAGACGGCAGTGGCAACGATACGGTTGTAGACTTCCAGGCCGGCGCCGGTTCGGACGATGTCCTGGACATCGCGGCGTTCGGGTTTGCCGATGGGGCCGACGTGTTGACGGCCGCGAGCCAGGTTGGCGATGATGTGGTGATCGCCCTCGATGCCGACGACAGTGTCACGCTGCTCGGCGTGAACCTGGCGGAACTCCACGATGACGATTTCCTGCTTGTCTAAGCTAAGGTGCTCCTGAAACTGGAGGTGGCATGGCTGTCGACCCAGACGCCGATGCATTAGGCCAGCAGCCAAGCGCGTCTGGCGAAACCGCTGAGAGCCTTCCCGAGGCGACGTCCGATGCCACGTTCGAGGTCACCGCGTCACGACACTTCCCCGCCTGGCTAGCGGAACAGCAGGTCAGTCTCGCCTTCACGACCTATCAGGCTGGCCGCGTCGCTTTCGGCAAGCCTCTCAAACCCCGCATAATCATCGACTTGCAGGATACCCTTAAAGTGCTCATGCAACCTCGCGGGACAGCCCGTAGCAGACCCCCAACAGGTGCGCCTCATCCGGCCTTTGAGGCACGCTGGCCCTGATCTTCGCCTCGGCGTAACCGCGGCGAAGCACCGGGAATGATGGCTGACAGTGCTTCCAAATGTCGCGCAGTCTGTCTCTTCAGCTTCGAATTGCGCGTATCTGGACCAGTTCCGCACCACTTTTTCACTTGAAAACGACCAAAATCGAATGCCTAGTGGATTGACAGCCATGTGCAGACACCCGTGAAAACCGTGCCAGGTTCCTCCGACTATGACCGCCGACAAAGCCACTGACGAAATCCTCAAGACATTTCCATCAGTCAATGTCGGGATCATCGGCATTGGCGGAACTCATTATGGATGGCTTCGACAAGCACTCCTCTCTTCGGAGGTTTCGGCCGTTGCCTCGGCAACCGATGCACCACCAGAACTCGGAGCGTCGACACCGCTGATTTCCGTGCCGGATACTCCGGACCACTACGTCTTGGGGACGGGCAGTATCGCCCAATGGCTGCTTGACCAGGGACCAGGGAAAATCGATGACCCGGCGATTCTCAAGGCCGTCGAAACGGGCCACGCCGGCAGCACCCCACATCCTGCATCTCGATCACCCGTCGTTCACGATGATCACTGGCGAGACATCACCAGGAAGCGCCAACAGCATGCTGTTGAGATGTCCGCCTTGGCCACCAAGGCCATGTCCGCCGCCAGACCGCTGATTTCAGAATCCGGCGTATTTGGCAATGCTTCGCTTGGACAAATCGACACCGGACTAAGCCTGCTGGCGACCGGATTCTCAGGGGCCCAGGCCGTGCTCTCATGGAACGACCCGCAAAGACACCTCCTGAAGAAAGTCGCATCGACCGCAAGCTTTGCCGCTTCATTGGGCGCGTTCGCCGCAAAGTACCTGGGTGGAAACCAGTCCATCGCGTATGGTCTGAATGCGGTCAGTTTACTCTTTGCCTTTTGGGACAAAGCCTCCAAGGGACCCCCGCTAAGCGACAAGGCCGTCCTTGTCGAGGTTCAGCGTTAGCAGCTTCTTCGGCGTCGCTCCTCATCTTCAAAGGGGGCAGGTCGGAACATCCAAGCCGAGCCGTGCGATTTGAACCGCAGCATCTTTCGTTCGCGCCGGCGGTTAGGCTGATGTGAGACTTCGGCCCGGTTGTTCTTCCTCAGACCCTGCTCGTGTTGCGCTGAAAGGCCCAAATCGTTGAACGCAGTTCCATAGCAGCCCGGCTTGTCGGCTGTGACTACGGACGGCACAAGCCCTGCTTTTTCGGCAGAGTGCGCATCAACCTGCCAGCTGTGGCCCGGTTCCGCCGACGCTGGACGAGGATCTCAAGCACCTCGCCTTCGTCGTCCTTGGCCTGTGCCGAAGCCGTCACAGGCGACCTGTAATCTGAGGGCCGAGTTTCAATGCCCACGGGCGAACCGCCTCATAGCTGACGTCGACACCCGCTCGGCCAACAGATCCTCGGCATCGCGGTCCCATGAGTCATTGTCATTGCAAGTTGGTATCACGCCGGTTTGCCGAGACAGGCCAGCAAGACCGCTTTGGCGATCGGGCTGGACGGATCAAGATACTGATCCATGATGTTGAAGTGGTGATAGCCGGGCAGGATGTGCACTTCGGGATCCCGATCATGCTGGCGGAGGTGGCGGGCATAATCGAAGCTTTGATCGACCCAAGCCCAAGGCTCCTTGCCGCCGGCGAAAATCCAGATCGGGCAGCGCGAATGCGGCGCCAAGGCAAGCGCGTTGTTGCGCGCGATCACCGCATCGTCGAGATTGAGGTCGGCGGCCACGCTGGTATGGCGCGCCGGTTCCGGATCATAGACGCCGCTGATGACGACCGCCCCTTTGATCAGGTCTCCCGGCAGCCCGCGCTGCCCCCAATCCGTTGCCAGCGCCATGGCACAGAGATGCGCGCCGGCTGAATTGCCCGAAACGCTGATGGCGTCGGGCCGCCCGCCATAGTCAGCGATGTTGCGGTGGCACCATGTGATGGCGTCGAGCGCCGACGCTGTCACGCCATCGAGTGTGACGGTGGGGCAAAGATCGTAGTTCGCCGTAACGACGGTCACGCCGCGTTGGACGAGATCGCGTGCGATAAAGGCGAAATTGGCCTTGTCCTGGGCGCGCCAGTAGCCGCCGTGAAAGAAGATGTGCACCGGCGACCCGGCGTCAGCGGGGAAGATGTCGAGACCGTGCAGCTTGCCCTCGCCGTAGTTGACATCCAGATGCGCGGTCAGGGTCTGCCGACAGATCTGGCTGATCCGATTGCGATGGGTCTGGAAGCTGGAAAAGTCGGCCACCGACCTCTGCGGGTTGTAATGGTACTCCCGCTCTTCGGCGCTCATGGCCTGCCACGCTTTCATGTCATTCGCCCGCGAAGTAGGGTTCGGGCAGGCCAACCGCCCCGGTGCCGGTGATGGCGAACAGGCTGCCGGCGAGCGGCTGTTCGCGAAGGCCGTCATCGTCGAGGAAGCGCCGGCTCGTCACCACATAGAGCGTGTCGAGGTTCGGCCCGCCGAAGCTGCACATGGTTGGGTGCTTCACCGGCAGCTCGATGCGTCTGTCCAGCCTGCCGTTCGGATCGAAGCAGCAGATCGAACCGTCGTGGATCATGGCGCACCAGTAATTGCCGTCGCGATCAACCGTTGCGCCGTCCACGCGCCCGACCATGTCGTCGGTCCGAAAGAACGTCCGTTTGTTGGCGACGTCGCCTGTTTCGATATCATAATCATAGGCGTAGACGACCAGCGCGCGGGTGTCGGCGAAGTACATGGTCTTGTTGTCCGGGCTCCACCCCAGGCCGTTCGAGATGGTGATCCCGTCGTCGAGCATATGCGTCGACCAGTCCGCATCGAGGCGCCAAAGCTTGCCGGCGCCCGGCGTGAAATTGCGGTCCATGGTGCCGACCAGATAGCGTCCCCGCCGGTCGCATTTGCCGTCGTTGAAGATAACGTCCGGTCCCGGCTGAGGGTTGGTGACCGGTTCGACCGCAACCGGATCGAGCGAGAGCCGGCAGAAGCCCGACTGCAGCCCGGCGACGATTCCGCCGGCACTGGTGAACACCAGAGAACCGATGACTTCAGGCAGCGTCCAGGACCGGATATCGCCGCCGGCGTGCCGAAGCCGATGCACGGCCGGGCCATAGGCATCGACCCAATAGAGGCTCTGCTCGCCGGGATTCCAGATAACACCCTCGCCGAGATTGTCCTCGGTTTGTGCAACGCAGCTGATCTCCATGGCAGACTTCCTTATTGACCTTTCCTGTGTTGCAGACCGCGGCCCACGAGAATGACGGCCAGCGAGGCGACGATCAGCGCCAGCCCCGGAAACAGCGCCGTCCATGGCGCGAAAAGCAGGTAATCCTTGCTTTCCTGAAGACTTGCGCCCCAATCGGGCGTTGGCGGCTGAACGCCAAGCCCGAGAAAACCCAGCGCTGCTTGAACCTGCAGCGCAAGCGGAAACAGGATGATGTACTGCGTGCCGATGCTCGGCACGACGTTCGGCAAAAGGTGCCGCAAGAGGATGCGGCTGCGGCTGCCGCCCAGCGCTTGCGCGGCCTCCGCATAGGGCCGCGCGCTTTCAATCATGGTTGCCGAACGCGCGGCGCGAAAGAACAGCGGCAGGTAGACGACGGCCAGCGCGAGCACGAGAAAGCCAATGTCGGCACCGAGAATCCCGGTGATCATCACACCGAGAAAGATCGGCGGAAAACTCAGGATCACCTCGATCACCTGGCCCGACGAGATGTCGGTCCAGCCCTTGACATAGCCGGCGATCGCGCCTGCCAGGCCGCCAATAATCGCCGACAGCAACAGCGAGCCCGACACGATGCCCAAGGTCGTGCGCGCGCCGTAGACGACGCGCGAATAGATATCGCGACCGACATGATCGGTGCCGAACCAGTGCGCGGCGGAGGGGGCCTGAAGCGCATTGGAGACGTCGATGGCTTCGGGCGGATCGGTGGCGAACAGGCCCGGCGCGGCGGCGACCGTTAGAAGACCGATGATGATGACGGCACCGACAACCAGCCCCGGGCGGGACTTCAAATAGATGGTCAAGGCCGCGGTCATGTTCTCAGTCTTGGGTCGATGGCCCGATAGAACAGGTCAACGATGAGATTGACCGTGATGGCGGCGACAAGAACCGCCAACAGGGCCCCTTGCACGACCGGGAAGTCGCGGGCGTTGAGGGCATTGACCAGCAGCCTGCCCAGGCCTGGCAGGCCAAAGATGGATTCGATGACCACCACGCCGCCCAGAATCTGGATGAAGATCAGCCCCATGAACGTCGACAACGGCACCAGGATGTTGCGCAAGACATGGGTCATCAAAAGCCGGCGCATCGGCACGCCGCGCGCACGGGCGGCCCGCACATATTCCTGGCCCAGCGCTTCGATGACGTGCTGGCGCACAAACTGCGCGTAGGCCGCGATCTGGAGGAAGGCCAGGCTGAGGATGGGCAGCAGCAGGATCGTCAGATTGTCGGCCACCGACCGAAAAGGCGAGACGTAGATTGTTGGCGGCGACCAGGAAAACACTTCCGAGACGCCGAACAGCAGCATAAGGCCGATCCAGAACACAGGCGTTGCCAGCGCCACGACATTGAAGGACTGGACGATGCTATCAAGCGCGCCGCCTGAGCGGCGGCCGACGATCAGGCCGACGGGAACGCCGATGACAGCCGAAATCACCAGCACCAGCAGCGACAGTTGAAACGAAACCAGAAACGCCGATGTCACAAGGCCGGCGACGGGTCTGCCGAGCCGCCACGACACACCCAGATCACCTTGAACGGCACCCCCCAGCCACGCCAGATATTGAAGGTAGATCGGCTGGTCCAAGCCGAAGAACCGGCGCAGCGTGGCCTCGCCTTCGGTACCGCCCAACTGGCCGAGCATCTGCTCGACGATATCGCCCGGCACCGCGCGGACCATGGCGAACACCACGATGCTCGCCAGGATCAGCGTTACAAGCGAAGCCGCCAGCCGGCGCGCAACGAAACGGACCATATCGTTCGGTCAGGCCTCCAGCCAGGTCTTGACCAGCCCGAAATGCCATCCGATCGGGTGCATGCGATGGTTCTTGACCCTGTTGGAAACCACGATCAGGTGGTCGGCCCCGAACATCATGACGGTGGGTACGCTTTCGGCGAGACGCAGCTGGAACGCATCGTAGAGTGCCCTGCGTTCCTCAAACGTCAGCGCCGCGCGGCCGCGATCGAGAAGATCGCTGGCGATGTCGTCGTTCCAATTGCGGAAGTCGGCACCCTCGGGCTGTTTGTGGAAATGGCGATAGAAAAGAATATTGGGGTCCGGCGGCGTGCCCCAGTCGTTGAGCGTGAAGCCCATCTGGCGCGATCGGAAATTGCTCAGCCAGGTGCCGAGGTCGACGCGGTTGATATTGGCGCGGATGCCTCCGGCGGCCAACTGCTCAACCAGTGCCAATGCGGCAGGTTCCATCCATTCGTAGCCGATGATGGTCGTCAGGTCGATGTCGAAACCGTCGGCATGGCCGGCCTCGGTCAGAAGCGTCCGTGCCAGATCGACATCGACCGTCTGATTGGGCAACTGATCAAGGGGCACGCCCCAGCGATCCTGCATGCCGGGGACCATGGTGCCCAGGACCTGGCCGTACCCGGCAATGCCGGCCTGCATCACCGCGTCGCGATCAATCAGCAGCGCGATGGCCTGGCGCACGCGCTCGTCGGTCAGCGGACCGTAAGTGCAGTCCAGATCGAGAGACTTCTGGTTCAGCGAGATCGAGCGCTGAACCGTCAGGCCTTCTTCGCCCTCCAATTGCAGCGCATCCTGCGGCCTGACCAGAACCGCCATGTCGACGCGCCCATTCCTGACCGCGACCAGCATGCCGGCGCTGTTAGGAATGAAGTTGACGATGATCTCGTCGAGATGAGGCAGGCCCGGCTGCCAATAGTCCGGGTTCCGCTCCATCCGGATGTAGCTGTTTGGCTGGAATTCGGCCAAACGGAACGGTCCGGTGCCGACGCTGGTGCTGTTCAACAGGGCACGGGCATTCGGCCGATCGTACCAGCCGCGCGGAATGGGTGATGCGTTGCGGTGGGCAAGCGTGATCAGGAACGCCGAATTGGGGCCTTGCAGCGTGACCCGAACCACATGGGTGTCGAGCACATCGACCTGGGCGATGTCGGCGAAATCACGCGCGCCGATCGTGCCGTTTTCCGGATTGCGCTGATAGTCGAGACTGTATTTGACGTCTTCGGCCTCGAACGGCTCGCCGGTATGGAAGGTGACGCCCTGTCGCAGATTGAAGGTGTAGGTGGTGGCGTCCGGTGAGATTTCCCAGCTTTCGGCAAGCAGAGGATGCGCGGTGCCCGACGGATCGGCATAGACCAGCGTCTGGTACATCAGGACGGCAATGAAATTCACCGCCTCACCGGCCTGGTGGTAGATGTCCATGGAGGGCGGTTCGATCAACGACCCGACCGTGAGGCTGCCGCCGCGCTGCGCCTGCGGATCCAGCTCGCCATAGAGCACGCTGTCGTCGGCCATGGCACGCTGCGGAAACAGCGACGACCCCAACAGCCCGGCGAGCGGCGCAACAGCCGCGCTCTGGAGCAATGTTCTTCTGCGGAATTCAAGCATTGATACCTCCCTTGCTGTAATCGTGACGTGCGGTGGGCCGTCCGACGCAATCGGCAATCACGTCCTGGGGGGTAAAGCGTGGAACGAACCCGGTTTCGGCAGCAATTCGGCCCGCTGAGACCAGCGGATACACGGTGTCCGGCGCGCTTTCGGACAGTCGCGCCTCAAGGCCCGGACGCAGCGCCTTGACCGTGTCGACGATCTCGCTGGCGGTCGTTGGGCCGCCATTGACATGATAGATCTGCGACAGGCGTCCGGGCCGTTGGCACAGGGCCAAAATCGCATGCGCAACATCGTCGACATGGACGATATCGAACCGGTGCGCGCCCCAGCTCAGATCGACCCGGCCGGATGCGACGGGATGACTGAACAGGCGTTTCAGCGGGTCGAGAATGCCGGAATAGGGATGATCCGGACCCATCACCAGGGTCGGGCGCACAGCGGCGATATCGAGCGCCATTACGCGGTGGGCATAGCTCGACATCTGCTCGGCAAGCACCTTTGTCAGCCCGTAGACGTTGACCGGCGCGGTTGGTGCCGTCTCGTCCAAGGCGGCGGTGCGATCCGGCGCGGCGGCACCCAGAACGACCGTTGAACTCGACCAGATGACCCGCCGCACGCCATGCGCGACAGCCACCTCGATGACATTGCGCAGGCCACCGACATTGACCGCGAAGGCCGCGTCGTGATCTACGTCGGCTGAGATCGCCAGGCCGATCGAGGGCCGGCTGAACGCGGCGAGCGAGATGACGGTGTCGGGCTTGAGGCGTCGCACCGCGTTCGACAGGGCCGCCCGGTCCGTGACCGAACCATCAATATGGTCGCCGTCCGCCGTCCGGGCCTGCAGATGCGTGGCGACGTCAAAGCCGATGATCTCCATGCCTTGCCTGCGCAACGCCGTCGATACCGCGCGTCCGATGAAGCCGCTGGCACCGATGACCAGAACACGCTCAGCCATGGTGGCGATGCCCTTCCGGCGATGCCGCCGTGTTCTGGGCCGCGAGCGCCTTGAAACGCTGTGCGGTCGCATCGGCACCGTTGAACAACAAGGCGCAATCGCTGGTGACCGAGACAAAGCCGAAGCCGGCCTGCAAGTGCCGTTCGGCAACCTCCGCGTTCGGCGCCAGAACGCCGGCAACCTTGCCGGCACGGCGCGTCGTCTCATGCCCTTCGGCGATGGCCGTCATGACCTCCGGATGATCCGGCTGCCCGATATGGCCCATGCTCGCCGCAAGATCGGCCGGGCCAAAAAACAGGGCGTCCACGCCATCGACCGCGGCGATTTCCTGGATGTTCCGTAGTGCCCGGCCAGTCTCGATCTGCACGATCAGAAAAAGATCGCCATCGGCGTGCTGCAGATAGTCCTTGATCCGGCCGTAGCGGCTGGCGCGCTGCATCAACGCCACGCCGCGATGGCCGCGCGGCGGGTAGCGCATGGCGGCCACTGCCTGCGCGGCTTCCTCCTTGTCCTGGATCATCGGCAGCATCACGGTGCGCGCGCCGGCGTCCAGATACTGCTTCATCAGGACGGAATCGTTCCACGGCAGACGCACGATCGGCGCAATCGCCTTGTCTTCCAGCGTGCGCAGATGGGACATGGCGTCGGCCAGGGTCAGCGGCGCGTGCTCACCATCGATCAAGATCCAGTCGAACCCTGAATAGGCCAGCCCCTCGATGGCATGGCTGGAGTTGAGCATGGACCAGATGCCGACAAGCGGGCGGCCAAGCCCCACGGCCCGGCGAAAAGGGTTACCCACCCGATCAGCAGTGCCCAACGCTTCGACTGTCAAGATACGGACCCTCCCCTCACGCCAGGGAGGCTAACAAGGGATCACGGTGGCCGCAACAATAATATCATCTAACAATATAAAGTATCATTTAATGATACTTGCTGCTGTTCGATCTGACCATCCAGAGACAGTTCGACGATCATCTCGATCTCCACGGTCATGTTTCCCGGCAGGCTGGAGACGCCAACGGCCGAACGGGCATGGCGGCCGCGGTCGCCGAACACGTCGATCAGAAGCCGCGAGCACCCATCGATCACGTCTGCATGATGGGCGAAACCCGGCGTCGCGTTGACCAGCCCCAGAACCTTGACGATTCTCGCGACCCGATCGAGCGACCCCAGCTCCTGCTTGACGACGGCAATCAGGTTCAAGCCCGTCACAGCCGCGTGTTCACGGGCTTCGGCCACGGTAAAATCCAAGCCGACCTTTCCCGCCGGACGGGTTCCATCGGTTTGGCGCGGCCCCTTTCCCGACAGATACAGCTGGCCGGCGCTGTGGACCGCATGCTCGTACAGCCCGGCCAGCGGCGGTGGATCGGGCAGTACCAGGCCGAGACGTGACAGGTTTTCCTCAGTACGGTCGAGTGTTGCCTTAGCCTGCGTCGTCATCTTCGACCCCGCTCCACCCCATGCCGTTGGAAATCTTGTCGGCGGCCTTTTCCAAGGCTTGCGCCAGCTCGCCAAAGCGCGTGCTGTCGGCCGCGACGCCAATGAGAGAAAGGCTGAGGCCCGCGATCACGCGGCCCGACGAGTCGCGGATCGGTGCGGCGGCACATGTGACCAGTTCATTGTATTCCCGGTCGTCAATGGCGTATCCGCGGTGCCGGATGCGCGCCAACTCCTCCTGAAAGGCGGACCAGGACGTGATGGTTTGCGGCGTCACGCGCGGCATGCCGGCGGATTTCAGGATGCGCTCTATTTCCGCCGGCTCCGGGTGGAAGGCGGCCAGCACCTTGCCAAGACCCGTGCAATGGACAGGCCGCCGCGAGCCGATCTGCGTATTGATCCGAAGCGGCTGCTCGGGTGGCTCGACCTTGTCGACATAGGCAATGCCGTCATCGGCCAGGACAGCCATCTGCACGGTCTCGTTGGTCGCCCGGCAAAGCTCTTCCATGATCGGCCGCGCCACGTCGCGCGCATCAAGCCGGCGTTGCGCGCGCATGGCAATGTCCACAAGCACCGGCCCAACGGTCCATCTTTTGCTCTGGCCGACCGATGCGAAACCGCCTTTCTCCAGCGTTCTCAGAAAACGGCCGACCGTCGCCTTGTGCAGCATCGTGACACCGCTCAACTCGGTAAGCGTCAAGCCATCGGGATGATCGGACAGGCAGCGCAGAATGTGCATGGCGCGATCGACGACGCCGAGATGATGGCGCTTGTCGTCGCTCGAATGTGCGTTCCGCTCGGCTTCTGCGACAGCATCGGTCGTTGACATAGCTACCTTCGAGTTGCTTGCGCGCGCCTGACGAATGTGATCAAATGATATCCGTTCTCATTGAATGATACAATGGTAAAACGTGTCCTCTGAGGTTCCATTGCCCGGAATTCGCCGCGTCGACGCGCATCTGTTTCGGGTGCCCATCGACGTGCCGGTGCGTACATCGTTCGGAACGATGACGGATCGTCCCATGCTGTATGTGCGCGTCGAAGACCGCGATGGCGCCATCGGTTGGGGGGAGGTCTGGTGCAACTTTCCGACGGTCGGCGCCGAGCATCGCAAAAACCTCATCGAGACCGTGGTCGGCCCGATGCTCATCGGCCTCGGCGCGATCGCGCCCGCATCGGTTTATCGAACGCTGATGGACCGGCTTCACGTGCTGGCGATCCAATCCGGCGAGTGGGGGCCGCTGAGGCAGATCTGCGCGGGATTGGATGCCGCCTGCCACGATCTGGCCGCCCGCCGCGCGGGGCTTCCGCTGTTCCGCTTTCTGAACGGCCAGGCACGCCCCCAGATCGCCTGCTACGCCAGCGGCATCGGGCCCGAGGCACCCGATACGACGATCGAGCGGGCCATGAAGCAGCAGCATACGGCCTTCAAGGTGAAGGTCGGCTTCGGAAACGATGTCGATATGCGCACGCTGGCCCGCGCATCCGCCGTCCTTGAACCGCATCATCGCCTGATGGCGGACGCCAATCAGGGGTGGAAAATCGACCAGGCGCTGACAATCGCGCCGTCTCTCGTTGAGTATGATCTTGCCTGGCTGGAGGAACCGCTGCGTGCCGACCGGCCGCTGGAGGAATGGCAAGTGCTGGCAGACGCCATGCCGACCGCCCTGGCAGCCGGAGAGAATCTGAATCATCCGTCCGAGTTCGAAGCGGCCGTTGACGGCGCTTGTCTCGGCTTCTTGCAACCGGATGTGGCCAAGTGGGGCGGCGTGTCGGGCTGTCTTGCCATGGCACGGCACGCTTCCAGCCGGGGCGTCGTCTATTGCCCGCACTTCCTGGGCGGTGCGGTCGGACTTTTGGCATCGGCGCACCTGCTTGCTGCGGTTGGCGGCTGCGGCTTGCTGGAGGTCGACGTCAACCCCAACACCATCCGCGACGAGCATCTTGACGGCGCTGTCGAGATGACCGACGGGCACCTGCATCTGGACGATCGACCGGGCATCGGCCTCGAGCTTGATCTACATCGCCCCCTCTAGCCGGCCAATTTCCATTCATCGCCCCATGCCATCACCTGATGGTCGGGCGCAATGTCGACATAGGTCCGCCGTTGCGGAACGAAGTCGGCGGCGCGCACGGGGCTGGCAATCTCAAGCTCGGCGATGCGGTGGCGCATGTCCCGTCGCTCCGGTTCGGGTATCGGCACTGCCGACAGGAGCCGTTTGGTGTAGGGGTGCTGCGGGTTCTCGAACACCGCCTGACGCGATCCGATCTCGACGATCTCGCCCAGATACATCACCGCGACCCGGTGGCTGATCCGCTCCACCACCGCCATGTCGTGGCTGATGAACAGGTAGGAAATGCCGCGCGTCTCCTGAAGGTCCATCATCAGGTTGATCACCTGGGCCTTGACGGAGACGTCGAGCGCGGAGACCGCCTCGTCGGCCACCAGCACCTTCGGCTCCATGGCCAAGGCACGCGCGATGCAGATCCTCTGACGCTGGCCGCCGGAAAACTCGTGCGGATAGCGGCGCATCATGTCGCGTTCAAGCCCGACCTCTTCGAGCAGGCTGGCAGCCTTCTCGCGTGCCTCGGCCGGCGAGGCCAGCCCGTTGACGATCAGCGGTTCTGCGACCGCGTTGCCGATCCGGATGCGCGGGTTGAGACTGGCGAACGGGTCCTGGAAGATCATCTGAATGTCCTGGCGCTTCTTGCGCAGGGCCTGGAAGTTCAGACCCGTCAGCTCGTCGCCGCCAAGCCGGACCGAGCCGTCTTTCGGCGCGATCAGCCGCATGATCGAGCGTCCTGTCGTCGATTTGCCGCATCCGGATTCGCCGACCAGCGATAGTGTTTCACCGCGGCGCAGGCTGAACGAGATGTCCTCCACCGCGTGTACCCGGCCGCTGACCCGGCCCAGAAAGCCCTTATGGATATCGAACCGCGTGACCAGCCCGCTCACATCAAGCAGGGGCGCCGCCGACGGTGGTGGACGGTGGGTTTCGGTCTCGGGATGCGCCAGACCGGTTTCGGGGTCGACGGTCGGGAACTGGGCAGGGGCGCCGCGCCCGGTCATGGAGCCGAGCCGTGGCACAGCCGACAGAAGGGCGCGGGTATAGGAATGGTCGGGGTTGGCGAAGATTTTTGCGGTGTCGTCGCATTCGATGGCTTCGCCCCGATACATGACCAGCGCGCGGTCGGCGACTTCGGCGACCACGCCCATATCGTGGGTGATGAACATGACCGCCATCCCCCCTTCGCGCTGAAGGTCCTTGATCAGGTCGAGGATCTGCGCCTGGATGGTCACGTCCAGCGCGGTCGTCGGCTCGTCGGCGATCAGCAGTTTGGGCTGGCAGGCGAGCGCCATGGCGATCATCACGCGCTGGCGCATGCCGCCGGAGAAATTGTGCGGATAGTCCGACAGGCGGGAGCTGGCCGCCGGAATGCGGACCTTGTCGAGCAGCCGGACCGCTTCCTCGCGCGCGCTGTCCGCCGATAGCCGACGATGGATAACCAGCGGCTCGATGAGCTGGCTGCCGATGCTCATGACCGGGTTGAGCGCCGTCATCGGCTCTTGGAAGATCATGGCGATCTCATTGCCGCGAATGCGCTCCAAGGCCGCTTCAGGCGCCTTGAGAAGATCGCGGCCGGCAAACTCGATCGCCCCGGTTTGTCGGACCGTCTTTGCCGGGTGAAGGCCCATGATCGACAGCGCCGTGACGCTCTTGCCCGATCCGGATTCGCCAACCACGGCCAGCGTCTCGCCCTTTGCGATATGAAATGAAATGTCCTTGAGAATGTGGGCAGGACCCGCGTCCGTCAGAAAGGATGTGCTGAGGTCACGCACCGTGAGAATGGGGTCGATCATGGCTCGCCCTTTGGCTTTCATCGGTCTCCCGGCCCCGGTCATGGAACCAACGGAGTATCGCTGAGAGAGATCAGATATCACTCACAGATATGCCATTGACGGAGCTTCTTGGCCAGCCGCTTCATGGCCATCGGGCGCAACATCGATCCTTGGCATAAGGTGGGCCAGATTGGTTTGCTTAGTCTCTCTCAGAGGATGCCAGTTTCTCCGCCCGCCAAATTGCTCGACCGCTTTGAGAATCGAAAACATGCGCCCGGTTCCAGGGAATCCTGATGCCGACCCTGGCGCCTGCCTTGATGAAGTACTGTCCCAGCCGCTTGATGACCCAGGTTGCCTCGGTGTCCTGCGGCGAACAGTAGATGAGGGTCTCGTCGCCCAGTTGCTCGGACAGCGTTACGACCGCGGTGACGTCCCCGTCCTCGGTGTCGACCACCTCCAAATGCTCCGGCCGGATGCCGACGGTCGCCTCGGACAGCCCGGCCACATTCACCGAACGCGGAACCGGTATCGCCTGCGAAAACACATTGAGACGAGCGCCGTCGGATGTCGATGTTATCGGGCCGGCCATCATGTTCATGCGCGGCGATCCGATGAAGCCGGCGACGAACAGGTTTGCGGGCTTGTTGTAGAGATCAAGCGGCGATCCCACCTGCTCGACCCTGCCGCCATGGATCACCGCGATCCGGTCGGCCATCGTCATGGCCTCGACCTGGTCGTGGGTCACGTAGATCATCGTCTTGCCAAGCCGGCTGTGGAGGCGGCTGAGTTCGACGCGCATATGCACCCGAAGCTCGGCATCCAGGTTCGACAAGGGCTCGTCGAAAAGAAAGATGCCCGGGTTACGGACGATCGCGCGCCCTATGGCAACCCGTTGGCTTTGACCGCCGGAGAGCTGCCCCGGCCGGCGGTTCAGCAATTGTTCGATCTTCAGCGTGCGCGCGGCCTCGTCCACCATCCGGCGGATCTCCTGCCTTGGCACCTTTGCTTGCTGCAATCCAAAGGCCATGTTCTGGCGCACGGTCATGTTCGGATAAAGCGCATAGTTCTGAAACACCATGGCGATGCCGCGTTTGACCGGCGGGTCGTCGTTCACGACCGTGCCGTTGATCAGAAGTTCACCGTTCGAGATCGTTTCAAGTCCGGCAATCATGCGCAGCATCGTCGATTTGCCGCAGCCGGACGGGCCGACCAGCACCATGAACTCGCCCTCATCCACGTCCAAATCGACGCCGTGAATGACCTCGAGATTGCTAAAGGACTTCCTAATGCCCCTTAGCTGAAGTGTGCTCATGAAACGCTCCAAACTTTGCGATCTGGCTTCGGTAACTGGACGGCGTCAGGCCGAGATATCGTTTGAAGACCCGGCTGAAATGCTGCGAACTGCTGAAGCCGTTTTCAAACGCGATCGCGGTGATCGAGGCCGAATCCGCGGACAAATGCCTGCACGCCTCCTTGATCCGCAGCCGACGCGCATAATCGCTGGGCGGCATGCCGACGGCGCTTCGGAACACGTTGTGAAGATGCCCGCGGCTGCATCCCAAGTCCCTTGCCAGCTTGCCGATGGACGCCGTGTCCCCGTCGGCATCGTGCATGTGCTTCAGGATGCGATCGACGAACGCGCTGTCGGCCTTCGACTTCTGGTGATAGCGATGCGCCTTCCAGGTCTCTATCAAGACCAGGTGCAGATGCGCGCGCATTTCGGCGATCAGCAACTCATGGCCGGAATAGAGCCGCTTGTCCTTCATCATGCGGGTGATTTCGGAAATGCTCTCCAGGCATCGTTCCCGGATCGTTCGCGTCAGCCCCCGCCTGCCCAGGTCGGACTGGAACTCCTTAACGCTTTCCTCGCTCAGAAGCCCGGGAGTCGCGGCCCGGACGGGGCCACTTAGAATGATCCAGAACGCGCTGCAGGGCGGGTAGATGCCGTTGGTGATGCGGTGGCGCAGATTGGCGGCAAAAAGAGCGCTTTGGCCGCCATAAAGCGGCACCATCAGCCCATCGTCCAACTCCCAGCACGCTTCCCCGCTGACCATGAACACGATCTCCGGACCGTCATGGTTGGCCCAGTTGTCGAAGGTGGCCACGGCGGTCGGAAAATGCGCGAAACCGAAGCGGAATATCTCGGGCACGCCGATGTCCAGCCCGGCAACCGATCCGGTGAAATCAATGGCTTGTGAACCCAGCATGCAGATACCCCTACTTCTTGACGCCGGTGCTTGCGATGCTCTCGATGATGAACCGTTGAGCGATCAGGAAAACCACGAAGAGCGGCAGCACGGCGACGGTCACCGCCGCCATTATGATCGACAGGGCGGCGCCGCCGAAACTCGACTCCAGCGACAGGATGCCGACCGGCAGCGTCATCGCTTCGAAGGACCGCACGAAGACCAGCGGCAACAGGAAATTGTTCCAGCTTGAGGTGAACACGATGATCGAGAGTGCCGCGATCGGCGGTCCCATCTGGGGCAGCGAGATGCGCCAGAAGATCGTCCAGTAGCTGGCGCCGTCGACAAAGGCGCTTTCCTCATATTCGCGCGGTTGGCTGCGCATGAACTGGCGCATCATGAAGACCGCCAGCGGGTTGGTCATCGCCGGCAGGATCAAGGCCCAGATGCTGTCGACGATCCCGACCGAGGCCATGCCGAAGAAGAGGGGGATCAGCAGCAGGGCCGGCGGCACCATCAACCCCAGCAGCATCGACGCAAACAGCAGGTTCTTGCCGGGAAACCGGGTCCGCGAAAAGGCAAAGGCCGCCATGGCGCTGGTGATGATGACGCCGATCGTCGTCACGGCGGCAACCACAAAGCTGTTCCAGTACATGCGCAGGAAAGGCACGGGGCTGGCGAACAGTTCATGATAGCTGTCGAGCCTGATGTCGTCCGGCAAGAAGGACGGCGGCAATTGATAGGCCTCGCCGGCCGGGCGCATGCTGGTGGCGAACATCCAGAAAAACGGCAGCAGCATTAGCACCGCGCCGACAAGAAGGACGATCAGGACCGCCGTATTGCGCCAGTGCACAACCTGCATCGCGGAAAGAAGGCGCCGGGCAACCGGGGTGTCGGGTGGAAGCGTTACGCTGCGCATCGCCGTCACCGTTCGCCCAGAAACCAGCGGGCGATGATCATCTGAATTGCGACGACAATGGAGATGACGACCAGCAGGGTCAGCGCGGCGGCGGACGCGGTGCCCAACTGCCCGGCGCTGAAGGCCTCGGAGACCATATACATGACCACCGACCGCGTCGCGTCGCCGGGACCGCCATTGGTCAGGATCCGTATGCTGTCGAAAACCTGCAGGCCGCCGATGGTGGCATAGGTGGCGCAAAACAGAATGACCGGCGCGATGTAGGGGATCTTTATCCGCGTCGCCACCACCCAGGAACTCGCGCCGTCGATACTGGCCGCCTCCATCAGCGACCGCGGAATCCCCTGCAGGGCGGCAAGGAAGATGATGATGAAGAACCCGACATTCTTCCAAACGTCGATGATGATGACGGAGAACATGGCAACGCTGCTGTCCGTCAGCCATCCGACATTGCCGATGCCGACCTGTCGCAGATAGTAGTTGATCGCGCCAAGGTCGGTCGAAAACAGAAACTTCCAGATGAACGAGACAAACGCCAGAGAGACGAGCACGGGCAAAAAGTAGGACAGGCGCAGCACATAAAGGATCGGCGTCGGAAGCACCCGGTTCAACGCGAACGCCAGGACGAGCCCGAGGCCGACATTGCCGATGACCGACATGGAAATGAAATAGAAGGTGTTGCGGAACGTCGTCCAGAACCGCGGGTCGGTAAAGATCCAGTC
This sequence comes from Alphaproteobacteria bacterium, assembly GCA_028277405.1. Taxonomy (GTDB): domain Bacteria; phylum Pseudomonadota; class Alphaproteobacteria; order DSM-16000; family Inquilinaceae; genus JANQGH01. The sequence goes on along the minus strand of JANQGH010000078.1, from coordinate 40,935 downwards.
GAAGTTTTCAAGGCCGACATACTCGAAGTCCATCCTGATCCGATCGACTTCAAACACCGACAGGCCGAACGAGGCCACGAGCGGTATCGCCAGAAAGATCAGGTACAGGACATAGGCCGGGGCCACGAACAGAAAGCCGGCCCGGGCCTCACGTGCCTTTAGCGTTGCCATGGATTGCCTACCCTGGACGCGCGGCCGACGCCCCGGCGAACCGCTGTGTTCGCCGGGACCCGGTCACCGCTCAGTACGCGCGGGACATAGCGCGCTGAAGTTCGCGATCCAATTGGGAAATCGTCGTGTCCAGATCCTGATCGTTGGCCATGTACGCGCTCATGTGCCGCTCGAAGATCTCTTGCATTTGCGCGAAGTTGGGCGGCGACGGCACGGGGATGGCGGTGGCGGCCGTTTCGTAGAAGATTTCCGAATTCTCCGGCCAGGCCGTGTAGGAGGGGTGCGTGGCTTGCCGGCGTGCGGATGGAATGGACCGCATCGAGTCCGCCAGTTCCTGCTGATAGATGTCGCCCGTCATCTCCTTGATGAACTCCCAAGCGAGATCCTGATGGGCTGACTGATTCACGATCGCCAATCCGCCGATGCCGAAGACCGTGGTCTGGACCCTGTTTTGCGGCATGTGCTGCACGCCGACATTTTCCAACCCCGATGCGATGAACTGCGGCACGGGCCAATGGCCGGCGGAGAACATGGCAACCTGGCCCGCGGCGAACCGCTCGCTGCCGACGCCCCCCTCATAGGTCGGCGCGACCTCATGCACGTGAACCAGGTCGTGCAGGAACTGCAGGCTCTCGCGGTATTCCGGCGTGGTCACGGTTGGTTCCCGCCAATCCTCGTCCAAGATCGACGCGTTGTTGGTGAGGAACCAGGGCTGGAGGCCGAAATTGAAACCGGGAACGATATAGCCATACTGGGTTATGTTGCCGTTATCGTCTCGAAGCGTAAGCGCCCCGGCCGCCGCGAGGAAATCGTCCCACGTCCAGTCCGCCGCCGGATAGTCAAGACCGGCCGCGTCGAACATGTCCTGGTTGTAGAACATGACGATGTTGTTCCATTCGGTGGGGAAGAAGTTCAGCTCCCCCGTCGGCCGGGTGCGCATTCCGTCCATCAGGTTGGGGTCGATTCCGGCCATCACCTCCTCGGCGTGGGGATCGGCGGCGAACACGGTCTCCAGATCGACCAGCAGCCCGGTCGAGGCGATCTCGGCGAACCCCTCGATGGCCGACGCGATGATGTCGGGTGCGTCCCCCGCCGCGACCGAGTTCAAAAAGGCATTGCTGTAGTCGCCCCAGGAGCCTCCGCCGATCGGGACATACTGGGTCTCGATGGTGACGTTCGGATAGCGTTCGGCGAACCGCTCAATGGCGTTGTTCGTGCTGGAGATAATCTGGTCGTTTGCCCATTGAACAACGGTAAGTGTCGCCTCGGTATCGCTGGCCGGCTGGGCTAGCGCGGCGCCGGCGGAAATCGATGTGACCGCGGCAAAGACCGCAGTAAGGGCCGCAGTAAAGGGCATGGTGTTCTTGATCATTTCGCCTCCTCCCTTTTCGTTGGTTGATTACATGTCAATCGGTTGTCGTCCCGTGAGATCGAGCTTCTCGTCGGCAAACGACAGCGTTGCGCCCGCCGGAAAGACGACATGGCGTGCGCCGGCTTCAGCGTCGTCCTGGTCGGCCAGTTCGGCCGCCCCGTAGGTCAAGCCGCAGAGGGACAGGGCCGACAGGCGAAGCGTCCCGCCGCGCACCTCCAGCCTTGCGCTGCCATGCCCGATGCGGATCGTTCCCCAGGCGTTGGCATTGCACCAGAACCCTTCGAACACCCCCTGCGACTGCACCATGGGGTCGAAGGACATCTCGCCCCTGACGGCCTCGAAACCAAAGCCCGAGAGCACCAGCAGTGCCGCATAGCTCGACATCGATCGTGCGTAGTTCGACCCGCATTCGATCTCGTTCCATGGGTTGCGATTGTGCCCCCGATACCGGTCGCGTACCGCGGCGAAGACCTCGATGCCCTTCTCGATCTCGCCGATCATCATTAGTTGGCTGCCGAATGCGTATTCGAAGCCGTGCATCGTTTCCTGGGAGTAGGGAACCGGGATGGCGGGCCGCGCGGCCCGTGCCGGCCAGGCGCACATCAGCGTGCCGCTTTCTTCCGCCATGCCGAAGACGCGGCAAGGGTTGGCCTCGTCGCCCAAGCGCGCGGCGAAATTGTGGGCGTAGATGGACCTGACGGCCGAGGCAAACTGCCCGGCATCGAAAATCTCGCCGAGCCCGTACAAGTTGGCGTGCCACTGCGCCAGCACCTGGTCGATCTCGCAGCCATCGGCGATCTGGTATTTGATCTCGCCGTGCTCGTCGCTCCAGTACTGGTCGTAGGTCGACCCGCCGACATAGCTGGTCATGCCTTCGGCGAAGTTGAACTCGTCGAGCACGGACTTGTCGGTGACGTCGATCTTCTGGATGAAATAGCTGCCGTTGAACAGGTTCTCGGCGGTCCATGCCTTTCCGCGCTCGAAGATCTCGCGGTACAGGTCGGCGCGGTCGGAATCGCCCAGGGCGTCGGCCATTTCCGCGCCGGCAAGCAGCGCGCCCAGGTAAAAGCCGTTCAGCCAGGCGTTCGGTCCGAACAGTTCCATGTCGAGCGTATGGTGCTGGCGCCCGGTCAAGACCCCGCTTTGCGACGGATCCCATTTGTCGTAGTTGCCGGCATGCCAGGCAAATTCAACCGCCGCCGCGACATGGGGCCACAGGCGCCGCAGCCAATCGATGTCGCCGCTCAGTTTCCAGTCGCGATAGGTCTTGATGACGGCGCCGAAATGGCCGTCGGCGCAAGGCCGCTCGGCACTGACGCCAATCCCTTTCGGAAGGGCGAGGCGGAAGCCCAGCCCCCCGGTCTCCGGAACCTGGTTCTCGAAGAATTCCGATTCCCGCAGCGAACGTTCCAACTCCGGAAAGAGGAACGGCAGAACCTGCTGATAGTTCCAGACATGCGTGCAGGAACCCTCACAGCAGCCGGCCTCCGGATGGCACCCTTCCCAACCGTAAAAGGCGCCATCCTCGAGCCGGAGCGCCGTGGGGGACTTGATGACCGAAAGATTGGCCGACACCGCGTCAAGCACGGGCAAGGGCAGGGTCGACGCCGCCAGACACGCCCTGAATTCGAGCGTTCTTGCCACCAGATCATCCCAGCGTTCGAACGTTTCGGCCAGCACGTCGGCGGCGCCGGCCCATTGCGTGGCGTAGTAATTCTTCCAGACCGGCCTGACGTTCTGGTTTTCCTTCAAGACGTCAAAGCGCGACACCCAGGTCTTCTTGACGTTGGGGACGTACCAGCCGATGGCGAGCCGCAGCGTTTTGGTTTCGCCCGCGCCAACGCGGACATGGGCGGCCATCACGCTGTGCTCGGCGTCCGCCCGCCAGGATTGTGAGATCGCCGGATTGGCGGCCTTCTCGTAAAACCGGTCGGTCAGCCGGCCGCCGCGGCTGATATCCGCCCAATAGACCTCCATCATGTCGAACCAGGTGCCGCGATAGAGGTGGCGCTGATAGCTGACATCGGGATGGTCGGTTGCCAGCGCGATCTCCGCATAGTCCACGGACTGCGGATCGCACGCAGCCTTGCCCACGATGCTCAGGCCGTCGGCCTGATCGACCTCGATCCTTGCGTTTGCGAAATCGAAGCTGACGCAGCCGAAGAAGGTATAGTCCAACGCGGTCGCGCCGGTGTTGGACAGGCGGACTTCGAACTGCGCGACCGGTAGGGAGGACGCTCTTGCATCCAGGGGAATGAACGGGCTGAGCGCCTGCATTTCGACCGAACCCGGGAAGCGATGGTCTTCGAACGCCAGGTTGGCAACCGGATAGGGGCCGGTCAGGCTTGATCGTTCAAAATGCGGAAAGCCGGTCATGTACTCCCGGCGTGGGCCGAACCCAAACGTGTTGAAGGGCTTGCCGACGATCTCGCCGCTTCGGTTGCCGGCAAAGGGTCCGTTCAAGACGCGCGTATCCAGAACCTCGCCATCGCGCTCGGCACGGATCGCAAAATGCGAGAATCCGTTGACGCTGCCCTTGGCCGGCCGGTTGAAGATCTCCCATTCCTGCAATCGCCCGTCAGCGCCGATGCCGATACTGCCGGCACCAATCCCACCCAGTGGAAAAACGGCGTAGGGAGCATCCGCTGCCGCGTGTTGGAAATACTGCGCCGTGCCCATAGATTCCTGCTTCCTTTTCTTTCAAAGTACCAAAGCAGGCTGGGCATTGATTGCTCAGCTGCGCATATGACATTCGTGCACATTCGTCAGAATGAACGCATCGCGCCGCACTGTCGGCTGCGCTTGATCCGACAAGAATCCAAGCCAAAGGCTGCTATCCGTCGATGCTGAGAGCACGGCGCCAGGCACCGAATATCAAGACGTATCGGCCTTTGCGCGCGTCTGTTGCGCCTTCTCTTTGGGTGGCCGATTCTGCGCTAATCCGGGCCCTGTATTGCTGGGGGCAGGGCCCCCACACTGGCCTGGCCAAGACTGGTGCGGGTCAGGGTACCGGCATCCCCATGCTACACGTCTGGGCCTTGCGCCAGCCCGTTCTCGCCCCAACGCCGCCTATGCTGCAAGGTCGGCATGCGGGCCCGGACGTTGGTCAAGCTCTCCCGATCAACGGACCCCGTTGCCCAGCCGGGTCCGTCGCTGGCCTGAGCAACAACCGTGCCCCAGGGATCGATAATCATCGATCGACCGTACATCTGGCGACGTCCGTCGGGCACCGGAAACTCACCTGACTGTGCCGCCGCAATCACCCAGCATTGCGTCTCAATCGCGCGGGCGCGCAGCAACACTTCCCAATGGTCGCGGCCGGTCTGCATGGTAAAGGCGGCAGGTACAAACAAGACATCGACGCCGGCTTTGGCCAGCGCCACGTAAAGCTCCGCAAACCGTATGTCGTAGCAAACCGTCAGCCCGGCCTTTAAGCCGCCCTCCAACTTAACCGTGGCTATTCCCGTGCCCGGCTGGTTGACCGCCGACTCGCGGTAGACCTGCCCGTCCGGCGTTTCCATGTCGAACATGTGGATTTTGGAATAGCGCCCAGCCTCCAATCCGTCGCGGTTGAGGACCAGCGTGGTGTTCCGGTTGCGCGGCTCATGCGGTGCGCGCTCGGGAATCGTGCCGCAATGGACCCAAACGCCATGTGTCACAGCGAGATTGCGACACAGCGCATAGGTCGGGCCGGTCGCGATGTCTTCGGCAGCCGCCAGCCGGTCCTGCGGGCTGCCACCACACCAACTCATGTTTTCCGGAAAGGAGATCAGGTCAGGCGCGTCGGCGGCGATGGCGGCCTCCGCCAAACGACGAGCTTGCGCCAGATTGGCCGTCTTGTCGTTGACGGAGTTCATTTGGATGACACTGACGCGCACGAGTGCTCTCCGTCAGGCGTCGGCGGGGCGCCCGGCGCCCCGCTCACCAGATGTGTCCTCCAGTGTCATTGCGCGTCCGCCAGCGCGTGGATGCGGCCGATCAAGCCCTCGGGCAGCACCGTGCCGTCGAACTCCGCCGCGACGTTGGCCCGCACGGAGTCTCGAAACACCGCAATTTCTTCGTCGGTCAGCTCGATGATCGTCATGCCGCGATCAACCAGGTCGCTTTCCAGCGTTTCGGTGAAGGTGATCATGGTTTCTTCGGCCACGCCGGCGGCATAGGTCGCTGCTTCCTGAATGGCTGCCTGATGTTCGGGCGATAGGTCTTGCCAGGATGCCTCGCTGATCAAGAAGGGCAGCGCAGACATCTGATGCCCCGTCTTGATGAGGTATCCCTGGACCTCATAGAAGCCGGCCGCGTGAAGCACGGGGATCGGGTTTTCCTGCCCATCGACGATCCCCTGGCGCAGCGCCTGGAAGGTCTCTGGCCAGGCCACCGGTGTCGGTGCCGCACCAAGGCCGGTGACGGTGGCAAGCGACATGGCATTTGGCACCGCGCGCAGCCTCAGACCCGCCAGGTCGTCCGGGCTGCGGACTGGCGTGTCGGCGGTCGTCACATTGCGCGTGCCATAGTGGAAGCTCGACAGGATGCGCAAGCCTCCAAGCTCAAGCAGCTCTTCGGCCCAGGCACCGCCAAACTCCGGGTCGTCAAGAACGCGCCTTTGATGCTCCTGGCTTTCGAACATGTAGCCGCCGGTGATGGTGGCAAATTCCGGTACGATGTCCGACAGCATGTTGAACGGCGTGTAGGTCATATCGACAGCGCCGGACTGGATCTGTGCGAAAAGCCGCCTGTTGTCGCCGAGCTGTCCGGCCGGAAACACCTCCACGGAGATCTCACCGCCCGACAGTTCTTCCACCCTCTCCACGAAGGCTTCCGCCGCGATATAGGCCGGGTCGCCTTCGCGCACGACGTGGGCGAAGCGCAGCGTCACATCATCGGCAAAGACGGGCAGCGCCGTTGCGGTGAGCGTTGCGGCAGTGGCGGCAACGAGAAGGGCGCGTCGGTTGATCATTGTCTTCCTCCTTGTTTGAATTGGGCTCTTAGAAGCCTGCCGCCCGCGGGATCGCCGTAACGATCTGCGGGACGAAGGCCATGATCAGCAGTGAGATGAGCAGCGGAAACAGGAACGGCAGCACCGCGAAGAACACCCGGCCCAAACGGAAGCCGGTGATGTCGCGCATCACGAACAGCGATAGGCCGATCGGCGGTGTGAACTGGCCGATCATGATGTTGAACACCATCACGACACCGAAATGGATCGGATCGAGGCCGTATGTGTTCTCGGCGATGGGGGCGAGCATGGGTGCCAGGATCAGGAGCGGGATCGCGTTTTCCAGCACCGCGCCGAGGATCAGGTTGACAACGATGCACACCAGCAGGAACACCACCGGGCTCTCGATGTTGCTTTCGATCGCGTGGGCCAGCATTTGCGGCACTTGGCCGAAGGTGGCGACCCAGCCGAACAGAAAGGCCGAGGCGATGACGAACAACAGTCTTGAGGACGACAGGGCGACCTCGCGCAACACCTGGACAAAGGCGTTGAAGGTCAGCGAGCGATAGACGATGGCCGAGATGAACATCGCCCACAGGACGGCAATGGTGGCCGCTTCGGTGGGTGAGAACCAGCCAAAGGCCATGCCGCCAACGATAATGAAAGGGGTCAACAGCGGCGGCAAAGCGCGCAGGAACGAGATCCAAAGCGCCCGCCAACCGGCCCAGATATCCACGCGATAACCGCGGGCGAGCCCGACGAAGAAGACGTAGACCATCAGGCTGAAGGCGATCAGAAGGCCCGGCAGGACGCCGCCAAGGAAGAGGCCTGAAATAGAGGTGCCGGCGGCCACCCCGTACAGCACCATGGGAAGCGATGGCGGCAGGATCGGGCCAATGGCGGCCGAAGACAGGGTGACGCCCATGGTGAAGTCGGGGTCGTAGCCCTTCTTCGTCATGGCCTTGTATTCGATCTCGCCGAGCCCGGCGACGTCGGCGATCGTTGAGCCGGACATGCCGGCAAAGACCAGGCTGGACGCCACGTTCACATGGCCAAGCCCGCCCGGTATCCGGCCGACGAGGTTGTTGGTGAAATCGAAGATGCGATCGGAGATGCCGCTCGCCGTCATAAGCTTTCCGGCGAACATGAACAGGGGGATGGCGATCATGGTGAAGCTGTTCAGCGTCAGCCCCAGCTCATGCACCAGAAGCGACAGCGGCAGACCATGGGTGACGATGTAGACCAGCGAACACAGCACCATCGCATAGCCGATCGGGAAGCCCATGACGATCAGCCCGATGGAGGCAATGATCATGGTGACGGTGAGCGGATCCACGGTCATGCCGGCGCCGCTTTCATGACCAGGCCGCCTTGAACCGCCGCAGCGCGTTGCGGACTACGAAATAGGCAAGCGGTATCGACGCCAAGGGAACCACGGCGATCAGCGCGTTCAGAGGAATGCCTAGCGCCGGCGTGCGCTGATAGGCGGTTTCGTGCAGCGTTTCCCAGCCGCCCCAGATGATGGCCACCAGGCATGCCAGTATTGCCACGTCGAATACGCCGTACAGAACGGCCACCGCCTTGGACGGCAGCATCTCATCAACCAGTTCGACCCGGATATGCGTGCCTTTGCGCTCGACCGCGATGATGCCGAGGAACGTCATCCAGATCACGAAGGCCGACGCCAGCTCTTCGGTCCAGGAAAGAGGGATGGGCAGAATGAAGCGCAGAAATACCTGCAGCGAGCAGATAACGATGAAACCCAAAAGAATTGTCTTCGCCGCTGTCAGGTCCGGCTCGCGAATGAGGTCACGCCACTTCATTGCGCCGCCGCTCACTCCACGGTCTCCCGCGCGATGTCTTGAGCGAGGTTCGCGGCGGCAAGGGCGCCGTCGCGCAGATAACGGGCATCGGAACCGAAGCTGAGGAAGCCATATCCTTTTTGCCGTTTGGCGGCCGCATCCTCGCGATCGTCCGCCAGGCCGCCGAGAACCTTGCCGCTGGCAAGGACCATGGCCTCGATCTCGGCAATGGCGGCGAGAACCTGCGGATGGGATACGTCGTCAACGAAGCCCATATCGGACGCCAGATCGACCGCACCGATGAACACCACATCCAGGCCACCGACGGCCAGGATGGCGTCGAGGTTCGCAACGCCACGCCGGGACTCGATCAGGCCCATCGTCAGCGGTGCCGCGCCCACGCCGCGTCGATAGCCGTCCCAGTTCAACCCGTAATCGGCCGCCCGGCTGAGGCGCTGAATGCCGCGCGTGCCGTCCGGCGTGTAGCGGGTTGCCTGTACGAGTGTCGACGCGTCTTGCGGCGTTTCGAGATTCGAAACAGCCAAACCCGCCGCGCCGGCATCCAGCACCAGCTTGGCGGCCGCCGTGTCAGCGCGTGCCAAGCGGACAATCACAGGCACTTTGGACGCTCTGAGTTGATGGTAGAGCACATCCAAACCCCCGGGCGAATGCTCGCGGTCGAGGATCAAGCAATCGAAACCGGCAAGCGACAGGATTTCCGTTGCCGCCGGGCTGCCGAGAAACAGCCAGCTACAGCCTATGAGCCGCCGCTCTGTGAGCGCGCTGCGCAGGCCGACCGGAGGATCGATGTGTCGCGAGAGATGCGCTTGCATGGCCCTATGGTTGCGCTGTCTCTTGCCATCCGGTCAAAGTCAAAGTTTTATTGACGGCCATAAAGAAAAGTTTGGTCAGCGATGAACCTCAAGCATGTCGAGGCCTTCTACTGGCTGTGCCAGCTGGAGACGTATCAGCAGGTCGCGGACAGGCTCAACCTGACGCAGCCTGCGGTTTCAGCGCGTGTGCGCGTCCTTGAGAGCCTTGTCGGCAAGCCGCTTGTCGACCGGAGCCGAGCCGATTTCGCGCTGACCGAACGCGGCGTCCAAACGCTCGCTCTGGCCGAACGCATGCTTGAGCTTAAGAGTTCCATGCTTGACGGGACGGATGGCAGCGGTCAGCGCGCGCGTATCCGCATTGCCGCCGTGTCACTGACGGTAAAGACATGGATGCCGATGATGCTGTCGGCCATTCACGCGGCGTTCCCGGGCACGCCGTGCGATCTGGTCAGCGCGTCGGATCATCAACTGGCGCGCTATTTGCCGACCGCCGACATCGATCTTGCCTTTCTGTCCAACGCACCGCCCAAGATGCAGATTTCCCGTCTCTTCACGGTCAATTACGAGGTGCGATGGATCGCCCATCCTGACGTCGTACCCGGGAAAACGGCCCCGTTTCGGACGCAAGACCTGTCGCATTTCCCGGTCGTGCATTACCCGCGGACATCGCCGCTGTTTCCTTTGACGAGTGAGCTCGACAGCGCCGCGTCCGCCGACCAGCACTCCTCGAACTCGCTCGGCACGCTGATATGGATGCTCAAGCAGGGGCTGGGCATTGCCGCCATACCGGCCGTCTCCGTTGAGGAGGAGCTGGCCGCCGGTGAGCTTCAGGTGATCGAGACGGAGACGGTTCCGCGCGTTCTTAAGGTTCGCTGCGCCTACGCCAACATGGCGCGAAAGGAACGCGTCGCCCAGTTTCTGGACATTGCATACGACAGCGCGCGAACCTTTTGTCAAAGCCACCCGGATTGGTGCGAGTTCGTCGCCGATGAGTAAGCCCGAGTGCGAACTGCTTGTTCAACTTTGTGCCTCCGATCGCGATGACGTGGGTTGCAGGATGGGCAAGATCTCAGACCGAGCAGCGCACGATTGCCGCCTCGTCCGCACGCACCCTCCAAGCCATCTAAGGCGCCGCCTTCAGGCTCTTCTTCAAGCGTGGCTATACCCGCGTCAGTATGGACGAGATCGCGGCGGAAGCAGGTCTCACGAAATGAACATTGTACTACCATTTCGACAGCAAGGACGCGCTCATCGGCGCGGCCATGGACCATCAGGCCGACCTTTCCCTGGCCGCCATCCAGACTTGGAGCAACCCCGAGGCTAAGACACCGGAGGCCTTTCTCGACGGGATGCTCGCAGGCGCGATGGCCTGGTCGGCGACGCCGGACTGGACAGGGTCCGGCTTCACGCGGCTATCGCTTGAACTGGCCGACCTCGCCGGACATCCGGCCCGTGTCGCGGCGCGGGCCCACAAGGACGCGATCCAGAAATGGATTGCTCAGGAGTTAGCCACTCGGGGTTCGCCGTCGCCGCAGACCGCTACGGAAGCGTTTTGCATCCTGCTCGAGGGCGCCCTTGTCTTGACGCTCATTTCAGGAGACACGCGCTTTATGGAACAGGCGCGGGAGGCAGCGTCGCAGCTTTCACGCAGATTGTCTGAGTGCGATCGAACTCTCTAAACATTACTGCATGAAGAAAGATCGAGTTCTCTTGAATAACGCTATGCAAGGCCGTGTATCGGGCGCAACGCTGAGAGCGATGGATTAAGAACCATTGATGTCTGGTAAGCAGGCAGACGGGAACTTCACCGTGTTGACTCGAATATCTGCGCTGGGAACTGCCTATGGTGTTAGTCCTCGGTATCGCCAAAGACGTATGCATTCGCGATTCTTGTGCAGTGCTCAGCAGATTGTTCGGCTTGAAATCAATATGTATCATAAATTTCGCGTATATTTTTCTACGTCATCGCAGAGAGTCAAATTCCTAAGATTTCTGAAGCAGTAATAATAAGACCAGAAATACTCCATACTGAATAAACTAAAACAATTAAAATAGTAAAATTGAGGACTCCACGTAAGATAAATTCTTTTATGAGTTCTGTCTTTTCTTCTCCAGATATCCTGGGGTCTTGTAAGTCACGCAAAATCTGTCCTGGAAGGCCTTTCTGTAAAACAATAGTTGGGCTAAACACTGATATTGTGTACCAAAACAGACTTGAAAAAAGATAGACAAAGAGAATAGAGAACAATATAATTCCAATCCATAAAGAAAAAATGTGATCTGCGTATAGAGAATTTTCAGTTGCATAAAATAATGCTCTGCATGCTGACATGCAGATTATTGATCTTAGGAATGCCCCGGCTATGTCTGAAGATTTCTTCAAGCGTAAGAACGCCGAATCAGAGAAATTGTCTGGCCGATCGGCCAAGTTGTCGAAATCAAAAAATATGAGCTTGGTGATTTTCTTGAATGGTATCATGCGTCCAGATTAGAGCTGTTTTCAGCAAGATGCTTCCAAGTTATCTCTCTCGATCGCCCTGAACTCTCAGGCCGGGTAGATTAATCATGGTAAGCTCGACGAACGCGAATGCCGAGGAGCCGAACTGTTTGTAGAACGTAAAAGTAGCATAAGTCTAGCAGGTGCACAGCAAATTCCGCGCTAGGCGGCGCTCAACAACGACCCCTGCCACCCCGTAACGGTCGGAAACGGTCGTTTTCCGACATGACTGAAAAAGCAGGCGTTCGCCATGCTGCGGCAATGTGATCAATTTGGGTCCGAAGCGGCCAACGAGCCTGGCGGGGACCATGCCTACCCAGTCGCTTCGGCATTGACGGCCGACAAAGCGCTTGGATCGAGGACAGCGAGAGCAAGCCCTGTAATCACTCCACGACCAGCGCCCATGACCAACCCCCGCAAGGTGGAGAGAGTGTTACGAGTGGACGACGTCGGCTCGGCACTCAAGCTGAGCCCGCGCAAAGAGCGTTGTGCATGAGCCCGCTGACCAAGGCCGAGATCGGCGAGCGCACTGCACGACCCGAATGGAACTGCTGTAACCACCTGACTCAGGCCGCGGGGATTCTCTCGGGCGGCAGCTGATCGACTATCGACCGGCGTTTTCCGAGAAGGCGCACGGGGACGCCGGGCTTGGCCTCTCCGATGCGTTTGCGTTTTTCTTCACGGCGCTCTTTTCGCAGGTAGGTGTGATAGAGAGCGGGAACGCCAATCAGGGTCAGGATCGAGGCGAAGCCGAGACCCGCCATGATCGAAACGGCCATCGACGCGAAAAAGGCATCGCCGAGCAGCGGCACCATGCCGAGGATGGTGGTCGCGGCCGCCAACACGACCGGGCGAAGGCGGCTGACCGATGCGGTCACGATCGCCTCGGATTGTGACAAGCCTTCCTCGTTCTTCTGGGCATCGATTTCCTCGACAAGAACGATGGCGTTCTTGATCAACATGCCTGACAGGCTCAACAGGCCGAGAAGAGCGGTGAAGCTGAACGGCAAATTGGTGAAAAGAAGACCGAAGCCGACCCCAGTGACGGCCATGGGAACGACCGTCCAAATCACCGCGGTCTGCCGCAGTTTGCCGAAAAGCAGGACGGTGATCAGCAGCATGGTTCCGAACGCCAGCGGCATCTGTCGGCCAAGGCTTGCTTGAGCGGTGCTCGCACTCTCAAACTCGCCGCCCCATTCCATGCGGTAGCCGGCCGGAAGCTCCATGGCTTCAATCGCGCCGCGCACCTGGGCGAACGCCTCCGGCGGCAGGGCATCCGGCACCGTGAAGGCCTGGACGCTGACCGTTGGCGACCTGTCCCGCCGCTGAATGAGCGTGTTGCGGGTCACGACATCAAAGCCGTCGATCACTTGGCCCAGATTGGTGAAGCTGCCGGTGGTTGGGGCATAGATCGGCTGATCAAGCAGGTAGTCGGAGCCGATCTGTTCATCGCGCGGTGTTCTGACCAAGATCGGAACCTGACGGTCAAGCTCACGGAACGTGCCAACGCGAAGGCCGTCGGTTGCGAGCGCGATCGCCTGGGAGACGTCGGCGCGGCTGATGCCAAGAGCCTGCGCCCGGTCCGTGGCGAAGATGGGCTGGGTTGCGAGTTGCGGTTCGCGCCAATCGGTGCGCTCGACGACGAGCAGATCCGACTCGGTCTCAAAGATGGTTTGGGCTTGTTCGCCAAGCGCGCGCAGGACAGCCGGATCGGGTCCGGACAGGCGCACCTCGACATCGGCCCCGACAGGCGGTCCGTAGATGATTTGCTGGACGCGTGTTTCCACCCAGGGAACAGCCAGCGCCGCGTACGCCGTGAGGTCATCACGCAGGTCCGGGATCTGCCCGGGTTCCGCGACGCGAATGATCAGCTGGCCGTAGGACGCGGAAGGGTCTTCGGGGGTATAGGTCAGCAGGTACCGGGTCATGCTGGCGCCCACGGTTGTGGTCACCGCCTCCACCGATGGCTGCTCTAGAAGCCACGCCTCCAGAAGCGCGAGATCGTCACTCGCGGTCGCGATGGATGTGCCTTGGGCGGCGTTGTAGTTGAGATAGAGCAGGGGCGTTGTTGCCGGCGGGAAGAACTGCTGTTTCACCATGCCCATGGCAGCGATCCCAGCGACGGTGGCGCCGATCAGGGCAAAGATAACCAGCCAGCGCAGCCGTAACGCGCCGCGCACCACGGCGCCATAGCCGCGAAAGAACACCGTATCGTAGGGGTCAATCGCCTCGGCACGCGTCTCGATACGGAAGAGGTAGCTGGCGAGCAGCGGCGTGACGGTGACGGCCAACACCCATGACAGCAGCAGCGAAATCCCGATCACAGCGAACAGCGAGAAGAGGAATTCTCCGGAACTGTCGGGGCTGAGGCCAATGCCCGCAAAGGCCATGATGCCGATGATCGTGGCACCCAAAAGAGGGACCTGGGTGCGCCGCGCAACCTCGGCCGCCGCATCGACCGCCCGTTTGCCGCGCCGCATCTGAACCTGCATCCCCTCCGCCACGACGATGGCATTGTCGACCAGCATCCCCATCACGATGATCACCGCACCGAGGCTGATGCGTTCGACCTTGATGTCGAAGATGTTCATGAAGAAGAACGTAAAGCTGACGGTCAGGAGCAGCGATCCGCCGACCACGATCCCTGCGCGCCACCCCATGAACAGCGCCAGGACACCGATGACGACGCCGACCGACATGGCGAGGCTGACCAGGAAATCCTGGTTGGCTGTACTGACCACCCGGTGCTGTTCATAGATCGGCTCAAGAACCACCCCCGCGGGCAGCAGCGGCATGATCTCGGCCAAGCGCTGTTCGACCAGCTGGCCGACCGTGACGATGTTCTCTGATGTCAGGCCGGCCACGCCAATCGTGAAGGCTTCGACCCCATTATGCCGAATGATCTGGCTCGGCGCGTCGACACGGCCGCGGTACACGTCAGCGACATCGATCAGGTTGAGAACTTCCCCCTGAAATCCAAAGGTGAGGGCGCTGATTTCTCCGACGCTGTCATCGGGCTGTGGCGCGTTGACCGGAATGTCGTTTCGACCGTTGTCCGCCGTACCGGTGGCGACCACCTGGTCGGCAGAGGAGACGGCGCCAATCACGACGTCCGGGGGCACGCCCAAGGCTGTGAGAACTTCACTGGAGGGCTCGACGAAGATCGCTTCCTCGGGAAGTCCGAGCACCTCTGCGTTCGCGACGCCGTCGACCGTCAGAAGCTCGCGCCGTAAAAACGTGGCGATGTCCCAGATGGTGGCATCATCGTATCCGGGTGCTGAGACCGCGTAGAGCAGGCCAAACACATCGCCGAAGCTGTCATTGACGATGGGCGGCAAGGCGTCGGCCGGCAGTCCGCCCGTCGCGTCCGCGACGCGGTCGCGCAAATCGTCCCAGACCTGAGGCAGTTCGGACCCGTCATAGGTGTCCTGGATCGTGACTTCGATGACCGAAAGACCCGGCGTATTGGACGAGGTGATGAAGTCCACCTCATCCATCTGTTGGATCTCCGCCTCCAAGACTTCGGAAACCTCGATCGCAACCTCGGCAGCGGTTGCGCCGGGGTAGGCGGTAACGATCAACGCGGATTTGAGCGTGAAGACCGGGTCTTCCAGCTTGCCGACGCTAAGATAGCCCGCCGCACCCCCGAACAGGCAGAACAGGATCAACAGCCACGTGTAGAGCGGCTTTTCGATCGAGAGGCGTGCGATCTTCATGGATCATGAGCCTTCGACCGTTAGGCCCTGGAACCGCTCGATGGGTTGGCCGTCATCAATGAGATGCGCCCCAACGGCAATGATCTCGTCGCTTGCCTCGAGACCAAGAACCGTAAACTCCGTGCCGTTCGCCGAGGTTACGTCCACTGGGACGTGTTCTGCCGCCATGGCGTCGCCAATCGACCGAACGACGGCGACGGTATGTCTTCCATCGGGTTGTGTCACGATGGCCGTGGCCGGGACCCGAATACCCTCTTGGCCGCGTTCGATCTGCGCGATGACGGTGATCGTTCGCCCGGGAAGAAGGAAGACACCGTTCTCCGTGGCCGCCGCAAGCGAGATCGTATAGCTTTGACCGATACCGTTGGTTTCGGCGCGGAACTCTCGGAAGGTCAACGGTATCGATGCCTCCGATCCCGCGATTTGACCAACGAAAGAAACGTCCGCCGGATCGCCGATCTCCGCGAGCAGCCGCTCTGGCAATTCGAACTCCACCCGCGTCTCCGTCATGTTGTGCAGACGCAAGACCGGCTGGCCCGGCTCTATCGTGGTGAAAGCGGTCCCCAACCGATCGGCGACCAAGGCATCGAAGGGGGCGCGTATCTGGGCATCCGCGAGCGCGTCTCGGGCCTCTCGAAGAGCTACATCCGCGAGGTCGCGCACGGTTTCCGCGTTCTCGGCCTGAACTGCGGATGTCACGTTGCGTTCGGCGAGCGTCAGCGCGCGGCTTAAGTCACGCTGCGCTTGCGCCAGGTTGAGCTGAGCGCGTTCCACGGCCCGTTCGAACGGTGCGAGGTCCAAGCTTGCAAGCAGCGTCCCTTCGGAGATCGTCGTGCCTTCGCGCGCCTCCAGGAAGCTCAGGTAACCGCCGACTTCAAACGAAATGTCGACTGTCTCCAAGGCTGCGACCTGTCCGAAGAACTGCCGGGTCGCCACGTCGTTTGCGGCGGGCACGACCAGTGTTTGGACAAAGACTGGGCCCTCGACCAAGGCCATTCGTTCCGCGTCTTGGGCGAGGCCAGCCGCCGGCATGGCGAGCAAGGTGGCGACGAAGTATGGGGTGGATCGGACTAGAGCCATGGCGGTACACTCCTGACTGTCGACTAACCGTTCGGTAGGCTACCGACCGATCGGTAGGCGATATAGAGAGGGACAGGAGCGGGTCAACGGTGATGGAGCAAGAATTATCGCCTGTCGACAGACGGACGCGGATTATCGAGACATCGACCGAACTCTTCTTGGAAAAAGGCTTTGCCGGTACGTCTATGAGCGCGATCGCCAAGGCCTGCGGCATCACAAAAGCCAGCCTTTATCACCACTTCGACGGAAAGGATGCGCTTTTCATCGCCTGCGTAACGCACGGCTATACGGCGGCACTGGACGCAATCGAAGGGGTTGCGGGAGATGCTGAACTCACCCCCAAGCAGAAGCTCTCCGATGCAGTTAAGATCCTCTACGACATTACGGTGGAGTCGAATGTCGGTCGCATGTCTCCTCTGATCGCAGAAGTATCGCGAACATTTCCAAACGTCGCGCGATCATTTCACTCAGAGTACATCGAACCTGAACGGGCGCTGCTTTGGAAAATCGTTGAAGAGGGTATCGCCTCGGGCGACTTCAAGCCTGTTGACCAGAACCAGTTCGCTCACCTGACGTTCGGGCCCATGGTCATGCTGTCTCTGGCTCGCGAAATGTTTGCCACGTTCGAAGACCTGGATGAGCATTTTCCCGTGGACGAGCTTCGAGACGGCCATATTGGCGTCTTGTTGCAGATGCTCGGAAGCGCGAGCGACTGAATCATGGGCTGTGATCTTCTACGAGATCTCTCGGTGTAACCGTCGCAGCCTCGTTCATGTGATAATGCGGTTGGCGCCTTCGCCCGATGCAATCTGGATCAAGAGAAGTTCAAACCTGACCCAGATGCTTCTGGTGGTACAGCTTGTTGGCGCGGTTGAGATGGTTGGCCATCGCGGTGGCGGCTTGCACCGCGTCGCCGGCTTCGACCGCGTCGACGATGAGCCTGTGCTCCGCGATGGTCAGGTTTTCCACGCCCTCCTTGCGCACAAGGTCGATATGGAAATGGGCGAGCCAGTCGAACAGGGCGCGCGACAGGCCTGAGAAGATCGGATTGCCGCTGATCGCCGCCAGGGCCTTATGGAACTCTCCGTCGAGGTTCATGAACCGGCCTGAGTCCTGGCTCGCGGCTTCCTCCAGCGCAATCAGGTTCCGCAAATGATCGATGTCGGCCGGCGTTGACTTGGCGGCGGCAACACGCGCCATCTCGCATTCGAACGTCAGGCGTGCCTCTTTGAGATGCTCCATCGAGGTTTCGGAGTAAGACAGCACGTGCCGCATGGTTTCGGACATCTGGCCGACCATCTGGTCGATGGACGGCTTGGCGACCCTGGGCCGCTCGCCGTGCCTTATGTTCACAAGCCCCATGCGCTGAAGGTTCTGCATGGCTTCGCGGATCGCCGGTCGGCCGACCTGAAAGCTCGCCATCAGCTCTCGTTCCGACGGCAGCGTGTCGCCCGGCTGGAGATTGCCGCTGTGAATGATCGTTAACAGCTGGTCCTGAACCTCATCGGACAGTTTCCGCCGTTTGATCGATACTGGTTTGGTTGTCATACCAGTTCCATAGAACATGCGCTGATTAACCACAAGCAACAGGCAGCGCGCCTGATGCAGACGATGCCTAGCAGCTTGGGATACCGTTTTCCCCGAACTGATGCAGATACGTCACTTGCGCGCCTCGATCAACTGGTATAATCACTACATCAGTATGGCAGTTGGCGATGTCGACCGGACGGCGAAAACGACCCTGCCCAACACTTCCGGCGGCACCGCGATCGCCGGTCGAGGGTGCCGCCAAGGCACACAGCACGAGGGAGTGAAATAATGAACCTACGCACGAAACTGCTCGGATCCGCTTTGGTGGCCGCCACGGCCGGCTTTGTGGCCGCCAGCCCGGCCCAGGCGGCGACGATCTGCTTTGCCTTCCAGGATCTGGAAACCGAGTTCTGGGTCGCCGGCCACCAGGCCATTACCACGACGTTGCAGGAGGGCGGCCATACGGTCATCGAACGCAACGCCAACGAGGATGCCAACCGCCAACTCGAACAGGTGCGCGACTGCATTGCGCAAGGCGTCGATGGCATCATCATCATTCCGCAGGACGGGGAGAGCGCCGTCACGATCGTGAACGAGGCGCAGGACAATGACGTGCCGATCGCCGTCTTCAACCGGCCGCCGTCGGACCTGTCGAAGGGCATCATCGTCGTCGCCGACAACGCCTCGATCGCCTCGCAGGCGGTCGATTACATCGCGCAGGAAGCCATCGCGGCCAATCCCGACGACATGCTGCAGCCGCTGATTATCGTCGGCGATCTCGGCGACCCCAATGCCGTTGGCCGCCGCGACGGCTTTTACGAAGCCATCAACCGCTATCCGGACAATTTCGCCGAGCCGATCGAGGTCGCGTCGGAATGGGATGCCGCGACGGCGCTGGCCAACCTTGAAGCGGCGGTGACCGCCAACCCGGACATCGACCTTCTGTTCACCTCGTCCGACTTCCTGTTCCCGACCATCCGCTCGGTGCTCGAACCGCGCGGCATGTGGGTTCCGCGCGGCCAAGACGGCCACATCATGATGGCTGGTCTCGACGGCGACGCGACCGCCTGCCAGTTGATCCAAGACGGCTATGTCGATGCCACCGGCGTGCAGGATCTCTACTTCGAGGCTGAATCGGCCATGAACGCCATCCTGGCCGCCATCGAGGCGGGCGAGGCCCAGCCCAACGAGGTGATCGAAGATCCCGGCTTCGCGCTGACCGCCGGCAACATCGGCGAGCGCGAGATGGATATGTGGGGGTGCGTGCTGCTGTCCCAGGGCTTCCTCGACCAGTAGGTCGCGCTTGCTTTAGCCTTCCTCCCCGGCGGGTGGCGCTTCGGCGCCGCCCGATCGGGCGGGCACCAAGAATGCCGGTCTTCAACGAGAGGCGGCTGGCACGCCGATGGCGACAGGGCGATCATGCATTCTCCGATGAAGCGCGACGATGGCGATCAGGCAAGTCAAACCGCAGAACCGCAACGGGCAAGCGTGTGGGTTCGCGCGCGATCGATCATCCTTTCCGATTACTTCATCCTGTGGCTGTCGATCGCCTATTTCCTCGCCCTGGCGCCGTTCCTGCCGACCCTGACCAATCCGGCGAACCTTTCCAATCTCTTGTCCAACACCTGGCCGCTGCTGGCCGTCGCCATCGGACAGACCTTTGTTCTGACGATCGCCGGCATCGACCTGTCGCAAGGTGCGGTGATCGGTTTCACCAGCACGGTGATGGCGCTTCTGGCCGCCACCACCGCCTCGCCGGACGTGCTGTCCGGCGCACCGGTCTGGGGCATCTTCATCGACGAGACCGGCGGTCTCTTCCACGGCCTGCCCTTCAGCGTCACGCTGTCACTCGTCGCCATGCTGATGGTCGGCACGCTGGTGGGCGTGATGAACGGGCTTGCCATCGCCTATCTGCGCATGCCGCCCTTCATGATGACGCTGGTCACCATGATCGTGATCTCGGCCTTCGCCGTCTGGATCACCCAGTCGGAGAACATCCGCCACCTGCCCGAACATCTGATCATGCTCGGCAAGGGCGACATCATCTCGGTCTATTTCGGCGAACAGGATCGTTCGCAGATACCGCGCCGGGAGATCTTCACGCTGATCGGCTATCCGGCGATCATCACCGTCGCGCTCGCGGTGGCCGCCCATATCCTGCTCAACAAGACGGTATTCGGCCGCCAGGTGATCGCCGTTGGCGCCAACCGAAAGGCGGCGGAAATCTCCGGCGTGCCGGTGAAGCGCGTCATCGTTATCGTGTTCGCCATCTCTGCCTTTTGCGCCACGGTTGGCGCCATACTCTACGGCGCGAGGTTGGAGGCCGGCCGGCCGACGCTGGGCGAGGGCACGTTCCTGCTCGACGTCATCGGGGCCACGGTTATCGGCGGCACCAGCCTGTTCGGTGGCAAGGGCAAGATCATCTGGACCGTGTTCGGGGTGATCTTTTTCGTTCTCCTGTCGAACACGCTCAACCTCATGAACCTCTCCACCTTCCACATCGACATGGCCAAGGGCGCGGTCATCCTGTGTGCCGCGCTGCTCGACGTGGCGCGCAACCGCTATGCCCGGGAGTTGGGGGGATGAGTGCGCTGCTTGGCCTTCACAGGCTTTCCAAATCCTGGTTCGGCGTGCCGGCCGTCACCGACATGACGCTGGAAATCCCCGCAGGCATCTGCCTTGGCATGATCGGCGAGAACGGCGCCGGCAAATCGACGCTCATGAACATGATCGGCGGTGTCGTCGCCCCGACATCGGGCAGCATGACCTGGCGCGGCGAGCCGTACGACCCCAAAACTCCGGCCGACGCCAAGGCCAGCGGCATCGCCTTCATCCATCAGGAACTGAACCTGTTCACCAACCTGACGGTGGCGGAGAACATTTTCGTCGACGAGTTTCCCCGCCGCCTCGGCCTGATCGACAAGCGGCAGATGATCGGGCGCACCCGCGCGCTCTTGGACCGGCTCAATCTGCATGCCGAACCCGAGACGCCGGTGGGAAATCTGGCACCGGGCGAGCGACAGCTCGTGGAAATCGCCAAGGCTCTGCACCGCGAAGCCGCGCTGATCATTTTCGACGAGCCGACCACATCGCTGACCGCGCGCGAGACGGACAAGCTGTTCGAGACCATCCGCGCCTTGCGGGCTGATGGCGCGACTATCGTCTACATCTCTCACATCCTTGGCGAGGTGAAGGCGCTGTCCGATCATCTGGCCGTGCTGCGCGACGGGCACCTGGTCGACGAGGGGCCGATCGAACGCTTCGATATTCCCGCCATGATCAACGCCATGATCGGCCGCGAGCTGTCGGCTATCTATCCGGCGCGCTCCAGCCAGCCGGCGGACGAGGTGGTGCTGGAAGCCGACGGTTTGTCGCAGGCTGGCGTCGTCGAGGACATCTGTTTCAAGCTGCATCGCGGCGAGATCCTCGGCATTTTCGGGTTGATGGGGTCCGGCCGCAGCGAGCTTGCGCGCATGATCTTCGGCGTCGACCCAACCGGATCGGGCACGCTGTTCATGCACGACCAGCCTGTCACCGGCGACACCCGTGAACGGATCGCCCGCGGCATGGCCTTCGTAACCGAGAACCGCCGCGAGGAAGGGCTGATGATGGATGCCACCATCAGCGACAATCTTTCACTCGTCACGATCGAGGATTTCGGCCGCCCGCCCGTCGCCCTGATTGACCGGGAGCGGTTGAAGGCGCGCACCGAAGGCGTTCGCGACGAGGTGCGTATCAAGGCCGCCAATATCGCAACCCAGGCGGCCCGCGCCCTGTCCGGCGGCAACCAGCAAAAGGTGGTGATCGGCAAATGGCTTTTGGGCGCGCCGCAACTGTTCATTCTCGATGAGCCAACACGCGGCGTGGATGTCGGCGCCAAGCACGAGATCTACACCATCATCGACAAGCTGGCGGCATCGGGCAGCGCCGTCCTGCTGATCTCGTCGGAACTGGAAGAGTTGATGGGCACCTGCGACCGCATCCTGGTCATGGCCCAAGGGGAAATCACCGGCGCGTTCGCCAAGGACGCGTTTTCCGAGGCCGCCATCATTGCCGCCGCCTTCAAGGAGGTGGCCGCATGACCGGTCCACTGGCATCAAACCCCGTTGGCAGGTCGTTCGATCCGGCAGCGCTCGCCGCCAGGTATTCGGCGGTCCTCATTCTTCTGTTGATCATTGCCGGCTTCGCGATCGCCGAACCGGCCTTCCTGTCCGCCGACACGATGGGCAATACCGTCAAGCAGGCCTCGTTCATCGGCATCGCGGCGGTCGGCATGGTGTTCGTCCTTCTGACCGCCGGCATCGACCTCTCGGTCGGCTCGATCATGTATCTCGGGCCGCTGCTGGCCGGCATCGCCATGCGCGATATGGAGGTCGGCGTGACCGGCGCGCTGCTCATCAGCGTGCTGGCAGGCGCCGCGATGGGCGCCATCAATGCCTTCTTCGTTGTCGCCCTCAGAATCATCCCCTTCATCACGACGCTGGCGACGCTGTTTCTGTTTCGCGGTTTCGGGGCGTACCTGACATCCTCGCGCCAGCTCGACTTTCCCGACGAGGTGCGCGGCTTCGGCCTGGCGACGGTGTTCGGTCTGCCGATGCCGGTGATCGTCTTCGCGATCATCGTGGCGGCCGCCTACGTTATCCTCGTCCACACCCCCCTCGGTCGCCAGATCTACGCCTTCGGCAATGATGCGGAGGGCGCGCGCAAGGCGGGACTTCCAACGGCGCGCCTGCAAGCCTTCGTCTATATCGCCTCGGGCATGTGCGCCTCGCTTGCCGGGTTCGTATTGATTTCTCAGATCGGGCGGCTCGATACCGGCTTTGGCGAGGGGCGCGAGTTCTCCGTCATCGCGGCGGCGGTGCTTGGCGGTGCCAGCCTGTTCGGCGGTGTGGGCGGTGCCTTCAGTGCCGTCATAGGCGCGCTGACAATCCAGACCGTCCAGGCCGGCCTCGTTTACACCGGCATCAACCTCTATCTGCAGCCGCTGCTGCTCGGCCTGGTGATCTTCATCGCCGTCCTGCTCGACGGTCTGCGCCAGGCGCGGCTGGACGATTCGCGTCGGCGCATCATCCGACCGTTCGTCAGTACGCCAGCTTCCATGTCTTCCCCCAAATCAAGGACCACCAAGGAGCCCTCACCATGACCAAATCCGTCGCGCTGTTCGGCGCTGGAGGCAAAATGGGTCTCCGCGTGACAAAGAAACTCGTCGATGCCGGCTATGACGTCCGGGCCGTGGAAACGGCCGACGCCGGTCAGGCGCGGTTGAAGGAGGCGGACATCGGCGTCGTGGAGCGCGCCGCTGCCCTGGATGGCGCCGATGTGGTGGTGCTGGCGCTGCCCGACACCATCATCGGGTCGGTCTGTCGCGAGATCGTGCCGTCGCTGAAATCCGGCGCCTTGGTCGTCATTTTGGATGCTGCTGCGCCTTACGCCGGCGACGTGCCGACGGACCGCGACGACGTCCACATCGTGATCGGTCACCCATGCCATCCGCCCCTGTTCAACGACGAAACGGCGTGGGAGGCCCGCCGCGACTATCATGGTGGGATCGCCCGCCAGTCCATCGTCTGCGCGTTGATGAAGGGGCCCGAGGAGGCGTACGCGCTGGGTGAGGAAATCTGCCGCACCATGTGGTCGCCCATCGACAAATGCTACCGCGTGACGCTCGAGCAGCTGGCGATCCTGGAGCCGGGCCTGTCGGAAATGGTTGCCATGCCGTTCATCGACACCATGGTCGAGGCGGTGGATCTGTGCGCTGAGAAGTACGGCATTCCGCGCGAGGCGGCCTTCGACTTCATGCTTGGCCATCTCAATGTCGAGATCGCCATGTGGTTCGGCTATTCGCCCAAGGTCCCGTCGGACGCGGCGTTGCGCCTGATGCGCTTTGCCAAGGGCGTTGTCGTACGGGAAGGCTGGGACGACGCGTTGAACCCCGCAAAGGTGAAAGAGGCCGCCGAACTGATCGTTTACGGCAAGGGCGCCTGACGGGGTGACCTCGACGGCACAGTCTCTTGGCGTCGGCGACCTGACGCTGCTCTACGAGCCGGGGCTGATCCGGCGCGTGACCTTTGGCGGCGTCGAGGTCGTGCGCATGATCAACGCGCCGGTGCGCGACGCGAATTGGGCGACACTCCCGGCAACCATGGTGGACAGCAGTGTTGAAGACGGTCGCGACCGGCTGCGCATCGAGGAACGCTTCACGGTCGCCGACGGCGCGTTGGATGGTCATTTGGTGTTCGAAGCCGAGGCGGGGGGCCGGCTGACTGCGGACCTTGCACTGACCGCCAATCAAGACATTGCGACCAACCGTGCCGGTTTCACGCTTCTACATCCCATCGCCGGCGTGTCGGGCGCCGACCTGACCATTCGCCACAGCGATGGTTCGCAGGAAGTCACGCGCTTCCCCGATCGCATCGCGCCGGGCCAGCCGGCCTTCGACATTGCGGGCCTGTCGCACGGCCTGGAGCGCATTGCCGTCGATATCGCCTTTGAGGGCGAGATCTTTGAGATGGAGGATCAGCGGAACTGGTCCGATGCCTCGTTCAAGACCTATTGCCGGCCTCTGGCCTTGCCGACGCCCTACACGATCGCGGCGGGTGAGACGGTAACCCAACGCATCGCGGTGACGCTGAAAGCCAGGGCTGGCACCACCAGTCATCGCGGCGATCGACCTGCGGCCAAGTCAGTTTCCCTGCCAACCATTGGCCTCGCCTGTGAGCCGGACTGGCATGGTCCGATACCTACTCGCCTCACACCGGTTCTGCGGTTCTATGGCCCTGATGGGTGGACGGACGCGCACCTGCGGGCGTTTGCATCCGGTAGCGATGTCGACGTCGAAATCGTCGTGCCCGATGGTGCGGACCCGAAAACGGTCTTGTCATCAATCAAGGGCCGCCTCGATGTGGCGGCGTTGCATGCCTCCCACGTGATCGCGCTGCCCGAAGCGTACCTGAAGAGTTATCAGCCCTCGGGACCCTGGCCCTCCGGCCAGTCACCTGCCGATTGCGCGCGCGCGGCGCGACAAGCATTTCCAGATGCCAGGATCGGCGTGGGCATGCTGACCCATTTCACGGAGTTCAACCGTCACCCGCCAGACCTGTCGCTCGGCGACTATGTGACGTTCGGCAACAGCGCGATCGTGCACGCCGCCGACGACCTCTCGGTGTGGGAAACCTTGGAAGCCTTGCCGGACATCTTCGCGTCCGCGCGGGCGCTTTCCGGCGACCTGCCCATCCGTCTCGGCCTCATGTCCATCGGAATGCGCACCAACCCCTACGGGGCCGGCCTGGTGCCGAACCCGAACGGGGAACTGCTTGCCATGACCGGCGACGATCCGCGCCAGTCCGAGACCTTCGCCGCCGCCTACGCGGTCGCGGCCATCGCGCTCGCGGCCGAAGCCGGGGTCGAGGCGATCACGGTGGCGGCGTCCGCCGGCCGTTTCGGCCTGGCTGGCGAGGATGGACCGCGTCCGATTGCCGAGGCGGTCCGCGCGCTGACCGCCTTTGGCGATCGCGTACAGGTCGAGCGGACACGCAACAGCATTAGTCTCGCTTCATCGGCCGGTCGCATCACGGCGCACACCGAAGGGGCCGGCAAGCTGGACATCGACGGTCTGGAGGATGCCAATGGTCGCTAAACCGCTGCGTGGTGTCCTGATCGGCTGCGGCTTCTTTTCCGATAATCATCTCAACGCCTGGACGCGCATGGACGGCGTATCCCTCACAGGCGTGTGCGATCTGGATGCCGCAAAGGCACGGTCGGCGGCCGCGCGCTTCGGCATCGCTGGCAGCTATACCGAAGCGGCTGCGATGCTGGACGCGGAACAGCCAGATTTCGTCGACATCGCGACCACTGTCTCCTCGCACCGAACGCTGGTAGAGCTTGCCTGCGCGCACGCGAAAACGGTCATTTGCCAAAAGCCGTTCGCCGAGACCATGGCCGACGGCACCGCCATGGTGGCCGCCGCCGAGCGCGCGGGCGCCAATCTCATCGTGCATGAGAATTTCCGCTGGCAGCGTGCCTTCACGGCGATGAAGGCGCTGGTGGACGAGGGCCGTCTGGGCCGGATCCATTTCGGGCGCTTCTCCTTTCGGCATGGCTACGACAACTACGTTAATCAGCCCTATCTGGCCGAGATCGAGCGCTTCACGATCATGGATGTCGGCCTGCACCTGTTCGATCTGGCGCGGCATTTCTTTGGCGAGGTGGAGACGCTCGCTTGCACGATCCAGCGGCTCAACCCGATCGTGCGCGGCGAGGATGCGTTCACCACGCTGATGCGCCACGAGGGCGGTGCGACGAGCGTGTGCGACTGTTCGTTCTACTCCAAGCGCGATCCCGACCCCTTTCCGCAGACCGTTGCCGAGATCGAGGGCGACAAGGGCTCTCTGATCCTGCATCAGGACTACACGCTCACGCTGCACACAAGCGGTGGTGCGCAGACCATCGATGCGGCGCCGGCCGTCCCGGAATGGGGAGCGGCGCCCTGGCACGGTGTGCAGGACAGCGTGATCCGGTTTCAGGCTCATGCCGCTGAAGTGGCGCGCGGCGGCGCCCAGCCGCAGCCTTCGGGCGCGGACAATCTGAAGACGCTTGCGCTCGCCTTGGCGGCCTATGACGCCGCCGAGGCCGGCACGACGATCCGCATGGCCGATTGGCGGGAGACCCCTTCATGAGTGAGCGTTTGGAAGCCGACTACATCATCGAAACGGCCATCGATCCGCGTCAGGCCGCCGAGATCATGGCCGGCGAGCAATCCTCCGGCACCTTCGTCGCCGTGCCCGGCGAGACGGAAGAGCTGAAAGCGCGTTCGGCCGCGCAGGTTGAAGCGGTCGAGATCTACGACACCGTGACAGCGCCCTCGCTGCCAGGCGCGGCCACAGGCGAGCGCTACGCCCGCGCGCGCGTCACGCTTTCTTGGCCGCTGGGCAATATGGGCGTCTCGCTGCCCAACGCGATGACCACGGTCAGCGGCAATCTCTACGAGTTGAAGCCGTTTTCCGGCCTGCGCCTTGTCGATGTGCGCTTCCCGGATGCTTATGCCGAGGCCTATCCCGGGCCGCGCTTCGGGGTTGACGGTACGCGGCGGTTGACCGGCGTCACCAAAGGCCCGGTCATCGGCACGATCATCAAACCAAGCGTCGGGTTTTCGCTGACGCAGACCGCCGAACGCGTGACAGAACTGATCGACGGCGGTGTCGACTTCATCAAGGATGATGAGCTTCAGGCCGATGGCCCGCACTGCCCCTTCGACGCGCGCGTTGAGGCTGTCATGCGTGCCATCAACGATCATGCCGACCGGACCGGCAAGAAGGTGATGGTCGCTTTCAATCTCACCGGCGAGGTGGATGAGATGCGCGCGCGCCACGATCTGGTGCTGCGGCATGGCGGCACCTGCGTGATGGCGAGCGTCAATTCGGTCGGGCTTGGCGGGCTGCTGGCGCTCGGTCGTCACACCCAACTGCCGATCCACGCCCACAGAAACGGGTGGGGATACCTCTCGCGGCATCCGATGCTCGGCTGGTCATTCCCCGCCTGGGCGAAATTCTGGCGTTTGGCGGGGGCCGATCATCTGCACGTGAACGGGTTGCAGAACAAGTTCTGCGAGGGCGACGACAGCGTGATCGCGGCGGCGCAGTCGCTTCTAACGCCGATGTTTGCCGACAAGCCCTGCATCACGATGCCGGTCTTTTCGTCCGGTCAAAGCGCCGTTCAGGCCGCCGAGACCTATCGGCGGATGCAGACAACCGACCTGATCTATGCGGCCGGTGGTGGTCTCGTTGGCCATCCCGATGGCATTGCCGCCGGCGTTGCCAGCTTGCGCCAGGCCTGGGAGGCGGCGGAGGCGGGCATCCCGGCCGAAACCTATGCCAGGGATCACCCGGCTCTTGCCCGCGCGCTTGAGGCCTACGCGTGACGAGCCTGCCCGAGGGCACGCTGCTTGCCTGGTACGGCGACGATTTCACCGGGTCGGCCGCCGTCATGGAGGAACTGGCGTTTGCGGGCCTAGAAACCGTGCTGTTCCTGCGCTTGCCCACCGCGGACGAACGCCAGCGGTTCGCCGGCGCCAAGGCCATTGGTCTCGCCGGCACCGCGCGGGCGCACGGCCCGGCCTGGATGGCCGACCACCTGCCCCCTGCCTTTGCTTTTCTCAAGAGCCTCGACGCCGCCCTCAACCTCTACAAGATCTGCTCGACGCTGGATTCTTCACCCGACATCGGCTCGATCGGCGCTGCCATCGGCCTGGCAAGGGCGACGTTCGGCGAGGGTCCGGTCCCGGTTTTTCCCGCCTCGCCGAAAATGGATCGCTTCCAGTGTTTCGGGACCCTGTTCGCGCGCGCCGGCGATGGCATTTACCGCCTGGACAGGCACCCGGTGGTGTCGCGCCATCCCGTGACGCCGATGGACGAGGCCGATGTCGCCCGTCACTTGTCGCGGCAGACCGACGAGGCCATCGGGACGCTGATGCTTCCCGACCTTCATCGGATCGAAGAGGCTTGGAGCGACCTGGTTCGCCAGGGAAACCGGCTGATCACGATCGACACCGCGCGCGAGGGCGACCTTCTGCCTTGCGGTCGCCTGTTCACCAGTCTGCCGCACGGCAGTTTGATTGCCGGCTCGCAAGGCGTGGCCGAGGCGCTGGTTGCGGTGTGGCGCGCCGATGGTTCTCTACCAACGGCAGGGCCGCACACCCCCGTCGGTCAGAGCCGCGCGATGGTGGCGCTGTCAGGGTCCTTGTCACCAACCACATCCCAGCAGATTGCAGAAGCCCTGAACGATGGCTTCGCGTTTGTCCCACTCGACGCTGCGGCCTGTCTTGGCACGGATCGGCAGGGTGCCGTCGATGCGACAACTCAGGCGGCTTTGACGGCGTTGTCGGACGGCCGGGCGCCGCTGATCGCTTCGGCGACAGGGCCGGACGATCCGGCGGTTGCCATCTTCAAAGCAACCGCCCAAGCGGCAGGGCTCGACGCGGAAGAGGCCAATATGAAGGTAGGGCAGGCGCTTGGTGCGGTTCTCGGCCAATTGGTGGCCTTCAACGCCATCGACCGGGTAGCGGTTGCCGGCGGCGATACGTCCGGCTACGTCTTGAAGCAGCTTGATGCTTTGGCCCTTACAGGGCTTGTGCCCTTGACGCCTGGCGCCGGCCTCTACCGTCTTCATTCGACGAACGCCGACGAACGGCCGCTGGAGGTATCGCTAAAGGGCGGCCAGATGGGCTCACCGCGCTATTTCAGCGAGGTTCGGGCGGGCAAGATCTAGCGCAGCGTTCGCAAAAAGACCTGCGAACGCGCATGGCGGGCTATGCACGCCAAAGATGCGGCCTATGGCTTTGCTGTCACGGCCTCGACCCAGACCCGGCAGGTCTGCGCCGCCGTGGCCTGCGACAGGCTGGATGTCGCGATATCCGAGGTTACGGCATTCGGGTTTCCGCCGGTGTCCACCCCGTCCCCCCCTCGAAACCAGGGTCCGGTTTCGGCGGCCAGAACGCCCCGGCGGCAGCGCGATGTGGTGCGCAGCGTCATCAAGGCACTTCCCGTGGCGGAGCGAACGCGCACGGTCGTGCCGTCGGTCAGCCCGCGATCGCGCGCATCGTCGCCGTGCATCTGCAGTTCCGGCTCGCCCGCTAGGCTCGTGCCCGCAAGCTGACTGTGTAGAAAGCGCCTCGGTTGGCGCGACAGGAGAGCGAAGCCGTCTTGGTCTGCCTCGCCCTCCCAAGGGTCCAGCCAGGCGGGATGCGGCGGCAGATCGGCCAGGTCATACCCCGCGATCCGCGACGATGTCAGCTCGATCCGGCCGGACGGCGTGGCCAGTGGCGCGCCATCCGGGTCATGGCGAAACGCCTCCAGCAGAATCTCGGGCCGGTCGGGCTTCGGTACCGTCCAGACATTCTGGCGCTTGAGGTCATCGAAGCTTGGCGCCTGGATGCCACGGGCTTGTGCCGCCCGGCGCCGATCCTCCCAAAGATGGGCAAGCCAGGCCGCCTCGTCACGGCCCTCGGTATAGCGCTCGGCTGTACCAAGCCGCTCCGACAGGGCCCGGAAGATGTCGAAATCGCAGCGTGCCTCGCCCACCGGGTCGATGAGCTTCGGCATGTAAAAGACGTGCGGATCGCGCGAGGTGCCGCCGATATCTGAGCGCTCCAGCGACGTGGTCGCGGGCAGCACGATGTCGGCGCGTTCCGCCGTCGCCGTCCAGACCTGCTCATGCACGATGATCGTTTCCGGCCGCTGCCAGAGACGCTGCAACCGAAACAGGTCCTGAGCATGGTGGAAGGGGTTGCCGCCCGCCCAGTAGATCAGCTGAGCGTGGGGCAGGCGGATCTCAGATCCGCGAAACGGGATCACCGTGCCCGGCCGTTCCAACATGTCCGAGATGCGGGCAACCGGAATGGTCGTCCCCGCATCGTTGCCGCACCCGGGCAGCGACGGCACAAGGCCCTTGATCGCGCCGTGGCCCACGGCGTTCAGCGAACCGTATCCGAAGGTGAAGCCGCCACCGGGCTGGCCGATCTGGCCCAGAACGGCGGCGAGGCCGATCAAGGCCCAATACGTCATCTCGCCGTACCGTGCGCGTTGCAGTGACCAAGAGGCGGTCAGCATCACCCGGCCCGTTGCTATCCGATCGGCAAGCTGCCGCAGCGCCTCCTCCTCGACATCGGCGATCGCGGCCGCCCAGGCCAGCGTTTTCGGGATCCCGTCCGTTTCGCCCAACAGATAGGCCAGGAAGCGGCCGGAGCCCGACGTATAGCGCTCCAGAAAGGCCCGGTCGGCACGGCCTCTGGTGACCATCTCCGCGGCAAGCGCCAGCATGATCGCCGTGTCGGTGCCGGGCCGCGGCGCGATCCAGGTCGCCTCCAGCCCGTCGGGAATGTCGTCGGCAAACGGGCTGAGGACGACAAAGTGCGTGCCCTTGGCCGCGGCCTGTCTCACGTGATCGGGCATGTGGTGATCGCCGGCCCCGCCCGACGTGACCTTCCAGTTCTTGGGGTTGAGCCCGCCAAACGCCACCAGAACGTTCGTGTTGCCGGCGATACTGTCCCAAGAGGTCGCCGCGCCGCTGACGGCATCGGCACTGCCCAAGACCTCCTCCAGGATGATCTTCGCCGCACCCCAGCTATAGTTCCCGGTCTGATTGGTGAAGCCGCCGAGCGCCCCGAAGAAGCGGCGCACCTGCGACCGGGCATGGTGAAATCGTCCGGCGCTCGACCAGCCGTAAGAGCCGGCGAAAAGCGCGCTGTGCCCGTACCGATCGCGTACCCGGGCGATCTCGGCCGCGACGAGGTTGAGCGCCGCGTCCCAATCGACGGGCACCATCTTGTCCGTGCCGCGTCCGTTGCCGCCAGCGCTGTGGCCCTGCCTGAGCCAGCTTTCACGGATGTGGGGCCGAAGGATGCGCTTGTCGGAATAGACCAGCTCCGGCAACGCACCGATCATCTCGGGATCGGCGCCGCTGCCGGGCCAGGGCCGCGTGGCGTGCAGGCGCCCGGCCCTGATATCCGCCTCGAAGGCGCCCCAGTGGCAGAGGCTGACCTGCAGGCTCACCTGCCGCTTACTCCTCGCCCCGTTTGCGCCGCCGCTCCGTGATGGTCTCGCCGCCGACCAGCCACTGGTCGGGCGGCACATCGTCGAACAGCACATAGACATGCGCGGCATCGCCACCGCAGTGGCGCACGAGACTGTCGGTGATTTCGCGTGCCAGCGCCGCCTTCTGTTCCGCGCTGCGGCCCTCGGCCATGGTCACGCGCACGATGGGCATGCTGTTTCCTTTCGCTATCGGATCGCCCGGTGCAAGCGGCCGCTCATATCAGGCGGCGAGATCAGGGCGGACGCGCAGGCCGTACTTCTGCTCAAGACCCAGCCTTGAGACGATATCGAGGCCACGCTTCAGTGCCGGGGCGTCCAGCGGTTTCAACGGTTTGCGCAGCGGGCCGGACGGTAGGCCCACGGCCCGCATAAGGCTCTTGATAGCGACCGGGTTGATCGCCGAATAGGCGAAATGCAGCATGTCGAGATTGCCCAGATAGGCGGTCTTGAAGTTCTCGGCATCCTGCGGCCCGGTCCAGGGCTTCGAGATCACGGCGAATTCGGCGGGAATGATATTGCCGGTCATGTTGGCCGTGCCGTGCCCACCAAGCGACATGGTCGGAACGACAAGACCCAGGTTGGGCGAACAGCAGCACATGATCGACAGATCGGGTTTGGCGGCGCACATCTGGGCGACCTGGCCGACACGGGTCGTGCTTTCCTTCAGGACGACCATGTTGGGGTGCTCGGCCAGCTTCAGCATGTCGTCCCAATGCAGGTCGGTCTTGACCCTCGGCGGGTTGTTGTAAAAGCCGATGGCCAGATCGCTGGCGTCGCAGATCTCTTCCACGAAGTCGACGATGTCGGCATTCGGCGCGCAGATGTAGGACGGCGCGGCGATGATCGCCCCGTCCGCCCCCTCGGCCTCGGCATAGCGGACCATGTCGATCGCGGCCTGGGTGTTGTTGCCCGAACAGCCGTAATACATCAACATGCCGTCAGGCCGCATCTTGACCGTTTTGGCAATAATGCTGCGCTTCTCTTCCGGGCTTAGCATCGAGACCTCCCCGGTTGAGCCCATGATCAGGACGGCGCTTGTGCCGTGCTCGGCGTGGAAGGCCAACAGGTCGCGAAAACCCTCATAGTCAACGCTTCCATCCTCGTTCATCGGGGTGATGAGGGCGACGAAACTTCCTGTGGGTTTGGGATGGGGCATGTTGCCACCTCCTTTCGGGTGATTAGTTGAAAAGATTGGGAAAAGCGAACTTCGGCCAAGCCAGAATCAGGTCCGGCACGAAGAGCGATAGGATCGCGATGGCCACCGTCAGGCCGACGATCGGCAGCACCGCCAGCATCGCCCGGCCGAGACTGACTTGGGCGATCTGCGCGGCGATCAGCAGGCAGATGCCGTAGGGCGGCGTGATCAGCCCGACCGACAGTACGATGGTCGTCAGAACGCCCAGATGCACGGGGTCTACCTGGGCCTCGGTCCCGATGCCCTGAATGATCGGCAAAAAGATCAAAACCGCAGAGATCGGGTTCAGCACGGTGCCGACAAGCAGCAGGAACCCGATCAGCAGCAGCATCATGCCCGTCGGGTGCGTCGTGACCGAGCGGATGAAGTCCACCACGATCTCCGCTGCGCCAAGATAGGCGATCAGCCAACCGAAGATCCCCGCGCCGGCCACGGTGAACAGCGGCACGGAGAAATCGATGCAGGCCGCCGCCAAGAGGGCGGGCAGGGTGCGCAGCGGCACGTCGCGATAGAAGATGAACGTTAGGATTAGGGCCCACAGCACGGCCGAAATGGCGGCCTCGGTGGGGGTGAAGAAACCGGTGATGACCCCGCCGAGCACGAAGACGGGTATCAGCATGGCGGCCATCCCGCGCGTTGTCGCCCGGCCCAGGGCCTTGAGGCCCGGAAACGGAATGGCGGGATAGTCGTTTCGCAGGGCCATGAGATAGGTGTACCCCATCATGGCCAGCGCGATGGTCACGCCGGGAACCACGCCGCCGAGAAACAGCGCCCCGATCGAGACATTTCCGAAGGCGCCATAGACGATCAGAATGATCGATGGCGGGATGATGACCCCCAGCGTCGAGGACGCCGCCGTCAGCGCCGCCGCGAAGGCCGGCGAATAGCCCGCCTTTTTCATCGCCGGTATCAGGATCGATCCGACCGAGGCGGTGTCGGCCGCCGCTGATCCCGACAGCGATGCGAACACCATCGAGACAAAGACGTTCACGTGGCCGAGCCCGCCTCTGATATGCCCGACGGTCGCGTTCGACAGGGCGAGCAGCCGGTTGGTGATCGAGCCGGCGTTCAGGATGCGGCCGAGAAACATGAAGAACGGCACCGCCAGCAGGGTGAAACTGTCGATGTTCCGGTACATCTGATTGATGACCGACGTCAGCGGTAGATCCTCGACCAAGAGCACGATGATCGACGACAGGATCAGCGAAAACCCGACATTGACCCGAAACGCGACCAGCACGAAAAACCCGCCGATCA
This sequence comes from Alphaproteobacteria bacterium, assembly GCA_028277405.1. Classification (GTDB taxonomy): domain Bacteria; phylum Pseudomonadota; class Alphaproteobacteria; order DSM-16000; family Inquilinaceae; genus JANQGH01. Next base: position 6,963 of record JANQGH010000078.1, on the reverse strand, counting down.
GAAGCACCAATGGGTTCATCAAGAGAAGCCCCGGGACAGCCGCGCGATGACGCGTTCGGCCAGGAACAGTGCCATCAGCCCGCCCGAGATCGGGATCGAGACGAAGAACCAAAGCTCCGATATGCCGAGTGACGGGTTCGTGCGCAACGTCGCGCGTTCGGTCATATCGATGCCGTAGAAGAACAGAACGCCGATCACGATGACCCCGGCGATAAACGCGACGTAGCGTGGAACCTGCGCAGCGAACCCGGTCGCGGGCCAGAGGTTGACCTCGTAATGCGCGCCCCGGCGGAAGGCGATGGCGGCGCCCAGGAAGATGCACCATGAAAACAGCAGCTGCGCCAGATCCAGGGTCCAGATCATCGGCACCTGCAAGACGTTGCGCGCGAGAACCTGCAGGCCGACCACGCCGACCAGCGCGGCGAAGGCCAGCGTCAGCACGGTCACGACAACCCGTTCAACGACGTCGTTGATTGCCCGCATACGAATGTACCGCCGGTAATGGGGGCCCGCACCCGGCCCCCATGCACCGCTGGATTCAGTTGCCGGCGAAGAGCGCGTCCTGTGCCGGCTCCAGTTCCATATCGGTCACGAGCGAGGCCTGCAGATCCGTCAGCCTGTCCTGGAACTCCGTGATGTCGGGATAGGTCACGGTCACGCCATTTTCGCTCTGCAGCGTGTCGACCAGGTCGGTTTCATACATTCTCGCCTGCTCGATCCCATAGGCGGAGGCCTCGGCCGCGACTTCGAGGAAGATCGCCTTCTGCTCGTCCGACAGCCGGTTCCAGGCCCGGTCGCTCATTGAGATATGATTGACCTGAATGGTATGGCCTGTCATCGCCAGATACGGCGCGACCTCGTAGAGCCTCGAACCCGAATAACCCGCGATCGAGCTTTCAAGCCCGTCGGCGACGCCGGTCTGGATCGCACCGTAAAGCTCGCCCCAGGCCACGCTGACCGGCAGGGTGCCAAGCTCGGCCCAGGTCTCAGAAATCATGGGCGAGGGCGGCGTGCGCATCTGCATGCCCTGGATATCTGCCAGCGATTCCACCGGACCGATCCTGTTCGACATGTTTCGCGTTCCCGATCCGCCGAGCGCGAGAAGCTGCATCTCAAGCCCGCGATCGGCATAGACATCGCGAAAATAGGCCTCTGCCGGCGTTCCCGGACCGACGCGTGCCATCAGATCGTCAAGGCCCCCGAACATGTAGGGGATCGAAAAGATCTGATATTCCGGCACTTGCCTCGTGGCGTTGTTCGTCGAGCTGATCATGAGATCGATGGTGCCCAGGCCCATCTCGCCGATGACGGAGGGGTCGTCGCCAAGCTGGGCGGCATTGAACAGCTGGATCTCGATCTCGCCATCCGTCCGTTCGGCAATCTCCTCGGCCATGAAGGCGGCCATGTCGTTGTAGGGATGCGGGTCTTGCACCAGCGTGTGCAGGCGCAAGGTCGTCTCCTGGGCAAAGGCCGACACGGTCAGGCCGAGACTGGCGATGCAGGCGGCGGCAATCGTCTTCGGGTAGTGCGTCATGGTCATCCTCTCTGTTCATTCTTGGGGGGCTTAACAAAGCAGTCGCATCGATCCGCATGTGTTCTCAAATCACAAATTGGCATCGATTCATGACACAATGCTATGAATCAATGGAATCTGTTCGTCGAGAACACGCCGCGCGATGTCGGCCGATTGGGACGCCAAGGCGGAGGGGCGCAGGCCCGACGGCCTGATCATCTTGACCCGAAATCCGATCCTCTCCGCCAGCGGACGGATCGCGACCTTGGGCGAGGCCAGCGTGCTTGCGGTGAACGCATCGATAATCGTGATGCCGAGACCGTGCTCGGCCAGCCGGAAGGCCACGTAAGACGGCTGTGCCGTGACCCGTATCTTCGGACGGACATCGGCGGCGAGGAACATCTGCTCCACCTGCCGCGCGGTGCGGGTATCGAACGAAAGCAGCACGGCCTCGTTGTCGGCAAAGTCGTGCGCCTCGATCTGCGGCTTGGTGCTCAGGGGGTGATCGGCCCGCATGACGCAGACACAGTCGACCGTCCATGAACTGAGCACCTCCAGATCGGCGCGCGCCTCGTCGAGATGCGCCAGCCCGATATCGAACCGCCCGGCGGCGACCAGATCCGCGATCCGGGGTGCGGTATGAACGTCAAGCGTCACCTGCGCCTTGGGAAAGGTCGTAACGATGCCCTCTATGATCAGCTGTGCCAGCGACAGCGCGACAGCCGGCATGACCGACAGCCGCAGGGTCCCCTGGCGGCCCTCGCGGATCGCGTTGGCGCTGGCATCCAGCCGGTCGAGCCCGTTGAAAAAGCCATCGACGTCGCGCAGGAAGAACTGCGCCTCGGGCGTGGGCACCAGCCCTCTTCCCTCGCGGTCGAACAGCAGAAAGCCGATCTCTTGCTCCAGACTCGATACGAGCCGGCTGACCGCGGGCTGCGAGATGTTCAGCGCCTCGGCCGCACGTTGTGAGCCGCCATACACCATGACGGCCCGAAACGCTTCGATTTGCCGGGCGGTAATCACCGATTCCATCCATTTGGGCCACCGGCCCACGGCCCGAGGGGCCCGGCGTGGTCTGCATTAAGGATGGCCATTGACCTAGTATTCGTGGTCCCACCCACGCTGGCAAGCGCCGGAGGGTCATGCAGTTGCTTCGGCGTTCCGAAGCGTGCGCGCCGCGGAGACCATCTTCTCAAGCGATGCCTCAACTTCCGGCCACCCACGGGTCTTGAGACCGCAATCCGGATTGACCCAGAGCCGCTCGGCGGGAACGACCTTCGCCGCCTTCCGAAGCAGCGTGACCATTTCCTCCACGGACGGTACCCGTGGGCTGTGGATGTCCCACACCCCGGGCCCGATCTCGTTCGGGTAGTCGAAGTCCTTGAAGTCCTCAAGCAGTTCCATCTGCGACCGGGACGTCTCGATGGAGATGACGTCCGCGTCCAGGGCGGCGATCGACGGCATGATGTCGCCGAACTCGCCGTAGCACATATGCGTGTGGATCTGCGTCCGGTCTTCGACCCCTGAAGAAGACAAGCGGAAACAGTCCACCGCCCATCTGAGATAGTCGTGCCGGTCTGCCAGCCGCAACGGCAGGCCCTCGCGCAGCGCCGGCTCGTCGATCTGGATCATGCCGATGCCGGCGGCCTCGAGGTCCCGCACCTCATCGCGGATGGCCAGCGCGATCTGCCGGCAGGTCTCGTGGCGCGGTTGGTCGTTGCGGACGAACGACCATTGCAGGATCGTGACCGGTCCGGTCAGCATGCCCTTCACCGGCTTGCCGGTGAGGCCTTGCGCGTAGACGGACCAGTCCACCGTCATGGCGCCGGGCCGGGCGACATCGCCGAAGACAATGGGCGGCTTCACGCAGCGCGAGCCGTAGGACTGCACCCAGCCATTCTTGGTGAAGGCAAAGCCATCAAGTTGCTCGCCGAAATACTCGACCATGTCGTTGCGTTCGAACTCGCCATGGACCAGGACGTCGATGCCAACCCGTTCCTGGCGCCGGATTGCCCGTTCGGTCTCTTCGCGCAGGAAGGCGCCATAGGCGTCGTCGTCCATATCGCCCCGCTTGTGGGCGGCACGCGCCTTGCGAACGTCCTTCGTCTGCGGGAAGGATCCGATCGTCGTGGTCGGAAAGACAGGCAGCGAGAACCGCTCCTGCTGCACCCGGGCGCGTTCGTCAAAGCCCGACCGTCGATCGAGATCGGCCGACGTTACCGACGCAGCCCGCTTCTTCACCACATCGCGGTGAATACGGGAGGAGCGGGCGCGGCTGTCACGGGCACGGTCGCTCTGGGTGAACAGGTCGGCGACCGCGTCTCGTCCTTCATTCAGGGCGCGCGTCAGAGCGACCACCTCACCGAGCTTCTGCCTTGAGAAGGCGAGCCAGGACCTGAACTCGTCGTCGAGCCTGGTTTCGAGGTCGAGGTCAACCGGCGTGTGCAGCAGTGAGCAGGACGGCGCAATCTGAAGACGCTCCGCGCCCAGTGTGTCCTTGGCCGTGTCCGCAAGCGCCGCAGCGGCGGAGAGGTCCGCGCGCCAGATGTTCCGTCCGTCGATAAGCCCCAGAGACAGGTGCTTGTCGGCGGCCATCGCGTCGAGAACCGTGGGCAGTTGATCGGGTGCCCGCACGAGGTCGACGTGAAGACCGGCGACCGGCAGCGAAAGCGCGATTTCGAGATTGTCGCCGAGCGCGCCGAAATAGGTAGCCAACGTGATGTCGAGACCGCAGCTTGAGAGCGTTTCGAAGGCGTCGCGATACGCGGCCCGCTGGGACGCGGAAAGATCCATGACCAGAAACGGCTCGTCGATCTGAACCGCCTTGGCGCCCGCTTGCCGGAGCGTGTCCAGAAGCTCCACATAGACGGGCAGCAGGGCGGGCAGCAGCGCCATCGCATCCGCGTCTGTCTCTTTCATCTTGCCGAGCGAGAGATAGCTGACCGGCCCGATGATCACGGGCCGCGTCTCGATGCCGAGCGCCTTCGCCTCTTCGTACTCTTCGACCGCCTTCCGTGAACTGAACGAGAAGGTCTGGTCGCCGGCGAATTCGGGGACGATGTAGTGATAGTTCGTGTCAAACCATTTGGTCATCTCCATGGCGGTCACATCATCCCGGCCCCGCGCCATGGCGAAATAGGTATCGAGATCGACGGTGTTTTCCTTCCAGCCATAGCGGGTCGGGACGGCGCCGACCGTTGCGCTCATATCGAGAACCTGGTCGTAGAAGGAAAAATCGTTCGACGGGATGATGTCGATGCCGGCCTTCTTCTGGGCCCGCCAATGACGCCCGCGAAGCTCTCTTGCTGTTTCTTGGAGAGCCGACGCGGGCAGATCGCCGCGCCAATAGGCCTCTTCGGCCTTTTTCAGTTCGCGATGGGCCCCGATGCGGGGGAAACCGAGATTTGCTGATTGGGTCATGGGATGAAACCTTGATTGAGGTGTTTGATTACCAGCGCACGCGGGCGGGCAGGCGTCCGCGCGCAATGTCGTCAAGCAGCCGAAAGAGGCTGGTTCCGGCGGAACGCTGCTCGGCCGGATAGAGTCGGGAAAGCCGGGCATGGGCCGACCGTGCGGCTGCGGACGGTGGGGTCCGCGCGTCGAGGGTCATAAGCCAGGCAAGAAGGACCGTGTCGGCATCGTCGTCACGAAACTGACGCCCGCGGATGTGATTTTCGATCAGCCGGCCAGGATCGTCCCAGGGGCCTGCTGAAGTCCGCTGCGGTTCGTCTGTCGCGATCGATCCCGGCCCGTCGTCTTCTGAGGGGCCAGACACGGGCTTAGCCTGGAGGTGCCTTGCCGGATCGCCGTGTCGTGGGGGGTGGGTACGCCAGGGGGCGCAGGTCGTCCGTCATCATATGTCCTCCGCCGAAAGAACCCCGTTCGGCCTTAGGGTTGAACACCGAGGGCGGCGGTAGGTCTCCTGACTTACGGGCCTTGAGCAGCTCACCTTCCCGGGGACATCCCCAGTGGCATTCATGAGCGCCCTTCACCGTCTACAGTTGCGGGGGCAGTGTCGGACTTGGCGATATCCTCGCCACACCGACTTCCCTGTTATGTCCTCGCGGACACCGTCGCCAAGTCCCATGCTAGGCGAGCGTCTCCGGCAGGTCAAACGTTATATAAAGATCTCTTTATATTACGGCGGCTGGCGATGCGGCCTTCGCAGAAGGGCTGTGCCCCCTCTCGAAGACGCCGCCGCCTCAATGATCGCTCCGCGGACGTTCGAGAGGCGACGAATCAGGCGCTTTGGCGCTTGACTCGTTTGTAACTCTTATTTTTAACTACGAAGTAACTGCACGTTTAACGTGCTGTCCAAAAAGGCGAAAGACACTGGAACAGAACAGACACAGAGATGTGTTGCGCGCGTGACTGGGCGACGGACTCGCTAAAGCAGGCTTGAGTTGGCTGGCCGGGTATCTGCCGGCGACCGTCGTCAACTCGATGCCGGCGCAGATAACGGATTGAGTTTCACCAGCGCCGACGTCGTTGCACGCCAAATCCCCGGTGATTTGGCGTTCGACAGATTATGGAGCGCGGTTTTCGCGCACGAAGGAAGAAGTCGAGAATGCTTGGTGGAAACAACACCGCAGCAGTGAATGGCATTACCAAACCGGGCGTCCCCGGTGGACAAGAGACCGTCGATGCCAATGGCATGCGACCCAGCCATCGACATGGCGATATCGGCAGCGACACGGGCGGGCCGCGCAACGCCGGCCTCGATCGCCCGGCGCAGCACCTGCCCCACGCCCCTGAAGATGCCGGCCTTCTTGACGTCCGACAGTCGGTTGGCGTCTTCGGTTCGACCGGTGGACGCTGCGGGAGATCCCTGTCGGGGCCGGTATCGCCAAACCCACCGAACGCGCCGAACCTCCGCGATGGCGACGACAGCGGTTCGCCCCTCATCGCCCTGCTTCCGCCGGTCTATCCGGAATGGCTCGGCACAAGGCGTTTCACGACATTTCACGGCTGTCGCTTCCCCTATGTTGTCGGCGCCATGGCCAGAGGAATTGCGACCTCTCTCATGGTCGTGGAGGCCGCCAAGAACGGGCTCATCGGCTTCTTCGGCGCCGCCGGGCTTCGGCCGCCGGTTGTTGGTGAGGCGATCGACCAGATCGAGGCCAGCGTTTCCCCGGGAGCGCCTTGGGGCTCCAATCTAATCCATACACCTGACCACCCCGAACGCGAGCGGGACATGGTCAATCTCTATCTGGAGCGCGCGGTTCGACGGGTCTCGGCGTCCGCCTTCATGGCCCTTTCGCCGGACATCGTCCGATATTCGGCGCGCGGCATCACGGTCACGGCGTCCGGCGAGATCGAGCGCAGGAACCATGTCTTTGCCAAGATCTCACGGCCCGAGGTAGCCGCCCATTTTCTAACGCCACCGCCATCGGACCTGTTGAGGGAACTGGTTGCGGCCGGCGAGATCACCGAGGCGCAGGCCGCTTACC
>JANQGH010000027.1 GCA_028277405.1 Alphaproteobacteria bacterium | reverse complement strand
GCTGAGACCTGCCGTGATAGACCACGGTCGCCTTCATCGCGCTGGCGCGGACCGCGATTTCCTTGCCGATACGGCCCAGGCCGACGATCCCGACCGTGCTCCCCCGAAACTCCCGCGTCAGCGGGTGATTGCCTTCGAGCCAGCGGTCGGCCCGTATAAAGCGGTCGGCGGCCGCGATTTGACGGCCCAGCGCCAGCATCAGACCGACGGCCATTTCCGCCACGGCGTCGTTCAGCACGTCGGGCGTGTTGGTAACGACGATGCCTCTGTCCTTCGCGGCTGGGATGTCGACCGAGTCGTATCCAACCCCGAAATTCCCGATGATCTCCAGATCGGGCAACAGGTTCATCACCCAGGCAGGGCAGCCGAAGGCACCATCGGTCGCCATGGCGCGGATGCCCCGGCCGGATCGCTTTAGGAAGTCTCGAGTATCCGCCTGTTGCCAAAGGCGGTGAAGCGTGTAGGTCCGGTCCAACGCCTCCTCACAGGACGGCAGGAACGGTACGGTCATCAGCACGTCGATGGTCACGCTTCTTGCCCTCTATCTCAGCCGTCAATGATTGTGGCGCGGTACGGTCAGCGGACCGTTCTTGTGGGCGACATCGCGGTAGTTGATCGCCGGTTTCAGCACCATGCCCTCGTCGAACTGCGCGACGTGCTCGCGCTGGATCTCTTGCCAGGGGGTCTGGTGATCCGGGATTTTGAAGCCGCCCTTGGCCATCAACGCCGCGCGCCGTCGCGCCAGCTCGTCGTCGTCGACCAAGATGTCCGCGCGGCACGCCTTCAGATCGATCCGCACCCGGTCACCACTTTGCAGCAGGGCCAGACCACCGTTTAGCGCTGCCTCCGGCACCGCGTTCAGGATCGACGGCGAGCCGGACGTGCCGGACTGACGCCCATCGCCGATGCAGGGCAGAGCGTGAACGCCGCGTTCCAGCAAATGGGCCGGCGGGCGCATGTTCACCACCTCCGCGCCGCCGGGATAGCCGATCGGCCCGGCGCCCCGGATGAACAGCATGGTGTGCTCGTCGATACCCAGGGCGGGGTCGTCGATGCGGTCGTGATAGTCCTCCGGCCCTTCGAACACGACCGCCTCGCCCTCAAAAGCGTCGGGATCGTCCGGGTTCGACAGGTAGCGCGCGCGAAACTCGTCGGAAATCACGCTGGTCTTCATGATCGCGCTGTCGAACAGGTTGCCCTTCAGGTTGATGAAGCCCGCCTGCTCCTGCAGTGGATTGTCATAGCGCCGGATCACGTCGTCATCGTCGATGTCCGCCTCTCGGCAGTTCTCGCCCATCGTGCGGCCGCTGACGGTCATGGCCTGCTCGCGGATCTTGCCCTGTCGCATCAGTTCGGCGACCACGGCCGGCACCCCGCCGGCGCGATGAAACTCCTCCGCCAGATAGGTGCCTGCCGGCTGGATGTTGGCCAACAGCGGGATGTCGAGCCCGATCGCCTGCCAGTCATCGTTATTCAGCGCCACGCCCAAATGCCGGGCGATGGCGTTGAGATGGATCGGCGCGTTGGTCGACCCGCCGATAGCGGAGTTGACCAGGATGGCGTTTTCAAACGCCGCACGGGTCATGACATCGCTGGGTTTGAGGTCTTCCCAAACCAGTTCGACGGCCCGTCGGCCGGTCTCGTAGGCCATCTGGCCACGCTCCCGATAGGGTGCCGGGATCGCCGCGCAACCGGGCAGCGACATGCCCAGGGCCTCAGCCAAGGCGTTCATGGTCGACGCGGTGCCCATGGTGTTGCAATGGCCGATCGAGGGCGCGGACGACGCCACGATCTCCATAAAGCCCTCATAGTCGATCTCACCGGACGCCAGCCGCTCGCGCGCGTCCCACACCACCGTGCCGGAGCCGGTGCGCTGCCCGTGCCAATAGCCGTTCAACATCGGCCCGCCGGACAGCACGATCGCGGGCAGGTTCACCGTCGCCGCCGCCATCAGGCAGGCCGGCGTGGTCTTGTCGCAGCCGGTGGTCAAGACGACGCCGTCGATCGGGTAGCCGAACAGGGTCTCGACCAGGCCAAGATAGGCCAGATTGCGGTCCAGGGCCGCCGTCGGGCGTTTGCCCGTCTCCTGGATCGGATGCACCGGAAACTCAAAGCAGATGCCGCCGGCCGACACGATGCCCTCGCGCACCCGTTTGGCCAGGTCGAGATGGTGGCGGTTGCAGGGCGACAGGTCCGACCCCGTCTGGGCGATGCCGATGATCGGCTTGCCCGACTGCAGCTCGCCCCGTGTCAGGCCGAAATTCAGATAGCGCTCGATATAGAGCGCGGTCATGCCCGGATTGTCCGGGTTGTCGAACCAGAGCTGGCTGCGAAGCTTGGGCCTGGCGGCTTCGTCGGCGGGCATTGTCGGTCTCTCCTGTCCGTGTGGCGGCCGACGATCCTACATCGTCGCGAGCGCCAGCGAACGGAAATGTCGTGGGCTCCGGCATGCAGGGCGCGCCGGGCCGCGATCACTGATAGCCCGTCATCTCCAGATAGCCTCTGCCCTCGTGGCTGCCCGAAAAGCGGATCGGGCCTTCCCAATAGGGAAACAGCGTGTCCATCCAGCTTTGCGGGTTCAACGGGCGCGTCTCGATGTCAATGCCCCGGTCGGGCAGTTCCAGGCGCCATTCGACGGGGACCTCGCGGCCCGCGACTTCCTCCGTGGCGAGAGGTGTGAGCTCCAGGGCGCCATCGCCATACGGCGTGGGCGTGCCGTCCGGTTCGATCCAGGTGGCGGAGGTGTAGACGTCGCCGTCCGCCTCGCGCAGCCCGAAGCCCATCAGCTTGGCGCCATCATCGAAATGGAGCGAGAACCAGTCCCAGCCGGTCTGGTCGGCGTCCAAGGGCTGGGACGACCATTCCCGGTCGAGCCACGCCTGACCGGTGACGTCGATGGGGCCGCCCGGCAGGTCAAGCACACCCGCGACCTCGTAGAAGGGCTGGGAATAGTAATAGCTCGCCTGGCCCGAGTCCGACTTGACCGAATAGCCATTGTCGCCCTGTGGCACGATAGGTCCGGTGGCCGTCAGGGTGAGATCGTAGGCAAAGTCCTGGCTTCGGGCAGTAAGCGTCAGGTCGGAGAGCGCGTCGGCCCCCTCTTCCACCTGGCTTTCCATGCGCCAATCGTCGATCCAGGCGGCGAACGGGTCGATTGTAACGCCCGCCTGGCCGATCCCGCCCCGCGACAACCGCTCGGCGACAAAATGCGCGTCTGACGTGGTCAGGCCGGCATGGCCCATCCAGATCTGCGGCGTGTCCCAGCCCTCGCCGCTTTCCGGGCGCAGGGCGGAGCGAAACAGGGTCCATTGCAGACCGTAGTCTCGGCCATCCGCGCCGGTCAGAGTCGCCGTCAGATACCACCATTCAATCCGGTACTCGGGGTGCGCTCCGTGGTCGCGCGGAAAGTCGAACGCGGTGCCCGGCACCGGCACGGCAAAACCCTCCGCATCCCGGCCCAGATCGGCAAAGCCTTGGCCATGTGCCGAATTGACCAGCAGCAGGAACGCGACAAGGGCGGCCCTAACGCTCATGGGCGAATACCTGAAGCAGTCTGGCGGGTGGGATGCGCGCCAGCCGCCATGCCGGCCAGGCGGCCGCCAGCGCGGCGGCCAGCATCGCCCACAGGGCAAGGGCCAGCCAATCGAGCGGGAACACAAAGAGTGGCAGGCGCCAGCCAAATGCCTCGACATTGACGATCGCGAGCAGCAGCCACGCCAGCAGCAGGCCAAGGGGCACGGCAACAAGCCAGGTCAGCAGCGCCAGCAGGACCGCGCGCGCCAGCTCGATCCAGGCCAGCCGCCGTCGGGTCAGGCCCAGGGCCCAGACGGGCGCCAGTTGCGGCAGCCGCATGGCAGCAAGCGTCAGCAAGCTGGTCAGGATGGCAAAGGCAGCGACGCCGAGCGTCAGCACGGTAAGCGCCCCCGTGACCAGGAAGGTCCGCTCGAACACGTCGAGCGACAGGCGCTTGACCTCGTCCTGATTGATAACACGCATCGTGAAGCCGAATTCATCGCGGATGCGATCGGCCAGTGCCGGCGCGTCTTCGGGTGCGATCCGAACCGCGTGGCGCAGCCGCGCCAGATCCGGATAGCGATCGGCTAGCGCGTCCAAGCCGACAATCACCTGACCTGTCGGGTTGCCATAGTCGGAATAGACACCGACCACCGTCTCCGACCAGCCGTTCGGCAGCGTGACCACGTCGCCGATCGAAAGGCCGGCGCGGCGATGAAGCTGCTCGTTGATCAAGGCACCGTCACTGGCCGCGATACGGTCCCAGGTGTCGTCCCGCCCCTGCAACAGGGGCCAATGGTCCCGATAGGTGGCGTGATCGACGATGCCATAGATCTCCGCCGGCGCGCCGGCAACCCGCGCCTCGACCGATCGGATCGGCAGCACGGCGTGGGCCAGGGGCTGCAGAAAGCTGCGCAGCCTTTCCGCCTCTTCCTCCGTGCTGGCCGTGACATAGAGTTCCGACGCCAAGCGCTGGTCCAGCCAGTCGGTGAAGGTCAGCCGAAACGACGACACCATGGTGCCCACGCCGATGCTGGCCGCCAACGCCAGCAACAGGGCCATCAGCGCCAGCGACAGGCCGGGCACCTGCTGGCGCGTGTCGGCCCAGACCCACTCCGCCAACGGCGTTCTGGCAAAGCTGGCACCAAGCCTCAGCAGGGCCATCAACACCGCCGGTAGCAGGAGAGCGGCGCCCAACAGCAACGTGGCCAGAACCGCGAAGCCCGACAGCAGGCCGTGACCAAACACGGCCAGAACGCCGGCGACGAGCAACAAGGCAGACCCGAGCCCGGCCTGAAGAGCCAGGCTACGAGACGTCGCCATCGACCAGGCACGCGGCTGGGCCGGCGCCAGCACAGGCAGGCGCGCCAGCCGCCAGAGGCTTTGGGCGGACGCAACCGCCGTGCCGACCAGTGCGATGGCAAAGCCGGCCAAGATCCAACCCGGATCGAGCCGCAGGGTGCCGGAGACTTCGGCGCCGTAAAGGCCGCGCAACGTGGCCGCGACGTCGGGCAGCAGGATCGCGGCGACAAAATAGCCGACCACAATGCCCAGCGCGCCGCCCATGAAGGCGAGGATCAGCATCTCGCCACCCAGCAAACCGACCAGGTGCCGGGCCGGCAGACCCAGGGCGCGCAAGGTACGGAACATCGGCCGCCGCTGTTCGAAGGCGAGGCCGACGGCCGCATGGACGATGAACAGGCCGACCACAAAGGAAAGCAGGCCGAACGCCGTTAGGTTCAAGTGAAAGCTGCCGGTGAGACGGCCGACATCATTTGCGCCATCCGCGGCGATCCGGACAAGGTCGGGCGCGGCATCTTCGAGCGGCGGAACGCCATACGGCTGTTCCGGCCACACCAGCAGGTGAGAAAAACCCTCCATTTCCAACAGCGACCAGGCTGTCGAGATGTCAGCGATCGCGACGCCGGGGGGAAGATCATCCGACAGGCGGACGGTCAAGGGATCGGACGGCAACCTGCCCGCGGTTTCGGGACTGACGAAAACCAACCTGTCATCGCCGATGAAGGCCGCCAGATCGCCGTCACCGGTCAGGTCCACCGCAGCGGCCGCCGGTGGTGCCGTCAGCGGGTCGATCCCCAAAACGCGCAGCCGGACGCCCCCGATCCGCACTTCATCCTCGACGACAGGAGAGACCAGCCAGCCGGCGCGGCGCAGGTCAACGAAAGCCTGCGGCGCGATTAGAGCGCCATCTGCCCGCAGCAGCCGGTCAAGCTGGTCCTGGCCCAGCACCGATGCGGCCGCGTCATAGCTGGAGCGCGCCTCCTGGTTGATCGCCTGGACACCCGTCCACAGGCCGGTGGCCAGGGCCAGCCCGATCATCAGGGCCGCCAGTTGCACCTTATGGCGCCACCAGTGAGACAGAAGAGCCGACAAGGCTGCTCGGATCATGCGATGCGCCCATGTTCCAGCGTGAGCTGCCCGTCCAGTCGCGCGGCGAGGCGCCTTGAGTGGGTTACCATCAGCAAGGCGGCCCCGGCCTCCGCGACCAGGTCCAGCATCAGGTCCAGGACCGCGTCGCCGCTGTCCTCATCCAGATTGCCCGTCGGTTCGTCGGCCAGCACGAGCCGGGGTCGCGCGGCCAAAGTTCGGCCGATGGCGACGCGCTGTTGCTGCCCGCCGGACAGGTGTTCCGGATAGCGCGCCAAATGCCCCGAGAGGCCGAGGCGATCGGCCAGCAGACCTGTCCAATCCTTGTCGTGCCGATCGGCCAGTCGCGCGTGGAAAGCCAGGTTTTGGGCGACGGTCAGCGACGGGATCAGATTGAACTGCTGAAAGACCAGGCCGACCGACCCGCGCCGCAACGAGGCCCGCCCGCGATCGTCAAGCGACGTCAGGTCTCGACCGTCAAGCACGACTTGCCCAGACGTTGGCCGATCCAAGCCGGCCGAAAGATGCAAGAGCGTGCTCTTGCCCGACCCGGATTCTCCCGTCAGGGCCAGGCTTTGCCCTTCATCCAAGGCCAGGGACACACCGCGCAGGACGGCCAAATCGCCCTCCTCGGTCGGATAGGATTTGTGGACGTTCTGCACATCGAGCAGCACGATCACGCCCTAATCCGGCCGGTTACGCTGGCCGCAATTGGTTTCAGCGTGCGATAAGCCACGGACATCCCATTTCGTAGTCGTGCGAACATGCAGAATGGCCAAGAGGATATGCCTCAGCTTTGGCGACGCAACCTGCCTGCGCTCATTCGGGTTCGAAACGGCAGCAGACTGAGCCGATGGCCGGCACCAGCGACACGGAGAGTCCTCTGAAAGGCGGTAATACCACGCCCGTTGCCCGCGCAGGGTCGACGGTACGCCGCCGGGCCGGACCGTGGACGCCGACGATCCACGCGCTGCTGAGGCATGTTCGACGAAATGGGTTTCCGCTTGCTCCAGATCCGATCGGCTTTGACGCACAGGGGCGCGAAATCGTCAGCTATCTCGAAGGCGACGCAGAGCACTATCCGCTGCCCGAATGGGCCTGGCAGGATCGCCTGCTAGCCGAGATCGCGGCCCTCTTGCGGCACTATCACGACAGTACCGTGGGTTTCACCGCTTCATCGGCCGCCGTATGGCAATTGGCCCCACGCCAGCCGGTGGAGGTGATCTGTCATAACGATTTCGCGCCCTACAACATCGTCTTCCGCGATCGGCGTCCCGCCGGCGTCATAGACTTTGACACCGCCTCGCCGGGTCCGCGCCTGTGGGATGTTGCTTACGCCGCCTATCGCTTCGTCCCGCTAACCGCACCGGACAATCCGGACACCCCGATCAGCGATATCCGGACCCAACGCCGCAGATTGAAGCTGTTTTGCGAGGCCTATGGCGGCATCGAGAAGCTTGAACCGGCTGTGCACATGGCGGTTCAGCGGCTCGACACCCTCATCGACTTCATCACAAGCCGGGCCGCCGAGGGAGACCCGGCGCAACGTCGCGTCTTGCGACGCGGCGATGTCGATATCTACCGGAGCGACAGAGCCCACATTCTTGACAAGCTGATCTGAACACAAGCCGGGGAGACTTCATTCGTTCGATCGGCCACGCCCTGGAGCCGCCAATCGGCCGGTCAGCCAACACTAATAAAGGCCCCGATATTCCCGAAACTGTTGTAAGGTCGGCGCAACCTCCGATGCACCGATTGCAACAAGTGAGCCCCCGATCGATGGAATTCCTGAACTCCGGCACCCTGCTGCCCGACACATTGCCCTTCTCCGAAGCCGTGCGCGTGGGCGATACGATCTATCTGTCGGGCCAAATGGGCATCGTGCCCGGCCGGCTGGAACTTGTCCCAGGCGGCATCGAGGCCGAGGCGCGGCAGACGATGGAGAACATAAAGGCCACGCTGGAGGCGCATGGCCTGGGGATGGGCAATATCGCCAAATGCACGGTCATGCTGGCGGACATGGCGGATTGGCCGGCATTCAACGAGATCTATGCCAGCTACTTCACCAGCCCCTACCCGGCGCGCAGCGCCTTCGGCGCCAACGGTCTGGCGCTTGGCGGCCGCGTCGAGATCGAGTGCATCGCGATTTCCAGTGATGCCTAGAAATTCAATCGATTTCGATGCGCCGGCGCCCGTGCTGGAAGGAAAAGGGACATGAGACAGTCCCTTGCAAAACCTCGCGTGGCTATCGCCGCGTTTCTCGCCATTCTGCTTTCCACGGCTGCACATGCGGGCGACTATCTCGGTACTATGGTCGCAACCGACGCCAGTGATGGCGGAAACCCCTGGACGCAACAGTTCAGCGTTACGATTGAGAGCGGAACCGCCACCGTGACCACCGCCGAGCGGTCCTGGTCCAGCGCCGGTTCGGAGTCCGCGACGGAACTGACCTTCCAACTCGGCCATGAGATTCGACGCTTCATCGACGCCGATGGCGACGGCGTCTATGAGGCAACATGGCAGGCGCCGCATCGGGGGGTATTGAGAAACTATGTCGCCACGGTTCAGGCGAATTGAGCAATTAGTCCGGCGCGTCGAACTCCACGTTTCCAGGGCGGTAGTTGAACAGCTCCAGCCGGCCGCTTTGTCCGCCAGCCGTGTCAAGTTGCAGCACGGTCAGGCTGGCCGGTGCGACCGGTATGATACGCGCGGGCGGCAGGCCCAAGAGATGCTGTATTAGGGCCCGGATGACCCCGCCATGGCAAACGGCCAGCAGGGTGTCGCAGGGTCTTGAGGAACGCTCGCGTTCGATGGCCCCGCCAACCCGCGCCACGAAGTCTGACCAAATCTCGCCGCCCGGGGGCGCGTGAGTTCCGGCGCGCCAGCCCGCATAGGCCTCCGCATCCGCCGCGACGATTGCCTGGATGGGCTTGCCGGTCCAATCGCCGACATCAATCTCCCGCAGATCAGACGTAAAGGTCGCCTGCTCGGCACCGATGCGCTCGGCGGTTTCCCGCACGCGGGCCAAATCGGACGAGATGGCTCGGTCGGGCGCGATCGCCTCGATCGTGGAACGCAGCGCATCAGCCTGCCGCCTCCCCTCCTCCGAAAGGGCGATATCAGCCTGCCCTTGAAGGCGCCGCGAGGCGTTCCATTCAGATTGGCCGTGACGGACCAGCAACAGGCGCATCAACCGGCCCCGGTCCTATCGGTTCCGACCCGCCGGCCCATGTCGTCAAACCAACAGGTGGGCCGTTCCGGCAGCACAACGCGCACACTGTCGCCAATCTCCGCGGTTGGCGGCTGATCGACGATCGCGGTCAACCGCATATCACCATCCACCATGGTTACCATCGTACGCCCGGCGATCCGGCTGGCCTCGACCAACTCCATGGTCAGAGTTCGATCTGCATTCTGGTCGTCGAGGCGTAACGCCTCGGGACGGTACATGGCAAAACACGGTCCCTCGACAGGGGGCCGCAATCCGATCGGCCGGCCGCGCACAACCGGACCATCCGGGCCGGGGCTGACGGGGACCAGATTGTTCGGCGGCGTGCCGACAAAGGTGGCGACGAAGGCCGTTTCGGGCACGCGGATCAGATCGTCGGGCTGGCCGAACTGCTCGACCCTGCCGTCTTTCATCACCGCGACATGGCTGGCCATGGTCATCGCCTCGATCTGGTCATGGGTGACGTACACCGTCGTGGCCCCGGTTGCGCGGTGCAGGCGCATCAACTCCGTCCGCATTTCGACGCGCAGCTTGGCATCCAGATTGGACAGCGGTTCGTCGAACAGCAGCACCTTCGGTTTCGGCGCGATGGTGCGGGCGATGGCCACCCGCTGCTGCTGACCGCCAGAGATCTCGTTGGGATACCGGTCGGCAAGCTCGGCAATGTTCAACAGTGCCAGAACCTCGGCCACGCGCTGGTCCCGCACACTCTTGTCGACCCGAGCGACCTTCAGCGGCCATTCGACATTCCCGCGTACCGACATGTGCGGCCACAGGGCGTAGGATTGAAAGACCAAGCCGGAGTTGCGTTTGGCGGGGTCGACGCTCCAGCTTTTGTCGCCGTCCGACACCAGCTGCCCGTCGAACACGATCTGCCCTTGGCTTGCCAGTTCCAAACCGGCCAGCATGCGCAGCAAGGTGGTCTTGCCACAGCCCGAGGGGCCCAACAGAGTCAGGAAGGCGCCATCGGGAACGGACAGCGAGACGCTCTTTACCGCCTGGAAATCACCGAAGCTTTTCGACAGGTTGCGCAGTTCCAACATCGGTTCAGTTCTTCAGCCAGGGTTGAGATTTCGCCTGCAGGCGCTGCGCGATCAAGGTCATCGCGATCGAGAGCGCCAGAATGACCACGGCGACGGCGTTGGCGAATTGGGTGAAGCCTTCCGAGGCGTAGCGATAGGCCAGCACCGACAGAACCGGCATGGTCGGCGTGAACAGCAACACGACAAGCGACAGGTCGCGGACGATCTTGACGAACACGAGAAGGCCGCCGGCGACCAGGCCACGGATCGCCAAGGGCACCGTGATCTCGGCCAGCCGACGCAGGAAGCTGGCGCCGGTGAGCCGGGCACTCTCCTCCAGCTCGCCACTGACCTGTTGGATCACGGCGCGGCCGGTCTGCACCGCGAAGGGGAGCAAATAGGCCGTCGCGGCGATCACCAGCAGGGCGAAGGTGCCATAGAGCGCCGGCAAGGGACCGATCGGCGCACCCAGATAAGCGATGTAGGCGGCACCGAAGGCGATGCCGGGCACCAGCAAGGGCAGAAAGCTGATTTGCGTGATCGTGGCGCTGGCCCAGCCGGTGCGATGGCGCGCGACCGTGTAGGCCGACAACAGGCCGACGGCCATGCCTGCCACCGCCACCGCGCAGCCAAGGCCAAGGGTGACGATCAACGCCCGTACGATGTCGGGATTGTATGCGATGCCCGGCGTGCCCTGCGCGATCGATGGGCTCGACTGGCCCAGCCAGTAATGGCTGGTCCAGTTGCCGAAGAGCTGGGCCGACGACGGCGCCAAGCTGGAGGCGACCAGCACCACGATCGGCACGACCGTGGCGACCAGCAGGATCACGGCCGCGATGCCAAACAGCGGCCATTTGGCGCCGCGCAGGTCGAAACGCTTCGCCCGACCGCCCTTGCCCGTGATCGTGGCATAGGACCGGCGGCCCGAAATCACCCGATTGCCGAGCCACAAGAACAGCGCGGAGACCAGCACCAGCATGATGCCGATGACATAGCCGCGCGCCGTCTGGCCGACCTCGATCATGCCGAACAGGCGGGTCGACAGGGTCTGCATGCGCACCGGCAGGCCCAACAGGGCCGGGGCGGCAAAGTTGGAGACAGCACCGGCGAAGCAGAGCGAGGCGGCGGATACCAGGGCCGGCGTCGTGACCGGCAGGATGATGCCGAGAACGACCCTGACCCCTTTGGCCCCGGTGAGCTGGGCGGCCTCGACAAGATCGGAGTTCACCGTCGCCAGCGCGGCGGCGATCACCGTGAAGGCCAACGACGAGTAGTGCAGCGTGAGAACGATCAGGCTGGGCAGCATGCCCCAGGCCAGCACGTCCGGCACGTCGACACCGAGCCCCTGAATGAAGCCGACCTGACCACCGACCCGGTCGTTGCGAAACAGGGTGCCCCAGGCCAACGCCGTGGCGAAGCTGGGGATCATGAACGGCAAGGTCGCCATCACCCCGATCGTGCGCCGCAACGGCATGTTGGTCATGACGACGAGCCAGGCGAGATAGCCGCCGATCAAGACACAGCCGACGGAAACGCCGACGCCCAGGATCAGCGTGTTCACCAGCGGCCGGTAAAACAGATTGTGCGACAGCCGCCCGACCAGCACGTCGGACCAGGCATCGATCGCGTCCGGCTGAAGCGTGACCAGAACCGTGCGGATCAAGGGCAGCACGATCAAGACGACCAGCAGCGCAAGCACGATCGTCTTCAAGACGGTTCCTTGCCGAAACAGCACACGGCGTCCGGTCATGACAGTCGTCATTCGCGCTGATCTTTGTTGTCCAAGGATAGTCTAGCAGCCGGCCAGCCGCCGCCCGAAGGGGCGACGGCTCAGAACCGACGCTAGATTCCGGCGGCTATTGCAGGACCAGGATCAGGTCCGCCACATCCGCACGAATGCTGGCGGTCGCGTTCGGATCGATGCGCCAGGCGGTGAAGTCGTCCAGCGGCACGGCATCCGGATGGGGCGTGATGTCGGTGCGGGTGGCGTAGTCGCCCGGCACATAGAACGGGGCAAAGCCCGGCCCGCCCGTCTCGCTGTCGTCGCCCATCAGAAAGTCGATCACCAGGCGCGCAGCGGCCGGGTTTTCCGCGCCGCTGGCCAAGGCAACGACGGCGGGGAAGATGATGCCCGGGGCCGGCGTGGCCTCGTTGGCGACCTGAAGGGCCCAGCCCTCCTCCTCATTGTCGCGGCGATCGGAATAGCTGGTGAAGCCGACCGGCGGATTGTCCTGGCCGAGCTGGCCCACGGCAGCGTTCACGTCGTCGGTGGAGCGCACCAGAATGACGTCGTTATCAAACAGATCCATGATAAACCGTTCACCCGCGCTGCTGGCATCGCCCAGATCGATCGGGGCCCCGAATTCGGCCTCATACGCCTCCGACATGGCGTCCGACTGCAGGACGATTTCGGTCATCAGATCCAGATAGTCGCCGCGCTGCAGCGGATCGACCATCACCACCCGGCCGTTCCATTCCGGCGTCGTCAACTGCCACAGATTGGTGATCGGCGAGCCGTCCGGGTTGGCCTCTTCATTGTACATCAAGACCTTGGTCGACAGCCGTTGGGCCAAGAGCGGCGCGCGATACTGTTCCAGCACCAGGTCCTGAACACGCGGCGGCACGTAAGGCTCGATGATGCCCTCGGCCAACAGTTCGGTCAGGACCACGGGCGTGTCGGAGATGTAAACCACATCGGCGTTCGCAACACCGGCCGTCGCCTCGGCCTGCAGGCGGGCGATCTGCTCCGTCGAGGAGATGTCGTAGCCTTGCAGGTCGACGTTCGGATAGGCCTGTTCGAAGGCGTCCTCCACCCGGGCGATCCGGCTAGTGAAGGAATAGACGGTGACCGTCCCCTCCTCCTCCGCGATCGGCAGCAACTCAGCCGCCGACATGTCGTCGAGGTTTTGCGCCATGGTCGGCGGGGCGATCACCAGGCCAAGCACGAAAGCGTAAGCAACGTAAGACCCCCTCATGGGTTTTCTCCTTTGGTTTCCGTTTACAACGTCATTCGAACCGTTCGATCAGGGCGCCGAGACGGTCCAGCGTCTCCAACGAGCGCCCCTCATCGAGTGCGCCGGCGGCGATGACGATGGCGTTGCACAGCGTCATCGGCACGGTCAGCGTCTGAAATGCGTCGGGCTCGCCAGATCGCGGCACCGCCAACAGGGCGTCGGGCGCGGGAGACAGGGTGGGGCCGAGCGTGCCCGAGATCACCGCCGTCCAGACACCTGCCTGACGGGCACTGTCGATCAGCGGCGCATAGACCTTGGGCGCTCGCCGAAATGCGAACACGAGCAAGACGTCGCCTTCACCAAAGCCCAGCGCCTGTTCGGCCAGTTCCCGTGGATCGCCCGACAGCCTGTGCACGTCGCGCCCAAAGCGCTGAAACCGTTTGTGCATCAGCATCGCCAGCGTCTCGGCATTGCCGCGCCCGAAGATATGGATGCGCCGCGCGGCCATCAGGCGCTCGGCAATTCCAGCGATCTGGTCCGGATCGACGAAATCCTCGACCCGCGCCAATGCCTCCATCTCCTGGCGGACCAGAGTGCCGAGGATGGAGTCCGGCGTCGCGCCGCCAAGGGTTTTCTGCAGGCGCGTCGCCGGCTCACGGGTCGGTATGAACTCCTCGCGCATGGCCCGACGGAAGGAGGCGTAGCTCTCAAAGCCGAGCTTGCGGGCAAGCCTGGAGACTGTCGCCTCGTGCACGCCGGCGCTTTGCGCCAGCTCGGCCGCCGTGCCGAGCGCGGATTCCCGCGGGCTCTGCACCACCGACTGAACCAGCCTCGTTTCCGATGGCGTCAGGTTTTCGGCCGCGCCTTGGATCTTGCTCAGAATGGACACATGCCCTCCCTGCTTCATGCGACGCATGATACTGCAAGAGATATTGCATGATATATTAAATCTGCAAGAAATATTTATGACTCTTCTGAGTGCTTGGTCAGAGTCGAGCACCGGTCGCCCGCCCAGCCGATGACTTTCTCCGGCTTTCCCGCGCTGCTGACGTCCAACGGGCTGGCAGGCCGGCAGCGCCCTTGATAGGTTGACAGTGAGTCACGCCGTATCTCAGGGGGGGCGCTCATCCGATGCGCGCGATTTTCGTTCAGGTGAAATGCGAGTTGGGCCGGACCTATGAGGTCGCGGCCGAGGCCGTGGACACGGTGGAACAAGTGTCGGAGGTCTATTCGACCTCCGGCCATTGGGATCTCTTGATCAAGTGCTATCTGCCGGCCGACATGGATGTCGGCCGCTTTGTCGGCGAGCAGATCCAGACCCTGCCGCACATTCGCGACACCCACACGATCATCACCTTCAATGCCTTCACGTAAAGCAAAGCCGGCGGCCGAGCCGGTCTTCGGCACCTACGACCAGAAGACACTGGACGCCCAGTACAATCTGCGCGCCCTGGTTCCGACCCATCAGGTGCTCCTTGACCGGTGGCTGGCCGACAGCACGGCGGCCGCCGAGCAACTGGCGCCGGTGCGCGACATTCGCTATGGCGCCGGAGATAAACAGCTGCTCGACCTGTTCGTGCCGGAAGGCGACGGCCCATATCCGGTCTTCCTGTTCATCCATGGCGGCTATTGGCAGGCGCTGTCGAAGGATTACACCCTGTTCCCGGCACCCGGCTTCGTGGCCAACGGCATCGCCTATGCCTCGATCGGCTATGACCTCTGCCCGGACGTCAGCCTGGATGCGCTGGTCGAAGAGGTGCGCGGCGCCGTGGAGTGGGTTCATCACCACGCGCGCGACCACCGGCTGGACCGCAGGCGGCTCTATGTCGGCGGCCACTCCGCGGGCGGTCATTTGACCGCGATGATGCTGTCAACCGATTGGGCCCGCCGGGGCCTGCCCTTCGACATCGTCAAGGGCGGGTGTTCGGTCAGCGGCCTTTACGAGCTGGAGCCGCTGCGCCTGTCCTATCAGAACGAGGTGCTGCGCCTGACGCCGGAGGCGGTCGCGCGTTTGAGCCCGCGCAACGTCATGCCGGCGCAATCCGGGCCGCTGATCCTGACGGTCGGCGGCAATGAGACGGACGAGTTCCTGCGCCAACAGGCCGACTTCGCGTCCGATTGGCGCCTGCGCGGCTTGCCGCTGGTCGTGGTCGATAGCCCCGATCAGAACCATTTCGAGATTCTGGACGCATTCAAGGATCCGGAGAGTGGCTTGATGCGCGCCATCCGCGGCATGGTCGGGATCTCGGCGCCGGCCTGATCGTGAGCGTTGCGACGTCGCGCCACCTTCAACTTTGGATATTGCGCTGCAGCATAGAAGGGTTGCAGAAATGAGCCTGGCATGCTTGGGTGCGGCCCGCTATCACCCTGGCCATCCCACGCACCAGTATTCGTATCGTCATGAAGCGACTTGCCGCCGCTGTTCTTGCCATTCTCGTTGCGCCGTTCGCCTTTGCCGGTCAGGCCGACGCCAGCCCCGTAACAGCCCCCATCGACCAGGGCTGTGCGAACTATATCCGGTTTGCGGAGCTGGAGTACGACATCCCGGAAGGTCTGCTGATGGCGATCGGCATCACCGAAAGCCGGTTGAACCCGCTGGCCCTCAACCATGGCGGCCGCACCCTGCGTCCCGCCAGTTTCGACGAGGCGGCCGATCTCCTGGTCAACAGCGCGGGCCAACCCCATCAGAACATGGCCATCGGCTGCATGCAGATCTTCGCGCGCTATCATCTCGACGAGGTTGATGGCGACCCGGAACTATTCTTGGATCCGGAGACCAATGTCGACTATGCCGCGCGGCTGCTGTTGTTCCTCTATCGCTACACCGGCAACTGGCGCGACGCCGTCGGGCGCTATCACACCAGCCCGACCAGCCCCAACTATGTCCGCTATATCTGCGTCATCGACCGGCAGATGGCGGCGCTGGAGTTCGAGCCGGTTCTTGGCTGCGCCGGCTGACCCGACGGCCTAGCCGCCAACCAAGAAACCCTGATTGGCGAGGCTGCTGACGGTATCGCCGATCGGCTTCACCAGCACCTCGCGCAGCGTATCCGGGTCGCTGATGACCTGGCCGCTGCGCTGAACCTTGATCTTGTTGCTGGTCGCCAGATCGACCAGATCGGACAGGACCATGTCCCTTGTCCGCTCGCCGTCAAGCAGGCCGAGGATGTTCCGCCCCATATCGTTCAGCTTGATGGTCTCGTGCCGCAGATTGATCAGCGGGCCGCCGGTTTTGGCGTAAAGCCTGGCCAGGTCGCTGACCTTGGGTTTGTCACCGGCCGTCTTCTCGACGCCGAGTGAGCGCGGCCTGATCTCGGCGACGCCGAGCGAGTAGAGTTGCACAAAGTCGGCCGACAACACAGCGGCGACCTCATCGACACTCAATGAGCGGTCGCCGGTCCTGGGACTTGCCTGTTCGTGGACCTGTTCGGCCAGATCCTGGATGCCGATCGCATCGGGCCACGCCCCCCGCACGATGGGCAAGGCCGCCTTCAACACGGATTTGGTGGTATTGAACTGGCGGCCGTTCGGCAGCTTGTAGGCCGTCGGCCCCGCATTTGCGGGTGACGGATCCGCCCCTTCCGCGGGCATGGCGGCGCACGCGACGAACAGGTCCGTGATCGGCCGTCCGCCGACATCCCGTTTCAGCGGAATGCTGTTATGGACCATGAGGGTCTGGCGGAAATGGCCGTTCCGGACGAAATCCATGTACTGTTCCATCCGGATGATGTTGTTGCCGGACACCTTCTGCAGCGTGGCGGCAACCTTCTCCGGGAAATTCCGCGCCATCATGGTGTGGAAATTGGCCTCGCCCAGGAACTGCAGCCCGGCCTGTTTCAGCCGATCGTTGAACTGGTGGAAGTAAACCGGCTCGTTATGGTCCTCCAGATGCTCGTGGAAGACATAAGAGTCGTTGACCCGCTTCAGCAGCTTCAGTTCGTCCTGCAGCAGCCTGGAATAGGCACTGTCCTGGGTCGCGACCGCCCCTTGCAGGAAATCGATAAGGGCCCTTGCCTCGGCCACCCGCAACGCCGGATCGGCGATCTGGCCGGAGTGATAGACCATCATGTCGCGCAGCATGCCGCGCATATGCCAGCCGGGGAAAATGTTGTAGCTGACATAGGCAACGCCCTGGGGCGTCAGGTGCCGCTTGCAGATGTCCAGGATCTTTTTCTGCACCGGTTCCGGCACCCAGGAATAGATGCCGTGGACCAGGATGTAGTCGAAAGGCTCGGAATCCTTCGGAAAGTCGAGAATGTCGCAATGTTGCAGTTCGACGTTCTTCAGCCCGCTTTCCTTCAGGATCTTCTGGCCGTCATCGATCTGTCGGCCCGAACGGTCGATGCCCAGAAAGGTCGAGCCCGGCAGCGCCTCGGCCATGGGCAGCAGATTGCCGCCGCTGGCGCAGCCCAGTTCCAGAACCCGGCAGTTCTCAACCGGCGTCGGCGTCATGCCGAACAGGTGGGCGATGACGTTCAGCCGATCCGGATGGGTTTGCGGATAGGCATAGCTGTAATACGGAACGTCGTCGTACGTATTGCCGGTGGTCTCGTCCGCCATTGATGCTGTCCTATCGTCTCACTCTGCTCGAACCCGGCCCCGCTAATAGCCCGGCATGCGGTCGCGAGGCCACAGTTTTGTGATAGGGCACCGATGGGTGCGCGGGCATAAACCAAGAGCCCCGCTCATTGCCGAGCGAGGCTCCGGATCGATCGATCGCCTGGCTGTCTAGCGCTGCCTGACGACCTGCCAGCCAGCCGCAACGACTGCCACCGTCAGGGCGAGTTTGACGATGTCGCCCAGAATCACATGGGCGAAGCCGTACTGGAACGCGGCCGGTACGCCGATCAGTGTCGAAAGCCATGTCAGGCCGCAGGCAAAGACGATCACCAGCGAAATCAAGAGAACGGCGCCGGTGCGAAGCACCCCGCGCCCGCCCCATTTCTCCATAAGCCAGCCACCGACGGCCGCCGCGACCAGGAAGCCGACGAGATAGCCGCCCGTCGTGCCGGCGAAATAGGCCGGCCCGGCCGCAGCATAGGCGAACACTGGTACGCCGACAAATCCCTGCGCCAGGTAGACGCCGACCGCGCCGAAGGCCAGGCGCCCGCCGAACGTGGCGATGATCAACATCAGGGAAAAGGTCTGCATCGTCGTCGGCACCGGATAGAACGGGACCTGCACCTTGGCACCCACGGTCATCAGCAAACTGCCGAAGATGATCAGCGCGACTGCACGCAGCGCGTTCGCACCGGCCGTGCCCTCGGGCCAGGCGGCGTCGACCAGTGTGCCCTGATGAACTGACATCAAAACCTCTCCCTTTGAACAAGTGGCGGTCAGACTATCGGCTGACGACGCCAAATCAAGATTCAACGAAACCGGTTGGCCTTCGGCAAGCCCTTCGCGGCCAGACGGCCGGCGCCGGAGCGTTTGCCCACATACGGCATCAGATCCGCCTCGGTCAGGGTCCGGCGCCCCCAGGTAAGGCCCTGCGCATGGTCGAAGACGCGCACGTCGGCCAGACCACCATCCTTGTAGCGCTGCAGGATGACGCCCTTGCCGCGCGTCATGTCCGGCACCTCGTCGCGATCGAACATCAGCAATTTGCGGTTCTCACCCAAGACCGCGATCTTGTCGCCCACCGCCGGCACGCAGGCCTTGGCCTCTACCGCGCCCTTCACGTTCAGCACCTGCTTGCCGGACCGGGTCTGGGCCGCGACGTCCGCCTGGGGC